>CAVUDH010000006.1:0-221045 GCA_963740185.1 uncultured Verrucomicrobiae bacterium
TCGCGCGTCTTTTTTTGTTGGTCGAAATCCCGGGCATCGTGTAATTACACGATATGCGGGAAGCGGGTCATTTAACTGAGAAACAGGCGCGGGTGGCGCGGGCGGTGGGGGCCTTTGAAGAGCGGGGGAGCCGGCGTTTGTGCCGGATCTGGCGCGGGTGCTTGGGTTGGCGGGGGAGAGTAGCTTGACGCCGACGCTGCGGATTCTCGAGCGGGAGGGGTTTGCGACGATGCGGGGAGGTGGGAGCAAGGGACGGTCGCGGGTGGTAAGGTTGACGGCGAGGGGGCGTTACGCGGTGGCGCTGGGCGGAGTGCCGCTGCTGGGGTCGATCCCGGCGGGGCCGCTGGCGGAAGCGATCCCGGAAGTGGTGTTGGAGGAGCGCGAAATTTTGAAGGTGCGCCCGGGCGATTTTTTGCTGCGGGTGAAGGGGGATTCGATGATCGGGGATGGGATTCTCGATGGGGACAAGGTGCTGTTGCGACCGGGGATCGACGTGAACCGGGGCGAGATCGCGGCGGTGCTGGTGGGGGACGCGCACGAGGCGACGCTGAAACACGTGATTCCGAACGAGGCGGAGGGGGTGGTGGTGCTGCGGGCCAGCAATCCATTTTACGTGGACGTGCGGGTGCCGGTGGGGGACGTGCGGGTGGCGGGGGTGTACCGGGGGTTGGTGCGGGAAGTGGGTGGGGGCGATTACGCCCCGTGATTCGTGAATGGTGACTGGTGAATGGTGGGGATGAGTCGTGAATTCGGACAAAATCGTTCAGTTCGAGGCTTTGCGGGCGAAGTTGGCGGCGGATTTTCCGTCGCGGCGGGTCGTGGAGGTGGGTCGTGTTCCGACGGGGGTGGCGGCGCTGGACGATGGGGGTGGCGGATTGTTGCGCGGGGCGGTGAGCGAGTTTGCGGGTTCGTTGGGGTGCGGGTCGTTGTTTTTACAGGCGGTGTTGGAGGCGACGCGGATGGCGGGGTGCGCGGTGGGATTGGTGGACGGTGGCGGGACGTTCGAGCCGGAGGATTGGGACGCGGATCTGCTGCGTCGGCTGCTGTGGGTGGTGGCGATGGAGGAGCGTCCGGCTCTGAAGGCGGCGGATCTGCTGCTGCGGGACGGCAATCTGCCGGTGGTGGTGCTGGACCTTCAGGGGTTGCCGGAGCGGGAGTTGCGGAAGATTCCGGTGAGTGCGTGGCACCGGTTTCAACGGGTGGCGGAGGGGACGGAGACGGTGTTCGTGGTGGTGACGCCGCGTCCGATGGTGGAGGGCGCGCGGGAACGGATGACGGCGGGGCCGCGCTGGGGGCTGGACGTGATGGGGAGGCTGCGCGGCGAGTTGCTGGCGCGGATGGAGGTGCGGGTGACGCGGAAATTCGTGGCGCGGGAGGAGCGCGTGGCGTGAAGGGGGTGAGGATTTATGATTTACGATTTACGATTTGGGGGGAAGCTTTTCTCAACCATCAACCATCAACCCTCACTCACGGCAGCTCCAGGCCTTCGGCTTGGGCGAGGATGCGTTGGTTTTCGTCGAAGGCGCGGTGGCCACCGGTGAGGGTGCGCGTGGGAGGCGACAATGGCGCGGGCGCGCTCGGAATGGATTTTTTTTTTGTAGAGGGAAACGAGGAAACTGGTGTCGCAGCAGACCGGGCGCAAGGCTGCCATCTGCCGCTGGCCTCCTGGCGGATGATGCGGGATTCCTCCTCGGTAAGCATGCGCTCGTTGGTGCGGTCACGGGTGAAGGCAGCGCTTTTCGACCAGTCGACGAGATCATCGGCGCGATCCATTTCCGGCACGAGGCGGGCGACGTTTTTCCCCCGGCGGGTGATGATGATTTCCTCGCCGACTTCGATCCACTTGAGGAGATCGGCGTAATGATTGCGAAGGTCGCGGACAGTGGCGGTGACTGGCTGGTGGGCGGTGCGGGTGAGTGAGTGCCGCCCAGGGCGGATGGGGGGGGCGATTGGCTGGAAGCCAATCGCTGCGCGCTGGAAGCACGCGCTCCCCGTGGCGCTCTGGGATTACGTGGGCGTTTCAGGCTATCAACTAATAACCAAAAACTATCAACCCCACCCCCATGTATTCCGTGATGCTTCTGCCGAAGTTTCGGCTTCAGTCCGTGTTGCGGTGGCGGGATGCGAGCGGTCCGGTGGCGGTGGTCGATGGGGACGCGAGCAAGGGGTTGGTTCTGGAAGCGACGGAGGCGGCGATGGGATTTGGCGTGGGGCCGGGGATCCCGGTGGCGCAGGCGTTGGCGCGTTGTGAGGGGCTGCGGGTGCTGGGGCGGGTGCCGGAACAGGAGCGGGCGTGCGACGCGGCGCTGGTGGAGGCGGCGCTGACGTTCTCGCCGAAGGTGGAGGCGACGGCGAGCGGGGTGGCGACGGTGGATTTGTCGAATCTGTCGCGGTCGGTGTGCTGGCAACAATTGGCGGAGCGGATGGTGGCGCGGTTGGCGGCGGTGGATCTCCGGGGACACGTGGGGATGGCGAAAAACCCGGACCACGCGATGCTGGCGGCGCGATGCGCGGGCGATGGCGGGGGAGTGTGCGTGGTGCGGGACGCGGGGGAGTTTTTTGCGGAGCTGCCGCTGGAGGAGGTGCTTTGCGGAAGAGGGGGAGATGGGAAGAGGGGGAGGGGGGGGATTATTGGAGGTGTTGGGGGATTGGGGGGTGCGGACGGTTGGGGAGTTTGCCCGGATGCCGCGGGAGGCGGTGGTCGAGCGGCTGGGGCCGGAGGCGGGCCTGGTTTGGCGTCAGATTGCGGGGCGGACGAGGCGGGTGCTGCGGCTGGTGGTGGCGCCGGAGGAATTCGTGGAGGCGTTCGAGTTCGACCTGCCGGTGGACACGACGGAGGCGCTGTTGTTTTTGCTGCGGCGGTTCGTGGATTCGCTGGGTGACCGGTTGCGGGAGGCGGGGAAGGTGGCGGGGCGGATGGTGCTGGCGCTGCCGCTGGACGATGGGACGGAGTTGAGGCGGGAGTTTTCCGTGCCGGCTCCGACGACGGATGCGGCGGTGTTGTTTCGGATTTTGGAGACGTTCCTGGAGGCGCTGAAGCTGGAGGCGCAGCCGGTGGGGGTGCGGCTGACGATGGTGGCGGAGCGGCCGGCGAATTGTCAGCTGCAGTTATTCGGTCAGGGATTGCGCGATCCCAATCGGTTCGGCGAGACGCTGGCGCGGCTGCACGCGTTGGTGGGGGAGGGGTGCGTGGGGGTGCCGAGGGCGGCGGATACGTGGCGACCGGGGGCTTACGAGTTGGATGGGATGGAGGCGCTGAATGAAGAGTGGGAGATGGGGAGAGTGGGGGAGGGGGAGCGGCAGGAGCGGGTGGGGTTGCCGCTGCGGCGGTGGCGGACGGAGCGGGTTTTTCCGGGCTGGGGGGCGTGGTGCGCTCGGCGGGGCCTTACCGGTGCTCGGGGATTGGTGGGAGCGGGGGTGGCGCGTGGAGGAGTGGGACGTGGAGATGAGCGATGGCGCGGTGCTGCGGGTGGCGCGGCGGAGTGGAGGATCGGGGTGGGTGGTCGTGGGGGCTTATGAGCGAACTAAACGGGATTAACTGGATTGGTTGGATTAACAGGATTTTAGGAAAAATAAAACAAGTCACTTTCTATCAACTAATAACCAATAACTAAAAACTACTTATCGTGAGCGATTACCATGAGCTGCGGGCGCGGAGTGCGTTTTCGTTTTTGCGGGGGGCGTCGTCGCCGGAGGAACTGGTGAGAGTGGCGGCGTCGCTCGATTTGCCGGGAATCGCGGTGTGCGATCGGGATGGGGTTTACGGTAGCGCCCGGGCGCACGGGGCGGCGAAGGAGGTGGGGATTCGGTCGTTCGTGGGGGCGGAGCTGACAATGGAGGATGGCTCGATCCTGCCGGTGCTGGTGAAAAGCCGGACGGGGTATCGGAATCTGTGCCAGCTCGTGACGCGGGCGAAGCTGCGGGGGACGAAGACGGAGTGCGCGGTGCGGTGGGGGGAACTGGGGGAGTTCACTCGAGGACTCGTTTCGATTTTCGATTTTCGATTTTCGATTTTCGATTGTGAGGGGATGGCAGGGGCTTTGGATCGGTTGGTGGCGGTTTTTGGGCGGGAGGATGTCTGCGTGGAGGTCAGGCGGCACTTTCGGCGGGGGGAGGAGCGGCGGAATGCGCTGCTGGTGGAGCTGGCCGCCAGTCGGCGGGTGCCGGTGGTGGCGACGAACGGGGTGCTTTACGCGGTGCCGGAGTCGCGGGGGGTGCTGGACGTTTTTACCTGCGCGCGGCATCACACGCATCTGGATAAGGCGGGGCGACTTGTTGAGTCCGAACGCGGAGCGGTACTCTGAAGCCGGGGAAGGTGATGGGGGAGATTTTTCGGGATTTACCTGAGGCGATCGAGAATACGGAGCGGGTGGCGGAGCGGCTGGAATTCTCGCTGGAAGATCTGGGGTATGAGTTTCCGACGCTGGACGTGCCGGAGGGGGAGACGATGCCGTCGTGGCTGCGCAAGCAGGCTTACGCGGGGGCGGTGACGCGGTATGGGACGGTCCGGCCGGACGTGCGGCGGCAGCTCGAGCGGGAGTTGAAGCTGGTGATCGATCTGGGGTTTGCGGGGTATTTTCTCATCGTCTGGGATCTGGTGCAGTTCTGCCGACGGAGCGACATTCTGGTGCAGGGGCGGGGGAGCGCGGCGAACAGTGTGTTGTGCTATTGCCTGGGAATCACGGCGTGCGATCCGCTGCATTACAAGCTGCTGTTCGAGCGGTTTCTGAGCGAGAGCCGGAAGTCGTGGCCGGACATTGATCTGGATCTGCCGAGCGGGGATCGGCGGGAACGCGTGATCCAGGAGGTGTATCAGCGCTACGGGAAGCACGGGGCGGCGATGACGGCGAACGTGATCACGTATCGGGGGAAGAGTGCGATGCGGGAGATCGGGAAGGCGCTGAATTTCCCGCCGGAAATTTTGGACCGCTTCTCCAAACTCCACGCGGCTGGTGATTTTCCCCACACGCTGGAGCTGCGGGCGCAACTCGAGCAGGCTGGGATGCCGGTAAGTCATCCGCGCTCGGAGGCGGCGATCGCTTTGTACGAGCGGATGCGGGGGTTGCCGCGGCATCTGGGGCAGCATTCCGGGGGGATGATCATTTGCCGGGGGGCGTTGAGTTCGGTGGTGCCGCTGGAGAATGCGTCGATGCCGGGGCGGGTGGTGGCGCAGTGGGACAAGGACGATTGCGAGGATCTGGGGATCGTGAAGGTCGATCTGCTGGGGTTGGGAATGATGGCGGTGATGCAGGAATCGCTGGAGCTGTGCGCGCGGCGGCGGGGCGACGTGCCGGACATGGCGGCGATCCCGGCGGACGATCCGGCGACGCTACGATCTGATGTGCGCGGCGGATACGGTGGGGACGTTTCAGGTCGAGAGTCGGGCGCAGATGGCGACGCTGCCGAAGCTGAAGCCGCGGCAGTTTTACGACGTGGTGATCCAGGTGGCGGTGATCCGCCCGGGACCGATTCAGGGCGGGATGTTGGCGCCGCTGTTTGCACGACGGGCGGGGGAGCCATTTGAGCACATTCATCCGCTGCTGAAGGACACGTTGGAGCGGACGTACGGGGTGCCGCTTTTTCAGGAGCAGTTGCTGAAGATGGCGATGGTGATGGCGGACTTCACGGGTGGGGAGGCGGAGGAGTTGCGGCGGGCGCTGAGCTTTCACCGGTCGCACGAGCGGATGGACAAGGTGTGCCTGAAGCTGCGGGCGGCGATGGCGGCGAAGGGGATCGAGGATGGGGTGGCGGATCAGATCGTGAAGTCGGTGCAGTCGTTCGCGGTCTACGGATTCCCGGAGAGTCACGCGATCAGCTTCGCGCTGATTGCCTACGCGAGTTGTTGGCTGAAGACGCACCGGGGCCCGGAATTTTTCGCGGCGTTGCTGAACAACCAACCGATGGGATTTTACTCCGCTTCGACGCTGGTGCAGGACGCGAAGGCGCGGGGGCTGCGGATGCGACCGGTGTCGGTGCTGGAGTCGGGGGTGAAGTGCACGGTGGGTGAGGACGATTCGGTGCGGCTGGGATTTTGCGTTGTGCGGGGGTTGGGTGAGGTGGACGCGGAGCGGATCGTGGCCGAGCGGGGGCGGGCGGGGTTTGCGAGCGTGGCGGATTTCAAGGCGCGGACGGGATTGGACAAGTCGGCGTTGCGAAATCTGGCGCGGATCGGCGCGCTGAACGGGCTGGCCGAGGACCGGCGCGATGGGTTGTGGCAGGTCGAGCAGCCGGTGGGGGTCGGGGAATTGTTCGACGGAAAAGTCGTTTCACCGCTGGAGGCGATGACGGAGGTGGAGCGGACGAACGCGGATTTTGCCGGCACGGGGCTGACGACGGGGGCGCACCCGATGGCGTTGATCCGGGAGCAATTGCCGGACGTGTGGACGGCGGCGGATTTGCTGGAGGCGGTGAACGGGGCGCGGGTGTGGATCGGCGGGCTGGTGATCTGCCGTCAGCGTCCGGGGACGGCGAAGGGGTTTTTCTTCGTGAGTCTCGAGGACGAAACCGGCGTGGCGAACGCGATCCTGGAGCCGCAGCTATTCGAGCGGCGGCGGCTGGTCGTGTCGCAGGAGGCGTTTTTGCGGGTTGGCGGGACCGTGCAGCGGTCGAAGGATGGGGTGATCCTGGTGAAAGCGCGGGTGGTCGAGGGGCTCCGGGCCGGGGAGATGGCGGCGATGCCGCGGTCGCACGATTTTCATTGAGAGTTGCGCGAGCCCTTGGGCTTGCGCGAATCGGGCAAGCAGGATGCTTGCGCTGGTTTGGTGGTGGGGGGTAGGTGTCGGGGATGAGTGAGTTGGTTGATCCGCTGGTGATTGCGGGGCGGAGTTTTGGTTCGCGGCTGTTGGTGGGGACGGGGAAATTTTCGTCGAACGAACGAATGTGCGATGCGCTGGCGGCGAGCGGAGCGGAGATTGTGACGGTGGCATTGCGGCGCGCGGACTTGAGCGGGAAGAAGGATCCTTACGCAAACATTCTGGATTTCGTGGATCCGGAAAAATACCTCCTCCTTCCGAACACGAGCGGGGCGATGAACGCGGAGGAGGCCGTGCGCCTGGCGCGTCTGGCGGTGGCGGCGGGAATGCCGAATTGGGTGAAGCTGGAGATTCATCCCGACCCGCATTACCTGCTGCCGGACCCGGTGGAGACGCTCGAGGCCGCGAAGATTCTGGTGAAAGAGGGTTTTGTGGTGCTGCCCTACATCAATGCCGATCCGGTGCTGGCGAAGCGGCTGCAGGACGTGGGGGTGGCGACGGTGATGCCGCTTGGCTCTCCCATCGGGAGCAATCGGGGGATTGAGACGCGGGGGCAGATCGAGATCATCATCAAGCAGGCGACGGTGCCGGTGATCGTGGACGCGGGGATCGGCGCGCCGAGTCACGCGGCGGAGGCGATCGAGATGGGGGCGGACGCGGTGCTGGTGAATACCGCCATCGCGGCGGCGGGCGACGCGGTGCGGATGGCCCAGGCGTTTCGGATGACGGTGGAGGCGGCGCGGACGGCGGTGTCGGCGCGGTTGCCGATGCGGGGGGACGCGGCGAGCGCGACGAGCCCGATCTCGGGGTTTTTGCGGGGGGCGTGAGGGGAGTGCCGCTGCGCGGTTGGGGACGGGGATTGGGCTGGAAGCCCAATCCGGCGAGCTGGAAGCTCGCGGTCCCCGAACTCGCGGTCCCCGGGGTGGCGGAGTTTTTGCTGGGCGGGAGTGGGGGTTGGTTTTAGCGTTTTCCGCCTATGGCAAAGACGGATACGGCAGTGGCAACGGTGGACGATAAAGCGGTGGCGGCGCGGAACCGCAACCTGGATCTGGCCATTCAACAGATCGCGAAGGATTACGGTGACGAGGCGATCCGGCGGCTCGGTGATACGACCTATTCCAAGGTCGAGGTGATCCCGACGGGGAACATTCTCATCGATCGTGCGCTGGGTGTCGGTGGGTTTCCGCGCGGACGAATCGTCGAAGTCTACGGGCCGGAATCGTCGGGTAAGACGACGCTGACGCTGACCGTGATCGCGCAGGCGCAGAAGCTGGGCGGCTTGGCGGCATTCATCGACGTCGAGCACGCGCTGGACCCGGGTTACGCGCAGAAGCTGGGCGTGAAGCTGGACGATTTGTTGGTGTCGCAGCCGAGTTCGGGCGAGGAGGCGTTGCGGATTTGCGAGACGCTCGTGCGTTCGAATGCGTTGGACGTGATCGTGCTGGATTCCGTGGCGGCCCTGGTGACGAAGGCTGAGCTGGAAGGCGAGATCGGTGACACGACGGTGGGTGCGCAGGCGCGGCTGATGAGCGCCGCGCTGCGGAAATTGACGTCGTTCATTTCGAAGGCTCAGACCGTGGTGATCTTCACGAACCAGGTTCGCGAGAAGATCGGGGTGATGTTTGGAAATCCCGAGACGCAGCCCGGCGGTCGGGCGCTGAAATTCTATTCGAGCGTGCGGTGTGACATCCGGCGGATTGGCGCGATCAAGACGAGTGACGGGACGGTGACGGGGAACCGGACGCGGCTGAAGCTGGTGAAGAACAAGGTCGCGGCTCCGTTCACGGAGGCGGAGTTCGACATCATGTATAACGAGGGGATTTCCAGCGTGGGATCGCTGCTCGATCTGGCAATCGAGAAGGGAGTGCTCGAGAAGCGCGGCTCGTGGCTCAGCTACAATGGATCGCAACTGGCCCAGGGTCGGGACGCGGCCAAGCAGGCGCTGCGCGATGATCCGGCGGTGGCGGCGGAGATCGAGGAGAAGGTGAAGGCACTGCTCGAGGAAGAGAAGAAGTAGGGGCGGGCGGAAGTTGTTGGCGGCTGGAAGCCGCCACTCCGTTGCGGGCAACCGGTTGGCGGCGGATTACGTTTCTTCTATACCATGAATGCAGTGTCCCCGACTCCGCGACCCGGCGGGCGGGCTGTGATGTTTCAGAAGTGGCGGCGGTTGCTGTTTCTCCACTGGGAGGTCGACGCCGATGCGGTGCAGGCTTCGCTGCCGCACGGGCTGGAGGTGGATACGTTCGACGGGAGGGCTTACGTGGGGGTGGTCCCATTTTTCATGCAGGACGTGCGTCCGGCGTTGTGTCCGCCGGTTTACTGGCTTTCGGATTTTCCCGAGCTGAACGTGAGGACCTACGTGCGGGATCGCGCGGGTCGGGCGGGGGTGTGGTTTTACTCGCTGGATTGTTCCCAACCGGTGGCGGTGTGGGCTGCGCGGACGTTTTTCAAGCTACCGTATTTCCGGGCGCGGATGCGGGCGCAAGTCGGACCGGAAAGCCGGTTCGTTTATTACGACTGTCGGCGGAGTGGGCAACGGGAGACGGCGCACTACGAATACCGGGCGGCGGGCGAAGCCGGGCGCTCGGAGGTGGGTTCGCTCGAGGCGTTTCTCGTCGAGCGTTACCGTTTGTTTGCCTACCGAAACCGCCAGCTGTATTCCGGTCGGGTGTGGCACCACCCTTACGAAGTGGCGGAGACGGAGGTGCCTCGGTGGAGTGCGGTGCCGCTGAAGCAGGCGGGGTTCGACGTGGGAGCGGTGCCACCCGACCACTCGCTGATCTCGGCGGGCGTGGACGTGCAAATCTTTCCGTTGCAGCCGGTCGAATGACTTCGGGTGGGCGGGCGGTTCGAGTCGTTAGTCCAAGTGACCGGACTGGCGGAGAGCGGTGACGATCTCGGCGGTGGCGGTGCTGCGATTCAGCGCGTAGAGGTGGAGGCCGGGGCTGCCGGCTTCGAGAATCTCGCGGCAGAGATCGATCGTGTAGGCCATGCCGCGCTTCCGCATTTCCACGCGATTGTCGGCGACGGGCTCCATGATGTCGCGGAGGGCGTCGGGAACGTCCGCTTTGCACATTTTGCAAAACCGGGTGAGCGCACCCCAATCGATGACCGGGAGGATGCCGGGAAGGATGCGGGCGGGACGTCCGAGCCGGGTCGTCATTTCTTCGACCAACCGGGTGTAGAGGGGCGCGCTGAAGAAGCACTGGGTCATGGCGGCGACCGCCCCCTTGTCGAACTTGCGCTGCAGGTTGTCGAGGTCCGCCTCGCGGGAGGGTGCGTCGGGATGGGACTCGGGGAAGGCGGCGCACAGGACGGCGAAGCGTCCGTCGGCCTGGATGAGGTCGATGAGGTCGGTGGCGTATTCGCAGCCGCCGTCGGTGGGGGTAAAGCGGTCCTCGCCCTTGGGCGGATCACCGCGCAGCGCGAGAAGGTTTTGGATGCCGTGCCCGGCGTATTCGTCAAAGAGTTCGCGGAGTTCGGCCTTGGTGGCATTCACGCAGGTCAGGTGGGCCATGGCGGGGATGCCGGCGTTTTTGGCGATGTGCTCGATGACTTCTCGGGTTTTCTCGCGGGTGCCGCCGCCGGCACCGTAGGTGACGGAAACGAAGTCGGGTCCGAGAGGGACGAGTTGATCAATCGTGTCCTCGAGGGTGTGCCAGCCGCGTTCGTTTTTGGGCGGAAAGAATTCGAAAGAAAGGGTGCGGGGCTTTTGGGCGAAGAGTTCGTCGAGACGCATGGTGATTTCGGAAACGTTACGCACCGGCGGCTCGTTCGGCAACGTTTTGACCCGGAGTAAACTGGGGGTGGGAGCGGATGGAGTCCTCGAAGGAAGCGTGGTCTGTGGCAGGGAGATCGGGAGGGAACTTGGCCTCGGATCGGTTCCACTTTTCGAGCCAGGTGTCGGGAATCAGGTCGCGGTCGTGCCGACGGGCGGCTGCGGGGGAGAGGGCGATGGTGGTCTCGGCTTTCGGGCCGGTGCCGATGCCCCGGGCGAGATGGAATCCGGCTGCCAACATGACGATGCGAGTCGAGGTCGCGACCGTGTAGGTGAAAAGCTCCGTGGCGTGGTCGCCGCAGGCGGCGCGGAGACGACGGAAGGCTTCGAGGGTCCAGGGGCCGTCGGTGGTCTTCGCGGAGAACATGTCGTAGAAGACGATGTCGGGCGGGCCGGTGGCGGTGGAAAGAGTTTCCACGAAGTCGCCGGGGACGAGGGTCCAGGTGAGGTCGGGATTGGATCGGGATTGCCAGCGGCCGTCGCGGAGGAGGGCGTGGGGCGCGGAGTGGCGGAGGTAGTGGAAGCGTTCGTTGTGGGCGAAGGCGAGTCGGAGCGAGTCGAGGTCGTTCTCGAAACTGACGACGTGGAGTGGGCGGGGCGACGGGGTGGCTTCGTGGCAGCGGATGGCCGCCATGGCGTTGGCGGCGGCACCGAGTCCGACGTCCCAGAGAACGATCGGCGTGGGGTCAGGTTCGCGGAGTCGGTCGGCGAGTCGCGCCTGCCCGACGTAGAGGCGCTCGGCTTCGTCCATCGGTGGAGTGCGGGCGTGCATGATCTCGCCGCTGGCGTGGTGGAGGATGCTGGCGAATCCTTCGCGCGCGGTGTGGATCTCGTAGTCGCCGAGGCGGGGGCGTTTGACGGGTCGGGTTTTGGGCGAGTCGACGGGGTTGTCGAGGTCGTCTTTGCCGAGGACGCGGCGGGTCTTTTCGTAAAATTGCAGGAACGAGCCGTCGAGGATGGCGGCCCGGGTGTCGCGCATGAGTTGGTGGTAGAAGTGGATATTGTGCTCGCCGATGAGCTGCCAGCCGAGGGTTTCCTCGGTCTTGGTGAGGTGGTGGAGGTAGGCTCGCGAATGGCGGGCGCAGGTCGCGCAGTCACACTGCGGGTCGAGTTTTTCGCCGGAGAATTTGTGAATGCTGCGGCGGAGCTGGATGAAGCCGCGGGAGGTGAACGCGCCGCCTCGCCGCGCGACCTGCGTCGGGATGATGCAGTCGAACATGTCGATACCGCGGTGGACGGCTTCCAGGATGTCAAGGGGCGTGCCGACGCCCATGAGGTAGCGGGGTTTGTCGCGAGGAAGGAGGTCGGCGCCGTGCGCGCAGGTGTCTTCGCGCTCGGATTTGGTCTCGCCGACGGCGAGGCCGCCGAGGGCGAACCCGTCGAAGGGGAGTTCGGTGAGTCCGGCGGCGCTCTGGCGGCGGAGGTCAGGGTCGATGGCTCCCTGCACGATGCCGAAGAGCGCGGCGGGAGAATCACCGCGGGCGGCCAGGCTGCGGACGGCCCAGCGCTGGGTGAGCTCGACGGCGGCGCGGGCGGTGGCGTGATCGGCGGTGGAGGCGACGCATTGGTCGAGCGCCATCATGATGTCACTACCGATGGCGAGCTGCGTCCCGATGCTGTGCTCGGGACTGAGGACGTGCGTGCGCCCGTCGACGTAGCTCTGGAAGGTGGCTCCGGCCTCGGTGATCGAGCGGGCGTGAGGGAGGGAGAAAATTTGAAATCCGCCGGAGTCCGTCAGGACCGAGCGGGGCCAGGTCATGAACTTGTGAATGCCGCCGAGGCGCTGGAAGACCTCGGGACCGGGGCGGAGGAGGAGGTGGTAGGTGTTCGCGAGGAGGATCTGGGAGCCGCTGGATTCAAGGGTTTGGGGGAGCTGGGCTTTGACGGTGGCCTGGGTGCCAACGGGCATGAAAAGGGGGGTGCGGACTTCGTTGTGAAGCGTGCGGAACCGGGCGGCGCGGGCGCGTGATCCGGCGGCCTCGGCTTCGAGCTGAAAGTGGAGGCGGTCGGTCGGCATGGGCTGATTTTGAAAAGAAGCACGCAAAGGACGCGAAGAATACGGAAGATTTCTATTCCTCGGGGACGCGGAAATTAGCATCGAGAAACGTTTCGAGTTCGTCGAAAGCGGTGCGGAGTTCGTGATGGGCCGTGGTCGGTGCGTCAGTCGTCAGCGCATTGGCGGTGCGGTGAGCGAGGCTGCGGGCGGGATTGGTCTGGGCGACTTGCTCGATGAGTGCATCGACCCGGGCGGATTGATGGCGGGCGGACTCGATGGCTGCGAGGGCCTGAGCTGCAGTAATTTCGCCGGCGGTGACGCGGAGGAGTTGGCGGCAATTGAACTTCCGGCAGCGGGTGGGCCGGGCGTCGTAGATCGTGCAGTGATCGTGCGCGTGGGCGGGGCAGGGTTGGTGGAAAAAGGACTCGCCGCGTTTGCGTTTGACGTGGATGCCCCGGGCGGCGATTGCCCGCGGGGAGTCATCCGGCTGGAGCGTGACCGCGTGGAACAGCGTGCCGTCGCAGCACATTCCGCAGGCAGCGCAAAGCGCGGCGGAAGTGGTCGGATGGTCGATGGGGATCAGCTTTCTTTGATCGAGATGAATGCTTCCGTGCGGCGGAGTGGGGGCGGGATCATCGGGCTATCGTAGGTCGCGATGGTGGGTTCTCCCTCGGTAGCAATGCCCTGCGTGGTCGTCCACTGACGGAGTCGTTCGATGGCGGCGGCTTCATTCTCGCGGGTGGAGGCACCGGAGTAACGGTAGACGGCGACGCGGGTGGCGGGCCGGCGTTGAAGCGTCACGCCCTCGACGGTGGCGTCCGGCGGGGTGTCGAGGTCGTCGGGAAGCACGAAGCTCATGCTGTCGTCGGTGTCGGTGAAGACCGGAGCGGTCATCGGAATTTTCTCCGACCGGACGTTGTC
Organism: uncultured Verrucomicrobiae bacterium; assembly: GCA_963740185.1. Classification (GTDB taxonomy): domain Bacteria; phylum Verrucomicrobiota; class Verrucomicrobiia; order Chthoniobacterales; family JAATET01; genus CAVVKW01. The sequence goes on from CAVUDH010000006.1 coordinate 13,448, forward strand.
ACCGTTGATGAATGCGAAGAGACGCCGGAAGGCCGAGTCGTCGTCGCCGGATTCGAGGTGCGTGCGGGCGACCATAAGGTCGGGGTAATCGCGAATTTCAAACGGGCCCTCGGAGCGGAGGACGGTATAACGAGCGATCTCCACGGAAAACCGGGAGGTGGCGTAGAAAGCGTAGAAGACGGCTCCGAGTAGGGCGGTGGCTCCAACGAAGATGAGTGGGGTGGTGCGTTTCATGCGAGTGATGATGTGGGGTGAATTCGGAAATAAGAACCGAGAAATGCGTGGCGGTCGGATTTAAGCAGCCGCGGGTGATTAGAAGCGGCTCTTGATGGCCCGGATGGCGCCCCCGAGGACGGGAATGTGCTCGTAGAGGCCGGCGGCGGGATCCCAGAAATCCTGGTGGAGGGCGATCTTTCCGTCCGGGGTGAATCGTACCTGGGTGATGCCGATGGTGCGCACGGTTTCGCCCTTTTTGAATTTGGCAAATTCCACGTCCATGACCCAGCGGATGTAGTAATTGCCATCGGACGATGCGACGTCCTGGACGGTGGCGCGGACCATTTTGGCGTTCTTGGCGGTTTCGAGGAAGTATTCTTCGAGGGCTTCGTTGCCACGGATGGTTTTCAGCGTGTCGTTGAAGAAAACGTCTTCCGAGTAGGTGGATTTCGTTTTTTCGCGGACGGATTCGGCGGTGAGATCGGCGAAGAAGTCCTTGAAACGCTGGATGCCGGCGCGCTCTTCGGCGCTGCCGGGAGCGACGGTCGGACGCGATTGCAGCTCGGTGACGGTGGACTGGTAGGCGACGATATCGCGTTCGTTTTTCATGGTGGTATCAGTGGCACACGAAGTGAGGAGGAGGAGGGCGATGACGCCGTGAATGGTGATCAGTGAATGGTGAAGGGTGGAATTCATTTGGATTTTACGTTTGCGAGGAACCATTCGTAGGCAGTCTTGATTCCGCTGGTGAGCGGAATCCTGGGCCGCCAGCCGAGGTCGAAGAGTTTGGTCATGTCGAGGAGTTTGCGAGGGGTGCCGTCGGGTTTGGAGGTGTCGAAGGCGAGTTCGCCCTCGTAACCGAGGACGTCGCAGACGGTCTCCGCGAGTTCGCGGATGGTGACGTCTTCGCCGCAGCCGATGTTGACGATGTCGGGTGAGTCGTAGTTTTCGAGCAGGAAGAGGCAGGCGTCGGCGAGATCATCGACGTGGAGAAATTCCCGCCGGGGCGTGCCGGTTCCCCAGATGGGAACGGTGGGAGCGCCGGTGAGCCGGGCGTGGTGGACCTTGCGGATGAGGGCGGGGAGGACGTGGGAGGTGTGGAGGTCGAAGTTGTCGTTCGGGCCGTAGAGGTTGGTCGGCATGCCGGAGATGAAGTTGCGACCGTATTGGGTCGAGTAGGCCTGGCAGAGGCGGATGCCGGCGATCTTGGCGAGGGCGTAGGCGTCGTTCGTGGGTTCGAGCGCGCCGGTGAGGAGCGAGTCCTCCCGGATCGGTTGGTCGGCGAATTTCGGGTAGATGCAGGAGCTGCCGAGGAAGAGGAGCTTCCGGACGCCGTGCTCGTGCGCAGCGGCGATGAGGTTGTTCTGGATGCGGAGGTTTTCGAGGAGGAACTCGACCGGTTGTTCGTTGTTGGCAACGATCCCGCCGACCTTGGCGGCAGCGACGACGACGACGGCGGGGCGGTGGGTGGCGTAAAACTTGTGGACGGCGGCGGTGTCCTGGAGATTGAGATCCGCGCGGGTGGCGGTGAGGATTTTTTCGAATCCGCCGGCTTCGAGGCGGCGGACGACGGCACTCCCGACCATGCCGCGATGCCCGGCAACGTAAATTGGCTCGTTTTTCAACATGCGCGGAATATCTTCGAGACACTGTGGCTGTGAAAACAAAATCGAACCCGACGGCAGGCCGACTGGCCGTGCGCAAGACCTACAAGCTCTCCATCGGCGGTGCTTTTCCCCGGAGTGAAAGCGGTCGGGTGCGACCGGCCCTCGCGGCGGATGGGGAAACCGTGCTGGCAAACTACGCGCAGGCTTCCAGGAAGGATTTCCGGGACGCGGTGGTGGCCGCGCGCAAGGCGGTCGACAAATGGTCGGGTGCGAGTGCGTATCTGCGCGGGCAGATTCTTTACCGGGCGGCGGAGGTGCTGGAATGCCGCCGCGCGGAGCTCGAGGCCGAGTTGACGATATCGACGGGAGCGAAGCCGGGGGACGCGGCGGACGAGGTGACGGCGGCCATCGACCTGCTGGTTCACTACGCGGGTTGGACCGATAAATACGGGGCGCTGTTTTCGTCGGTGAATCCAACGGCGACGCCGCACTTCAATTTCACGACTCCGGAGCCGACCGGTGTGGTGGCGGTGATCTGCCCGGATGCGCCCGCGCTGCTGGCGCTGGTTGGATTGGTCGCGCCCGCGATCCTGAGCGGAAACGCCGTGATCGTGCTGGCTTCCGAGCGGTATCCACTGCCGGCGGTGACTTTCACCGAGGTCCTGGCAACGAGCGATCTGCCGGGGGGAGTGGTCAATTTGCTCACCGGAATCCGCGCCGAGCTGGCGCCTCAATTTGCGAGCCACATGGACGTGAACGCGGTGGTGAACGGCTGCGACGACGCGGAGATCGTGAAGACGCTGGAAGGCGGGATGGCGATCAACCTGAAGCGGTTCGCGGATCATCGACTGGACGCGAAAGCGTGGGCGGCGGGATCGGAGAATCCGTATTGGATCCTCGACACCGTGGAGATGAAGACGGCGTGGCACCCGGTGGGATTTTAGATTTTGGATTGTTAGATTTTGGATTGGGTGAAGTGATGGGGCGGGCGCTTTTGTTGGTGCTCGATAGCGTTGGGCTGCGGGAACGCGCCGGACGCGGGGGAATACGGCGACGCGGGGGCCAATACACTGGGGCACATTTTGGAGGCAATGCCGAATCTGGAGTTGCCGAATCTTCGGGAGTTGGGCTTGGACGCCGCTTTGGCACTGGCAGCCGGCGGAGAAGCAGGCGAGTTGCCCGAAGCAGCCTTGGTCGGTGCGATGACGGAGGTCTCGGCGGGGAAGGATACGACGACGGGGCACTGGGAGTTGGCCGGGGTGGAGCTGGAGGAGGCGTTCGCGACGTTCGAGTCGTTTCCGCCGGAATTGGTCGACGCCATCGAAGTCGGAGGCGGGGATCACGTTTATCGGAAACGTGGCGGCGAGCGGGACGGAGATTCTTGAACGGCTGGGTGCGCAGCACGTGGAGACGGGATGCCCGATTCTTTACACTTCAGCCGACTCCGTGCTGCAGATCGCCGCCCACGAATCGGTCGTGCCGGTGGCTGAGCTTGACCGGATTTGCGGATCGCGCGGCGGCATTGTGACGACTGGCGGATCGGACGGGTGATCGCGCGACCCTTCGAGGGAGAGGCGCCGACCGGGTTTCAGCGAACCTCGAATCGGCACGATTACTCGCTGGTCCCGCCGCGGACCGTCCTCAACGCGCTCGAAGACGCGGGGGTGCCGGTGATCGGGGTGGGCAAGATCTCGGACATTTTCGCGGGCAGTGGCGTGACGGAATCGCACCCGACCAGGTCAAACGCGGACGGGATGGCGGTGATCGACCGCTTGTGGGCCGAGCGGGACGGCGGGCTGATTTTTGCGAACCTCGTCGATTTCGACATGCTCTTCGGTCATCGTCGGGACGTCGCTGGCTACGCAGCGGCGCTGAAGGAATTTGACGGGTGGCTGGGGGGATTCCTGGCGCGGGTTCGGGACGAGGATTTGGTGATCATCACGGCGGATCACGGGAACGATCCGACCTGGACGCGGGACGGACCACACGCGGGAGCGGGTTCCGGTTTTCGTGCTTCAAGGCGGTCGCTCGGGCTCGCTCGGGGTGCGGGAGAGCTTCGCCGACGTCGCAGAAATGCTGGTGGAGCATTTTCGCTGACGCATGGCTCCGGCTGGCGGAATCGCGAAGGAGCAGCCAGAGGCTCTGCGCTACCGGTCGCCCAGGTGGGCGTGCGGTTGGAGGTAGCCGGTGACGTAGTCGTGGATCGCCGCCTCGAGGGCGGTGGTTTCCGGTTCGTAGCCGGTGGAGCGGATTTTTCCGATGTCGGCGCAGGTGTAGTATTGGTATTGCCCGCGGATGGAGTCCGGCATGTCGATGAAGTCGATGGCCGGCTCGCGGTCGAGCGCAGTGAAAATGGCCCGGGCAAGGTCGAGCCACGTGCGGGCAACGCCGGATCCGACGTTGTAGAGGCCGCCCGCTGATTTGGTGTCAGCGAGATGCAGTGTCATGGCCACGGCGTCCTTCACGTAGACGAAATCGCGCATCTGCTCGCCGTCCAGGTATTCCGGCTTGTGACTCTTGAAGAGCCGGATGCGACCGCTGTCCATGATCTGATCGTAGGCCTTGCAGACGAGGCTGCGCATCTCGCCCTTGTGATATTCGTTGGGTCCGTAGACGTTGAAATACTTCACGCCGATGATGTCGTCGAGATAGCCACGGCGCTGAGCGTGGAGGTCGAAGAGTTGCTTCGAGTAGCCGTAGAGATTCAGAGGACGCAGACGCTGGAGGTCGGCGTCGGTGTCGTCCATGCCCTGTTCGCCGTCGCCGTAAGTCGCGGCGGAGGAGGCGTAGACGAAACGGGCATCCCGGCTGAGCGCCCACTCGGCGAGCGTCTGAGTGTAGCGGTAATTGTTGGCGATCAGGTAGTCGCCGTCGGTTTCCGTGGTGGCGGAGCAGGCCCCGAGGTGAAAGACGCGGTCGATTTTTCCAAACGCATCGGGATCGGCGGTGATGCGGGCGAGGAAGTCGTCCGCTTGGAGGTAATCGTCGAAGCGCAGGGGCGCGAGGTTGCGCCACTTGTCGTCGTGGCCGAGGACGTCCGTCACGAGAATGTCTTCGACGCCGCGAGTGTTGAGTTCTTGAACGATCGCACTGCCGATGAAGCCGGCGGCACCGGTGACGAGGACGCGTGGACGAGAGGACGCGGATTTGGGTTTGCCCATGGAGACTTCAACCGCGGATGGCGCGGATTGGCGCGGATAAATTGATCCAGAAATGCAAGTTGGCCCGCGAATTGCACGGATGGCGCGAAAAGGAAATGGTTGAGAAAAGTTTCTGAGAAGAATTTTTAGCGATGTTCGCGTCTTTCGCGGGCAATCAGAAAATTCAGTTTTTCATCAAACCGGCGTCTTGGAGGGACTCGACGTAAGGGGAGGAGTCGTCGTGAATGATTCGTCCGGTTTTTGCGAGCTTGCGACCGGCGGCGGTGTCACCGGATTGCAGTTTCTCGGCGGCTTGCGCAAAATACCAAGCCGGGCCGTCGAGCGGGAAGCGAATGTCGCGCAGCGTGGTGTTGGCTCGAAGGTCGTTCCCTGCCAGCAGGTAGGAAAGAAAGAGTTTGAACTTGAGGAGTGGATTGGTGCCGGACTGCTGCGTCATGCCAAGGAAGTGAGCGGCGGCCTCGTCGAATTTCCCCTCCTGAAAGAGCACCTCGCCCTGATTGAAGCGGGCTGGGAAGAAATTGGGATCGATTTGCAGGACTCGGCTGAAAACCGCCCGTGCATCGTCGTCACGCCCAAGTTGAACGAGGACGGCACCGCGTGCATTGAGGAGCGCGGGATCGGATTCGATCTGCTCGGCGGGGACGGCATCGAGTTTGGCGAGAGCCTCCTCGTAGCGCTTGGCTTCGAGATCGGCAGAGGCCTCCTCGAGAATGGATTGAGCGATGGCTTCCGACTGGATCTTACGAAACGCCTCGTCCCGCGTCAGTGCTGATTCGGCGGCGAGGAGGGGGGTAGTCGTTAAAATGAAAATGAAGAGAGAGAGACGCATTGGGGCTGGAAGAAGAAACCTGTCGAGCTAAAAGCAATCCTGATGCGGCTGCAATACTTGAATGAGATAGGGACAATCAGGGAGAGCCGCATTCGTCATTTGCATGCTGGACGGATTGAATCCGGTAAGCACCTTGTCCTTTACCTGCCATTCTGCTTTTCAAGTCAGTTGTAAAATACTGAGAGATCTCATTATCCAATACTTGCTCATAAAAAATCCTAATCTGAATCGGCGATTTCAGATTCGGGGTCATCGGCTGGGAGGACGTTATCGGGGAATGCACCTACGCGGGGACGATTACGGGCGCGTTGAGAAACGAATACGGAGTATTCGCGGTTGAGCGAGAAGTCCGTAGGGTAAAAGAGGTCGACCGAGGCACCGTAGCGGTCAGTAAACGAAACTTTAACTGTCTGGGGTTCAGTATCACCCAACTCAATTTCTTCAAATAGGCCATCCGAGGTGGCGTTCCATTTGCCGATTTTGTCAGCAGAGACCTCGATGGCGAAATCATAGCCACCCACGTAAATTCGCAGACGCTTTGGAGGTGGCTCTGGCGAGATTGACCTTTGTTCGTCTGGTTCCGGAATCGTCGCTGCGTCGGAAAGGAGTTGCGCAATGATTTTGTCGCCCTGCCCCGACCGAATTACCAGAGTGTAAAATTGATTCTTTCCTCGTTCTAGCTCGAAGCTATCTAGGATCACATCACCTCGCCGGATGCTGAATTTTCCACCGTTGGGAGCAGAATCATAGTTACGAATAAATCCTGACTTGGCACCGAGGAGATAGGGGTCTTCCCCAACGAAAATATCGACTTTCTCTGAATTTATTGGAAGTAGGTTTACTACACGAAGGTATTTCCCTGAGTCTTGCGTCGGTTTTTGAGCCCAGGCGGACAAGATCGCTGTTAAGCTGAGGACTGCGATGACTGAGCGGAGTAAGAATTTCATTCCCAGATAGTTGAAAGTAAGCGCAAGCTGACTGAGTTCGGGACATTGTTATCCACAAGATTTTCGATGTTTTCATAGGGCGCAGCCGGATAACTACGTTCAAGTTCGACAGTTCTTGTCAAACGTGCCGTTGAATCAGGGCGGAAAGTGCCGGACTTGCTAACGCCCGTTTGGCCGACGACATGAATCGAATAAACGGAACCTTTAGTGGTAAGTAGACCGAATGTGTGCCGAAGCACTTCTTCTCTACCCGCATCTGTCATATTTACACGATCGTCCTCAGAAGTGAGATCCACTTCCGGGATCAATAATTCGCCCTCATTGAATATCTCAAGGTCCGTAATCTGCCCTAAAGATAAGAATGGACCGATAGCCGGTGAGCGCGCTGCATCAATCAGAGCCTCAATCAAGTCGTCCGTTGATAAGTCCGAATTACTAGGCAGACTAACATCTTTGCCGGACGGGAAAATATTCGTGGGGTCATTGTTGCTTTGCGTTTTAAGCGATTCAAATACTGAGCGGAGGGGGAGATTGGCTGGATCGCGGAGGGCGGAATTTACGAGAATCTTGCCTCTGAGAGAATTATCTGCTCGAAAAATGTCAAGAAGTCGATAGGCACGCTTAGAATTGATTTTGGGCAAATTCGCATCGGCATTGAGCAATTGAGGAAGCTGTCCGGCACCAGCAGCAAGTTCGCTAGCTGTGGCACCGATGGCCAACGTTCGGAATCCTCCCCGCCGAAAAGTTCCGTTTGTAGTATTACCAAATCGTAGCTGATCCGGGACTGCCGGATCATAAATGAATCCAAGTTCTCCGATCGTCTGCATATGACCATCGCGAATAACTGCCGTTGGTCGCGTGAAATTCGATGTGCCGGTGGAGACCAGCGGTTCGGGGACCCAGTGATTCGGCTCGCTGTTTGAATTGGTGGGAAAAAAACCGTAAGTTCCGCCATTGGAGTCTCCGCCCAGCCGGGTGGCACTTTGGGAGTTTGAAGTGTTTCGCCGCCACGCGATTGCGCTCACCGAGCCTCCAGCCTCGGAGTAGGCTGGATAGACATCGGTCAGCGAACGAGGATCTCCACTATCAAGCGGAAAATGGCGGTTTGCGTTATTGCCCCCGCTCGTGCCGTCATTGCCAAAAGGTTGAGTGGCGATGACGCGATTAGGATTGCTGCCGGTCGTGCGGAATATAGCAGCACCTTGCTGGGCAATGCGGGTTTCAATATCAAGATACCCGAAGTCGTTAACGACCAGTATTTCCGTGTTGACGTCTGCCGACGTGGCTAATTGGTCACCATCCATTCTGAGGCCGGAGCTTCCATAGGTATATGTAGGTTCGTTTCGCGGTAAATCGATGAAACTTGGTGCTCCCTCAACCCACATGTTTCGTAGAGTTGATCCTGGTGGAAGGGTTGTTGCCAACGTATAGCGTCCTGCTGGCATTTCGGATCCAGCCGGTATCTGTAGGGCGAGCGGCGCATTGCCGGGTTCTCCGGGCAAATCGGGATCGGGCGCTATATCTGGTCCCGACCCGGACTGAGGGGTCACATCGTTGCGCTCAGAGATTAATATTGTAACAGCCCCCAGTTTATTCAATCGGATTGGTTTCTGGTAAACATTCAAAAACTCGAAAGTGTGATCTATTCGGAGGCTGCCCGAATCGGGATAGAAGTAACCGACATATTCTGTGAGTTGAGGAACGGCTTCTTTTCCGAAAGCAATCGGGGGTAATGCTGGAGCACCTTCTCCGATGCCATTGATGTCGGGAGGTTCTTCCCAGCCATCCCGACCATTGCGGATAACGGTTGGCTGGCTATCGGTATCAATGTAGTCGTAAATATTTGCAGCGATTCGGGTCGCATACACGAGTTGGTCGTTTTGATTCAGGTTGATATCAGTTGAAACTCGTTCCGAAAACCCAAGTAGTGCGTCGACGATGAACTCACCGAGAGCGATAACGTGATCGGCGATTTGTTGACGACCTGCTGGACTGGTGATGTCGGTGGAAAGATCGACGTAGTCATTGAGATTGATTTTTCGGATTCCCCGTGAGCCTCGCTCATCGCTCAAGGAATAGGCGGATACGAACTGACGAATGTCGTTCCAATACGAATCGACGGATAGGCCAGAGGTAGGATTGTTTTGATACTGACGGAATGACGCAGCAGTCCAAGAATATGTGGGGAGGGGGGAAGCGTCTCGCTGGTTCAAGAAAGCCTTCACCGTTTGGTTTTCTGCCGGTGAGCCTGAGACGAGAGTGTGAATGGATACCTCAGGCACCTCAGATCCGTTCGATCTGGCCGAGGAGTCGTCCGTTCCGTCAGCGTTTCCAGCAACAGCTATATCTATTTTGGCGCTTTCATCGTCGATCCAATAGGCGAAACGTCCGACAACCGGATTATAATTAGTGTTTTGAGAATCATCATTTCTTGCTCTGTTTGGATCGTGCAAGATCTCGACCCACGGTACCGGGATGATTCTGCGGTTCCCAGCAGTATCGCGGATTCCAATGGGACCGTTGGTAGCGCCGGAAGTCGGGAAATTGATATCGGTCAGATCCGAAACAACGCTGGCGGGCGAGGCGGTCGGATCGGATGGGGAATAGGCCGAGTTGAGGAATCGTTTCTCAGCAACCGATGCTCCATCTGCAGCGAGTCTAAGAGAAACAAGATACGGGGCCGTAACTGTCGACGAGTCATAGTTCGTCGATGACTCTTCGTATGCGTTTATCGTAAAATCGAGGTTGGAAGTCAGGAGATTATCGGCTGCTGCTTGGTATCCGCTCTCGGCTAAAAGCTTCGCTCGAGTTAGATTCATATAACTCCGGGCAGTCCGCCGCTCCGAGGTCATGCTCTGCAGAAAAGCAGTGACGATAATCGTGAGTACAACGATGGCCAGCAGAGTCGATATGAGGGCGGAACCTGCGAAGCGAAGGGTGGATTTTTTACACAATAACCTCATCGAATTCAGCTGGAGGCGAAATTTTCCTTACTTGGACTTTGTAGTTTGGTTCGGGCAAACCCGTCTGCTCACCAAGGTAGTCGTTTTCCGTTTCAGCGCGAATTTTTTCTGAACAGAAATGCACCTCGTGGTCATGAAACGAAGAAGCGTCCAGCACGCGAATGCTGGACGCTTCGGAGATCTTCAGGTGGCGACGCTTTCAGGCGCGCTGACGGCGCGCTCGACAGACAAAACCGCTGACGACGATCGCTCCAACAACAAGTGCGAAGACCGATGGTTCGGGAACGGCAAGAACATCGAGTGTTTCTGCAAACGTGTCAGCCACAACGAGATTGGAAATATTGACCTCGTGTGAAAATGAAAATTGAGACAATACAAAGCCGCTGAAGTCTGTGCCAACTGGAGTTCCCATGTTATCGAGCGACAGATCGGCTGGGGCGGCGGTTGATGCTGGATCAATCCAGAGCTGCAACCTGTCGGGAGTCGCTCCGTCGGCGTAAGTGAAGCTGGCGATGACATTCTGAAAATCTGATCCGAATTGGTAGAAGTTCGGAGTTTGCGAGTAGGGGTTCGATCCCTGCCCGTTGACCCGAGCGGAGTATTGGTAAAAATCTCCGTCGATATTGAGTTGTGCAATTCTCGTATCAACGAACGATCCATCGAAAAGGCCGCCGACGTAGGACGAGTTGAAGCCATCACTATTCGCCCCCGGGGAGGTTGTCTGCATCCGAAGGCCGAAGAAAATGGTGGTTCCCGGCGAGGACGTGAACGAAAAACTTTTGATCACGTCCTGATCATTGCTTGATCCGGATCCACCGCCGGCCGCGAGAGTCAGGAGTCCGCCGCTGATCTGGACGGGATTTGTGGATTCCGCCCCCTGTTGGGCCCAACCATTCTGACCCACCAGATCACCTGTCAAAAAAGTGGAGTAATCGTCGTTGATGTAGTAAGCGGCGTGCGAAGATGCTTGAATGACCAAGATTGCGAGGCATGTCAGAACGGAGTTTTTCATTGGCTCAAATTCTCAGCAGGATCGGTTCCAACAAAGCTCATCTCTGTAACGAATTCGCAACAAAATTGCCAAGATAGCCGTCTGGGTTGGCTGGGGTCGGAACAACCCGCGTCTGCGTCGGCGCACAAGTCAGTTTCGTGGAAGGCTTTCCTTGAATTCAGTCTTCAGGGACCGGCTCCATCGCTGCCGGTGCGTAGACGTATCCATCGTATTTTGCGATGGGTCTAATTCTCCCGTAAGCGTCTTTTGCCACAATGATGGACATGCGCTTCCCGATATCCAGACCGAGGGGGACAGACTGCTCCATCGGCGGCTCTCCCGGTGCCGAAATGGAAAGGATCATTTCGGCAGTCGTCGGCGGGACATCGTTGATCTTGACTGGCGAATCGTTGGTAACTCTGAATTCCGGCCCATTCGAGGTCGGCGTTTTCGCTGTAACCGTCACCTCTGGCACCTCGTTGTAGATGGTGAGAGTCGCGCTGGCGTCAGGATCGAACTCGTAAGTATCGTCGATGACAGTGAGTTCAATCTCTCCATCCGGAGCGTCGGATTTGGCGACTACCGTAAAGAATTGCTGTGGTTTCCCACGAAATTGAGTCTTGGCGAGTTCCTTCTCGCCGGATGCGTCGGTAATGATGACCTGGCAATTTCCCGGTGAGACCTGCCCGTATCCTGAAAGTGAAGATGGTGGAACTTCGGGAAGCCAATCGACAACCTTGCTGGAGGGTCCTGAACCCGACTTCTTGACGGTGATAAGCGAATGCCCGGGCGGGAGAAAATTCCAAAATCGAATTGACGCGTAATTGGTGTCCTCCTCGTAAACCTGTCTCATCTCCCTATCGTCCGCCGCGCACGGGAGTGAAAAAAGGATGGCTATCGCCAAAACGCTTGCGGAACTATTGATACGAGGCGCTGAGAATCTGGACATCATAATCGGTGGGCGGAGAGAACCTCTGTGAAATCGAATCAGAACTGGTAGGGTCGAAGGTGTTGCTCGTTGACGCAAAGCGCGGAACGAGCCGGAAGGTGACTCGGGCCGTTGCTGTGCTGAGAACCTGAGGTGGGGATGTCGGCGTTTGAGTTGGATACAGAGCCTGACCAACGGCGTAGACCGTAAAGACTGTTCCCCGCGTCGTCGTCAATCCAACCAATCGACTGAAAAGCTCTTCCCGACCACGATCTCGAACGTCGCTTTGAGCGGAGTTGCCCATCGTTCCTTCCGCAAAGAACCTCAGTTCGGAGAGTTCGCCGCGTTCGAAAAACGGAGGGCGAAGCCCCAAACTTTCTCCATCTTCGTCTTCGTTGAGCAGTCTTTTCTCCAGAGACGAGATGAATTGGGTGACTTCGTCCTCAGAAAATGCCTGACCACCGCGAACTGATCCGAGCGCCGAATCCTGATTAGCGAAAGCGAGACCAGCCAGCGCGGCTCGAACGGTCGCGCCGCCGTCCCGAAGTGCGCCGTTGATATTGATCAAGCCGGCTGTGGAAATAGCCGAGCGGGTCGAAAAAATATCCGTCAATCGGAATGCAGCGTTGTGTTTGGTAGTAGAAGCGTGTTTGCCGTCCCACAGCGGTCGATCCGCTGTTCGTTCTGGCTGACCGATTCGAAATGTTCGACCTCCTCCAGGCGTGTCCAGATCGGCTTTGCGAGGGTCGATGACATTCCCAAGTTCACCAATCGAGTCGAGGGGCTCGTCAGCGGTGGTGTAGGGAGCTCCACCATTCGCCAGCGAATTCAAGGTCTTCGCAGTGCCTTCCGGCCAACCGTCAGGAACGATTGTGTTTGAGTTTGCCTTTCCCAAGGTGCTGGCTTGTCCGCTATCAAACTGATTCTGCCGTCTGGAAGTATCGCGCCAGTTTTGAAATCGTGTATTCGCTGTGAATCGGAGCCCGTCGAGAGAAGCAAGGGGGTCTCCGTAATAATTCGGAGCGTAGTTTGATCCGTTCAGACCAGTGTTTCCAAGTAGAGAGCCGCCGCGGAAGTGAAAAAAGAGCTGATTGGATTTGCTGCCGAAAGCATCAACCAGAATCCCTGGATTGATGGGAACAGGTTGGATGGCGCTATCGAAATAGCCCAAGTTGTTTCCTAAGATGACCTCAGTCTGATAGTCCGCACCGGGGTTGAACGGGCTCGTGGCGTTTCCATCCCGCGTGAGGAGTTGAAGGGTTGGGTTGCCGCCGTAACTGCTCTTGTTGTTCCGACTGAGCTTGCCGTTGGTCTGGTGAGAATAGGTCTGATGAAATCCCGACACGCGGAACATTGCGTCTGCCTCACCGCGGGTCTTGATCAGGTTTGCTCCGGTCGGGCCAACGATGGTTTCCGGGTTGGGATCCGTTGTGAGGACGGTCGTCTCACCAGCTCGAAAAACGAGGTCTTCACCTTGTGCGTTTTTGAACAGCGACAGGTCAATTGTCATATCGCGACTGGGCGTCGACTGAATCACGGTGCGACCGTCGCCTGCATCCTCCCAGCCTGGCTGGTTCAGGATTTTAACGAATGCATCGCCCGCACCAGGACTGGACTCAAGATCCTGGACTGTGATGTCTTTCGCAGTCGGATTCCAAAATTCCAGATAGTAAGCGATTTGAATTTTCCATTCGGAATCCTGCGAGCCGCTACCCGACATCCCAGGGTCCTGTCGGATGTGGAGGACGGTCTCCTGCAGACGTGGGCCGGCTTCCTTGCCTATTGCCCAGTAAGGATTTGTGCCGTTGAGAGTCCCTATGGCCGTATTTGGTCGCGCTATATCGACGTTCCCCGAATTGGCACTAATGATCGTAGGTTGATGGTCGGCATCAATGTAATCGCGTAAGTTTGCTGCGACCTTGTTTAGGTAGATTGTCTTTTGGACATCTGATGGATTGGCACTGGGCTGGGCCAGAAATCGACGGCCAAAATCGGGAGCCTGACTCTTGATTGTTTCAATCAACACGTCGAGTTGTCTCCGGATTGTTGCTGGATCAGTGGAGGTTGTGATGATCGACGAATCATTCAAATCCAAACGCCTTGCCCCAGTGCGAGATAACTCCGACCCCTCGGAATTGGTCGTAATCAATGCCTTTAATGGAGATAGGTCAGCGTTAATTTCCTGATTGATCGTGCTATTTGTAGGCACCTCCCCGACGGCTTCCCGAACCGCGAGCACGCCCGTGGAGAATATGTTCGGATCGATGCCGGGAGCACTTGTTACTTCTTTTGCGGCACTTGCTACTCCCTGCAGAGGTATCTCGGATGGCGAAGATCCACTCGAATCACTCCCTCGAAGGTCAGTGCCGGAGGTCCGCAAATTCGTGCGGAAGCTTTCGTCCTCGACCCAGAAGGCGTAGCGGGACGAAATGGGTCCGGTCGTGGCGTCGGTTTCGCGGAGCAAGATCCAAGGGACGTTGATTTGCGAACTGCCATTGGCGGTGAACGTCTGGCTGGTGTTCGGAAACTCTCCGATCCACAGGTCGCCGTCGGTGCCGAAGCGCTCAGTATTGATGTCGATGGTGCCGTTCGCAGTGGGAATGACCGAACTGGGTTCCGCAGGAAAGGTGCCCGTCGACGCGCCTGAGACCAACGGACGAAAAGATGGATCAGGGGCAGTTGTTGGATCAAGAACTGCCGGTGAATCGTAATAATAGATCGAAGTGACGGGAAGTGGGTCCGATCCGGTTGCGCCATTCGGGCTCCAAAAAGTCACCGAATCGGGATGCTGAGAAATGGTTGATCTGACAATTTCAATCGCAGCGGAAGCAGCCGTCTGTGCCGCCAACTTGGCGCGGTAGTTATTCAAGTAACTCTGAGCCGTCCGGCGCTCGGTGGTCATGCTTTGTAGGAAAGCTGTGACGATGATCGTGAGCACCACGATCGCGAGGAGCGTTGAAATGAGAGCGGAGCCGACTCGAGTCGACGGACGGCGGCTCATGGATTGGTCGGACTTGGCGAAGGTGAAGGACTTGGATTCGCTGCAGCCTCGTTGGCTGTGCGGGCGGTGGGGAGGTAGACTCGGGCGGTGAACGCGCGGGCATTCTGCTCATAGGTGATTGAGTCCACGTCTTCCCAATCTGATTTCCTGCCCTCCCAACGATCGGCGGTGTCTTGATTGACGGCAACTAGCGTGATTTCGAGTACGTCGGGAACAGGATTCGTGCTTCCTGGGGCGGTATTCGGGACGTCAGACGATTGTTTGAACTCTTCGAGTTCGTCGAAGTCACCAGTTGCATTTGCGACCAAGGTGTAGGGTTTGATCTCGAATTTCGTTATATTGCGGGCAACGATCTCTACCTGCTTGATCGATGCGCTTGCGATGGACGGAGCAGAAGTGGGTAAAGAGCCGGTTCCGAAAAATGGGAGTGGGCGGTCGTTTAAAATGTTCGCGAAGGTATCGTCGCTGCTGACGAAGTAGCGGTAGAGATTGTAGGAGCTTTTGGCGTCAGCGCTGGCGGAGGCCTTGGCGAAAGCGACGAAGTAGCCGACGGCACACAGATCGCTCTTGTTGGCGGTCGGATCCTGGGCGGAAGAAGGGAGGGCGGTGAGAAAAAAGAGCGCACTGCCGACGTCTTCCGCGGCGGGCGTCCTCACGAGTTCCTTGATGTCGTCGTCTTCGGTGGCCACGGCGATGAATTTTGGGTCGGGAGAGGCGTAGAGAGTTTCGAGTTCGGAGGTGATCAGATTCATCGCGGCGCGGGCTTCTCGGAAGGCGTCGACGCGGCGTTCGCTATCGCGCCAGAGCTGGGATGCTCCGTTGACCATCGAGAGCAGGATCGTGAGCAGGACGGCGAGGACGGTCATGGCGACCATGAGCTCGAGGAGGGTGAAGCCGCAGGAATACAGTGAGTCTCGCGCAGAGGCGCAGAGGCGCAGAAATGAATGAATGGAAAACAATCCTCTGCGTCTCTGCGTCTCTGCGCGAGGCCCTGCATTTTTCCGTTCGCGATGGAGGTGAAACGCACTCATGGCGCGGGCGATGGTGCCGGGGCTGCCGGTTGGCGGAGGAGGGAAACGAAGGGGTATTCCGAGACTCCGGCGGTGTTACTCAGACCGGCGGGGGTGACGACGTTGAGGTCGACGCGGGTGAGGCCGGGGGAGGGTTGGTTGGCGGTCCATTTGACCCGGGCTTCGTAGAGGGCGTCCCGAAGAATCGGGAAGTAACTCGCCGTCCTGACCAAAGTAAATGGGAGTGCTGGGCTGATTGGCGCGAAGGTTGGCCGCTTTGCCCAGCTTGTTGCCGGTCACGTCTGGAAGGAAGGGAGCTGGGGCGGAAAGACCGGAGAAGACCTGTTGCGCGATGAAGGTGGCCTGGGTTTCCTGTCGGCTATCGGCGGCGGCTTCGAGGGCGACGGGGAAGAGACCGAGAATGCCGACGAGGGCGAAGGAAATGATGCCGACGGCGAGGACGATCTCGATGAGCGAGAACGCGGTAGTGCACGCCGCGGAGGTGAGTGGCCGGAGTCATCGCGCTGGACCGAGCTCGGAGTCGGTGTCGAGAGTGTGGTGATGTCCAGCCGGGCGCGACCCGTGTAGCGAGCGAGGGCGATGCGTTCGAGCGGGGGTGTGCCTTTTTCGCTTATCCGGACTTCGGAAAATCCGGCGTCGGGCCCCTTCGGTGACGAAGAGGGTGAGGGTATCCTTGCCGACTTTCGGAGAAGATAATGACCGTGCCGCGTGGGCTGAAGGTTACGTAGGAAAGTTTGTCGCGCACTTTGTCGGGACCGCGAGGCTCTAAGTGATGAGCCAGATGGGAGCTTGTTGAGGGGGACGTTCTCCTTATCGCGTCGTCGATAATCGGACTTTTGCTGTAGAGCAGAACTTTCTCGGGAAGTTCAATCCACTTGGTGAGTTGGATCGGGTCGGTTCCGGCGAGGGTGTCCCACTGCAGGCGTTCGCGTACGACCATGAGCGAATCTTGTTCGGGGAACGGGCGGCGGCGGAGGATGACGGTCACCTCGGCCCCGGTTTCGAGCGCTGCGACGCGGGCTTGCTCGAAGGTGTTCATGAGCGTCGTCACGGCCGCTTTGCGGCCGAGGGTGCCGCCGAAGTTGGAGAGGGCGGGGGCGAGGAGGCCCATCATGATGACGATGATCGCCATCACGGCGATGAGCTCAATGAGCGAAAATGCGCGAACTGGGTGCGGGGTGCGGGCGCTTTTGGACATCGGAATTGAGGACTTCATCAACATAGCCCACCCCTCGCAGGCTGTCAGGTGGGATCGCAAAAGCTTGAGTGTGACAAAATTGTGACTTGCGAGTGGATTTGATCGGTGAGGTGTGGGCACGGAGTGTTTCGAGGTCAAAAATTGATCTGGGAGATCTACAGCAACTGGCGTGCCGGAGGGGGAGGGAACCTGCGGGGGGAGGTGCGATGGGGCGTCATCTTCGGAGGATTGCTTGTTTCGACGGTGGGCGGGAGCGTCGTGACCTCCGCTTCTACGGATATCCCAGGGCCGACGCATCTAAAAATTGAGAAGGTGCAGGAGGAAGTCGTGATCCCAGGCGGCGACGAGTTGTTTGGTCTTGATGCTACGTTTTTTGGACTTTTCGCGAGAGAGCAGGTTCAAGGCGAGGCGTCGGAGGGTGGCAAGATTTTCGGCGGCGTTAGCGCTGCGAGCGCGGGAGCTGTCCTCGCGTAGGACGACGTCCAAGACCCAGTGACAGGAGTTCTCCACGCCCCAATGTCCACGGACGGCTTGAGCGAAGAGTTTGACGTCGAGAGGCAGGCTGCTCAGAAAGTAGCGTCTTTCCACGCTGATTTGACCTTTGATTTCGCGACTGGATTCGACCATTCCGACGCTTTGCAGACCTTCCCATTGGCTGATGTCTTCGAACCAGTCGATGGCGATGCTTTGAAAATAGCGCCGGATTTCCAAGCGTCCGTGACCTTTGTCGGCGGTCTCCAAGAAAGCGAAAGTGGGGGCTACTGGCGGCTTCTTCGAGGATGGTTTGGGTGCCGGTGGGCTCTGAAGCTCACGGTCGAATTCGGCATCGAGGAAGCTTTTGACTTCCTCGTGGACGGTCGCATGATTGCCTTTGAGAGCGAGAACGTAGTCGGCGTCGGCCTCGATGATTTCCCGCGCGATCTCTTTTTGGCAGCCCATCGCATCGGTGCTCACAATGCAGCCACCGAGTTCCAAGGCTCGCAATAGCGTGGGCACCGCCGTGATCTCGTTGGTTTTGTCGGGCACTTCGAGCTGCCCCAAAACGAGTCGGTTGCTGGTCGCCCACGCGTTAACGATGTAGCGCACGTTCCCGCCGTCCTGACAGGCTGCGCGGAGGGCTTTGCCGTCGACGGCGATGATTTCCCGGTCGATGAGTTCGCGCACGCTCTGCGTCCATCTCATGAAGCACTCGTGAAAACTCGCCGGATCAATCAGCGCAAACACGCGGTTGAAGGTGTCGTGACTGGGGATGCCGTTGGGCAACTTGAGAAAAGTTCTAAACCATTTTTCTTTGGCTCGTCCGAACTCCTCCATGTCGTAAAAGGACGTGCCAGCGCACAAAAGCGTCGAGATCGCGATCACCAGGATATCGCTCAACTCGTGATAGCGAGTGCGTGAAATCCGCGGGTCTTCGATGGTTTTGAACTCTTCGATCAGGCTTTTTTGGATGCGATGCGTTTCGGACATCTCTTCCATTTACGCACATCAAAAGATAGTACCAGACCAAACTTCTTCTATCGCGATCTTTTTTGATGCGTCGGCCCTGACGGATATCCTGCCTGGTCTTGCCAAGTGGCGGTTTGGGGCAGATTCTGAGCGGAGTCAAAGTTTTTACCGTCCGGCGCGGCGACTGCGCCGAATATCCTCAACAACCACCAAACATCTCTCATGGGCATTCTCTCTTGGATCATTTTCGGACTCATCGCGGGAGCGGTGGCAAAACTCATCATGCCGGGCAAGGATCCGGGCGGTTGCTATCATCACGATCCTGCTCGGAGTCGTGGGGGCGGCGGTCGGTGGTTGGATCGGGACGCTGCTGGGATTTGGCGGCGTGGATGGATTCAACATCGGCAGCTTCGCGGTGGCGGTGCTGGGTGCGATTGTGCTGCTCTTGATTTACCGATTGGTTCTGGGGCGGAAGTAGCTCGCGGGGTGGCGGCGGACGTGGGTCGTTCGGGGCGGCTGAGGGCGGACTTGATCGAAGACCGGCGCCGGCGCGCCTCCAAAAGCTTTTCGGCGGCCGGGTGACGCGGTAGGTTCGCGCGTCTTGATTTTTTCCTGATGCCAGTCGGTTCCCTTTCTCTCATTCTCCACGCCCATCTGCCGTTTGTTCGGCATCCGGAACACGATGAATTTCTGGAGGAGGATTGGCTCTACGAGGCGATCCTCGAGACGTATCTTCCGCTTCTGCGAGATGCTGCGGCGGCTGGCTGACGAGGAGATCGGAGGTCGGCTGACCTTCACGATGACGCCGACGCTGTGCGAGATGCTGCGTGATCCGCTGCTGCAGCAGCGGGCGGAGCGGTATCTGGCCCGAGGGGCGTGAGTTGGCGCGCGCGGAGGTGGAGCGGACGCGGGACGACGGGGCACTGCAGGGAGTTGGCGGAGTTTTACGTGCGTCGGTTCGAGGAGGCGCTGGAGTTTTACACGAAGGGGCTGGGTCGGGACATCGTGGGGGCGTTTGCCGAGCTTCAGGATGAGGGGCGGATCGAAATCATCACCTGCGCGGCGACGCACGGTTTTCTTCCGTTGATGGAGCATCAGCGGGAGGCGATGCGGGCGCAGATCCTGATCGGTCGCGACTCGTATCGAGAATGCTTCGGGCGGGATCCGCGCGGGATCTGGCTGCCGGAGTGCGCCTACGTGCCGGGGCTGGGGGAGCTGCTGCGGGAGGCTGGGATCCGGTGGTTCGTGGTGGACGCGCACGGGTTGATGTTTGGTCAGCCGAAGCCGCGGTTTGCGATTTATTCGCCGTATTTTCTGCCGGAGGGACCGGCGGTTTTTGGCCGGGATCGGGACAGCAGTCGGCAGGTGTGGAGTCAGCGCGAGGGCTATCCGGGTGACCCGGCTTACCGGGAATTTTACCGCGATATCGGGCAGGAGTTGCCGGAGGAATACCTGGCGCAATTTTTGAAAACCGATCACCGGCGGTTTACCGGGATCAAGTATCATCGGATCACGGGTGGGCCGGACAAGGAGCTGTATAATCGGGGCTGGGCGGAGGCGGCGGCGGATTCGCACGCGGGGCATTTCCTGGAGAGTCGGGTGCGGCAGATCGAGGAATTGAGCCGGTCGCTGCCGGTGGAACCGATCGTGCTGAGTCCGTTCGACGCGGAGCTGTTCGGGCATTGGTGGTATGAAGGGCCGGAGTTTTTGGAATTGTTTCTGCGGAAGGCGGCTTTCGATCAGGATACGTTCCGGCTGGCGACGCCGGAGGAGTATTTGCAGCGTCACCCGACCCTGCAGTTGGTGTCGCCGTCGGCATCGAGCTGGGGGAACAAGGGGTATTGGGAGGTGTGGCTCGACCAATGCAATTCGTGGATCTATCCGCACCTGCACGGAGCGGCGGCCCGGATGACCCGGTGTGCGCGCGATAACGCGGAGGATCCGCCGCCGGAGGTGGAGCGGATCCTGCGGCAGATGACGCGGGAGCTGCTGCTGGCGCAGGCGAGCGATTGGGCGTTTTTGATGAAGACGGGGACGGCGAGCGAATACGCGACGAAGCGAACGAAGGACCACGTCCTGCGATTTAACCGGCTCTACGATGGGCTGACGTCGGGTCGCGAGGACACGGAGTTTCTTGCGTTCTGTGAGGAGCGCGACAACCTTTTTGCCAACGTGAATTGGCGCTACTACCTGTGAAATTTTTTTCCGGCGCTTTCGCGTTTTGCCTTCTGATGACGAGCCTGGTGGGGCAGCCCTCGCCGGATGCTCGGGCGGTGCAGCTGGTCTTCACGCCTCCGGATCTGCCGGGACGATTCGTGCTGGGGGTCTTCGACGGGGAAGGCGAATTGGTTCGTCGTCTGGTCACGGACCGGGATGCGTCGGTGTTCGACGTGGGCCTGAATGGCTACATCACGTCGTGGGATGGTCTGGATGACGCGGGGCAGCGCTGCCCGGCGGGAACGTATTCGGCGCGCGGCTACGTGATCGGCGACGAGGTCGTGATCGAGGGCGAGGCCTTCCATTTCAACGACTGGATCGACGAGGCCGGGGACGCCTCCGTGACTCGGGTGCTGGGCGTGGAACCGGTGGATCCAGCGAATTTGATCGCGTTGTTTGAGACGTCCCAAGGCCCGGTGCTCGAGCGGGTTCCGATGGTCGAGGGCGCGGGGAGCTGGACGGTGCCGGTGCCGGGGGCGACGGCGTTGACGGGCATATCGGGGAGCACGGCGCGGGTGGAGACGAAGGCGGGTGAGCGGGCGTATTCCTTGGACGATGGGACGGCGGTCGGGTCGGTCGCCGACGCGACGGGGGCCGGGGCGGACCCGGTCGTGGCGGGAGGAACGATCCTGGACTGGGCACCGGGAGGCGAGGAGGGGACACGTTGGGCGGTCGTCAAGCTGGGCGATGAAGCGGCGGTGGTGCAGCTCGATGCGGAGGGTGAGGTCTTGCGGACGTTGCCGGTGGATGGCTCGGGATTCGTCGCGGAAAGCATCAGCGCGGCTCCGGCGACGGAGGCGATTGCGGTGGTCGAGTCGCGCGGTAGCGAGCAGCGCGTGAGGGTCCTGGCGTTGGACTCGACCAAGGAACCCGAGGTGGTGGAGGGGCGTCCGGTCTCGGACTGGCAGGTGTTGTTGGAGCGCGTGATTTCTCCGATCGGCGACTTTGGCGTCGTTGACGGCGAGGTGACGGCTGACGCGGGTGGGGCCGACCAAGCGGATGGCGTGGTGATCGCGCTGGATGCCACCGATCTCGAGCCGGACGGGGAGACGCTGCGGTTGATGGCGGGATTTGACGCCGTGGGGAGTTTTCTGGCGACCGAGAGCGGGCTGGCCCTAATGCGGGTGAGCGAACGGACGGGGATTCGGCGAGTGACTTTGGTGGAAGGAGCCGAGCCGGGCACGCTGCGGTTTTTCCAAGGGAACGGATCGGTGGTCGAGGAGTTTCTCATCCGCAACGTCGGACGAGTTGCGGCGTTTGATTGTGGAAATTTTCAGTTGGAAGGGGATGCGGAATGAAGCGTCGGATCGGTGAGGGATTGATCCTGCTGGCGGTGCTGGGCGTGATCGTGGCGCCCCTGCGCGGAGCGGAGGACATCAAGGTGCCGTTCAACTTCCGCTGGGGCGATCCGCCGTCGCTCGTCGAGGGCACGGTGACCCGGGCGAAAGCCGAGGTGGTGGGCGAGCGTGAGATCGAGGGCAAGAGCGCGATCATCGTCGAGGGTCATCCCGATCCCCGGTTGACGCGGTCGATATTTTATTTCGTCAACGACGCCCTCGCGGAGGTGGAACTCCAATACGCGGACAAGTCGTGGGACACGGGTAAGCTGAACGCGATCTTCGAGCAGACCCGTCGCAATCTGGATCGGAAATACGGGACCAGCCGCAACATCGCCCGATCCAAAACTCGCGAGGACGGTGTCGTGCAGACAGTTCTGGGCTACCAGTGGACGCAATCCTACACGTCGCTGAGGCTGTTCTTGTACGTCGCTGAAAAGGACGCCGAGACCTTCCGGATGCTCAGCTATCACTACCGCGGATACTGAGCCGGACGCGCGGGCACTTCTACAGGGTGAGAGCTTTCCGAAGCCTGGCCTGGGCCGCCCGCCCGAGTCGCACCGGCTCTTCCTTGCCATTCAGCCAGATGAGTCCCTCGTTGCGGGACACCTTCCGCCAACGTCGGACGAGGTGCCGATTGAGCATGAGCGATCGGTCCACGCGGACGAACATCTCGGGAGGCAGCGCGCGCTCGTAGCTGCCGAGCGAGCGGCAGATCATCAGCGGGGCTTCACCGAATACGGATACGCGGGTGAAGTCGGCGTCCGCCTCGAGAGTAACGAGTTGGTCGATGGCTGCGACCACCGTGCGGTCGGGCGTCTGGAGGCAGATACGATCGTTGATGCCGTAGGCGTCGTCCGTCGCGTCGGCTCCGGCGCACGTCGCGCGCAGGCGGTTGACCGCGACTTCCAGGCGGGCGAGTCGCACGGGCTTCAGGAGATAATCGACGGCGTCCACTTCGAACGCACGGGCGGCGTGCTCCGAGTGCGCGGTAACGAAGACGACTTTCGGCGAAGGAGCCTCTCGGCCGAGCAGATCGAACCCGCTCGCCCGGGGCATCTGCACGTCCAGAAAGATGGCGTCGGGGCGTTCGCGGGCGAGAAGGTCGCGGGCCGCCGCCACCCCGTCGGCTTCGCCGATCACCTCGACGTCGGGAAGTTTCGACAACGCGCGGCGCAGCGCCTGCCGGGCCAGGCTCTCGTCGTCAACGACCATCACGCGAAGCACGGCTCTCCCTCCAGGGTCAGCTCGGCGGTGACGAGGCCATCCATTTGACTCAATTCAAAATCCGACCGGTCCGGGTAGTGCAGTGCGAGGCGTCGCCGGAGAGTTTCCAGCCCGACGCCTTCCACGACCTCGAGGGATTCCGGGAGGCTGCCGGGATTGCTGACCGAGATTCGGAGAGTCGCGTCGTTGCTCGTCGCGGTGAGACGGATCACGCACCGGTCGGCCTTTAATCCGTGCTTCACCGCGTTCTCGATCAAAGGTTGCAGCAGAAAGCTCGGGACGAGGTGTTCGCGGGCTTCGATCTCGGCTTCGACGCTGGCCTCCATCCGCTCGCCAAATCGCACCTGCTCGATCCGAAGGTAGGCGATCAGCGCGTCGAGTTCGGTCGCGAGAGGGGTGACGAGTTGATGGCGGTTATCGAGCGAATAGCGGAGGTAGTCCGAGAGCTCGTGGATCATTTCCTCGGCGGCCTCCGGGTTCACGGGGATTTCCGAAGCGACGTTATTGAGTGAGTTGAAGAGAAAGTGCGGATCGAGCTGCGCCCGCAGGAGATCGAGTTCCACGCGTTCCGCCTGCTGGGTCGCGCTATCCGCGACCCGCCGCGACCGCAGTGCGAAGTAGGCGAGGCTCCACGCGAGAAACGCGAACCAACTGAAGACGAGGCGAATGAGCCACTCCTCCCGGGGTGACCAACCGGGCGGAGACCACCCGAGGGCATTGGCCCATTCCCGGGTGATCGCCGACGTGAACAGGGCCGCGAACAAACTCGCGCTCACGAGGACGGCGGCCGTCTGAATGCCAAACCGCCGACCGGACTCGAATTGGTGATACGCCCAGCACAAACCACCCGAGACGAGGAACGCGACGGGTTCCAGGAGGACGGTGAAAATGAGGGCCGGTTCCGCCTGTTGAAAGAGAGCGAACCTGATGAGAAACGCGACGATCGCGAACGTGCCCCACGCCAAAGCGTTCCAACGCCAGAAATTCCAGCGGTCCGCGAGGTTATCCGTCAGCATTGGCGGGAACCTAGCAAACCGGGGCGCGGCTTACGAGCGGAGTTGAAGTGGGGAAGCCATGGGGACCCAGGTCCTACCGGAGCCGTCGAGCGAGATCAGGCACGGTTCGGTGTGGGTCCACCAGCGTTGGGTGACCGGGTCGCCGGCCATGCGGGCGTCGTCGGCCGCCTTGTCCGTGCCGGTGTATTCGCAGTAGGTGAAGAGCCGGAGGTCGGAGTCAAATTCGATCAGAAACGTGACCCAGTAGCGGACGTGGCTGCGGGCCATCTGGTCGACGATCCCAGGCCAATTGGTTTGGTGGAGCGTGCGATAGGTCAATTCTCGATCCGGGAGAAGGCCCGAAATCAAACCCGTGCGGGTGGCGGGTTGGTCGATCGGCGGAGCGGGCAGCGTCGGGCCGGTGACGTTGATGAGTTCCAGGCGAAGCCACGGGCTGACCCGGTGGTTCGCTCTCGGATGAGGTTCGAGGAGGGGAGAGAGTCCGGCGAGCCAGGGGTCTTCGGCGGCGATTCGCGGGACAGTCTCGACGTCGCTGCCCGTGAAATGCAGAAACGCAAATAAGTAAATCCGCGAATCGATGGCCGACACGAAGAGGTCAAATTGTCCGATCCCGGATCTGGCAAGTCGGGCGGCGAGATCTTCGGGCGTCGAACTCAGTAAATCTGTGACCGCCGTCTGATTATCCGCAGGAATGAGCGCGATGAGACCGACGCGCCGGAAGTCGTCTGTGTTGATTTGATTTTGGTAGGGAGACATCGGCGCGATCCTCGGTGAGCGGGCCCCGGTGATCGATTCAATTTGCCACCGGGAGGATACGGAGTTTGGATTTGCGGATCGGAGGCCGCCATGGTGGTTGGGGAGGGAGGCGGTATGAAATGCAGTTTGAACAGAAGCTAACGAAGGCAACAAAGGGTGCGAAGGGGGGCTGCGGCGGGGGAGACGAACCGGACTGCGGAAGGAATGGCGTGAGAGCGACCGAGTCGATCAGGGGAGGGGGCTCGGGGGGGAGGGTTCTTTTGTATCTCTTTGAAAGCGACATTTGAGAATTTTGCGTTGGCAATGAGACAGGATCTCCGTAGAAAGCCTCCGTATCGAAATGATGGTTCCCCCCGGTTAAATGGGTTTTCAGAATGTGCTCCCGGCCTCGGAGTGAGACGGTTTGATATTTCGATGGGATCATACCTGAATCCTGAGCAACGGGCCCGCGAGCGCATCGATGCGATGCTGTCTGCCGCCGGCTGGACGATCCAGAGTGTCGACGAATTGAATCTGCACGCCTCACTCGGCGTCGCCATCCGCGAGATGCGGTCCGAAGGCGGACCGGCGGACTACGTTCTCTTCAACAAAGTTTCACACTGATCTATGGCCAATCCATCACCCACTCAGAAAACCGCGAAATCCTTCGAAGAATCCCTCTGGGACACCGCCACCAAGCTGCGCGGCTCCGTCGAGTCCTCGGAATACAAGCACGTCGTCCTCTCGCTGATCTTCCTCAAGTTCGTCTCGGACAAGTTCGAGGAGCGCCGCGCCGAGCTGATCGCGGAGGGCCAGGAGGGCTGCCTCGACATGGTGGAATGGAGCGGAGTGACCTGGACAACCCGCCAGGGTTGCCCGGAGGGTGAGCGCGGGGCGTTCATCAATTCTACACCATGCAGAGTGTCTTCTACCTGCCGGAGACCCCACTCCGCCAGAAAATCGGGGTTTTCCGCAATGTGAGTAGGACGAAGAAAAACGTTTTTCTCACCTTCCTCACCACCCATGGGCTCACGGAGAACGCCTATGCAACAGAGCTGGTCCAGGAATCGATCACGACTGAAGCCATGTTCGCTGAAATTCTATAAGTGGCCAAATCCCTCCAAAAAACTGACTTTTGGCCACTTACAGGCCTCTCCAATATGACCAACGACTCCTCAGCAATAGTTTCCGAGGTTTGGAATTACGCGCATGTGTCGAAACGTGCTGGAGTTGGGTCTGGGGATTACGTGGAGCAAATCATGGATTCTCTTTTTTTGAAATTGGTCGATGAGATGCCCGGGCTGGGCTTCGGTTAAGCCTAAATCCTGAAATGGATAGGATTAACAGGATGGACAGGATTGAATTTCAGTCATTTGCAGAAGATGAGCCATTCACCAAGCAGGTGAGTGATTAATTTGGCGTAAGCCATTTTAGATCATCCTGTTAATCATGTCTGATTTTCCTCTTCAGGTTAAGTGGCAGTGGCGTCTCGTCTCTAGCTTCAGGCATGCTCTCAGAGGCAGAAAGCATCCCCCATTCATTCTCCGTAATTACTCAGGAACTGATGGTCTACAAAGCGCGGAGGGTAGCGCTTTCCGATTCTGAGGTGGATCTGGTCCGTCGTCAGGTCGATGCGCGTTGTCGGGACGTCCGGATGTAAGGGCGGTTGGCAACGTCGGTGGTTGGGTTCCGATCCTTCTGTGCTTTCCCGGTGACTGCCCATCGGGTCTATAAATAGGAGTGCCCAATCCTCTCAACGTCCCGCAGTCCCGGAGTCACGTTTTCGTGGACTATGAGAACGTGCGGGAGATCGATTCGGCGGTTTTTGGGATGGAACGGGTCAGTGTGACGCTGCTGGTTGGTGCGAATGAGAAAAAGCTGGCGGTGGAACTGGTCGAGCATCTGCTCGCGCACGCGGCTTCGGTCAATTTCGTGCGGCTGACGTCTTCCGGCAAAAATGCGTTGGATCTGACTCTCGCTTATTACCTGGGTCGGGCAGCGACGTCCGAGCCGACGACTCATTTTTACATCGTTTCCAAAGATGAGGATTTCGATCCGCTGCAGAAGCATCTCGTGGGTGCGGGGATCTCGGTGCGGCGTTGTCCGGATTTTGCCAGCCTGCCGTTTCTGAAACCGACTCCGAAGAAGGTTGCGACGGTCGTGAAACCGAGGGCGGTGACGACTCCGGCGCCTGCGGATATTGCGGCTTTGATGGAGCACCTTCGCACCCATCCGAAGCAGCTTCCTCGCACTCGAAAGCGATTGGAACGTTTTGTGATCTCACACCGGGGACAGAAGCTCAACGAGGCGGAGGCGGCCAAGTGGGTCGCGGCGATGGAGAAGGCGGGTCGGATCGCGATCGATGAGAAGGGGCGGGTGGCGTATTCGTGTGAGGAGGACTGATCTGGCGGCGACCGTGATTCCTTCCCGATGCTGTTGACGCGGCATGACTGCAAAGGAACAAGTGAATCTGTTTCATTCATCTGTGGTCCCTGTGAAATCTGTGGTTCCTATTCCCTCATTTTTAAACCACTGATCTCACGGATGAGCACGGATGATCCTGATCTTACTCATGTGGTCATTGGTGCTGCTATGAGGGTGTTGAACGCTTTGAGGCCCGGACTTGATGAGAAGCTGTATGAGCGGGCGCTGGTCATTGAGTTGCGAAAGCAGGGTGTCCAGTGTGAGCCGCAGAAGCCGTATGAAGTTTTTTACGACGGTCAGCTCATCGGCACGCTCGTTTCGGATTTGATCGTTGAGGAGCGACTGATTGTGGATGCCAAGGTTGTCACGGCGTTTAACGAGAGCCATCTCGCGCAAATGCTTGGTTATCTCAACATCACCGGGATCAAGACGGCGCTGTTGCTCAACTTCAAAAAGGCGAAGCTTGGCATCAAGCGAGTCTCGAACGGATGACCACGGATTGGCTTTCGACCACGGATTTCAGGGATAATCACAGATGGAATGATTCTGATTTCGCATCCATCCGTGTTCTCTGTGTTATCCGTGGTTGAACCGCATTGTATCAGTGGCCGCAGGTGCAGGCGTATTCGGCGTAGTCGCAGGAGGGGCAATCGGCGAGGTTCACGGCGATGCGCTCGGTGATGGTTTCGCCGTCGGGGGTCGGCGTGATGCGGAGGACTGCGGGGACGGTGCCGCCTTCGGGGAGGGGGGCGTCGGAGATCAGGGTGCCGTCGGTTTCAGTGAAACTGAGTTCGGTGGGGTTCGCGCGATCGCCGGTGATGACTTTGGCGGCTTGGCCGGCGACGGGGATGGGGTTCAGTGATTCGTCGAGGAAGGTGAGTTGGACTCGGCGGTCTTCGAGGACGAGGAATTCGGCGTGGGGTGTGACGCTTTCGATGACGCGACCGCCGTTGGGCCCGGCGTGGATTTCGTCGGCGGCGTCCGCAGAGAGGGTGACGGCGAGGAGGATGATGAGGATGTTTTTCATGGTTTTATACGGGTGAGTTTTTGACCACGGATGGCACGGATGGGCGCGGATGATTCAATTCTGATGAAGTTATCTGCGTTATCCGTGAAATCTGTGGTTGATCGGATTTAGAGGGTTGCGGCGGCGTTTCGCTGGATGGCTTTCTCGGCGGCGCGTTGGCCGAAGAGGGTGAAGACGGCGGGGGTGACGCCGAGGCCGAGGAGGGTGCTCGTAAATAATCCGCCGACGATGACGACGGCGACGGGGTGGAGGATTTCTTTGCCTGGTTCGCCCGCCGCGAGGACGAGTGGGATGAGGGCGAAACCGGCGGAGAGCGCGGTCATGAGGACGGGGATGAGGCGTTCCAAGGTACCGCGTTCGATCATGGCGCGGCTGAATTCTTCGCCTTCGTGCTGCATGAGGTGGAGGTAGTGGGAGATGAGCATGACGCTGTTGCGGGCGGCGATGCCGGCGACGGCGATGAAGCCGACGAGGGTGGCGATGCTAATGTTGTCGACGAGTAACCAGGTGGCGAGGAGGCCGCCGATGATGGCGAGGGGTATGTCGGCGAGGACCTGGAGGGCGAAGACGGGGGTGCCGAAGTAGTGGGTTAGGAGGACGCCGACGACAACGATGACGAGCGCGGCGAAGAGGGCGATGCGGCGGGCGGCGTCCTGGCGGGCGAGGTATTCGCCTTCGTAGCTGACGAAGTAGCCTTCGGGGAGGGTGACGTTGTCGGCGACGGCGGATTGGAGTTGAGTGACGAGGCCGGCGAGGTCGCGGGCGGTTGGGTTGATGCTGACGACGAAGCGGCGCTGGGTGTTTTCGCGTTGGATGACGTTGGGTCCCTTGGCTTCGCGAAGGTCGGCGACGGCGACCAGCGGGACGCGGCGTCCGCCCGGAGCGGTGAGAACCATTTCTGCAAGCCGGTCGGGATCTTCGCGCCAGGCCTCCGGGAGGCGGACGACGAGGTCGATGGTGCGTTGGCCTTCGGTGAGTTCGGCGACGGTTTCGCCGCCCATGAGGGTGGCGAGTTGGTCGTTGATGTCGCCGGGGGTGAGGCCGTAGGCGAGCGCGCGGTCGCGGTCGACTTCGAGGCGGAGCTGGGGGATGAGGGCCTGCTGCTCGACGCGGGCGTCCCCGAGGCCGGGGATGGTGACGGCGAGGGTTTGGATCTCGTCGCCGAGGCGGCGGAGGGTGGCGAGGTCGGGGCCGAAAATTTTGACGGCGACCTTGGCGGAAACGCCGGAGAGCATGTGGCCGATGCGGTCGGCGAGCGGGCCGGAGAGGGCGGTGAAGGTGCCGGGGATGGTGGCGAGCTTTTCGCGGATGTCGGCGCGGACTTCTTCGCGGGGGCGGTCGCCGGGGTTGAAGTCGATGTCGAACTCGACGGTGGAAATGGGGACGACGTGGTCGCCGCGTTCCGCGCGACCGACGCGGCGGCCGACGCTACGAACTTCCGGGATGGTGAGGAGGAGGCGGTCGGCGACGGCGGAGACTTCGTTGGTTTGCGTGAGGGAGGTGCCGGGGGCGGTGGTGAGGGCGGCGAGGACGGTTTCTTCCTGAAACGAGGGAAGGAAGTCCTTGCCCATGAGGGGATAGACGGTGGCGGCGAGGGTGAGGAGGATGCCGGCGACGGCGAGGACGAGGAGGGGGGCGTCGAGGGCGAGGCGGAGCCAGGTATGCCTGAGGAGAGCTTTGAGGGCGCGGACGAGGCGATTGTCGCGGTGGGCTTTGCCGGGTTTTGGCCGGAGGAGGAGGGAGCAGAGGACGGGGATGACGGTGAGGGAGACGACGAAGGAGGCGGCCATGCTGACGATGGTGGCGACGCCGATGGGGGTGAAGAGTCGGCCTTCGACGCCGCTGAGTCCGAAGAGCGGGAGGAAGACGAGGATGATGAAGACGGTGGCGTAGAGAATGGAATTGCGGACCTCGGCGGAGGCGCGGGCGATGACCTCGAGGCGCGGGTGCGGCACGTCGCGGGTGGCGTTTTCGCGCAAGCGGCGGAAGACATTTTCGACGTCGATGATGGCGTCGTCGACGACCATGCCGATGGCGACGGCGAGGCCGCCGAGGGTCATGGAATTCACGCTGATCCCGAAGGCATCGAAGACGAGAAGCGTGATGGCGAACGAAAGCGGGATGGCGGTGAGGGTGATGAAGGTGGTGCGGAGATTGAAAAGGAAGAGGAGGAGGACGAGCGAGACCATGATGGCCCCGTCGCGGAGAGCCTCCACCAAGTTGTGAATGGCGTGGTCGATGAAGTCGGCCTGGCGGAAGAGCGGCATGATCTCGACGCCGGCGGGGAGGGCGGATTTGAGCTCCTCGATGGCACGCTCGACTTCGGCGGTGAGGGTGAGGGTGTCGAAGCCGGGGGATTTGGTGACGCTGAGGATGACGCCGGGGGTGCCGTTGACGGCGGCGTCGCCGCGCATGGGTTCGACGTCCCAGACGACGGTGGCGACGTCGGCGAGGGTGATGGGGCGGTCGTTGACGGTCTTGACGACGGTGCGGGCGATGTCGTCCAAGTTGGTGGTCATCGACAGGTTGCGGACCATGAGTTCCTGGGGGCCGGTGGTGAGGAAGCCGCCGGTGGTGTTGGTGGCGGCGTGGGCGGCAGCGGTTTTTATTTCGTCGAGGGTGACGTTGAAGGCGAGGAGGCGGTTGGGGTCGGGTTGGACCTGGATCTGTTTGACGCCGCCGCCCATGGCGAGGACTTCGGCGATACCGGGGATGCTCTGGAAGCGCTGGCGGACGGTCCAATCGGCGAGGGTGCGGAGGTCGCGGGGCGCGACGGTGTCGGTGGGACTGCGGAGGCCGACGAGGAGGATTTCGCCCATGAGGGAGGCGACGGGGGTCATGAAGGGGGTGACGCCTTCGGGGAAGTCGACGGTCTGCATCCGCTCGTAGACGAGTTGCCGGGCGGCGTAGACGTGGGTGTCCCAGTCGAACTCGACGAAGACGAGGGAGAGCGCGACGTCGGAGGTGGAGCGGAGGCGGGTGACGCCGCTGACGCCCATGAGGGCGTTCTCGAGCGGGACGGTGACGAGGGTTTCGACTTCCTCGGGGGCGAGGCCGGGGGATTCGGTGAGGATGGTGACCGTGGGTTTCGTCAAGTCGGGGAGGACTTCGACGGGAAGTTGGGTGGCGGTGTGCGCGCCGAGGACGAGCAGGATGATCGCGCTGATGAGGATCAGCGCGCGGTGCGCGAGCGAGAAGCGAATGAGACGATTCAGCATCTGCGGCGGCGGGTTGCGCTGAGGACGAGGAGGAGTAGGAGGACGATGTTGGTGACGATGAGGAAGAGGGCGAGAGGGTGGGAGGGGGAGAGGGGGTGACTTGGCTCGGCGTGGGTGCCGTGGACTTCGGCTGACTTTTTGGCGCGCTCGGAGGCGGTGAGTTCCGAGCCGTCTTCGGCGTGTTCGTGGCCGTGGGCGGCGTCGAGGGCTTCCTTGAGCGAGATGCTGGCGTTGCCGCCGGCGAAGCCGAGGAGATAGCTGCCGGTGGTGACGACTTCGTCGCCGGGGAAAAGGCCACTGACGATCTCGATGGATTGGTCGTTGCGGAGGCCGAGCTCGACCGGGGCGCGGTGGAAGGCATTGGGGAGTTCGAAGTCGCGGACGTAGACGACGCGATTGGTCGGGTCGCCTTGGATGGCGTCGCGGGGGACGGCCATCACGTTCTCCCGGGAGTCGACGATGATGGAAAATTCCGCGCGCATGCCGGGTCGCAGAGCGTGGTTGGGGTTTTTGACAATGAAGGCGGCCTCGACGGTGCCTGCCTCGGGATCGGCGTGGGCACCCAGATGTTCCAGGGTCGATTCGTAAGGCGTGGAGCCAACGGCGGGGATCGTGATGCGGGCGGGAATGCCGGGTGTGAGCCGGGCAGCGAGGTGCTCGGGGACGCGGGCGATCGCGTAGACGGAGTCGATATCGATGATTTCGGCGAGGGATTCGTCGGGGTTGACCGGTTTGCCGATGGCGACGTTCGTCGAGGTGACGAGACCGCTCATGGGCGCGGCGAGGGTGATGGTCGGCGGTGGATTGCCGGGCTGGCGGCTCTCCACGATTACGGCGGGATCGCCTTTCCTGATGAAGTGGTCGTGTTGGATGAAGACCTCTTTGGCGCGCCCAGCGATGCGACTGCTAACGGCGGCGGTGTGGCCGGGAAGGACGTCGATGGCCCCGAGGGCGAAGATGGTTTCTTCGAAATCGGTCTCGTCGGCGGCGGCGAACTCGATTCCGAGGTTCTTGACGGCGGTTTCGGTGAGGATGATGGGCTCGGCGAAGATGGGACCGCCGAGGAGGAGGATGGGGAATACGGCTTTTAACCGCAGATTAAACAGATGGACGCAGATATTCTCAAAGAGATGGCGACTTCGTCGCTGGGGTACCGAATTCAATCTGCGGAAATCTGTGGATGGACTCGTATTCATGGTTCGGTGACGGTGAGCCAGCGGGCGAGGGCGAGGTGGTAGGCCTTGCGAGCGGCGAGGGCGGAGGATTCGGTGGCGGCGAGGCGGGTGCGGGCGTCGAAGAGGGCCTGGAAATCGATCTCGCCGTTCTGGTAGGCGGACTCGGTGTCGGTGAGCTGGCGGCGAGCGTCGGGGAGGATATCCTTTTCGAGCGTCCGGGCCGTCTGGAAGGTGGCGACGAGCACGCGGTGGGCGGCGTCGGCCTCGTTGCGAATGGCGAGGCGGAGGGCGGTGAGTTCGGCCTGGCGGCGTTCGAGGATGGCGGTTTGCTCGATGACGGCGCCGGTGCCGTTTTGCCAGAGCGGAAGGGGAATGCTTACGCGGACGCCGGCGATGGCTTCATTTTCGAAGCCGTTGTCTTCGGCGGCGAGACGTTCGCCTTCGTAAAAGACCCCGACGCCGACATCGTCCCAGCGGGAAGCTCGGGCAATCGAGACGGAGGTGTTGCCGGACTCGACGGCGAGCTCGGCGAGGCGGAGGTCGGAGCGGGTGGTGGGGGTGCGGTGGGCGGGGGGGGCCGCTGGAAGTGGGGGGAGAGTGACTGGAAGCGGGGTGGTGAGGGGTTGGCCGAGGAGGTTGGCGAGCTGCCCGGAGATCGGGATGGCAGCCGCCGCGAGGGAATCGGCTTCAACGGACAGCGTGGCGGCCGCGATGGAGGCTTGGCTGGTTTCGAGGGTGGAGCTCAGGCCCTGCGTGGACTGGTTGGCCAGGGAGGCGGCGAAGGCTTCGAGCGCGGTGGCGCGGGATTTTGTCAGTTGGACCTCCTCCTGAAGAGCTGCCATTTCGGTCGCGGCGGTGCGGGCGCGACCGGCGACGAGGCGGGCCCGGTCGGCGATTTCGAGGCGGGCCATTTCGATCTGGATGGCGGACAGGCGGCGCTCGAGGGCGAGGCGGCTGGTGAGGGGGAAGCGCTGGGTGAGGGCGACCTCGATGCGAGCCTGGGCCTCGGGGCCGGCACCGAGCTCGATGCCGAGCTCGGGGTTGGCGAGGCGTCCGGTGGTGCGGGCGCGGCCTTCGGCTTCGGCGAGGAGGTGGCGGGCGGCGAGTAGCTCAGGGTTTTGGACGCGGGCTTGGGCCGCAGCTTCGGCGGGGGTGAGGGCGTGGGCCGTGGGCAGCGCGAGGAGGAGCGCCGCGGTGAGGGCGGTGCTTCTGTGGAATGCCGATCGAGGATCGGGTGGGACTTTCTTGTTGGCGGCTGGAAGCCGCCACTCCGGGGTGTTCATACGGTGTTGGACTGATCGTGGCGTTGAGCCGGGAAATGGCTCGGGTCTGCGAAACGCGAAACGCGGGCACGCGGTGCCCGCGAGGGATCAGGACAACTGGGGAGGGTGGTCGATTTCGAGCGTCGGACCTTCGACGGGCCGTTGATTGCGGTGCGGGAGGGAGCGAGTGGTGCTGGTCACCACGAGAGAGCAGCTCTCGTCGAGTGAGGCAAAGAAGGTCTGCGCATGGCCGTGGCAACAGGAGTGCTCGAAGGGGCAATCGGGGCTTCCTTCGGTGTGATCCTGGTGCTCGGTCTCACACGGGGAGTGGCAGATCAGGTCCGCCCGAGCTTGCGCCAACTGGGTCGCGCCAACCAGGAGGATGGCGATGGCCCAGAGGATTTGGAGCTGGCGGCGGAGGACGGTCATGGGACCCTAGGCGGGTTTGGCTGCTTTGACGATTTCGGCGAAGGAGCGGGGTTCGAGGCTGGCTCCGCCGACGAGGGCTCCGTCGATGTCGGGCTGGCTGAGGAGTTCGGCGGCGTTTGCCGGTTTCACGCTGCCGCCGTATTGAATCTGGACCTTCGCGGCGATCTCGGGGGTGCCGAGTTCGGCGAGGACCTCGCGGACGTGGGCGTGGGCGTCCTGCGCCTGTTCGGCGCTGGC
Source organism: uncultured Verrucomicrobiae bacterium (assembly GCA_963740185.1). GTDB lineage: Bacteria > Verrucomicrobiota > Verrucomicrobiia > Chthoniobacterales > JAATET01 > CAVVKW01. The sequence continues at coordinate 48,070 of CAVUDH010000006.1, forward strand.
GGTCTTGCCGGTGCCGATGGCCCAGACGGGCTCGTAGGCGATGACGATGTTGGTGAAGCTGTCGGCTTCGACGTCGGCGAGGCAGCCGGTGAGCTGAGTGCGGAGGACTTCCTTTTCGCGACCGGCTTCGCGCTCTTCGAGGGTCTCGCCCACGCAGAGGACGGGTTTGAGTTCGGAAGCGAGGGCGGCTTTGACCTTTTGGTTGATGAGGGTGTCGGTCTCGCCGAAAAGCTGGCGGCGCTCGCTGTGGCCGAGGATGACGTAGCGGACGTAGAGCTCGCGGAGCATGGCGGGGCTGATCTCGCCGGTGAAGGCGCCGGACACCTCGAAGTGCATGTTTTGAGCGCCAAGGCGGATGCGTTGGGAGCCGTCGAGGAGCTCGGAAAGCTTGGGGAGGGCGGTGAAGGGCGGGGCGAGGATGATCTCGACGCCGTTGATGTCTTCGATCTCCAGGCGGAAATCTTTGAGGAAGGATTCCGTCTCGGAGACGGTCATGTGCATCTTCCAGTTGGCGGCGATGATTTTTTTACGCATGGGTGACGAACTAAACGGGATTGACTGGATTGACAGGATTAACGGGATTTTTTTCCTGTCTGATTATTTTTCGTCGAGGTTGGCGACGCCGGGGAGGGTTTTTCCTTCGAGGAGTTCGAGGGAGGCTCCGCCGCCGGTGGAGGCGTGGGTGACTTGATCGATGACGCCGAACTTTTTCGCTGCGGTGGCGGTGTCGCCGCCGCCGACGATGGTGGTGGCTCCGGTGGCCGTGGCGTCCGCGACGGCTTGGGCCATGGCTTGGGAACCGCCGGAGAATTTCTCGAATTCGAACACTCCGGGAGGGCCGTTCCAGATGATGGTCCTGGATCCGCCGATGATGGCTTTGAAGATCTCGCGGGTCTTGGGTCCGATGTCCAGGCCCTGCCAGCCGTCGGGAATGCCCGCTTCGGCGCTGGCGGATCCGACTTTGGCGGTTTCGCTGAAGTCGTCGGCGGTCACGAAATCGACGGGAAGGTGGATTTCGACACCCTTCGCTTTGGCTTTTTCCATGAGCTCGGGGATGATTTTGGCCCCTTCCTGATCGTAGAGGCTGTCGCCGATCTTCATGCCGGTGGTCACGTTGAGGAACGTGTAGGCCATGCCGCCGCCGACGATGATGGCGTCGGCCTGGTCGAGAAGATTGCGGATGAGCGGGATTTTGTCGGCGATCTTGGCGCCGCCGAGAATGGCTAGGAGTGGGCGGGCGGGTTCGTCGAGGACCTGGGAGAAGGCTTCGAGCTCCTTCTCGACGAGGAAACCGGCCACCTTGTCGGGCAGGTTGACGCCGACGACGGACGAGTGCGCGCGGTGGGAGGTGCCGAAGGCGTCGTTGACGTAGACGTCGCCAAGTTGGGTGAGGCTGGAGCGGAATTGGGCGACTTCGTCGGCGTCCGCTGTGGTGGTGTTGCCGTCGGCGTCCTTGGCTTTGCCTTCCTCTTCGACGTGGAAGCGAAGGTTCTCGAGGAGCATGACCTCGCCGGGCTCCAGGGCGGCGCAGCGGGATTCGACCTCGGGGCCGACGCAGTCGCTTAGGAATTTGACGGGGCGGCCGAGGAGCTCCTCGAGCTTTTCGGCGACGGGCGCGAGGGTGTATTTTTCGTTACGGTGTCCGTTGGGACGTCCGAGGTGGCTCATCAGGACAACGGACGCGCCTTGATCGAGGGCGTGTTGGATCGTCGGGAGTGCCGCCTGGATCCGCTGCGGGTTGGTGATTTCGCCCGTCTGCTTGTCCTGGGGGACGTTGAAGTCGACGCGGATCAGGACTCGCTTATTTTGCAGGTCGAGATCTTTGATTGTTCGCTTGTTCATTTTGCTGGCCGCAGGAGTGGAAATTGGAAATTTGAAATGCGGAATGAGAAATGGCGAGGCGCTTCGCGCGATTTCGTTCGCTATTTGTTGCCGGTCGTTTTTGTGATTGCTCCGAGGATTCTTTTGAGTTCCTCCGCTTTGGTGAGCTGGGAAATAGCTTTCGTTCTGTGCTGTGGATAGGAGTCCCGTATCAGGCGGAGCCAGTAGTGGGTTTCGCGGGCCTCTTTGGCAGCGCGACACATGATCGTATGGAAGTCGGGTTTGGTCTGGGCGGCCTGGGCTTCCTCGATGTTGGCTCCGATGCTCGTGCCGCTTCGAACGAGTTGCCGGGACAGAACAAATTCATTTTCCCGCTGTAGGTCGGCGGAGAGTTCGATGACGTGAAGCGCAAACTCGTAACTCTTCTCGAGAACGACGTTCGGCGCTTCACTCATCCAAGGATCCGCCCGCAGGGCAACGACATTTCTAATTCACCATTCAGCATTTCCCATTTCCTGAAATCTATCCTTCAGAGAATAAATTTCAGGAGATCGACGCAACGGTTGGAGTAGCCCCATTCGTTGTCGTACCAGCTGATAAGCTTGAAGAACTTGCTGTTGAGTTCGATGCCGGAGCCGGCATCGAAGATCGAGCTGTGGGTGTCGTGGATGAAGTCCGAAGAGACGACTTCGTCGGTCGTGTAGGCGAGGACGCCCTTGAGGTAGGTCTCGCTGGCGTTTTTCATCGCGGCGGAAATCTCGGCGTAGCTGGTCTCCTTGACGGTTTTCACCGTGAGATCGACGACGGAGACGGTCGGCGTGGGAACGCGGAACGACATGCCGGTGAGCTTGCCGGCGACTTCTGGAATGGCGAGTCCGACGGCCTTGGCGGCGCCGGTGGTCGATGGGATAATGTTAATCGCAGCGGAGCGGCCACCTTTCCAATCCTTCTTGGACGGACCGTCGACGGTCTTCTGCGTGGCGGTGTAGCTGTGGACGGTGGTCATGAGACCTTCGTCGATGCCGAAACCTTCCTTGAGGAGGACGTGGACGACGGGCGCGAGGCAGTTCGTCGTGCAGGATGCGTTCGAGATGATGTGATGCTTCCCGGCGTCGTATTTCTCGTGGTTGACGCCCATGACGATGGTGATGTCCTCGCCCTTGCCGGGAGCGGAGATGATGACCTTCTTGGCGCCGGCGTCGATGTGGCCCTGGGCCTTCGAGGCTTCGGTGAAGAGTCCGGTGCACTCGAGGACGATGTCGACTCCGAGATCCTTCCACGGGAGGGCGGCGGGGCCTTCCTTGACGCCGAGGACCTTGATGACGTTGCCGTCGACGGTCAGAACGTCGTCTTCGGCGGCGGAGTCGGACGATTTGGAGCTGGAAACTTCGCCCTTGAACGAGCCCTGAGTGGAGTCGTATTTGAGGAGGTAGGCGAGGTTGTCGGCGGGGACGAGGTCATTGACGGCGACGACTTCGACTTCTGTTCCGAGGAGTCCTTGTTCCGCGATGGCGCGAAAGACGAGGCGACCGATGCGACCGAAGCCGTTGATTCCGATTTTAGTCATGATATTTGGGTGCGTTTGGTGGTTTTTGAAAGTGCGAGGCGGGAGTTAATCGGCAGACCGGGGGGGCGTCAACCGTCAAACCGGCGGGCGTGCGCGCGCATTCCTTCGTCGTGGATCAGCCGGGCGGCCTGGTCGTGGGTGAGGCCGGTGGAGTCGACGCGGTAGTCGCAGGTTTCCTCGTAAATTGGGCGGCGGCGCTCGAGGAGTTCGTCGAAGGTGGCGCGGGGATTTTCGGTGTGGAGGAGGGGGCGTTTGCGGGTGCGGGAAACGCGTTCGAACAGCGTGTCGGGGGCGGCATCGAGCCAGGCGATGACGCCGACGTCGCGCAAGTGTTTCCGATTTTCCGGGCGGGTGATGATGCCGCCCCCGGTGGCGAGAACGATGCCGCAGACGCCAATGAGGTCGCCGAGGACGGCGGTCTCGAGTTCCCGAAAACCGGCCTCGCCGCGGTGGGCAAAGATGTCCGGGATGGGGGCCTGGGCGGCTTCGGTGATGAGCTCGTCGGTGTCGACGAAGCGGTGGCCGGTGATCTCGGCGAGGCGCCGGCCAACGGAAGATTTCCCGCAGCCCATGAAACCGGTCAGAACAAAATTGGGCAGCACGCTATCACTATAACGGGCGGACGTTGCGGGCGCGCGAGCCTTTTTCGTCCGCGTAGAGTTCGTATTCCACGGCTTGCTCTTCCTTGAGGGTCTTGAAGCCGTCGGTCTCGATGACGGAATAGTGAACGAAAATGTCGTCGGGAACTTCGGGATCAATGATGAACCCAAAGCCTTTCTTGTCGTTGAACCACTTGACGGTGCCGCGTGCCATAATGCTCTACTGAAACGTCTTGCGCGCGGAGGGGGTGGCCTCCGGGCGTTCGATTGGCGACTATGAGGCGGTGCCTCGATGCGTCAATCGGTTATTGTCTACAAATCCGGCGCAAACCGGCATACACACGTCCGCATGAATTCAGAACCACTCGTGGGCGTCGTGATGGGAAGCCAGTCGGATTGGGAAACCATGCGGGAAGCGGGCATCGTGTTGAAAGCACTTGGTGTGCCACACGAACAGAGGGTGGTGTCGGCGCACCGGACACCGGATTTGTTGACCGAATACGCGAAGACGGCGGACGCGCGGGGTTTGCGGGCGATTATCGCGGGGGCGGGTGGCGCGGCGCACCTGCCGGGGATGTTGGCGGCGCACACGTTGGTGCCGGTGCTGGGGGTGCCGGTGCGGAGTCGGGCGCTGTCGGGAATGGATTCCCTCCTGTCGATCGTGCAGATGCCGGCTGGGGTGCCGGTGGCGACCTTTGCGATTGGCGTGGCGGGAGCTAAAAACGCGGCGCTGTTCGCGGCGCAGATCTTGGCGGCGGAGGACGAGGCGGTGCGGGGGGCGCTGGAGACGTTTCGGGCCGAGCAGACGGAGAAGGCGCTTTCCAGCAAGCTGGATTGATTTGCGATTTTTGATTTTCGATTTCCGATTGGATGAGGGCGCGGGTTGTTGGGGTTGATCGGGCGGGGATTGGCGAGGCGGTCGAGTTGCTGCGGGGCGGGCAGTGCGTGGGGTTGCCGACGGAGACGGTCTACGGGTTGGCGGCGGATGGATTGGACGCGGTGGCGTGCGCGGGGATCTTCGAGGCGAAGGGGCGACCGCTGAGTGATCCGTTGATTTTGCACGTGGGAGACATGGCGTGGCTGGAGCGCGTGGCGGTGGTGGATGATGTGGCGCGGAGTCTGGCGGAGGCGTTCTGGCCGGGACCACTGACGATGGTGTTGCCGAGGCGGGAGGTGGTGCCGGACATCGTGACCGGGGGACAGGAGACGGTGGCGGTGCGGATGAGCGCGCATCCGGTGCTGCGGGAGGTGATCGCGGAATTCGGCGGGCCATTGGCGGCACCGAGCGCGAATCGGTTTGGACGGATCAGTCCGACGGAGGCGGCTCACGTGGTGGCTGAGTTGGGCGGGCAGATCCCGTTGGTCGTCGACGGGGGGCGGTGCGAGGTCGGGATCGAGTCGACGATTGTGTTGGTGCGGGAGGGGGGCTTGGGGATTTTGCGCCCGGGGCCGATTTCAGCAACAGATCTGGCGACGTTTGGCGGGGTGAGGCGGATGGTCGAGAAGCCGATCGTGCCGGGGTCGTTGGCGAGTCACTACGCGCCGGTCACGGCGCTCGAGATGGTGGAGGAGGTGCCGGAGATGGGGCGATGGGATGATGCCGCGCTGTTGTTTCGTCCGAGAATTCTGTCCGGATACCGGATGGTCGAGGTGTTGTCGGAATCGGGAGACTTGCGGGAGGCGGCGGCAAATTTGTACGGGGCGATGAGGCGGTTGGACGCGAGCGGGGCGAGCCGGATCCTGGCGGGCGAGATGCCGGAAACCGGAATTGGTGGTGCGATCAGGGACCGTCTGCGGCGGGCGAGCGCCAGGACGCGGGTCAGGTAAGAAAAAGCCAGTCGCGGGGAGGCGGGGCGTGTTGGGATTCGAGCTTTTGCTGGATGAGAACCTTGAACGCGGATCCCGCCCCGGCGTGATCGGAGAGGGCGGCGTCGTGGAGGGAATGGCGGCTGGACCGGGAGCCGAATTCGGCGAGAAAAGACGATTGATCGGTGAGTTGCTCCGTTCGCCAGCCGAGCTGTTCGCCCCAGTCCTGGAGGTCGGTGAAGTTGACGTCGGCGGTGATGTCCTGTTTGCCGAAGCGGTGGTAGACGGACAGGCCTTCGGCGCGCTGGTGGTGGAAGTAGGCTCGGAGTGAGCCGCGAGGGCGACGGTGGACGAGGGTGCCTGCGGTGTCGCCGTAGTCGATGGTGAGAATCCGGCCGGCGTGCAGGGCTGGAGCCCAGGAATGGAGCCACTCGGCGGCGGTGACGTGGACCTCGATCCGCTGTCCTTCGGGGTGGGGGCTTTGCAGGAGGGACGTTTTTGGAATCGGGCGATCCGCGAGAAGGGTCTCTTCGACTTTTCCGTCCCGGATGCGGACGGCAACCTCGAGCCAGCGGCCTTCGCGCCGCTCGTAGACCCGGGGCGGAAAGGCGTCGATGAGTTCGTTGGAAAAAATCGTGGCCCGTCCGCCGCTGGCCAGGAGGGCGGCGGGGAGGGAGTCGTGCCAGTGGACGTTGGAGCGTTGGCGGAGGCGCTGCTGCTGCTCGGCGCGGAGAACGGGTGAGCTCTCGACGAGGTGATAGTTGAGAGCGCGGCGTGTCCACCAGCCGAGGGCGTCCAGGATTTTGGCCGCGAGCTCGCCGGTGCCGGGTCCGGCTTCGATGACGTGCCAAGGCGCGCGGTTGGCGGGGCGTTGGATGGCAAGCCAGCGGGCAATGGCGCGAGCGATGGCGTCACCGAGGGTGACAGAAGTCGCAAAATCGCCGCGACGTCCCACGGTGCGGATGTTTCGCGAGTAGTAGCCGAAGGTGGGATGGTAGAGGGCTTCGCGGACGTAATCCTCGATGGGAATGGCTCCGCCCTGGTCGGCTTGGAGTTGCCGCAGGAACGTGAGGAGGTCGTCGGTTCGGGGCACGACTACCGTTGCTGAATGATGTCGGTGGCGGTGGCGGTGAGGGTGACAGCGTTGTCGAGGAGGGCCTGGCCGAAGGTGGGGAGCGTGAGCCCGGGGGAGGCGACGATGAGGAAAATCGCGAGGATGCCTAGATTGAGAACGTAGATGATGACGAGTGAAAAAAAGGTGCCGCCGTAGTGCAGATCGCTCTGGCCTTTTGGGATCATCCAGAGGGTGAATGAGAGGTGAAATCCCCAGGTCGCGCCGATTAACATGAAGAGGACCGGACGGATCGGGGTCGTGTCGATGAAGAGGCCGATGAGGCCGTAGAGCGCGATCACGAGCAGGCTGTAGATCGGGAAAAAGTAGGGGGCCAGGGCGATCCAGGTATTGATCCGGTCGGTCAGGATGTGGCCACCGCGCTCGGTGACTTTGAACTGACTCACGCGTCCGCCCATGCACCAGACCCAGATGGCGTGGGTGAGTTCGTGCCCGAACACGTAGACCCACATCGGGCGGGGGCAGGAAAGAAAAGCGACGACCCAGACGACGAGGCCGAGGCCGAAAAACCAAAACTCTTCCGTGGCCCAGAAGTCTTCGTTGACCGTGGCGTGGGCGAAGGCGGTGAAGAAGGTCTTGGTCAGGATGAACGCGGGGGGGAGCAGGAAAAGGCCGACGAGAAATTTCACCCAGCGGGTGGGAACGGTATCGGGGAGGGTCGGAGCAAGCGTCGTGCGGAGCTTTGTGCTGCGGGCGGGTTTCGTGGGTGTCGTGCGCTTCGCGGACTTGCGGGTCGCTGTCTTGGAACGCGACGACGGGCGGCGTTTCGCCGGGGCGTTTGACTTGGCTCGGGGCTTCGCGGGCACGGGGTGTTGGTAGAGCTTTTCCGGCGTGGACGCCATTCGGAAAAGTGCGAGTGGGGGCGTCGGATCGGCTGGAAGCGGGGATCGCGATTGCGTAGGGTGCGGGATGGCGAAAAAGCATTGGTTGGTGAAACAGGAGCCGGAGGATTATTCGTGGGACGACTTCACGCGGGACGATGGGACAGCTTGGACGGGGGTGAGGAATTTTCAGGCCCGGATCAATTTGCGGGCGATGCGGGAGGGCGACGCGGTGCTGTTTTACCACAGCGGGAAGGTCCGCGCGGTGGTCGGAGCCGCCGAGGTGGCGCGGGAGGCTTATCCGGATCCGACGGCGGCGGATGGGGAATGGGTCTGCGTCGATTTGCGGCCGAAAAAGGCCCTGAAAAGCCCGGTAACGCTTGCGCAGGTGAAGGCTTGCGAGTCGCTGGCGCAGATCGCACTCGTCCGTCAGTCGAGGTTGAGCGTGATGCCGCTCGAGGCCGTGGCGTATCGCGAAATTGTCGCGATGGGGAAGTGAGCTCGCGCGCTACTCCAACTCGAAGCGGCGGCTGTCGGCTGGAAAGGGATCAGACGCGTAGTCGGGCCCCGAGGGCGGGGTCAGATTCGGGTGGGCGGCGGCGTGGAAGCGAAGGGTGAGTTCCTGGCCGTCACGCAGGACCTTGATGGTGCTTTCGTCTCCGGCGGTGAGAAAAAATGAGGCGTCGATGAGGTCTTCGGGCGATTCCACCGGCACTTCGCCCACCTGGAGAACGATGTCGCCGTCGCGGACGCCGCATTCCTTCGCTGGAGTGTCGGGGTGAAGGTTGACGACGCGGGCGGAGGAGGGAAGCGTGGGATCGCCCGCGCGCTCGACCGAGACGCCCGCCCAGCCCGGGCGGAGCTCGCCGAAGCGCTCAAATTCCATCCGCGTTTTCTCGGCGGCATTGATGGGGAGCATGAAGCAGCCCGAGTTGCCGTCGACGCTGGCGACGACGATCCCGACGACGTTGCCTTCGAGATTAAGGATGGGGGCGCCGCCGAGCCCGCGTTGGACGGGGAGGTTGGCCCGGACGTGGGTGGTGCGGAAATAGAGATTAAGGTATTCGCGATCAAATCCGGCAACGACGCCGAAGCTGGGAGTTTCGGGGAGTCCCATCGGGTAGCCGATGGACACGATCGGGGTCGCCATTTCCAATTCGGAAGAGTCCCCGATCGGCAGGAAGGGGGTGTTTGCGTCGACCTTGAGAATGGCGATACCGGTGCGGGGATCGTTGATTAGGAGTCGGGCGGGGAGCTTACGAACGCCCTGATAAACCGTGATATTCTCGCCGTCGCCGATGGCAGCGGTGAGGGTGTAAATGGTGCCCGAAGGATCCGCGTAGAACCCCGTGCCTTCCAGGCGACCGTGGCGGTCGGAGCCTTCGATGCGGACGACGGCTTCCTTGTGGAGGCGGAAGAGATTTTGGACCCGGTCGGAGATCGAATCCGCGAGGTCAGCCTGCTGGGCCTGAAGAACGCAAATCGTCGCTCCGAACAGGACGACCTGAGCGATGGCTATACCCAACCTGCCGGATCGCGCGTCCAAATTGTCAGAAACTGAACGGCCGGTCGTTGGCGACCGGGCGATTTTCGAGGACGTAGCTCGGAGGCAAATTCGCGGGATTCGTCGAGGCGGCGGCGACCGGGACAGCGGCACTGATCGGTGAGGTGGCGGCCGGTGAGGCTGCGGCGAAGCTCGGAGTCGGTTCGGGCACGCCCTGGCCGGAGATCATGATGCCGGTGATGCCCACAGCGGCAACGATGATGGAGGCGTAGGCGAGGGTGGGGACCCGGAATCCTTCGAGCCAGACGTTGGCCCGATCCCACGTGATTTCCCAGAGCGGGCGACGGAGCATTTCGAACCGCTGACGACTTTGGAAATCGAGCAGGAAATCTTCGAAGTAGTCTTCCTGGGGCGGAGCGGGATTGCGGCGCTGCCGGAGCAACTCTTGGATTTCTTGTGGGTCGATCTTCATTGGGTTCTAGGCTCCTCTAAATTCTTCGAGGTAATTTTGCAACTGACGGTGCGCGTAAAACAATCGGGATCGCACGGTGCCTTCGGAGACTTTGAGAATTTTCGCAATCTCGGCGTGTGGAATACCCTGAATGTCGAACATCGTGACGACAGCTTTATGGTCGTGAGACAGCTTGTTGAGGGCTTCGTTCAATCTTTTTTGCAATTCCGACAGGTTGGCTTCGCGACGTGGGTCGGTATTGGACGTGGCTTCGATGAAGTCCGGGTGGTTGGCGACGAACGACTCCTCATCATCAAGGCTGGGCCCCCGGCGGCGATTCCGCTTTTTGAGGAAGTTAATCGTCATGTTCATACCGATCGTGTGAATCCAGGTGTAGAAGCTGGACTGCTGGCGGAAGCCCTTGATGGAGCGGTAGGCTTTGGCGAAGACGTCCTGGAGGAGGTCATTGGTGTCCTCGTGATTGGAGGTCATGTTGTAGACCAGTCCGTAGAGACGAGGGCTGTAGCGGGTGACGAGGATGTCGAAAGCCTTGGCGTCGCCGTTCTTGGTGCGAACCACCAAGTCGTCGTCGGGCGTCTCATCGATCGTTTCGTCCATTGGGGAGTGCGAAATCAGCGGTGGCGCGCTCTACGAGAGAGTCGGAAGGGTAGCTCGGAGCAGGGCGATGAGCGTGTCGGCAGCGGCCCGGCCGGTATCGGTGACTTCCTGGTGATTGAGGAGATCCTCGGTGATGCCGGCGGCCCAATTGGTCAGGCAGGAAAACGCCGCGACCGGCAGGCCGAGCGCGCGGGCTTGGATGGCTTCCGGGACAGTCGACATGCCGACGGCGTCGGCTCCGAGCGTGCGCAGCATCCGGATCTCGGCGGGGGTCTCATACTGGGGACCGGGGACGCTGGCATAAACGCCTTCGTGGAGAGGGAGGTTTAAAGCACGAGCGTGGGAGCGAAACTTTTCCCGCAACCCGCGATCGTAGGTCTCGGTGAGATCGATGAAATTCGGCCCGCCGGTGAGCGGCGATGCGCCGAGGAGATTCAGATGATCGGTCAGCATCATCCAGGATCCCGGTGGGTGATCGGGGTGGAGCGTGCCGGCGGCGTTGGTGAGAATGACCCGCTCGATCCCGGCGGCGTGGAGGAGGCGGATGCCGGTGGTGACCTCGGACGCCCGCCAACCCTCGTAGAGGTGGACCCGGCCTTGCGCCACGATCAGGGGGGTGTCCCCGAGCTTGCCGACGGCGTATTGGCCCTGGTGGCCGGGGACGGTCGAAGCGGGGTGACCGGGGATGGAGTCGTAGGGAATTGTTGCCTCGACCGAGAGCGCGTCGATGAACGAATTCAGGCCCGAGCCGAGGATGATCGCCGTGCGGGCTCCGGTGTTGGCCAGAGCGGTCGGGACGTTCGGGGTGAAGACGGGCATCCGCGCCGTTAGATAAAGATGAAGGCAGCGCCCAACGCGGCGATCGCCGCGCCGATCGGACGGATCAGCGAAGCGCGAGCCGCTCCGTGGAGGGCGGCTGCGAGTGCCATTCCGGCGACGATCAATCCGGTCGAAGCGAGGAGAAATCCCGCCGAATAGGCGAGGCTGGAAATCGTCACCGGCATCTCGGCACCGTGGGCGAATCCGTGGAAAATACCGAACGCGGCAATCAGCGGAATCGTCGCCGCGAGTGGGAGGCGGGCGGCGAAGGTGATGAGGAGACCGAGGACGAGGACCGAGGCCAGGATGCCGGGCTCGATGAACGGAAGCGCGAAGCCTTCGATGCCGAGAATCCCGCCGAGGAACAGAGTGGAGAGAAACGTGACCGGGAAGATCCAGAGTGCGCGACCACCGAGTTGAACGGCCCAGAGCCCGATGGCGATCATGGCCAGGATGTGATCGAGACCACCGATGGGATGCATGAGCCCGTGAGAGAAGCCTCCCGGATCGCCGTGTCCGACGTGAGCGTGGGCGAGAGTCGGGAGACCGAGGAGGAGGAGCGATGGGAAGGCAAATTTCTTCATGATGATGTCGATCTGATCAACGTGACGGGGGCGGCGCGAATTCGCAATTTTGAAATGCGATTGGAACTTGTGCGCTCTCAGTTCGTCTTGAGGACTTCGATGAAGGCTTCCTGGGGGATGTTGACGCTACCGATGGACTTCATGCGTTTTTTGCCCTCCTTCTGTTTCTCGAGGAGCTTGCGCTTTCGCGTGATGTCGCCGCCGTAGCACTTGGCGGTCACGTTTTTGCGCATCGCGGTGACGCTCTCGCGGGCGACGATCTTGCCGCCAATCGCGGCTTGAATCGCAACCTGGTAGAGCTGCTTGGGAATGACGTCCTTGAGCTTGGCGGCGATGGCGCGACCGCGGGATTCGGCCTTGTCGCGGTGGACGATGGAGCTGAAGGCGTCGACGGGCTCAGCGTTCACGAGCATGTCGAGCTTTACGAGGTTGCCGACCCGGTAGCCGGCGGGCTCGTAGTCCATGGAGCCGTAGCCGCGGGTCATGGTTTTTATTTTGTCGTTGAAATCGACGAGGATCTCGTTGAGCGGGATGATCGTGGTGATCATGATCCGCTTCGTGTCGATGGACTCCGTGTGCTCGACGGTGCCACGTTTTTCCATCATGAGCTGCATCATGTCGCCGATGTTTTCGTTGGGAACCATGACGAAGCACTTGATCACGGGTTCGCGGATTTCTTCGACGACGGACATGTCGGGGAGATTGGCCGGATTGTCGACTTCGAGGACCTCGCCGTTGCTTTTGAGCACCTCGTAGATCACCGACGGGTACGTCGAAATGATGTCCATGTTGTATTCGCGGCGCAGGCGCTCGACGATGATCTCCATGTGGAGGAGTCCGAGGAATCCGCAGCGAAATCCGAACCCGAGAGCGACCGAACTTTCGGCCTGAAATTGGAACGCCGCGTCGTTGAGCTGAAGTTTGCCCATGGCCGCTTTGAGGTGCTCGAAGTCGGCGGTGTTGATCGGGTAGATGCCGGAGAAGACCATCGGGTGGACCTCCTGGAATCCCGGAAGCGGCTCGGTGGCCGGGCGTTTGGCATCCGTGAGCGTGTCGCCGATCTTGATCTCGGCGGTGGTCTTGATATTCGCGATGAAGTAGCCCACGTCGCCGGCTTCGAGGCTGGGCTGCGGGAACATTTTGGGCGTGAAGACGCCGACTTCCTTGATTTCGTAATTTTTGCTGTTGTGCATCAGCTTCACCGGGGTGCCGGCTTGGAGCCGACCGGAGAAGACGCGAAGGTAACCGACCACGCCGCGGTAGCCGTCGAACACGGAATCGAAAACGAGCGCGCGCAGCGTGTCGTCGCTGTCGGCGGGCGGAGGGATGCGGGTGACGACGGCTTCGAGAATTTCCTCGATGCCAATCCCGGCCTTTGCGCTGGCGGCGATGGCCTCGTCGCCGGGGATGGCGAGAATGTCCTCGAGCTGCTGCTTGACGCTGGGGAGGTCGGCATTCGGGAGGTCGATCTTGTTGATGACCGGGACGATCGTGAGCTCTTGTTTGGTTGCGAGATGGACGTTGGCGACGGTCTGCGCCTCAACGCCCTGGGCCGCGTCGACGATGAGGAGGGCTCCTTCGCAGGCGGCGAGGGAGCGCGGAAACTTCGTAGGAGAAATCGACGTGCCCGGGGGTGTCCATGAGGTTGAGGCGGTAGTCGAGACCGTCCCTGGCCCGGTATTTCATCGTGACCGGGTGGCTCTTAATGGTGATGCCGCGCTCTCGTTCGAGGTCCATCGAATCGAGGAGCTGGTCCTGCATTTCCCGGTCGGCGATGGTGCCGGTGCTCTGGAGGAGGCGGTCGGAGAGCGTGGTTTTCCCGTGATCGATGTGGGCGATGATGCAGAAATTACGGGTGCGGCTTCGAGACGGAGACATGGCGAGCGCGGGACTATCGGGGGGAACGCGGGAACGTTCAAGGAATTGCGCGGATGCGTGGACTGCCTGTGGAGTGCGGGGCGAGCGGAGCGACGTGGGGAATTTTCACGTTGGATGTCGCAAGCACGCCGAGCCTGGATCGAAAGCGGCGCAGAGCGCCGCACTCCAAAAGTCGAATTGGGTTTCGGCAGTTTTCGTTTCGGTCGTCGGGCGGGGTGCGCTAAGACCTTGCGGCAATGGTGAAGCCGAAAATCTCTCCCGAGGACGCTTTGAAGCTGGCTGGCGAATTCTTTCGGACGGGGCGGACGACCGATGAGGGCTTCATCCGCTCCCAGCTGACCTCCTTGCTCGATGCGATGGATCGGCACGAAAACCGGATCGCCGAGGCTCTGCACGAAGACTTGGGCAAGTCGGTCTTCGAGGCCTACCTGACCGAAACCCTCTCGGTGAAATTGGAGGTGCGGCACTTTTTGAAGCGACTGCGGCGGTGGCGCGCCCGTCGTCGCGTGTCGATGCCGTGGTGGCTGTGGCCGGCGGGATGCTGGGTGCAGCCGGAGCCATTCGGATCGGTGTTGATCCTTTCGCCGTGGAATTTCCCTTTCCAGCTCAGCCTGATGCCGCTGATCGCGGCGGTCGCGGCGGGAAATACGGTGGTCATCAAGCCGTCCGAAGTCGCACCGCGCTCGGCGGAGGCGCTGCGGGATTTACTTGAGGAGGCTTTCGAGCCCGGGCTCGTCACGGTGGTGTTGGGTGACGCCGAAGAAGCATCCGGGCTTTCGCTGCAGGCATTCGATTTCGTTTTCTTCACGGGAGGGGAAGCGGTTGGTCGGAAGGTGGCCGAGGCGGCGGGCCGGAATCTCGCACCGTGCGTTCTGGAGCTGGGCGGGAAAAATCCGTGCATCGTGATGGCCGACGCGCCGCTCGAGATGACGGCCAAGCGGATCGTCTGGGGGAAGCTTCTCAATGCCGGGCAGATCTGCCTCGCGCCGGACCACGTCTGGGTCGAGGAGTCCGTCGAGAAGCCGCTGGTTGCTGCGATTGGTCGGGTGATCCGCAAACTTTACGGCGAAGACCCGTCGGAGTCCCCGGACTACGGGCGGATCGTAAGTGAAAAACACCTCCATCGATTGGTTGCCTACCTGGAAGGCGGAACGGTGGCGCACGGGAGTCGGTATGACGTGGAGGATCGATATTTGGAACCAACCATCCTGACCGATCTGGAGCCGGACGCGGCGATTTCCCGCGAGGAGGTCTTCGGGCCAATCCTGCCGGTCTTACCGTTTCGTTCGTTGGAGGTGCTCCTGCAATCGTTGAAGGAGCGACCAATTCCGCTGGCAGCCTATGTCCACACGAAGGACCGCTCGTTGGCAAATCGCGTGATTCAGGAGACGCGGTCGGGGAGCGTGTGCGTGAATGACCACGTCGTGCAAGCGACCGTTCCGGAGTTGCCGTTCGGCGGAGTGGGGCGGAGCGGAATGGGGCGGTATCACGGGCGGAGCGGCTTCGAGGCATTTTCGCAAATGCGGAGCGTGATGCGGCAGGCTTGGTTCTTGGACAACCCGTTACGATATCCGCCGGGATCGGGGCGAATCCCGCTGATCAAAAAATTGATTGGATAAGTCCGATGGCGCGGGTCAAGCGCGGGGGTGGGATTGCGAGTAGGCCTTTTTCAGGCGCTCGGTCGAGACGTGGGTGTAGATCTGGGTGGTCGAGAGGCTGGCGTGGCCGAGGAGGGTTTGCAGGCTGCGGAGGTCGGCGCCGTTGTCGAGGAGGTGGGTGGCGAAGCTGTGGCGGAGCTTGTGCGGACTGAGCGTGGCGGGCAGGCCGGTTTGCCGGAGGTATTTTTTCATCATCGCCCAGATCGAACGGGTCGACAGGCGGCGGCGGGATTTGTTGAGGAAGAGCGGGCCGGAGGTGACGCGGGCTTGCTGTCGGTAGAGTGAGATCGCGGTGAGCGCGGGGCTGCCGACGGGGCAGACGCGTTCCTTCGATCCTTTGCCGATGACGCGGAGGGTCTCCGAATACGGATCGATGTCGGCGACGTTGAGGGAGGCGAGCTCGGCGAGTCGGAGGCCGCTGGAATAGAAGAGCTCGAGAATGGCCGTGTCGCGGGCGGCGACCCAGGGCGGCGCCTGCTTCTCCCGCTCGCTTTTCGCCGGAGCGGCCAGCAGCTCGTCGACCTGTTGATGGGTCAGGAAGGAGGGAATTGATTTCTCCGGTTTTGGGAGGGTGACGGCGATGAGGGGATTCTCGTGGAGGTTTTTGCGCTCCGAGAGAAATCGGTAAAAGGTGCGGAGGGAGGCGAACGTCAGGCGGACGGTCGAGCGGGCCAGGCCGCGTTTCATGAGTTCGAAGAGGAAAGCGCGGAAGTCCTCTGGGCGGGCCTTCTGCCAGGTGACGTCGGGCCGGAAGCGGCGGAATTCCGCGAGCCCATGGCGGTAGGCTTCGAGGGTGCGGGGCGATGCGTTGCGTTCGCCCTCGAGGTAAACGAAAAAAGCGTCGACGAGGGGGTCGCGCTTTTTTCGGAAGTCGGTTGGCACGGGCGGATTTCCCCGGGCTGCCTACCGCCGGCCCATCGGGGCGGGGAAGAGCGGCTGCGGGGTGTCGGTGACGTGACCGGATTTCTGCGTGCCGCGCGAAAAGTTGAGAATGGCGGAGCGCGTTTCCACCCCGTCGGGACTCGTTGCGACGATGGGAATTTCGTAGGCGTCGTTCGGGAAAATGAAGTGATACCGGAACGTGCCTTCCGGGGTGAGCTCGACGGGTTTGCCGTCGATGGTGACCGAGGCTCGCGGGTCGGTGCCGCCGTAGAAGATCACTTCGGCGTTCACGTTCAGGTGAAAATCGCGCCCGCCGGCGGGCGAACTGAACGAAGAGGCGACGTCGGATCCGCCCCAGCTGGCCGTTTCGGAACTGCCCCAACTCGAGTCCGCGCCCGAGTCCCAGCTGGTGGGTGCGCCTTGCGTCCAGCTCGAGGTGGCGGCTTCGGACCAGCTGGAGTGCACGCCTTGGAGCCAGCTGCTGAGAGCGACCGGGAAGCCGCTGGATTCAGCGCTTTGGAGCCAGCTCGAGAGCGTTGATCCGCCGGACTCGATGCCGACGAGCCAACTGGTGAGGGCTGCTTGGGTCCAGCTGGTCGGCGCACCGAGGGTCGACCATTCGGTGCCAGAGCTAGGACTTTCGAAGCTGCTTTCTCCCCCGACGGCAGAGGTCCAGCTCTGGGCGGCTGCCTCCAGCCAACTGGAGACTTGCTCCGGCGACCAGGACGAGAACGTGGCGAGAACTTCGCTGGCGAAGCCGCCGGATGCGAGGTCGACGGAGGAGAGTGCTGCGGCGGATCCGCCGGTGAACGAGGCTCCGGTATCCGAGCTGAGTCGCTCGGCGAGGCGGGTCTGGACGCGGGAGTGCAGCTCATCGGAGCTGAGCGATTGGCTGGAGAGTTCGGCGAGAAATTCGGGGCCGGCGAGAACGGCGAGGAGAGCGAGAGGATCGAGCGTCGAGAGGTTGCCGGATTCCGGCGAATCGAACGCCGAGAAGTCGCCGCTCTTCTGCAGGCGTGCGACCGCTTGGACGAGGTCTTCGCCGCCTTGGAAGGCATTCTCGAGGTTGTCGACGAGGCGCTGAAAGCTGAGGTGGAACGGGACGGTGGCGAAGGCGAAGTCGTCCGATTGCGACATTCCTTCGGGAGGTGTCCGGACGGTCATGGAGCGGGCGATGCTCTTCCATTGGTCGCCACGGTAGTAGCCGATTTCGACGTGGTATTCCGAATCGGCGTGGCTGACCGGAATGTACCAATTGCGGGTCTCGAACGGAACTTCGATCTCGCCTTCGAGTTGGCCGGAAGCGCGGGTGTAGCGAAGCTGGGCGGCTCCGCCGGGGTGGTGGGAAATATCGAGGTCCCAGTAACAAAATAGCCAGTGGGGCTCCTGGGCGATGAGGAAAATGCAGTCGTCGCCGTAGCTGCGCGGTAGTTCGCCGAGATTCTCGAATTCGCCCGAGCGGGCGGCGATCTCTTCGAGACGAGCCGTGGCGCCTTCCGGTGTGGAACGGAGAGAAACCGAGGGGGAGGTCTGGTTCGAGTAATCGGAATTTTTCTGCATCGGACTGACGGCGGAGTTAAGGTTTGAGGATCAGGCAGTAATGGGCGGGCGGAGAGATTGCATTCGGAGCCCAACCAATCAATGCAAATCTTGTGCCATCTTCAGCAATTATCCGGGGCGCACTTGAAAACCGAAATTCGGTGGATACGGTGGGTTCGTATGAGACAACATTTTCGCTTTCTTCCCGGTGCGGTGGTTGCGGTTCTCGCACTTGGCTCCGCCGATCTTTCCGCCCAAATCGCGACTCCGTCAGCTGCTCCTTCGCTCGGAGGTGGATCGGCGTCGAAGTCGCTCGCCAAGGGGCTGAGCGATTCCTTCGCGGACGTCTACGAGAAGGTCTCGCCCGGCGTGGTCGTGATCGAGGTCGCGCGTGGGGCTCAGCCGAGCGCGTCGGCGTCGCCGTTACAGTTTTTTTTCCAGAATCAGCAGGGCTGGGACTCCGTTCCTGATCAATATTCCGATCAGTCGAATCAGGGCTCGGGCTTCATCATCACGAAGGACGGCTACATTATGACGAACAATCACGTCCTCGAAGGCGGTTCGCCCGAGGGGATTGAGGTGACGTTGAATGATGGTCGGACGTTCTCCGCTCGAATGATTGGGATGGACCCGATGTCGGATTTGGCGGTGCTCAAGATCGACGCGCCGGACCTCACGCCGGTCGAACTTGGTGACAGCGATGCGGTGCGGGTGGGCGAGTTCGCCTTCGCGTTGGGGGCTCCCTACGACCTGCGGTATTCGTTTACCTTCGGGATCATTGGAGCGATCGGGCGGACGGGCCTGACGAACGCGCGGGATTACGAGGAATTCATCCAGACGGACGCGTCGATCAATCCCGGGAACAGCGGTGGACCGCTCGTCGACATCGACGGTCGGGTGGTCGGAGTGAACACCCTGATCAATGGGTTCAATCGCGGGTTGGGGTTTGCGATTCCGATCAATCTGGCGACGAGGATTTCGTCGCAATTGATCAGCAATGGTCGGTTTCTCCGTCCGTGGCTGGGAATCGAAATCGAGACGTTCGAGCCAAACGAATACTCACAGAAGCAGTATCCGAGTCTGACCTCCGGAGTCTACGTCGGGGGGGTTGTTCCGGTCGGACCGTCGGCCCGGAGCGGTCTGGGTGAGGGTGATGTGATCGTGTCGGTCGACGGGAGGTCGGTCGAGACGGCGCAGGATCTGCAGCGCGAAATCCTCGGGAAGGAAGTCGGGCAGGACGTGAAATTGGAAGTCTGGCGATCCGGTCGACTGGAGATGGTCACCGTGAAAACGGCGGAGCGCAACGACGGGCTGATGCGGGCGGCGAATCAGTCGGGGGGTGGCTTCCGGGCCGTTCCGGTGCCCGAGCCGGCACCGGCTTATCCGATGTTTGACCAGCTCACGGCGGGGCTGGAGGTGAAAACGCTGACCCCGGATCTGGCGGTGGCGATGAAGGTCCAGGCCGAGCAGGGCGTGGTGGTGACGGGGGTCGAAGCCGGGAGTCCGGCGGAGCTGGCCCGGGTGGAGTCGGGTGACGTGATCACGTCCGTGGGTTCCCAAGCCGTGCGGAACGTCGATGAGTTGGTCGAGGCGATCGCCGCCAATCGCGGAAGAGGGGTGAACCTCAAAATCAACCGGGGAGACCGGAAGACGTTCGCGATTTTGAAACTGTAGGGCTTCAACCTGACCATCGTCGCGGCTGGTGGTAGTGGGCGGGTAGGTGGGGCGCCGTCTGGTCGTCGGTGCGGAGTTTTTTGAGCGTTTCGGCGGCGGCGGATTGCAGGGCGGTGAAGCGGGCGCTGCCGGGGTCGGGTGCGTGGATGATGTGGCGGAGGATGGAGTGCCACTCGAGGACGGCCCGCTCGATGTCGCCGCGACGGATGAGGCTGTCGGGCGGAAGGGAACGAATGCCGGCGGTGCGGGTGCGGGCGATGACGTCGGCGGTGCCTTCGCCGTAGGCGAGGTTCAGGCCGGTCTCGAGGTAGCCTTCGTAGTCGACGTGGCCGTAGGCTGCCCGGCTGGCGATGGCGAGGCGGTCGGACTCGCCGGTGGCCAGGTCGGCGAATCGATGACCGCCGCGCAGATTGGCCAAATGGGCGATGAGCTCGTCGACGGGGTAGGTGTCGTCCTCCAAAGCGGCGGCGACGACGAGGCCCTCGCCGGATTGAAAGCGGGCGGCGATGCGGCCCCGCATCGTGGGCGTGCCGTCGGCGTCGATGAGCCCGAGCTTTCGCCAGGCGTGGACGGCGGTGCCGGGCCGGGGGGTGAACTCGGGTTGGTCGGCGGTGGCGAGACTGGTTTCGGTATTGATCTCGACGCGCCGACGGGGTGGGGTGATGAGGGCTCGCCCGTGGGGGTCGATGGTCGCGTTCGTGAGGTGGTGGGTGAGCGGGATTTGGATGGCGACGATGGAGCCGTGGGTGGCGAGGGAATGGATTTTAGATTTTGGATTTTGGATTTTGGATTGAATGAGGAGGGGAGCGACGGTGGTGAGGAATTCGGTTTCGGTGAAGGTCTCGGCTTTTGTGAGGTGAAGCTTCTTGCGGACCCAGGGGAGGGGTTGGAGGCGGTCATCGGGGGTGCGGCGGGCGGCGCTGAGTTC
Organism: uncultured Verrucomicrobiae bacterium; assembly: GCA_963740185.1. GTDB lineage: Bacteria > Verrucomicrobiota > Verrucomicrobiia > Chthoniobacterales > JAATET01 > CAVVKW01. The sequence goes on from CAVUDH010000006.1 coordinate 68,351, forward strand.
TTTGGCGTAGCGGAAGCCGCCGGCCGGGTCTTTGATTTTGCAGATGCGACCGGGGCCGTGGGCTTCGGCAACGCTCGGGACGCGGAGGGCGGGTTGCCATTTTTCCTTGTGCCAGGCGAGGCACTCGCCGAGGAGACGGGGTTCGGTGGGGGTGGTTTTGGCGGGTTGCCACTGCTTTTCGCTGTCGAGGTATTCTTCGCGGGTGGGGTTGAGGAAAGAGGGTGAGAGTGGGGGATGGGGAGAGGGGGAGTTTGCTTCCAGGCCGAGGGACGGGGGTTGGGGAGAGAAGAGATTTTGAGTGGCGGTGCGGGCGGCTTCGAGGGGGTCGCTCCCTTGGTTGGCGGCGGTCTCCATGACCCGGAGGAGGCTTGGCCAGTCGATCTCGTTGACGCGGCGGATGGGTCGCTGGCTGGCGTCGAACAGCCTGGGGCTGTCGCGGGTGACGAGGACGCTGCCTTCGGTGTCGAGTCCGCGACGGCCGGCGCGACCGAACATTTGGAGCAATTCGTCGGAGCGGAGTTCCCGCTGGTAGGGGCCATCCTGATAGCTGGTGCCGGCGACGGCGACGGAACGGACGGAGAAGTTGATCCCGGCGGCGAGGCCGGTCGTTGCCACGATGAAGTGGAGATGTCCGTTGCGGGCGAGGGGCTCGATCCAGTGGGCGCGGGCGGCGTAGGGAAGTCCGCTGTGATGGTAGGCGGTGCGGCGGGTGAGGAGCCGGGCGAGATCGCGTCCGAGCAGGCGCTCGGCGTCGGGGGGAATCGAGATCGCGTCGTCGAGCGGGAGGGCTTCGGAGATGTGACGGGCGATCTTCTCGGCTTCGGCGCGGCGGGGAGCAAAGATGAGGAGTGGCGTGAGGCGGGCGAGGTGGGCGGCGGCGGCGAGGCGGGGCCAGAATCCCCGGACGCTATCGGGGACGCGGGGAAGGTTTTCGTGGGCGATTTCGGTGAGAGGAACGGGGCGGTCGGTGATGCGGATGACTTCGGTGGCGCGCCCGAGGCGCTGGAGCCAATCGGCGACGTGCTCGGGATTGCGGACGCTGCCGCTGAGCAGCAGGAGTTGAGAGCCGAGCGAAGCGAGACCGCCCGCCTGATTGTTTTCCGATGCCTGCGGGCAATTTGGGGTTCTTTGTCGAGAGGGAGACGCGGCCAGCGCGATCGCCAATTCGTAATTCAGGCCGCGGCGGGGGTCGGCGAGCATTTGGTATTCGTCGATGACGAGGGTGCCGGGGGCATCGTCCGAGAGAAGTCGTTCGCGCTGAGTCTCGAGGGTGGCGACGAGAACGGGCGCGCGGGTGTTCTCCGCGAGATCACCGGTCGCAATGCCGACGTCCCAGCCGCGGCGTTTCCAGTCGGTCCACTTGTCGTTGGCGAGGGCGCGGGTGGGGACGGTGTAGACGGCCTGGCCGCGGCGGGCGGCTTCGCCGGACTCGACGTGGAGCTCGAAGATGCGGGTTTTGCCCGCGCCGGTGGGGGCGTCGACGAGAACGTCGCGACCGGCTTTCAGCGCGCGGACGGCTTGCTGCTGCCAGAGATCAGGGACGTCGAGGGCGATCTGCAGGCCGAGCATCCGGGGAGGTTAATGCGATGCGGTTTGAACAGAAGGAAACAAAGGAAACGAAGAACGCGGCGAGAGCTTCTGTTCGATTTAGATGATGGGGAGGGGGGCGTAGGTTTGGCCGAGGATGGGTTCGGCGGGGGTCTTTAACCAGGTGCCGAGGAGGGAGGCGTAGATCTGGCGGAAGTCGGTGGAGTGCTTGATGTCGCCGTTGTCGAGGTCGGCGAGGTCGGGCGGGCTGCCGTGGAGACCGCCCCGGACGGCGTCGCCGAAAATGAAGAGCGGCGCGGCGGCTCCGTGGTCGGTGCCGCCACTACCGTTTTCGGCAACGCGGCGTCCGAATTCACTGAAGGCGAGGACCACGACGCGGTCGGAGATTTTTTGAGCCCGGAGATCGGCCAGGAACGCGGAGACGCTGTCACTGAAGTCGCCGAGGAGCTGCTCGTGGCGACCGACCTGCTTGTCGTGGGTGTCGTAGCCGCCCTGGCCGGTGTAGTAGACGCGGGTCGGGAAATCGCCGGAGATTAGGCGGGAGATCTGCTGGAGTTCGTTGCCGAGGTTTGAATTCGGGTAGCTCGCCGCGGTGCGCTCGGCTTTGAGAACACGGCGGAGGTCGTCGCCGGCCAGAGTGGCGTTCATTGCGGTGTGGCGCAGGAAATCGTCGGAGAGAGCGGGGCCAGGGCCGTCCATGGCAGGCTGGGACGAGGCTGCTTTGGGACGATTGAGTTTGGCGAAAATTTCCTGCTGGGCGGCGGCGAGGGCGGGGGTTTCGCCCGAGGCGTTCCAGCGGAAGGTCTCGGGGTCGTTGATGGCCAGCCCGACGTTGGCGTCATTGCGGAACGCCTGGGGCATGACCTTGCCGAAGCTGATGCCGATGCGCCCGGGGTCGGGATCGGTGGGGTCGGCGCCGGAGCATTCGGCGTCAAAATACCGTCCGAGCCAGCCTTTTCCGTTGGCGACGCTGCCGTCATTGCGGGCGGTGTGCCAGATTTCCATCGATTTGAAATGGGAGCGGTTGGGATTCGGATACCCGGCGTTTTGGACGATGGCGAGACGACCGGCGTCGAACTCGGCGCGGGCAGCACTCATGGCGGGATTGAGCCCGAGATGGTCGCTGAGGCGCAGGCTGGAGGCGGCGTCGATGCCGATGGACGGTCGGGCTTTGAAATAGAGATCGTCGCTGAAGGGAATGAGGGTATTCAGCCCGTCGTTGCCGCCGCTGAGCTGGACTACCACGAGGATCGGAGCGTCGGTGCAGGGAGTGGTCGCGAAGGCGGTGCGGGTGAGAAACGCGGGAACAAAACTGGTCGCAGCGAGCAGGCTCGCGCCCTTGAGACCGGTGACTAGGAATTCGCGGCGGGTATTCATATTTGGGAGGGTTATTGGTTCGTAGTTATTGGTTATTGGAAGCTTCTAATAACTAAGAACCAACAACTAATAACTCTCATCAGCATAGCTGATAATCCGGGCTGCTCATGATAAGGTGGACGATGCCACGGGCGCGCTCGTCGAAGTTGTTGTCGTTGATGCTCATGGTGCGACGACCGCCGGCGGCGTCGGTCTCGGCGAAGGCGAGAAGAGCGCGGCGGAGTTCCGGCGGGGCGGGGCGTTGGAGGAATTCCTGAGCGTAGTGGTCGACGATGTCGGTGGCGGTGAGGAGGCGTCGGTCGGCACCGGTCTCCTCGAGTTGCCGGCGGGGGGACCAGTCGATGGCTTTGGCGGTGCGCTGGCTCTCGATGAAGTCGCGGCGTTGGCTCCCCGCCAGGTTTTCGCCGTAGGTCTTGAATTCGTCCGGGCTGATGCCGTTGAGCAGAAAATTCGCGAAGTTGTAGCGAATGAGGAGAGTGTTGGAATTGATCCAATCCGCGCCGCCGGGCCAGCCATTGACGTCGGGCGGAAAGAAGAGGTCTTGTCCCATGACGCGGAGTGGGCCGAGGAGGAGTTGGCTTTCGGGAAGGGACTCGCGCATGGCTTTGAGGGCACCGACGGCGAGGACGATGGGGCTCTTGACGACGGATTGAGCGTTTTCGTCGGCGTGGAATAGCTGGGAGCGGAAGAGGACGTGGAGGAGCTCGCGGAGGTCGTATTCGCGATAGCGGTAAAAGTCGGCGGCGGAGGTGACGACGGCGGGGTCGGGATTCGAGGTGACGAAAAAATCGAGGAGCTTGCCGGCGATGAAGTTGGCGGTGGCGGGTTGTTCGCAGAGGATCCGGGCGATGTCGTCGTCGCGGAAATTTCCGGTCTGGCCGAAGAACGTTTTCTCGTCGGGATCGTGGTGTTTCCGGCGAAAGTCGAACGTCCACGCGTCGCGGTCGACGGAGTTGCCGGTGAGGGCGCGGGCGGACTCCTGAACGTCGTCTTCGGTGTAGGGTCCGACGCCGGTGGTGAAGAGCTCCATCAGCTCTCGGGCGAGGTTTTCGTTGGGATTACCGCTGCGGCTGTTGGCATTGTCGAGCCAGACGAGCATGGCGGGATCGCGGAGAATGCTGCGAACGAGATCGGGGAAGGGGGCGGTGGCGTGGGCGCGGAGCGTCTGGTTTTGTTGCCAGAGGGGGTGGGTGCGCTCGATCTTCTCGGGGAAGCCGCTGGCGAAGTGGCCGTGCCAGAAGAGCGTGAGCTTTTCTTCGAGCGGAGGTGGGGCGGATGATGCAATGCCGGTGGCGACCATCCGACCGAGCCACCAATCCTTCAGCGAATCAATGTCGTCGCGCTCCGCCCGGCGGCGGTCGTTGGCGAAGCGGCGGCGCTCTTCTTCCTCCAGCGCGCTGAGCGTTTCTCGAAACTCGGCGTCGGTGAGGGTCGGGGAGCGCGGCGCAGGCGGGCGGCGGGAGGTCGGGGTGGGGGGAATATTCGACGAGGCGGTTGACCGCCTCGTCAAGGCCAAGGTCGGCGAGTTCGGTGGCTTCTTCCCAATTACCGCCGAATCCGGCTCGCCAGAGGAGGCGGGATGCCCGCTGCGGGTTGAAGAACCGCGCGGGCATGGGGGACAGGGCACTCACGTGGTGAGCTTACGCGCGGGAGCAATGGGGCGCAACTTTGCGGAGACACGGCGCGGGGGGATGCCGCGTTGAAAGTGGCGGCTTCGCCGCGGGTTGGGCGGGGTGGTCCCGGGCTGGAAGCCCGGGACGGCAGGCTGGAAGCCTGCGGTCCCCATGGAGTTCCTTTGGGTGGGCAGGTCGAGTCCGGACCTAGGCGGGGGTCTCTTCCTCGGTGGCGGTCGCCACTTCGTCGACCAGGTCGGCGAAGTCGGAGACGCCGGTGCTCGGAATGATGATCGAGTTGCGGCGACCGTGTGCCTCTTCGGTGATCCGGAGGAAACGACCGCGGTCGTTTTCCCGGTATTCGATGAAGAACTGTTTGCGTTCGACCTGCAACTCCCGTGATTCGATAACTTTGTCCATTGCCTTTCCTTTCCTGTCGGCCACCATTTGGCCGGAGTGAGCCGCGTAATATCGACGATCTATCCGACCTGACAAGGTTAAACTCCCGCGCCGGAAGCGCGCGGAGATAGGAGGCGTGATCCCTGATTTCTACCGGCGGCGACCGGAGCCGCCGAAGCGCATGCCTTTGTGGGTGCGGACGCCTTTGGCGCCTTTGAGAACCTGCGTCACGCGGGCTTCGTCGAAGACGGCGGAGTATTTGTAGGGGAAACCGTCCAACTTCTTGCGTTCGACCTTCTGGTCGATGAAGCGCTCGATGTCCTGCACGTGCGGGAGTTCTTCGGCGGTCATGATCGTGAAGGCGTCGCCCTCCGCTGAAGCGCGGCCCGTTCGTCCGATGCGGTGAACGTAATCCTCGGGGTGCTGGGGGACGTCGTAGTTAATGACGTGGGTGACGGTGGCAATGTCGATGCCGCGGGCGGCGATGTCGGTGGCGACCATGACTTCGTATTTGCCGGATTTGAATCCATCGAGGGCATCGACTCGCTCGCCCTGGGAGCGGTTCGAGTGGAGCACGGCGACGGTGTGTTTTTCGTCGATGAGCCGGCGGGCGATGCGGTCGGCGCCGTCCTTGGTGCGGGAGAAGACGAGGACGCTGTCGAAGTTCGTCGCCTCGAGGATCGCAAGGAGGAGGTCGAACTTCTGATCGGCGGCGACGGGATAGATCGCGTGGGTGACGGTCTCGGCTGGTGAGCGGCGGGCACCGATGGAGATTTTCTCCGGATCGCGCAGGCACCACTGGGAGAGGCCTTCGATCTCGGGTGGGATGGTGGCGGAGAAGAGGAGGGTCTGACGGTCCTTCGGACATTTCTCGATGATGCGGCGGACGTCGGGGAGGAAGCCCATGTCGAGCATGCGGTCGACTTCGTCGAGGACAAGGTGCTCGATGCGGCTGAGATCGACGTCGCCTTGGTTCATGAGGTCGAGGAGGCGACCCGGGGTGGCGCAGACGATGTCGCAGCCGCGCTGGAGATCCTCGCGCTGCTTGCCGTAGCCGACGCCGCCGTAGAGGACGGTGACCCCGAGGTGGGAGAAGTGGGAGAAATCGCGAAAGGCCTCGTCGACCTGCAGCGCGAGCTCGCGGGTGGGTTCGAGGATGAGGCAGCGGGGATGGCCCTGGGGGTCGCCGAGTTTGCTGAGAATGGGAAGGCCGAAGGCGGCGGTCTTGCCGGTGCCGGTCTGGGCGGAAGCGATGAGATCGCGCCCTTCGAGGACGACGGGAATGCCCTGGGCTTGGATGGGGCTGGGGTCGACGTAGCCGATTCGCTGCAGCCCGTGCATGACGAGATCGGAGAGTCCTAAGTTTTCAAATGACATAAATGGAACCGTTACCTATGGGGGTGGGGTCGGCGGTTGTCGATGGGGAATTCTTTCCGGAAATCTGCGGGTGGCGTCGGATGTGATGGAGTGGCGCTGCGCGTGGGAAACGAGTGCCGGGCTGGAGCCGGAGCGAAGCGGAGACCGCCGAAGGCAACCCCGGCACGACAGGCAGGATGCCTGTTCTCCCCGCGAGATTGCTTCGGGGGATTGTCTTGTGGTCCCGGGACGTGGTAGGTTCGCGGGATGAAATGGACGGTGGCTCTGGCGATTGGATTGGTGGGAGCGGGTGGGCCGGTGGCGGCGCAGGAATTCGTGGTGTCACAGTCGGTCGAGGAGATCCCGGTGATGGCGGAACCGGAGGTGATCACCGTCGAGCCGGATCCGGCGGTGAGCGGGATCGTGACGGAGATCTTCGAGCGGCCGCGGCCGTGGCAGTTGATCAATCCGGCGGCCCCGGCGAACGCGGGTATTGGCCGGACGAACGGGACGGTGTCGGAGGACGCGGACAATCCCGGGAAGCCCCGGGGATTTATCCTCTTCGCGCTTGATTGGTAACTCGCCGCGGGTCGCGTTTTTGTGCGCGACTTACTTGAAGCCGGAGATGCGGCACGTGCATCGGCAGATCATGGCGTCGGCGGCGTTCGATCCGATCGTGATCACGCAGAAAATCGAGAATCGGGGGGCGTTTCCGTTTGAACCGGTGCATCGGGTGCGGCGGACGGGGTTTCGCTTCGTGGGCCGCGCGGTCGAGCGTCATTTGACGGGTCGTCCGTGGCAGGTGAGTGGGCGGGAAGCCGACGCGGTGCTGAACATTCTGCGGGAGAAGCGGGTGGACGTGTTGCACGTATTTTTCGGGAACGTGGCGGTGCATTGGTTGTCGCTGCTGCGGCGGGTGCCGGGGCCGTTCGGGGTGTCGTTTCATGGCGCCGACGTGACGGGCGAGATCGCTTCGGAGGGTTACCGGGACGCGCGGGTGGAGGTATTCGAGCGGGCGGCGTGGATCGCTTGTCGGTCGCAGGCCCTTGCGGATCGGGTGGCGGAGTTGGGGTGTCCGGACGAGAAATTGCGGGTGGTGCGGACGGTGGTGCCGGAGGTGGAATTCGGAGAGCGGCGGGTGCCGGCGGACGGGGCGGTTCGGCTCGTGCAGGCGTCGCGGTTAATCGCGAAGAAGGGGGTGGCGACGAGTCTGCGGGCTTTTGCGCGATTGGCGGCGGACTGGCCGGAGGCGGAGCTGGTGATCGCGGGGGAGGGCCCGATGGAGGCGGAGTTGCGGGCGTTGACCGGTGAGCTGGGGATCGGGGAGCGGGTGAGGTTTGTGGGATTTTTGGACGAGGAAGAGTTGGAGCGATTATTGCGGGAATCGCACGTGTTTCTGCATCCCAGCGAAGGCGCGGACGGCGACGTGGAAGGCGTGCCGAATGCGATGCTCGAAGCCATGGCGAGCGGGCTGCCGGTGGTTGCGACGCGACACGGGGGGATTCCGGAGGTGATCGAGGACGGGGTGAACGGGATGCTCGTGGCGGAGCGGGATGACGCCGGGTTGGCGCGGGGGATCGAGCGGCTGCTGGGTGACGCCGAGCTTTACGCAGCGGTGGCTTGGGCCGGAGCTGAAACCGTCCGGCGGGAATTTTCGGTCGCCGGCCTGGAGCGGGCGGCGGGAGAAATTTACGGTCGGACCGGCTGAGGAGCGAGATCCGGCTCGCGGGAGACGGATTTGGTCAGGGCGACGGCACCGAGGATCAGGCCGGTAAAGAGGAGGTCGCTGACGAGGGAGTTGCGGAAGAAGACCCAGGTGGGCGGGAAGCCGGGGAGGCCAACGGTGAGGGATTGGACGAGGCCGCCGAGATTCTGCGGGTAGGCGGCATTGCCGAGCCAGGCGGCGGTGTTCGTGACGAGGTAGAAAAGGAGGCTGCTGCCGGCGACGGTGGCGAAGATGGCGGGCGTCGCGGCGTTGCGATTCCGGAGAGCGAGGCCGGCTCCGATGCCGAGGGCGTAGACGGCGTAGCGGACGAGTTCGCCGGTGCCGAAGGCGGCGACGCCGTAGTGAAAGTTGAGAAGGAGGTCGGAAACGAGGAGCGCGGTGAAGGGGACGACGAGCGCCATCCAGCCGGGGAGCAGGAGCGCTCCGCAGAGGGCAATGGCCATGATGGGGGCGAAGTTTGGCAGGGCGGGAAGAGCTTCGAGTCGGGCGACGCGGAAGAAGGCCGCGACGAGGAGAAGGGCGAGCGCGAGAACGAGGGTGGGCGTGGTGAGGCGGGTGGCGGGCGGTTTCATTGGATCAATTGGGAATCTCATTCGATTGGTTGGGAATCTCATTCGAGATGGAGTTTGCTGCCAACGGGCGCGAAGCGTCCGATTTTGGCTTCGGGTAGTCGTTTGTCCAGAGTCGATTCGTCGAGCGGCAGGAACCCGCTGGAGCCGCTGGCGAAGGCAACCATGGCGAGGCCGTTGTGACGGAAGTGGACGGTGGTCTCGCGTTGGTCAATGCCGTAGAACTCTTCGATCTTTGGTGTTTTGGAGAACGGGTAGACTTGGGCGCTGGTCGCGAAGACGACGACGCGGGAGGGATCGCTGAGATTCCAGTAGGTTGTCGGGACGAACGGTCGACTGCGGGTGCCGGCCCAGCCACCGCCGAGCAGGACATTGTAACCGACGCCGATGTAGCCGCTCCGAAACTTCGGCTTAAACGCCGAACCGGACAGCGCGAAGCTCGGGTCGGGGCGGGTGCCGGCCGGAATGAACTCCGCGAGCGGACCGCCGGACGGATCGAATGAACGATCGCCTTCGCCGCGGCTTTGGCTGGCGAAGGACTCGAACCCCCACCACCAAATTGTGCCGCTTTCAGTGTTTTCGCGAAATTTCCAGAAGTGGTGATTGTTCTCGGCGAGATAGCTGGCGGCACCCGCGGCGAGCGCGCGAATGTTTCCGGCGGAAACGGCCAGCGATGAACGGGCGTAGACCTGGCGACCGACCTGCGTAGTGACGATCCCCAGGGTGATGATGATCGCCAATGTCGCCAGCACCTCCATTAAAGTGAAGGCGCGCTTACGCCTCACGATGACGGCGGCGAATGAAGAGCATCAGTGTCAAAAGAGCGCCAGCCAGCAGGAAGATGGTGCTCGGTTCGGGAACGGCGGCGACGGCGGCGCTGGGTGGAACGCCATCGAAGCCGGGAACGAAGCTGAAGGCATCCCAACTCCCGTTTGCCAGTGTGCGATCGGCGAACCCGGTATCTCCCGCAGCCCAAGAGTCGGGGTAATCGCCGCCGCCTTCGTCGTTCCAGTAACTCCAGAATCCGTCGTTGAAGCCGTCACCGTTTTGATCGTGGAATGGACCACCGGGCTCTTGGTAGGTGATCCGGTCGACGGACGGAAAGAGGGCTGGCGGATCGCCGGGGCTGGCGAAGTCAAAGACGCGGATGAAGAGCGCAAGGGCGGAGTCGCCATTCCCGTCGGGGATCGCGGGACCGGGGACAGCGGGGCTGTTTGCTTCGGCTAACGCCCCCGCAATGACGCGGAACATGTCTTCGCCAGTGGCAACACCGTTCCAGCGAAATCCCCAAGCGAAGCTGTCCTGCGCGGAACCGTCGTTCCAATCGATGACGAGGGCCGCTTCGTTGGAGCCGGATCCGTACCAGAGCGAAATGTCGTCGAAGCCCGTGATTGGCGCGGCGGTGAGGGACGTGAGGGTGGTGGCGCTGGCGAGTGCGAGCGCGGCTAGGGTGTGACGAAGTGTGAACATGATGAGTCTGACTTTCTGAATGTGGTGACGGGGTTGTGCTCGGACAGCCTTTCCCCCGAAAAATCAGAAAGGACTCCCCCCGCACGGACGCGAATCGCGACGCCGTTGCCCATCTCAGGGCGGTGCGGTTTTCTCCGTCGGAAAGAGATCGGACTCTGACCGTTGCGCGACAGTGGGGGATTTACACCCCGCTTTCCTTGCCGACGGATTGGTTTTGCTGAAAAGAACCTCTGGCTGCGCGGTGGCTGCCGGAGGGAAGAGGAACGTGACGCGGGGGGCGGGTCAAGCTCCGATCTTGGTGGTGCGGACGTCGTGTGGGGGGGGAGTGCCGCTTCGCGGTAGGGTTGGGGTTCCCGGCAGGATGCCGGGAACGGCGAGCTGGAAGCTCGCGGTCCCCGGACGCGTCTTTACGCTTGCCGCTTGAGGGCGTCGCGGATCTCGGTGAGGAGCACGACCTCTTCGGTCGGGGCCGGGGGGGCGGGTTTGGGTTTGGCGTCTTCCTCGCGCTTGATGCGGTTGATGACGCGGATCAGGGCGAAGATGCAGAGTGCGACGATGAGGAATTGGAAGACGGTGTTGAAGAAAGGCCCGTAGGCGATGACGCCGAGCGGGCGGGCGGCTTCGAGGTTGGCGGCGTCAGCGGCGGCCTGGTTGAGTGGCAGATAGAGGTCCTGGAACGGGACCTTCTCGGTGATGAGGTTGATCGGCGGCATGACGACGTCCTGCACGAGGGAGGTGACGATTTTGCCGAAGGCACCGCCGATGACGACGCCGACGGCGAGGTCGATGACGTTTCCGCGGGCGATAAATTCCTTGAATTCGGTGGCTAGACTCATGGGAGTCGTTAAATCATTTCGCGTAGCGGAGCGCCATCGCTTTTGCGGCAGAGGCGATGCGTCGGCGGAGGGAAGCGGGGCGGAGGACCTCGGCGTGGTCGCCCCAGCCGAGGATCCAGTTTTCCAGGTCGGGCGCGGGTGAGACGCGGATCGTGAGGTCGGCGGTGCCGTCGCGGCGGGTCTTGATTTCCTGGGTGGCGTGCCACTGGCGTTCGCGGGCGAGGCGGGTGGCGAAGGCATCGAGGCGGACGACGATGGTCTGCACCTCGCCGGTCTGAAAGGCGGAGAAACTGCCGGCGAACATCTCGGAGACGGAGAAATCGGCGGGACGGTCGAAGGTCTCGCCGGTGGTGGCGACGGCGTGAAGCCGGGCGATGGCGAACGTCCGCAGGGCGTCGCGGTCGGTGTCGTGTCCGATGAGATACCACTGGTTGGCGAGGCAACCGAGGTGGTAGGGGCGGACGTGGCGGCGGGCGGCGCTGGTACCCTGGAGCGATTGGTAATCGAAGGTGACGGTGCGGCGGTGGAGGACGGATTCGGCCAGGGTCTGAAAGGCGTCGAGCTCGGTAACGGCGACGCCCTGGGGCCGGAAGGAAATCGCTTCGGTGAGTTCGTGGAGGGCGATGCCGCTCTCGCCCTCGAGGCCGGAGGCGAGCTTGGAGAAGGCGGAGCGGAGGGGCTTCTCGAAGGTGGTGCCTCGGTATTGCTCGACGGCCTTCTGGGCGATGAGGAGCGCGACGATCTCGCCGTGGCTGACCTGAACGGTGGGAAAACTGGTGACGGTCTCGGTGTAGTAAAAACCGTGAGCCACCCGGTCGTATTCGATCGGGAGATTCATTTGGTCGCGCATGAACTCGACGTCGCGCTGGATGGTCTTGGCGGAGACCTCGAGCGCGCGGGCGAGCTGCTGGCAGTTCGGGTGGGTGCCGTCGCGGAGGCGATTGTGGAGGTCGAGCATGCGGGCGAGCGGGGGGCGGGAGAATTTTCGATTCTCGATTTTGGATTTTTGATTGGGCGAAAGTTTTTTTGGCATGGGACGGCAGATGTCCTATGCCCCTCGGTAGGGTCGGGCCAGTATGAAAACACTGAACATCTCGTCGTTGCTGAAATCCCTTCGTCCCGCTGGTGCCGTCTACCAGCAATTGGAACTCCCGCTGGCGGGTCGCGAGCTGTCGCGGCGTGAGCAGACTTCGCTGGTGCGTCTGCGGCGGTTGCGGGAGCGGGTGGCGATGTTGTGATCTGGGCGGGGGTTGTCTGGTGATTACGGCCGCTCCGCGGGGGTGCACTTGCGTGCAGTTGCGACGGGCTGGAAGCCCATCGCGACACCCTGGAAGGGTGTTCTCCCCGGGGTGAGGTAACAATATCTGGTGGATGCGGGGGTTTCCTGTAGAAACGCCTTCCGTGGATGATGCTTTTGTGCCGGATGACCGGTTTGCGATCATTGGAATAGGCTGTCGGCTCCCGCCGGCGGCGAATTCGCTTGGCGGCGTTCTGGCGGTTTCTGCTGAAGGGTGGGAACGCGCTGAAGCCGATCAAGAAGGACCGCTGGGATTGGAAAAAATACTGGGACGAGGATCCGGCTCGTCCGGGCAAGACCTATGCTCCCAAGGGGGCTTGGCTGGATCAGGACGTGAGGCAGTTCGATCCGCTGGCGTTCGGGATTTCGCCTCGCGAGGCGGCGAGCATGGATCCGCAGCAACGGCTGCTGCTGGAATCGACGTGGGAGGCTTTCGAAGACGCGGGGCTGCCGGCTGAGCGGATGGCGGGTTCGCGGACGGGGGTCTTCGTGGGCGGGTTTTGCCTGGACCATTTGTTGCTGCGGGCGCAACCGTCGAACGTCCATCTGATGGACGCGCACGCGCCGGGGGGGGTGATGATGACGGTGCTCTCGAATCGATCTGTCGCACGCCTTCGACCTGCGCGGGCCGAGCCTGACGCTCGATACGGCCTGTTCGTCGTCGTTGGTGGCGATCCACTACGCGTGCCAGAGCCTGCGGTCGGGGGAGGCTGATCTGGCGCTGGCTGGCGGGGTGAACGTGATGACGCGGCCGGAGTATCCGATCATCATGAGCAAGGGGCACTTCCTCTCGGATCACGGGGAGTGCCGGGCCTTCGACGAATCGGCGGCGGGCTACGCGCGGGGAGAGGGCGCGGGGGTGTTTCTGATCAAGCCGCTGACGAAAGCCGTCTCGGACGGGGATCCGATTCACGCGGTGATCCGGGGGTCGGGGGTGAACTCCGACGGGCACACCGAGGGATTGTCGCTGCCGAATGCTTCCGCGCAGAGCGAATTGGTGCGGGAGGTCTACGAGCGGGCGGGGGTCGCGCCGGGCGAGGTGGATTACGTCGAGGCCCACGGGACGGGGACGCAGGCGGGGGATCCGGCGGAGCTGGCGGCGCTGAACGCGAATTTTTCCGTGGGTCGGGAGACTCCGCTGTGGGTCGGATCGGTGAAGACGAACGTGGGGCACCTGGAGGCGGCGGCGGGCGTGGCGGGGATGATGAAGGCCATCGGGGTGCTGAAATACCGGCAGATCCCGAAAAACCTGCACTTCAAGACACCGAATCCGAGAATCCCGTTCGCGGACTATGATCTGCGGGTCGTCACGGAGACGACGGATCTGCCGGGCGCGGACGAGCGGGCGACGTTGTTCGTCGGGGTGAATGGGTTCGGCTACGGCGGGACGAACGGGCACGTGCTGCTGGAATCTGCACCGGTGGTCGACGGGGAAGCGGGCGGCGGCGAGCTATCCGGCGCGGGATTTTTTCCGTTTTCGGCGGCGAGCGAGGCGGCGTTGCGCGATTTGACGGGGAAGTGGGCGTTTTTGCTGGGACGCGGACAAGGCGTGGCGCTGGGCGATCTGGCGCACACGGTGGCGTATCGGCGGAGTCATCTGGCGACGCGGTGCGTGGTCTTCGGCTCCGAGCGCGGAGGAGTTGCGGGAGCGGCTGATCGCGGCGTCGACCGGGGAGGCGCACGAGGGCGTGGTGACGGGTGCGCCTGGCGGTGGCGGGGTGGTCTTTGTTTTCACCGGGATGGGGCCGCAGTGGTGGGCGATGGGACGGGAATTGCTGGAGCGCGAGCCCGTGGTGGCGCGGGCGGTCGAGGAGGTCGACGAGGTGTTTCGGGTGCTGGCGGGGTGGTCGATCCGGGAGGCGATGCTGGCGCCGGAGGGCGAGTCGCGGATGGAGCGGACGGAGGTGGCGCAGCCGGCAAATTTTGCGCTGCAGGTGGCGCTCGTCCGGTTGTGGGAGAGCTGGGGAATCCGACCGGCGGCGGTGGTCGGGCACAGCGTCGGGCGAGGTGACGGCGGCTTACGTGGCGGGCGTGTATTCCATGGAGGAGGCGGTGCTGGTGAGCTACCACCGGAGTCGGCTGCAGCAGACGACGGCGGGATTGGGCGGGATGCTGGCGGTGGGCTTGTCGGAGGCGGACGTCGCGCCGTATCTGCGGGGGCGCGACGGCGTCTCGGTGGCGGCGATCAACAGCTTCAGCGCGGTGACGCTATCCGGCGATCGCCCCGAGCTGGAGGCCATCGCGGTGGAACTCGCGGCGGCGGAAATTTTTCAGAAATTTCTACGGGTCGAGGTGGCGTATCACAGCCCGCAGATGGACCCGATCCGGGAGGAAATCCTGAGTGCGTTGAGCGGACTGGCTCCGAAGGCGGCGCGGTTGCCGCTGGTTTCGACGGTGAGTGGGCGGCGGTCGACGGGCGAGGAATGGACGGCGGATTATTGGTGGCGGAACGTGCGGCAGTCGGTGCGATTTGCGGATGCGACGAGTGAGTTGTTCGCGGCGGGGTATTCGCAATTTCTGGAGATCGGGCCGCACCCGGTGCTGGGCAATTCGATCAAGGAATGCGCGGCGGCGCGGGATCGGCGGGTGACGGGATTCGTTTCGCTGCGTCGGAAGGAGCCGGAAGTCGATCGGCTGCGGCGGACGGCGGCCGAGTTGTATTGCGCGGGGGCGGAGTTGGATTGGCGGGCGTTTGCGCCGGAGACGGGTCGGTTCGTGCCGGGGCCGCAGTATCCGTGGCAGCGTCAGCGGCATTGGCTGGAGTCGGAGCGGTCGGAGATCGAGCGTCTGGGGACGGCGGGGCCGGTGTATTTGACAACTCCGGTGATCAGCCCGCAGCCGTGCTGGGAGGTCGAGGTGAACCGCAATTATTTCCCGTTCCTGATGGACCACGGGGTGCAGGATCAGACCGTGTTCGCTGGGCTGGGTTACGTGGACGCGGCGCTGACCCTGAATCTGGCCGTGAACGACACGGTGGCCGTCGTGCTCGACAGCGTGAACTTCGAGCGCGTGATGGTCGTCGATCCGGCGAAGCTCCAGTATCTGATGGTCGAGCACGATCCGGAAGGGGGACGTTTCACGATTGCGAGTCGCACCGAGGGCGAGGACGGGACGTTGCGGCACTGTCGCGGGCGTCTGCTGCCGCAGGCGGAGTTGCCGGGTGAACGGCTGGAGCTGGCGGAGTTGCGGCGGTCGTGTGGCGACACGGTGGAGCTGGAGATTTTTTACGACGATCTGAGTCGGCGCGGATTGCACTACGGTTCGGCGTTTCGCCCGACGCGGGAGGTGCGCCTGGGCGAGGGGAGGTATTTGCTGAGACTGGATGGGAGCGCGGTGGCGGGCGAGACGGGGCATCCGCTGCACCCGACGATTTTCGACGCGGCGATCCAGCCAATCCTTTACCGGTCGGGGCAGGCGGGGTTGTTCGTGCCGTTTTCCATCGAGCGATTCACCTATCACGCGCGACCGGACACCGCCGAGATCTACGCCTACGGTGAGTTGACCCAGCAGACGCCGTCGCGGCTGGCGGCGAACGTGTGGTTGCTGGACGGCGACGGCCGCGTCCTCGCGCACGCGCAGCGGTTGGCACTGCAATCCATCGACGCGAAACTGGTGGATGCGGAGACGCCGTTGCTGCACGAGGTCGCGCTGCGAGCCGTCGAGCTGGAGTCGGGCGGAGCGGTCGACGGCGGGGAAATCGCGATCCTGGCGGACGCGGAGGATTCGGATCTGGATCTGGCGGCGGCACTGGAGGCGCGCCTGCCGGGCGCGGTGAGGGCGGGACTGGACGCTGGCCGACGGCGGCTGATCGTGCTGTGGGGAACGCGGATGCCGCCCGGCGATCCCGTGACGGCCGGGTCGGCTTTGAATCAAAAAATTGTCGTCCTGCTCGTGGCGGCGGATCGGGCCGGAATGGGGCCGGTCGACGTGACGTTCGTCACCCGGAGCGGCGACAGCTGGTCGACGCGGGCCGTGGCGGCGGTCGCGCTCGTTGCGCAGAATGAGTTGGCGAACGTGACGGGTCGCGTCATCGATCTCCCGGCGGAGTCGGGCGACGCGGTGGAATGGATCGTCGCAGAGCTGGCGGCGCGGAGTGGCGGCGATGTGCTGTATCGCGATGGGCGGAGATACGAGCGGCGGGTGACGACGCTCGCAGAGAAGCCGGTCGAGCCGGAGGTTCGCACGGAATCCGTCGAGAGCCCGATCGAACTCGTCGTCGGGACGAAGGGGAAATTGGATTCGCTGCGTTTCGAAGCCGCCGAGCGCGTCGAGCCCGGCGAGGGCGAGATCGAGATCCGGGTTCACCGGGCGGGGCTCAATTACAAGGACCTGCTCAAAGTCGAAGGGCGGATTCATCCGCTGGCATTCGAGGACACGTTCAACGGCGGGGCGATCGGGATGGAAGGTTCGGGCGTGGTGACGCGGGTCGGACCCGGGAGCCGATTTGCAGAGGGCGACCGGGTCGTGGCGATCGTGAAGAACGGCTTCCGGAGCTACGCGACGGTGGCGGAGGATTTTGTCGTCAAGCTCCCCGATGGCTTGGGGATGGAGTTGGCGGGCGTGCCGGTCGTGTTCCTCGCGGCCTACCATGGGTTGATGGACGTGGCGCGGCTCGAAGCCGGCGAGCGGGTGCTGATTCACCACGCAACCGGCGGCGTCGGGTTTGCCGCGATGGCGATTGCGCGGTGGGTGGGGGCGGAGATTTTTGCCACGGCGGGGTCGGAGGAAAAACGCGAATCGCTGCGCGCGGCTGGCGTGCGACACGTGTTTTCGTCGCGCACACTGGATTTCGCGGCGGGGATCCGCGAGGCCACCGGCGGCGAGGGCGTCGACGTGGTGATCGGGGCGCAGAGCGGTCAGGCGATGCACGCGGGGCTCGGCGCGCTCCGCACGGGGGGTCGCTACGTCGAGATTGGGAAGAAGGACATCGCCGAGGATAATGGGCTGCCGATGCGGGCGTTTGGTCACAACTTGGTTTTTGCTTCCGTCGACATGGACCGGCTGGCACTCGAGCGACCAGCGGTGGTCCGGCGGACGCTCGAGGCGGTCTTCGACCACTTGGCGAAGGGTGATTTCGAGATTGGCCCGGTGCAGGTTTTCCCGGCGCGGGAGATCCGGGAAGCGTTTCAGGCGATGGCTCGCAGTCAGCAGATGGGCAAGCTGCTGGTGGATTTCTCGGAGGGCGAAGTGGAGGTGGTCGGCACGGTCGGCGACGAGTCGGTCGTGCGGCGGGATGGGTGTTACCTCGTGACGGGTGGGACGTCGGGATTCGGATTGTCGACCGCCCGGTGGCTCGTCGAGCGGGGAGCGGGAAAGATCATCCTGGCGAGTCGTAAGGGGGCTGCGGCGGGCGGACTGGACGAAACTCTGGCGCTGGCCAAAGCCGGCGGGACGGAAGTCGAGGTTCGCTCGGTGGACGTGACCGATCCGGGTCAGGTGAGGGACCTCGTGGCCGCCGGGCGGGCGGCACCGTTCCGGCTGCGCGGAGTGCTGCACGGC
Source organism: uncultured Verrucomicrobiae bacterium (assembly GCA_963740185.1). GTDB lineage: Bacteria > Verrucomicrobiota > Verrucomicrobiia > Chthoniobacterales > JAATET01 > CAVVKW01. The sequence continues at coordinate 86,041 of CAVUDH010000006.1, forward strand.
GCGAACGTGTTGGACGATGTCGGGATCGGGGAACTGACCGCTGATCGCTTCGAGCGGGTGTTCGGCCCGAAAGTGGCGGGTGCGTGGAATCTCGCCGAGGCGCTCGGTTGCGATGGGGAACTCGATTTCTTCGTTTTTTACTCGTCGGTGTCGGCATTGATCGGGAATGCGGGACAGACGAACTACATCGCAGCCAACGCGGCGTTGGACGGGCTCGCTCGCTGGCTGAGCGAGCGGGGTGTGCCGGCGATCTCGATGAATTGGGGTGCCCTGGCCGAGACGGGGATCGTGGCGCAGGACAAGCGGATCGAGGCGGCGCTGGCTGCGGCTGGGATCACGGGTTTGACGAATGCCCAGGCGTTCGCGGCGCTCGAAGGCGCGATTCGGATCGGGCTGCCTCAGGTCGGCGCGTTTCTGGTCGACTGGGATCTCTGGCGGGCGGCGAATCCACGGATCGCGGAGGATCGGCGATTTCAGGAAATGCGGGGCGGCAGCGAGTCCGGCGGTGGCGGTGGCGTGGCGGCGGAGATCCGCGAGGCCCTCGGGGCCGCGTCCCGGGAACAGCGGTTGCGCGCGGTGGAAGATCATCTTCAGGAGGTTCTGGCCAATACGCTCCGAATGGCGAAAGATAGCGTCCCGGTGAATCGGAGACTCAACGAAATGGGCGTCGACTCTCTGATGGTCCTCGAACTCGGCCTCGGCGTGAAAGAACGCATCGGGGTCAGCTTCTCCGCGATGGAGTTGCTCAAGGGACCGAATCTGCAACAAATGGCGGCCTTGGCGGTGGACAAACTCTGGAAAAATTAACCTTTTGAAAGCAGGAACGTGGAAAAAACATTAGCGGGCATCGACAGTATCGTCGCGTTCACGAACACGGCTGGACTCAAGGGGCGGGGGACGCTCGTTCACATCTCACGGACCGTGGCGGTCTTCGAAGTCTACAATCCGTATTCGCTGATCCAGCTCAGCGAGGTGCTGCAGGAAATCTCGGTGATGCGCGGCGAGCGGGTGATCTACCGGGGTCGCGGGGTCGTCACGAGTCTCGTTGCCACGGGGCTGATGGTGATCGCGTCCGTGACGCTGATCGACGCGTGGAACGCCCTCGGGCACCTCGAGCCCGGTGCGGCACTCGGGGAGGAGTTGGATCAATTCATTCAGGATTGGGAAGAAGGGCTCGAGTTATCGGAGGACTATCAGCTCGCGGTGAATAAATTCTCGAACTTTCTCGCCGAGACGAGTCGCTGGATCGAGGAGGCGGAGACGGAGATCGTGGGCGACCTCAAGGTCAACCAGGATCGCGCCGCCGCCTTCCGCGAGTCGCTCGAAGCACCGCTGTCCCGGAAGGTGGGCGAATTGCTGAATCTCTTTCAAACGGCGGCCGCCGGGGTGCCCGAGGAAGACGCGAGTGCCTACAAGGCCTTTGCCCGCCGGGAGATGCACCCGTACATGATGTGCGCGCCGTTCGTCTGGCGGACGTTTTACAAGCCGCTGGGCTACGCCGGCGACTACGAGATGGTGAACATGATGCTGCGGGAGTCGGCGACCACCGGGACGAATACCTACGCGCGGATCTTTCACGACATCACCTCCGGGGTGGCGGCCTGCGAGGCGCACCGCAATCGCATCACGATCCTGGAGCGCCTGCTGGGAGAAGAGGCGGAGCGCGTGACCGAGGAACAACGCATCTTCACGGTATTGACCATCGCGTGCGGACCAGCGGTGGAGATCCAGCGGTTCATCCGCAACAACGACCTCGCCAACGAAAGCGCGCTCCACTTGATGGATTTCAACGACGAAACGCTGGCCTACGTGAAGGACCGCATGCAGGCGGCCATGGACGAAAGCGGGCACCAGCCGACGATCAAGTTCATCCAAAAATCCGTCGACGACCTGCTCAAGAACATTCACTTCGAGGAGGAAGGATTCCTGCCGAGCTACGACATGATTTATTGCGCGGGATTGTTCGACTATTTCCCCGACAACGTGTGCCGCAATCTTCTCCAGCTTTACCACAACTGGGTGCGGCCCGGCGGACTGTTGGTCGCGACGAACGTGCATTCCAACAATCCCGAGCGCTACCTGATGGAGCATTTGCTCGAGTGGTTTCTGGTCTATCGCGACGAGGCTCATCTCCTGTCGCTGGGTCCGAAGGGTGCGGACTCCGAGATCTACGCCGACGAGACGGGCGTGAACGTCTTCCTCTCGGTGAGAAAAGAGGGATGAGCGGTAGCAGCGACGCCACCGCGCACTCGGCCCTGGTGGCGGCTTACCGGCAGGATCAGATCGGACGGCTGGCCCGCAGTCTGATCGTCCTGAATTTGATTTCGCTCGTGGTGGTGCCGGGCGGATTCGTCCTGGATTTCTTTTTGTATCCCGACCGATTTGGGGAATTTCTGGGTGTTCGGATCGGCGCGGATGTCGCGCTCGTCGCCTGGATCGGGCTGATTCATCTCGCCCGGCGGCGGCGGAGCCTCGCGGGCATCAAGACGCTCGGCGTGTTGTCCGCGCTCACGATCATTTTCGCGATGACGTTCATGATCTACCGCACCGACGGAGCGGCGTCGCCCTACCACGCGGGGCTGACGTTGGTGCTGACGTGCTGGGCGATCATTTCGCCGTGGACGGTCGTCGAGACGGCGGTGATGTGCGTGGTTTCATTGGCGGGATACGTGCTCGCGTGCGTCGCCAATCCTGGATTTCGCGAGGTCGGTGGCTACGAGATGCTCGGGTTTGGGAGTTTCTTTTTGGTCATCACCACGGCGGTGTGCGTGGGTGTGACGGTCTACCTCTCGCGAACGCGCTTCGAGGAGTTTTGTCTCCGTCACCAACTCGACGAAAAAAACCGCGAGCTGCGGGACCTGGATCGTCTGAAGACGCAGTTTTTTTCCAACGTCAGTCACGAGCTGCGGACGCCGCTGACCCTGATCCTCGGCTCCGGCCGACGAGTTGCTCCGGCGGTCCGGCGAACTTGAGCCGGCGGTGCATGATTCGATGATCCTCATTCAGCGCAATACGTTGCGGCTGCTGAAATTGATCAACGATCTTCTCGATCTCACGCGGATGGATCAGGGGGTGGACGTGTTGCGACGCAAGCCGGTGGCGGTCGACGAATTCCTACGCGGGGTGGTGGAATCCGTCCGTCACCTCGGCCTCACGAAGCGAATGCGGATGAAGATCGAGGCCGCGCGGACGGACGTCGTGGCCGCGCTGGATCCAGCGCGGGTGGAGAAAGTGATTCTCAATCTGCTGACCAACGCCATCAAATACACGCCTGCGGGCGGCACGATCACGGTGCGTTGGGGCGCGGCCGATGAGAAGATTTGGTTCGAGGTCGCGGACAACGGCGTGGGAATCCCGCCGGAGGACGTGGGTCGTGTCTTCGACCGGTTTCACCAGGTTCGCAGCAACGCCGCCAACCAAAATCAGGGCGTGGGCATCGGCCTCGCCCTCGCCCGCGAGCTGGTGGAGCAGCACGGCGGGACGCTGACCGTCGAGAGTGAAGTCGGTGTCGGGACGACCTTCCGCGCCGAATTGCCCGAGCGGGAGCCGGCGGATGAGCTTGCGGATGAGACGGTGGCGCGGGTCGAAGTCGCGGCACTCGAAGAGGTGGAGGAACCGTTCGAGAAGGCGTTTCGCTCGGCGAACCGGAGTTGGACCTACGACGACTCGGCGGAGGGGGAGTTGCCGGAGGTCGGGTCGGGTTCCCGCCTCGTGTTGGTCGCCGACGACGAACACGACATGCGGCGGTACGTCGTGGGGTTGCTGTCCGAGGATTACCGAATCGTCCAGACGCAGCACGGCGGCAACGTGGTCGAGTTGGTCGCGACTCACCGGCCGGATCTCGTGGTGCTGGATTGGATGATGCCCGGGAAGGACGGTCTGACTTTGTGCCGCGAGCTGCGGGCGGATCCGGAGAATACCGACCTCAAGATCGTGCTCCTGACGGCGCGGGCGGATGAGGAATCCAAGATCGACGCGCTTCAGGCGGGAGCGGATGACTTTTTGACCAAGCCGTTCAGCAGCGTCGAAGTGCGGTCGCGGGTCCGCAATCTCGTTCGTTCGGGAGAGATGCAGCGCGAACTTCGCGCGAACAATCACGATCTTACCGAGACGCTCCGGCGTTTGCGCGAGACCGAGACGATGTTGATCCAGAGTGAGAAAATGAACGCGATCGGCTCGCTTTCCGCCGGTCTGCTGCACGAGATCAACAACCCGCTCAACTACACGATGACGGCGATCAGTATCGCGCAGCAGAACCGCGACACGCTCTCGGAGGACATGCAGGAGATCGTCGCCGACGTGGAGGAGGGGATGATCCGGATCCGCGATATCATCACGGATTTGAAGACCTTCGCTTACCCGGAGAAGGCGGGAATCGTTGCCGACGTTTCCCTCGACGAGGTGGTGCGGAGCGCCCGGAAGATTGTCGCCGGGGAACTGGAGGGAGTGCAGGTCGACGTCGATCTCCCCGAGGGCGTGACCGTCCGCGGACAAAAGACCCCATTGATCCACGTCTTCATCAATCTGCTCAACAATGCGAACCGCTCCATGCGGGAAGGCGGAATGAAGGAGGGTCTTCGCGTGGAGATCCGCGGAGAGGTGGCCGATGGTCGGGCGGTGGTCGTGGTCCAGGATAACGGGCCGGGGATCCCGGAAGCCATCATCGGGCGGGTTTTCGAGGCCTTCTTTACCACCCGCAAGGTGGGAACCGGAATGGGGATGGGACTCAGCATCTGTAACACAATTTTGGAATCGCAATCCGGTTCGATCCGCGCGGATAATGCGGTCGAAGGCGGTGCGATATTTACGCTGCAACTTCCACTCGCCGAGGCGGCACTCATCCCATGTTAAAAGACCAAACCAGCCGCAGCGGCGGCATCCTCTACATCGACGACGAAGAAAAATCGTTGAAATACTTCCGGCTCGCGTTCGGTCAGAAGTTCACCATTTTCACCGCGCCTTCCGGCCCGGAAGGGCTCGGCATTCTCCGCGAGAACGTTGACCGGATCGCGGTCGTCGTGTCGGACCAGCGGATGCCCGAGATGCTGGGTGCCGAGGTGTTGGAAACCGTGCGGAACCGGTATCCGCACATCGTCCGAATCCTGGCCACGGCGTATTCCGATCTCGAAGACGCCATTCAAGCGGTGAACCGCGGATACATCTACCAATACGTGGTCAAGCCGTGGGAGGTGACGGAACTGGAAATGGTGCTGCGGCGGGCGGTGGATTACCACCACGTGCTGACCGAGCGCGACGAATTGCTCGGGGTCAAGATGAGCACGCTTCAGCGGGTGCTCTGTAGTGATCGGCTGAAGTGGTTGCTCCTCGCGACGCGCGGGTGGGCGGACGCAGAACGGTCGGCCTTCCGCCGGGTGCTCCTCGCGCTCATCCACGAGCTGCCGGGGCAGCTCAACCCGGCGGAGCCCGGGGCGTCGCGCACTTCGAGCGTGCGCGATTTCGATATCGGAGCGCTGGTTTCCGGAGAATTTTCCAACGCGAGCACGTGTCTCGACGCTCTCGATGCACTCCGCGATGGTGCCGGTTCGTGGGCCGACCGGGCGGAGTCAGCCGTGGCGGCGGTCGCGGACGCGCTGGGATCGGGAGGTTCCGAATGCGCGGTGGCGCGATCCGAGAGCGGATGGGAGATCACCGTGGGTGAGGGGGGGGTGGCGAGTGAGGGCCTCCCGCAGCGGTTGGGCGGCGTGTTGGCCGAGAAGGAATCGAGCGTGGTCGCGGTGCGAACGCTCGTCGCATTGCAGGCTGCGGCCATGGCTGGTCAGGAGCTGGTGTTCGTCGCGGAGGGCGGCGGAGAAAATGTGCGCGTGGTGTTTGCCACCGACGGGTCGGCGGCTTCGTCCGACGACGACGTGATCGAAGGCTTGCATCAACAATTTTCCCAAGCCGACATCGCGGGGTTGCCGATGAGAAATAAATGACGACACTTCCAATGATGACTCGGAGAAAAGCAATTTTGGTGGTGGATGACGAAGCGATCGCGCTGAAGTATTTCTCCCGCGCGTTTGGCGACGAGTTTTCCATTCACACCGTCAACTCGGCGGCGGGAGCGCTGGCGGTGCTCGAGGAGAATCACGATTCAATTGGAATCGTCGTGACCGACCAGCGGATGCCGGAGTCCAGCGGGATTGAGTTACTGCGGGAAGTCCGTGACCTTTATCCGAGTATCGTCCGGATCTTGACGACGGCTTACACCGATCAATCGCTGCTGGTGGATGCGATCAACTCCGGCGCTGTCTATGCGTTCGTCGCCAAGCCGTGGGAGCTGAATAACTTTGAAGAAGTTCTCCTGAACGCTGCGGAGCAGCACGATCGCTTGACGACGGAAGCGCACTTGGTCGCATCCAAATTGGACGAGTTGAAGGCCAAAATTTTCGACGACCGGATCAAGGACGTCGGGATGGTCTCGGCGAAGCTCGGACACTACGTTCACAACGCGCTCTGCCCGCTGACGTTCGTGATCGAACAGTTGATCGCCCACAGTCCGTCGACACCTGACCTGCCGCTTGACTTCGTTCAGAGCACTCGGGACCACCTTTACGATGTTGCCCAGACGCTCAAGGATCTCGAGCAGGCGAGCACCGGGGTTCCGCCGGAGGATTTGGAATGGCTGGACCTCGACGTCCTTGCCAAGCAGGCGCTGAAAGAAACGGTGATCATCCGATCACAGAAGCGACTGAAATTTACCAAGGAGGTAAATCCCGACACACCTCGGATCCTCGGGTCAGCGAAGCAGCTGGCGAAGGTCTTCCGCTTCATGATCGCGGAGGAGATTGTCTCCCTGCCCGAAGCGAGCGAGGTGAGGTTGAGCATTGAGCCCGAAACGGCTGACGGTGAGGTGATCGGGGCGGCGATTTCCTTCGAAGACTCGGTCGCCGTGGCCAAGGCCACACCGGCGCAAAGTCTCCTGCATCCGTTCAATCTGCGGGGATCGAACCCGCGTGAATTCGGGGTTTTCCTGATTTCCTGCTATCTGATCGTGAAGCACCATGGCGGCTCGATCAACGCGCGGATTAACGAGCAGGATGGTCTCTCCATCTCGGTGTTTCTTCCGTGTGAACCTGAGACCAACGAGGAGGACGAATTTCTCTTCACGCATCATCCGACGAAGTCACCAAACGCGAATTACTGATCGACGATGACGACCGAGGCTCCCAATCGACGCATTTTGGTGGTGGATGACGAACCGCTCGTTCGTCAGACGCTCAACCTCTGCCTGCGGGACGACTATGAAGTCACCGCCGTGGCGTCGGGGGAGGAGGCCATCCAATTGGCAACCGAGCAGGACTTTCCCGTGGTGCTGCTCGATCTGTGCATGGAAGGACTCTCCGGCATCGAGACCCTGCGGCGCCTGAAGCAAATCCGCGAGCTGCAGAACGTGATCATCCTCACGGCTCACGAGAGCACGGAGACCGCGATCGCCGCCGTGAACCTCGGGGCCTTCAATTATTTAACCAAGCCATTCGAGCGCACCCACCTCAAGGCGGTGATTTCGCGGGGGTTTGCGGACTACGAGCGCCAGAGTCTGCGCGCGAAGGAATTGCAGACCCGGTTGATGAGCGTGCACGACACGTTCTTCGCGCTGCTTTGCCACGAGTTCAACACCCCGCTCAACGTCGTCCTGGGCTACTCCGAGTTGCTGGGGCAGGGCAACGAAGGTGGTGAGCGAGCGGAATGGATCAAGGAGATTCAGTCTTCCGGGGTGCATCTGCACGAGATCCTCATGGAGATTGTCGACTACGTCAGTGCATCGCACCTGGCTGCAGCAGGCGTCGAGAACGATTTCCTTCCTGAAACGTTGTTTACTCCGGTCATCGAGATGTTTCGCGAAAAGGGCGTCGAGGTCGAGTTTCACGACCTTTGTGAAAGCTCTGTGAGGTTCCGAGGCCCCGACCGTTCCATTTTGATGGTCGCGCGGAAGATGTTGCAGATGGCGTCACCCCACTCCAACCCGTCCCGATTAATGATTCACGCTGATGCTGTCGGTGACGACGGGCAGGTAGAGATCAAGCTGACGGCGGAGCGGATCACTTCGTCTGCTGACGTCGATCGCCCGCAGGACCCAGAAGCGCTCTTCGAGCCCTACTCCGCCGGGCTGCCCGATTCTCCCCGCAGCGGTCTCGGTCTGGAATTAGCAACGTGCCGCAAGGTGGCGGAATATGCCCGCGGGTCCGTCGGATGCGAACTCGCTCCGTCGGGCGAAATGCAGTTCGTCGCGAAGTTTCCCGTCCAGCGGATCGTGTGACCGACCGGTCGAGCTCGTCCAGACGGTCAGCGGTGGATTGGCACCGCGTTCAGCCGTCCGTCGGCTTTGGAGTGCGGTGGCTTGACCTGCCGATTACCGGCAAATCCTGATCGTGAAGCTGGGGCGGGGCGGAACTTGCAGTGGTTCACGTGAGGAGACTCTGACCCAGCGCGCCGCTCGGCAAATCGTGGAGCCGACGGAGTAGGGGAATCCCGGAATGCGTTGTTGGCGGCAGGATGCCGCCACTCCGGTGGTCGATTTGTGGGTAATCAGCAGGGCGTCCGGCCGACGCCCTCCCACAATTCCTGACCCAAATCGCCTCATCCTTCGCTGAGAAGAGTGCAATTCCGGTCAGTGCGCCGGGGCGTCGCCGTCGATGTATTGGCGGTGGAGGATCTGGAGGCAGAGGAGGTGATTGAGGAGCGCGTCCTTGCGAACGAGCGAGGCGGGATTGGTATCGGCCTGGTAGCCGTCGAGGAAGGCGCGCAGGCGCTTGGGATCGATGAGCCCGGCTGCTCGGAGGCTGCCTTCGTCGAAATAGCGGTCGGTTAGCTGGCCGAGGGCTGCCTTTTTGGCCTCGTCGGTGTGGGCGGGCGGTGCCATGAAGGGGAATTTTTCGCGGCGGTAGAGGACCTCGGGGAGGACGCCGCGGACGGCTTCGCGGAGGACGTATTTTTCGATGTTGCCCTTGATCCGGAGCGAGGGTGGGACGTGGACGGCGGCTTCGGCGACGTGGTGGTCGAGGAAGGCGGGACGGGATTCCATCGAGTTGGCCATGTCGACGCGGTCGCCGCCCCAGTTGAGGATCTGGCTTTCGAGCATGGTCTTGCTCCAGGTGTACTGGGATTTGTCGAGGGGGTGGCGGCCCCGGACCATGGCGGGGTCGATCTGCTCCGCGATGGCGGCGACGGGGTCGTACCCATTGATCTCTTCGGCGGCGTCGTCACTGAGCAGCGGGCGGGCCACGCCGAGGGTGGCGATCCAGGATTGAATCCAGGCCGGGGTGAAGCCGCAGAGGGCGTCCCAGGCGGGGTGCGACTCGGTGACTTCCGAAAGGATCGCACCTTTGAACAGACTGTTGGCGCGCTCGAGGGCGGCTTCGTATTCGCGGCGGACCGATTCGGGTTCGTCGGCGATGCCGTGGAGGAACATGTCGCGTTTGAAGAACGGGTATCCGCCGAAGAGTTCGTCGGAGCCTTCGCCGGTGATGACGGTCTTGTAGCCGGCTTCGCGGACGTGGCGGCTCATGCAGAATTTCGCGACGCCGAGGGTGTTGTAAAAGGTGCGTTCGGCGTGCCAGACTGTGCGTTCGTAATTTTCGCCGTAGAGTTCCGGAGCGGTGAGGTGGATGACGTCCTGGTCGGCACCGACGCTTTCGGCCATTTGCTTGGCGATGGAGGATTCGTCGTAGTCGTCGCTGTCGAAGCTGATGGTGAAGGCCTTGACGGGCGACTGCATTGCGCCGGAGGCCATGCCGAGAATGCAGCAACTGTCGATGCCTCCGGAGAGGTAACAGCCAACGGGGACGTCGGCTTCGAGGCGGTGGGCGACGGATTCGACGAGTTCCTCGCGGATGGTGGTGACGTGTTCGGCTTCGGTGCGCCCGGTGTCGCGGGCGTTGGCTTCGGGAAAATCGAGATCCCAGTAGCGGCGTTCCTCGACGTCGAGGCGGTCGCCACGGCGTTTGACGATGAGCATGTGACCGGGCTTCACGGCGCGGATGCCCTCGAAGGCGCTGGTGCCGAGGACCATGGTCTGCATCATTTGATTCAGTGCGGCGCGGCGGTCGAGGCGTTTGGGGACGTCCGGGTGGGCGAGGAGGACTTTGACCTCGGAGCCAAAGTAGATGCCCTTCTCCGAGACGTGGTAGAAGAGGGGGCGGACGCCGAAGCGGTCGCGAACGAGCGCGAGGCGGTCTTCGCGTTTGTCGTAGAGCGCGAAGGCGAATTCGCCGCGCACCTGCGGCATGAGGTCGAGGCCGTGCTTGCGGTAGAGGGGGAGCAGGAGCTCGCTGTCGGATTTGGTGACGAACCGCTCGCCCTCGGTCATGAGCGTCGAGCGGATGCGTTTGTAGTCATACATCTCGCCGTTCATCACGAGTGACAGATCGTCATCGGCGGAAGCGAGCGGCTGGCAGCCGGTGTGGAGGTCGACGATGGTGAGGCGGGCGTGACCGAGCGCGAGGCCGTTCCTGGCGTCGACCTTGGTGCCGCGGCCGTCGGGACCGCGGTGACGTTGGACGTCGATCATCCGATTGAGGTGGGCTTCGTCGTTGGGCGCGAGGCCTTGGGGCTTGAAGAATCCGGCTATTCCGCACATGGGGTTGGTTGATGGTTGATCGTTGATGGTTGGTGGGCGGAGTGCGGAGGTCAGCTCAGGGGGATGTTTTCCGGGAGTCGTCCGCAGCGGCCCATGACGGCGGTGAGGAGCGCCTGGCGGATGAAGACCGCGCCGTGCGCCTGGGACCAATAGAGGTTGTGCGGAGTGGGATCGAGGCTGGTATCGAGTTCCTCGAGGCGGGCGAGGGGATGGAGGATGACGGCGTCGGGCTTGAGGTTGCTCTCGGCCGAAAGGCGGAAACGCGAGTCGAGGTTCTTGTAGCCGTCGCCGACTTGAACGATCGAGTTCATGTAGATGACGTCGAGTTCGGACAGGCAGTCGGTGACGTCGTTGGTGATCTCGGATTCGAAACTGGCGTCGGCGATTACCCGGGCCAGTCCTTCGCCGAAGGGGTCGGCCATTTCCGAAACGAAGGTGATCTTCTCGATGTGCTGCTGGAAGAGGAGGGCCATTTTCACGAAGCTCTTCACGGCACGCATGCTGCCGGGCGTGCCGAGAACGCCGATGCGGAGCTTGTTGGTGATCGGGTTGTCCCGGGCGAGTTCCGGCTTCCACTTGAGCAGCGCGTACCAATCGGCCATGGCCTGGGTCGGGTGTTCGCCGGTTCCATTGCCCGCGTTGATGAGTGGCAGGCGTAGGTTGCGCATGAGCCGCTCGGGGGCGGTGGTCTCGGTGTGGCGCATGATGACGCAGTCGCCGTAGGCGTTGAACATTTCGCCGATGTCCTCGAGGGATTCGCCTTTCCTGACGCCGGTGGTCTTCCCGTCTGGGATGCTGATAATGCGGCCATCGAGTCGGAGAACGGCGCTTTCGAAGGACAGGCGGGTGCGCGTGCTGGCCTCGAAGAAGGCGGTGATGACGATGAAATTGGAGAGGGGATTGTGCGGGCCGATCTCGATGGCCTCGAGGACCGAGGCGAGCTTGCAGATCTCGATGATCTCGCGACGTGTGAATTGCTGCACCTCGAGCACGGAGCGGAAGGCCATGCCCTGGAGGACGGCCAGATCGATGGCGGTGCGGGCAACGAGTGAGGTCGACTCGGGGTGGAGTGAATCGGAGTCCGGCGGCGGCGCGAGAACTTCGAGCAGGCGGTTGGGCTTGAAGCCGGGAGTTTTCATCACCAGATCTCCCCGCGTCGGTGGTCGCGGGCGATCAGCACGACGAGCACGGCTGCCCCGAGACCGGTCCAGAGGAGCGCGGTCCAGATGAGAAATTCGACGAAGGAGAGGGAGAACATGGTCAGGCTTTTTCGGGGTGTTCGTTGAGAGTTTTCCAATCGAAGGGTTCGGGACGCAGGGCGGTCGAGAGGAGGACGGTGATCATCGAGACGGCGGCACTGATGAGGGAGGCCGTGAACCAGCCGATTTGGTAGTAGGCGATCAGACCGATGACGCTACCGAGCAGCATGGCGGCCGTCGCCCCGGCCCGGGAGGTTTTCGGGAAATAGAGACCGGACACGATGGGCCAGATCGTGCTGGCGACGAGCGGGCCGGAAAGGAAGAGGATCGTGATGAGATCGCCGAGGTTGGGCAGGCAGATCGCCCAGGTGATGAGTCCGAGGCCGACGATGACCCAGGTCGAGGCGCGACGGACGGTTTCCTCGCTGGCGGCTGGGTCGAAAGCTTTGCGGTAGATGTCCTCGGTGACGAGATCCGCGGTCGCCGCGAGCAGGCTATCGATGCTGGAGGCGAGCGAGCAAAACAGGACGATGAAAACGAGGATCGATCCGGCTCCGCCGAGAATCTGACTCGCAACGAGCGGGCCGACCATGTCGGGGTCGGGGGCGTTGATGCCGAGCGGCCCGGCGCAGAGGCCGATGAATCCAGCCGCGATGGGGATCGGGAACCACAGGAGGCCGGAGAGAATGAAAGCCTTAAAAGGAACGCCCTTGCGCATCGCGAAGGCACGGCTCCACCAGACGTGTTGTGAAAAACTTCGCCGAAGCCGAAGAACAGGTTGTTGAAAAGTGCCAGGAGCGCGACCGGCATGAAGACCTGGAGGAGCGTGGGTTGGTCGGTCGCGATCTGGGTGTAGACGGTTTCCACGTCGATCCGCATGAGGACGAAGATCCCGACGACCACGATACCGATGAGGATGATGACGCTTTGGATGAAATCGGTGCCGATGACCGCGTAGAGGCCGCCGAAGAGGGTGTAGACGATGCAGACGAAGAGGATTGCCGACATGCCGTAGGCGTAGGGAATGCCGGAGAGAGCCTGGAGAAAATTACCGCCGGCCATCGCCATGCTGACGAGCCAGGCCATCGAATAGACCAGCGAAATGACGAGGAAAATGCCCCACGCCGCTTTGCCAAACCTCAGGCGGACAAAGTCGCCGCTCGTGTAGCCCTTCGGCATTAGGTCGCGGATGCGCTGGGCCATCGGCGCGAAGAGAAACAACCCAAAGCTCGCGGTGGAGTAGGCGAGCATGCCCCAGATGCCCATTTTCACCGCAAAGACGGGGGCGAGGATGACGGTGTTGGACGTCACCCAGGTGGCCATCGCGGTGGCCGCCGAGAGAGCGAGGCCAACATTGCGACCGGCGAGCATGAAGCCGTCCAGGTTGACGGCTTTGCGGCCCCAGTAGATGCCGAGGCCAATCCAGATCAGTCCGAAAACGGCGAGGAGACCGTAGCCGACCGATGGGTCGAGGACCGCGCTTTGCAAATTCATCCGACCGTTGCCTCCTTGGCTTGCTGCCGGAAAAATCCGCGCAGGACGGTGATCACTGTCATCACAAAAACGATTCCACCGACGGTGAGTAGGAGGATCACCTTCGTCGCGGACGGGTAGGTGACGGTGACTTCAAGCGGGTCGGACCAGGATCCACCGTCGGCCCGGACGCGAAAGGAATGGCTGCCTTCGGCGAGGCCGGACGCGAAAAAGGCGCGGTCGGGTCCGGCGTAGCGGGGCGTGCCGTTGGCCTCGAGTTCGTAGTTGGTCGCACCCTCGACGGGTTCCCAGTTCAGAACGAGGTGGCCTTCGTCGGCGGCGGAGGGGTTGGTCGTTATCCAGGTTGGGGCTTTTGCCGCCTCGCCGATCTGAGCGGAAGCGAGCTGTCCAACTAAGGAAAGAATTAAGATGAGGAGAAGGCGATTAATGACGCTGGAATCGGTGGGGCCGCCGGACAACGGACGGCAGGATTCTTGGAGACGAAGGGGCGAGGTCCAAAACCGTGTTCGATTTTTCAAATCAAAAAGGCCGGAATTTGCACCCCGAGCGCGTTCTCTGGTAGTCTTCGAAAAATGCCAGCCAGCCCCGAGAACACCGTCGCGACTCCGCTCGAAGACTTGCGGATCGATCCGAAGCGGCTGCGGGAGGACCTGCGGACGATTTCGAAATTTGGCTACGACGAAGCTGACCATGGAATTTCGCGGATGGCATTCACGGAGCCGGACCTCGCGGCGCGACGCTGGTTACTGGAGCAAATGCGCGCCCTTGGGATGGCGGTCCGCATCGACGGGGCGGCGAACGTGATCGGGCATTGGCCGCCCCACCAGACGGAGCCGGCGGTGATCATCGGGTCGCACACGGACACGGTGCCGTGCGGCGGGGCGCTCGACGGCACGCTTGGCGTGCTGTGCGGATTGGAGGTCGCGCGGGTGCTCATAGAGGCGGACGTGCAGCTGGCGCGGCCGCTCGAGGTGATTTCATTCAGCGACGAAGAGGGGCGGTTCGGCGGGATGCTTGGGTCGGAGGCGTTTACGGGTCGGTTGACGCCGGATCGGCTGCTGGGCGCGATGGATTTAAACGGCGTCAAACTCGCGGACGCGATGCGCGAGCGGGGGTTCGAGCCGACCGATGCACTCGACGCGCGCCGGGAGCCGAGTTCGATCCACGCCTTTTTGGAGCTGCACATCGAGCAGGGTCCGGTGCTGGATCAGACCCACCGGCAGATTGGGGTGGTCGACAAGATTACGGGGTTGTTTCGGTGGTCGGCGCGGCTACTGGGCAAACCGAATCACGCCGGGACGACGCCGATGAACATGCGTCAGGACGCGTTTCTGGGGCTGGCCGAGTTCGCGAACGAGTTGCCGCGCGTGCTTGAGGAGAACGGCAGCGACCGTAGCCGGGCGACCATTGGGAACGTGGAGCTGACCCCGGGAGCGGCGAACACCATCCCGGGCTGCGCCGAGTTTTCACTCGACGTGCGGGACACGGATCCCGAGCAGCTCGAGGAGCTGTCGCGGGCATTTCGCAAGGCGCTGTCGGCCATCGCGCGGCGGCACGGGTTGCGATTCGAATTCGAAGAAGTGAGTCGGATCCAGCCGAGACCTTGCTCGGAGGAGATCGTGGCGTCGCTCACGCGGCAGGCCGAGCGGCTGGGGAGCGCGTTTGAAGTGATGCCGAGCGGCGCGGCGCACGATTCGCAGTTGATCGCGGAGATCGCGCCGGTGGGGATGATCTTTGTTCCCAGCCGCGACGGGCAGAGTCATTCTCCCGCCGAGTGGACGTCGTGGCAGGACGTCGAGGCCGGGGCGAACGTCCTCCTCCAATCTGCACTCGAACTCACCACCTCCGATTTTTCCAAATGAGCTCCACCAGTCCTCAACCCGCCACGTATCGCGATCCGCTGCGCGAAATTTACAAAGGGTCCATCGGTGAGGAAAATCCCGCCCATCACTGGATGCTGGCACGGCAGCAGACGGCGCTGCTTTGCATCGACATGCAATACCTCGACGCCGCGAGGGGGCACGGAATTTTTCGGGATGCCACGAGCAGCGGGGTGCCGATTGAGGACCAGGAGTATTACTTCAGCACGCTGGAGGAGCGGGTGATCCCCCGGATGCGGCGGCTGCAGGATGCGTTTCGCCGGGCGGAGCTGGAAGTGATCCACGTCCGCATTCAGGCGCTCACGGCTGATGGCCGCGACCGGTCGAAGGGTCACAAACGGCTGGGGGTCCTGGCCGGGCCGGGGACGCGCGAGGCCGATTTCCTCGAGGCCGTCGGGCCGCAGGGGGACGAGATTGTCATCAACAAGACGGCAAGTGGCGTGTTCTCCGCGACGAACCTGAATTTCGTCCTCAAAAATCTGGGAATCACCGCCGTCTACGTGGCGGGCGTCTACACGAACGAGTGCGTTGAGACGACCATCCGTGACGCCTGCGATCTGGGGTTTTTGGTGACGATGGTCGACGACTGCTGCACGACGGTGACTCCCGAGCTGCAGCGGGCGTCCATCGCGGTGCTGCGGGATCGCTACGCGCGGATTCTTTCGAGCGTCGACGCCATCGAGGAGATTGATTCGATTGAAAAAGAGCGGCTCGCAGCCGGGTAGCTTTCGGCTTGGGGTCGTGGTGAGCTTCCGGGGAAGGTGATGAGTCGGTGGGCGGTTTTTGGGCGGATGGTGCGGGAGCACTGGGCGGTGTTCGGTTTGATTGGGCTGAACGGGATCGTGGCGCTCGTGAGTCTGGCGGTGCCGGGAGAATGGCTGCTGAATTTCAAATGCGTTCCCGCGCGAGTGATCACGGCGTGGGACGGGTTGGTGAGCGGGAGTTTGACGGTGGCCGATTTGCCCGTCTTCACGACGCTGCTGACCCACGCGTTCATGCATGCCGGCTGGGAACACTTGTTCTTCAACTTGCTTTATTTTTGGGTGTTCGCGTATCTCGTGGGGGAGTTGATCGGGCAAGGGTGGGTGGTTGCGATTTATCTGCTGACGGCGATCGCCGGAGGGATCAGCTTCGTGATTTTCGAAGGGGCCAGTGAGATTCCGATGCTGGGGGCATCCGGGGCGGTGCTTGGATTTCAGGGGGCCTATCTGGGGCTGGCGATCCGGTGTCCGACGATTCCGGATGCGTTCGTCTGGCCGATTGCGAGTCCGATCTCGCCGTTCACGTTGGCGGCTTTGGCGGTGATCGGAGTGGCGATGGACTTGTCGGGAACGATCAATCCGGGGGCGAGTATGACCGCTTACGCGGCCCATCTGGGGGGATTCGTGGCGGGGGTTTTTCTGGGCTCGTTCGTGACGCCGATGCCGCGGCGGGGGTGATGCACTCTGGAAGGGTGGGCTCCCCGGGGGCTGGACGGGGGGAGGTTGGTTTGGGATGTTGCCGGGCTTGAAACTCTGGCGGTGGATTTTGGTTGGCCTGGGGGCGATTGCGTTGGGTCGGATCGGGTGGTGGTTGAGCGCGTTGGTGCGGGAACCCGCTCCTCGGCTGGGCTCCGTTGATTTGACGGCGGCGAACCGGGATTTTTACCAGCTCCTCTGGGGGGCGGCGAAGGTGGAGCGGCCGGAGCGGTTCAATACCTGGCCGCTGGTTGCGGAGCTTTGCCGGGAGGGGGAGGCTCGATTGGAAGTGGGTGCCGGACTCCGGCCTCGGCTTCCGCTCGAGGGAACCAAATTTGTCGATTTGAGCGAAATCGCGGTGGCGAAATTGCGGGCCGCTGGGGCGGATGCGACGGTTGGCGTGTTGGCAGATTTGCCGTTCGAGGGGGAGTGCGGTGTGGTTGCGGCGCTCGATGTCTTGGAGCACGTGGAGGATGACGTTGCGGCGCTGGCCGAACTGGCGCGGGTGACGCGGGCGGGCGGGGTGCTGCTGCTGTCGGTGCCGCTTTTTCAATCGGCTTGGACGGGGTTTGACGACTTCGTCGGTCATTCGCGCCGGTACGAGATCGACGAGCTGTTGGCCAAGCTGGGGGCGGCGGGTTTTCAGATCCAGCGGAGCGCGGTGTACGGGATGGCGCCGAAGTCGAAGTGGTTTTTGGAAATGGGGGCAAAGTTTGTGCTGCATCGACCGCGGGAGTCCGTGCGGGAATACGCGCGGTGGATCGGGCCGATGGGGGTGTGGTTTCAGCGACCGCTGGAATTTCGTGAGGGGCTGGCCGTGACGGACGGGGTGGACGAGGTGATCCTGGTCTGCCGCCGATCGGGCTGATGCCCAGGGCGCGCGAGGGTTCTGCTACCCGGAATCGTTCGCGTCCCAGCCGTCAAGGGCTTCCCCGAGTCTCGCGGAGCTGTCTGAGCTGGCTTGGGCCTTGATGCGGGCGGTTGCGCTTGCAACTTCGGGGCTCGAGGTGAGGTGGGTGAGGATTTTTGCGATTCGGCGGGGGTGGTATTGGCCCGGGTAGAGGAAGTCGCCGACGCCGAGTCGGCGGAGACGGCGGCCGTTGTCCGGTTGATCGTGGGCCATGGCCATTACGAGCTGCGGGACGCCGGCTGCGAGCCCCTGGGAAACCGTCCCGATGCCGCCGTGGTGGACGACTGCGGCGGTCCGGGGAATCAGGTCGCTGAAGGGAACGTAGTCCCTCACGATCGCGGTCGAGGGAAGATCGGCTGGGATTTGCTCCGGGAAGCGCGTTGCCAGGATGGCTCGTCGACCGAGCTGTGCGCAGGCGGCCAGGGAGGCTTCGAAGAACTTCCGCCCGAAGGCCATGGCTGTCCCGGGCGTGAAGAGAATCGGAGGCGGGCCGGACTCGAGAAATCGCATCAGGTCGGCGTCCAGCTCGCCTTCGCCGTTGCGGTCGTAATGAGGGAATCCGACGCAGACATTGGGCTGGGGCCAATCGGTCTGGGGTGGCGCGAACCACTCAGGAAACAGGCAGAGCAGGCCGTCGGGCGAGTTCCACCATTCGCCAGCAAGATCGCGGGGTGGTTCGATGTCCTCTTCCCGACAGACTGCGCGGACGGCTGGAGCGGCTCGGGCGTTGAGAATGGTCCGCGCGAGAGCAAAAAAAACTCGTCGTCCGGCGAGCGGGAGCCGGTCGACGAAGGTCAGGCCCCGGCCGGCGAGGGGCGGGCACTGGTTGCTGAGAATGGCGCTGGGTTGGAGGTGAACGGTGAGGAGCCGATACCCGAGCTTTTCCCGACCGAGTCTGGCGCCGTACCCGGTGAGCGGAGAAAATACGGTCACGTCGCCCGGACTGTCACCAATCTCCTGCCGGATGGCTTCGTAGACCATTCGGGTCCCCTTGGCGGCGTGGTGCATGATGAGGGGTGCGCCTCGTCGGGAATCCCAGATCCGGGGGTCGCTGATCATTTGATCGTAGTCGGACTCCGTGCCGAGGGGGGAGTAACTGAGGCCGGCGGCGGTGACGGCGGCGGCGTGTCGCGGCGTGGCGATCACGCGGACTTCGGTGCCTCGGATTTGGAGGTTTTTTCCGAGCCAGAGGAAGGGATTCAGGTCACCGACGCTGCCGAATGGGGTCAGGATGGCCCGCTTCATCCGGCGGGCGGGTGGGGTGAATCGCGCGGGTGAGGGTTCCATTTCGGCGGTAGTTTGAAGCGGAAAATGGTCGAGTCGAAGCCAATTTCCGGAGCGGAGATTGCGCGGGTGGGCCGGGGCGGGATAGAATCCGCCGCGTGAGTCACGCGCCCTTCGTCCACCTTCATCTTCACACGCAATATTCAATGCTCGATGGAGCGGTGAGGATCCCGGATCTCATGAAGCGGGCGGAGGAATACGGGATGCCGGCGGTCGCGATGACGGATCACGGCAACCTCTTTGGCGCGGTGGATTTCTTCCAGGCCGGGCAGAAGTCGGGGATCAAGCCGATCATCGGCTGCGAGGTCTACGTGGCACCGGGATCGATGCACGAGAAGAAGGCGAGCTCGGGAAAGGATGCTGCCTACCATTTCACCCTGCTGGCCGAGAGCGAAGCGGGCTACCGGAATCTAGTGAAGCTGGTGAGTCTGGCTCACCTGGAGGGTTTTTACTACAAGCCGCGGGTCGACCATGAGCTGATGGCGAAGCATTCCGAGGGGTTGATCGCGCTGAGTGGGTGTCTCAAAGGGGAGATGAACGTGCAGTTGCGGGGCGGGCAGCCGGAGCGGGCGATGGAGACGGCGGCGACGTACCGGGACATCTTCGGGAAGGGAAATTTTTTCGTGGAATTGCACGACCACGGGATCGACGCGCAGCGGGAGACGATGCCGGGGTTGATGAACATCGCGAAGGAACTCGACCTGGGATTGGTGGCGGCGAATGACGTGCATTTTCTGGACCGGTCGCACCACGAGGCGCACGACGTGATGATTTGCATCGGGACGGGGTCGATGGTGCACGACGAGAAGCGGCTGCGCTACGTGCCGGAGCTGTATTTCAAGGACGGGGACGAGATGGCGGCGTTGTTCCCGGATCATCCGGAAGCGATCTCGAACACTCTGCGGATCGCGGAGCGGTGCAACGTGGAGTTCGATTTCAAATCGACAAAATACCCCGCCTACGAGCCGCCGCCGGGGAAGGACCGGTCGGCGTATTTGCGGGAGCTGTGTTTCACGGGGTTGCGGGAACGATTCGGCGAGCGGGCGGAGGAGAGTGCGGAGCTGATGGAGCGGCTCGAATACGAGCTCGGGATCATCGAGAAGACGGGGTTCGTCAGTTATTTTTTGATTGTCTGGGATTTCATCGCTTACGCCCGGGAGAAGGGGATTCCCGTTGGGCCGGGTCGGGGATCGGCGGCGGGGTCGTTGATTGCCTACGTGCTGAAAATAACGGACCTCGACCCGCTGCGGTACGGTTTGATTTTCGAACGATTCCTGAATCCCGAGCGGATTTCGCCGCCGGATATCGACATCGATTTCTGCATGACGCGGCGGGGCGAGGTGATCGAATACGTGCGGCAGAAATACGGCGAGCGGGCGGTGTCGCAGATCGTCACCTTCGGCACGATGGGCGCGAAGAGCGTGGTGCGCGACGTCGCGCGGGTGATGGGGATGAGCTACGGCGACGGGGATCGGCTGGCGAAGATGATCCCGACCGAGCTGAACATTACGCTCAACGGCTACCAGAAAAAGGGCGAGTTCGTCCCGGGAGCGATCGACAAAAATCCCGAACTCAAGGAGGCGGTGGATAACGAGCCGGCGACGAAGCAGCTGTGGGATTACGCGACGACGTTGGAGGGGTTGTGTCGAAACACGGGGATTCACGCGGCGGGCGTGGTGATCGGGGACCGACCGCTGGACGAATACATTCCGCTTTGTCGCGGAAAGGAGGACGAGGTGGTGACGCAGTACCTCGATGTCTCCGCTGACGGATCTCGGGATGTTGAAGATGGATTTCCTGGGGCTGAAGACGCTGACGGTGATTCACGACGCGATCACGTTGATCCACGAGCGGGAGCCGGATTTTGATCTGGGAAAGATCCCGATGGACGATCAAGAGTCGTTCGACATCCTGAACCGTGGCGAGACGGTGGGCGTGTTTCAGTTGGAAGGCGGCGGGATCACGGGGTGCTGCAAGAAATTTGACGTCGGTTCGATCGAGGACATCATCGCCATCCTGGCTCTCTACCGTCCGGGTCCGATGGGGTTCATCCCGGATTACATCGAGCGGAAGAAGGGTCTCAAGAAGACGGAATACGCGCATCCTTTGCTCGAGCAGGTCGCGGGCGAGACGTATGGCATCATGATCTACCAGGAGCAGGTGCAGCGGGCGGCGAACGTGCTGGCGGGGTATTCGCTCGGGCAGGCGGACCTTCTGCGTCGGGCGATGGGTAAGAAAGACAAGGAGAAGATGGCCAAGGAACGGGTCACGTTCGTCGAAGGTTGCGAGCGGGTGAACGGGATCTCCGCGTCGGTGGCGAACGCAATTTTCGGGTTCCTGGAAAAATTCGCGGAATACGGATTCAATAAGTCGCACTCGGCGGCTTACGGACTGATCAGCTATCAGACTGCGTATCTGAAGGCGCACTTCCCGGTGGAGTTCATGTGCGGATTGATGAGCAACGACGCCGACAACACCGACAAGATCGCGACGCTGATCGCGGAGTGCCAGCGGATGAATATCATGATCCTGCCGCCGGACGTGAATGAGAGTCAGTTGAAATTCGCGCCCGTGCGGGGCAGCAAGACGGCGGAGGTGAGGTTCGGTCTGGCCGCGGTCAAGAACGTGGGCGCGGGGGCGATGGAAAACGCGATTGGGGATCGAAAGACGAACGGGGCCTTCAAGTCGGTGGAGGATTTCTGCGCGCGGCTCGACTCGCGGACGGTGAACAAGAAGATCGTCGAGTCGTTGGCGAAGTGCGGTGCGTTCGACTCGTTCGACACGAACCGGGCGCGGGTTTTTGCCGGAATCGAAGACGCGATGGGCGCGGCGGCGGCGGTGCAGCGGGATCGGGCGAGTGGGCAGGTGTCGATGTTCGATGTTTTCGGCGAAGACACGGAATCCACGGCGGCGGGCCACGGACGGAACGCGAACATTGAACCCTGGGAGCAATTGGAGACGCTGGGTTACGAAAAGGAATTGCTGGGCTTCTACGTGACGGGTCATCCTCTCGACACCTACGCGGGGAATTTCGACAGCGCCAAATACACGTCCATCGCGGAGGCTAAAGGACGGGCTTTGGCACTCGGTTCGAAAGAGTCGGCGTCGCTGAAGGTGGCGGGAATGGTTGTGACCGTGGAGCGGAAGTTTACGCGCAACGGGAACAAGCCATTCGCGGTGCTGATGCTGGAGGATTTCTCCGGGACGCTCGAGATGATTGCGTGGGACGAGGCTGCTTCGGGGGAGAATGCGGCGCTGCTCGTGCCGGGGAAAGCGGTCGGCGTGTCGGTCCGGATGAGTTTGCGAGACGAGGAGATCCGCGTGAACGCGAATTCGTTCTCGGAATTGAAACCACGGGTCTCGCGAAAGGCGGTGGCCCTGCGGATCGATCTGACGAAAGTGAGCGAAGCGGACTTCGAGCGGATCGGGGAAGCGGTGCGGAGGTTTCCCGGGAAGCGTCCGGTGGTGCTGGATTGCGTGCGGGGCGCGGAAGTCGTGAGGCTGAAGGCGGGGGAGGAGTTTGTCGTTGGAGATGAGCGCGGGCTGCGGGAGGAACTGGGTGAGCTGGTGGGATGAAGGGATTCGATTGAGGGGGGTGCCGGGGGAAATCTTGCAAGACGCCCGGTCGCCCTTCCGCGACCACGAAATTTTTGGGCATTTCGGTGATCTGTCAGGACGAGTCGTCTGACCCCACCGGCGCGCCGACGCGCGAAACCATGAGTTGCCCGCCGATGACGCGAAATGACGCGAATGCCGGAGAAATCGTGATGGGATCGAACTGACTGACTGCTCACCGACGAGCCCCCAGCTGATCGCCAGATTACGGTTCTTGGCGGTGCGGAAGGGTTTGAAACGGAGTTGTGAAGTGGAAGTCTTAGCCCATGGAACCCCTCGACTCGTCACTCCGCGATGCCGCAAATTAGTCCACGATTCACCTGCTGAAGCTGAAAACGGCCAAGCTGCTCGCGGTGGTTGCGGTCGGGGGGATGGCGATTTTCGGGGCGGCCGGTGCGAAGGAGACCCGGGCAACGCCCGGTGGATTGGGGACTTCGGATTGGGCTGAGATCCGGGCCGCTTACGAGACTGGGCGGCACGCGATGCACGGGCAATCCGACGGGAGCTTCGCCGCGCGCAATCCCCGGTAGGGCTGGTCGATGAGCTTCGATGGAGCGGGCTTCGAGGTGACGCCCCGGGACGCGGGCTGGACGCGGGGGTTGGAGTTACAAAGTTACGGGCGCGACGGGGCGACGCGGGAAACTCCGGCCGGTGAGCGGTTGGTGGCCGAGGACGATCGGCTCGCCGTCCGCCGCGAGGGTGGGCTGAGCGTTGCATTTACGGATGAGACTGGGGCAACGGCGGTGACGTATTCTGGAAGCCGGGCGGCAGCTCGACGCGCGTCTGGAGACCGACGGCGATTCAGTCGTGCTCGCGGTGGCCGACGCGGGGGCGGTGTATCCGGTGACGATCGATCCGGTGGCTCAGGGAGTCTTCCTGAGATCGAATCTTCCGAGGGTCGGCGATACGGTTGTCGTGGGTGCCGAGGGTGAGTCCAGTGGCCGGGTGGGGGTGAACGGGACACCCGATCTGGCTGAGCCGAACAGTGGTGCCGCCTACGTGTTCGTGAGGACCGGCGCGGGTTGGACGCAACAGGCCTTCCTCAAAGCGTCCGACGCCGATGAGAACCATCGCTTCGGGTTTTCCGTTTCGGTGGAAGGCGATCGGGTCGTGATCGGGGCGCGAGATTACGACTTCAGCTCGGGGGCGGTTTATATTTTCGTTAAGAGCGGGGCGAACTGGACGCAGTAGGCATTTTGAAGGCCTCGAACGCGCGTGACGTCAACGACGCGTTTGGATTCTCCGTGGCAATTTCAGGAGATGTGGCCGTGGTCGGTGCCGCTTTTGAAAACCGCAATGTCGTGGGGGTTAATGGCGTGCAAGCTGGAATCGCCAATAACTCCGGCGCAGCCTACGTCTTCGATCGCAGTGGACTGATCTGGACGCAGCGGGCCTACCTCAAGGCATTCAATACCGGGGGGGGGAGATAACTTCGGCACTTCCGTCGCGGTGTCGGGCGGCACGACGTTCGTTGGGGCTCCCCAGGAGGACAGCAACGCCTCGAAGGACAACGACGCCACTCCTGGCGCGGGGGCTGCCTACAGCTATGAAGTGACGCCGGACATCGTGGTTCCAAGTGTGGTTCCGAGTCCGGCCATTCCGCCGACGCTGCGGGTGCGGGGGCGAAAAACGATCGAAACGCTCCGCAAGCGGGTGGTGATTCGCGGTCAGGTCGGCAATGCGTCGGAGATCAGGCAGATCGACGTCAAGGCGCGGGGCGCGAAGGTTGCCAAGGCGAAGGTGAAGGGAAATGACACGTTCAAGGTGGTTCTGAGGGTCAAGAATACGCAGGGTCGCGTCGTGGTCAAACTCCGTGCCATCGGCAAATCTGGCGTTTCGTCGAAACGAGAGAAGGTGCGGATCCTGCGGCGGTGAGGGGGCATTGGGGGGCGATTAAGATTAGGTGAGGTCACCACGATCGGACGGCGGCATGGAGTGCATCGGCTCGACGACGCTTTGGATGGGAGGGAAGTCATCCAGGGAGGTCGTGCGCAAATGTTGACGAGATACGGGAATCCCGGATTGCGTTGTTGGCGGCAAGATGCCGCCACTCCGATGGTCGATTGGTGGGTCAATCGACTGGTCGAGCCACCGCACTCCACGCGAGGTTGCCTCACTCAGTCTTAAACCCACCCGCGTCGGGGGGGGCGGCTGATGGGGTCCGAAACATAAATCCCCGGTGAGGCCCGGAAACGAATAGGGTTCGCGGAGATTTATGGGAGATTCGGTGAAGAAAATTGCGTTCGTGGGGGATTACCTGCCGCGACAGTGTGGAATTGCGACGTTTACGACGGATCTTCAAACGGCACTGGCGAGCCGTTTTCCCGAAACGGAGTGCCTGGTCGTCGCCGTCAACGATCGGGAGGAAGGCTACGACTACCCCGAGGCGGTGAAGTTCGAGATCGAGGAACGGAATCTGGATGATTACCGGCGGGCGGCGGAATATTTGAACCTGAGCGCGGTCGATCTGGTCTGCGTGCAGCACGAGTTCGGGATCTATGGGGGAGTGGCGGGCAGTCATCTGCTGACGCTGCTGAGGGAGGTGCGGATGCCGGTGGTGACGACGTTGCACACGATCCTGCGGGAGCCGAATCGCGAGCAGCGGGAGGTGATGGAGCAGATCGTCCAGGAGTCGGCCCGGGTGGTGGTGATGACGCAGAAGGGTGCCGATCTCCTGCGGGAGGTCTACGGGGTGCCGGCGGAAAAGGTGGCGTTGATCGCGCACGGGATTCCGGATTTCACGCCGGGGTTGTCGCAGACGCACAAAGTTCAGTTTGGGCTCGAGAACCACACCGTGCTCCTGACGTTTGGTCTGATCTCGCCCGGGAAGGGGATCGAGCACGTGATCGACGCGCTCCCGTCGATCATTGAGGCGCATCCGGACGTGATCTACGTGGTGCTTGGCGCGACGCATCCGAATCTGCGGAAGAAGGAGGGCGAGGGCTATCGCTTATCACTGCAACGTCGGGTGGAGGCGCTGGGAGTGGCCGAAAACGTGAGGTTCTACGATCAGTTTGTCTCGCTCGACCAGTTGTTGGAATTCATCGGGGCGACCGATATCTACGTCACTCCGTATCTGAATGAGGAGCAGATTACTTCGGGGACGCTGGCTTACGCGTTTGGGGCCGGGAAGGCCGTGGTCTCGACGCCGGTACTGGCACGCGAAGGAGTTGCTGGCCGATGGGCGGGGGAAATTGGTGCCATTCGGGGATGCCGGGGCGATCGGCGAAGCGGTGAAGGCTTATCTCGGGGACGAAACCCTGCTGCGGGCCACCTGCGCGGGGGCGCATCGGCTGGGGCGGGACATGACCTGGCCGCGGGCGGCGGAGTCGTATCTCGAAGTCTTCAAAGTGACTCGCGAGGAACTACGTCCGCTGCGGAGGGTGGAGGAGATCGAGGCGAGGAAGCGCTACGTGTTGCCGCCGCTGAATCTGGGTCACGTCCACACGCTGACGGACGGGACGGGGATCCTGCAGCACGCGGTCTACACCGTGCCGCGGTACGCGGAGGGCTACACGACGGACGATAATGCGCGGGCGTTCATCCTGACGCATTGGCTGGGTGAATCCGGCGGGCCGGGAGCGGCGGGGTTGCACCGACACGCGCCGCGGTACCTGGCTTTTTTGTGGGAGGCGTTCGATTGGGAGACGGGGTTGTTCCGAAATTTCTACGGCTACGATCGGAGGTGGCTGGAAGGACCGGGGATGTCGGACGACGCCGGGGCGCGGGCGCTGTGGGCGATGGGAACGGCGTTGGGAAGGCGCGGTGAGAACGAGGGATTTCGAGCGTTGGCGGGTGAGTTGTGGGAGCGGGCGTTGCCGGTGAGTGAGCAGTTCACCTCGCCCCGGGCGTGGGGTTTTACGCTGCTGGCGATTCACGAATACCTGCGGACTTTCCCGGGCGATGCCGTCGCGCACGGGATCCGTGAGCGACTCGCGGCGAAGTTGGTGGATTTGTACGAGCGCGTGGCCGACGGGGAGTGGCAGTGGTTCGAGACGAACGCGACCTACGACAATGCCGTGTTGTCGCACGCGTTGATCTTGAGCGGACGGTGGACGAACAACGCGCGGGCGCTGGAGATCGGGTTGGATTCGCTGCGGTGGCTGGCGCGGGTGCAGACTTCGGAGGCGGGCTGGTTTTCACCGATTGGATCGAATGGATTTTACGAGCGCGACGGGGGACGGGCGCGCTTCGATCAGCAGCCGCTGGAGGCGCAGTCGATGGTGTCCGCTTGTCTGGAGGCGTTCCGGGTGACGAAGGAGCCCGGGTGGCAAACGGAGGCGCAACGGGCCTTTGATTGGTTTCTGGGGCGGAACGATCTCGGGCTGGCACTCTACGATTCCTCGACGGGAGGGTGTCGCGACGGCCTGCACTCGGAACCGGGTGAACGAAAACCAGGGTGCCGAGTCGACGCTGGCGTTTCACCTCGCGCTTTCGGAGATGCGGATGGCTTCGGTGGGGATTGCGCTTTCGGAGCCGATCGACTCGGGACTATAACGCGCGGCATCATGAAGCGGAATCGGTTGAAGGTGGAGCGGACGGGGACGATCTTGCGACCGCAGAGCAAGCGGGTGTTGGTGCGGCCGTTTTTGGTGGGTGACGGCGTGAGGGTTCGAAGCTTGATGGGCCGATTGCAGGAGTTGTCGGACGAGGAGGTGACGTCCGCGCTCGAGGAGGTGGTCGGAGAGTTTGCCACGCGGCACGCGGACATGTCGGCGGTGCTGCGACAGCATTACCAACGGGCGCGGGTGCATCTGGACGGGTGGCCGGCGCTTCTCGGAGGATCGGCAGTTGCTGGCGGGGGCCTACTTCACCAGCGAATACGCCCTGGAGTCGGCGGCATTGTTCAATCCTTCCATCGTGCCGTCGCCGGACCAATCCGCCGTGGCGGAGGGAGCTTTGCGATTCGTGATGAGCCTGCGGGCGACGGGCGAAGGCCACATTTCGTCGATTGAATTTCGGGACGGAGTGGTGGGGGCGGACGGGAGCGTGGTTCTGGAGGAGGCGGGATCGATGGTGACCGAGCCGGACCGCGTGGATGCGGCGGTTTACGAGCGGGATCTCTTCGCGAGGAAATTGGCAGAGGTGGGACTCGAGACGGATTACACCTGGTCGGTGCTGCACGCGATGAAGGCGCGTTTCACCATGGCGGATCTGCGCCGGGCCCTGGACGAGGTGGACAGTCGCGGGGGTGGGACCGACATCGACCGGGCGAAGGAAGGGATGGCGATGCTGGCCGAATCGAATTACGAGACGCAATTCTCACCCGATCAGCGGATGGCGGAACGAATTATCTTCCCGTCGTCGCCGAGCGAGCGGAACGGCATCGAGGACGCCCGGTTCGTCGCGTTCCGGCGGGACGACGGCTCGGTGGTCTACTACGCGACCTACACGGCGTACGACGGTCGGGTGATCCTGCCTCAACTGATCGAAACGGAGGACTTTCTGTATTTCAAAATTCGGACGCTCAACGGCCCGGCGGCGCAGAACAAGGGGATGGCGTTGTTTCCGCGGCTGGTGAACGGGCGCTACGCGATGATCTCGCGGCAGGATAACGAGAACGTTTTCCTGATGTATTCGGATCATCCTCACTTCTGGGATAGCTACGAGCCGCTGTTTCAGCCCCAGCAGCCGTGGGAGCTCGTGCAGATGGGGAACTGCGGTTCGCCCATCGAGACGGATGCGGGGTGGCTGGTGTTGACGCACGGGGTGGGGCCGATGCGGAAGTATTGCATCGGCGCGATCCTGCTGGATCTCGACGATCCCCGGAAGGTGATCGGGCGGCTGGCCGAGCCGCTCCTCACGCCGGATGCGAACGAGCGGGAAGGCTACGTGCCCAACGTGGTCTACACGTGCGGGGCGCTGGTGCACGCGGGTCGCTTGATTCTGCCCTACGCGATGAGCGACTACGCGACCGGGTTTGCCACGGTGAACCTGTCGGGTCTGCTGGCGAGGCTCTCGTGAGCGGCCTCCGGGTCGCGATGTTGGCGCCGATCGCGTGGCGGGTGCCACCGAGACACTACGGCCCGTGGGAGCTGGTGGCGTCGTTGTTGACCGAGGGCTTGGTGGCGCGGGGCGTGGACGTGACGTTGTTCGCGACCGCTGACTCCGTGACGCGAGCGCGGTTGGCGGCGGTCGCGCCCGCGTCGTATTCCGAGGACTCGTCCCTGGACGCCAAGGCGTGGGAGTGCCTGCACATCGCGCATTGCTTCGAGCGGGCGGAGGAATTTGACGTGATTCACAACCACTTCGATTTTCTCCCGCTCAGTTTCAGCGGTTTGGTTCGGACGCCGGTGGTGACGACGATTCACGGATTTTCGTCGGAGCGGATCCTGCCGGTGTATCAGCGCTACGACGAGCGGTGCCATTACGTGGCGATCAGCGAGAGCGACCGTCATCCGAAACTGACCTACGCGGCGACGATCCATCATGGTATCGACGTGGACGAGTTTCTGTTCGTCGAGGTCCCGGATGATTATCTACTTTTTTACGGGCGGATTCATCCGGACAAGGGCGCGGCCGAGGCGATCGACGTGGCGCGGCGGGCGGGTCGGCGGCTCGTGATGGCGGGGCTGGTGCAGGATGCTGGGTATTTCGCCGAGCGGGTGAAACCATTCGTCGACGGGGATCGGGTGACGTTCCTCGGAGAGGTCGGGCCGGATCGACGGGGAGAAGTGCTCGGGAGGGCGGTGGCGTTGCTGCACCTGATCAACTTCGACGAGCCGTTCGGGCTGAGCGTGGTCGAGGCGATGGCGTGCGGGACGCCGGTGATCGCGAACGCGCGTGGTTCGATGCCGGAGCTGATCCGGGACGGGGAGACGGGCTGCCTGGTCGAGCCCGGGACGGATGCGTTGGGTGCCGTCGAGGCGGTGAGCGGGCTCGACCGGGGAGAGGTGAGGCGGGTGGCGCGGGAGCGGTTCTCGGTGGAGCGAATGGTCGACGAGTATCTCGCGGTTTACGCGGAAGTCGTCGCTACTTCCGACCGCCGTGGAACTCGATGACGGCGCCGTCGATTTCCATCTCGATCG
The DNA here is from genome assembly GCA_963740185.1 of uncultured Verrucomicrobiae bacterium. Lineage (GTDB taxonomy): Bacteria > Verrucomicrobiota > Verrucomicrobiia > Chthoniobacterales > JAATET01 > CAVVKW01. Next base: position 115,487 of record CAVUDH010000006.1, read on the forward strand.
TGAGTGCGCCACCGCCGACGAGGCGGATGGTGCCGGAGGCAGCGCGGGTGCCGCTCGAGGCTCGGAAGTTAATGCGGCGATTCTTGAACGTGTAGGTGCCGGAACCGGAGGCGTTCTTGGTGCGAGGATCGATCGTGTTGGCCGAGAAGGCACCGCCGGGAGTGAGTTTGTAAACGTTCCGAACGTCGGAGCGCTGGCCCAATTCGTCGTAGAAGGTGTTTTTCCAGACAACGCGGGCGGTATCGCCATTGCTGGAGGAGCGGATGACGATCTTGCTGGCACCCCCGTTGCTGTCTTCTCCGGCGACGACGTTGTAGCCACCGTCGTATTTGGCTTTGAATTTCAGGAAGCCGCGACGTTCGGAGCCGGCGTGCGCGATCGTCGAGACCGCGAGGATCGCGGTCAGGATGGCGAGCGAGAGGGAGCGGGGCATGATGGGAAGGTCCGGGTCTTTTCGGGGTGTGTCAAGGATGGGCGGGAGGAGAAATGAATGTGACTGGAAGGGGGGGGCGGGATTCGATGGCGTCGAGCCTTTCCGCTCCCTGTTGACGGCAGGATGCCGTCACTCCGTCAGCGCCAAAAAATGACTGCGCAGAGGAGGATGAGAGCACCGTAGCCGATTCCCGCCCAGCTGGTCTGGCGGTAGAGTTTATCCCTCGGGACGAGGTAAGCGATGGCGTCGCGGAGGAGGAAAGGCATGCCGACCAGAAAGAGGCCGGAGAAGATCCAGAAGTAGGCCAGGGCGACGATGAAAAGACGCGAGAGCGGAGGCTGCAGGAAGGCGGCTTCGAGCACGGGGCCGGCGGCAAGGAGCGCGAGGATGCCGAGCGCGCGGACGGCGAGGAATTCGTCGACGAAATACCACGTGAGGACGGCTCCGATGGGCACGGCGATGACTAAAAATCGCCGCATGCGGGCGAACTCGCCGAGGTCCATCGAGCTGACGAGCCAGAAGGCCCAGACGGCGCTGAGGGCCAGGAGGATGGTCCCGGCGACGCGGGAGCGCGGGAAGGTGATCAGGGCGGGGCGCACGGTGCCGGGCGCGGCGAGGGCGAAGGCGTGGGTGCCGATGAGCAGCAGGCCGACAACGATGCCGACGGCGACGAGTGGGAACGAATAAATCACGGGTTCACTTCGACCTTGCGGGTCGCGGCAGGTCGAGCCGCTTTTTTCCGGAGGGGTGGGATTTTTTTGGCGGTGGAGCGGTCTTTCGGCTGCTTCCACTTCTCGGCGATCATGGCCGCAGTGGCCGCTTCCACCTCGGCCTGCTTCTTACTGCGACCGGAGCCGACGGCGAGGACGAGTCCTTCCCAGACGACACTGCACTCGAAATTCCGCTGATGCTCAGGTCCGGTCTGCGAGATGACTTCGTAGTGGGGGGCGCTGGGCGAGATGGCTTGGAGGACTTCCTGGAGCTTGCCCTTGGGGTTGATCTCCTCCGGTTGAGTCTTCATCGCGGCAAATTCTGCGGTGGCTTCCCGCACGATGAAGTCGCGGACGACTTCGAACCCGCCGTCGAGGTGCATGGCGCCGATGAGCGCCTCGAAGGCATCGGCGAGAGTGGAAGGGCGGACGCGTCCGCCGCTGGCGTCTTCGCCGCGTCCCATCATGAGGTGCCCGCCGAGGCCGACGGCGGCGGCGTAGCCCTTGAGGCCGCTGCGGGAGACGATGCGGGTGCGGAGCTTGGTGAGGTGCCCCTCAGGAAAATCGGGAAACATCTGGTAGAGATGCTCCGTGACGACGAGCTGGAGGACGGCGTCGCCGAGAAATTCGAGTCGCTGGTTGTCGAACGGGTAGTTCTTTCGCTCGAGCGAAATGCTCGCGTGCGTGAGCGCTTCGGCGAGCAGGAGGGAGTTGCGAAATTTATAGCCGATCCGCTCCTCGAGGGGATTCATGAGTGCAGCCGGGATCTGCTGCGGTTTTTGAGACTTGGGTTCCATTCCTCCAGCGAGCGTGTCGCTGGGACCCCCGCGAGACTCATTGTGCCGAGGTGGTGCAGCCGCAGGGATTCGAACCCCGAACCTCCTGATCCGTAGTCAGGTGCTCTATCCAATTGAGCTACGGCTGCAGCGACAAGGGGACGAAGTGTAGCGAGTTCGCTCGGAGAGTCAATGGAGATTTGCGGCGGACAGCGGATTTTGGAGGGATTGGGCGCGAGGGTGTCGTTCGTGGAGGGAAGTGTCCCGCATTCGCGGGATTGGTGGGGGGGCGAGAGGCAGGGATGCCTCTCGCGACAGGCTGGAGCCGGAGCGAAGCGGAGACCGCCGAAGGCAACCCAGTGCTCCCCGAACGCAAAAAGACGCGCTCCGGCGGAGCGCGTCTTTTCGGTGAAATCTGGACGATCCCGCGAATTACCGCATCAGGAGGCTGGCGCGGGCGCGCTTGATTTCCCGGGTGATTTTGCGGTGCAGGTGAGCGGGCATTCCGGTCATCCGCCGAGGGAGAATCTTACCGCTTTCGGTGACGAAGCGCTTGAGAAGCTCGGGGTTCTTGTAGTCGATGGCTTCGACAGCGAGGTCGATGCGGCGGCGCGGGATGCGGCGATTGGCCCGGCGGAATGCGGAGCGGCGTTTGGCGTTTTTCGGTTGCATGATCTATTTAACTTCGCGGTGCAGCGTGTGGCGCTTGAGGGCGGGGTTGTATTTTTTCTTTTCGAGCCGCCCGGGGGTTTGCGGGCTCTTCTTGTTGCGCGAGCTCATGTAGCGCGAAGGAGATTTTCCTTCGGCGCGAGCTTCGGTGCATTCGAGAGTGATGATTTCCTGTGGCATGGTCTTTGGTTAGTCTTTGTTGTCGGACGAGCTGTCGTCGTCGTCGCCGTCGTCGTCGTCGGTAAGTCCGAAGAGGGCTCCGACCGGTTGATTGTGCTTCTGGTAGCGACCGCGTTTCTCGATCTCCGCCTGGCACTCGACGGTGTAGCGGGTGAAGGGGAGAGCTTCAAGCCGAGCCTTCATGATGGGCTTGCCGGACATTTCGCAATTTCCGTAGGTGCCGGTCTCGAGCCGCTTCAGGGCTTCGTCGATCTCGTAGAGACTGTCCTGCTCCTGCGAGAGGAGGCTGAGCGCGAAGTCCCGATCGTAGGCATCACTGCCGGCGTCGGCCTGGTGCATACCGAAGGCGGATTCGCTGTCGCCGCCGTTGCGGAGGCTGTCGCGGGCGACGCCGTTCATGCTGTCGAGCAGGGTGTCTTTGAGGATGAGGAGCCGCTCCCGCTGTTTCTCGAGGAACGGGGTGAGCTTGACTGGCTGCTTGGGGGCACCATTGGACGATGCAGCGGGACTCGCCGCTTTGGGAGCAACGGCCTCCTTGGGCGACTTCGTTGCCTTCGTTGCTTTCGCCGACTTGGTAGCAGCAGTCTTGGTCGTTGCGCCGGCGGCTTTCGCTTTGGTGGGCTTGGGCTTGGGCTTGGGCTTGGCCGCTGGCTTGGCGGCGGCAGGTTTCTTACTGGCCATGGGAATTTACGATCTGGGTGGGTGAGTTGAAAAGGCGGGGAATCTATTGGCGGTGGGGTGATAACGCAAGGGGTTTTACGGGTTTTTCCGGGGTGGGGGAGAGGTGGCCGGGGGGAGGGTGAATTTGTGCGAAGCATGCGGCTTGCGGGGTGGCGCGGAGTGGGGTCGTATGCGGCGGATGCGGATGGGGAAGTGGCGATTGGCGGTAGCGGTATTGTTGGCGGCGCTATCGATTGGCGTGGCGTGGGAGCTGCGGAAGGCGGCGTTTCCAGTGGTGGGGGCGGATTTTGCGATCGGTCGGGACGACGTGTCGAAGCGGATGGCGGAGGTGCTGGGGGGATTGGGCTACGAGGTGAAGGGGAGTCGAAGGGCGGTGTCGTTCGGGGAATCGACGGCTGAGATGAATTACGTCGAGTTGGTGGCCGGGACGGAGCGGTTGGAGGCGTTGGGTGGCGAGGGGCTTTCGATCTGGTATTGGGTCGGTCGGTGGTTTCAACCGGGGGAGTGGGAGGAGACGACGGTGTGGTTGAATCCGCGGGGGGAGCTCACGGGGTTGTGGCGGACGCTGGAGGAGGAGCATGAGCTGCCGTCGGCGAGCCGGGCGGGGGCATTGGCTTTGGCGGAGGAATTTCTCGCGGAATGGGTGACGCAGCACCCGCAGATGGGGTTGGAGTTGGTCTCGGAAAGTGCGAATCGGTTGGAGAATCGGGTGGATTGGTCGTTTACGTGGGAGAGAGAGGCGCTGCGGGTCGGGGAAGCGCCGTTTCAGCTGACAGTCACGGTGCAGGGGAACGAGATTGGGGGATACGGGGAGGGGCTGGAAATTCCGGAGGGGTGGACGCGGGAGTTCGAGCGGAAGCGGGAGGTAAACGAATTGTGCGAGACGGTGGCTGGTTACGGGTTTTTCGCGGTGATGATTGGGTTGTTGATCGACTTTATTTTGCGGATTCGGCGGGGCGGGGTGCGCTGGCGAGGGGTCGTGCCATGGGGTTGGCTGGCGGTGGTGGCAGTGGTGTCGCTTGCGGTGGAGATCAATGGCTTTCCGGATGCGGTGTTCGGCTACGACACGTTGCAAAATTGGAATTCATTTCTGGTCGAAACCGGAATCAACGCGATGCGGAACGCGCTTTTTGGGGCGGTGGGACTTTGGTTGATCTTCGTGATGGCGGATGGGGTGTATCGCGACGGGTTGCCGGGGACACCGCCGATGCACTGGATCCTGGGGCGGGGGGCGATCTCGGATCCGTGGGTGAATCGGGGGATCGGGGTCGGGATTTTGGCGGCCATGATTTCGTTGGGATACGTGACGATCTTTTACGTGGTGGGAAGGTGGGTGGGGGTTTGGTGTCCGGTGGACCTGGATGCGGCGGAGATTTTTACCGGTTGGCTGCCGTGGATGCAGCCGGCGGAGGTCGGGCTGAGTGCGTCGTTTGGCGAGGAGCTATTGTTTCGGGTGGTGGCTTTGCTGCTGATCTGGCGGCTGACGCGGGTGCGGTGGGTTGGAGTCGTCGGTTCAGCGCTGGTGTGGGCGTTTCTCCACAGCACGTATCCGCAGATGCCGGGATACGTGCGGGGGTTGGAGCTGACGGTGGTGGGGATTGCGTGGGGGATCCTGTTTTTGCGCTACGGGCTGATTTCGACGCTGACGGCGCATTATCTTTACAACTGCTGGATCGGGAGCGTGGTGGTGTTTGCTTCGGATTCGTGGCTGAATCGGCTCGGGGCCTTGGCGGTGTCGCTTTGGCCGGTCGGGATCTTCGTGTGGGGCTGGCTGCGGCGGAAGAAGGCTGAGGGGTGGAAGGAAGAGACGATTGGCGGGTCGGGGGCGGGAGTGGTGTCGGGGATGCGGTCGGTGGTGCTGCCCGGGTGTCGAGTGTTTTCGGGGTGGGGTTTGGTTGGTGTCGGGATATTCTGTGCCGGGGCTTTGGCGATGATGTGGCTGGTGCCACTTCCTCAGGCGGCGATGGGGCGATTTGGAGAACACGGCCTGTCGAGGGCGGAGATCGTGGTGGCGGCGGATACCGTGATGCGGGAGCGGGGAAAAGATCCGACGATTTATCGTCGGCTGGTTTCGTCTTCGCGGAAATCGATACCGACACCGGCGTATTTGCTGGAGCACCGGGGGCTTGCGGAGTTGGCGGACTTGTTCGGGTCCGAGTGGCCGGACGTGGTGTGGAACGTGCGATATTTTCGCGAGCTGGATCCGAATCAATTTTTTCTGCAGTTCGATAAGACCGGGCGGATGGTGCGATGGCGGCACAAGGTGCTGCGGGAGGCGGTGGGGGCGGAGTTGGAGCGTGCCGATGCGTTGGTGCTGGCTGAAGCGGAGCTGGCGGGAATGCACGGGGTGGATCTGGCGAGGGAGGAGCTGACGTCGGAGGAGTTCACGCAGCGGGAGAATCGGCGGGATTTTGATTTTGTTTTTGAGCGGAAAGATTTTGGCTGGGGGGAGGCGAAACTGCGAACGGGGATCACGATTCAAGGCGATGAACCGGTGAGCTTCTGGAAATCAGTGAGGGTACCGGAGGCGTGGCGACTGGAGCGGTCGGAGTCGGGGTGGCAGCAGCTGATTACGGCCGAGGTTGGAACGGCGGTGGAACTGCTGCAGGGGGTGGGGATGCTGGTGTTGGCTGTGCTCTTGATTGGTCGGCGGCTGGTGCCGTGGCGGGTAGCCTTCGTGGGTGGATTGGTGCCGTTGGGGTTGGAGATGATCGATGGGGCGAATGGTCTCCCGTGGTTTTTGTCGGGCTACGATACCGCGAAGCCACTCCTGGGATTTCTGCTGCGGGAGGTGGGGAGTTCGGTCACGGAGGCGGTGATGGCGTATCTGGGTGGTGTGTTGACCGTGGGGATGGGGTTGGGATTTTTGCGCTGGGGATTCGGGCTGCGTTGGCGGGAGCTGTTGAGAGGGCCGTCGGGAGCCGGGGGGCGGGGGCGCTCGGTGGTGAATTTCGTTTTGATCATTGCAGGGAGTGTGCTGGCGTTTGAATTGCTGGGATTTCTGCGGAATCTGGTGGCGGGTCACCTATTGCCGAGCTGGGTGGCGCATTACGGAAGTTGGTCGGTGCGCGAGTCGGTGCTGTGGCTGGACGGGCTGGTGGGGGCTTTGAGATCCGGGTTTGACTCGACGATGGGGACGGCGATGTGGTTCGGCGTTTTGGGAGTGGTTTGGCGGCGGTCGTGGGTGGCGGCGGTGCTGCTGGGGTGTTTTTATCCGCTGATCGAGGCGATTGGGGCGGGCAGCTGGGCTGAATTTGGCTATCGGCTGGTGTCTGAAGAGGCTGAGTGGCTACTGCTTGTCGGGTTGGTGGTTTTGGTGTGGCGAGCGGATGGGGTTTTGGTGTTTTTGGTCTATTTCCTGAAGTCGCTGGCGGGATACGTGGAAAGTCTCTGGGAAAACGGAGGGCCGGCCTATCAGGGGGATGCGTGGGTGTTGGCAGGCATCGGTGTGGCGGTTTTGGCGAGCGCAATTTGGTGGCGCCGGCGAGAATGGTGCGGGCGGGAATTGGAGAGTGAGCGGGAGCGGGTGATCGGTTAGCATGGCCGGATGGAGATTGCTGGGTTGTTCGTTTCGCCGGGACACAATTTCTTTGGACACTTCGGGAAGCCACCGGGGATGCATCCGACGGTCGCGGTGGATGCCGTGCGTTGCGTGGCGGGGATGGGGATCGAGGGGGATCGGTTTTTTAATTTCAAACCGGAGCGATTTCCGGACGGCTACGATGGCCAGGTCACGTTCTTCGCCGAGGAGACGTGGTCGGACGTGGCCAGAAATCTCGGTGTTGTCGGGAAGGGGCCGGAGATTTTTCGGCGCAACGTCGTGACGCGGGGAGTCGAACTCAACGCGTTGAAGGGGGTGGAGTTCTCCGTGCAGGGCGTGCGGTTCCTCGGGGTGAAGGAGGCCGCTCCGTGCGAGTGGATGAACACGGCGTTCGCGCCGGGTGCCTTGTCGGCGCTGAAGGGGCGGGGCGGTCTGCGGGCGCGGGTGCTGACCGATGGCGTGGTGCGGGTGGGGTCGGGGAATTGAAAAAAATTGCGGCGGCGTTGCTGGTCGGGGGGCGTTCGCGGCGGATGGGGCGGGACAAGGCGATGATCCCGTGGGGCGGGGTGCCGCTGTGGGAGCGGCAGTTGCGAACACTGGAGGCGCTGGAGCCGGACGAGGTGTTCTTCTGCGCGGGAGCGCGGAAGGATTTGGTGGTCCGGTCGGCTCGGGCGCGGGTGTTGGCGGATCTGCCGGGTGGGCGCGGGCCGGTGGCGGGGATCGCGGCGGCGCTGGCGGCGACGCACTGCGAGCGGGTGGTAGTCCTGGCAGTTGATCTGCCGGGGATGACAAGTGGGTTGCTGGCCGGGCTGGTGGCGGAAGCGCGGGCGGGAGGGATCGTATTGGAGCGGGGTGGGTTCTTCGAGGGGTTGGCGGCGGTCTATCCGCGATCGTTGGCGGGGCGGGCTGCGGAGGTGGCGAGGGGAGATGATTGTTCGGTGCAGCGATTGGTGCGGTCGGGGATCGCCGCCAAGGTCCTGCGGACGCGCGGAGTGGGGGCGGAGGAGGCGGGTCTCTTCTTCAATGCGAATCGACCGGAGGATTTGGGCGCGGGGGATTGACGGGGGTGTTGGGTGGGAGGCCCGCTGCGCGGGTACACTTGCGTGCAATTTGCGACGGGCTGGAAGCCCGTCGCGACACCCTGGAAGGGTGTTCTCCCCGAGCCTATTGCCGGGGCTTGGGGTTGATGAGGCGGGCGCCGCGGGAGTAGGTGGCGTAGGCGAAGGCCCACTGAAAAAACACGAGGATCCGGTTGCGGAAGCCGATCAGGAAAAAGAGGTGAATGAAGGCCCAGGCGAGCCAGGCGATGGGGCCGGAGACTTTGGCAAATCCAAGGTCTCCGATGCCGCGGTGCCGTCCGATGGTGGCCAGGCTGCCTTTGTCGAAATACCAGAAGTCGGTCGGCTGCTGGCCGTCGAGCTGGCGGCGGATGTTTTTTCCGGCGTGTTCGCCGGCTTGCATCGCGGCGGGGGCGACGCCGGGGACGGGGTTGCCCTGCTTGTCGGTGATGGCGATGATGTCGCCGATTGCCTGGACCTCGGGATGACCGGGGATGCTGAGATCCTGATTGACCCTGGCGCGGCCCTGTTTGTCGGTTTCGACCGGGATCGTTTTGGCGAGGCCGGACGCTTCGTTGCCGGCGGCCCAGATGACGGTGTCGCAGGGGATGGGACCGCTCGCGAGGGTGACGGTGCCGGATTCGATGTTCTTTACCGGGTCACCGAGCCGGACTTCGACGCCGAGGGACTCGAGCTGCTGAACGGCTTTGGCGGAGAGGTCGGCGGAATAGGTCGAGAGAATGCGGGGGGCGGCTTCGACGAGAATCACCCGGGTGTGCTTCGGGTCAATGTGACGAAAGTCTTTGTCCAGCGTGTAGTGCGCGAGTTCGGCGATGGCGCCGGCCATTTCGACGCCGGTCGCGACCGCCGCCGACGACGATGAAGGTCATGTGGGCCTGGCGGCGATCGCGGTCTTCGATTTTCTCGGCTTCCTCGAAGGCGGTGAGAATGCGGCGGCGGATTTCGGTGGCGTCGCCGAGGCTTTTGAGTCCCGGTGCGAGGGTTTCCCACTCGGGGTGACCGAAGTAGGAATGCCGCGCGCCGGTGGCGAGGATGAGGTGATTGTAGGTCAGGGTGCCCTCCGGGCCGCTGAGCTCGCGGTTTTCGACGTCGATGCCGGTGATCTCGGCCATCACGCAGGTTACGTTGCGCTGACCGCGGAGGATGGAGCGGATGGGCTTGGCGATGTCGGCGGGCGAGAGCCCCGCCGTCGCGACCTGGTAGAGCAGCGGCTGGAAGAGGTGGTGATTGGTGCGGTCGATCAGGACGATCTGGACGGGCGCATCCTTGAGCGCGCGGGCGGCGGATAAACCGCCGAAACCTCCGCCGATGATGGCGACCACGGGGAGGCTTGATTTTTTCGAGTCGGGCGACAAAGTGGCGGCGGTTCCATTCACGAGTTTGTGAAATTTTTCACAAAGTCAGGGAATCGCAAACTTCATTCCCGTTCCGAGCGTAAATAATCCCGACATGCCCACGACTTTCGAGCAACCCGATACGTTGACCCGCAGCCTGCAAAACCTGGAGACGTCGCAGGAGGCGGGGGAACTGCTGGGCGAAACGCTGACGTTGAACATGGGTCCATCGCACCCTTCGACGCACGGGGTGTTGCGGCTGATTCTGGAGATGGACGGCGAGATCATCACGAAGGCGACGCCGGATTGCGGTTACCTCCACCGGGGTGACGAGAAGATCGCGGAGAACATGCAATACAACCAGTTTGTCCCCTACACGGATCGGCTGGATTACCTGGCTCCGCTGGCGAACAACGTCGCTTACGCGATGGCGGTGGAGAAGTTGATGGGCTGGGAATTGCCGGCGCGGGGGAAGGCCGTCCGCGTGATCGCGTGCGAGTTGGCGCGCATTTCCGCGCATTTGCTGGGGATCGGCGCCTACGGATTGGACCTCGGCGCGACGACGGTGTTTTTGTTCACGTTCACGGAGCGGGAGAAAATTTATAATCTGATCGAGCAGCTCACGGGGGCGCGTTTCACGACGAGCTACACGCGGGTGGGTGGGCAGACCCGGGATTTGCCGGAGACGTTTCCGGCGCAGGTTCACGAATTTGTCGATTCGTTTTTACCCGTGTGGGACGAGTTGGACAGCTTGTTGAGCCGGAACCGGATCTTCGTGGATCGCACGAAAGACGTGGGTGTCATCTCGAAGGAAGACGCGATCGCCTACGCGATTTCGGGGCCGAATCTCCGTGGCAGCGGGGTGGAGCACGACGTGCGGCGGGCGAACCCGTATCTCGATTACGAAAAATACGATTTCGAGATTCCGATCGGGGAAGTCGGGGATTGTTACGACCGGTATCTGGTGCGGATGGAGGAGATGCGGCAGAGCTGCCGGATTCTCAAGCAGGTGCTCGCCGATCTGCCGACGGGGCCGATCAATTACTTCGATCCCAAGAGTTCGCTGCCGCCGAAGGTCGACGTGATGACGAAGATGGAGGAGTTGATCCACCATTTCATCGTGACCACGGAGGGCATCGACGCGCCGGTCGGCGAAGTGTATTTCGGCGCGGAAAATCCGAAGGGCGAGCTGGGATTTTACATCTGCAGCAAGGGGGGCGGCGTGCCGTATCGACTGAAGATTCGCGCCCCGTCGTTCGTAAATTTGAGCATTCTGCCGAAGCTTTTGCCGGGCCACCTGGTGAGCGATTGCGTGAGTATCCTCGGCAGCGTGGACTTCGTGATGGGCGAGTGCGACCGGTAGGCGAGGTCGGCGGTCCCACTACTTGAAGAGCGACTCGGCGGCCTTGGCGAAGGTCTCGTAGGGCAGCGCGCCTTCGACGTAGGAAACGACCTTGCCGTCGGCGTCGATAAAGAACGTCGTCGGGAAAATCTTCACGCCGCCGTAGGCCGAGAGGACGTCCGCGTCCGCGTGAACAACGGGGTAATTCATCTCGTTTTCCTCGACAAATTTCGCCAGTCCGGCGGGGTTCTGTTCGGCGGCGATGCCGATGACGGCGAGTCCCCGGTCTTCGAATTCTCGTTGGAGCTTGATGAGTGCCGGGATCTCTTCCCGGCAGGGCGGGCACCAGGTTCCCCAGAAATTGAGGACGACGGGTTGGCCGGCGAAGTCCGCGCTCGAGAGCGTGGTTCCGTCGACGGATTTCAATTCCCACGAGGGGGCCTGGGAAATGGTGCGGGGGAGACCCGCCGCGTGGGCGGTGGGGATGAGATTCGGCAGCAAGGGGCTGCAGGAGCGGCATGGGCCGGAGTGGAGAAAGGCGAATACGGGAAACCCGGCGGCGAGAGCGAGCGGGAACCAGTGGCGGCGGAGGCGGGGCGGAATGGTCACGGGGTTTTTATCTACTCCGAAATTGGTGGCTTCGCCAGTCGGGATGAGCGGACGGGGCGGCTTCGCGGGAGTTAGAATGACCTTTGAGTCGAATCTCGGAAGCTCTCGATCTGGTCGCAGGTCCGGTCGGTGGCACCGAGGTGGCGGGCGACGACGGCTTGACCGTTGTCCACCAAGGCGGCGCGGGCGGCGGGGTCGGCGAGGAGTTCATTGAGGGTCGGGACGAGCTGGTCGCTGCTGGTGAGCTGGCGGGCGCCGTGGTGCCGGACGAGGTCCCGGACGAGGACCTGAAAATTCTGCATGTGCGGGCCGAAGAGGACGGGGCGTCCGACCTGAATGGCCTCGGCGGGGTTTTGTCCGCCTTTGCCGAGAAAACTTTTGCCGACGACGACGATGGTGGCGCAGCGATACCAGTCGCGGAGTTCGCCGGTGGTGTCGACGACGAGGACGTCGACATTTTCGATTTTCGATTTCCGATTTTCGATTTTGGTGCGGAGGGCGACCGATAGGCCGAGGGATTGGAGGTCGGTAACGATCTCGGGGGTGCGTTCGACGTGGCGGGGGACGCAGAGGTAGATCCAGTGGGGGTTGGTTTTTTTAAGGTCGAGCAGGGCTTTGCCGAGGAGCTTTTCTTCGCCGGGATGGGTGCTGGCTCCGAGGAGGATGGGGGCGTCGGCGGGAAGGCCGAGGTGATCGAGGAGCGGGCGGAAATCGCGGTCGGACGGGGCGGCGGGGTTGTCGAATTTGATGCTGCCGGTGACGTGGAGGATTTCGCGGCGAACGCCGAGGCCCTGCCAGCGCGCGATGTCTTCGGGGTCGGGAACGCAGATGGCGTCGAGGCCGTTGAAGATGGGCGCGGTGATCCAGCGGGCGCGGCGGTAGCGGGATTCGGAGCGGGGGGAGAGGCGGGCGTTGACGAGGATGGCGGTTGCGCCGCTGGCGCGGACGCCGGCGACGAGGTTCGGCCAGACCTCGGCTTCGATGAGGAGGAGTTGGACGGGGCGGATGAGCGCGAGGGCGCGGCGCGTTAAGAGGATGAAATCGAGCGGGTTGTAGATGGGTTCGAGCCAGTCCGAGCGGTGCTGGGTCGCGAGGGCAAATCCGGTCGACGTGGTGGTCGACAGGACGAACGCGCGGTCGGGAGCACGCTGGCGAAGTCGGTCGATCAGCTTGAGGGCGATGAGGACTTCGCCCACGCTGACGGCGTGGACCCAGGTCCGGCGTCGGGCGGCGAGGCGCTCGCGGACGTTGGTCGAGTAGATGGCAAACCGCTGGCCAAACTTGTGCCGGTATTTTCCACGGCGCAGCATTTTCCACAGCAGGCCGGGCAGCAGGAGGAGTGCCGCGATGGGGTAGGCGCAGTTGTAGAGGAAGCGGACGAGCCCGGTCATCGCGGAATGAGAAAGGTGATGGCGGCGTCGCCGTAGGATTTCTGCCGGATGGATTCCCAGGGCGTCGCGGCGAGATCGGGGAGTGGCCGGGCGGCGAGACTCTCGAGGATGAACGTGCCGCCGGGGGCGAGGGCGAGCGGGAGGGCCTCGGCGGTGAGGAGCTCGGTGATGAAGTCGCGGTCGGAGTCTGACTTGATGTAGGGCGGGTCGGCGAAGATGAGGTCGAAGCTGGCGGGTGGGGCGTAGAGGGGGAGGAAGCGGCTGACTTCCATGGCTTGGACGCTGCCGGCGAGTTTGGTCTTTGACAGGTTGCGGCGAATGGTCGAGGCGGCCTGGGAATCGGAGTCGACGAAGGTTGCGGCGGCGGAACCGCGGCTGAGGGCTTCGATCCCGAGAGCGCCGGCAGCCGGCGAAAAGATCGAGAACGCGGGCGTCGGGAACGGCGTCGCCGAGACTGGAAAAAACGGCGGCTCGCACCTTGTCCATGGTCGGCCGCGTGGTGCGGGGTGGGGGGAGGAGGGGGATGCCTCCGGCTGAACCGGCGATCACTCGCATCGAACTACCGGCTGATTCCGGGGCGATTCGCGGAATGAATTTGGACAGAAGGAAACAAAGGAAACGAAGAGTTTATCGGGACGGAACTAGCTGCCGTCGGCCTGTTTGGAGGAGTCTTTTTTCTTTTTGTCCTCCTCCATTTCGGGGGCCTTGAAGATGCCTTTGAGAAAGCCGCCGAGGTATTTGCCGACGGTCTTGCCGAGGACGCGTTCGGCGAGATCGGTCTCGGGTCGCGAGGCGTCGCCGGTGATGGCGAAGGCGACTTGCTTGTAGCCCGCGTTTTCGGATGCGGTGAAGTTCTCGTTGAGGAGGCCGCGGAGTCCTCGCTGAATCTTCTCGTTGACCAGGAGTCGACCGTCGAGGTCGAGATCGCCGTCGAAATCGATCGGCCCCTTGGCTTCGATGATGAGGTTATCGGTCTGGAGTGCGAGCTCTTCGATCCAGACGCGTTCGTCGCGGATGTCGAGGCGGAGTTCCGCCCGCTGGAGGTCAAGGGTCTGGAGTTCGTCGATGCGGAGGACTCGCCCAATCTGGCGGATGAAGTCCAACGGCTTGAGCTTGCCTTCGGTGAGTGAGAATTGCCCGCCGCCGACGAAGGAGCTTTGGTCGGGAGGGGTGCCTTTGAGGCGGAAGTCGCCTTGGAGGATGCCCTTGGCGCCATTGCCGTCACCGTGGGCTTCGGAGATCAGCTCGGGGACGGAGATGTCGTCGAGCCGAAGCTGGAGGTCGAATTCGGGCTGGCCTCTGCGGGGGGTGACGACGAAAAATTCGCCGCGAATCGCCCCGCCAGCGAGAGCGGCTTTGATCTCGGTAACCGAGAGTTTGGTGCCGCTCTGGACGAATTCCGCGCGGAGTTTGCGCGGGTGAATCCGGTCGACGAAGCTGAGTTCGTTGATGCGGATTTCGCCGGAGACCGCGTTGTCTTCGGGTCGCATCTGGCCTTCGATGCGGACGTCGTCGAGGCGGACGACGGGGCGACCGCGACGGTCGGTGAGGAGGACGGCTCCCCGACGGATGGAGAATTTTTGCAACTCGACGGTGTAGGCCGGAGCTGCGGGGGCGGGGCGGGTGGTCTTGGATGGAGCCGAGTCGGCGGAACCGGCTGGTAGGCGCGGGGGAGGGGGAGGGGTCGGCGGGCGGGGCGGGCTGGGGTTTTCCTGAATGAGGGTGGCCGGCGGGACGACGACCCATTTTTCGTCCTCGGTCTGCCGGAGAATGAACGTGGGGTCGGTGAGGTTGATCTCGCTGATGACGAAGCGGCGTTGGAGGAGGGGGAGAAATTCGAATTTCACCGAGAAGCGGGAGGCCTGCATCATCTTCGCGGTCGGGACGGTGGGGTCGGCGACCGAGAGGCCGGAAAGGGTGAGGCCGCCCCAGGGGGTGTAGAGGGTGCGCCGAACCTCGACGGGCGATCCGAAGGCCTGCGCGGTGGCCAGACGGACGCGGGTCTGCACGGCGGCGGACTGCAAGTAGATATTGACGCCGACCAGGAGGAGGATCAGGAGTCCAATGACACCCGCGAGACCGCCGAGAAAAATCTTGGCAATTCGCTTCACGCCCGCAACCTACGCGTCCAACTCCTTTTGTGAAGCTTGAATAAGATTCTCATTATCCTCAATCCCGCCGCACGCGGAGAGCGGGCAAAATCGCTTCGAAGCAAGATCAATTCTCTGTCCGTCGGGGCGGTGGTGCGGGAGACGAGTCAGGCTGGAGACGCCGAGGCGATGGCGGAGCGGGCGGTCGAGCAGGGCTACGAGACGATCGTCGCGGCGGGCGGCGACGGCACCATCAACGAGGTCGTCAATGGGATCGGGCAGGCGGACGTGACGTTCGGAATTTTGCCGGTCGGGACGATGAACGTTTTCGCGCTCGAGTTGGGGATTCCGGTCAACAATCTGAAGAAGGCGTGGGCGGTGATCGAGGCGGGTGGGACGCGGCGGATCGATCTGCCATTTGCGAACGACGAATATTTCGTGCAACTGGCGGGGGTGGGGCTCGACGCGGAGGTGGTCGAGGGGGTGACGCCGGACCAGAAGAAGCGGTTGGGTCCGGTGAGCTACGTGTTGTCGCTGGCGCAGGTGGCGGCGCGGAAACCGCCGGTGATCCGCGTGGTGGCGGGAGACGGGAGGGAGCGCGAGGGGTGCTTCGTGCTGGTGGGGAACGGGCGGTATTACGGCGGGCCGGTGGCGTTGTTTCGAGAGGCGAAGTTGGACGATGGCTTGTTGGACGTGGTGTTGTTCAAGAATCAGAGCCACTGGGACGTGGTGCGTTATTTGCACGCGATCGCGTTTGGCGCGCACGCGGGACTGCCCGACGTGGAGTATTTTCAAACGCCAAAATTGACGGTGACCGCGGACACGGACGTGCCGGTGGAGCTGGACGGCGAGATGGCGGGGAAGGTTCCGTTCGAGTTTGGATTCGCGGAGCGGAAACTTCGCGTGCTGGCCCCGCCGCCGGGCGTGGACAGGAAGCGAAAGCGGAAGTAGGGTTCGCGGCCATGTTACCGGATTTTCGCGCCGACGAGGCGCGCGCGACCAAGGCATTGGTCATCATCAATTGCGCGATTTTTCTACTCGGCTCGGTGTTGCTGACGCCGATGGGCCAGCGGGTGCTCGACGTCCAATACGGGCTGAGCTGGCAGGGGATGCAGGCGGGTTACATCTGGCAGCTCGTGACGCACCAGTTTTTGCACGGGAGTTTGCTGCACCTGATGCTGAACATGCTGGGGCTGTGGTTTGCGGGGCGGGAACTCGAGCGGGTGATCGGGACGAAGGCCTTCCTGGGATTGTATTTTGCGGGCGGGATCGTGGGTGGAGTGGCTCAGTTGATTTTGGTCCCGTCGACGCCGTTGTTGATCGGGGCGTCGGGCGCGGTCTACGCGGTGCTGATCGCGCTGACGGCGATGTTTCCGAATCTGCCGGTGACGGCGTTGATCTTTTTCGTGCTGCCGCTGCGCATGCGGGCGAAGTATTTAGGGATCGGGATCGTGGTCGCGACGGTCGTGATGTGGGCCGTCGGAGCGGAGAAGAACGTCGGACACGCTGCGCACCTGGGGGGCGCATTGGTGGGGTTTTTGTTTGGTCGGGGATACGCGAAGTGGGAGCAGAAGCGGGGTCGGAGCGTGCCGGAGGGTGGGCCGATTTTTGGCGTGGCGCGGCGGGTGGAGTCGTCCGATGGGCGGAGGCGCTATCGGGGCGTGGGGGGCGCGGCGGACGCGGTGTTCGAGGTGATCAATTCGGGTCGGGGGAAAGCGAAGAGCGTGGACGACATTCTGGACAAGGTATTGCGGGAAGGGATTGATTCCCTGACGAGCGAGGAACGCGCGGCGCTCGAGGCGGCGCGGGGTCAGAAGCGGAAACGATTTTAGATATTAGAATTTGGATTTTGGGTTGGCGGGGGGATCGAGCCGCCAAAGGGCGACTTCGGGCTGGAGGTATTGGAGGGTGCCGGGCTCGAGCTGACGGATATTTTTCCGAGCGTCTGCGAGCCGGTAGGAGTCCCGGTCCAGAGGTCAGTTTTCACCTATTGGTGCAAGATCCCGCAGCGACATTGCAGGAGGCGGCACACTGCGAGCCCACACGGCACGTGGGAACACTGGATTCCCGCTCCAGTCGTGCGATTTGCGTGTCGTGCGATTTGCGTTGCACCGAACGGGCGCATCTGGAGTCGGGAAGGTGTGGGCGCGGGAGCTTTTCGATCACGTGGTGGATCCGGACGAAAACGTGAATCGGATTTGCGGTCCCGCTTGCAAGGAGCAGTTGCCCGCGCTCGCGCCGGTGCCGCGGCGTATGCCCATCGGGTGGACTAGTCGGAAAAACGTTACTTTCTTTCGCGGGTCCTGGTCGATGCTGGTAGTTGAAACGCAGCTCGTCCGATCAAGCGCGACTCCGTCCGCTGCTATATGTCCGACTGTCGAGATTGGCTTCGTCGCCTCGGGTTGATTGGTGGACGATAGACTCCAAGTAGGTGTCTCCGGCGGCTTCTGCTCGCTCTATAAACGAATTTACGATCGCACGTGTCATGTTTTCGACGCTGTAGCCGGTCTGCTCGGCTGCCAGCCCGAAAGCTGCCTGATAGACCCGCACAAGCAACTCTGCTCCGCTTTCGCTACCCGTTAAGATGCGGAAAGATGCCTGACCGACCTGCACGATGAGGCTCGGTTCAACGCGTAGCATTCCACCCATTGATCTGTGACCCCGCAGCGTGTTGCCAACAAGTGAGTGCGAGTATAATTCTGCGCCTGGATAAGCCATCCGTAATTGACGCATTTGTTCCGCGAGCCGCTTGCCTCCGCTGCTATTCAACGTGCCAGTTTTGGATTTAATCTGATGGAGGCGAAGACAATCGCCGTCAAAGAGTGGGGGCTGCACGACATCCGCACCCGGAAATGGATTGACGGTGAAATCAAGAAGCTCGGCATTGTCAGCGCGAGGTTCTGGATTCCGTACATTGCCTCGCATCCGCCCAATAACTTCCTCGTGGAGATGGCCCATAAGACCTTCTAGAATCATCAATGCCTTGTGGGTTACCGTTGCGCCGATCGCCTGCTTGAAATCCCCTTCGCAGAGAAGTGCCTGATTTGCGGCCAGCAGGTAGGGGTCGAGCACGTCACCCGGATTTCTGCCAATCTCAATTTCTGCGGCCGTCTGAGGAAGATCCGCAACGATCTGAAGGACCTTTGTCGTGACCCATTCAAGCACCGTGTCTGGGCAATGGAATGCGCGGATCAACTGCGCGCGGCGCGAGAGATTCTCGGCGTGCATCCGCCGCGCGGACTTTGGAATTCCTGCTGACTGAAGCAATTTTATTGAAAAGCTCGCCAAGATCTGCAAGTTCGAGGTCTGCGACTGCCGCAGCTGGCTGGTCGCGCATTTCGCCAGGAGGTTTGAACGAAAGCTTGAGGTCGCTTAGGACTTTCTCGCAAAATATATATGCGCTCGGAAACACCACTGGAAGAACTGAGTCCTGCGCTCTAAGAAAGTTAGCCTTAGTTTCATCTGAAATGCGATGGATCGGATGACGCGAAGGGAAAAAGCGGAGAGATGCTGTCATGGTTTCTTTTTCTTGAATGATTGTTTCGAGCAGCGTCACGGAGGCGAGCAACAGCAGCTTCGATCATTTTCTCGATGCTGGGTTGTTCGGCGGCACGCTTTGATCTTTTTTCATTTTCGAGAATAGCGCGTCCTATAGCCGCGCCCAAATGGACGGGAACTGCGTTGCCGATTTGCATGTATTGCACATTCATAGCGCCAGTAATGATCCAATCGGACGGGAAGCCTTGTAGTGCAGCAGCCTCGATGACTGAGATTGGTCGCGTCGCGGACGGATGGCAAAGAGCACTTCCCTTGCGATTGGCGCGACCGGTAATCGTCGGCGATGGGCGGTCCCACGCCAGGCGACGATAGAAGCCTGTTTTGCCACCTCCGGCTTTGAACGAGCCTCCCATGGCCTCCTCCTGTAGGGCTTTTGGAAGGTTGCGCCAGTTGCCTCCTTCAGGCACGAGTTCGAAATATTTTCTAACGCCTTCAGTGTAGACGGAGTGAGGGCCAGGTTGATCTTGCAAGTGAGAGATAGCGTCACGAACGGTTGTAAACGCGATACGGTTGGATCCATGGGTTGCAGTCGGCATAAAGGGTGGATAACATTTCCGCGAGCCGAGCATAACAAAGCGAAGTCTGTGCTGAGGGGCGCCGTATTCTGCGGAATCCACGACAGCTAGTGAAATGTTGTAGCCAAGCGATACGGCGTCACCCGCAATCTGCTTTAGGGCGCTCCCCGACAGTTCATCGGCCGTCAGTGGCTTGACTCCGTTAATTTCGCGATTATGGCTCCCATCGTATTTTTTTAGGCTCCAATGCATGCCCGGGCGATCCGATATCGCGCGATGTTTTAGTGCAGCTGTTGTGAGATTTGCGACATTCTCCAGCACAAAATAGCGAGGCCGAATCTCTGAGATCAGTCGGAAGTATTCATAAATCAAGTTCCCACGAGGATCATTCAGGGCTGCTCGTTTGCCACCCGATGAAAATGATTGGCACGGTGGACCGCCAACCATCAAGTAAACTTCCCCGTCAAATTTAACCCGACTGCGCAGCGAATCACCCGTCAGATTTGAAACATCGTTTTCAATTAATTCCAACTTTGGGCGATTTGCTCGAATCGTTTTGCAGAATCGTTGGTCAAGCTCATTCGCTAGAGTTGTGTGCAGCCCGACGGACTCTAATCCCATGTCGAGTCCCATCGCTCCCGTAAAAAATGACCAAATTTCTTTGCGTTTCCACCCGAGACTCCTTGAATTTTCCAGCTTTTCCGTAGTGAGAGCATCCAGCTACGTCTCAAGAGGATTGAATCAATAGTTTACTTGCCAGGATTGTTAGTTGTCCAGTCCGACGCCAATTTCTGAACCCACGGCGCTCCCCGCCGAGCCGGTGATGGTGCAATTCACTTCGGGCAAGATCCTGATCGATTACGATCGGCACGCGGCTGCTCTGAACGTATGCGGGAGTCGGGTCTTCGCCGATAAATCTGGCCGATCAACGGTTACTCTGGGACTAAAAATCTAGCTACTCGAGCCGCCAGAGGGCGACTTCGGGCTGGAGGTATTGGAGGGTGCCGGGCTCGAGCTCGATGAGGGGGGTGCCGGTTTCGAAGAGTTCGTCGTAGAAGGCTTTGCGCCGGGTGAATTGCTCGACGCCGGCGTCGGTGGGTTTGAGTTTGTCGCGGAAAAATCGACCGTAGTCGCCCTTGGCCACGGCGATGGTGGTGACCCCGCGGGCGCGGAGTTCGGCGATGGTGGCGACGTCGGCGGCGAAGAGTTTGCCCTCGATGGGATTGGGCAGATCGAGTTCGCGGAGGTTGGTGCGCTTATCGGCGACGATGGTGGCGTCGGGTGGGACATTGGCCCGGATGTAGTCGGCCATTCGGGTGCGGGAGTCGTGCGAGAAGCCGGTGAAGTAGGCGTGAAAATGGGGAGCCTGGATGCCGATGGTGACGGCGAGAGCGAGGGTCATGAAGAGCGGTGACGCCCAGGCGGGGAGCCTCCAGCGGGACTGAATGAAACGGGGCAGGAGGGTGATGGCGGAGCCGGCCATGACGAGGAGGAGTCCGGTGGCGGGGAGGAAGTAGCGGTGGTGGGTTTTCGGTGAAAACGACAGGACGAGGGCGAAATAGAGGGGGAAGAGAGCAATCGTCCATTCGACGGGGCGGGCGGATCGCCAGCGGGCGAGGAGGACGAGGGCGTAGAAGATGAGCAGGACCCAGATCGCGGGGTTGGTGGATTCGCGGAAGACCGCGCCGTAGACGCCGTGCGGGATGGCGCGGGTGATGCCCTTGTGGCCGTGAACGGCGAAGTCGAGTTCGCGCTCGAAGCCGCCGGCGAAGCCGGTGGGATTGAGGATGATGGGGAGGTTGGCGAGGGCGAAGATGGCGAGGGCGCCGATGAGCCAGACGGCGGTGGATTGAAGCGGGGGGAGTCGGCGACGGTGGACGATGAGGGCGATGATGGCGACCGGGACGACGAGGGCGCCGACGTATTTTCCGGAGATCGCGAGGCCGGTCCCGACGCCGACGAGGGCGGCGCGGGCGAGGGTTGGCCGGGAGTCGAAGAGGGCGAGCGCGAGAAAGAAGGCGCTGACGCCGAACAGGACGGCGGGATCCTCTTTGAAATAGTGAGCGAGCTCGAAGAGGTGGTGATTGGTGACGAGGAGTGCTCCCGCGAAGACGCCGGCGAGGAGGCCGTAGAGGTGGATCGCGAGCAGGACGAGACAGCCGACGGCGGCGGCGGTGAGTGAAGCCGAGACCCAGCGACCCGCGACGGTGACGCGTTGGACGTCTTCGCCGGCTCCGGATATCGCAACGGCGACCTTGGCCGCTGAGAGCATGAGCATCGGGTGATGGAAATTGTATTCTCCGGCGATGATTTGCCGGGCTTTGCTGGGTTCGTCCGGGTGGTAGCTGGCGGGAAACGTGTTGGCGAAGGTGTAGGTCCAGAGGGCGAGGAGGGCGAAGGCGGCCGCTGTCGCGGCGGCTTTCGCGTGATGGGTGACTGGTGACTGGTGACTGGTGGGGTTCATTCCAGTGGCGTGATCCAGGCTTCGACGATGCGGGCGTCGGGGTCGTAGAGGTCGAAGTCGGCCTCGATGGCGGTGCCAGCCGGGATCGGGATGGCGACGGAGTTCCCGGCGTGGACCACGCCGGGGTCTTCGAAGAGCTTCTCACCCGAGGCGACGTCGCGGACGTGGGCGACGGCCAGGCGCTGGCGGACGGGGCGGTCGAGCAGGATCACGAGAGCGTGGCCGCCGGTGGCGCGGAAGACGAGGTCAGTGGGCGGGAGGCCGGTTTCCATCGATCCGTCGTGGAGTTCGGCGGGCAGGTCGGGGATGAGATTTTCCGCCGGGCGGAGGAAGGTGAGGGTGATGTCGCGAATGGTGCCGGGGACGGTGACTTGGGCGAGACGGGTTTCGGCGGGGTCGCGGGTGAATTTTTTTTCCCCGGCCCATTTGTTGGGAGCGTCGGCGACGACGAGCTCCCCGGCTGCGAAGGCGGCTTCGTCGAAAGAGGTGCCGCGCTGCTCGTGGTCGGCGAGGGTTTGTTTGAGATACTTGGCTCGTTGTTTGAAATCGACCTGAGCGTTGGGTGGGAGGGCGGCGTCGATCCAGTTGGCGGCTCGGGTCCAGTCTTCTGCGGGAACGAAATTCACCGCGCGCAGGGCGGGGCCGGCCGTGGTGACGAGGACGTAGCCGAGCGGAGCCACGACGAGAATGCGGAGCGGGAATGGTGCGAACTCGCGTAAGACCAGGCCGGCGGCGAAGATCCCGGCGAATGCGAAGGGGACCATGGCGAAGGCGGCGACGCGAACGGGTGGACTCTGGAGCAGGAGGAGGATTCCGAAGGTGGCGAGGGCTGATGCGGAGATGATGGCGAAGGCCCGGGCGTCGGGGTCGCGGCGGGCGACGAGGAGCAGCACGAAGGGGGTGAGGGCGATGCCCGCGAAGAACGCGAGGGTCGCGGGATCGCTGGCGCTGAAGAGGTAGAGCTTGGTGGCGCGCAGGATGCCCTGCCAACTGGCGAAGTCGCGTTCGGCGTCGCCTTGAAATTCCGTGAAGGCCGCGAAGAGTTGGGTGAGCAGCGGGGAGTAGAGCAGGAGCAGGGCTCCGCCGGCGACTGCTCCGGTGAGGAAGACTTCGCGGCGCCGGGTGACGAGCCAGAGGAAGATCAGCAGGGGTCCGCCGAAGAAGAGCGACGAGGGAATGGTGTAGGCGCCGAGGACGACCGCGACGGCGGCGAGGGTGAGCCAGAAGCGGTGATCCGATCGGAGGTAGGCGAAGGTGGCGATGGAGGCGAGAAGCGCGAAGAACGCGAGAAAGCCGTAGCCGCGGGCTTCCATGGAAACCTCGAGCATTTGCGGAGCGAGACTCCAGAACGCGAGGAAGACGCCGGATTCGAGGTAGCGACCGGTGGCGAGGGCGAAGAGCGCGAGGAGGACGGGGATGGCTGCGGTGGCGAGAATGCTGAGCAGTCGGACGCGGGCGGGCTGGAGGGATTCGCGGCCGGGGAGGACGCTGTTGACGAGGTTGAAGAATACGTGATTTTTTGGCGCGCGGTAGTCGGTGATGACGCGGACGGGTCCTTTGCTGCTGAACGTGCCGACGGTGCCGAACTCGTCGGTGCCGAGGGAGTTGCTGGCCATGGCTCCCATCATCTGCCCGGTTTGCAGGAGGGCGAGGAGCATGAGGACCACGCCGAGGATGACTTCGATGCGGAGCCAGGATCGGATCCAGAGCGGCTGGGTCATGGGGTGCGGTGGGAGCGGGGAATTGCGCTGCGGTGAGGGCCGGGGGCGCGTGGGCTCGAGAAGGTTCGGTTCAAAATTTGGGGCAAAGGTTACTCGACACGATCCGGGTCGCGAGGAATTCTTTTGCTCCCCGCGCTCGGGATTTCGGTTCCGGAAGGCGCGTGGTGTTTCGCATGAAAGTCATCATCCAGATCCCCTGTTACAACGAGGAAGAGACGCTTGGAATCGCGTTGAAAGCGCTCCCGAGGTCGTTGCCCGGCGTGGATGTCGTCGAGTGGCTCGTGGTCAACGACGGCAGCGTGGACCGGACGTCCGAGGTCGCGCGGGAGCTGGGGGTGGACCACGTGATCGAGCGCCCGCATCAGGGATTGGCGCGGACTTTCATGGCGGGGCTGGAGGCGTGCCTGGTGCGTGGGGCGGACATCATCGTGAACACCGACGCGGACAATCAATACGACGCGGACGACATTCCGAAATTGATCGAAGCGATCGTGGCGGACCGGGCCGACATGGTGATCGGGGAGCGTCCGATCGGGCAGATCGAGCATTTTTCCGCTGCGAAAAAGCTCCTGCAGCGGCTGGGAAGCTGGGTGGTGCGGAAGGCGAGCAAGACGGCGATCGCCGACGCGCCGAGCGGATTTCGAGCGATCAATCGCGAGGCGGCGCTGCGGATGAACGTGTTTAATAATTACACCTACACGCTGGAGACGATCATTCAGGGTGGGCAGGGGAATCTGCGGATTGCTTCGGTGCCAATCCGCACGAATGGATTTTTGCGCCCGTCGCGACTGCTGAAGAGCATTCCGGCTTACGTCCAGCGGTCGATCCTGACGATTTTCCGGATTTTCATCGTCTACAAGCCGCTGCGGTTTTTTGCGCTGATGGGTTCCGTGCCGTTCGCGCTGGGATCGATCCTGATGCTGCGGTGGCTGTGGCTGTTTTACGAGGGAACGACCCGGACGCACCTACCGAGCTTGGTGATTGCGGCGGTGCTGGTGTTGATCGGCGTCCAGATCTGGGTGCTGGGATTTGTCGCGGATCTGATCGCGGTGAATCGGCGTTTGCTGGAGGACATTCAGGTCCGGTGGCGTCGACAGGAATACGGGGCGCGGGGTTCTGAGGATGCTTAGACAGGATTTACAGGATTGACAGGATTGGGAATAAAGGTGGCGTGGGCTTCTCGGACGGGCATGAAAATTTCTACCGCCTTCGCTTTCGTCGCCCTGCCGTTGATCGTCGCTCACGCTGAGACTCGGGTCGGGCCGGGAGAATCGATTCAGGCGGCCATCGATGCGGCGGCGGTCGGTGAGCGGATTGTTTTGGGAGCCGGTGTCTACGAGGGGAACCTGGATTTTCGGGGGAAGGCGGTCAGGGTGGTCGGCGTGGGACCGGAGTCGGTGATCCGGGGGGATGGCACGGGAACGGTGATCCGGTTTGCTGCGGGGGAAGGGCGGACGAGCGTCCTGGACTCCGTGCAGGTGACGGGGGGAGTCGCCGAGGATGGGGGCGGGATCTTGATTGCCAACGCGTCGCCTTTGATCCAGCGGACGGTGATCTTCGATAATCAGGCGGACGGGAGTGGGGCGGGAATTTACGTGCGGGGAAGTGGGTCGAGGCCGCTGATTCGGAATAACGTTTTCGCCTACAATCTCGACCCGCGCCCGCAGGCGACGTCGGACGCGCATCAGGTCTTCGTGGACGGTGGGTCGAGCGCCGTGATTCTGAACAACACGCTGGTGCGCGGAAACGGAAACGCGATCTTCCTGTCGGGTTCGTCGCGGTCGGCGACCGTGATGAACAACCTGCTGGTGATGAATGGGTCGAGACTGCC
Organism: uncultured Verrucomicrobiae bacterium; assembly: GCA_963740185.1. GTDB lineage: Bacteria > Verrucomicrobiota > Verrucomicrobiia > Chthoniobacterales > JAATET01 > CAVVKW01. The sequence goes on from CAVUDH010000006.1 coordinate 140,411, forward strand.
TGGCGGTGGCGTGACCGGACGGGGGATCTGTGATTTCAGCGGGTCGGCGAGGATTCAGAACAACTTGTTCTTTCGGAACAGCCGGTCGGCGGTGTTGACGGGAGATTTCGAGGATTATCGCCTGGTGACGGACGCCGAGGTCGTGGTCGGTGAGTCGCGGTTCCGGGACAATCAGGACGGCGATCCGGGATTTCGGCGCCGGGCTGGGCGGGCGGTGCCCGCTGAGTTGAACGTCGAGAATTTGATCCTGCGGGGCAGGAGCCCGGCGAAGAACGCGGGCAAAGCGACTCGGCGACTGCGGGACCGCGATGGCTCGCGGAATGATGTCGGTCACACCGGTGGACCGGCGGGCTGGCGGTAGACGGGATTTCTAAGCGGTTCGGCGCGTGCGGTCGGAGACGGTGACGTCGCCCTTGAACTGGACGGCGGCGTATTGGCGGAGGAGGGCCTGGCTGAGCAGGATGCCGGTCTCGAAGTTGCGAACCGGGAAATTCTCGTTCGGGCTGTGGGCGGCGCAGTCGGGACTGGCGAGGGCGGGGAGGTAGCTCTCGACGCCGAGAATTTTCTTGAACGTGGTCAGGATGGGGATGCTGCCGCCTTCGCGGAGGAGAGCGGGTGGCTTTCCGAAAACATCCGCCAGCGCCCGGAGGGTGGCCTGGCCGTCGGGGGTGGTGGGATCGGTGAAGTAGGGTTCGCCGTGGTGGCCGCGGTCAATTTCGATGGTGACGCCGGGTGGGCAGTGGGCGCGGAGGTGCGTCTCGGCGAGCGCGCTGATCTTCGCCGGGTCCTGGTTGGCAACGAGGCGGAAGGTGAGTTTGAAGAAGGCTTCGGCGGGGAGGACGGTTTTGCTGCCCTGGCCCTGATAGCCGCCGCCGATGCCGTTGACTTCGGCGGTCGGGCGGGCACCGATCTGTTCGATGGCGGTGTAGCCCGCTTCGCCGAAGAGGGCGGGGCTGCCGGTTTGCTCGAGGAAATCGGCGTCGCTCGTGGGGAGGGATGCGGCGGCCTCGCGTTCCCAATCGGCCATTGGCTGAACGTCGTCGTAGAATCCGTCGATCAGGACGCGGCCGTAGTCGTCGTGCAGGCTGGCGACGAGGCGGGCGGCGGCGGTGGCGGGATTCATGACCGCACCGCCGTAGACGCCGGAGTGCAGGTCGACGCTGGGTCCTCGGACGGTGGCCTCGAGCGCCGTGATGCCGCGGAGAGCGTAGGCGAGAGTGGGGTGGAAATCGGAGACCATGCCGTTATCCGAGATGCAGACGAGATCGCAGCGCAGGTCGTCGCGGTGGTCGGTGAGAAATTTTTCCAGGTTTGGGCTGCCAATTTCCTCTTCGCCTTCGATGAGGAAAATCACGTTGACTGGCAGGCTGCCATCGGCGGCGAGAAGATCGCGCACGCCAAGGACGTGGACGAGGATCTGACCTTTGTTATCGGTGGATCCACGGGCGTAGATGCGACCGTCGACGAGGGTCGGTTCGAAGGGCGGGGTGCGCCAAAGGTCGAGGGGCTCGGGGGGCTGGACGTCGTAGTGGCCGTAGATGAGGACCGTGCGCTTGGCGGGGTCGTGGGGGGTGGTGCGGGCGAGGATGACGGGATGCCCGGGCGTGTCGTGGACGGCGGATTCGAGCCCGCTCTCGGTGAGGAGGGTGCTCAGCCAGTCGGCGCAGGCGCGCAGGTCGGCGTCGTGCTCGGATTGGGTCGAGATGGTGGGAAAACGGAGGAAGTCGAGGAGGAGATCGAGGTGGTCGGTGGGCATTGGGAGCGGGGTTGGGTCAAAGTTTCTAGCGGGAAAATCCGCGGACGGCTTGGAGGATTGCAAAATGCGGGATTGAACGGAAGGACGCGACGACAATGGAGACGCGTTTTGCGCTTCGAGAACGTAGGGTTTTCGTATGAAGACGGTCATTCATTGGTTTCGGCGGGATTTGAGGATCACGGACAACACGGCATTGGCGGCGGCGACGGCTGACGGGGAGAGCGTGGTGGCGGTCTACGTGCTGAGCGAGTGGAAGAAGTCACACGGGTGGACGGGACCGCACCGGCAGGAATTTCTGGCCGGATCGCTCGAGTCGTTGGCTGGAAATTTGCGTTCGGTTGGCAGCACGTTGACGCTCCGCTGCGGGGAGGCGGTGCGGGAGTTGGTGACGCTGGCGAGGGAGGTCGGGGCGGTGGCGGTTTACGCGAATCGGGATCCGGATCCGTTCGGGAGGGACGTGGAGGATCGACTGGGGAAGGCGCTCGCGGAGGCCGGGATGGAGTTGCGTCTCTTTCAGGACGTCTGCGTGCACGAGCGGGACGAGGTGCTGACGGGGAGTGATGAACCCTACAAAGTCTTCACGCCGTATTCGAAAGCGTGGCGGAAATTGGACAAACGCAAGGCGGCGGGCCGACTGCGGAAGATGAGTTCGCCGAATAATGTGAAGAGTCTGGATTTGCCGACCCTGGCGCACTGGGGGTTGAAAGCGGCGGGGGAGATCGTCGAGCCCGGTGAGAAAGCGGCCCGGGAGAGGCTAACGAAATGGGTGAACGGCGGGATTGGACGATACGATCAGACGCGGAACACGCCGGCGGGGGACACGACGTCGCGGTTGTCGCAGGATTTGCGGTGGGGGTTGCTCTCCGCGCGCGAGGTCTACGAACGGTGCGCGGAGAAGGCGCGGGATCTGGACGCGGCTGGGCGCAAGGGCGCGGACGTCTACGTGAACGAGTTGATTTGGCGGGAATTTTATCAGGCCGTGCTGTGGCATTGGCCGGAAGTGCTCGAACGGGATTTCAATCCGCGCTACGGCGGGGTGAAGTGGCCGGGGAAGGACGAGGGTTTCGAGCAATGGAAGGCCGGGGAGACGGGGTTTCCGATTGTCGATGCGGCGATGCGGCAACTGGCGGAGACGGGGTTCATGCACAACCGCTGCCGGATGATCACGGCGATGTTCCTGACCAAGGACCTGCACGTGCATTGGAAAAAGGGCGAGTCCTGGTTCATGCAACAGCTCACGGACGGCGAGATTGCGAGTAACAACGGGGGTTGGCAGTGGAGTGCGGGGACGGGGGCGGACGCGGCTCCGTATTTTCGGATTCAGAATCCGTGGACGCAGGGCGAGCGCTTCGACGGGCAGGGGGACTACGTGAAGCGGTGGGTGCCGGAGCTCCGGGACGTGGATGCGAAACGATTTTTCAGTCCGCCGGAGGATGGGAAGCCTCTGGCCAAGGGCTACCCGTCGCCGATGGTGGACCACAAGGCGGAGCGGGAGCGGACGCTGGAGCTGTTCAAGGCTGGAAAGGAGTGAGGCGGGGCGTCTCCGGTGAGGGGGAGCGCGCTGGCCTTAATCCCAGCGGTCGTGGCGGTCGTCGCGGCGGTCTTCCCGGACATCCTGACGACGGTCACGCCGATCGTCGCGTCGATCGATGTTGCGATCGACTTGATTGTGGACGGCGCGGCCTGGCCCGTAGACGACCGGTCGACGCGGGACGACGCAGGAGGTGAGGAGGGTCGCCGCGGCGGCGGTAAACAAGAGGGTGACGATCAGTCGGTGGTGGGTCATGGGAGCGGTGCGTTTGACGGCGTATTGGGCGCCGACTCAGATTGCGTTCAGAGAAGGTTGTCGTCGATCATTTCATCCAGAGGGAAGCGATGATGAGGTCAAGTATCTTGCAATGGCGCGGAGGGGATTGTAAAAAATTGCATTTGTAGAAACCAATGTCTCGCCAAAGTCTACCGCTCTCAGTTGCATTCCTGATTTTAATGGGTTGCGGCGCGGCAATCGGCGTCATCTATTTCTGGGAAGCCGAGCGAGTTTTGCAGTTCGCGACGGCCGAGAAGCGTGAGCGAGCGCAGGTTGTCCAAGTGTTTTTGCAGTCCAAACTGAGCGAGGCAGCCTCATTGGTTCGCTCGCTGGCGGAGGATGTTTCATCGGGTGGGGTGGTCACCAATTCGCCGGAAGCTCGCGAGCAGTTTTTGGTGAAGGCTCGGGCCTTGACCGAACTCAATGGGGAGATCGATCAGGTGCGGATGATCTCGCGGGAGGGGCGGGAATTACTGCGGGTGAACGAAGGGGGGGAGTTGGTGGAGGAGGAGCAACTGCAGGACAAATCGAGTCGGAAGTATTTCCAGGACGGTGCGGCGCTGGCGGAAGGAGAGGTGTTGGTCTCGGACTTCGCTCTCAACGTCGAAAACGGCGAGGTCGAGAGACCCTTCCGTCCGATGGTGCGGCTGGCAACGCCGCTCCGCCGCCCCGATGGTTCGCTGGGCGGCTTGGTGGTCTTGAATTTGAACCTCGAGCGGTGGTTCGCGACGCTGGAAAACGTGCTGCCGCGCGGTGGCTCGGAGTTTGAACTGCTGAATGCGAATGGTTATTGGGAACGAGCAATGGACCGGTCTCGAGAATGGGGGCAGGATTTGTCCGAGCGGGCGGGCGCATCGCTGGCTCGGGATGAGCCGGAACTCTGGGCGGAGATGCAGACCCGATCCTCGGGGACATTCGTGGTCGAGGGCGACCACTACGTTTGGCTGCGGGTCGAGTTTGATCGATTGTTGAATCCCGACGGAACGTTGCAGCCTGGTCTGGTCGTGAAGGGGGGGCACCACTTCGTTTTGTCCCGGATCCCAGCGGACGAAATTGGCGGATTGTTGCAGCCGATTCGGACGTTGGGGGGAGCGTCGTTGGCTTTGGCGATTCTGGCGGCTGTCGCGGTGGCGATCAGCCTGATCAGGAAAGAACGTGAGCGACGTCTCGAGGCGGAACAGGATCGCGAGCGGAAGGCTCGGCGGCTGGAGCTGGATGAACAAAGGGGGCAGCTGGAGACAGCCGAGACGGTCGCCGGGACGGGGAGTTGGCGTTGGGATCTGGCGACGGATGAGATGAAGTGGTCCGACGGGATGTATCGTATTTTCGGCCGTTCAAAGGAGGACGGGGCACCGGGCTTCGCGGATCAGGCTTCGCTGTTTTTCCCGGGAGACTTCGAGAAGCTGATCGCACTCGGCAATGCGGCGGGGGAGCATGGTCGTGATTTTCGGATCAGTCTCCAGAGGGCGGTGGGGGGGAGTCATCCCAGCTGGATCGACGTGCAAGGATTTGCCGTGAACGGCGAGGGAGGACGGGTCGTGGAGGTCCGAGGATTTGCGCGGGATGTCTCGACGGAGCGCGAAGCGGAAGACCAGATGAGATTGCTGGCGACAGTGGCGGCCAAGACGAACAATCTGGTTGTGATCGTCGATCCCGAAGGTCGGATCCAATGGGTGAACGAGGCGTTTTGTAGGGTGAGCGGATACGCGTTTGAAGAGATTTCGCGGCGGGATTTCCGAGAGATCCTGTACGGCTCCGACGCGGTCGGCGCGGCGACGGTGAGCGATTGGGCAAGAATTTCGGGGGATGTCCTGCAATGCACCAAGAGTGGGCGACCTTACTGGGTGTCGGCGACGGTGGAGCCGCTGAGGGACGATGGGGGGAAGGTCACGCATTACCTCGCGGTTCAGGTCGACGTGACCGAGCGAAGGAACCGGGACGAGGGTCTGGAGCGCCACGCCTCGATGCTTGAAGCGGCGGGTGAGATCGCGAACGTCGGTGGTTGGGAGTTCGATCTGGAAACGATGACCCCCGTGTGGTCGAAGGAGACCCGTCGCATCCACGAGGTGGATGATGATTTTGTGCCGACGATCAAGAACGCGCTCGAATTTTACGAGCCGGAGGGGCGAGCGGTGATCAAGGGCGCGATCGAGCAGAGTCTGGCGACGGGTGAGCCTCACGACTGCGAGGTGCCGTTCGTGACCGCCCGGGGACGTCGCGTGCTGATGCGGGTAAAGTGGGCGGTCGAGCGGGTCGGGGGGCGGTCGGTGCGGCTGTTTGGAGTGATCCGCGACGTGACGGAAAGGCGTCGGATCGAGCGGGACCTGATCGAGGCGCGGGACCGGGCGAAGGCGGCGAGCGAGGCGAAGTCTCAGTTCGTGGCCAACATGAGTCACGAGATCCGCACGCCGCTGAACGCCATCCTCGGGATGTGCGAATTGATTCGCGATGAGCCGAACGGGCCGGAAGCAGGAGAGTATCTGAACACCATCCAAGCTTCGGGCGACGCGCTTCTGGGGCTGATCACGGAGATTCTCAGTTTCTCCCAGATCGAGGCCGAGAAGGTTGAATTGCGGGAGAAGAGCGTCAACCTGCGGAATTTGGTGGGCGAGTGTCTGCGGCTGCAATTGAGCGCCGCACGGAAAAAGGACATCCACGTCGACTTTCGGATTGCGCCGGGATTGCCGACGAACGTCAGGACGGACCCGGTCTTGCTCCAACAGCTGCTGGCCAATCTCGTCGGCAACGCGATCAAGTTCACTCCCGAAGGGACCGTTACGGTGACAGTGGGACCGGGCGAGGGATTGATCGAGGGGGAGGCGATCCGTTTTGTGGTCGTGGACACCGGGATTGGGATCGCGGAGGAAGATCAGAGCCGGGTCTTCCGGAGTTTCGACCAGGTCGACGCGAGTGATTCGCGGCCGTTTGGAGGAGTCGGCTTGGGGTTGGCGATTTGCCAGAGGTTGGCGGATTTGCTGGATGGTCGGATCGACCTGAAGTCCGAGCTGGGTGTCGGGTCGGAATTTTCGTTCGAGATTCCGCTCAAGCCAGTAAATGGGAACCCGGAATCGGACGCTGCGGACGAGGGGAAATCTTCGTCGATTGATCGAGGATTGGCCAGCCGTCGACCGCTGACGATCCTGATCGTGGAAGATAGCGAGATCAATCAGAGGTTGACTGCGGCGGTGCTGAAAAAAATGGGCTACTCGCCGGACTCGGTGGCGGACGGGTTGGAGGCCTGCGAGGCGGCTGTGCGGCGGAGATACGACGTCATCCTGATGGATCTCCAGATGCCCGTGATGGATGGAATTCGGGCAACGCAGAGAATTTTTGCGGACTCGCGGACGGGAGAGCCGCAGGTCATTGCGTTGACGGCGAACGCTCAGGATGAAGATCGGGATCGATGTCTGGCGGTGGGGATGTCGGATTTTCTCACCAAACCGCTGCGCGGCAACCGGCTCGCGGAGACGTTGACCAAGGCCCACCGCCGAATGTTCGAGCGAATTGAAATGACCTAGGCCTGCGGTGCCTCGGCTCGGGCTCTGGCGGTCAGCGTGGTCAGGACGAGTGTCCAGAAGGCTTGGGCGAGAACGTAAACGGGGATTTGGAGGCCGGTCGGGAGCGCGTAGATGACGCAGACGACGGGCCCCCAGACGGCCCAGTTGGGAATGAGCACGGGAAGAATGTGGGTGCGGTAGCCCCGAAGGTTCAGAACGTCGCCGAAGATGGCTGGGTCGAAACGGTGGCTTTTCCAGAGGTAGGCGGTGGCCGCGAGCGGGACGCCAACGAAGGGGGTGAACGCCAGCATGTCGAAGAGAACTTTCGCGGTCACGGTGATCGCCGTCGGATCGCTGCCGAAGAGGTGGGATTGGAGGCGGTAGAAGGCATCGATGAGCACGCCCATGCCGCCCCAAAACGTAACGCCAAAGAGAAGACTGGTGAGGTTGTCACGCTGCGGGCGAAAGTTTTGCAACAAGGCGAGGCGGAGTAACTCGGGGAGGACCCCGCCGGCGAGCGCGGTGGCGACGAAAGCAAAAAGGAAGCCGCTATCGGCTTTGATCCGGGCGAGGTGGTCGAAGGTATCCCGCGCTGCGGGCGAGACGGCGTGGGCGACGAGGATGCCGACCATGACGGCTTGGAGCACGAGGCCGGGAACGAGGTTGGCTCGAGCGGCGGCGAGGCCGGAGCGGAGGATGGAGTGATTCGGATGGTCGATGATCAGGTCGTCCGGGGGAGTTAGGAATTCGCGGCAATCTTAGCAGCTTTCTGCGGTCGTGAAACGGCTTTGGCGATCCGGAGTGAGGGACGAAATTCGTCAGGGCGGGGCGGAACTCGTAGTGGTCGACGTGTGGAGACCCTGACCCAGCGCGCCGCTTGGAGGAAAGTGAGACTTCGTCTTTGGGTTGGACGGCGATTGCAAATCGCCGCTCTTTGATTCGCCGCTCGGAGAATCGTGAATCCGACGAGGTACGGGAACCCGGGAATGCGTTGTTGGCGGCAAGATGCCGCCACTCCGATGGTCGATTTGTGGTTAACCCACGGGTCGAGCCACCGCACTCCATAGCCGACGGACGGCTTAATGCAGTGCCATTCTGTTCAGATGCATCGTATACTCAGCGCACCACGCGGGCTCCGCCGCCTTTCATGACCTTCTCCACTTCCCTGACGCTGGCCATCGAGGTGTCGCCGGCAGTGGTCATCGCCAGTGCGCCGTGGGCGGCTCCGTATTCGACGGCTTGTTGGGCGTCGCCGGTGGTCAGAAATCCGTAGGTCAGTCCGCTGGCGAAGCTGTCGCCGCCGCCGACGCGATCCATGATTTCGAGATCGGGGTAAGGGCGTGACTCGTAGAACTCGCCGCCGTGCCAGACGATCGCTCCCCAGTCGTTCACGGTCGCCGTTTTCACGCCGCGGAGAGTCGTTGCCGTCGCCTTGAAGTTCGGGAACTTCGTCACCGCCTGGGTGATCATTTTCTTGAACGCATCGATCTCGAGGTTGGAGAGGTTTTCGTCCGCGCCTTCGACCTCGAAGCCGAGGCAGGCGGTGAAGTCTTCTTCGTTCCCGATCATCACGTCGACGTATTGGGCGATCTCCTGGTTGACCTCCTGGGCCTTGGCGTGGCCGCCGATGGATTTCCAGAGTGACGGGCGGTAGTTGAGGTCGTAGGAGACGATGACGTCGTGTTTTTTTGCGGCTTTGACGGCTTCGATGACGAGGGCGGGGGTGGTGTCGGAGAGGGCGGCGAAGATGCCGCCGGTGTGGAACCAACGGGTGCCGAGAGTGCCGAAGATGTGATCCCAGTCGATGTCGCCGGGCTTGAGTTGGCTGGCGGCGGTGTTGCCACGATCGGAGCAACCGGCGGCACCGCGGATGCCGAAGCCGCGCTCGGTGAAGTTGATGCCGTTGCGGACGGTGCGACCGATCCCGTCGTCTTCGGCCCACTTGATGAATTGCGTGTCGACGCCGCCTTGGAGAATGAAATCCTCCACCAAGCGACCGACGGCATTGTCGGCGAAGGCGGTGACGATGGCGGTGCGCTGGCGGAAGCAGCGACGGAGGCCGCGGGCGACGTTGTATTCGCCGCCGCCTTCCCAGGCGCGGAAGCTGCGGGCGGTGTGGACGCGGCCTTCACCGGGGTCGAGGCGGAGCATGACTTCGCCGAGGGAGATGAGGTCGTATTGGCAGGTGGAGGCGTCGCGGAGAGGGATCATTCGATTTTAGATTTTGGATCTTGGATTTTGGATTGGTTATGCGGCTTGCTTGGCGAGCGCGACGGCGGAGGCGATGAGGGCGGTGACTTCGTCGAATTTGCCCTCGGCGATTTTGTCGGTGGGGACCATCCAGCTGCCGCCGCAGGCGAGGACTTTCGGGAAGGCGAGGTAGTCGAGGAGATTCTTCTCCGTGATGCCGCCAGTGGGGATGAATCGCATCATGCCGTAGGGTGCGGCGATGGCTTTGAGTGTCTTGAGGCCGCCCATGGCTTCGGCGGGGAAAAATTTCACCGCCGTGAGGCCGTGGTCGAGGGCCATTTCGATGTCGGTCGGGTTGCTGATGCCGGGTGTGACCGGGATGTTGTTTTCGACGCAGTAGCGGACAACCTTGGGGTTGAAGCCGGGGGAAATGATGTAGGTCGCGCCGTTGTCGACGGCTTGTTTGACCTGATCGATTTTGAGGACCGTGCCGGCTCCGACGAGGAGGTCTTTGTTTTGCGCCATGATCTTGATGGATTCGGCGGCGGCGGCGGTGCGGAAGGTGACTTCGGCGACGGGGAGTCCGCCGGTGATGAGGGACTCGGCGAGTGGCGCGGCGTGGGCGGCGTCCTGCAATGCGATGACGGGGACAAGTCGGTGGGAGGCGAGTTGGTCGAGGATGCTCATTGGAGAATGTGAAATTTGAAATGTGGGATGAGAAATGGCCAGCGGCTAAAGCCGGGGGAGGGTGAGTGCGCCGTCGACCATGATGACTTGGCCGGTGGAGTAAGGGAAGTTGGCGTTGGCGAGCGAGGCGACGGCGAGGCCAACGTCTTCGGGGGCTCCCCAGCGCGGAGTCACGCAGAGGCCGTCGGCGATGAGTTTGTCGTATTTTTCGGTAACGCCAGCGGTCATGTCCGTTTTGATCACGCCGGGGCGAACTTCGTAGACGGGGATGTGGTGCTCGCCGAGGCGGGCGGCGAAGAGGGCGGTCATCATGGCGATGCCGGATTTCGCCACGCAATATTCGCCCCGATTCACGCTGGCGACGGTGGCCGAGATGGAGCCGACGTTGATGATGGCGAAAAATTGGTCGGGCGTCGCTTGCTTTTGCTCGATCATCCAATTTGCGGCGAGCTGGCTGAGGAAGTAGGGGCCCTTGAGGTTGGTGCCGACGACGTAGTCGAAACTCTCCTCGCTGGCTTCGAGGATGTCCTTCCGTTCTTTCGGGGCAACGCCGGCATTGTTGACGAGGACGTTGAGGCGACCGAATTCGGAGCGGATGCGGTCGATCATGGCGGCGCGGGCTTCGGCTGATCCGATGTCACCCTGGCAGTAGAGGACTTTCGCGCCGAGAGATTCGAGCCTGGCAATGGGCTCGCTGATCTGGTCGGCGGGTCGCATGCCGTTGATGGCGACGTCGAAGCCGCTTTTGGCGAGGTGTTCGGCGCAGGCGAGGCCGATGCCTCGGGAGCCGCCGGTGACTAGGGCTGTGGGGTTCATAGTTGGTGGTTGATGGTTGATGGTTTTTGGAAGTGCGGCTGCGCCGATGGGTTGGTCCGACGAGCTGGAAGCTCGCGGTCCCCATTTCTTGTTGGCGGCTGGAAGCCGCCACTCCGTTATTTCAGTTTCGGGACGTCGAGCCAGCGGCGTTCGGCCCAGCTTTGGAGACCGAGTTCGGCGAGTTGGACGCCTTTGGCTCCGCGTTTCAGATCCCAGGGGAACGGTTCGTCCAGGGCGACGTGGCGGAGGAAGAGTTCCCACTGGATCTTGAAGGCGTTGTCGTAGGTCTCTTGATCCGGCACCTTGCTCCAGCCTTCGTAGAAGTCGATGGGCTGGGGAACGTCGGGATTCCAGGTCGGGCGCGGGGTGTTGCCGTAGTGCTGGATCCAGACGTCGCGGAGACCACACGTGGCGCTGCCCTTTTCGCCGTCCACGAGGACGGTGAGGAGATCATCGCGGCGGACGCGGGTGGTCCAGGAGCTGTTGAAGTGGGCGATCACGCCGCCGGAGAGTTCGAAGGTCGCGTAGGCGGAGTCGTCGGCGGTGCACTTGTAGGGCTTGCCGTCCTCGTCGATGCGCTCGGGGATGTGGGTAGCCCCAAGGCAGGAGAGCGCCTGGGGTTCGCCGAAGAGGTTCTCGAGGACGTATTGCCAGTGGCAGAGCATATCGACGATGATGCCGCCGTCGTCTTCCTTGCGGTAATTCCAGCTGGGGCGCTGCGGGGCGACGGTGTGGCCTTCGAAGACCCAGTAGCCGAATTCGCCGCGGACGCTGAGGATTTTCCCGAAGAATCCAGTGTCGATCAGACGCTTGAGTTTGATGAAGCTGGCGAGCCAGAGCTTGTCTTGAACGACGCCGTTTTTAAGGCCGGCTGCGTCGCAGAGTTCGAAGAGTTCGAGCGCGGTTTTGGAGTCAACGGCGGTGGGCTTTTCGCAGTAGACGTGCTTGCCGGCGGCGACGGCCTTGCGGACGCCTTCGGCGCGGCGACCGGTGGTCTGGGCGTCGAAGTAGATCTGGTATTCGTCGCTGGCGAGGGCCTCGTCGACGTTGGTGGTCCACTTCGCGACGCTCGTGCGGGCGCAAAGGTCTTTGAGTTTGCTTTCGCTGCGGCCGACGAGGATGGGGTCGGGCATGATGACCTCTTCCGGGCCGACGCGGACGCCGCCTTGCTTGATGATGGCGTCGATGGACCGGAGGAGGTGCTGATTGGTGCCCATGCGTCCGGTGACGCCGTTCATGATAATGCCGATTTTGTGAGTCTTCATGTGAGTGAGGGAGAGTTGATGGTTATTGGTTGATGGTTATTGGTTTATTCCGGCTTGGCGGTGCATTGGGGCTGGGCGCCTTGCGGGAGGGGTGGGGTGTCTCCGACTCCGGCGGGGGGGAGGGTGCCATCGAGTTCCTGACGCCAGTGGGCGACGTCGCCGGCGGGGCCGTAGCAGTAGATCATGCGAAGCGGTGTGTGGCCGACGTTGGTGAGTTGGTGGAAAACTCCGGACGGAATGTAGACGGCCTGGCCGGTGGTGAGGGTCTGCTTTTCTTCGCCGAGGCACATTTCCCCGGTGCCTTCGACGACGAAGTAGACTTCCTCCTGCTCTTGGTTGTGCCACGGAACCTGACCGCCATTCGGGTCGAGGGTGACGTTGCCGAGGGCGAAGTTCGTCGCCTGGATCGGCGCGACTCCGTTGACGAGATTCTGCGTGGAGCGGTTGGCCGGGAAGCGGCGGGCGGCGATGTGGGAGAGGTCGGAAATAGTCATGAGTTGAGAGTTTTTTAGTTGCAAGTCGGTCAGTTGATGCCGGCGTAGTAGGTGTAGTAGGGGCTGTCGCTGGCGAGGCGGCCGAGGTAGATGGCGAGCTCGCGGGCGTGGTAGTCTCCCCACATACTGGATTCGCCGCAGGGAATCTTGCTGCCTTCGGGGATGTGGTCCCAGCCGTTCGGACGGTGATAAATGCTGTGCAGGATCAAGCCTTGGTGGGCGTCGTCCTCGCTGAGATACGGAGTGGCGAAGAGGGTGCTCGCGGTAGTGAGTCCGGCCTGCGTGTAGCGGGCGGCTTTTTCGGCGTTGCCCCGCTTTTCGTGGTATTTGCCGAGGCGGAGTAGGCCCTGCGCGCCGATGGCGGCGGCGGAGCTATCGACGGGTTCGAAGTCGTTGTGGGGTTCGGCAGGGCGCTCCAGGTAGTTGCCGAGCTTGTGAATGAGCGGGGCGCCGGTGTCCCAATACGGAATGCCGTCGGTCGGGGTGTTTTCGATGTAGAAATCGCAGGTGGCCTCGGCGGCTTTGAGCCAAAGGGCTTCGATGGATTCCCGACCGCCGAGTGGATCGAGGACGGTGTCGTCGAGCGTGGCGAGGAATTCGAGTTCCTCGGGGTAGCCGACCATGGCCCACGAGAGTCCGCGGGTCCAGGTGGTGAACCCGGAGAAGCCTTGCTGGCTGTTGGGACAGCGAAAGGCGCCATCGTTTCGATTGAAAACGGCTTCGTGCGCGGTGCGTCCGCGCACGTCGTAGTGATCGCGGCCTTCGCCGTACCAAACGTTGAATTTTGCGGTAGCCGCCATGTGCTGGATGGCTCGCTCGAGCAGAGAACAGGGTTTGTCGCCTTCCCCCATCAGGACGTGGCCGAGTTGGTGGCCAGCCATGAGGACCCGGCAGGATCGGACGGTGTCGACGAAAAGGGAATGCGGACCGTTGAAGGAATAGATGTAACCGCCGTCTGGGATGGTGGACCAGCGCGCGGCTTGCACGGCGGCGGAGGTCTTGATCGCGAGCTTGTAGAATTCGGCTTCCCACTCGTCGCTGGTAATCCGGCCTTCTCGCATGAGGCGGAGGAGATTGCCGTAGGTCGAAAGGTTGTTAAACCCGTGGTCGTGCACGCCAACGTGGCTCACGTGCGAGGCCATTCGGTCAACCGTGTTGCGGCGGGCGATTTCGAGAAATTGCTCGTCGCCGGTCGCGTCGAACTGAAGGACGGACGAGCCGTAGACGAATCCTTCGGTCCACTCCGTCCAACCGCGGGTCGAATATTTTCCAGCGACGGTGTAAACGGGCGTGCCGTTCGACTTGTCGTAGTTCCGCTCGATCTCGAGAATCTTGCGGCCGGAATGATCCCAAAAATTGGCGAGTTTGTCGGAAAGCGAGGCGGGCGTGAGTGAGGGATCGGAGTGGATCATTTGAGCGAAGTGCCGGGTTTAGAAGCGTTTGGGTTTGCGGAGGTGGATGAGGACGAATTCGGTGTTCTCAAGAGCTTCGTAAGTGTGCTCCTGAATGGCATCGAACTGCAGCGCATCGCCCGTCGTGAGCGTGTGGCGCTCGCGGGGAAGTTCGATCTTGAGGCTCCCCTCGAGGACCCAGCAAATCTCGTGATCATCGTGGTGGACGTCCGGTCGGTGCAGTCGACTGCCAGCGTGAGCCCGGGCGTGGAAGCAGCGGGCGTTGCCGTAGTCGATTCGCTCGAACTTGAAATCGCCCGACGCGTACGTGACGGCGCTGGTGGCGTGCGAGGTGCGGGATTCCGCGAGGCCGAGCAGGTCTGCTGCGGTGAGTCCGAAGACGCGGGCGAGTCGGTGGAGAGTCTCGAGTTCGGCGGAAGCGAGATTGCGTTCGAGCTTCGAGATGACCGCAGTTGAAACGCGCGATTGATCCGAGACCTGGCCAATCGTGAGATCGGCCCGTTTCCGCAGATCGCGGAGAACGGTGAAGTCAAAGGGCGGCAAATTGTCGTCAGGGGGCGGCATAAAGTTCGCGGAAGACATAAATTTCCACAAGATATACCGTCAAGGAAATAGTTGGTTACTCTTTAGTAATTGAACGGAATGGCGGTTTGGAAGCGGAAGTAACCCGGGAATCGGCAACGGCGCCGACGACAACATCAGAATTTTTGAACCGCAGATTTCCCAGAGGGCGCAGAGAAACAAAAGCTCATGGTTCGCGAGCACGGCTCACCATCCGTGCAATCTGGGCGATCTGTGGTTTCCTTGTATTTCCCGGAATTCAAACGCCTCCACCGTAGCAGATTACGGAATGTGTTATTCAGGAGGTTCTGGTAAGGCCAGCAGCGGTCGTCAATTGACGCCGGTATTTTGAAGAACGAGGCGTGCTGAAGGAACGTGTTCCCGCAAATGCCTGGACCTGAAAAGGAAAAAAGCGGTTGATGGTTGGATCCGAGCGAATTGCGCCATTTCAGTTGTTCACCCATTGAGTGAGGGACGCTATCGACGGAAGTCTCTCATTTTCATTCTATCAACCATCAACCAATTACCATCAACTCGGCCTTTAGGCTGAATAGCTAGTTACCCCGGGCCATGTTGCCCCTCCGAGTTGGACAATTTGGGTATTGGCCTAAATGTAAATCGGCCGCAATTCGATGGGCAGAGGGAGTGGCTCGGCGGGTGTCTGGCGGTGACGGCTGGTGCCGTGGCGCGGATTTGTCGGTCGAGTCGTTGGTAAGGCAGGGGCCGGTGACGTTACGCTCCGTCGTGGAAGACACTGGCGGCGAACTCTCTCCGATTGAAAGAAAGCTGAGAGAAAGTGCTCACGAGAGGACTTGAACCTCCACGAGTTGCCTCACTAGATCCTGAATCTAGCGCGTCTGCCATTCCGCCACGTGAGCTACGGAAGAGGGAGGTTACGAGTTGGGGGGGATTTGTAAAGCCGAAGGAAACGGATTGAGCCGTCGATTTTCCCCGGAACGGTCGAGCGAAGTTCTGGGTCGGGAGTTAGTGGGCCGGGGTGGCGGCGTCAGCTGGCGTCGGGGAGGATTTGCTTGGTGAGGCGCTCGATGCCTTCGCGGGCGAAGTCGCTGTTGGGGTATTCCTGCTGGGCTTTAAGGTACCACGCGAGGCTGGAGCCGGGCTGATCGCGGTGTTCGAGTTCCTCGGCGCGGCGGAGAGCGCGGACGAATTCGGCGGCTTGCGTGGTCAGATTGGCGCGGAGTTGGTTGAGTTTGCTGTCGTCCGGAAACTTCTGAAAGGCCTGCTCGGCGGATTCCCACGCTCCGGCGGAGTCGCCGCGTTTCTCGATCTCCTGAGCGCGGATGATGGCGCCTTCGATGGCGGTCATGTCGGCGAGGACCTGGCGGAGCTGATCCTGGCGGGCGGGGTCGAGCGCCGTGGCGGCGATCAGGCGCTCCTTGTCGTCGAAAATCTGACGGTAATTTTTCTGGCTGAGCAGTTGGTCGAAGTCGACGAGCGCTTTGCCCTGAACGTCGCCCTGGGCGAAGATGGTGGCGGAGATGTCGGCGAGGGCGGGATTGCGCGGCCAGATCTCGGTGGCGGCGGAGAGCTCGGTTTCGAGAATCTCGCGCTCGCCGGCGACTGCGGCGTTTTTGGCTTTGGCGAGGTGCATGGCCGAAACGGTTTTGGCGGTTTGGATCGCAGCCATGGGTTTGGAATTATCGAAATCCTTGGCGGTCTCCTCGAGCTGGTTCACGAGTTGCTCGGCGAGGGTGTAATCCTTTACCTCGAGGGCGGACATGAGCTGGTTCGACGCCTGGACGAAAGCGAGGGCGCGGCGTTTGTCTTCGCGCGGGAGCGTGCGGACCTCGGGCAGGTATTCGCCGACGAGGAAGGTTTCGGCGAGGCGTTTGGTGGCGGATTCGAGTTCGTTTTTTTCGAGGAGAAATTTGTAGGCCTCGATGCCTTCGCCGACGTCTCGGAGGATTTCGTTGGAGATGGCGTCGACGGTGCCAACGGTAGGCGGGAGTCCGGTCGTCTTGGCAAACAGGTTTTCGCTCTCGCCCTTGATCCGGAGCTTGTCGTCGCCGTCGGCGAAGACGTTGCGGTAGAAGCGGGTGGCGATGAGGACGTGCTGGAAGCGGCGCTGGAAGAAGAGCTGCACGATGAGTGCCTGGAATTCGATTTTCGTCTGGGCTTCCTGGAGTTCGCGCTTGGCTTGGTTGGTCTTGAGGAGGAGGTTGAGTTCGGAGAGGCGGGTAACGAAGGGCTGCATCTCGATGGCGCGACGCTCGGCGACGGCGGCGGCGGCGCCGGGATTGTCGGGGGAAATGCGTTCGAGGGGACGCGCGTCGGCGGTGATGACCTGGTTGCGTTCGACGCGGCGGCGCTCTTCGAGGAGGGCGTTGTCGGCCTGGCGGATGCGGTCGAGGTTCCGACCGGCGCGCCAGGCGGAGTAGACCTGGTTGGCGAGGGTGTCGCCGAGGCCCGCATCGCGGCGGTATTCGGAAGCCTGGGGAAGCAGGCGGAAGGCCCGGTCGAGAGCGGTGGGGCTGGCGCGGTTCGCGCTGAGGATGTCGAGGATCTCCTGGAGAATGGCGTTGTAGGCTTGGTCTTCCTCGGTGGTTTCAGCCTCGACGTTGAGGTATTTCTCGAGCCGGGCTTCGAAGAGGCGGTTGTTGTTCACGTTCCACGTCTTTCCGTCCCAGGTGATCATTTCGTTGGCGGGATCGAAGGAGGGGACGTCGCGACCGAGGAAGGAGGATTCGCCGGCGGTTGGGGAGGACCCTTGACTTGCGGGCGGGTTGAGGGTGGCGGCGTCGATGACTTGGGCGCGGGCGGGGAGCGAGACGGCCAGGAGAAGTGTGAGAAGGATGCAGGGTGTTGGCGGCTGGAAGCCGCCACTCCGGGAAATATTCATGATTTTTGGAGGTTGCTGGCTCGGAGGATTCCCTGGGGATCGACTTCGATCTGGAAGTGAAATTGTTGTCCTTTCTGGAGGTTCACGTGGCTCAGGTCGCCGGGGATGACGATGGGGACGATGCTGTCGTCGCCCGCGACGAGGCAGGAAATAAGGCGATCTTCGGTGGCCGGGGAATACCCGAGTACGTTGAGGATTTCGCCCTCAACTTTGTAGACGTTACCGCGAAGACTGTTGGAGTTTTCGAGGTAGGCTTCGGTGGCCAGTGGTGCGGTGGTGCGGTAGGGGTCGCCGCTGGGCGCGATGAGGGTCGTGGCGAGGTAGAGAACCGCGACGACGACAGCGAGTCCGGCGAGGAGGAACGCGGGGTGGAGGGAGTTACGGGAGCGGCGAGCCATTCGATTTTAGATTTTGGAATTTGGAATTTGGATTGTCATTTCAATCGGGTGGCTTTCGAGCCGGTGTAGGCGAGGAAAAGTCCGGCGAGGATGTGGGCGAGGAGAATATACGCGCAAAGTTGGATGGGGGAGAGGGCGGTTTGGACGACCATTTGCGCGATGTCGTAGTAGCGTTCGCCGCGGAGGGTCTGGAGGATGCCGGACCAGCTCCAGTAGGCGGAAATGAAAGGCCGGACGGCGGTGCCAACGGCGTCGGGAAGCGCGAGGACGGCTCCCGACAGGGGGAGTTGGAAGCCGACGAGATAAATGCTGACGAGCGAGGCCTGTTCGGCGCTGGACATCCAGGCTGAAATGCCGAGGCAGATGGAGGTCATCGCGGCGTTCACGAGCAGGAGGAATCCGAGCTGGGCGAGGAGTTCGCCGGGAAAACCGCAGACGAAGTGAACGAAGAGTCCCATCCAGAGGGATTGGGCGGCAACGAGGACGGCAAGGAACACCGCTTTGCTGGCGATGTAGCTGGCGGGGCGGAGGCCGGAGAGTTTCTCCTTCTCGAAGATGAGGCGTTCGCCGGCGATCTCGCGCCCGGAGTTGTTCGCTCCCATGAGGGTGAGGAGAATCACTTGAAACATGACAATGCCGGAGATGAGGCTGCCGATCTTGCTGGCCTGGGCGAGGAAGGAATTGGCCTCGATGAGTTGGCGGGTGGCGTCCTGTCCGAGGCCGACGCTGAGATTCTGAATTTCGGGCAACCCGTGCCACGCGAAGACCGCGACCAGGATCGGGAATCCGAGGATGAGCCCGGCCTGCAGGGCGAGTTGGCCGGGGCTGCGGAAGAAGATGCGGAATCGGCGGGCGAGGAGGGTTGCGAACTGGCTCAGCGAAGAGGGGAGTCGGTGGGTGGTGAGCGGTGTAGGGGAATCGGTGGGGGGCGGATCGGCGCTGGCGGATTTTTCGTTGGGTTCCTCGTTGGGTTCCGGTGGCTCGATCCCGGGTTCTTCGGCAAATTCGATGAGAAGGTCTTCGGTGTAGGGGCCATGGTGTTTGCGCCAGGAGCGGGACCAGTCGTCGCCCTTGCGCTCGGCGAGTCGACCGTAGAGGTCTTCGGGATCGGTGATCTGAAAATAATGCGCGAGGTCTTCCGGTCTGCCGTGGTAAGCGATCGCTCCCTCCGCCAGAACGAGGACGGAGTCGTAGAGGTGGAGGTGGCGGAGGCTGTGGGTGACCGAGAGGACGAGTCGGTCGCGGGTGGCGAGGTCGTGGATGAGGTGGACGATCTCGTCCTCGGCCTGCGCGTCCAGACCGGAGGTGACTTCGTCGCAGAGCAGGATGGCCGGGGCGCTGGCAATTTCCATCGCCAGTGCGAGCCGACGTTTTTGTCCGCCGGAGAGTACGCCAACGCGACGATCCGCGAATGCGGCGAGTCCGACCTCGGCGAGGGTATTGTCAGCGATCTCTCGAAGCTGGCCGGGGTGGGTCGGACGAACGCGGAGCTGGACGGCGGCGTAGATCGATTCGGCGGCGGTCAGCTCGTCGTGAGCGATGCCGAATTGCGGGACGTAGCCGACTTCGGAGGGGAGGAAATCCTCGTCGGCGAGGTCCCGCCCGTTCCAGACGACCCGGCCCTCTTCGTCCCCTTCGGCGATGCCGGCGACGGCTTTGAGGAGAGTGCTTTTTCCGCAGCCCGACGGGCCAATGACGGCAGCGAAATGTTGTCCCGGAACCCGCAGGTCAATGTCAGCCAGGATGGGCGTTACGGATTCGCCACGGCCGACGAAGAGGGAAACGTCATGAAGTTCGAGCACGCTGGATCTTTAGCGGATGCGAAGTTCGGGGGGAAACGTGAAATGGGGCCTCGTTTCCTTTTTAGCCGGGGGGGTGGGAGAGCTGCGTGTCCGCTACTCCTTGAAGTAGGTCGGGGGCGAGGAGTCGGCCGGATCAGGTTGCTCCACCTTCTCGGCTTCCGGTTTTTTCTCCTTGGCGTATTTCTTCATCGTGACCTCCGCTTTCTGCATTTCGCAGGCGGGAGTGCCGACGAAGATGGTGGCAAGTCCGATGATGGTGAGGAGGCGGCGGGATGTTTTCATTCTTCGAGAATTTCGAGTCCGACCCGGAGGTCATGCTTCTGACCGGCGGTGCGGAGCAGGGTGCGGAGGGCTTGAATGGTGTGGCCGCCTTTTCCGACGACCGTTCGGATGTCGGATTGGCGCATCGCGAGGAGGAAGGTGACTTTGCCCTCGGCTTCCTCCTTGGTGATGACCACGTCCGCCGGATACTCGACGAGCTGGGCGAGGACGTATTTGAGGAATTCTTCCATCGGGAGGGGCGCAGCGTGACGTCCGCTGCTACGAGATTTTGGGCGGAGCGTCGTGACCTCCGCTTCTACGGGACTTGCGGCAGGCTTTCTTAGGCGGCGACTTCGGCTTCGCTCTGTTTGCGGGCCTTATTGATGATGTTGCCGACGGTCTGCGATGCGCGGGCACCGACGCTGGTCCAGTAGTCGGCTCGGTCGAGGGCGATCTTGTAGTTGTCGCCTTCCTTCTTCGGATCGTAGGTGCCGATGATCTCGATGAAACGTCCGTCGCGAGGCTTGCGCTGGTCGGCGACGACGATCTTGTAAAACGGGTGATTGCGGGCGCCTTCGCGCTTGAGTCGGATGACTACCATGAGGTGGTTGTTGGTTATTGGTTGTTGGTTATGATGGTAAATTCCTGAACGCCTTCGGCGCTTTATCGTGGCAGGCCGGGGAGGCCTCCGGATTTCTGAGCTTGGGCCATCATTTTCTTCATGCCGCTGCCGCCCATTTTTTTCATCATCTTCCTCATTTGGCCGAAGCGCTGGAGGAGGGTGTTGACCTCGGTGACGGTGACGCCGCTGCCGCGGGCGACCCTTTGGCGGCGCCGAGCGTTGAGGATATCAGGCTTGGCGCGTTCTTTTGGGGTCATGGAGAGAATGATCGCCTCCACCCGTTTCATCTGGCCCTCGTCAATCGAGGAATCTTTCAGATTACTCATGCCCGGGATCATGCCAAGGAGATTTTCGAGCGGGCCCATTCGTTTGAGCATTTTGAACTGCTGGAGGAAGTCCTCGAGGTCGAACGAACGCCGTGCGCATTTTGCGCTCGAGGCGGGCGGCGTCCTCCTCGGTGATGGCGCTGGCGGCTTTTTCAACGAGTGAAACGACGTCGCCCATGCCGAGGATCCGGCTGGCGAGTCGGTCGGGGTGGAAGGGCTCGAACTGATCGAGTTTCTCACCGACGCCGGCGAATTTGATGGGTCGCTGGGTGACCTCGCGGAGCGAGAGCGCGGCGCCGCCCCGGGCGTCGCCGTCGAGTTTGGTGAGGATGATGCCGGTGAGACCGAGGGCGGAGTGGAAGTGCTCGGCGACGGAGACGGCCTGCTGGCCGGTCGCGGCGTCGCAGACGAGGAGGACTTCCTGAGGATTGAGAAATTCCTTGAGCGCCTTGATCTCGGCGATGAGGGGTTCGTCAATCTCCTGGCGTCCGGCGGTGTCGAAGATCTGGACGTTGCCACCGTTCTCCTGTCCCCAGGCGAGCGCGCGTTTGGCGACGGCGAGGACGTCTTTCTCGGACGGGTCGGGGGCGAAGACGGGAACGTCGACCTGTCCCGCCAGAGTGACGAGTTGGTCGATGGCGGCGGGGCGGACGAGATCGCAGGCGATGAGATTGGGCGTGCGGCCCTGCGTTTTCAGCCAGCGCGCGAGCTTGGCGGACGAGGTGGTCTTTCCCGCGCCGTTAAGTCCGACGACGAGGATGCGGGCGGGTTTGTCGAGGTTGAGGGGTTCGCTGTCGCCGCCGAGCAGGGCGATGAGCTCGTCCTGGAAAATTTTGATGATCTGTTGACCGGGGGTGACGCTGCGGGTGACGTCTTCGCCGAGAGCTTTCGTCTTGACTCGGGCGATGAAATCCTTCGCGACTTGGAAGTGGACGTCGGCGTCGAGGAGCGCGAGGCGGACTTCGCGGAGGGCGTCGTTGATGTTTTTCTCGGTAATCGCGCCCTGGCCGCGCAGATCTTTGAAGACATCCTGGAGTTTATCGGAAAGGCGGTTGAACATTTTCGATTTTCGATTTTGGATTTTCGATTGGTGAGATCAGCCGCCGGCGGCGACCTGGAGGAATTCGATGCGGTCGCTGTCGGCGAGGGATGTGGTCGGCCATTCGGAGCGAAGAAGGGCCCGGCTGTTATGCTCGATGAGGAGGGTTTCGGCGGGGAGAGAAAGCTCGGCGATCAGGACGGCGATGGTGTGGGCGCTGGTGGCATAATCCTCGCCGTTGAGAAGAAGGGTCACGGCGTCACCATCAATCGAAAATCGAAAATCGAGAATCGAAAATTCAGAACCCCTGGGTTCGCGCGAGGGATTGGAGTTCGTTTTGGAAATCGATGACGTCCTGCTCGGAAGGGCGGTAGCCGGGAGTGTCGGCGTCGAGACCGAGGCGGCCCGTCTGGTCGAGATACCAGCCGGCGGCCTGTCCGTCGGAGAACGTGACCTTGCCGCTGATGACGGCGTCGGGGCGGGCGATCTGGTCGAGGGTCACCTTGACCCGGCCTCCGGGACCGGCGGGCGGAAGAATCTCGTCTGGCGGGAGGGCGTCGGCGGGAAGGGCGTCGGCTGGCGGAGTTGGTTCGGGGGTGGGGTCGGGCTCCGGGTCGGATTTCAGGGTGAGCCGGAGGTCGTCGACGAGGAAGCGCGTCTCCATGTAAGTGAGGTTCACGGAGAACTCCTCGCGGAGCATTTTCTGAATGTCGGAAAGGGAGTCTCCGCTCTCGACCCAGCGGGTCAGGGCGGCGGATTGTTCGTCGGAAAGCGTCATGGAATTGGGGCAATCTGCCCCAATGGTTTGAAATGTGGAGCGGAAAAACGATCAGGGCTCCGGGTGAGGTGTTGGGTGCGATTTGGAGTTTTTTGTTTTTGGTTTTCAGGGTTGAGTTGGGGCGTGGCCAATGAAGTTGATGTTTTGATCGTGGGGGGTGGGCCGGTCGGGCTGGCGCTTGGGGTGCAGTGTGGACGCTACGGAGTGCGGGTAAGGGTGATCGATCAATTGCCGAAGCCGTCAAAATTTTCGAAGGCGCTTGCGTTGTGGAGTTCGGCGTTGGAGGCGCTGGAGGCGATGGGTTGCTCGGGCGCGGTGATCGCGGCGGGGATGGAGGTGCGGCAGATTCGGATTTCGGCCGAGGGGGCGCACTTGGCGGAGGTGGACGTGGCGCACGAGGTCGAATCGCGCTATCCACTGCCGCTGTTGCTGCCGCAGTCGGAAACGGAGCGCATCCTGACCGAGCGGTTGCGGGAGCTGGGGATCGAGGTCGAGCGGGGGTCGGAGTTGCTGTCGTTCGAGGAAGAGTCGGGCGGGGTGGTGAGTCAGGTCCTGGGTGGCGATGGGGGCGTGGAGACGATTCGTTCGCGGTGGCTGGCGGGGTGCGACGGTGCGCACAGCACGGTGCGTCACGGGGCGGGGATCGATTTTCTGGGAGAAGCGATGGAAGAGACGTTCGTGCTGGCGGACGTCGAGATCGATCCAGCGCCGGACGAAATTGCCGTTCACTTGGACTGGTCGGGGAAGGGGGTGTTGGTGCTGTTCCCGGTGCGGCCGGGGCTTTGGCGGGTGGTGGCGAACCGGCGGGACAAGAAGCGGGGCGCTGAGGAACCGACGCTCGAGGAGCTGAATGAGCACTTCGCGAATCACGGACGCGAGGACTGGACGGCTTCGAACCCGGAGTGGCTGTCGGTGTTTCGCGTGAGCGAGCGGAAGGCGGAAACCTTCTGGAAGGGCCGGGTGATGTTGTTGGGCGACGCGGCGCACGTTCACAGTCCGGCGGGTGGGCAGGGGATGAACACGGGGATCCAGGACGCGTTCAATCTCGGCTGGAAACTCGGGCTGCTGGCGGCGGGGCGCGGGGACGAGGAGGCGCTGTTGGAGAGCTACGACGCGGAGCGGTCGCAGGTCGCGGAGAGGGTGCTCGAGGCGGCGGCGATGCGGACGAAGGTGAGTCTGCTGAAAAATCCCGTCGCGCGGTTGGCGCGGGATACGGGGCTGCGAATCATGGCGCAGACCGAGAAATTCAAGACCGATTTCGCGGAGGATCTGTCCGGCCTGGGGATTGTTTACGCGGAGAGTCCGGTGATCGATAACGACACGGCGTGGCACGAGGATTGGCGTTCGCAGGGATTCGGGCCGGGGATGCGGGTGCGGAGCGTTGACGTGTATTGCCCGAGGCGAAAGGCGACGATGTCACTGCTGGACGAGATGGCGGGAGGCGGTCACGCGGTCGTCTTGTTTTCGGGTAGGAAACCGCGGCGGGCGGATGTCGAGGAACTGGCGGCCTTCGAGGCGCGGGTGCGGGAGCTGGGCGGGGAGGCGGAGAAATTCGTCCGGGTCTGGCGCGGGTCGACGGCTCCGGTTGGCGCGGATTGGCTGCTGGATGCGGACGCGGAAGCGCATCTGCGCTACGGCGTGGAGCTGACGGCGGCCTACGTGGTGCGGCCGGATGGATACGTGGCTTTCCGGTGTTCGCCGCTCGATGCGGAGCTGATGGCGGGCTACGCGGAGCTGGTGCTCGGGCGGGTGGGGTGATTTTTCACGCGAAGGGCGCGGAGAGCGCGGAGAGTTCTTTGAGAAGGATTTTCAGATCCTTTCAACAATCGTGTTAATCCAGTAAATCCTGCAAAATCCCGTTTAGTTGGCGCTCAGCTCAGCTTCACGTAGGGTACGAGGCCGTGGATGCCGCCTTCGCGGCCGAAGCCGCTTTCCTTGTAGCCGCCGAAGGGGCTGGTCGGGTCGAGCTTGTTGAACGTGTTGGCCCAGACGATGCCGGCGCGGAGCTTGGCGGCGGGGTCGCGCGGGGGGCTGGAGTGGCCGCCAAAAGGGAAGCTGATGAGTCTAGACTTGGGAATGAGTGACTTGCTTCGGACTGCGCTTTCACTTCGCAAGTGAGTGTTCCCGGTGCCAGGAACTCTTGATTCTCATGCACTCAACTCTCAATTTGCGGGGCGGCTCCGCGCCGAATTTTCAGATTCTGTGCTTACGCGCGGCCCGCCCCCTTCGCCTCCAATGGCGATGTGTTCCTCGATCGGTGAGTGAAGTCAGCGACGCCGATGGAGGATTCTAATCACTTCTGCGATGGCCTCCGGGTGGTCGATCACGTTGTGGCCGCTGGGCACGACGAGTTCGCTCGTTGCGCCGTCGAGGTGGCTGCTCGCGTGGGGGACGACGCCGTCGGAACTCGTCGCCAGCGGGCCGCCGCCCTTCCGCCCGATGATGCTGTGAAACGGCACGGAGATCGGGAGTTCCGCGAGGGCGCGCAGCGCGGGGCTGTTCGCCGAAAGGGTGCGGACGGCGGAGAAACGACCGCCGCCGTAAAAGGCCGCCGCTTCCGGCGTGACGAACGCGGAGTTCGCGCGGGCGAGATCCGCGAAGCCCCGCTCCGCGATCGGGGAGACTCGCGTGAGCGTCGTGCCGAAGCGACCCAGCAGATTGTCCGCGATGGGACTCCCGCGGTGCGGCGCGGCCAGGAACATGACGCGTTCGACCCGCGGGTTGCGCTCGAAGGTGAGGATGTGCCGGAGCCGCCGGATGGTCGCCGGATCCCCCGCCAGCCCGTCCGGCCCGCGGGTGAAGATGCTCGACCAGATCCGCTCGCCGCTGTCGCTCACGAGCGTGTGCGAGATCACGCCGCCCATGCTGTGCCCGATCACGACGAGCGACTTCGTCGCCGGATCGCGGTCGCGTGGATCGACGGTCTCGAGCGTGGCGGCGAGGCTGTCTCGCAGGTCGGCGGCGTTGGCGAGCAGCGGGTTGCCGCTCGGGTAGTAGAATTGCCAGAGCTGGTAGCGCTCGCGCACGACGGGATCGGCCCGGAGGGCGTTCACCATCCCGGCGAACGCCACGGGCGTCGACTGGAGACCGTGCACCATGAGGAGCGGGATTTTTTCGGGATCGTAGGGATCGAGGAGGTAGATTTGCGCCGTCCGACCGAGCGACAGCGGCCTGAGCATGCTCCGAAATCCCGTTCCGCGGAGCTGCCGGGCCTGCTCGGCGAGTTCGTCCCCGGCGGCGTGTGGGTCGTAGGCCAACGCGTAGTCGCGCCCCAGCAGCGTGGTCCGGCTCGTCGCGTCGACCAGGCGCAAGGCCGGTCGTGGCGGCTCAGGATCGAGGATCGCGGTCGCGCTCACGAACAACCCCTCAGGCGGGTGCGTGGGGTCGGTGGCGGTGTCGTATTCCAGCACGAGCGGCACGCCGATGGAGCCGGGAGCCAGGCGCTCGGACGGTGCGATGACCCGAATGGCGACGAGCGGCAGGTCGATGTCGGGGAGGACGAGCGCGACCCCGAGCGATCTCAATCGCTCGCTCCAGCTCGCCGGATCGCGCGGGTCGATTCGCTCGCAGATGGCGCGGACCGCGGCGTTGTAGGCGGCTGAGTCGCCGGGAAGGCGGTGGGCGGCGGCGGTCGCGGCGGTGATTTCGTTTTGCAAAGCCATCGGGGTTGGACTCGTCGCGCAACTGGCGAAGAGGAGGGAGCTCGCGAGCGCGCAGGGGAGTGTCGTTTTCAAAACAGGAAGACGACCTCGAGGGCCAGAAATTGCGTCGTCGCCGACGGTCCGGTGTCGGCGATGAAGCTGCCGGGGTGAAACTGCGAGTAGCTGGCGAGGAAGCCGAGTTCGCGCCGCAGCGTCCATTCGGCGACGACCTCCCACTGCGTGCCGACGAACCGCTCGCCGCTGCCGCCGGAGGCCCGCACGAGATTGCCGCCCACGCCGTAAACGCCGTCATCCAGGCTCGCCCGCCAGTAGGGTCCGCCCTGCAGATACACCGTGAGGTCGGGCCGCGGAGCGAAGCTGACCACGCCTTGGAGATTGATCAAATTGTAGGGGCCGATCGGCGTGAGTTCGCCGAAGTATTTTCCCTTCGGAAAAAGCGGGTTGAACGTCTGCAGGTCGCCGTCGTCGGGATCGGCGTCGCCGCTCGCGTAGTTCGCCCGGAGACCGATCCGCGGGGCCGCCGGCGCGTCGACGAAGGTGTAGCCCAGCTCCGCCGCCGTGCTGCCGGCCAGGATCGCACCGTCGCCGAAGCTGCCGAATTGCAGGAAGCTCTCGACGTTCCAATCCGCCGCCCCGGGGCCGAGACCGCGCTCGCCGAAGAAACGGGCACCCAGCGTGTGCCGAAGCTCGCGCCCGCGCCCCGCTTCGTAGACCGCGTCGGCGTCGAAGAACCCGAGGTAGTAGAGGTCCAGCGCGGTCGCGGAGTCGGCGGGCGTCCACGTGCCGTAAATCCCCCAGAGTTGCTGATCCTCGTCGCTGAGATCGTCGAGCGGATCGGGCACGGTCTGGACCGGGCGCAGATAAAAGGCGTCCACGTCCCAGCCGGGACTCGTCCAGCGCACGATCCCGCCGTCGAAACCCAGCGGGACGTTCGGACCGTAGCGGGTGCCGAGCAGGCGCTCGGTCCCGTAGGAGATCATCTGGCGGCCCGCCTGCACCTCCAGCTCCCCCGGCCCGAGCGGAACCCGGAGACGGGCGAAGGCTTGGAGAATTCCGAAATCCTCCTCGTCGATGGGACCCGGCCCACGCCCATCGCCGGCGCTTTGAGCGATGATCGGCTGCCCGGCGAATTGCAGCGACGAGTCGAGCGGAAGGGACGGGAAATCAACCGCGAGGAATGGCAGGTAACGCGTGAGCAGATACCCGCCGTCGTCCTGCGGCCCGGCGCCGAAATCGCTGCCGCGGATGGCCTCGTAGCGAACCCGCACCTCGCCGCCGAGGGTGATGGCAGCGTCGCCGGGGCCGACGGGCCGGGATTTGAGCGGCTCCCACCATTCACCGAGTTGGCGCTCGGGATCCGCGAGGTAGCCGTAGTCTTCGAGCTGCCGCAGGGGACGGATCGGCGGCGGCTCTGCGGGGAGCGGACTCATCCCGGCCATGAGCACAACCGCGACCCCGACTCTCATCCCGCCGTGATCTTGAGGTGAATCGAGACGAGGTCGTTCACGAGATGCTTGCCGAGGCGGGCGAAGAATTTGCCGGAGCCGTAGAGCACGTTCCACTTCGTTCGGTCGATTTCGAAGGACGCCTGGGCGACGACGGCGCCGTCGGCCGTTTCGGCGATCACGGCGGGGAATTCGACCGCGTTCGTGATGCCCTTGAGCGCGAGCGTGCCGATGACGACGTGGTTCGGCTCGCCCGGACTGCACGCCTCGATGGGGCGGATCGACTCGAGCGCGAAGGTGCCGGTCGGATGTTTGTTGCTGTCGAAAAAATCCGGCGACATCAAGTGCCCGGCGAGCGCCCGCTCGAGCGCGGCGTCCGGGATGTCGGTCGACCGGATCGAAGAGAGGTCGATCTCGATCTCGCCCGACACCGCCTCGCCGCCGCGGACCTCGATGTGCCCGCCGCTCACGGCAATCGTCCCGTGGTGGCGGTTGGCGACGTTTCTCCCGGTCCACTCCAGCAGGCTGGCGGCGGGGTCGACCCGCAGCGTGCGGGACGGGGATTTTTCGTCCGCCTTTTTCCCCGAGCCTTCGATGGCGAGACCCGCGTCCCGCCATTCCTCCAAGCCGCCGCGGAAGTCGAAGACGCGCCCGTAACCCGCCCCGGCCAAGCGATCCGCCGCCATCGTGGAGGCCAGACTCCGGGCCTCGGCGTCGTAGACCACGACAAGCTGATCGGGCCGCGGAAGCAACGGGCGGGCCACGTCCAGGAAGTCGGTCTGATAGACGCACGCGTTCACCGCGCCCGGCAGGTGCTCGGCCTCGTAGGATTCCGGCGGCAGCACGTCGAGCAGGACGACGGGTTCGCTGCCGGTGAGCAGGGCTTGCAGGTCGGCGGCGGAGAGGGTGTTGGTCTCGGAGAAGTTCATGTTCGCAGTGTGACCCGTGGGCCTCAGAAGGCGAAGCATTCGCAGCCGCCGTCGAGCAGCCCCCGCGGGCCGCGCATCCACTGCGGCATCGTCGAGCGAGCCGCGCTGGCGGGCCGCGGCGGGTGGTGCGAACAGCAGCTGGCCCCGGCGTGCTCGTGCCGCAAATGCCCCTCGAAACCCGGCTGCCAGTGGCCCGGGAAACGCCGCACGGGCGACCAGTCGGGCATCACCGGGAGGTCGCCCGGATCGTGCGGCTTGAATTCCCGCGCCGCATACACGGGCCGTCCGCCCATGATGGTGAGCACGGACTCGAGTCGCCTTGATCTCCTCGTCCGGCACGGCGAAGTAGTCGTCGCTCAGGACCGCGACGTCGGCGAATTGGCCGACTTTGAGATTCCCGCGCGTCGCCGACTGGCGCGACATCCACGCGCTGCCCTCGGTGAAGAGTCGGAGCGCTTCCTCGCGACTGAGTTGCGCCTTTTCGGGATAGAGCGAGAGACCGCCCACGGTGCGACCGGTCGTCAGCCAATACAGCGAGACGAAGGGGTTGAAACTCGCCACGCGCGTCGCGTCGGTCCCCGCTCCGACGGGCACGCCCATCTCGAGCATGCGGCGGATGGGCGGCGTGCGCTCGGCGGCCGCCGCGCCGTAGCGGTCGACGAAGTATTCGCCCTGGAAGGCCATGCGGTGCTGCACGGCGATGCCGCCGTCGAGCGCCTTCACGCGCTCGATGTTCCGGTCGGAGATCGTCTCGCAGTGGTCGAAGAACCAATGCAGGCCCTCGAGCGGCGCATGGGCGTTCACGCGCTCGAAGACGTCGAGGAAACGCGAGATCGATTCGTCGTAGGTCGCGTGCAGGCGGAAAGGCCAGCGGTTCTCGGCGAGGAATCCCACGACGCGCTCGAGTTCGCTCTCGAGCTTGTCGTCGAGGTCGGGCCGCGGCTCAAGGAAGTCCTCGAAGTCCGCCGCCGAGAAGACGAGCATTTCGCCCGCGCCGTTGCAGCGCAACAGCTCGTCGCCGTCGTCGGGCTTGATGATCTTCGACCAGCGCACGAAGTCCTCGAGTTCGCCGCCGGGCTTCTGGGTGAAGAGGTTGTAGGCGATGCGCAGCGTCATCTCGCCGCGCTCGTGGAGCTGGCGGATGATCTCGTAATCCTCGGGATAATTCTGAAACCCGCCGCCCGCGTCGCACACGCCGGTGAGTCCGAGGCGGTTCAATTCGCGCATGAAGTGGCGCGTCGAGTTGTATTGATACTCCATCGGGAGCTTCGGCCCCATCGCGAGCGTGGCGTAGAGGATCATCGCGTTGGGCCGCGCCACCAGCATGCCGGTCGGATTGCTGGCCTTGTCGCGCACGATCTCGCCGCCGGGCGGGTTCGGCGTGTCCTTCGTGTAGCCGCACGCCTCGAGCGCGGCCTGGTTCAGCATCGCGCGGCAGTAAAGGTGCAGCACGAAGACGGGCGTGTCGGGCGCGGCGGCGTTGATCTCCGCCAGCGTCGGCATGCGGCGCTCGGCGAACTGGAATTCGCTCCACCCACCGACCACGCGCACCCACTGCGGCGCGGGCGTGCGCTCGGCCTGGTCGCGCAGCATTTGCAACGCAATCGAAACGGACGGCACGCCTTCCCAGCGCAGCTCGAGGTTGTAATTCAACCCGCCGCGGATGACGTGCAGGTGCGAGTCGTAAAGGCCGGGAATGGCGCGACGGCCTCCGAGATCGATGACTTTCGTCTCCGGGCCGCGCTCGAATTCGGCGGCGTTGTCCACTCCGGCGATGCGCCCGTCCTTGATGACGAGTTCCTTCGCTTCGGGGTGCTGACGGTCGAGAGTCGTGATGCGACCGTTGGTGAGAATGAGATCGGCGGTGGGTTTCATGGGATTTCGGTGTTGGAAATGGGGTTGGGTTGGAGCCACGGGTGGGCGAGACGGACGAGGAGCGGCATCGCGATCCAGGTGAGGACGGCCGTGATGCCGGCCGCTATCGCGCCAGCGACGAGGAGCCCAGGGATCACGCCAGTGAGAAGCGGCCCGAGCGCGGCGGGAACGATCATGCTCACCGGCCAGACGGCGATCCACGTGAGTAGCGCCATCTTCCAGACCGGCGGATGCCCGCCGGCGGGATCGCGGAACCACGCTTCGAGGCTGGTCAATTTGCGGTAATCGGCGTGGCCTTCGACGAGCGGTTCGATCTCGGCGACCCAATCCTGGTAGAGGCTCGATTGGTAAAAAGCGTCCCGATCGTCCGCCGTCGCGAAGCTGCGGAGGATGCCGTATTCGAGGGCCTCGGACCCTGGCGGGGGGTGCAAGAGATGCACCCCCCGCGATCCGGGTTCCGCGAGCGAGCGACTGGCAAAGGTCGCCAGCGCGCTCTCGAACTCCGCGACGTGCTCCGGTCGGGCGCGCCGCGTGATCGCGATGTGAAGAGACTCGCTCATCGGATGGACGGGGAGGCTGGGATCAGTGGCCGAGACCGCCCTTGACGACCTGCGGGGACCGCGCCGACTGCGGTGCCTTGTGCACCATCGTGTAGGCGTATTCCACGCCGATGCCGTAGGCTCCGCCGTGTTCCTTCACGATCCCCATCAGCGCGTCGTAGTGCTCGCGCCGCGCCCAGTCGCGCTGCCATTCCAGCAGACCCGGGATCGCCGTCGTGCGCACCGCGCCGGCCTGCACCATCCGGCTGAGTGCCGCATCGTGCGCCGCGACCGAAGTCGCCCCGCAGCAATCGTCCACCACGAAGACGTTGTAGCCCTCGCCCAGCATTTCGATGGTCGGCCACGTCACGCAGACCTCCGTCCAGAGGCCGGTCATGATGATGTTTTTCTTCCCGGTCGCCTTGATCGCATCGCGGAATTCCGAGCTGTCCCACGAGTTCATGCTCGTGCGTTCGATCACCTCCTGGCCCTCGAAGACGTCGAGCAACTCGGGCCAAATGTAGCCGGAGAAACTCTCCGTCTCGACGGCGGTCAACACCGTCGGGATGCCGAAGAGCTTCGCGACTTTGGCGATCATGATGACGTTGTTCTTGAGCGCCTGCTTGTCGATGTTCGCCACGCCGAAGGACATCTGCGGCTGGTGGTCGATGAAGGCGATGGCCGAGTCCTCGGCCGTGAAGAGTTGGTGGTATTTATTCATTATGTGGTTTGGGTTGGGTTTGCTCTGAGGGATTCATCGAAGGTCGAAAAGCAGCGCCTCGAACGCGCTGCCAGCGGTCAGCACGACGGGTCCGGCCTCTTCGCTGGAGACCGCGTCACCGGCGGCCACGGCCGTTCCGTTGACGTCGGCGGAGCCGCCGATCACCTGTAGCCAGACGGCCCGCCCCGGGGCGATGTGGTGCTCGGCGGAGGCACCCGCGTCGAGTCGGACGCGGAAGACCGAGACATCCTGGTGGATCGTCGCCGACCCATCCCGTCCGTCCTCCGAAATCACGAGCACCATCGCGTCACCGTCCGGGCCGTCCTTCGGATGCCATTCCGTGTAGCCGGGCGTGAGTCCGCGCTCCTTCGGGAGGATCCAGATCTGCAGAAAGTGGAGCGGGTCCGTCGCCGACGGATTGAATTCGCTGTGCCGCACCCCCGTCCCGGCACTCATGAGCTGGATCTGCCCCGGTCGCAACTGCCGACCATTTCCCAGGCTGTCCCGGTGCTCCAGCGTCCCGTCGAGCACGTAGCTGAAGATCTCCATGTCCTGATGGGGTGGGTCGGAAACCCGCCGCCCGGCGCCACGACGTCCTGATTGAGCACCCGCAGTGACCGAAATCCCAGGTGCTCCGGGTCGTGGTAGCCCGCGAAACTGAAGCTATGCCGACTCTTCAGCCAACCGTGGTCGGCGCGGCCCCGCTCGTTGCTTGGTCGGATCTTCAACATGCCCCCACCGTCCCCGCCAGCTGCTCCGCCCACAAGGGCGCGGACGGAGGGGGTCCGCCCCTCCCAAATGGGAGAAGCGTAAAGTCCTGCCACGAACAGCGGTCGCATTGTAAGCTTGGGAAATGGCATCCCTTGTCGATCGACCCGAAAACCTCGCGCTATCCAGCGATCCCCTTTCAGGCGCGGTGCTGACAATCTCGGAAAAACTGCTGCGACTCCAAGACTTCGACGAAGCCGTGCGCTCGTCTCTCGAAGTGCTCTGCAAGGCGGTCGAGATGGATCGATGCGCGCTACTTGACAACGTGACGGCCGCTGGCGAACCCGGTCTGGAGTTGTGGCGCGGAGTAGCCGAGTATTGCCAGCCTGGTATCACCCCTCAATTGACGTCGGATCAATCGACGGGCTCGCTCGAGGACATGCGTGTCTGGCGGGACATGGCTCTCGCGGGGGCGACTTCCCTCGACGCCCGCGCGGGCGAATTCCCTGATGCCGCCTTGAATGTCGCAATGGCGGCGCTGGAAACCCGCTACACGGTGGTATTCCCGATCTGGATCGACGGAGCGCTGTGGGGATGGCTCGGATTCGATGACTGCACGACGGACCGCGTGCGCTCTGGGAAAGAGAAGCGTGCTTTGACGACCGCGGCCCAGATCTTCGGGCTGTCGATCGACCGCCACCGCAAGCAAGCCCGGCTCATCGAGGTGGAGCGACAGAAGGCGTCCGCCGACCGCGCCGCCCGCGCTGTCGCGGAAAAACGCCGCCGTCTCCTCGAAGTGCTCAAGGACGTTTCGGACCAACTGTTGGCAACCTCTTCCTGGCGTCACCTCGCCAACCGTATCACCGCCAACGTCGGCTCAGCCCTGAAAGTCGACCGCTTCCGCCTCGTCCGCTACCTCCCCCCGGACGAACACAGCGAGCGCGGCTATCTCGAAATCCTGAACGAATGGACCCGACCCGGCGTGTCCCGGCAGACCGAAGATCCCAACCAGCGGGTCTTCTCGATGGATCCATACCCGGATGTCTTCGACCAGATGAGCGTCGGCGTTCCCGTTCAGGCCTTGATCGAAGAGTTGGAAATCGAAGCCGGTCGCGAGGAACAGGCCGCCACCGGGGCCAAATCGCAATTCCATTATCCGATCCTGGTCGATGGCACGCTCTGGGGCTCCATCGGCGTGGACGATTGCTCCGAGCCGCGCGTCTGGCCGGAGGAGGAAATTTCCACGCTACAGATTCTGGCCTCCGCCTTGGCCAACGTCATCAAGCGCGAGTCGCTCGAAGAGGAACGCATTCACCTCGCAGAGTCGCGAGCCAACGAAAACGCGGCGCACGCCAGACTGCTGCAGGACATTCTCACCGCGTCGCGCGACCTGCTCGACGGCGACAACTACGAAGAAAAGCTCGTGGGCTGGCTCGCCCGCCTCGGCACCTCGTGCGGCGCCCATTCGGCCGGCTACGGCACGAACGAACTCGACCAGCAAACCGGGGAACCCAGAAATCTCGCCGCAAGCCACCTGGACTGGCGACTGAGTATTCCCATCTCCAGATGACGGACGCGATTCCAGCAACCACGGATTTCCGCGACTGGACCGAGCGGCTCAGCCACGGCGAATCGATTTGGGAGGTCTATTCGGAGTTACGCGATCCGGCATCCCGGCGGTTCTGGGATTCCACCGGTTGCCGGACCTCAGCCATCGTCTCGGTTGGTCTCGAGGAAGGAACCTTCGGATGGCTGTTTTTCGATTTTGCCGATGAACGTCCGAAAAACCCGATCCAACTCTCCGCCCTGCAAACCGCGGCGGAAAGTCTCGGTGCCGTCATCCGCCAGACCACCGCCCGACGCCGCCTCTTCGCGGAAAAACGACACCGCCTCGACGACCTTGCGCGCACCAACAACGCGCTGTCCGCCAGCATGAACGCGCTCGCCGGGAGCAACACTTCGCAGGCGGTGGTCGCACGGATCACCACCCTCATCACCCGCACCCTGAGTGGAAGCGACAGCCGCATCCTCCCCATCACCGCGAGCAACGAGACCGCCCGCCGCTCACCCGCAGCGCACCCGAGCACCCCGGAGCCGACCATCCTGCGCCTGTCGCCGGAGAGTTCCGACGAGATCGACCCCGAGATCTGCAGCGAGATGAAGGCCGCTGGAACGACCTGGCTCATCAACCTTCCGCTGCGAGCCGACGGTGAGACCAAGTGGACACTGGCCGTGACCGGACGAGATGAGGAAGGGCTGACCCCGCCAAACCTTCGGCTGCTGAAGACGCTTTCCCAGCAACTCACGCTCGCCCTCGAACTCGAGCGCCTCGGCGAAGAATCCCGCGATGCCCTCGTGGCCGAAAGCCGGATCAATTCCCAAAAAGCCGCGCTCCAGGAGCGAACCCGGATCGCCGGGCAGATCCACGACACGCTCGCGCAGAGTTTCACCGCCATGATGCTCCACCTCGAGGCCCTCGCCGTCCGCACGGCGCAAGGTCGCCCCGCCACCGAGGCCGAATTGCGCAGGGTGAGAAACATCGCCGCCCTGGGACTCTCGGAAGCGCGGCGATCCACTCTCGTCATCCGGCCGCTGGAACTCGACGGCATCGACCTATCCACGGCCCTCAGCCAACTCGTTGATCGCTCGCGCGTGCCCAGCCTGCTCGAATGCCACTATCGTCAGGCGGGCACACCATTTTCGCTCGGCCATTCCACCCAGGACGCCTTCCTCAACATCGCCCACGAATCGGTCAACAACGCCATTCGACACGCCGAGGCCCGGACGATCACCATCGAACTCGCGTTCGCCGCCGCCGCCGTCACATTGAAGATTAGCGACGACGGCCGCGGGTTCGAAGCGACGGCGCACGACCGGACGTTCGGCCTGCGGTCGATGCGCGAACGCGCCAGCGCGATTCAAGCCACCCTCGACGTGCAATCGTTCCCCAACCGGGGAACGACGATCTCCGTTCATCTGCTCAAATGAAAAAGCGACCCAAACCGAAAGCGATCCGCATTTTGCTCGCCGACGATCATCCCGTGGTCACGCAGGGCCTGGCCGCGATCATCGCGACCTCGCC
Organism: uncultured Verrucomicrobiae bacterium; assembly: GCA_963740185.1. Classification (GTDB taxonomy): domain Bacteria; phylum Verrucomicrobiota; class Verrucomicrobiia; order Chthoniobacterales; family JAATET01; genus CAVVKW01. The sequence continues at coordinate 175,943 of CAVUDH010000006.1, forward strand.
AGGGTTGGAGGTCGTCGGCACCGCCTGCGACGGAGCGGAAGCAATCCGGATGGTCGACGAGTTGCGACCCGACGCCCTCGTCCTCGATCTTCGCATGCCCGGAATGGACGGCTTCGAAGTCGTCAAGCGCTTGATCGAAGCATCGGTGCCGACGGGAATTCTCATCATGACCACCTACGACACCGACGAAGACATCTGGCGTTGCCTCAAAGCCGGCGCAAAAGGCTACCTGCTCAAGGATGCCAGCCAGCCCGAGATCGTGGCCGCCATCCGCGCCGTCGCCGCCGGTGAATCGTTCACCACCCCCGCCGTCGCCATCAAGCTCGCCCAGCACGTCTCCATGCCCGAGCTGACCCCCCGCGAGCACGAGATCCTGCTCGAACTCGCCGCCGGCCGCACCAACAAGGAAATCGCCATGAAACTCGACATCGGCGAAGGCACCGTCAAAGGCCACCTCAAATCCATCCTCCGCAAGCTCGACGCCACCACCCGCACCGAAGCCGTCGCCCGCGCACGAGGACGAGGCCTCATCCGTTGATCCGCTCTATCGCAAAGTCACTGAGACCCGATTCGGCCCGGCCATTCCTCGCGAGCCTCGAGGCATCTCTACGCGGCATGGGAGGCGGGCGGGCTACGCGGAGCTGGTGCTCGGGCGGGTGGGGTGATTTTTCACGCGAAGGGCGCGGAGAGTTTTTGAGAAGGATTTTCAGATCCTTTCAACAATCGTGTTAATCCAGTAAATCCTGCAAAATCCCGTTTAGTTGGCGCTCAGCTCAACTTCACGTAGGGTGCGAGGCCGTGGATTCCGCCTTCGCGGCCGAAGCCGCTTTCCTTGTAGCCGCCGAAGGGGCTGGTGGGGTCGAATTTGTTGAACGTGTTGGCCCAGACGATGCCGGCGCGGAGCTTGGCGGCGATCTGGAAAATTTTTGACCCCTTGTCGGTCCAGACGCCGGCGCTGAGTCCGTAGGGCGTGTTGTTGGCTCGCTCGATGGCTTCCTCGGGCGTGCGGAAGGTCATCACGCTGAGGACGGGGCCGAAGATTTCCTCCCGGGCGATCCGGTGCGCGGCGGTGACGCCGGTGAAGAAGCTGGGCGGGAAGAAGTAGCCGGATTTTGGCAGCGAGTATTTCGGTTGCACGAGGTCGGCCCCTTCAGCGACGCCGGATTCGACGAGCTCGCGGATTTTTTCCAACTGCTGCTTGGAGTTGATCGCGCCGATGTCGGTATTTTTGTCGAGGGGGTCGCCGACGCGAAGGGTGCTGATGCGGTCGCGGAGGCGACGGATGACTTCGTCGTGAATGGACTCCTGAACGAGAAGCCGGGAGCCCGCGCAGCAGACGTGGCCTTGATTGAAATAGATTCCCGCGACGATGCCTTCGACGGCCTGTTCGATCGGGGCGTCGGCGAAGACGATGTTGGCTGCCTTGCCGCCGAGTTCGAGGGTGAGTTTCCTGCCCGTCCCGGCGAGGGAGGCGGCGATCTTTTTGCCCACATCGGTGCTGCCGGTGAAGGCGACTTTGTCGACGTCGGAGTGATTCGACGAGCGCGGCTCCGGTCTCGCCGGCTCCGGTGACGATGTTGACGACGCCGTCGGGGAGTTCGGCTTCCTGGAAGAATGCGGGCGAGGTGGAGGGCGGTGAGGGACGTGGTCTCGGCGGGCTTGAGGACGCAGGTGTTGCCGGTGGCCAGAGCCGGGGCGAGTTTCCAGGCGGCCATGAGGAGCGGGAAATTCCACGGGATCACCTGACCCGCGACGCCGAGCGGCGAGGCGGTGCGACCGGGAAAGGCGTAGTCCAGTTTGTCGGCCCAACCGGCGTAGTAGAAGAAGTGGGCGGCGACGAGTGGGAGGTCGACGTCGCGGCTTTCTTTGATCGTCTTGCCGCCGTCCATCGATTCGAGCACGGCCAGTTCGCGGGATTTTTCCTGAATGAGCCGGGCGATGCGGTAGAGATATTTCGCGCGTTCGCGACCGGGCATTTTCCCCCAGACTTTGGTCTGCGCGCGGCGGGCGGCGGTGACGGCGCGGTGAACATCCTCGGCGTTGGCGAGGGCGATATCGGCGAGTTTCTTCTCGGTAGCCGGGTTGATCGTGGCGAAGGATTTGCCGGATGCGGGCGCGGTGAATTGGCCGTCGATGAAAAGATTGTAACTGGAGTCGATCTTGACCGGGGTCGTCTCGGGAGCGGGAGCGTAGGCCCAGGTGCCGAGCTTGAGAGTGCGTTGGTCGGCCGGGACGGGAGCCAGCGAGTGGGCGGCGGCGTTCGGGTGGCGGTCGGTCGTCGCCAGGGTGCGGGAGGACTTTTTGGATTTGGTTTTTGGCATGGCGATGGCGATGGGGCTGGCTGGCTGGAAGCTGGCGCTACGGGAGGGAGAAGTATTCGGCGCTCTGGTAGGGGCCGTCGATTTGCTTGGCGATCTGCATGAGGACGTCGTTGGCGAGGGTGCTGGCGCCGAACCGGAAGAGGGTGGGGGTCATCCAATCCTCGCCGAGGACTTCGTTCACCATCACGAGATAGGCCAGCGCCTGCTTGGCGGTTTTGATGCCGCCGGCGGGTTTCATTCCGATCCGGATGCCGGTCGCGTAGAAGTGATCGCGGATGGCCTCGAGCATGACGAGGGTCACGGGCAGAGTGGCGGCGGGGCTGACCTTGCCGGTCGAGGTCTTGATGAAGTCGGCTCCGGCGGCGATGGAAAGGTCACTCGCGAGGCGGACGTGGTCGTAGGTCTCGAGTTCGCCGGTCTCGAAGATGACCTTGAGGTGAGCGGGGCCGCAGGCCTCTTTGACGGCGGCGATCTCGTCGAAAACCTGGCGAAGTTCCCCCCGCAGGAATGCGCTGCGGTCGATGACCATGTCGATCTCGTCGGCTCCGTAGTCGACGGCGAGGCGGACGTCTTCGAGTTTGACCGAAAGCGGCATGAGGCCGCTGGGGAAGGCGGTGGCGACGGCGGCGACGTTGATGGTGGTGCCGCGGAGGAACTTCTTCGCGCAGGGGACGAGGTTTGGGTAGACGCAGACTGCGGCGACCGAGGGGACTTCGTAGCGGGGCTCGGCGGGGGCGATGGCTTTGCGGCAGAGGTGGGCGACCTTGCCGGGGGTGTCCTTGCCCTCGAGCGTGGTGAGATCCATCATCGAAATGGCGAGGCGCAGACCGGCGAGCTTGGCGTCAGCTTTGATGCTGCGCTTGGTGAAGGCGGCGGCGCGCTCTTCGACCATGACCTGATCAACCGTCCGGGGATGGTGAAGAGGGGGAGAGGGTGGGAGGGGGAGAGAGTGAGACGATTTCATGAGAGGCGGACGAGGTCGCGGAGGAATTGAAACCAGAGGAAGACCATCCCGCGAATCGAGTAGCGGATGTTTTCCGTGCCGTCGCGAACGAGGAGACCGCGGTCGAGGTTGTGAATGATCTGGTCGTGCATGTCGGTTTCCAGGCGGTCGCGGAGTTCGTCCGGGGTCTGGGGTTGGACGTCGTCGAGCCCGACGTTGCTGCGATCAAGGAAGAGGCGGTGTTCGGACAGCATCTCGGCGAAGGGCAGGTCGCCGGTGGTGCGGTGGAGGCGGAGGCGGGGGAGGAGGCGGAGACCGTAGGAGAAGGGGTAGTTCCAGGTCATGTAGGTCTGACCGTCCGCGCCGCGCGAGGTGATCGACACGAAGTAAAACGCGACCTCGTTTTGCTCGACGAGGCAGATGGCCGTCTCGGTGCGGCTGTCGGGTTGATAGAGGACGCGGTAAAATTGCCGCTGTTCGGCGTGGTCCCAGCCGATGTCGTCGACGTGCTCGAAGTGTTCGGCTTCGACCTCGTCGGTGAGTTCGTTGAAATTGGGAAAGTCGGACCGATTGGGCGGGGTCCGGGATTTTAATCGCCGTTCGATGGGAAGGCGGAGTTTGCGGACGCGGGTGAGAATTTCGAGCCAAGGGAGGAGGACCCAGGTCGCGGCGAAGGCGACGCCGAGGAGGATGTGGCCACCGAGCAGCCACCCGGCGAGGAAGGACGTCGCGAAGACGCCCAGCGTCCCGGCGCGGTGCAGGACGGGGTGGCGGTAGCTCCGGAGCGCGACGCAGAGGATGGCGACGGCCAGAACGATGAGGACATTCGAGATCATCAAGGCGTGATGCTATGCTCCGTGAGAAATTTCTCAAGCTGGCTTGTGTCGAAGTCGGCGAGGACGTTTCCGTCTTCGGTTTCCAGGGTCGGCGTCAGCGTTTGGCCGGAGATGGATCGCAGGTGATCGAGGGCGTGGCGGTCGGCGAGGACGTCGATCTTTTCGTAGCGGTAGCCGCGCTCGTCGAGCCAGGCGAGGGCTTCGGTGCACCAGCCGCACCAGGTCTTGATGTAGATCTTCATGGCGGGATGGTAGTGGCAAAACTCGGGGCTTGCCAGCGGCGTGATGTGGTTTACGTTCTTCGCCTCAACGGTGCCTTCGTCTAGGGGTTAGGACACGGCCCTCTCAAGGCCGGTGCACGGGTTCAAATCCCGTAGGCACTGCCACTCCTAGGCTGCGATCCAAGAGGCGCGGATGTTTTTTATGAAAGAATCTCGAACCAATCCGCTGATCGGCACGCTCATCGCCACGACGGGCTTGATGGCCACGCTGGCACTGAAATTATTCGTCAATCGGATGCTCCCGAATCCGGTGCGAGAAGACTACCCGGAAGCTTTGGCGATGGATCCGGACGCGGCACGGGCGGATGCCCGTTTGCACCGCGAGTCGGTGGTCTGACGCGAAGGTTCGTGGACGTCCCGGTCACTTGGTGGCGTCGACGTGCCACCACCGGGGAAGCAGCACCCGGGTGCGGGACTCTCGAAATCGGTGGTCGATGAGAAGGGCGGCCCCAAGGTCGGTCTCGGAGCGGATGAGGCGACCGACGGCCTGGAGGACTCGTTGCATGCCGGGGAAGCGGTAGGCGTAGTCGAAGCCCTGGCCGCGCGATTGTTCGAAGTGCCAGCGGAGGATGTCGCGCTCGATGGAAAGGCGGGGAAGTCCGATGCCGACGACGGTGACTCCGACGACGCGGTCGCCGGGGAGGTCGATTCCTTCGGAAAAAATTCCGCCCAATACGGCGAGGCCGACGGTGTCGCCGGCGGTGGCGAAGTTGGCGAGGAAGGTGTCGCGGGCGGTCTCGTCCATACCGGAGGTTTGTTCCATTAAGTTGAGGTCGGCGGCGTCGAGCGCTTCGGAGAGGGCGTCGAGGTAGGCGAAGGATGGGGTGAAAACGAGGTGGTTGCCGGGGTGGGCGGCGACGTGGTTGCGAATGGCGGAAGCGACGGCGTCGAGGGTGGCGTCGCGGTTGCGGTAGGTGACGTCGTGGGGGAGGACGGTGACGGGCATCTGATCGCCGGAGAACGCGGAGTCGAGCGAGATGGCGGGGTCGGTTTTCGTGCCGCCGAGGAGTTCGCAGAAATAGTCGATGGGCGTGAGGGTCGCCGAAAAGAAGACGGTGGCTCGCAGACCGGAGAGCGTGATTGCGAGACGGGCGGAGGCGTCGGCGCAGAAGAGGGTGACGCGTTTGTCGGCGGGTTCGAGAATGGTTCGGCAGGTGTCGTCGTAGCCGTCGGCGGCGCGGAGAAAAGTCAGGATTGCGAACCACGGGGCGAGCCAAGGGGAGAGGTCTGCGCCGTCGGGCTGCTCGGTGAGGAAGCGTTCGATGGCCCCGGCGCTCTCGCGGAGGACGGCGAGGAGGTCGTCGGGTGTTTCGGCGTGGGCGGTCGCGTCGGCGTGGTAGTCGCGGGCGGGGAGGTCGGAGGGACCGGCTTCATCGAGCGCGGTGTCGATGGCGCGGATCGCGGCGGCGAACGCGCCTTGGGCTCGTCCGGCTCCGGTGCCGGTCATTTTCCTGCCCTGCAGGTCGAGGTCGGCGGCGGAGAGGGACGCGGAATACATCGAGCGGCTGCGGTCGACGAGGTTGTGGGCTTCGTCGACGAGGACGACGTGGCGGCGGTCGGCGTTTTCGAAATGACGCTGCAGGCGAGCGGTGGGATCGAAGACGTAGTTGAAATCGCCGATGACGACGTCGGTCCAGTTCGAAGCGTCGAGCGAGAGCTCGAACGGGCAGACGGTGTGGGTGCGGGCGACGGATTCGATGGTCTCGCGGTCGAGGCGTTCGTGCTCGAGAAGTTCGCGGACGGCGGGTTTGCAGCGGTCGTAGTAGCCGAGGGCGTAGGGGCAGGTGCGAAGGTCGCAGCCGGTCGGGGTCGCGTTGAAACAGATTTTGCGTTTGGCGGTGAGACTGATGCCGCGGAGTCGGGCACCGGCGGCGCGGAGTTGGTCGAGGGCTTCCTGGGCGGCGTGGCGGCCGGGGGTTTTCGCCGTGACGTAGAAGATCTGGCCGTCGATGAGCGGGAGGGCTTTTGCGGCGGGGAAGAGGGTGGCGAGGGTCTTGCCGGTGCCGGTGGGGGCCTCGGCAAAAAGTCGACCGCCGTCGCGGATGGCGCGGTAGACTTGCGCGGCGAAGGTGCGTTGATTGCGGCGGAAACCGCCGAGCGGGAATTCGAGTGCGGCGACGCTGTCGTTGCGGAGAGCGCGCCATTGCTCTCGGGGGATTAGCCATTCGAACCAGCGGTCGAGCGTGGCGGTGAGGAAGCTGGCGAGGGTGGCGGCGTCTTCGGTTTCGTCGAAGGCCGATTCCTGCTCGGTGTCGAGGTGGTAGTAGGTGAGGCGGGTCTCGGCGTGGGGCCATTCGTTTTGCTCGCAGAGGATGGCGGCGTAGGTGCGGACCTGGGCGCGGTGGAGGGGGGCGGGCTCGCCGGACCAATTGCCGTCGACGGTCTTGATCTCTTCAATCAGGGGCGGGGTGGCGGTTTCGATGAGCCCGTCGATGCGACCGACGACGCGAAGGGTGACTCCGTCGCGGGTGAAGGTGCGTTCGACGGCGACCTCGGGTTGGTAGTCGTCGCCGCGGGTTCCCTGGATTTTGCGGTGGCCGCGGGTTCCTTCGACGGCGCGGTTGCTGGAGAGGATGCGTCCCGTGCCGCCGAGGTCGCCGGTGCGGTAGGCGAAGTCGATGAACTCGTGGACCGAGACGCTGGAGATTGAGGCGGACATCCGGGGAGAGAGGCTGCCGCAAGATTGGCGGAAGAGGAATGTCGGGATTTGGGCTTTGTCGGATGCCGGAGAAACCGCGGATGGCGCGGATGGACGCGGATGATGGCGGAGGTGTGATCGCGAGCCGATCCCATACGGATGTCGGAAGCTGGAAGCTTGAGGAATTTTCCGTCCGGTCGAAAATCCGGTCTTTGAAGGGGAGAAGCCTTGCTTTGTCGGATGCTGCGCTGCGGCTTGGCCGCCGACTTACAGCAGATCGCCGTGCTCGATCCGCGCCTTGAGCCCGGTGAGCCGGGAATGCCCGTCGCGGATCCCTTCGACGCATCGCACAAACTCCGGACGTCGCCCCTTGTGCGCAGCGAGGTCGCGGAGCTTTTGCAGGATGCCAACGGCCTCGTCGTAGCTCTTCGTGGTCTTGTCGGCGATCAATCGATCCACGCGCTGCCAGTGTCGATCCTCGTCGCGTTCGATCTCCGCGAGTCGGTGCAGTTCTGCCGCTCTTCGCCGCTCGCTCTCGTTGCGCTCGCGTTCTTTCAGAATCCGCCGAGCCCGCTCGAAGACGACGGACGCGGAGATCGCTTTGGTCGGATGTTTGCCGCCGCGCGGTCTGCTCTCCCGCAGCTTCGTGCGCAACTCCGCGACGACGAGCGTCGGGGCCTCGCCCCGCAGCATCCGTCGCAGATAGCCGGTCTGCTCGGCGACGGGAATTGCCTCCAGCGCGCGGCCCAATTCCTCGTCGCTCACCGTCTCGACGGGATCGCTGAATGCCGCTGCCGCCGAGACTACGTCCGGGTCGATCTGAAAGAGTTCGATCAACGCCTCGTGCCGAGGTGAGAGTTCGTTCAGGCCGGGAGGCACCGGGGGCATTGCCACCGCGCGATCCTCGTCGGGTGCCAACGCCATCCCCCGAAGCCAAAGCAGAAACAGGGCCCGGTAGTCGCCGCCGAGCAGATCGTCGTAGAGGCCGACGATCCGGTCCATCGCGCCCTCGCCCAGGCCTTCGGCATTGCACCAAGTGTCCTCCTCGTAAAAGGACGCACTGAGGATCAGTTGGGCGCCCTTTTCCTCGAGGCTGATGCAGTCGGCCAACGCGAACGCGCGGAGCGCCTTGGCATCGATCGCGGACAAGGGAAAACGAAGAGCCAGCCACTGGCTGCCCCAGTTCGCCAGATAAAGCATCAGGTCGAAATGCCGCGTCAGCACCGTGAGCGGCTTGCCCGGGAAATCGGCGAAGTGATAGACGAACGACGCCGAGGTCCGGGTGAGTTGCGCGCGCGAGGAAAGCGCGGAGACCTCCTTCATCGCGTGATCGTCGAGGGTGCCCGTCAGCTTTCGGAACTCGTAGGATTGGTATTCGCTCATTGTGGATTGTTTGGTCGGCTGTCTCGCTACGACGGTTTTCCGCAGCACTTTTTGAATTTTACACCGCTGCCGCAGGGGCACCGCTCGTTGCGTCCTACCTGGCTGGTGCCGACAGGCCGGTCGGTATCTCCGCGCTCATTGCCGCCCGGGTCGAGTCTTTCGAGGATGACGTCGCGATTCTCGATTAGCGGCACCGCGAAGGCAGTTTGGAGAATGGCGCGGGCGCGCTCGGCGGTCTCGGTGGCCTCAAGGTGTCGCGAATCGGCCCATCCGTCCGAGCACCGGATACAGGCCCAGCCCCGCCGCGGCTCGCGCTCCGTCCATTCCTGGAAATACGCATCCGCTTCCTCGGTTCGCCGCAGGTCAAACATCGCTTCGCCGAGGGCCAACCGCAGCTGGACTCCGGTTGCCGCCTCCTCCGGAAAGAGCCGCAGAAATTCTTCCGCAATTTGGGGCCGCTGCTCGTGATACGTGGGATCGGACATTCCAGCGTTGCGCAGCTCCATTTCGAAATCCTGGACCCAGTTCGAAATGAACTGGAAACAGTGCAATCGCTCGTCGAGGTTCGCGAGGCTTCGCATTTGCAACTTCGCGTGAAGCGTCGGGACGAGCTGCCATGCGCCGGTCCAGCACGTGATGGCCCGGCTCAAATCCCCGCCCGCCAACGCGTCGTATCCGCCCTGCATCAGCTCGTCGAGCTGATCGGCACTTGGCTCGTCGGGAAACCATCGCCTCCAGAGAGTCACGATGGCGATCCAAACGCGGTCCGTCGCGAATCGGTCTCCGTCAGTGGTCTCGGCGTCGACCGCAAATTTCCGGCACAATTCCTCAGCGGAGGCGGATCGCCGGACTAGCCGCTCCAGACCAGCGCGGTCGAGCGCGACTCCGGCGGTGCTCGCCATCGCGATCAGCTGCTCGTCACTCATCGCCTCGCCGTCGCGGAGCAGCGGACGTTCTGACAAGGCAATTGTCCGGGCTTTCGCAGGATCTTTTTCGGCGTCTTCCGTGACGAGCCGATTGAGCGCTTGGTAGGAAATCATCGGCGGAGAGTAGCGGCGGACTGGGAGAATGCCATTTACAACGCGGTTCCGGAAAGTAGCGCAAGCTTCCAAGGCCTCGAAGCGAGTGAGCGCCCTTCGACCTCTCGTGGGCGACCGACCCGAATTCATTCGTGACGGCAAGATGCCGTCACCTCGGTGGACGGATTGCTTTTTACCTGGTTCCGCTTCGCGTTTGGCTAAATCCTGTCTGATTCTCCTCTTCAGTAGTAGAACGGCATGGCGGTTTTGGAAACGGAAGTAACACCGGCGAACCCCCAAAAGATTTTGGTTTCCGATATTCCTATAAATCTCGTTGAGAGAGGGACTTGTGAAACGTATTGCTCAGGAGGTATTCCGCTACGCACAAAGTCGTCCGAAACCTCCTCTATCGCTTGTCGCCCTACGAGGCTTACGACCAGCGATTGGTGAAGAAGATCGAAGTCCTGTCGGTGGCCGAGATCAACGACGAGGCGACGCTCAAGATCGAGTTGGTCGAAATCCAGACCGGGAAAGGCCGGCCAAAGGCGAAATTGAAAGCGTGGCGTCAGATGGCAGGCGGGTTCACATACGCTGAAACGAAGTGGCTCTCCGAGGAGGATTCGCTCGAGCAGGCCACGAATAACATTTCCTACCGGGATTTTGTCGTCGGTCCCATCCGGGCGCAGGGCCTGCGGGACGGAGGGGCATTGGTCAAATTCCACAATGGCGTGGAACTCACGCCCCGCACGTCGACGGGTGACGTGAAGGGGATTTTCCGCCAGCAACTTTATTGGCTGTGCTACCGGCACTTCGAGAAGGTTGCCAAGCTCGAGCCGCTGGGGATCAAACCGCTGTCGTTGATCTTCATCGACCGCGTGGCGAACTACGTGGAGTCCGATGGGCTGGTGAAGGTGCTGTTCTTGGAGGAATTCTCCCTAGCCTACCGGGATTTCCACGGGGAGCCTCCGTCCGATGGATTGGCTCACGAGGTCCAGGCCTACTATTTGGCGAAGACGACTGCGGGCGAGTTCACCGACAGCGAAAATTCGATGGCGAAGCAGCGCGAAATCTACGACGCGATTTTCCGCGACAAGGAGGCGTTGCTGGCGTTCGACAATCCGCGCCAATTCATCTTCTCCCATTCCGCCCTCGGGGTTGGTTGGGATAATTCCAACGTCTCCAACATCGCGACGCTCAACCAGACCTATTCGGACATCAAGGAGCGGTAGGAGATCGGTCGGGGGCTGCGAATCTGTCGGAATCAAGCCGGGGTGCGCATCTACGATGACGACACGACGCCGGAAGGCGAGGAGGTCAATCTCCTGACCGTGATCCCGAACGAGAGCTACCAGACGTTCGTCACGCAGTATCAATCCGAATTGGGCCACCACGTGCCGATGCGGCATCGGCCCAAAGGAAAGACAGTGGGCAAAAAGAAGGTGCGCCTGAATCGCGCCCAGTTCGACAGCGATCCTTTCCGGCGTTTTTGGAACCGGCTCTCCCAGCGCACGGATTACAGTGTCTACTTGGACGAGAACGCGTTGGTCCGCGAGTGTGTGGAGAAATTGAACTCGATCACCCTGCAGGAATACGCCGCCGAGATCGAGTTGACGCGAATCGAGTCGGTTTCGGTCGGTGACGCTCGGGCGACAAGCTTGGGGCGGGAGACGATCCGTCTCTCGGGCGATTTTGCCGCGATGGACGTCATCGAGGAACTCTCGGAGAACACCGCTCTCGCTTATCCAACCGTGGTCGAGATCGTGAAGGGCATCACGACTCTCGATCAATTCGTCCGCAACCCACCCCGTTACCTCCACCTGGCCACCGACCACATCAACCGGATCGCGGTCGAACTTCGGCGCGACGCTCCAAACTGCCACCGCTCCGCCAGCCAATTGCGATTTGCTAATCGGCTGGAAGCCGATTCCACGGAATGCACGCAAATCTCGATGAATCCGATTCCCCTGGGTAGCCCGCGACGGGCAACACTGGGCTGCACGATTCGACGCCGTTGGCGTTGCCGGTGCCGTCATCGAATCGCTGGCTCGATTCCACTACATCCATCGAGTGGTGAAAGTTGCGGGGGACGCTGGAGATTGGGGCGGACATTCGGGGGGTGACTGACGCCGGACCGCTCATGGCGGAAATCGGCATCGATAGCTTTGTGGAGGCGTAACTGGATCGGGGGACGGGGTTGGCCGTGGAGCCGGAGCGACATCCAGGCGAGTTGCTGGAGGCGATCCAGTTAGCGGACGAGGTGGGGTTGGATGTGGTCGGGATTGGGGGGAACATCACCGGGCGAAATTTTTTGGATTCGGCTCCGACGATGATTTTGGCGGCGGCGGCGCGAATGCGGAGGATTCGGCTGAGGAGCGCGGTGAAGGCGTTGAGCGCGGCGGACCCGGTGCGGGTGTTTGTTGAGCGTGGTGCGGTGTTGGTGACAGGATGCCGCCAATCCGGGTATCTCGAAGGGACTTTCCCTATCCCGGGTCGGCTGTTAGTTTGAGCCGGAAATGTCTGAGGCGACGAAGCAGTGGGACTTTTTCGAGGATTTGTACCGTTTCGCGGCGGTGCTGACGACGGACTCGGCGGCAGCGCTTCGAGCGGTGACCGAGGCCCTGGATTCGGCGCTGAAGCGTCCGCGGAGTCGGGGTGATCTGGATCGTTTGGTGATTCTGCTTTTTCAGGACGTGCGAGCGCGAGTCCTGAAGGATGCTCCGGCTCGCCAGGAGCGGAAAGCGCCGGCCGAATTGCTGCCTGCCGGGGCGGCAACTGCGGTTGGTGATTTTGACGCGATCAGCGGTCCGATCGGCGATGCGCGGCCTCGCGGAGCCGGGGAGGTCGGCGCTGGTGTTGCTTTATCTTGACGTGCTGGAGGTGGAGGAGATCCAGAAAGTTCTGGGGATCACGGAAGCCGAGTTGGCGGGATGGCTGTCGGGGGCGCGGGTGGAATTGCACGCGGTGCTGGCGAGCGCGGAGGTGCGGGCATGAACGAGAAGCGTGCACGGCAGGTAATCAGGCGTTTGGGTCCGTGGCACGAGGCGCCGAAGGAAGCCATCGAGACGGCTCCGGTGTTGGCGGCGGAGTTCGAGAATCAACGGACGTTCGACCGCGCAGCTTCGCCGGCGGTGGAGATCGATGTCCCGCCGGACGTAGCGGCGGCAATCGCGGGTTACGGGGATCAGTTTTCCGCTCGCAAATCAGGGCGCCGCTTCTCATTGCGGGATCCGGCGATGGTGGCCGTTGCTGCGGCGTTCGTGGTGTTGGTAGGGCTGGTTGCGTGGATCTTGCTGGCGAACGAGGGCGGATTCGCTGGGATGCGCGAGGTCAAGGAAGTGGTTCGATTGGGCGGTCAGGCGGAGGCGGCGCAATACGACCCGATGGAAGCTCGCGCGGAGCTCTTGGGTGATTGGTTCGTGTTGGAGGGATTCGATGGGTTTTCGGTTCCGGACGAATTCAGGGACTTTGCCGTGGTGGGGGTGAGGGTGTTCCAATACGAGGGGGTGGACGTGGCGGCGGTGGCCGTGCCGCTCGCCGGGCATCGCGCATTTTTCTACTCGTTCGACGCTCACGCCCTCGGCGTCTCGATCGAACCCAGGGGCGAATGGAAGTTGGCCCTCTCCGGTGCGAACGATGAGATTGTGATCGCGGCGCGCGAGATTGGGTCGGGTTGTTTCGTGGTCACGTTCCGTGGGACTGAGGAAGAGATGACGAGCTTCCTGCGCGACACGGGTTCGCTCGGGGAATAGATATCGGCGCATGGCTGAACCGACTCGTTTCCAACATCGGTCGTGGTTTGCGGCTCTCACGGGGCTGTCGATCGCGGCCATCGTGGTGTTGGTCATCACGGTTGGCTATTTCGTGCTGTGGGTGATCGGCTTTTTGCAGCCGGTCTTGATGCCCCTGGCCGTGGCGGGAATTTTTGCCTACCTGCTGGACCCGATTGTGTCCTTTTTGATGCGTCGCCGGATTCCGCGGATTTGGGCGGTGTTGATGGTCTTCGCGACCTTCACTCTCGGTATCGCGATGTTGGGCTTGTGGGTGATCCCCGCGATCATTCATCAGGGTGGGGAGTTCGCGATGCGCGTTCCGTTTTACGCCGTGCAGGCTCAAGGCCTGGTGACGGATGGGATCCAGTGGCTGCTGGAGCTGCCGGAACTCCTGCAGGGGGAGGAATCGGAAAGTGGCGAGAAAGACAAGATTCTGACTTATCTCGCGGACAGCGTGCGGTCGGGAACGATCTGGCTGCAGGAGCAAGTTCCGGTGATGGCGAAAGCGGCTGGCGACTTCCTGATCCGCGGGATCGGTGGAGCGTTTGGCATGTTCGGCTTTCTTTTGAGCCTGATTTTGGTGCCGATCTTTCTGTTTTTCTTTCTCAAAGAGAAGGAGCGCATCGTCGCGAGTTGGGATCAATACCTGCCATTGCGCGCGTCGCCGCTCAAAAGCGAGGTGGTCTCGTTGCTCAACGAGATCAACTCTTACCTGATCAGTTTCTTCCGTGGTCAGTTGCTGGTGAGCCTGATCGACGGGGCATTGATCGGGACGATTCTGCTGGCGATGGGGATGCAGTTTGCCGTCTTGATTGGATTGATGGTCGGGGTGCTGGGGTTGATCCCTTACGCGGGTGTCTTCATCAGTTGGATTCCGGCGGTCCTGATCGCGGCGGCTCAGTGGCAGGACTGGGGTCATCCTCTGGCGGTCACGATCATTTTCATCGTGGTCAACAACCTCGATGGTTTGCTGATCGCGCCGAAGATCGTCGGCGAATCCGTCGGGCTGCATCCGCTCACGGTGATCGTCTCCGTCCTGATCTGGAGCATCGTGCTGGGTGGATTGCTGGGTGCGCTGCTGGCGGTGCCGCTGACCGCGACGTTGAAAGTTCTGCTGAAGAGATACTTCTGGGAGCGGCCGGTCTGGAGCGCACCAGCGGCCGGCGGGGGCCTCAGTCCGTGAGGAGGCGGGGGAAAAGCTGTCGGAAGACGGGGGTGAAGTCTTCCGGTGTGCGTTGCAGCCAGTCGGCGATCTGATCGAGTTGGAAAAACGCCGCGCCCTCGAGTTCCTTGGGGCACGGGGAGAACGGGCCGTCGTGCGACGCGCGATAAATCTGGAGAAACTCGTGTCCGGTTTCGGGACCGCAGCCGAGCTTGCAGACGGGGGTGAGGGTGGGGACCGAGATTGCAATTTCTTCGCGCAGCTCACGGTGAGCGGCTTGTTCGTAGGTTTCCCCGGCGTCGACGTGGCCGGCCGTCGATGAGTCCCAGAGGCCGGGATTCCGGTCCTTCCACGGTGAGCGCTTTTGGAGGAGAAGTTCGCCGGCGGTGTTGAAGACGAGGATGTGAACGGCCCGGTGCCGGAGGTCGCGGGCGTGGACTTCGTCGCGGTGGCGGGTGTCGATGACCAGGTCATCGGCATCGACGACGTCGAAATCCTCGTCGCTGCGCTGGGCGACGGCGGGGGCCAGGAAGCGGGCCAGCGCGGTCCACTGCGGAATGCTCAGTTCTTCCGCCCGGACGGTTTCAGAAACTCCGAGGTGGGCGGCGGCGGCGGGCCAGCGGTCGCGGTGTTCGCCGAGGTGACGGTGGAGTTGCTTGCGACGCTCGGAGAATCCAGCGCGGACGAGGCGTTCGTAGACGCCGGCGTCACAGATCGGAACGTCGGCGGTTGGGCGGGGAGTGATGAGGATGACCGCGGACTCGACCTTGGGCGCGGGGTGAAAAACGCTCGCGGGTAAGGTGCGGAGCGATTGGATGCGCCAGCGGCGACCCATGGAGACCGTCATTGCTCCGTAGGCTTTGGTGCGGGGACGGGCGTTCAGGCGGTCGGCGAGTTCCCGCTGGAGAGTGAAAACGAGGCGGGTGGGGCCGAGGAGGGGATCGACGAATCGGTCGAGGATCGGGGTCGAAACGTAATAGGGGAGATTGCCGATGATTTTGAGTGGTCCGTGGCCGAGGAGCTGGCTGGTGTCGAAGGTGACGGCGTCGGTGTGGTGGATTGAAATTTTCGATTTTCGGTTTTCGATTTTCGATTCCGGCGGGGTGAAGCGTTCGCGGAGGTGGGGGATGAGGCGGGTATCTTTCTCGATGAGGGTGAGGGTGCTGGCTCGCTCGGCGAGAAGATCGGTGAGCGAGCCGAGGCCGGGGCCGATCTCGACGACGTGGTCGCCGGGCTGGATGTCGAGTTGGTCGACCGTCCAGCGGGCGAGGTTCTGGTCGAAGAGAAAATTTTGACCGAGCGACTTCGACGGAGCGGTCTCGTAACGCGCGAGGAAGGACTTGATCTCGGTGAGCGTCATCGGGAGTTGCGGCGTTGGCGGCAGGATGCCGCCACTCCTACGGCTCGGGCGTGGGGGTCGGGTTGGGCGCTTCGACCGGAGCGATAACAATTGCGCCTTCGGGGATCTCGGCTTCTTCGGGGATACCGTAGATGCGGTGCGGTGGGTCCGTCGGCACGGCGGTTAGATCGTAGTCGGTTGTTCCCAAAGTGAGGGTGCTGCCGGATGCCAACGCATTCGAAGATGGGTCGATTTGGAAGACGGTTCCGCCGGGCGAGGGAGAATCGGCGGGAAGGGCGATCAATGTGCCGTCGAACGAATCGCCAAGAATGGAGGATCCATTATCGACCCGAAGGCTTCCTGTGCCGAGAACGTCCAAACCAACGGTTGTGAGCGTGGAACCGACAGAATTATACCCACCCACTCCAGTTTCCACAAAATACGTCAGTCCGTTCCCGAGGTTGACGGACAAGCTCCCGGAAAACGGGGAGCGGAGATCGCCGAGCCACATCTGGGGCCGGGATTTTCCAAATCCTTTGGTCAAGCGACGGCCCTGGCGAAGATTTCGGTAGGCGGACTTGAGTTGGGCGCCGTAGCTGGCGGCCAGTGCGGTGTAGAGCGGGACGATGGGATCGGCCGACGTCGGCGAAACGATGGTCTGGAGTCTCAGGGAATTCTGCAGGAGCGAGCGAATCGCGCGCCGGGCGCGGGGCCCGTTCACGTCACGGGCAGACTCGGCGGTGCCGATCTCGATCAGCGTGGGGTGAGCTTTCTTCAAGGATGTGGCGATCTTTCCGTAGCCCTGCCGACGGTAGATGGCGGCGGTGCGGCGGAAGTATCGGTTCAGCGAATTCCGACCGGGTTGAGATGTGGTCGCCTCCATCATCCGGCGGACGTTCGTGAGGTGCTGGGTGTAGAATTCGTCGCTGCTGCGACCGTCGTTGAAGGCAGGGGTTACTGTCCCGGAGGTGAATGTGGGCGTTTCGCCTGAGGGCGCGGTTTTTCCGAACGGGAACAGAACGTGCCGCTTACTGGTCGAGGCTGCTTCGACCGAATAAACAAAAATGGCAGACGCGAGGGCCGCGCCAGCAAGGCAGAAACGGAGCATGGGTGGGTTTTAATGGCAGGCATCGTCCTCTGACAAGCTGCGCGGCGAGATTTTTACCGTCGGATCACTGGAAACTGGACAGGCGGGGGCGCGAGCGGGTAACCAGTCCGCCTCAAGTTTACTTTTATTTGGATCGATGGAATTGCTGCACACCGCCCTGGACCCCGACTCGCTGATTTTCCTGATCTGGACGTCGCTGGTGAAAATCCTCGCGCTGCTCGGCGTGATCCTCGGGTTCGTTTCCTACACCGTTTACGCCGAGCGGAAGGTGAGCGCGTTCATTCAGGACCGAGTTGGTCCGAATCGCACCGGCATCCCGTGGACGCTGGTGGGCGGTAAGAAGGATTCGGCGTTTCTTGGTTTGGGTCAGCCGATCGCGGACGCGGTGAAGTTGCTGCTGAAGGAAAACTTCATCCCGAACTCGGTGAACAAGTTTTACTATTACATCGCGCCGAAGCTGACGATGATCCCGCCGATTCTGGTTCTGGCGGTGCTGCCGTTTGGAAGTTCGCTGTTTGGGGTGCCGATGGTGATCGCGGACGTCGGGATCGGGGTGCTTTACGTTTTTGCGGTGTCGTCGCTGGGCGTCTACGGGATCGTGCTGGCCGGCTGGGCGTCGAATTCCAAATACCCGTTCCTGGGCGGGATTCGGTCGAGTTCGCAGATGATTTCGTACGAACTCGCGCTGGGGCTGTCGGTGGTGCCGATCTTCATGATCGTGGGCACGCTGAATCTGGGAGAAATCGTCACGTGGCAGCGGGATAACGGTTGGATGGTGTTCCCGTTTTGGCCGCAAGGATTCTCGGTGAGTGGAGCTCTGGAGGATCCATCTCTGATCTGGACGTCCATCGTTGCCGGATTTTCGTGGCAGCGGGTGGCGCTGTGGATCCCGATGCTGATTTCGTTCGTGGTTTTCCTGGTCGCGATGTTCGCCGAGACGAACCGGGCGCCGTTCGATCTGCCGGAAGCCGAGCAGGAGTTGGTGGGCGGTTACCACACGGAGTATTCCGGCATGGGATTTGCGCTGTTTTTCCTCGGAGAATACGCGGCGATGATCGCGGGATCGGGCGTGATCGTGACGTTGTTCCTGGGTGGCTGGAGTCTGCCGTTCATTCCGGACGGGGCGGAAGGATGGTTCTGGGGGTTGATCAATATCGGGACGTTCTTCGCGAAGGTGTCGGCGCTGCTGTTCTTCTTCATCTGGGTGCGCTGGACGGTGCCGCGCTTCCGGTATGATCAGTTGATGAAGCTCGGGTGGTATTTCTTCTTCGAGTTGGCGTTGGTGAATATTTTCATCACGGCCGTGATCCTCGCTTACCTCGGGTAGGGATTTTTTGGAGTGCGGCGGTTTACGCCGCTTTCGGGTGGAAGGTGGGTTTTCGGTTTTCGAGGGGCTGGTGGTAGGCCAGACGCTTCCGTAGTTCGAAAGCGGCGCAGAGCGCCGCACTCCACATAGATTCTCGACACACGCGTCGCCCGGCGGGTATCACGCGTAGAGATTTCCAAACCACTCACCGCTCTTCGCATTTTTCTCCATGGCCCTTGTCGTTCGACGTCCCAATCTGACTTTCGCTGAAAAGATCTACCTGCCCGCGTTGCTGGGTGGGTTGTTCATCACCATCAAGCACTTCAAGAAGAAGCTGTTCGGGCAGACGCACGTGACGATGGAGTATCCCGAGCAGAAGTGGGACTCGCAGTTGCCGGAATATTACCGCGGCGCCCCGACTCTGGTGAAAGACGAGTGGGGCCGCGAGCGTTGCGTTTCCTGCCAGCTTTGCGAATTTATTTGTCCGCCACGCGCGATCACGATCAAGCCGATGGAAATCCCGGCGGACGACAAATGGTCGAAGGTCGAGAAGCGGCCCGAGGTTTTCGACATCGACATGATCCGCTGCATCTACTGCGGATTGTGCGAGGAAGTCTGTCCGGAACAGGCCATTTATCTCCGAAAGGATTATTCGATCACCGGGCTGACGCGCGAAGAAATGGTCCACGACAAGGACAAACTTTACGAACTCGGCGGGGTGAAAGAGGGCGTTGTGAACAAGTGGAACGAAAAAAAGTAGTCTCGTCGCGAGTCGGCTGGTAGAACGCCACGCCGAAGCTTCCAGCTTCTTAATTTCCCACAACTTTTTCTGCCTTACCCACCGTGTCGTTGATTCTTTTCTGGATCTTTGCCGCCCTGATGCTCGCTTTCGGCGTCGGTGTGGTTGTCTGCCGCAATCCCGTCTCCTCGGCCATGTGCCTGGTGATGACCTTCGTCGCCCTCGCGGCGCTTTTCGTCACGCTCGACGCGTTCTTCATCGGGATCGTCCAGATCCTCGTCTACGCGGGCGCGGTAATGGTTTTGTTTTTGTTTATTATCATGCTGCTCGACTTGAAAACCGAGACGCACCGCAAGCTCAACATTCCGGCGTGGATCGGTGGCGGGCTGGTGCTGGGCGGCTTCGTCGCTCTGCTGGCGAAGGTGATTCTCGCGACGCCGGGCCTCGCGATAACCAAGCCTCCGCTGGCGGATCCGGAGGCCAGTGACGTGACGGCGGTCGGGATGACGTTGTTCACGGAGTTCAATCTGCCGTTTCAGATCATCGGGGTGCTGCTGCTGGCGGCGACCATCGGTTGCGTGGTCCTCAGCAAGAAGGAGCTGAAGTGATTTTCGATTTTGGATTTTGGATTTTGGATTTGGAGGGTGAATTGTGGAAGTGACTTTGGCGCATTACCTGACGGCGAGTGGGCTGCTTTTCGCTATTGGGTTGGCGGGAGTGATGCTGCGGAGGAACATCCTGATCATTTTCATGTGTCTGGAGCTGATGTTGAACGCGGCGACGCTGTCGTTGGTGGCGTTTTCGCGCTACGCGCTCGGGCTCGACGGTATGCCGAATTTCGACGCCCAGGTGCTGGTGTTTTTCATCATCACCGTCGCCGCCGCTGAAGTCGCCGTCGGGTTGGCCATCATCGTGGCCCTTTTCCGGGCTCGGCAGACGACGCACGTCGAGGATCTCAATACGCTGAAGTTCTGATGACGCAGACCTTTCCTTTTATCATTCTGTTTCTCCCGCTGATCGTGGCGGCGGCGATCATGCTCGTTGGGAAGATCGCCAAGCCGATCAGTGCGATGCTGGCGATCGGCGGCGCTGGCGTGGCCTGCTTGCTGAGCTGGTGGTTGTTTTTCCAGCCGGAAGTCGCGGAACCGCTTTCGATTACCTGGATCGATCTGGGTCGGATTTTGGGATCGGATTCACCGGTCCAGTTCGTCGCGAATATCGGTGTCGTGGTCGATTCGTTGTCGAAGCTGATGCTGGTGCTGGTGACGACGATTGCGACCATCGTGTTCACGTATTCCGTCGGCTACATGGCGGACGAAGAAGGGTATTCGCGCTACTTTGCAGGGCTGTCGCTGTTCCTGTTTTCGATGCTCGGCATCGTGCTCGCGGACAACTTCGTGATGATGTTCATCTTCTGGGAATTGGTGGGCGTGAGTTCCTACATTCTCATCGGGCACTTCTACCGGCGCGACGCGGCGGCGGAGGCCTGCAAGCAGGCGTTCACGGTGAACCGGATCGGTGATTTCGGATTCATGCTCGGAATTCTCATCTTCTGGATGCTCACCGGTTCGGTGGTGTTCTCCGAGGTGCAGGCCTCGATCACCGGGGGCGGTGCGTCGATGGGCTGGCTGACTGCGGCGGGGATTTTGGTTTTCTGCGGCACGGTCGGCAAGTCGGCCCAGATGCCGCTGCACGTCTGGTTGCCGAATTCGATGGAGGGTCCGACGCCCGTTTCGTCGCTGCTGCACGCGGCAACCATGGTGGCGGCGGGTGTCTATTTGCTCGCTCGAATTTTCCCGATTTTGGAGGTCACGCCGGACGCGCTCCTCGTAATTGGTTGGATCGGGGGAATTACCTGTTTCGTCGCTGGGTTGATGGGCCTGCAGCAGGACGACATCAAGCGTATCCTCGCGTATTCGACGATTTCCCAGCTTGGATACATGGTGCTCGGCATCGCGGTCGCCCCGACGGCGGGCGAGTCGATGTTTCACCTCATCACGCATGCGTGCTTCAAGTGCCTGCTCTTCCTTTGCGCCGGTTCGGTGATCATGGGGATGCACCACGAGCAGAACATTTGGAAGATGGGCGCGCTGAAGAACAAGCTGCCGTTCACCTTTATCTGCATGGTGATCGGAGGGCTGGCGCTGATGGGATTCCCGATCATCACGAGCGGCTACTACTCCAAGGACCTAATCATCGAATGGGCTTGGACCGCAGGTCCGGCGTGGTTCTGGCTGGCAGCGGGCGGCGTGTTGATCACGGCGCTTTATACGACGCGACTGCTGTGGGTGGTCTTTATGGGCGGCCCGCGGAGCGAGGCAGCCAAGAAAGCTCACGAGTCCCCGATCGTCATGGTCGTGCCGCTCATTCTGCTCTCGATTCCGTCCATCGTGCTCGGGTTCCCGTTCATCCAGGACGTCTTTGTTACCGTCGAGCATCCGCACGACGTTCCCTTCTGGGTGCCGTGGATGTTGAAGGCACTGGTGTTCGCCGGGATTGCGATCGTGATCGCGATCTATCGCGGCGCACCGGAGAAGGATCCGATTCGCATCCCGGCACTCCAGCATCGGCTCTACATCGACGACCTCTACGCGGCCATCGTGCGGTGGGTGCAGGACGGGACGGCCTCGGCCTCCGCCTTCTTTGACCGCTGGGTCATCGACGGAGTCGGCGTGGGATTCTCGGCCAAACTGACCTGGGCTTTTGGATTTACCCTGCGGTTTTTGCAGCTCGGTAATATCCAGGCTTACGCGTTTTTCTTCGGCGCTGGAGTAATCGCTCTCATCTACTTCCTGATCGTCGTGCCATAACCATCGAAATGGGTCCGCTTTTTTTCCTCACACTCCTTCCGTTGCTTGGCGCGGTGCTCGCCATGGTCCTTCCCGGGGCGGCGCGGTTCATTGCCCGCACCTTTTCCGCGTTGTTGTTGGTCCTGACCCTGTTCCTGGTGGGTTGGTACGACGGGGGACGCGAGGGCTACCAATTTCTCTCTTCGCTCGATCTGGTGCCGGAAATGGGGATTGCCCTATCGTTCGGCGCGGACGGTCTGAGTCTGGCAATGCTGTTGCTCGCGGCGATCGTCGCCGTGGCGGCGACGTGGTTGATCCCCCGGATGGACCACCGGGAGAACCTGTTCGTGGCGTGCGTTCTGTTCATCGTGGCTGGCGTCGTCGGAGCATTTTCCTCGCTGGACATCCTGTTCTTCTACGCTTTCCACGAGCTGGCGTTGATCCCGACCTTCCTCTTAATTGGTGTTTGGGGATCGGGCGACCGTCAGGCTGCGGCTTGGAAGGCGACGATCTACCTGGGATTGGGAAGTTTCGTTTTGCTGCTGGGGATTTTGGGGCTTTACGCCGCGATGCCGGAAGGCGCGCGGAGCTTTGACCTGATTGCCATCCAGAATGCGGCGGCAACGGGAGCGCTACAGGCGCCGGACTGGGTTTTCTGGCTGCTCTTCCTCGGGTTTGGAACGTTGGTTTCGCTGTTCCCGTTTCACACGTGGGCTCCGCAGGCTTACGCCAGTGCTCCAACGCCGGCAGCCATGTTGCACGCCGGGGTGCTCAAGAAATTTGGCCTCTATGGTCTGATTAAGATCGTCGTCCCGATCTTTCCGGACGCCATCCAGCAGTATCTCAACATCATCCTCATTCTGATCGTCGGGAATCTGCTCTACGTTGGGCTGGTCACCCTGGCTCAGAAGCGGCTCGACTGGTTGCTGGGTTATTCGAGCGTGATGCACATGGGCTACATTTTCCTCGGCATCGTGGCGCTCGACGATCTGGGGCTGAGCGGCGCCGGGTTGCTCATGGTCGCTCACGGATTATCCATCGCCGCGCTCTTCGCGATCTGCGGTGCGCTCCGAGAGCGGACCGGGACGCTGGAATTTTCCGAGCTCGGCGGGCTGGGCAAGGTCACGCCGAAGATGGGCCTGCTCTTCGGGTTTGCCGCCATGGCGTCGATTGGGCTGCCGGGATTCGCGAACTTCCCCGGCGAGCTGCTGGTGTTTTTTGGGGCTTTCAGCGCGGAGGGTAGCCTCGGCTCCGGCTTGAGCTGGATGCAGATCACGACCGTGATCGGAGTCTGGGGCGTGGTCATTTCCGCCGTTTACATGCTGCGCGCCTACCGGAAGGTTTTCTTCGGCTCGATGCCCGACCGCTGGGCGGGGCTGACTGACATTGGGATGTGGCCGAAGGTGTCGGTGGTCTTTCTCGTGGGTGTGCTTCTGGTGATTGGTTTCCGTCCGCAGTTGCTGCTCGAACTCGTCACACCTTCCGTCTCGCTTCTTCTGCCGTGAATCCGCTGATCCTCGAAATCTCCGTCGTCTGTCTCGGCATCGTCCTGCTGATGATCGAGGCGTTTTGCAACAAGGCACCGAAGACCGTGGTGGCCTACGCTGGCATCGCCGGACTGACGGTCGTCTTCGTCCTGAGCTTCTTCGTCGATCCGGCGGCGATTGCTGCGGATTCGAGCGTGGCCCGGTTCTACGTCGCCGACCCGGTGGCGATGTTGTTCAAGCAGTTTGCGCTGGTTTGCACGATTTTCGTCCTCGTGTTGTCGATCGAATACGCGCCCGTGATCGAGCGCTTCATCCCGGGCGTTGGACGTGGCGCAGGAGTTGGCGAATTTTTCATCCTCCCGCTCCTGGCCTGTGCGGGGCTGATGTGGATGGCGTCGGCGGTCGACTTCGTTTCCATCTTTGTGTCGCTCGAGCTGGTCACGATTTCCTTCTACGTGATGGTGGCCTACCTGCGACGGAGTCCGACGGGACTCGAGGCGGGGACGAAATACCTGATCCTGGGTGCTCTTTCGACGGGATTTCTCGTCTACGGCATTACCTGGATCTTCGGCGTGACCGGGCAGACGAATCTCGCGGCCATCGGGCAGGTGCTGCCGGAGATGCCGCTGGCGAATTTGACCGCGCTGCTGTTCGGCGTGGCGCTTGTGCTGGTGGCGCTGGGATTCAAGGTGGGTGCCGTGCCGTTTCAATTTTGGGTGCCGGACGTTTATCAGGGTGCTCCGACGCCGGTGACGGCGTTTTTGTCGATCGGATCGAAAGCGGCTGGGTTCGTCGTTTTGCTGCGGGTGCTCGAGCCGTTTTACGTCCTGCCGGCGGTGCAGGCCAAGCTGGTGCCAGCGCTGGCGGTGCTGGCGGGGATGACGCTGATCTACGGGAACCTGGCGGCGATGCCGCAGAAAAATTTCAAGCGGCTGTTGGCGTATTCCAGCATCGGCCACGCCGGATATTTGTTGATGGGCGTGGCGAGCGTGGGCGTGGCGATGGCCGGGGCCGCGATCTCGTTCTACCTCGTGGCGTATTTGTTCACCACGATGCTGGCGTTCTTCGTGATGGTAATCGCGTCGAAGGCGGTGGGGGGCGACGACATCGCGAAGTTCAACGGTCTGGCCAAGCGATCTCCTTGGCTTGCGGGGGCGATGTTGCTGTCGATGCTGTCGCTGGCGGGAATTCCGTTCACGGCGGGATTCCTCGGGCAAATTGTTCATTTTCCAGGTCGCGCTGGCGGGCGGACATTTTTGGCTGGTTGGAATCGGGGTCGTCACGGTGGCGGCGGGGTTTTACTACTACCTGCAAATTGCGAGGGCGATGTATTGGCAGGAGCCTGCCGAGGGTGAATTGGCGATCGAGTCGACGCTGGCAGCAAAGATCGCGATGGGCGTGATGGCGGCGGCCATTCTGATTCTCGGAATTTACCCGGGCCCGGTCCTGGCGCTCTTCAATTAGCCGGAGCCGGATGCTCGGTTTCATCGGAGCAGTCCAGCGGTGGGTTCAGCGCCGACCGGGGTTGTTTGAAGCGCGGACGCTGGCGGGACTGTTGATTTTGGCGGCTTGTTTGTGGGGATTCGCGGAGCTTGCCGACGAGGTGGCCGAGGGCTCGACCCAAGACATGGATCGGACGGTGTTGCTTGCCTTACGCGAGCCCGACGATGTTTCGAAGCCCATCGGGCCGGACGGTTTGCAGAGGTCGGTCCGCGACATCACGGCGCTGGGAAGCGCGAGCGTGCTGACCCTGATGACGCTCTTTGCCGCAGGCTGGCTGGGAATCCAGCGGCGCTGGCGGCTGGTGGGGCTGCTGCTGGCGGCTGTCGTGGGGGCGACGATCCTGAGCACGGGACTCAAAAAAGTTTTTGATCGGGAACGTCCGGAGATGGCCCTGCGGCTGATGCCGACGAGTGACATGAGCTTCCCGAGCGGCCATTCCACGCTGGCGGCAGCGCTCTTTTTGACGGTCGGATTGTTGCTCTCGGAGGCGTCAAAATCGCGGAGGGAGAAGGTCTACTTCCTGAGCTGGGCGGTGGCGCTGACGGTATTGGTCGGGCTGTCCCGAATTTACCTGGGGGCGCATTATCCGACGGATGTCCTCGCGGGCTGGTGCGTCGGGACCGCTTGGGCTCTGGTCTGTTCGCTGGTTGCCCGGTGGCTCGTTACGCGGGCGGATGGAACGGATCTCCCGGGGTAGGCAGGGTTTGGCCGGTCGCGGGGTGGGCATGGCGTGGCGTGGCGGAATTCGTAGTGGTCGACGTGAGGAAACCCTGACCCAGCGTGCCGCTTGGAGGAAAGTGAGACTTCGTTCCGGCGGATTCCGGATTGGACGGCGACTGCGGATCGCCGCCTCTTGATTCGACGCTCGGAAAATCGTGGAGCCGACGGAGCACGGGACTCGCGGAATGCGTTGTTGGCGGCAGGATGCCGCCACTCCGATGGTCAACCTGGAGTTTGCAGGACCGAACTGCGCGCTTGTGGGATGGCGCACATCGGGGCAGTTTGCGCGTCTTATGAGGAAGTCGGGTTGTGCGATTGTCGCGTTGTTTTTGTTGCTGGTCGCGAGTGTCTTCGTCAATGGGCTGTTGCTCGTGAGCATGGGGGCGAGCTCGGCTACGGGGATCGTGGTCGAAACGGAGCCGGTCTCGTTCAACGAGCAACTCGTGGCCCCGGGAGACGGCGAGGGCAAGATCGTGGTGATCCCGATGGACGGGGTGATCGCTTACAATACGCCGGGGAGTCTGGGGGAATCGATGGTCGAGGACCTCAAGGCGGCCTTTCGGCAGGCGGCGGAGGACGATGAGGTCCGTGCGGTGGTGATGACGGTGAATTCGCCCGGCGGGGAGATCACGGCTTCGGACGTGATCTACCACGAGATCCAGAAATTGAAGGCGCGCAAACCGGTGGTGTATTTCATGAACAGCGTGGGAGCGTCGGGGGCCTACTACGCGGCCTGCGGTGCGAGTTGGGTGATGTGCAACGAGACGACGTTCACCGGCAGCATCGGGGTGATCATTTCCACGCTGAATTACCGGGAGCTTTTCGGAAAAATCGGGTTGGACTCGATCGTGTTCAAGAGCGGGAAGTTCAAGGACATGCTGAACGGCGCGCGGGAGGTGTCGCCGGAAGAAGCGGCTTACGTGCAGGGCCTGGTGATGCAGAGCTACGATAAATTTGTCGGGATCGTCGCGGAGGCCCGGGGGTTGGACGAGGCCGCGCTGCGGGAGGGCGTCGCGGACGGGCGGATTCTCAGCGGCCAGGATGCCTTCGAGGCGAAGCTGGTGGATCAGTTGGGTTACATCGAGGATGCCTACGCGAAAGCTCAGGAGCTGGGCGCGGCACCGGGGGCGCGGGTCGTGTCGTATCAGCAAAATTTCTCGTTCGGAAATTTCTTCCGGCTGTTGGGTCAGGCGCGGGGCGCGACCAAAGTCGAGGTGGACCTGCTGGAGGGAATGCCGAAGCTGCAGCCCGGTCGGACGTATTTGCTGCCTTCGTTTTACGCGCCGTAGGCCTTTGCCTCTCGGATGAGGCTCGTATCGGCGGGCGGTGAGTCGATTTCCCGGGTGCGGTCGTAGAGTTTTCGGCTACTTATTTGACTATGGAAAATCGAGATCGGGTGATTGATACGTTTTTGGAGCATTGGAAGCGCGCGGGCGAATACCCGGAGTCGGTGACGTTGCTTTGCGAGGAAGCGGAGATTGGGGAGGGGGAATTCTTCGCGATGTTCCCCAATCTGGAATCGGTTGAGGCGGCGCATTGGGTGCGGGCTTTGGATGGAGTGATTGCGCGGGTGAAGGCTTCCGAAGAATGGGAGGGGTTTTCGGCGAAGCAGCGCCTGTTGGTTTTTCTATTCGCTTTCGTGGAAGACGCTTTGGCGTTTCGGTCGACGATGTTGCTGCGGTTCGGCGGCGGGTTGCGGCCTTACGAGAACCCGGCGGTGCTGCGGAAACTCGAAGGGCGGTTCAAGAGTTTCGCGGAGGATCTGTTGGTTCGGGGAGTCGAGACCGGCGAGGTGGCGGAGCGGGGTCCACTGGGACGGCTCTATCCGGGGGGAATGTATCTGCACTTCCGGAGCGTGATCGCGTTCTGGCTGGCGGATGACAGCGAGCGCTACGAGCGGACGGATGCGTTCGTCGAGAAGACGGTTCATCTGGCGTTCGACGTGGTAGGTCGGCAGACGATCGATTCGGCGGTGGATCTGGCGAGGTTCTTTTTGCCGCGCCGGGCGGCCTGACGGATTTTCGTGGAGCGGGAACAGGAGTCGATCCGCAGCGGGCGGGTCTCGCGAATCGTTGCGCTGGCCGGGACGGGCGCGAAGGTGGGGCTGAATTACGCGAAGCACTACGGCGGTCGGGCCTTGGGCCGGACGATGGACGAGCGGGAGTTGCACGCGGCGAACGCAGACGACGTTTACGCGACGTTCAGCAAGCTGAAGGGCGGGCCGCTGAAGGTGGCGCAGATGCTGAGCATCGACGGAGGGATGCTGCCGGAGGCTTACGGGAAGGTTTTTGCGCAGGCTCAATATTCGGCCCCGCCGTTGTCTTATCCGTTGGTGGAACGGACGTTTCGGCGGGAGTTTGGAAAAGGCCCGACGGAGATGTTTGCAAGCTTTGAGCCGCGGGCGGCGCACGGAGCCTCGATCGGGCAGGTGCATCGGGCGACCGGTGCGGATGGTCGGGAGTATGCGGTGAAGGTGCAGTATCCGGGCGTGGCGGACAGCCTCAGGAGCGACCTGGCGGTGGTGAAACCGATCGCGTTGCAGATCCTGGGGCTGCGCGAGCGGGACGTGGCGGAATATTTTACCGAGGTGGAGACGCGGTTGTTGGAGGAGACGGACTACGAGTTGGAGCTTGCGCGGTCGGTGGATTTATCGGAGCGGAGCCGGGACGTTCCGGGAGTGCGGTTTCCGGGTTATCACGTTGAACTCTCGTCGCGACGGGTGTTGACGATGGATTGGGTCGAGGGCGTGGCGCTGGACAAATTTGCGGACTCGGAGGTGACGACTCAGGAGGAGCGGGATCGGATCGGGCAGGCGCTGTGGGATTTTTACGAGCATCAGATTCACGAATTGCACGTGTTCCACGCGGACCCGCATCCGGGGAATTTTTTGGTGAAGGACGGGGAGCTGTGGGTGCTGGACTTTGGCTGCACGAAGGTGATCGAGCCGGAGTTTTACCGGAAACACTTTGCGTTTTTGGACCCGACGCTGATGGGTGACCGGGCGCGATTGGAGGAGGCGCTGGTGGCGATGGAAGTCTTGCTGTCAACGGACTCGGGGGATTATCGGCGGCGGGTGATCGATCTGTGCGTCGAGTCGATCGAGATGGTGGCGTTGCCGTTTCGGTCGGAGACATTTGACTTTGGGAGCGACGAGTTTTTGCAGGCGATCTATCGCTTGGGTCACGAGAATCGGGAGAGCGGCTTGCTCAAGGAATCGCGCGGCGTGCGGGGATCAGCGCACTCGATCTACGTGAATCGGGCGTATTTCGGACTTTATTCGCTGTTGAGTCGTTTGCGGTCGCGGGTCAGAACGCGATTGCCGACGTTCTTACGGGAAGCGTGACGAGGATTTTCGTTTCGAGAACATTTGCTGAATTTGACCCGACCGGCAGTCGTTGGGTTTACGAATGAGGGTCTGATCCGGTATAACGAACGCATGCTGCGCTCGAAGCTGAGGCTCCATCGCCGTCGTGTGAAAAAATCCATTACCATTGTCTTTGTTCTTCTGGTCGTCTTACTGACGGTCAACTACTGGCTGCAGGTTCGGTCGATTCGACTTTTGCAGGAGGAGCAGCAGGAGTTGGCCGAGATTCAGGGTTTGCGAATCGACGTCAAGGCACTGTTGTCCACCTACTTGGAAGCCGAGACTGGTCAGCGCGGGTTTCTGCTGACCGGGGATTCGGCTTATCTTGAACCTTACGAGCGGGCGTCTGTCGCATTGGCACAGAATGATTTCGAAGATTCCGACAGTCTAGCCCCGAAGACTGAGCTGCAGAAGCTGCGGGGAAGTCTGCGCGAATACGAGACTGCGAAGTTGGAGGAGCTTCAGCGGGTGCTCGACTTGTTTGAGGCGGATGGGATCCAGCGGGCAATCGTAGAAGTCCAGACGGATCAGGGACGTGAAACGATGGAACGGCTGCGAACGCAATTGCTGGAGACGGACGCCGAGCTGGCGAAGAAGTCCAAGCAGGTGCTGGAACGGGCGAAAGGGACGCGGGAAAATCGGCAGTTCATCGGAGTGCTGGCGGCGGCCATCCTGGGTGCGGGGTTAATATTTTTTCTTCTGCTCATTCACCGCTATCTGTCGCAGCGCGACCGATCTCTGAGCGAGGCGGCTGCGGCACGGGACGAGCTGGCGAGATCGCTGGCTTCGGAGCGGGCGGCGCACAGCGAGGTGGCGCACGCGAATCAGCTCAAGGATGAGTTCCTGGCGGTGGTGTCGCACGAGTTGCGGACGCCTTTGAACGCGGTTCTGGGATGGACGAGTTTGTTGCGGCAGGGGGTTGAGAGTGACGAAGAGCTGGCGGAAGCGCTGGAGACGATCGACCGGAACGCGCGGGCTCAGGGGCGCTTGATCGATGACCTGTTGGACGTGTCGAGAATCATCACCGGGAAGGTGCGGCTGCAGATCCGTCAGGTGGACATGAAGATCGTCGTGGTGGGTGTGGTCGAAGGCTTGAAACCGGCGGCGGACGCTCGGGGAGTGCGGGTGACCGTGAACGCGACCGGGAAATCGATGTTCGTCCTGGGAGACGTGGATCGGATGCAGCAGGTGGTCTGGAATTTGTTGAGCAACGCGATCAAATTTGCGCCGAAGGGCGGCGCGGTGGACGTGGATCTGCGGATCGAGGGTTCGCAGGTGCTGCTGGAAGTCAGGGACAACGGGGAGGGGATTTCGGAAGAATTCCTGCCGAGGTTGTTTGAGCGATTTGCGCAGCAGGATTCCGGGACGGCGCGGAACAAAACCGGATTGGGTCTGGGTCTGGCGATTACGCGGCATTTGGTGGAGTTGCACGGGGGATCGATTGCGGCTGGCAACATTGATCCCGGGCCCGGGGCGGTGTTTACGATCAGAATTCCGGTGCTGGCGGTGAAGGATCTGCAGCGGCAGGCGGGGGTGCTGGATGGAGATCAATTCTCGGTGCCGATCGTGCAAAGTCCGCCGCCGGTGGCGAAGCCCGCCACAGCGCTGGAGGGGACGCGCGTGCTGGTCGTGGACGATCAGCGGGACACGGTAACGGTGATGTCGCGCGTGCTGTTGCGGGCGGGGGCGGAGGTGAAATCGGCTTCGAGCGTCGCGGGAGCGATGGAAATTTTGGACCGAGGCGATTGGTTGCCGGACGTGGTGTTGTCGGACATCGGGATGCCGGGCGAGGATGGATTTTCGTTCATCCGGAGAATCCGCGAGCACGCGAACGAGGATTTGCGAACCGTGCGGGCGGTGGCGTTGACGGCGTTTGCCCGGGATCGGGATCGGCAGCAGGCGATCGACGCGGGATTCAACGAGCATCTAGCGAAGCCGGTGGATTCGGTGATGCTGGTGCGGAAGGTTGGGGAGCTGGTCCAGCGGGGTTAGTGCGGAAGAGGTGCGGCTGCGCCGAAGGGGACGACGGCGATTGTAAATCGCCGCTCCTTGATCGGCTTGGCTGGGATTTGGGCGTGGGGTGTGCTTGGGTGGGGTGATGATGACGACGGTGAATGCGGCGAGAACGGTGGCGGAGCTGAAGGAATTGCGGGAACTCACGGGTGACGCGGATGGCGCGCAGAGGGTGGCCTTTACCGAAACGTGGCGGACGGCGCGGGCGTGGCTGCGGGAAAAGTTGGAAACGATCCCGGTGGAAGTGCATCGGGACGAGGCGGGGAATTTGTGGGGGACGTTGCGGGGTGAATCGGATCGGGAAGTGGTCATCGGCGGACACATCGACTCGGTGCCGAATGGCGGGTGGCTCGATGGGTGTCTGAACACCCTCGCTGGAGTCGAAATTCTACGACGACTGCACGAGCAATACGACGGGAAGCCTCCGGTGACGGTGCGCGTGGTGGATTGGGCGGACGAGGAAGGCGCGAGGTTCGGCAAGAGTCTCTTTGGCTCGTCGGCGTGCTCGGGAAATCTGGACGTCGAGGAGGCGCGGGGCCTGACGGATCGGGACGGGGTGGGGCTGGTGGAGGCGCTGGCGGAAAACGGGATCGAATTTGACCGGGTCAAGGAGTCCGGGAAGGAGCTCGGAAAGGCGGCGGCTTACCTGGAGTTGCACATCGAGCAGGGTCCGGTGCTGCTGGATTTGGACCTGCCGCTGGGAGCGGTGTTGGGCACATTTGGTGTCGAGCGACACGCGATGCGGTTTGGCGGTCAGGCGGCGCACTCGGGTAGCACTCCGATGAATCGGCGGAAGGATGCACTGCTGGCTGCCGCGCGGATGTGCCCGGAGATTTACGAGATCGCCGATCGGAGCGGGGGCGGGGTCTGCACCATCGGATCGTGTAAGACGAAACCAGGGATCGTGACGAGTGTGGTAGCGGATTGTGAGATCACGCTTGATCAGCGTCACCTGGACAAGGCCGCGTTGGATGGGATGTTGGCGGAGGCGCGGGAGGCGAGTGAGCGGTTCGCGGCGGACGCGAAGGCAACGGTCGAGTGGAGTCGGCTGTGGCAGATCGATCCGATTTTGTTCGATGTAGATTTGATCGACCTGTGTGACGAGGCGATTCGCGAGACGTGCGGGACGTCGCGTCGGCTACCGTCCGGGCCGCTCCACGATGCGGCGGAGGTCGCGCGGGCGGGGGTGCCGACGGTGATGATGTTCGTTCAAAGCCTGCACGGGATCAGTCACAACAAGATCGAGGATACGCGGGAGGAACACCTCGAGCTGTCGGTGCTGGCACTCGACGCGCTGACTGAGAAGGTGATCGCGAAGGTGGCGGCTGCGTAGCCGTCCGACGAAGGCATGAAGCACCGCCCGGAAGGTATGCTGGCGGTATTTTTGCCGGTGGTGGTGGCGTACGGGGTGGCGGCGGGCTGCCTGGCGGCGCTGGTGTGGGACGGGAGCGGGTACCTTTTTAACGCGCTGCAGGAGGGTGCGCCGCTGATCGCGCACCATCGGTGGAGCAACTATCCGGTGCTGTGGTTGGTCGGGCAAGCGGGGGATTGGGTTGGCGATCCTCTGTCGCTGGCGGTGCTTTACGGTTTGTTGCTGGCGGTGACGCCGGCGGGTGCCCTGGCCCTGGTCTTTTTCTATTTGCGTGGTCGACTGGCTGCGTTGCGGGTGTGGGCGGTTCTCGGAATTCTGCTGGTGGCGCTGCCGGGGCAAATTTGCGTGATGTCGGAGGCGACGCTGCTGGTGCAGGCGTTCTGGCCCGTATTGGCCATCCTGGCGGCGGGGCTCCCGGCGGGAGGAATGGTTTGGCTTGCGGTGCTGACAGCTTATCTGTTTTTTCTCCACCCGCTGGCGGCTCCGTTGTTTGCGTTGGCGGCGGCGAGTTGCGGGTGGGTGGCGTGGGTGGATCGGAGCCGCCGGGCGGCTGGGTGGATGGTGGTCTTCGCGGTAACGGCGGTGGGGCGTTTGGTTTTCGCAGTGATGACGGCGAGTCCCTACGAGGTTGGCGAGTTTGCGTGGCAGCCGAATTTCGACGCGACGCGAGGTGCGTTGTATGGCTTTCCGACGCTGATGCTGGCCGGCACCTTGGTGATGGGCGCAGCGGCGTTGGCGATGGCGTTTGGGTGGCTGCCATCCGGGCGGGGGCGGCGGTGGTTTCGGTGGTCAGCGATTGGCGTAGCGGCGGTCGGGTGCCTGTGGGCGGCGTCACCGGATCTGTGGGCGGGCGCTCTGGGGTATCGGCGATTCGTGTTGTTGTTTTCGCTGCCGATGTTCGCTGGATTTGGGAGCCACTGGTGGGGTTTGCGGGCGGGGCGGGTGGTGAAAGGGGCTGGGTCGTGGTCTCTGGCGTGGCCTGCCGTTGCGTTTAGCCTGGTGTTGGTGGTGCAGTCCGTTGTCTGGCGGGTGGAGGTCGAGCGGTTTGCGAATGACTTGGCAGGAGCGCCGAATCGGCTCGTGAGTAAGGCAGACGTAAGGTGGATCGAGCAGCGTCCGCTGGATCATTGGGGGTCGTCGTTTCTCGCGATTTTTGTTCAGGGGCGGGAGCCAAGGGCGATGTTTTCGATCGACGCCAATGACTTTGAAGGGCGGGATATTTTCCTCTTCCCCGACGAGTGGTTGGTCGCAACCGATGGATGGTTTCAGTTGGCGGCTGCGAGCGATGGGGAGGATCGGCCTTAAGGAATTTGTCGTTCGGTCGGCATTGGCTCCACTTGGCTTCTAAATTGCTCTACCTCTTGTTTCTAACCTCCCTTTCTGATTATGAATCCTCTTGCTTCGACCGTTGACGGACTGAAATTGCCGAACCCTTTCGTGATTGGGTCAGGGCCTCCGGGAACCAATCTGAACGTGATCAACCGGGCCTTCCGCGAAGGTTGGGGTGCCGTGATCGCCAAGACGGTGAGTCTGGATTCGTCGAAGGTGATCAACGTGACGCCGCGCTACGGGAAGCTGAAGGCGGGGAGCGGCGAGGTGATCGGCTGGGAAAATATCGAGCTGATCAGCGACCGACCATTTGAGATTTGGTTGGAGGAATTCAAGAATGCGAAGGACGCGTTTCCGGAGGGGATCCTCATCGCTTCGGTGATGGAGGAATTCGTGAAGGACAATTGGATCGAGATGATCGAGCGGTGCCAGGATGCGGGGGTCGATGCCTTCGAACTCAACTTTTCGTGTCCGCACGGGATGCCGGAGCGAAAGATGGGCGGAGCGATGGGACAGGATCCCGAGATTCTCGGCGAGGTCTGCGAGTGGGTGATGTCGACTTCGAGGCTGCCAGTCTGGGCGAAGATGACCCCGAACATCACGCACATCGAGGAGCCGACGCGGGCCGCGTTGGCGGCGGGGTGTCACGGCGTGAGCGCGATCAATACGATCCGCAGTGTGGTCGGCGTGAACCTGCAGACGCTGCGACCGGAGCCGAGCGTGGAGGGCTACACGACCCCGGGCGGCTACTCGTCCATCGCGGTGAGGCCGATCGCTTTGCGCATGTGCATGGAGATCTCGCAGTTGATCAAGTCGGAGTTTCCGGGGCGGACATTGTCCGGTCTCGGCGGCGTGGAGACCGGCGAGGACGCGGCGCAGTTCATCCTGCTGGGATCGGATACCGTGCAGGTCTGCACGGGGGTGATGAAGCACGGCTACGGCATGGTAAAAGACCTGTGCGCGGGGCTGGAGGGCTTCATGGAAGAGCATGGTTTCTCGTCGCTGGAAGATTTCAAGGGGCTGAGTCTGCCGTATTTCACGTCGCACACCGAGCTGGTGCGCATGCAGCGGGAGCGGAAGGAAGCCCAGGCCGAGGCAAAGAAAATGGTCAAGGCCGATGGCGAGTGGGACGGGGATGACTTTGTGAAGCAGTCGGACGCGTTGTCGCGGTGAGCGTGACAGCGCTCGAATAGCGCGAAAGAATCAACAGGATGAAAATTTGTCGTAGTTTCGTCGGAGGGGAATGGGTTCTGTCGGAGGCGGCGGAGCGGGCGGAAGTCTTCAATCCGGCGCTGGGCGAGGTGATCGCCGAGGTGCCGTTGGCGGGTCTCGAGCTGGTGGATGCCGCAGTCGGGGCGGCGGCGGCGGCGTTCCCGGGCTGGCGGGACACGCCGGCGATTGATCGGGCGGGAGTCCTTTTTCGCTACAAGGCTTTGTTGGAGTCGGCGGCGGAGGAAATTGCGCTGACGATTTCGACCGAGCACGGGAAGACACTGAGCGAGGCGCGGGGTGATCTGCGGCGCGGGATCCAGATGGTGGAATACGCGTGCGGTGCGCCGACGTTGCTGATGGGCGAGTCGTTGGAGAACGTGGCGCGTGGCATTGATTGCGATACGATCCGCCAGCCGGTCGGGGTGTGCGTGGGAATCGTGCCCTTCAATTTCCCAGCCATGGTGCCGCTCTGGATGTTTCCGCTGGCGCTGGCCTGCGGGAATACGTTCGTGTTGAAGCCGAGTGAGAAGGTGCCTCTGACCGCGATCCGGCTGACGGAATTGCTCGATGAAGCGGGGTTGCCGAAGGGTGTGTTCAACCTGGCTCAGGGCGGTCGCGAGGTGGTGGACGGCCTGTTGGTGCATCCGGACGTTCACGCGATCTCGTTCGTGGGTTCGACGCCGGTGGCGAAGCATATCTTCGAAGTTGGAACGCGACACGGGAAACGGGTGCAGGCGGCGGGGGGCGCGAAAAATTTTATCCTGATCATGCCGGACGCGACCGTGCCGGAGGCGGTGCGCGGGTTGGTGGAAGCCGCGTTTGGATGCGCGGGGGAACGGTGCATGTCGGGGTCGACGGCCATCGCGATTGGCGAGGCGGGCGAGCGAGTCTTGCCGGAATTGGCGGCAGCGGCGAAAGCGATCCGGGTCGGGGCGGCGTTTCGCGATGCCGATGCCACGATGGGGCCGGTGATCACGGCGGCTCACCGCGATCGGGTGTTGAGCTTGATCGGGGAAGGTGAGAGCTCGGGGGTGCGGGTGTTAGCCGATGGGCGGGGAGTCAGGGTCGGTGGTGCGGAGAACGGCTTCTACGTCGGACCGACGATTCTCGACGGCGTGGAGCACGGGATGTCGGTGGCGAAGGAAGAAATTTTCGGGCCGGTGCTGAACGTGATGCGCTCGGACGATCTGGACGCAGCGATCTTCATGGCGAATCGGTCGGTTTACGGAAACGGGGCGGCAATTTTCACCAACAGCGGACGAGCGGCGCGGGAGTTTCGGAATCGGATCAACGCCGGGATGGTGGGAGTGAATGTGGCGGTGCCGGCGCCGATGGCGTTTTTTCCGTTCAGTGGTTGGAACGAATCGTTTTTTGGCGATCTGCACATGCAGGGGCGCGAGGGGGTGGCGTTTTACACCCGTCAGAAAGTGACGACGTCGCGGTGGTTTGGGGACGCCGACGTGTGGGGCGGGTGAGGGGCGCTGGGAGGAGAACTAAACGGGATTAACTGGATTTGCAGGATTAACGGGATTTTTTTGAAAGGAATTTCAGGCCCCTTCTCCCAATCCTGTTAATCCAGTCAATCTTGCAAAATCCTGTTTAGTCGGAAGTTGAAGGATCACTTTATTCATAAGCAGCTGAATCGCTTAATGTTAGCGCTAGAATATCAGGGTTTTCAGCCGAAATGTAGCCATGTAAATACAGTTAAGAACTTTGACGGAAAGTTATTCGAATGAATTAATGCAGCCATGCATATCGATGTTGTTCCCAATCGCAACTCTCGCCCCGCCATCCTCGTGCGCGAGTCCTACCGCGAAAACGGCAAAGTCAAGAAACGCACCCTGGCCAACATCTCCGACTGGGCTCCCGAGGTCGTGGCCGGTCTGCGAGTCCTCTTCAAAGGCGGACATGCCTCCGAGACCGCGCTCGAGGACGGATTCACAGTGGATCGCAGTCTGCCCCACGGCCATGTCGCCGCAGTGCTCGGAGCACTGCGCGGTATTGGATTTGCCGCCACTCTGGACCGCAGGTCCGGTCGGGATCGCAACCTGGCCCTGGCACTGATCGCCGGGCGCATCCTCTATCCCGGTTCCAAGCTCGCGCTCTCCCGCCACCTGAGCCCCGCCACGGCCACGAGCACATTGGGCGAGGAACTCGACCTCGGCGAGGTGGACGAACACGACCTCTATGGTGCCATGCGCTGGCTTCTCCAACGCCAGGATCGGATCGAAGGCCGTCTGGCCGCCGAGCATCTGCACGAAGGCACCGCCGTTCTTTACGACCTGACATCCACCTACTACGAAGGTTCCCACTGCCCGCTCGCGGAGTTCGGGCACAACCGCGACAAAAAACGAGGCAAGCGCCAGATCAACATCGGCCTGCTGTGCAACGCCCAAGGCTGCCCGGTGGCCGTCGAGGTCTTTCCCGGCTCCACGGGCGATCCCGCCACCGTTCAAAGCCAGCTCGAGACCCTGCGCGGACGCTTCGGACTGGCGCGCGTCGTCCTCGTCGGCGACCGAGGCATGCTCACCAACGCCCGCATCGATGACCTCAAGGCCGAGGGCACCGACCGCTACGGCTGGATCAGCGCCCTGCGCAACGGCCAGATCCGCAAGCTCGCCGACTCCGGAGAGCTACAGCCCGAACTCTTCGACGAACTCGATCTGGCCGAGATCGTCAGTGAGGAGCACTTCCCCGGCGAGCGCCTCGTGGTATGCTGCAATCCCGCCCTGGCCATCGAACGCAAGCGCAAACGCAACGAGTTGCTGGCCGCCACGCAGGCCAAGCTCCAGACAATCGCCGACGCCTGCCGCCGCGACCGCGCGCCCTTTCGCGGCAAGGACCGCATCGCCCGGCGCGTCGAGCGCGAATGTGCCAAGCTCAAAATGCTCAAGCACTTCACGCTCAGTATCGATGAGACTTCCTTCGAGTTCGTTCGCGACGAGGAGTCCATCGCCAGCGAGGCCGCCATGGACGGAATCTACGTCGTCCGAGCCGGACGCGTTCCCAGCGCGGAGATGGACAGCGCCGGACTGGTCCGCACCTACAAATCGCTGTCCCAGGTCGAGCGAGCCTTCCGCGCCATGAAGACCACGGTCCTGGACGTGCGGCCGATCTTCCACCGCGAAGAAGACATGGTGCGCGCGCATGTGCTCGTCTGCATGCTGGCCTGCCACGCCCAATGGCACATGGAGAGAGCGCTTCGGCCCGCGCTCTTCGGCGACGAGGTGCCGGGCGGCGCGCCCCGCACCAGTCCGGTGGCCAAGGCCCGGCGCTCGAAGCGCGCGGAACTCAAGGCCGCGTCCAAGCAAGCAGAGGACGGGTTGCCCGCCCACAGCTTCGCCACGCTCATCGAGGATCTGGCCACGCTCTGCCGACTTGCCATCCGGCCCGCTGTGACCGGGGCCAAGCACTTCCATAAACTCACCGAACCCACCGTCGTGCAGGCCAAGGCTCTCAAACTCCTCGGCGTCGTCCTCAAGCCCGTCCCCGCATGTAGCCAGTAGCCACCACCAAAAAAAATCGCAACCCCATGACTTAAAGCGACATGCCGTTATCCACGCCTTCAACTTCCGCTGAGCGCCAAGGCGACGCGCCGGGCGACGCGCGGCCAGTGTCTGGCGGCGAGGTCGTGTTCCCAGACGCGGATGACGGTCCAGCCATCCCGGCGGAGCGTCCGGTTGACCTCCCGGTCGCGGACCTGGGTGCGGTCGAGCTTGGCCTTCCACCACTCGGCCCGGGTCTTGGGGAGCGGAGCGTGCTTCGGCTTCGGGCAACCGTGCCAGAAACAACCGTCGACGAAGAGTGCGACCCGCTCCCGCCGAAAAACGAAATCCGGTTTACCCGGCAGCTTCTGGTTTCGCCGCCATCCGGTCAGCCCGTAGCCGCGCATCAACGCGATCATCCGCAGCTCGGTCGCCTTGTTCCCGCGCCCCCGGATGCGCGACATCACGGCGCTGCGCTTCTCCGGGGTGAAGACATCCTTCACGTCAGGTGGATGATCGAGGAAGCCGGTTGCCGAAACCAATCGCGCAGACCGACCGGATGGTCAGAGCCGGGCGAGTTCGCGACGGCGGGAGCGTTCCTCGAGCGATGGCACTTCGACCCTGTCGCAGAGCCCCGCCCAGCCGGCATCGGCGCAGTAGACGTCGTCTTCGGGAATGGTGCCCGCATCGACCCGGCTCCACGCCTCGGACGCGATGCGTCGCAGATCCTCCGGCCACCCCCCGTCGGATTGATCGCTGTCATCAGGATGCAATCCCGGGTGGAGGTAAAACAGCGCGTTCCAGCCCCGCAGGAAGACCGGGGGCGCGATGGAGCCGAGGCGCTCGCGCTGGACCCGAATCGCGTCGAGTCTCGCGGAGGCTTCCGAATTGTTGTTCGGGATCAGGCCGATTGTGTGGTTTTGTTTTTTTTGCGGCATGGCTTGGGTTTGGGTTGAGCTTTCGTTTTGCGATAGGTGACCTTGCGGCGGATTGGCTGCGATTCCTTCGAAGCCGCTGATCCTTCCTCCTCGTGAATGTGCGGGAGGCTCATTTGTCGGCCATCGGGCTTGGGCGGCAGCGGGGAACCCGCCAAACACGGCGCCATCGCCGGGGCGATCTCCGTCACAACGGGCACGACCACGCTGTTGCCGAACTGCCGGTAGGCCTGAGTGTCCGACACCGGAATCCGAAACGAATCCGGGAACCCCATCAGCCGGGCACATTCACGCGGCGTCAACCGACGAGGGTTGCCGCCACGGCGCGCAATGAGAATCTCCGAGCCGTCCTTGTGGTAGCGCGCCGACAGGGTCCGGGCGACTTGATTGCGGTCGAAGACGCTGCAGCCAAACCCGTTTCCTGCCGCCAAGTGTTTGGCGGCATAGCGCTGCAGATAACCCCAAAGATGATCGCTGAGGATGTAACGCGGATCCACGTCGGTTGAACGGCCCGCACGACGGGTGTAGGGCGGTTCAGGTTTCTCGCTCGCAGCGTGCAGAATGGAGCCAAGAAGCGGGCCGTCCTCGACAGCGGGCAGGTCGATTGAGTCCCAGTCGAAACCGCATTCTTCCTTGAAGCCGACGAGAAAAATGCGTTCCCGCTTTCTGCGGAACGACAGCTGCAGCGTTGATGACTTTAACCGAAACCCTGTAATCCAGCTCATGTTCCAGCGTCTTGAGAATGACTTCGAGTGTTCGCCCCTTATCGTGACGCAGTAGGTGCTTTACGTTTTCCAGCAGAAACGCGCTCGGTCGCTTCTCCTTTAGGATGCGGGCAACGTCGAAAAACAGAGTTCCCTGAGTCTTGTCCTCAAAACCATGAACGCGGCCCAGACTGTTTTTTTTGCTCACACCCGCGAGACTGAAGGGCTGACACGGAAAGCCGGCGACAAGGACCTCGTGATCGGGGATGGCCGAGGCGTTGACCTCGGTGATATCTCCGGATATTGCGTGGTTGTCTGAAAAATTGGCTCGATAGGTCTGACACGAGAACCGATCCCATTCGGACGTAAACACACACACACCACCCGAATTTTCGAAAGCAAGCCGTGTCCCGCCGATTCCAGCGAACAAGTCAACGAAGCGAAATGACGGTTTTCTTGTTACCCGGTATTCCGCAGATTCTTCGTTCACTATCGAGGACTCCAGCATGCGACGGAGTCCGTCGCATGCGATCGAAGGAACGACGGATGCTTCCGTCTCCCATCGCCGCACCGTCCGCGGATTTCGCCCGAGAGTGTCGGCAACCTGTTCCTGCGAATAGATGTCCCGTACCCGCATCAAAAGGTCAAAGTTGGATGTTTTGGAATTCACTGCGGACAAAATGTCCGGTTTTCTTCCCAGAGTCAACGGCAGTTTTCACAAATTGGGGTTTACGGCTCTACAGCTGACGAGAGAATGGGAATTCAGAAAAATATCTTGGTCGACTCATTCGATTTGCGTGCATTTAAGACCGTTACTCGCACCGACAAAGACAAGCAGGCGTATGTCTGAACGATGAGCAAAAGGACATCTTCGATGCCTTGGGCATACAGCCGAGTGAGAACTGGAGGGCTGGATCCCTTCACAATCAAGCTGCTTGGTGATCTTGAGCAGCAACAAGTAGCGGCTTCCTACTACTTTTCCAATCGCTCGGACAAAGCCGACAGGACGCCAGAACCTCGAAGGGGCAGGGAGTTCATCCGGTCGTGGCTGAACATCGGCGATGAAGTTTGCCTCGCCAGCGACGGAACAACACTTTTTGCGGCAAAAATTGATGATTCGGGAATTGATCCGGAGTTTGAAAACGCGATCCGAGCGCAAATCGCATCGTCTCTCTCAGATGACGCTCTCCGACGGCGACTACCGACGGTGCCCCGGCAGCCGACGATGAGAACTCGTCAGGAGTTTTATCGATCCCCAATAGTATCGGAATTTGCGATTAGAAGAAGCCGAGGTCGTTGTGAAATGCCGGGCTGCGTTCACGAGCTTTTTCTGACGGATCGGAGAGTCGCTTATCTCGAAGTCCATCACATCCAGCCTCTTTCCGAAAGAGGTGAAGACACCGTTGAGAACGTCGCCGCGCTTTGTCCTTCCTGTCACCGAAGACAACACCACGATTTTGACCGACTAAAACTCAAACAGATATTGCTCGAAGCCGTTGCCCTCGGCGCGTTCGGTAAGGCCGAATGATGGCCATCAAGCCAGCCACCGCATGAATTCCCGAGGGAGCAGATCCCGCAAGGACGCGGACGAAATTGTACCGAGATCGAAGGTGCGGGAGAGTTGGCTGTAGACTGTGACCAATCGCCGCAGCGTTCCGGGCTTCGGTGAATTTGGAGCCCATCCTTTCTTAGGCCCGGATTTGTCCTCATCCCAATAGAGACTGAGCATCAGCGCCAGCAATTCGGGATTTCCCGCCATTTCCTGTCGCGCCCCGATTTGTTCTTCCTGATCGGAAAGTTTTGAAGGCGCACC
The DNA here is from genome assembly GCA_963740185.1 of uncultured Verrucomicrobiae bacterium. Lineage (GTDB taxonomy): Bacteria > Verrucomicrobiota > Verrucomicrobiia > Chthoniobacterales > JAATET01 > CAVVKW01. Next base: position 217,514 of record CAVUDH010000006.1, read on the forward strand.
GTCCGAGAAGAGCCGGGCGTTGGCTCCTCCAAATCTTAGGAACGAGATCGGTCCTGCGACGCGATGGCGATGGGATTTTAGGAAGTTGCTCGTGAAGCGGTACCGCTCGTGCGCCTTGGGCTTTCGCTTTCCATTTTCAGCCGGGCAGATTTCGTCGAAATAGATCAGCGCGAGGGTGTCCCAGACGGCGGCCCAGTCGGCTTCGGGAAGGCGTTGGGCCTCGATGGCTTCGATGATGGGCAGGAGAGCGGTGGCGAATTCGTATTTGGAGGCGAAGGGACCGCTCGGAAGGGGAAGCTCGCCCACAATCTCGCGGGAGGAGATGGCGTCGGTGAGAAGGGCGCGCGGAGGATCGAGAGTGGGGTCGTCGCGAAGTTCGCCGACCCAGGTGGCCCAGCGTTCGCGACCGGCTGCGTTAAGGATGCGGAAGGGGTCAGCCATTGGATTCGCGGATTTTCATCTGGGTATAGGCTTCGCGGGCGTTCCAGTGGCGGCAAAATCCAGCGACGGCGCGGTCGATCCACTCGATAATCTCGGCGGTTCCGGAATCGTCCTCGCCGGGTTCGGGCGGAGGCGGGCCGGCCCGGAATTGGGTCTCGGCGAGGCGGATCCAGTCGTGCGGTTCGCCTTCGTCGGTGGGGGGAAGCTGGGTCGTCAGGAGGAGGGTGTGGAGAATCTCGCGGACGACGGCGGGGTAGACGAGGGAGAGGAATTCGGGATCCATGCGGGCCATCTGGGTGATGTCGCGGGGCTCGACGATGGCTTCATTGACCTGCAGGACGGGCAGGTCCTCGCGCCAGTCGAGCCGCCAGACGCGCTCGCCGAGCGGGGCACGCTCGACGGGAAGGATGCTGCGGCGTCCGGCGGCGGCTTCCTCGGGGCTGACGGGCCGGATGCGGTCGGCCCACGCGAGAATGCGGCGGCGGTCGTCACTTCCGTCGACGACCTTGACGCGAAAGAGGAGTTTTTCCCCGGGACGGAAGCGGGAGAGGGCGTTCGATGGCGGGGGCCGGAGGTCGGAGGGATGGCCGAACGGGAAGCGCATCTGGAGGGGGCCGGAGTAGGCTTCCACCCAGACGGATGCGTGGGGATGAGCGGTGAGCGGCGCGGGTGGATCGAATCCGAAGTCGAAGGTCGTGGGACGGTCGGAGAATTCGTGGACGATGATCTGGATGGCTTCGAGCGGAAGCCGGGCACGGTCGGTGTAATTGAAACGACGAATCATGACTCGCCCTCCGGGTCGTCGGCAGGTTCGTCGGCGGTGGGGCGGCGGTTGACCGAGCGGGCATCGACGACGAGGTCGCGGTGTGGGTCGAAGCCGGTGACGGTGAGGTGAAAGGCGGGATCGGTGAGGCGCACCCGCATGCGGTTGGGTTGTTCCATGCGCAGTTCGACGCCCTCACCGTCGTAACGGAGCCCGGAGTCGTTGGCGGAGAAGTCGAAATCGGCGGGATGGTGTTGTTTGAACGGGTTCCCGCGAAGCGACTCGTAGGCGGCGCGGATGACGATGGCTTCCGGCGGGGGCTGGACGAGGCCGGTGGCGCGGAGGCTGAAACCGGATTCGACGGATGTGACGGCGAAGGCACGCGGACGAGATGGTGCGATGTCGGGGGGAGGCCCGGGCGGCGAGCCGCCGGGGCGGACCTTCGGGCGGGGAAGCTTGTGGCCGTCGTCGAGGGGCAGGCTGAAGAGGTGCTGGAGAAGGTCTTCGTCGAGACTGTCCTCGGAGCGCCCGAGGAAGCCGGAGAGCTGGGTGGCGGCGTGGCGGACGAAGCTGAGAATGGTGGGACCGAGTTGGTATTTGCCGCGAAAGTGTTTCGTGGATTGGACCCAGGTGGTGTGGGCGGGATTCTCGGCGTCACCCAGCAGGGTGGAGAGGGCGTCGTCTTCGATGAGGGTGAGCGCGGTGACGCCGGGTTCGCGCAGCACGCGAAGGCCGGAGATCGTGAGGCCGTCGCGGATGAAGATCTCGTTCGTGGCGTTGGAGTCCTCGTTGCGCTGAACGAAGACGGTGAGCTGGCCGATCGCGGTCGCGGTGGACCGGTTCCGGCGCACGGCAACGGGAACGTCGAAGCGCAGGAGGGCTCCGTCGCGGTAGGCGGCACGGGCGGCCTGCGCCGCTTCGGGCGTGGCGAACATTTCGTCGATGCCTTGCCACTTCGGGGCGGTGGCCCGGGTGAGCGCGAAGGAGGAGGGGCCGTCGGGATCAACGCGGCGGGCGTCGCGGGCGAAGCGGAGGCGGGCGAGGAGTTCGTTGCGCCGGGCGGGGGTGGCTCCGGGCAATCCGGCGACCGCGTCCTCGAAGGTCGGGGCGTGCAGGTGGACGCGAAAGCCACTGTCGTCCTCGACGACGATCTCGAGCCGGTCTCGGAGGATTTCGTCAAAGTAGTGGAGGATCACACTTTCCGCGACAGCCGGGGCATTGATGTCTTCGAGCGGGAACGGAACGACGATGGACAGACCGGGCTCGTCGGTGGAGCGCTGTAGGCCGAAATCCTGGGCGAAGGCATCGTGAGTCTCGGAGGATTCGACGGGGGTGCAGAAGCTGGGGAAGTCGACGGAATCGAATTGGCCGAAGTAGCCTTCAGAATCGTAGTCGGCTCCGTCCACTCGGTGCACGGCCAGCACCGAGCGCCCGACCAGCAGGCGGCGCTGATCGGATCGGCGGACGGTGAGGGCGAAGAAGGAGCGGATCGCCGACGCGGCGGGGTAGACAATTTTCCCGAGTCCCCAACGTCCGCGGTCGCTGCCGTGCTTGCCGGAGCGACCGACGTTGCGCACGAACCAGTAGAAATCGTTGGGGATCGTGCGGTCTTCGGGATCGCTGGTCCGGTGGGGGTCGCCATCGAGTCCGGTGGTGCGGTAGTCCTCGGCGAGAAGGAACGGGATGGCCGCGAGAGTGTCCGGAGATTCGTCGAGTTCCTCACGGGTGGCCGGCGCCTCGAGGTGGGGGGCGAGGCCGGCGAGCCAGCGGGCGGCCCGGTCGGCGGGAACAGCTCCAGAACCGATCCGGAAGCGGTAGACGACGCGCACGGAGCGCTGGCTGGGGTGCCGGGCGTCGAGGCGATTCTGAATGTCCTCACGGACGAACGCGTCAGCCGGGTTGGCGAGTGCCTCGTCGCGAAAAAATTCGAGGTGCGTGGCGTTGATGCGGGTGTCGCCGGGGGTGAGTTCCTTGAATCGCCAGCCGGGCTCCGCCATGGAAATTGTTTATGCCCAAGTCGTCCGTAGTTGTCGAGTATGAGGCGGCGGAGGCGAAGATGGGTATCTCGTCTGGCATGATGATACTCGCGGGGGGCTGAGGAAGGGTGGCCGCAAGCATTTTGGGGCGGAGAAACATTTGAGGGACATGCCGCTCTGTATTGAGCAGTCGGAAGGTTGAACCGTGGAAAGCGAAGTCGAAACCACCCGGGTAAAGGACCGGTTTCGACCAACGAGCTTTGCTGAGTATCTCCAAATCGGAAACGAGGAATCCGATGGAAGGGGCGGCGTTCGTGCCTTGGTGTGACATAAGCCGCCTACGCTTGGGAAG
>CAVUDH010000007.1:0-220125 GCA_963740185.1 uncultured Verrucomicrobiae bacterium
GCGCCCAGAACGCGAGCGGGACCAGCGGATAGGTCACGACAATGGTCATGTGTTCCTGCCAGCCGAGGCGGAGCAGGATCTGTGGTGAGAGGAAATAAGCGGCTCCGACGGCGAACCCGGTCCATCCGTCGCCGGTGAGTCGGCGTCCGAGGAGGAACGCGGCGAAGCCCCCGGCGGCGAGGAGGAGGAGGCCGGAAATCTTCATCCCGACAACCGGACCGAAGATGAGGATGGCGGGGAGGTAGATTGGAAAGGCGAGCGCGAAGCTGAGTTGCGTGGCGGCGGGGTGGCCGGTGAGGTAGTCGGGCAGCCAGGCGGGAATGCGACCGTCGGTGCGGACGAGATCGAAGAGGTAGGCGAATTTCGCGGCGTGGCCGACGAGTTCGCCGCTCGTCTGGGGTTGCTGCAGCCAGCCGATTGCGAGGGTCGCGGTGGCGATCGCGAGGAAGGCCGCGAAACACAGGCCGGGCGAGTTGCGGAGTGGGGGTGACTTCATGACGGACGGTGGCGGGCCGGCGTTATGGTTGGGAGGAGTGGTCCTCCAGGAAGCGGACGTGGCGGTCGAGGCGGGGGAGGCGAATGATGAAGTTCAGTCCCTGGCCGGCGGTGCTTTCGATGGCGATTTCGCCGCCGTGGGCGCGGACGATCCGGCGGACGATGAGGAGGCCGAGGCCGGTGCCGTTTTCCTTGGTCGTGTAGTAGGGCTGGAAGATGCGGCCCATGTCGTCGGTGGAAATGCCCCCGCCGGTATCGGCGAAGGTGACGGTGTAGTGCGATTCGTCGATCCGGGTCGAGACGCGGAGGACTCCGCCGGTTTTCATCGCCTGGAAACTGTTGCGAATGACGTTGTAAAACGCCTGCTTGATCTGGTCGTGATCGATCTCGATGGGGGGCAGGCTTTCGTCGAGGGCGAGTTCGACGAGGATGTGGCGATTTTCGAGTTCCGGTGCCAGGAAGACGAGCGATTCGCGGACGAGGCTGTTGAGGTCGGCGGGGCGGGTCTCGATGGGTTGGGGACGAATGGCGCGGAGGAATTGCGAAATGATGTGGTCGAGCCGGGCGACTTCCTCGCGGGTGACGCGGAGGCTCTCTTCGAAGCTGTGGCGGACCTTGACCGGGAGCTTGGCGGCACGGCGGGCGAGGAGCTGGAGGTGGATGGTGAGCGAGTTGAGCGGGTTGCCGATTTCGTGGGCGACTCCGGCGGCGAGCTGGGTGAGGGCGGTGAACCGCTCGGACTCGATGGTTTCCTCGGCTGAGCGGCGGGATTCGGTGGCGTCGCGGAGGATGACGGCGTGGCCTTCCGTCGTCTCGTCGTCGTCGCCGGGGATTGGGACCACGTAGAAATTGAGGAAGCGATTTTCCGGGTAGAAGACTTCGAGATCGCGGTTCACGGTCTGGCCGGATGTGCTGATGGCGGTGATGTCGAGGCCTTTAACGATTTCGCTTAACGAACGACCGATGCTGGCCTCGATCTCGAGACCGAAAAATCCGGCGGCGGCGGTGTTGAGGTAGATGACGCGTCCGCGGGGATCGGTAACGATGACGCCTTCGAGGATGGAATTGAAGATGGTCTCGAGGAAGCCCTTTTCGCGGGCCAGCTCGACGAGGGTGTTCTGGACGTCGGCTGGCTGGACGACGCCGATGCGGTTGATGAGTTTGTCGAGAAAGCCGCGTTTCACAGGAGGGGGAGGGTAGTGGGTTGCGGGGCGGTTTGAAGGATGGAATTGGGATGAGCGGGGCAATTTGTGTTTTGTGAAACTACAAATTGGTTGTAGATCGGGGGATGGAAGAATTGGTGAAGTTGATCGAGAACCGGGTGGGGATTACCGAAGAGCAGGCGCGTCAGGCGGCCGAGACGGCGGTGGAATTTTTGAAGGGACGGTTGCCTTCGGGACTGGCAGGTCACGTCGACGATTTCATCGCGGGTAAGGGAATGCCGAACGCGATGGGGTTGATGGGCAGTCTGTTCGGCAAGAAGTAGATCGCGCAATTGATGAATATTCGTTGGATCAGTTTTCTCTCGCTGCTGGCGTTCGCGCCGTTCGCCAGGTCGGCGGCCCCGGATGAATTCGTTTTCGAGAGGTCGGTCGCGAATCTGGGGGTGGCGACGGATCGTCGGATTCCGGACTCGGTCTTGTTCAACGAAAACGGGGACGTGGTGTATCGCGTGATCGCGACCGGAGCGGTGGCGACTCCGCTGGGGACATTTTTCAATTCCGCCGCGGGGCTCGGCTTGGAGGTGCAGCCGCCGGGAGGATATGACGTGGTGGAAGCGACGTCGTTCGATTTGAGCGGAACGGTCGTCGGGAAGGCGTCGACCACGGACAACACGATGCAGACGGCCTTCGTGTGGACGGCGACGCTGGGGCCATTCCAGGCTGAAGGGACGGATCCGGGGTCGAGTTCGTTCAAGTCGATCAACTCGGTCGGCACGGCGTTCGGGGCGCAGGACGCGGGGACGTTTGAGCTGATTACGTGGACGCCCGATGCGACACCGGGGAATCCGCCGACGGTGACTTCCATCGTGCCGCCGGCGACCGCGACGGGTCTGCAGCCAATTTCGATCAACGGGAAGGGCGAGGTGCTGTATTTGACGACGATCAGTGGGGAGAAGCGGACGGTGATCTGGGACGGATCGGATGAGCACGGTGGTCGGGCCGGCGGTTCCGAGTGGGTTCGATCTGTTTCCGGCCAACGCGGCGATCAACGAAGTGGGCGACGTGGTGACGCTGATTCTCAACCCGACGACGCTCATCTACCGCGTCGTGATCGTTCGGGCGGAGAGCCGGGGGACGTCGGAGAGTTTCAATTTTCCGAGGCGGGCGGACAGCGTGTTCGCGCTGCAGTTCAATAATTTTGCGCAGGTGGCGTTCGGGACTTCCGACGGGAAGGTTGAGTTCGTCGACACGAATACGAAGTTGTCGGTGGCCTTCGACGGTTACCGGGGATTGCTGAGTTCGGCGGGAGTGTTGCTCTACGGTTCGCAGGGAAATTTGGTTTATTGGGACACCCTCGTCCCGACGGTCCCGCCGGTGGTGGTGCCCGTGCAGGCCGGGGCGGTGAAGCAATCGCCGGACGTGATCGCGGTGAACGGTGCCGGGCAGATCGTGGTGCGGTTGGCGCGGTCGACGAACGAGAATGGCGATGCGCTCGAGGTCTTCGCGCCGGCGGCGTTCCCGCCGACGCCGGTGATCGTGAACGTCTCGACGAAGCGGAATGTTTTCCGATTCGATCAGGGTGACCGGGTGTCGAAGAAGGTCGCGCGCTACGTCGTGGCGCAGGGTGGGTCGCGAATTCAGAATCGGATTCGCTACATCGTTCGGGGCGAGTTGCCCGTGGGGATCCGTTTCCGAAAAAACCGGGGACGGCTGGCGGGGAAGGCGCTCCAGCGCGGGAAGTTCGTGCTCGACGTGTTCGCCCGGTATCGCGTCGACGGTCGGTTGGAGTTTTCGGATCCGGCGCAGTTGAAGATTCGGGTGCGGCGCGGGGATTGATTTTAAGCGGGCGGGCGATTCGGCGGTGGTCTACGGTTGCTCGCGATGAAGATTGGACTCGAAGACAACTACGAAGACGTGCTGGGGAAAGCCCAGCGCGGGATTGGCCTCAAGAATGAAGACCTCGCCGAACGCGCGGGAGTGACGGTGGAGCGGACCGAGTCGGTGCTCTCGGGAGAATTTGACGCGGAGATCGTGCGAGCGCTGTGCGGCCCGCTCGCGCTCGCGGCGGATCGCGTCGTGGCGCTGGGCGAGGGAACTTACGTGCCGGAACCGGTCGCGCTGGAGGGGTTGCTGCAATTCAACACCCCGTTCGAGGACATGACGGTAAACGCGTATCTGGTCTGGGATCCGGCGCGGCGGAAGGCGGGAGTGTTCGACACGGGGTCGGATGTTTCCGAGCTGTTGGACGCTGCGGAGGAACGGGGGCTCGAGGTCGAGCGTGTGTTCATCACGCATTCGCACGGTGACCACATTTACGATTTGGACCGGACGCGGGAGCGGACGGGGGTGGTGCCGGTGACTCCGTCGGGTGAGCCGGTGGACGGAGCGGATCGATTTGAGGCTGGAACGGAATTCAAAATCGGCGATCTGGTCGTCGAAACCCGGCTGACTTGGGGCCACGCGCGCGGGGGTGTCACCTACGTGGTGCGGGGCTTGGATCGTGACGTGGCGATCTGCGGCGACGCGATTTTTGCCGGTTCGATGGGCGGCGGGATGGTTTCCTACGAGGCGGCGCTGAAGACGAATCGGGAGCAAATTTTTTCGTTGAAAGACGAGACGGTGTTGGCGCCGGGCCACGGTCCGTTGACGACGGTCGGGGAACAAAGGCGCTGCAATCCATTTTTTCCCGGGGTATAGATGACGAGATGAGAGAGCGAATTGGATTTGTCGGAGTCGGACGGATGGGCGCGAACATGGCGCGTCGATTGAAGGATACGGGGTGGCCGGTGAGCGTGGTTCACGACGTGAATTTCGAGGCAGCGCACGCGCTCGGGCGGGAATTGGATTGCCCGGCGGTGCAGACGCTGCCGGAGGTGACGGCGGCGAGTGATATCGTGATCACCGTGGTGACCGATGACGGCGCGATGCGGACGCTTTTCGCGACGACCGACCATTCGTTGCTGGTCGGGGCGGAGGGCAAACTCTTCATCAACTGTGCGACGGTGAGCCCGGACGTGCACGAAGAAGCCGAGATGGTGGCCCATCGGATCGGCGCGAAAACGCTGGAGGCCTGCATGGCGTCAAGTATCTCGCAGGCGCGCGATGGGACGCTGTATCTGATGATCGGCGGAGAAGAGGCTGAGTTCGAGCGCGCGCGACCGTTGCTCGAGGATTTGAGCGGTTCGCTGCGTTACGTCGGGGAGACTGGCCGGGCCGCGCAGGTGAAGGCGCTTGTGAACATGGTGATGAACATCAATACCGCCGGGTTGGCCGAGGGGTTGGGGTTGGCCGACGCGCTGGGTCTGGACGTCGCGATGGTGCGCGAGATTTTCAGTCAGACGGGAGCAAATTCCCGCGTGTTGGAGACCGACGGCGAGGACATGCAGAAGCGGGACCACGAGTGTTATTTCTCCGGAGCTCACGCGGCCAAGGATTCCGGGATCGCGCTGGAGCTGGCTCGCGAGGAGGGTCTCGAGTTGCCGTTGGCGGCGGCGAGCAAGGCGCAATACGATGCGATGGTGAAGGCCGGGTTGGGCGATCTCGACAAGTCGGGGATCGCTGAATTGACCTTCAAAGACCGCCGTCCGGAATCGCTCTGATTTACGCGAAGCCGCCATGGCGCGAAGCAGTGAATACGAATCTCGCGCAGAGCCGCAGAGCCGCAGAGAGATGAGAAATATTTGAAATCTCTTCGCCTCTGCGTTTCTGCGCGAGGCACCTGTATTCGTATTTCGTCCTGGCTTTTCGGGTTGCCCCCTGGGGGCCCGCGTGAGGGACTAAGTCTGGCGAGAGCCTGGTAGCCTCTGAGTCGACGACGGGACGCAGACCGTTGCGCCGGCTCCGGCGCGGCAGTGAAAAATGGTTGGGTCGATCGAGAACTTCTCGGCGAAGTTCCGTTCGACGGCCGCCGGGACCGTGCTGTTGCGCGAAGCGCTCGTCGGTGAGCGCCATCACCGCTCCGCCGAATCCGCCGCCGGTGAGGCGGGCACCGTAGACGCCGGGCAGGGCAATGGCCTGCTCAACGAGGAAATCGAGTTCGGGAATGCTGTTTTCGAACAAGGTGCGCGAGCTTTCGTGGGACGCGGTGAGGAGCTTGCCGAGTGTAGGAAGATCGTTGGATTCGAGGGCGTCGATCGCGGATAGTACGCGTTGATTTTCTTCCGTGATGTGGAGAGCGCGGCGGAAGCGAACTTCGCCGAGAGCGGTCTGTTGTTGGCGAACGATGTCCGGATCGACGTGGGCGAGGCAGGCGGCGTCGGGGCTCGCGGCTTGCAGGATCTCGAACGCCTCGAAGCATTCGTGGTGACGGTCGGCGTAGTGGGATTCGACGAGCGAGTGCTTTTTGTTGGAATTGAAGATCCAGAACTGGGATTCGCTGGGCATCGGGACGGGGCGGAAGGTTTCGGTCAGGCAGTCGATGTGAACGAGGTGGTCTGCAGCTCCGAAGGCTGGAGACTCCCTGGTCGAGGATGCCACAGGGGACGCCGACGAATTCATTTTCCGCCCGGCGTCCGATGCGGGCGAGCGTGGCGCGATCGAGGTCGAATCCGAAGAGTCCGGCGAGGGCGCAGGCGGTGGCGAGTTCCAGCGCGGCGCTGCTGCTCATCCCGGCACCAAAGGGGAGTGAACCTTTCGTGGCCAGGTCGAAGCCGGTCGTGATGGGGAATCCTTCGGCGCGGAGGATTTTCGTGATGCCCAGCGAGTAATTCGCCCAGCTATCCGCTCCGTCCAGTGGCTGGATTGCGTCGAGGGGTGCTTCGACTTTGGTGTCGAAGCTCGTGCTGGCGAGGTGGCAGTGGGCATCTTGACGCCTGGCGACCGCGACGTGAATTCCGAGGTCCACCGCGGCACCGAGGACGGAGCCGCCGTTGTAGTCGACGTGGTTGCCGATGACCTCAATCCGACCGGGGGCGTATCCGATGCTCTTCGGCTCGCGCCCGAAGCGGTCGACGAAGAACGACGTGATCGGGTCGAGCTTGGATTCGCTTTGGGGGTGTTCGGACAATTTCATGATGCGACGGATTGAGGCGTGGGACGGTGACTACGCCAGGGATTTTTGCCGATTGCGCGCGTCTGAGTCAACGGGCTGAGGGTGGAGGCGGAAGAGGTTCGTGATGTCTTCGATGAGGAGGTAGAGGCTGGGAACGAGAATCAGGATGATGACCGTGGCGAAGAGAATGCCGAAGCCGAGGGAGATGGCCATTGGGATGATGAAGCGAGCCTGGCGCGAGGTTTCAAAAATCATCGGCGCGAGTCCGCCAAAGGTGGTGAGGGTGGTCAGGATAATGGGGCGAAAACGGCGGACGCCGGCGGCGCGGATCGCGTCCCAGGGAGTCGATCCTTCGCGGCGGAGGCGGTTCGCGTAATCGATGAGGACGAGGGAATCATTCACGACGACGCCGGCGAGGGCGATGATGCCCATGATGCTGATCATGGAAATGTTGTAGCCCATGATGATGTGTCCGATCAGCGCGCCCACGATTCCGAAGGGGATGCTGACCATCACGATGAGGGGTTGGGTGTAGCTCCGGAAGGGGACCGCGAGGAGGAAGTAGATGAGCATGAGGGCGAGTAGGAATCCGGCCTGCAGGCTCTTCATGCTGTCGGCTTGATCGGCCTGGCGTCCCTGGTAGCCGTAGTTGAGCCCGGGGAAGTCGAGGGCGAGCTGCGGGAGGAGCGTGGTGTTGAGCGTATCGATCATCACGCTGGTTTCGCCGATGGGTTCGACGTCGGCAGAGACTGTGGTGGTGCGGCGGCCCTCCCGGCGTTGGATGTCGCGGTAGGCCCGACCGCGTTCGACGCTGGCGACTTGGAGGAGGGGAACGTAGGTGCCGCCGGGAGTCTTGATGAGCAGGTTATCGAGGTCGTATTCGCTGGCCCGCTCGGAGTCGGGGAGGCGGACCATGACCTTGACTTCGTTGCGTCCGCGTTGCTGGCGGAGGGCTTCGGCGCCGAAAAACGCGTGGCGGACCTGAGTGGCGATGTCGCGCGAGGTGAGGCCAAGGCTCTCGCCGGCGGGTTTGATTCGGAAGTCGAACTGGCGTTTGCCCGGCGAGTATCCGCTGTCGACGTCCTTGACTGCGGGAAAGGCGGCGAGGCGTTCCGCGAGGGCGGTCGCGGCGCGGTCGAGGACTTCGGTGTCGCGATGGCTGAGTTCGACCGTGAGGCCGGCGCCGGAGCCGGGGCCGCCGCGGTCGGATTCGAAGCGGACGGATTCGACGCCGGGGATGGTGCCGGTGGCCTGACGCCAGAGGTCGGTGACGGCGGCGGTGCTGATGGGTCGGATGCCGGGCTCCTGAAGGTACATCCGGACGTCGATCTCGTTTTCGTTGATTGAGGACGCGATGCCAATGCCGAGTTGCGCGCCGCCATTTTCCGCGATGACTTTTTCCCCGGATTCGATGAGACGGCGCTCGACGCGTTCGGCGTTGATGACGGGCTGCCGAGTGGGAGACGGGCGGTGACGGTGGCCTGGTCGGCTTCCACGCGCGGGAGGAAGATCAGGCCGATGCGCCCGCTCTGGATGTACGCGATGGAGACGATGAGTGCGCCGAGGCCGAGCGCGACCGTGAGGCCGCGATGGCGGAGTGAGGCGTCGAGAAAGGGGCCGTAGCGGGTCTCGATGAAGTGGCGGACTCGTCGGGAAAAGGCCTGCTGGTAACCGTGGAGGCGCGCGGTGAAGCGATTGCCGGGTCGGCTCCGGGTGTGAGCCAGGTGGGAGGGAAGGATGAGAAGTGATTCGAGCCAGGAAATGAGGAAGACGGTGATGACGACGGTGGGAATCACGCCCCAGATTTTTCCGAAGAAGCCGGGAATGAAGAGGAGTGGAAGGAACGCGACGACGTTCGTCAGAATGCTGAAGGCAATGGGAAGGGAGACTCCGCGGGCGCCAAGGATGGCGGCATCGAAATTCGAAAGTCCCCGTTCGCGCGCTTCGTAAATGTTCTCGCCGGCGACGATGGCATCGTCGACCACGATGCCGAGGGCGACGATGAAGGCGAACATCGAGATCATGTTGATCGAGACGCCGAACATCGGGAGAAACAGGAGGCCGCCGAGGAAGGAAACCGGGATTCCCATGGTCACCCAGAAGGCGAGTTTGAATTCGAGAAAGAGTCCGAGCACGCAGAGGACGAGGAGGAAGCCGAAGAAGGCGTTTTTGAGCAAAAGGGAGAGGCGCTGCCGGTAGGTGTCGGAGTCGTCGATGCGGATGACCGCGTGGACCCCGGGCGGGAGGTGGGGGCGAATGTCGGCCAGGGCTTCCTTGGTCGCGTCGGAGACGCTGATGGGGGTCTCCGACCCGATGCGGTAGACGTCGAGTCCCATGCTGCGCTGGTTGTCGAAGCGGGCGAACTGATTCACGTCGGCGAAGCCTTCGCGGACGGAGGCAATCTGGCCAAGGGTGAGGACGGTGCCTTCGGGAGTCGTGACGATGGGGACGTCGGCGTATTCCGACGCGTAGTCGCGGCGATCGTCGACGCGAAGGAGGATCTGGCCGGACGAGGTTTCGATTTTTCCGCCGCCGCTTTCCACGGACGCTCGTTCGATCAGGCTGGCGATGTCGTCGAGCGAGAGGTCGTAGCGTCGCAGGGTGGCTTCCGGGACTTCGACGACGATCTCGGGGTCGCGGGAGTCGTCGATGTCGACCTGGGTGATGCCCGGACTCTGGAGGAGCCGGTCGCGCGTGCTCTCGACGACTTCGCGGAGGACGCGCTCGGAGACGTCACCGTAGATCTCGATGTCGACGACGTCGCGGCGGTTCGAGTTGAGCACCACATTGGGGCGCTCCGCCTGCTCGGGAAACGTGGTGACCCGGTCGATGGCTTGTTTGATGTCCTGATAGACCTGAGTGCGGTTGGCTCCGATGAGCATTTCGGCGCGAACCGACCCGGAGCCTTCCGATGCGGTGGAGGTGACTTCCTTGACGCCATCAATGCCGCGGATGGCCTCTTCGGCGACGAGGACCACGCCACGCTCGACCTCCTCGGGACTGCCTCCCGGGAGGGAGACGTTGACGCTGACGACGTCCAGCTCGAAGTCGGGAAAGACTTCCTTCTTGATCTGCGTTGACATGTAGAACCCGCCGATCATGAGGAAGAGCATGATCAGATTCGGGGTGACCCGATTGTGGACCATCCACGCGATGATGCCGGTCTGCTGGCGGGAGAGGTCGTCGCTCATGGCTCGATCTCTTCCACGCGGAGGGGCATCCCTTGGACGGGAGCCGAAAGGTCGGTGGTGACGACGCGATCACCTTCCTGGAGGCCGCCTTCGAGCGTGACGAAATCGCGACCGCGCAGCGCCACGTCGACTTCGCGGATGTCGAGGGTGTCGTCGTCGCTGACGGTCCAGACTTCGTCGTTGGCGTGAAGGAAGGCGCGAGGGAGGCGGACGGCGTCCTCGAGTTTTCGGCCCTCGAACTGCACGCGAACGAAGGAACCGATGAGGAGGCGGGGCCGGTCGGGGTCGGCGAGGCCGAGGGGGTCGGCGACTTCGATGATGACGCGGGCCATGCGACCTTGTTCTTCGAGGCTGGCGGCGAGGCGTTTGACGGAGCCGCGTCGAAAGCGACCCTCGCTCCAGGAATCGTCGGTGATTTTCACCGGGGATGTGTCGGAGGAGTCGGGGCTGGGAAAGGTGATCCACTTGAGATCCTGGACGGGGACAGTGGCCTCGATCCAGTAGTGATCGGTGCCGATGAGGGTGGCGAGAGGCGTCGTGGACGTCACGCGGGCGCCGACGTCGAGCGGGCGGCCTTCGATGATCGCATTGAACGGGGCGGTGACGGTGGCGCGGTCCAGGTCCACCTCCGTCCGCTCGAGATCGGCCAGAGCGGAGGCGAGGTTGGCCTCGGCCATTTCGAGTTGAGGTTTGCGGAGGACGAGATCCTGGTCGTCTTCGCCGACGATCTCGCCGAGAAGCTCGAAGTCCTGCCGGGCGACGGCTTGGGAGCCTTGTTCGATGCGGAGGTTGGTGCGGGCTTCGGTGACGAGGGTCTGGGCGGCGCGTTTGGCGAGTTCGTAGTCGAGGGGATCGATGCGGACGAGCACGTCGTCTTTCTTGAACGTGCCGCCGGGGATGAAGTCGGGGCTGACGGAGAGGATCTCGCCGCCGACGCGGGGCATCAGGTCGACCGTGCGGGCGGGCTGGACGGAACCCATCGCGTCGACGCGGACGGGTTCGGTCTGGAAGGTCACCGGCTGGACTTCGACGAGGGTCGCGGGATTGCCGGGCGGACGGGATTTTGCCTTTGGTGGGGTTTTGAGGAGGACGTAGGCCCCGAAGAGCGCGCCGCCGAGCACGATGAGCGGAAGAAGGCGGATGAGCCAAACGCGGGAGCGGCTCGGGAGGGGGAAGATTGGTCGGTTGATCGGACATGGAGGTCAGGGCTGGCTCTGCGATTCAACCACGAGTCTGGCCAGAGGAGGCGCGTCGAGTTCCCAACTGCCGCCGAGCGCGCGGCAGAGGAGGATACGTTGCTGGATGAGTGAGCGACGCGCGGCGAGTTCGGTGCGTTGGAGTTGCTGGTTGGTCGAGATGGCGTCGAGGACGCGAAGGTAGTCGTCGGTGCCCTGGAGGTAGCCCTGGCGAATGCCGCGGAGGGCGGCGGCGGAGAGTTCGAGTTGTTTTTGGAGGCTGGCGAGGTTCTGGCGCTGGTGGAATTCCTGCGTGAGGGCGTCCTCGATTTCGCCGAAGGCGTCGAGAATGGTTTGGCCGTAGAAATTGATGCGTTCGGAGAGAACGGCGCGGGTCCGCTTGACCTCGGTGGCGCGGGCTCCGCCGTCGATGAGGGGGGCGAGGAAATTCGCGGCGAGGGTGGCGAGGTAGTTGTCGAGGAGATCGCGGATCGCGTCGGCGTCGGCGTTGAATCCGGCGGTGAGGCTGATGCGCGGAAAGCGATCCGCGATCGCGGCCCAGACGCGGCGATCGGCGGCGAGGATGTCGTAGTAGGCCGAGCGGATGTCGGGTCGGCGGCCGACGAGTGCGGCGGGGAGGCCGGTGGCTGGCAGCGGGCCGAGGATACGGAGGGTCGCGACGTGCGGGGCGACTTTTGCGGTGGGCGGCTGCCCGAGCAGAATGGCGAGCTGGTGCTCAAAAATGGCGGCCTGGGCGCGGGCGAGGGCGATGTCGCCGCGGCTGGATTCCTCGAGCTGGCGCTGCTGGAACACGTCGACCGAGCCGACCTGCCCCTGGCGGAAGCGCGCTGAAACGAGCTTGGTCACGTTGGCGTTCAGCTCGAGCTGGGCTTGGAGGAGGTCGATCTGCGCGTATTGCTCGACGAGTTGGACCCAGGTGTCAGCGACGGAAGCCGAGACGGTGAGGGCGGCGGTCTGAACGTCGGAGGCGGCGGCCCGGGCGTCGAAGACGACGGCGTCGCGGGTCGAGCGGACGCGGCCCCAGAGATCGAGTTCGTAGCTGGCCTGGAACGAGAGATCGTAGTTGGTCTCGATGGTGAGGGTGTTGCCGGAGCTGCCGGAATTGTTCGGGGCGTTGGCGAAATCGAAATCGTTGCCCGGCGGGTTCGACGCGATAGGTGCGGGTGGCGCCGCCCGAGGCATCGAGGAGGGGGAGCAGTCCGGCAGCCTCGAGGCGGGCGGTGGCACGAGCTTGGCGGAGGCGGTCCCAGGCGGTCTTGAGGTCGAAATTGCTGCTGAGGGCCTGCTCGATCAATCGATTTAGGACGGGGTCGTTGAAACTTCGCCACCATTGGTCGGGCAGCGGGACGCCGGAGGTTTTCGAAAATCCGGTAACGACCTCGACGGGCGGGACGACCGGTTTCTCCGGGGATACGCAACCGACCAGAAGCAGGAGGGGGAGGAGAAGTCGGCTTCGCGGTTGATTCACTGGGCCCGGACGCTACGGAAGGCCGGGAGATTTTCAAGGCCCGTCGGCGGGCGATGGGCTGCTGTGAAGGCGAGTGGTTTGCTTGGGTGCTGACGCAATGGGGGAAGGGAGAGCTCCCGTATTTGGGTCATCCGCGCCGTTCTCCCGTGGGATGGAGTCTGGCGCAATCGTCCTCTCGCTGGCTGACGCCGGCAGAAACCTTCGATCGTGCCCGAAGGGTAAATGACGGCAATTCGGCGGTTGTCGTCCCCGGAAAGTTGAGGTATTAGACTGCGTTCACAACGAGTGGCGGGGTAGCCAAGTGGTAAGGCAGAGCTCTGCAAAAGCTCTATGCGTCGGTTCGATTCCGTCCCCCGCCTCCACCCCTTTTTCTTTCGTCAGTAGACGAAGATTGGTGGGGCGATGATGGTCGTCGTGTTTCCCTCGAGGATGGTTCCCTCGGACTGATCGAGCGAATCGACGATTCCTTCGGTGAAGCCGACGGTCAGTCGGCCGACGGGGGTCTTGATGTAGGTCGTGGAGATGGTGACGACTCCGCGTGGACCGATGACGTTGGTCCGTTGCGGGATCAATTGGTACTCGACGTATTCCCACGTCTCGAAGAGTTCGTCGCCCGTGGTGCGGCGGCTGCGCTTCTGGGGTTGACCGAGGGATTCGGCCACTTCGTCGGTGGTCATGCCGATGGCGACGTCGTTGGCGGCGATCAGGGCGGCGACGGAGATCCGGCGTTCTTCCGCTTCGCGCAGCGCGGTGAGGGTTTCGGTCGGGATGGTCTCGAGGTAACGGGGTGCGACCCAGCCGAGGACCTGGCCTTGCTGGGCATTGCCTCTGACTCGGTAGGCTTGGTCGGAGACCGCCTGGATTTCGACAGTCTGGGGAAATCGGAGGGTTCCCACGTAGCGGGTGCCTTGGAAGTCGAAGTAGGCGGGTGCGGGTTTCAGGACTTTCAGGCGCATGGGGGGCGCATCGAAGTCGGCGAGGTAGATGGCGTCGGGTTCGCGGATGATGGGCTCGGCGGCGAGCGTGGCGGCAGCGGCGAGCCAGGCAAGCGCAACGACGGGTTTCATATTTCCAACGATAGCGGAAGGTCGGGGTATTGCCAGTTTGCGTGCGGGGACGGAAAAGGTCACACTCGGGGCTCAATCCATTGAAGACATGCTGAACGACATCCAGGAATTTGTAAGAAACGGGGCTCAAAAAATTACCGCCGGCCAGATGGCGGAATTCGAGCACGAGTTGCCGTTGGTATTGGCCAAGGTCAACGAGATCGATCCGCCGAACCAACCGCACCTGCGGAAGCAGGCGGAGTTTCTCGTGCGGTTCTCCGAGGACTGTCTGGACGGGAAGTACGAGCCGGAGGACGTGCTGACGCTGACGGAGGCCTTGTTCGCGCTGATGTATCTGCGGAATCCCGTCGGGATCATCCCGAATAGCGTTCCGGAAATTGGTTATCTCGACGATTCGGCGGTGTTGCGGACGGTTCTTAAATCGCACGCGCACGAATTCGGGCGTTTTTGCAAAGCGACGGGGTGTGACTACGCCGGCCTTTCGCTGGAGCCGTGAGATTTGACGTTTCCAAGCATTTCGCTTTCTGAATTCATGATCGGACGATGAAGCGTTTGATTTTAGTTTCCGGGTTGGTTGGTCTTTTGGCGGTGGGCTGCGGGCGTGCGCCTGAAAAGAATGATCCGGTCGCGGACGCTCCGGTCGCGGAGCCGGTGGCTGCGTCGGCGGTGGAGGTCGAGCCGGAAGCGGAGGCGGATTCCGTCGGGGTGGACGTGACTGAGACGACGGAAGTGGAGGTAACGGAAACGGTGGAGCTGGACCCTGAGGCGGAGCAAAACCGGGCCGTGCGGGCGGAAGTGCTCGCGCGGATCGACCAGATGCCAAACCTGGAGGCGGACGACAAGGATCGCTTCTACGTGCAGGTCGACCGGGCTCGCGGGATGGGGAAGGTGATGACGATCCCGTTCGCGTCGGGCGAGACGCGCATTGGAAAGCAGAGCGCGGACGAGCTCGGCGCGAAGCTGGAGGTGGCGGCGGTGCAGGAGCTGATTGATAACCCGACCGTGGTCTTCGTCGTGCTGGGATTTGCAGACACGAAGGGGGATCCGGCCAGGAATCTGGCAATTTCGCTGGAGCGGGCGGAGAGCGCGCTGGACGTGCTGCGGGATCGCTACGAGTTGCTGAACGTCATGCACGCCGTCGGCATGGGAAGCACGGAGCTGCTGGGGTCGGAGGATCTGGACAAGAACCGGGCGGTGGAGATCTGGGCCGTGGTGCCGTGAGGGTGGTTGATGGTTGATGGTTGTTGGTTGAGGGTCGGATGCGTGGGCGCGGGTGGGGGGGATGGAGCCGATGGTGTTGCGCGATGGGCTGATTTTTGGCCGGTCACCGGAGGCGGATCTGGTTCTGGCCGATCCGTCGGTTTCGCGTCGGCACCTGGCCGTGCGGGCGGTGGGTGATGGCTGGCTTGTGGAGGATCTGGGTAGCCGGAGCGGATCGTTTTTGAACGGCCGATTGTTCGAGAAGAAAGAGCTGGTCTACGGGGACGTCCTGAGGGTGGGGCCGTTTGGATTTCGGTTCGACGGGGAGCGGTTGGCGGAGGTGCCGGACGGGGGCGGTGCGGAATTGGCGTGCCGGGATCTGCGGAAGACGGCGAGTGGGAACGTGATCCTCGACGACATCTCGATTAAAATTGGCGCGGGTCAATTTGTCGGAGTGATCGGGCCGAGCGGGGCGGGGAAGTCGACGTTGCTCGATGCGCTCTGTGCCTTGCGCCCGGCGGACAGCGGGGTGGTGACGGTCGATGGGCGTAATCTCTACGAGAACGCGGATCTGCTGAAGGATTCGTTCGGCTACGTGCCGCAGGACGACATCGTCCCGGTGGAGCTGACGGTGGAGCGGGCGTTGTTTTTTTCGGCCTGGCTGCGATTACCCAAGGGGACGCCGGTGGCGGAGCGGCGTCGGTTGGTGGCGAGCGTGATCGAGGACCTTGGGTTGGCGGCGCGGGCGGGGACGAAGGTGGGCGCGCTCTCGGGCGGGCAGCGGAAGCGGGTGAGCGTGGCGGCGGAATTGCTGGGGCGGCCGCGATTGTTGTTTTTGGACGAGCCGACGTCGGGTCTGGATCCTGCGGCGGAGTTTTCCCTGATGCAGTTGCTGCGGCGGCTGGCGGCGAATGGCTGCACGGTGGTGTGCACGACGCACGTGATGGAGAACGCGTTCCTGATGGATGCGTTGGCGGTGCTTTACTCGGGGCGGTTGGTTTTTCTGGGGGACGCGGCGGCGGCCAGGGAGCGGTTCGATGTGCCTCGGTTGACGATGCTTTACGAGCGGTTGTTGGAGCGGTCGCCGGAGGAATGGGGAGGTGAAGTGTCGGCGGGAGGAGTGTCGGCTTCGCCGAGTTTTGGGGGCGGTTCGGCTGGAAGCCGGGCCGGGCGAGCTGGAAGCTCGCGGTCCCCAGGAAGCTTGCGGTCCTCTGGAAGCCCGCGGTCCTCGGCGTTGGGGATTTTGCTGGTGCGGGAGTGGGCGATTCTTGGCTCGGACTGGAAGAATTTGGCGATCCTGCTGGGGCAGCCGATTTTCATCGGTGTGCTGGTCACCTGGGTGAGCCCGAATGCGGCACTGGTCCTCTTCTTCGCCTACATCGCGACGCTGTGGTTCGGGTGCGGGAACGCGGCGCAGGAAATCGTGAAGGAACTCCCGATGTTTCGCCGTGAGCGGTTGGTGGGGTTGGGGCGGAATGCGTATTTGATGGCGAAATTTCTGTCGCTGACGCGGATTACGGTCGTCCAGAGTCTGTTGCTCTACGGAACGATGGCGCTGTGCACGGGTGGGATCGGGGGGGCGGCGGGGTGGCAGGTGGCGGGGTTGGTGATGACGTGTCTGGCGGCGGTGGGGATCGGTCTGGCCATTTCGGCGGTGGCGCGTTCGGTCCTGCAGGCGGTGATGTTGGTGCCCCTGGTGCTGATCCCGCAGATCCTGTTTTCCGGATTCACCCCGCCCGGAGGGAAGATGGAGGCGGGCCCGTATTGGGTGTCGCGGGTGATGCCGAGTGCGGCGGCTCAAAGCGTGATGGATGTGAGCCTATTTCTGGATCAGAAGGTGGTCCCGGGAATGGCCTACGACTACCCGGCGGCTTACACGAATCTGGACAAGGGGCACGAGTTGAAGACGGGCGAGGTGTTCGATGAGACCCGGCTTGGGTGGCTGAGTCTGGCTGGATTGATGGCTTGGGCGGTGGGAACCTACGGAATTGCCTGGCTGGCCTTGCGGCGGCGCGAGCGCGGATGACTCCCGTGTCGCCGGGCTTGATTGCGGGGAAAGGACCGGTATCCTTCGCCGCGATATGAAGCGGATTTTTGTAACGGGTGGGGCGGGATACATCGGTAGTATTTGCGTCGAGGAACTTCTCAACGCGGGGCACCGGGTGGGAGTTTTCGACAACCTCACCGAGGGGCACCGAAAGGCGGTTGACTCACGGGCCCGCTTTTTCCAGGGAGACTTGGGCGATCCGAGCGTGATCCGCCTGGCGATCGAGGAATACAAACCGGACGCGGTGATGCACTTTGCCGCCAACGCGCTGGTCGGCGAGTCGATGACCAATCCGTCGAAGTATTTCCGCAACAACGTGTGTCACGGCCTGAATCTTCTGGATGCCATGATCGCGAACGACGTGCGGCGGTTGGTTTTTTCTTCGACCTGCGCGACGTTCGGGATCCCGGATCGGATGCCGCTGGATGAGACGTTACCGCAGAATCCGATCAACCCCTACGGCGAGTCGAAGCTGCTTTTCGAGAAAATGCTTCGCTGGTACGGCGAGATTCACGCTCTGAAATTTGTGGCACTACGATACTTCAACGCGGCGGGTGCGAGTGAGAATTTTGGTGAGGACCATCGGGTCGAGACGCACCTGATTCCGAACGTGCTCAAGGTCGCGCTCGGCCAGAAGCAGGCGGCGGAGATCTACGGGACGGACTACGACACGCCGGACGGGACTTGCATTCGGGATTACATCCACATCGTCGATCTGGCTGACGCGCACATGCGGGCTCTGGACGCCGAGGAGAGTGGATTCTTCAATCTGGGCACGGGCGGTGGGACGTCGGTGCGAGAGATCATCGATACTTGCCGGGCCGTGTCCGGAAAGGAGATTCCGGTGGTCGAGAAAGCGCGCCGAGCGGGTGATCCGCCGCGGTTGATCGCTTCGTCGGACAAAATCCGGGCGGCGCTCGGGTGGGAGCCCCGCTATCAGGATATCGGGAAGATCATCGAGAGTGCCTGGTCGTGGCACGTCCGGCACCCAAACGGCTACGGAGATTGATTTGCCGGAATTTTCCTTGCGCGCCAAACGCGGCTCCGTAGCCTGCCACCTCCGAATGATAAGTTTGCGTTGGCTGTGGGTGTGTGGACTGGGTCTGCTGTCGATGATGACAGTGGCTTACGGCCAGTTCGGCAGCTTCGGCGACGTCCCGGTCGAGATCACGGCTGACGGGGAGACTCGCTTCGAGGGTGGCGTCGCCATCGCGGAGGACAATGTCCAGATTCACTATCAGGACATCAGCATTTTCACGAATTACGCGGAATACAACCCCGACACCCGGGATGTTTTACTCATCGGAGACGTCCGCATTTACACGCAGGACAATCTGTTCTCGGGTCAGCGGGCGCTTTACAACCTGGAGACCAAGCAGATCCGGGCCTTGGAATTCATGGGCGAGAGCTACCCGTTGAAGTTTCGCGCACTGAGTATCCAAGCGCCGTCGCTCAACCAGTTCAACGTCCGCGGTGCCACGTTCACCACGGACGATTCGTCGCAGCCGGACTTTCGGATCAAGGCCAAGTCGGTGCGGATCTACCCGGATTCCCGGGTGGTCTTCACGAATTCGACTTTCTACGTCGGCAACGTGCCGGTGTTTTATTTCCCCTACCTGTTCGCGTTCACCAACAACACCGGGTTCACGATCCGCCCGGGCTACGACTCGCGGTGGGGTTACTACGCATTGGTCGGCTACAGTTTTCCAATCGGGAACTCGGGAGCGGTGATCGGAACGGTCAACGCCGACTACCGCACGGAGCTGGGTTTCGGCATTGGATTCGACGCCGACTTCAAATACGGACTGGACGACCGGAGCTTCGGGACGTTCCGGTCGTATTACGCCAACGACATCAACCCGGAGGACCGCGTTGGCGGACCGGGTGAACCGACTGAACCGGGTGAGGCTGACCGCTATCGGGTCAGCTTTCAGCATCGGCTTTTCTTCACGGATGACATCTACGCGACGGCGGATATCAACGTCCTGAGTGACGTCGATTTTCTGGAGGATTATTACCCGAACGAGTTCCGCACTGATCCGCAGCCGGACAATTTCCTGTCGCTGACGAAGTGGAATGAGTTCTACACGATCACTCTGCTGACACGGTTTCAGGTCAATGATTTCTTCGAGACCACCGAGCGGCTACCTGAGCTGGCGATTGACATCAAGCAGCACCAACTCTTCGGGCTGCCGGTCTACTACGACGGCGAGAACAGCGTGGGTCAATACCGCCGGGCGTTTGCCGATCAGTCGATTTTCCCGGATTACGAATCGACCCGGTTCGATACGTTCCACCAGATCTCCTATCCGAATACCTACTTCGGCTGGCTGACGGTGATCCCGAAGCTCGGCGTGCGCGGGACTTACTACAGCCAGACGGGGAAAACGGTCGAAGTCCTCAGCCAGCAACAGGAGACGCAGATCAATAACATCCGCGGACGAGCCGATAATCAACGGCAGTTGGCCGCGCAGACGGGCGCTTCTCTGGCCGAACGCCAGGCCGCTCTGGCCGTGACCACCAATCCGGTCACGCGGGCTGGATTGCAGAGCCAAATTGAAACGCTGACGAATTCGCAACAGTCCCAGCTTGCGACCGCGCAGTCGCTCGACCTGCAGGCGGACACGCTCGAAAATACGACTGACCTGCGCGGGCGAGAGCTTCAGGAGGGCGGCTCGACGTTCCGACCGGTGTTGAATGCCGGCTTGGAGGCGTCGTTTAAGATGTCGAAGAAATACGAGACCATCCAGTCGCGCATCCTCGGACTCGATGGGGTGCTGCACACCTATCAGCCCTACGTCAATTTTTCCTACGTCTACAACGCGGGGGAATCCCGGGACGAGATCCTGCAGTTTGACCGCGTGGTCCCGGCTACGGAGCCGCTGCCGATCGACTTTCCGCAATTTGTCGCCATCGACTCCATTGACGATTGGAGCATCGTGCGACTGGGAGCGCGCAACCGTCTGACCACCCGGCGCGGTGACGATAACTGGGAGTGGTTCGTGATCGACTCGTTTTTTGACATCAACTTCAACGATCCCTACGGCGACAATGGCGGGGGTGATATTTCGAATTTCGTCAACCGGATCGAGTTTCGCCCGGTGCCTTGGGCCACGTTCCGGATGGATGCGCAGACGCCGGTCATCGACGATGGGTTCACGGACGTCAACACCGGCATTCTCTTCCAGGTCACCCGCGATTTGTTGCTGCAGTTTGGTAACCGCTACATCGAAGACAACCCGTTCTTCCAGGACAGCAATCAGCTCTCCGCCTACGGGTATTACCAGCTCAACCCTCACTGGGGTGTCAGTGCGCTCGGGACCTACGAGGCGGATGACGATCAGCTTCTCTTCCAACGGTATGCCGTGCACCGCGATCTTTCGTCCTGGATCGTTTCGGTCGGCGGCGAGGTGCGGAACAACCAGGGCGAAGACGAGCCCGAGTATGGTGTGGTCCTGTCGCTTTCCCTCAAGGACGCACCCCAGGTCGAGCTTCCACTGGCGTTCGATCAAGCCACCCCGCTCGGCGGCGACGACCAGTAGGGACCCCGCAGCGACCGCTCGAGCGACCATTTTTTACTCAACCCAACCCCATTCATGAAACTCTGCATTATTGGATCCGGCTACGTCGGACTTGTCTCTGGAGCCTGCTTCGCCGAAGTCGGTCATCACGTCATCTGCGTCGATAACGACAGCCGCAAAGTGGAGATGTTGCAGGCCGGGGAGATTCCAATATACGAGCCTGGCTTGGAGGAAATCGTCACCCGCAACGTGAGTGCGGGTCGGCTGAAGTTCACCGCGAGCATCGAGGAAGGCGTCGATAATTCCGAAGTTGTCTTCATCGCCGTCCCAACGCCGCCGCAGCCGGATGGCAGCGTCGATCTGTCCTACATCGAGCGGGTTGCCCGCGAGATTGCCGGGGTGCTGAAGGAATATCGCGTGATTGTCGACAAGAGCACCGTTCCGGTGAAAACGGGCGAAAAGGTCGCCGACACGATTCGCCGCTACAACAAGGCGGGTGCAGACTTTGACGTCGTCAGTAATCCCGAATTTCTCCGCGAAGGCTGCGCCGTGCCGGACCTCATGAATCCCGACCGGGTCGTGATCGGGTCGTCCAGCGACCGCGCGACCAACCTCATGCGGAAAATTTACGAGCCCTTCATGGCTCCGATTATTGTGACGGACGTGAACAGCGCCGAGCTGATCAAACACGCGGCGAACTCGTTTTTGGCCCTGAAGATCTCCTACATCAACGCGGTCTCGCGGATCTGCGAGGCCAGCGGTGCCGACGTCGAGAAGGTGGCCGACGGCATCGGGTCGGACAAGCGGATCGGGCGGAATTTTCTGAACGCCGGTATTGGCTACGGCGGGTCGTGTTTCCCGAAGGACATTGCGGCCTTCATCGCGATCAGCGACCAACTCGGTGTGCCGTTCACGTTGTTGAAGGAAGTGCAGCGGATCAACGCCGATCAGCGAGATCGGTTTCTCGGCACGATCCGCGAGGCGCTCTGGGTGCTGCGTGACAAGAAGATCGCGGTGTGGGGGATCACCTTCAAGCCGGACACGGACGACGTCCGCACGTCGGTCGCGGTCGACGTGATCAATGATCTGATCAAGGAAGGCGCGGACGTGACGGCCTACGATCCCAAGGGAATGGAAAAGGCGACCGAGTATCAGATGATCGAGGGTGCGAAGCTCGCGGAGTCGGCGTTGGACGCGGCGGACGGGGCGGAGGCGCTGATCATCGCGACCGAGTGGCGCGAGTTCGAGTCGGCGGATTTTGCAGAGCTGAAGGAGCGGATGCACACGCCGTTGATCTTCGATGGTCGGAACCTCTTCGATCCTGACACGGTTCGTGGACACGGGTTCACCTACCACAGCATTGGGCGGGCCTGATCGGTCGGGCGGGCCGCCGGATTGACGGCGGCTGATTCGACTCGCAAGCCGACGGCTTGGACTATTTGGACGCGAGCCGCTCCGTGATCTCTGCCGCCAGCCGCGGACTGATCCCGCGGACCTCGGCAATTTTCTCAGGTGTCGCCTTCCGGAGGCGGTCGACGCTGCCGAACTTCGTCAACAGGGCTCTTTTGCGGGATTCGCTCACGCCTTCAATGTCGTCGAGAACACTTTCGCTGATGCGCTTCTTCAGGAGGATGCTGTGGTAGCCATTGGCAAAACGGTGGGCCTCGTCGCGGATGCGCTGGAGTAGTCGCAGGGCGCCGCTGCTTTCTGGGAGCCGGATGGGCAGCGGGCGGCTGGGCCGGTAGATCTCTTCAAATTCCTTCGCCAGCCCGATGATGGGCTGGTCGTGCAGTCCGAGAGCCTGGAGTTCCTTGCACGCGCTGGAAAGTTGGCCCTTGCCGCCATCGACGATGATCAAATCCGGCAAGCCGGATGGTTGATGGTTGGTGGTTGATGGTTGATGGGCCGTGAGGCGAGAGACCGCTTCGTCTGGGGGGAGTTGGTTGAGGTCGGCGTCGGGGTCGGCAGCGGCGGCCTCCTTGAGAACGCGGGTGTAGCGGCGGCGGACGACTTCGGCCATGGAGGCGAAATCGTTCTGCTGCTTGATCGAGATGCGGTAGCGGCGGTAGCCGGCCCGGTCGGGGACACCGTTTTTAAATCGCACCATGGACGCGACGATGTGGGTGGCGCTGATGTTGGAAATATCGAAGCACTCCATCACCCGGGGTTCGGTCGTGAGGCTGAGGGCGTCCTTGAGGGCGAGAAGGTCGGCGGCGGGATCGATGGCGCTCGGTAGCGTTTTGCGCGTGAAGCGGGTCATCGGTTTCGTTGTCGTTCGCAGATCGTCGAGCAGGTTGCGGAGCGACGCTGCTTTCTCGAAATCGAGCTTCGCGGCAGCGGCCTGCATCTCGGCTTCGACTTGATCGATCATTTGCTTCGATTCGCCTTCGAGGAGTTCGCAGGCCTGGAGGACGCGGGCGCGGTAATCATCCTGCGTGATCTTCGCGATGCAGGGCGCCGAGCAATTTTTGATGATGTCGTTCAGGCAATGCCGGTAGTCGCGTTCGGTCGGGACGTGGGGACGGCAGGTGCGGAGTCCAAAGCGTTTGCGGATGGCGTTGAGGGTGGCGCGTAGCGCGCCGGAATGCGCGAACGGGCCGTAGTAGCGGGCTCCGTCGTCCTTTTTGAGCCGGGTGAGGCCGAAGCGCGGGTAGGGGTCGTCGACGTTCACGCGGACGAGGAGGAAGCGCTTGTCGTCCTTGAAGCTGATGTTGTATTTCGGCCGAAATTCCTTGATCAGCCGACCTTCGTAGAGGACGGCTTCGGCCTCGCTGCGGACGACGTGCCATTCGAAGTCCCAGATGCTGTCGATGAGCGCGCGCGTCTTGAGGTCAGCGGTCATCTTGCGCGAAGGCATGAAGTAATTGCTGACCCGCTTTCGCAAATCGCGAGCCTTCCCGACGTAGATCACGTGCTTGAAGCGGTCGCGCATGACGTAAACGCCCGGCTTGTGCGGAACGTCGCGGAGCTTGGCCTGAAGATCGGGCTTGTTGGCGGGGTTCATCGCCGGGGTCGGATGGTCTGGTCGGTGCGGACGTGGGCGATGTGGTCTTCGGGAAGGACGCCACGCCAGTGGGCACCGGGGTAGACGACGGATCGGCGACCGATGATGCTGCCGGGGCTGAGCACGGCGTTGCAGCCGATCTCGGCGTGGTCGCCCAGGATGGCGCCAAATTTGCGAAGCGCCGTGTCGATGGTGCCGTCCGGTGTCGGGATGGTCACGGCGGCCCGATCCAGTCGGACGTTGGATAGGATCACTCCCGCGCCGAGGTGCGCCTTGTAGCCGAGGATCGAGTCGCCGACGTAATTGAAATGCGGGATTTGCGCCTCGTCAAAAACCAGGCAGTTCTTGAATTCGCACGAGTTTCCCGCCACGACGCCATTGCCGAGGATCACGTTTTCCCGGATGTAGCAGCCGTTGCGGATCTCGCAATTCTCGCCGATCCAGGCCGGGCCTTTGATCATGGCACCGTGCTCGATGATGGTACCCCGACCGATGTGGACGTTGTCACTGATGAATGGGCGGCCGACCATTTTTCCGTGAATGCCGGGCTTGAGTCGAAATTTCAGGTAGGTCTTGATTTCCGGAAGTGCCTGCCAGACGTCCTCGACTTTGTCGAAGATGACGCGGTGTTCGGAGCGGGACAGGTCGAGGTAGTCGGCGGGTGCGTGCATGAGAAGGTCGGCGGGATTATTCGCTCACGGCGGCGCTGGTTCGTTCGAGAACTTGCCGGAGCGCGTCGCGGGAGATGGGTTTGCTGAGGTAGTCGTCCATCCCGGCTTCGATGCACTTCTCCCGCTCGCCGATCATCGCGTTGGCCGTCAGCGCGACGACGCGGGTGGACCGACCGAGTTCGCGCTCCAGGGTGCGGATTTCAGCCGTGGCGTCGAAGCCGTTTAGCTCGGGCATTTGGATGTCGGTAAAGATGAGGTCGTAGGGGCGTTCGCGCCACGTCTCCACGAGGCGGCGACCGTCGGCGGCGGTCGCGGCGGAGTAGCCGAGCCGGGCGAGGAGGCGCTCGAGGAGCTTGCGGCTCACCGCGTCGTCATCGGCGATGAGAATTTTCAGCGGGTGGCGCGCGCCGAAATCCGCGGTGTCTTCGAGGGTCGCTGTCGGCTTTTCGTCGGCTGCCGGATCTTCCGGAACCGGGCGGGCAAGGATAGAAAATGAGAACGTCGCACCCTTCCCGGGTTCCGAGCGGACGGCGATCTTACCGCCCATGTATTCGACCAGGCGCTTGCTGATGTAGAGCCCGAGTCCGGTGCCGCCGTATCGGGTCTGGACGCTTTCGTCGGCCTGAACGAAGGGTTGGAACAGCCGGACGATGCCTTGGGACGTGAGTCCGGGACCGCTGTCTTGAATCTCGAATCTCAGCGTGACGGTCGGAGAAGCTGCGTCGAATGGGTCGGCTCGAGCGCGGATGATGACCGCGCCCGAGTCGGTAAATTTGATGGCGTTGCCGACGATGTTGGTCAGGATCTGGCGGAGCCGGACCTCGTCGGCCTCGACGCTGGAAGGGAAATCGGATGGCATTTCGAGCTCGAGGCTGATGCCCTTGGTGCGGGCTTTCACGTCGAGGAGACTCCGCACGAGGCGGGCGGTCGCCGCGGGGTCGAAGACGTTTGGCTGAATGGTGACCTGTCCCGATTCGATCCGAGAGTAGTCCAGGATGTCCTCGATGATGCGAAGTAGAGCTTCGCCGCTCGAGGCGATGATGCTGGCGTATTCGCGCTGATCGATGGTGAGCTGGGTCTCCGCGAGAAGCTGGCTGTAGCCGATCACGCCGTTCATTGGCGTGCGAATCTCGTGACTCATCACGGCGAGGAATTCGCTTTTTTGACGATTCGCCTGGTCGGCCGCTGCGCGGGCTTTGGCGAGCTCGGTCTCGACGCGTTTGCGCTCGGTGATATCCTGAACAATCCCTCGAATCTGGTGATTGCTGGGCGTCGCGGTGATCGAGATGTCCCGGGTGGCGTCGCCGGCTTCGAGTTGGAGGTCTCGCTGGCAGGTTGCGGCGGTGTTGAGCGCTTCGTCGATGCAGGCGCGGGCGAGCAGTCCAGCGGTTGGTGAGAGGTGGGCGAGCGCGTCGGCGAGCGTCATGGGGGCCGTCGTCGCGGGAACGCCGAGCACGTGGTGGGCCCGTTCGTTGAGCCGGAACTCGTCCATCGCGACGTCCCATTCCCAAAACCCGGTGCCGGCAATCTGTTCGGCTTCCCGGAGCCGCTCTTCGCTCAGGCGCAGCGTCGAAATTGCCAGTCGTCGCGTCCGCAGCGCTCGGGCGCCGATCCAGGTGATCGGGAGGAGAAAAAAGAGGCTGAGCGCCCACGCGAGGTGGACGATGCGGGTGTTATCGCCGACGTCGGCGGCCAGTTCGGCGGGCGAGGCGTGAGCGACGAAAACGAGGGAGACGTTCCGGCGACCCGCGTCGTCGAGCAGCCGGCTTCGCGGGAGGTAGGTGTCGAGATCCTCCGCGACCCGCTCGATCACGAAGAGACCATCGGGGGTGGAGAGCCGACGGGGGGAGCCTGCGGCGAGGGCTTCTCCGAGGGCGGGCGAAAAGTCACCCGCGCGGCTGTTCGTCCGCTCCGGGAGAATGCCACCCCAATCCCACTCCGGCTTGGGCCCGAGAAGCCAGTCGCCATCGGTGTTCGCGAGGGCGATCGTGATGGTGCCGATGCCAGTGCCGCGGGAGCGGAGATCCTGCAGGGAGGCGCCGGGGAGGTAGTTGATCGCCAGGATGCGGTCTTCTCCGGATCCGGCGGCTGAGATTCGCGTCACGAGGCGAAGGGTTGGTTTGATGGGCTCTTCGAGCGTGTCTTGCTCGAAGTTCAGGTCCAACGGCGACGCCGAGACGATCCCGGGAGCCATCGCGGTGGCGGCGTTAAACCAATCGCGGTTCACCTTGTTCTGCAGGCCGCTTGGCGGCACCGCGTGAACTCGCGCCATCTGGCCCGGTCCTTCGGCGGGCGCGATGAGATTGACGCGAGTCAACTCCGAACCGGATAGATCGAGAAGGCGAATCTGGTCGTAGTAGCCGCGGATACTCGACAGCTTGGCGGCGTGAGCCTCGATCTTCCGCGAAGCCTCCGTGGCATCGCCGCCGGATTCCGCGATGGCGGAGGTGGCGAGCTCTCGCAGGAGGAGAAGGTCAGCCAGCGAGATGCGAATTTCGCGGAAGAAAATGCCGGCTTCCTGCTTGAGTTCGTTTTCCAAGCGTTCGGCAAGGTGGTCTGCGGCATGTCGACGGACGGACGAGAGGGCGAGCAGCGCGGTGGCGGAGATCACAATCGTCACGGCCAGACAGGTGGCGGTGCTCGAGGTGAAAAACCGCCCAAGCGGAGACTTTCGGCGTTCAGCGGTTGGAGCTGTGCGCGGGTCGCGGGAATCCATTCGCCGCAATCGTAGCCAGCTCGGGAGTCGGGTGACGAGCCTCGTTTGTTGCGTTTGCCCGGGAGTGGGGGCGGGCGCGGGTGAGGGGAAGTGCGGCTTCGCCGGTGGGGAACGAGCGCCCGGCTGGAAGCCGGGCGCGGCGGGCTGGAAGCCCGCGCTCCCCCGCCTAGCGGCGGAAAACTTTGAGCTTGAGGAGGCGCGAGCGGTTGCCGGACGGGTCGATGGCGCGGACCTTGACGACCGTGCGGCGCTTGGCGGGGTCCGGGCGGACCACGGCTTTCCAGCGGTTCGTGCCGCGGGCTTCCCGGAAGCCGCGTTGACCGGAGACTTTGAATTCGACGAGGTCGATGCCGCCCGCGTCGGTCGCGGTGCCGCGAAAGACGATGCGGCGGCGCTTGGAATCCACGCTGCGGCGGCCCTTCACCTTGAGGGTGGGCCGCTTCGTGTCGATGACCGGTGGGGTGGGGACCGCATTTTTGGCTACGGTTCCGACCGTCGTGTAGCCGCTGGCGGGATCGAAATTCATCGTGATGAGTGCGTTCGCATTGTTGATCGTCACGTCGACCCACGCGCCGTTGGAGCGGACCTGCAGCGTCACGTTGTTCAGCTTCGACTCGAGGGCCGAGAAGGGCGTGAAGTTTCCCTGGATCACGAAAAAGTTGTCGTTCGCGAGGCGGTAGTTGATCGTTTCGACGAACCCGGTGCCCGTGCTGTCGAAGCGAAGGATGTTGCCGGAGTTCCCGTTGATCGAGCCGATGTGGACGTCGGAGAAGGCGAAGAGTTGTCCCGCGATCACGAGCAGGTTGTCGTCCGAGCCGGGGTTTTTGCCGACGTGGGTTTCCCCAATGATGGTGGCATTGCTGAGGTCCTGGAGGACGACGACGTTGCCGTCGGTCGTCTCGCCGATGATCCACTCGAAGCTGGTGGTGAAGTCGATCTTGCTGATGCGGCGGGTGGTATTGCCGGCGTCCAGTGTCGTGAGCGAAGCCACGCTGCCGGAGTAGGCGGTGCCGGATTCGGCGACGATGCCGTCAGCGTGGGTCGCGCCGATGACGAATTGATCGCCGTCGAGGCTCACGGCATAGCCGAAGCGGTCGCCGGCATTGAGGTGCGAGCCAGGTTTGATTTTGGCGAACTGCGTGGGCGTGCCGCTGTCGAGGTTGCGGAAAAGGTAAGCCGCGCCGAGGGAGCTGTTGTCGCCAAATGCGCCGATGAGGCCGATTCCCCCGGAGAGGCTCACCGCAAATCCGAAACGATCCCCCGCGTTGCCGTCGCCGGCGGTGAGTTTGGCGGTCTGGTTGGCTGTCCCGAAGCCCGTGTCCACGCTGCGGAAGACGTAGGCCGAGCCCTGATCGGTCGCCGCCCCAATGTCGTCACCGTCCGCGCCGACCAGCGCGGTGGTGCCGGAGAGGCTCAAGTTTGAGCCGAACCTGTCGTTGGTGGCGCCGTCGGAGGCAGCGAGTTTTTGACTCTCGGAAAATGGCCCGCCGCTCACCGTCAGATTGCGAAATACGTAGGCGGCACCGGCTTTGCCCACCTGCGACGTGCCGATCAGACCGATTCCGCCGGAGACACTGACGTCCGCGCCGAAGAAGTCGTTCGCGGCTCCGTCGGACGCCACTAAGATCGCGTTCTGTGTCACGGTGCCGGTGATCCCATCGAGGTTCCGGTAGAGATATGCCTTACCCTGCGCGGAGTTCGCCGAGTTGTTACTGGCGATGCCCGTGCTCCCCGAGAGGCTTACCGCAGACCCTACCACGCCGTCGCTGGCGCGAAGGATTGCGTTTTGGCTCGTGCGCGTGCCGGAGCTGGAATCCAACCCGCGAAACACGTAGACTTGAAGGTTGTTCCCAATGGCATCCGCCCCGCTGATCAAGCCAATATCCCCAGCTAGCGCCACCTTGAAGCCGAAGTAGGCGTTGTCCGAGCCGTCCGACGCGAAGAGCTCCAAGTTCTGCTGGAGCGTGCCGGTGGCGTTCTCCAGGTTGCGAAAGATGTAAGCCGAGCCCGGATCGGCCGTGATGACGAGGTCGTCGTGACTCCGCCCGATCAGCGTCAGATTCCCCGATTGGCTGACGTCGACTCCAAACTCTCGCCTCAAGAAGCCGTCCGAGGCCCGCAACTCCGCTGCAGCCAATTCCCCGGCAAACAACGCCGTGATTCCCAGGGCGCAAATCGCACTTGGTGCAAACATTTTATTTCCAGACATTTGTGACGGTAGTCCGGGTAACCTCCTTTCCCGACACTTAATTTCTTCTTTCTTTCTACCCGCAGGATTTTGTTCCGCAGCAATGTCCGTATCGCCGACTTGCGCGGCGGCGAAGGCCGACTATCATGCCGCACTTTGAATATGCGGAAGACATTTCTTTGGGCGGCAGCGGTCGCGTTTTTGCCGGGCGCCGGAGCCTGGGCGCAGGATGCCGTCGAGCTGGTCGAACCGGCGGCGGAGCAGACCGATCTCGTTCAGGTGCTGCTCAGCGGTGGCCCCGTGATGTATCCCCTCGCGGCACTGTCGATCATCGCGGTGATGTTGATCATCATCTATTTCTTCAGCCTCCGCCGGGGCGGGATCGTGAATGGTCGTTACATGAAGACCGCCGACGCCCTGCTGCGAAAGGGCGACTACTACGGTCTCCTTGCCCATTCGAATCGTCACAATCAATCCGTGGCCCGCGTGATGCGGCGGACGCTGGAATTTCTCACGAAAAATCCGGGCGCGACCATTGCCGAGGCGCGGGAGATCGCGGAGACCGAGGGCACCCGGCAGGCCAGCTCGCTGAATCAGCAGATTGTCTACCTCGCCGACATCGGGACGATCGCGCCGATGGTCGGGCTTTTCGGCACGGTTCTCGGTATGATCAAATCCTTCAGCGTCGTGGCCAACGGGATCGATGCTTCGCGGCCGATGCTGCTGGCCGGCGGCGTCGCCGAGGCCCTGGTGACGACGGCGGCCGGTCTGCTCATCGGCATCCCGGCGATGGCCGCTTACGCGTATTTCCGCGGGCGGGTGCAGGGCTTGATCGCGGACTTGGAGGCGGCGACGACGCAGTTGATGGCGCTCCTCAGTGCGAATTTCAAGCCGGGGTCGATCCGCCCGCCCGAAGACCGCGATTAAGCGATGAATTTTCGCGCTCGCGCCCAGCCCGAGGCTTCGGGATTTCAGATCGCGCCGATGATCGACATCGTCTTTCTGCTGCTGATCTTTTTTCTCGTGACCTGGAATTTCTCCCGCGACGAGACCGAGCTCGACGTGCAGGTGCCGACCGCGCGGGAGGGCAAGGAAAGTCGACGGGCGGTGGGTGAGGTGATCCTCAACGTCAAGGCGGACGGAAGCGTGATCATGAATCGCCGAGCCATGGACCTCGAGGAACTCGAGGCCGCGCTCACGCGAATCGCCGAGCTTTATCCCGATCAAGCCGTTGTGCTGCGTGGCGATGTGAATACGGAATACAAGAGCATCGTTGATGTGCTGGACGTCTGCCGAGGCGCGAATATTTGGAACGTCGCCTTCGCGACCAGTAAACCGGAATGACGAGAACGAATTTTTTTCTACCCGCCGCGCTGGGCCTGTTGGTTCCGCTTGGCGGGTGGGCGCAGACACCGGAGGTCCGCCGGGCGGTCCCGGTCGGGAGCGCCGAGGAGCCCGAGGTGCGCCGGGCTGAGCCGGTCAACGCGTCGGAATTCGAGAATCCGCCGTGGATGGACGCCGTCCCGGTGCGAGCCGCCGAGCCCGTTGCCACCCCCGTGCCGGTGGCGGGAGCGGTCCCAATCCCGACTCCGCAACCGGATCCCTTTTTGGATGCCGCACCGAAGCCCGTACCGACTCCATCGAGCCCGGCTCCGGCGGTGAGGGGTCAGGCTCCCGGGCCGACCCAACCGCCGGACGAAGCCGGTTCCATCCGGCTAGGCCCGGGTCAGGGTCAGGATCCGGGCGACCAGTCGCTGTTGGCCGCCAATGGTTTTTACAAGCGCGAGATGTACGACATGGCGGTGTACCAGTACGAAAAGTTTCTGCTCGCATCGCCCCGTTCGCCGGAGCGCGACGGCGCGTTGTTCCGCCTCGCGGAGAGTCATCGTTTCCTCGGCAACTCCGTCGCCGCCCGCCGCGGATACGAGAAGCTGCTGCAAGACTTTCGCGAAGGTGAATTCGTGGGGTCGGGCGCTTACCGCCTGGCGGAGATCTACTACGGCGAAGAGGATTACGGCCCGGCCATTGAGCTGTTTCGCAAAGCGAGCGAGAATTCCGCTGAAGACGCGGTGAAACTGTCGGCAACTTTTTACGAGGCCAATGCGCTCGCTTCCGCCGGTCGGGATAAGCAGGCTCTTGAGGTCTTCCAAGAGATCGCCGAGCAGCGGAAAGATAATCCCTACCGCGACGCGGCTGATTTTTACGTGGCGGAGGCGCTTTCCAAGTCGGGCAAGAAGGCGGATGCGCTCGAGGCCTACGAGAGGCTTGGCGAGGACGCCGAAAAATCGGAGATGCAGGCCGAGGCGACGGTGAAAGCCGGGGCCATCGCCGCCGAGCTCGGGCGGGACGAAGCGGCGCGCAAGCTCTTCCAGACGGCGTTGGCGAAGCCGGGGATCGGAGATTGGCGGGGAGTGGCGAAGTTGGGTGCGATCCGGTTGGCCTACGAGGCCGGGGATTTCGAGGAGCCCGCCAACCTGTCGGCTCAGGAGATCTCGGAATTGCCCAAGGATGCGATCCCGGAGGCGCTCTTGATTTCGGCCAACGCGAAGCGCCAGCTCGGCGACAAGGATGGCGCGGTGTCGCTGTACGATCAGATTTTGAACGAGTTCCCGAATTCCGACGCGGCGGGTAGCGCGCGGTTCCAACGGCTCGTGAGCCTGGATCAGACGGGTGGCGATGATCTACTGGTGCAGATCGACGAGTTTCTGGGGAAGAGCACCGATCCGCAGGAGCGGGGTCGGGCTTTTCTGCTGAAGGCCGAGACGTTATTTAAGAAATCCGATTACGCGGGGGCGGCGGAATTTTACCGGAAGGCGCTCGAGTCGCGGCTCACTGAGCGGCAGCTCGAGCAGGCGCTCTACAAGCTGGCCTGGTGCCTGGTGCAGACCCAGGACTGGACCGGGGCGAAACAGACGTTCAGCAAGTATCTGGAGGTTTACCCGGAGAGCGCGCTCGTCCCGTCGGCGCTGGCGCAGCGGGCGTTGGCGAACCAACAGCTCAAGGATTACGATGCGGCGATGGCGGATTTTGACCGGCTGATCGAGGATTTTCCCGACGCGCCGGAGCGCGAGCTGGCCTTGCAGCAGCGGGCGCTGGTGCTCGGGCAGCAGGAGAATTTTGACGAGATGTCGGCGGCGTTCGGCAAATTGCTGGCCGATTACCCGGAGACCAACGCGGCGGGGCAGGCGCAGTATTGGATCGGGTGGGCGGCGTTCGAGAAGAAGGATTACGAGACGGCGCTCGAGGGCCTGACCAAAGCGCGCGAGCTCGATCCGGATCAATTCGGAGATCGGGCGACCGCGCGGATCGTGCTGGTGCATTTCTACGCCGAGGATCGTGCTGCGGTCGAAGCCGAGGTGGCAAAATCCGGCCCGGGCGCGGTGCCCTCGGACGTGATGGTGTGGTTGGGAAGTCAGTATTTCGACGAAGGCGACTACGAGAAGACGGAGAAATTTCTCGCGCCGCTGGCCGAGCGGGATCCATCGATCCCGGTGAGCGCCGATGTGCTGATCAGCCTGACGCGGGCGCGCCTTGCTCGGAATGATTTCGACGGAGCCAAGGGGCCGGCGCAGCGCTATCTGGCTCAGGCGCGCGATCCGGTCAGCCGGGCTCGGGCGCTGCAGGCGCAGGCTGAGATCGCGCTCGGGAAAGGTGATCCCGCCGAAGCCGAGCGGCTGACCGAGGAGTCGCTGCTGCTGCAGCCCGAGGGGCGCTACAATGCCGAGGGTCGGATGCTGATGGGCGATATCCAGATGGCGCGGAGCGATTACGACGGCGCGGCGCGAACCTTTCTGACCGTTGCCGTCCTTTACGACAACGTTGCGGTGACGCCTAGGGCGCTGCGCCGGGCGGCGGCGGCTTACGAGCGACTGGGGAATACGGTCGAAGCGGAGAAAGCGTTGGCGGAGCTGAAGAAGCGATTTCCGGAGGAGGCGTAGGGTGGTTGCGGGATCGCTTGACGTTCGACCGATGGGCTGGAAGCCCATCGGGACAGGCTGGAAGCCTGTTCTCCCCCTGCCATGAACAGCTTGCTCCGGTTTCTGGCGTTTGTGGCCGTCATCGGGCTGGTCGTCGCGGCCATCCTGTTAGCGCGGCGGGATGGTCTGGAGGCCGGGCGGCGGGCAGGTGGTGATGGCGCGTTGGTCGCTCTCGATGAGGCGGTGACTGGTCTGGTCGAGCGAGTGGTGCCTTCGGTGGTCAGCATTACCGCGAGTCGGGACGCGGGTTTGGCGGCTCGGATGGATCGGATCCGCGGGTTGCTCGGCATGGAGGCTTCCAGGCCCCAGCTCGGATCGGGGTCGATCGTTTCGCCCGAGGGTCACATCGTGACGAACCTGCACGTCATCGCCGGCGCGACGGACGTGAGTGTGCATCTGAGCGACGGGCGTTCGTTTCCGGCGGCGTTCCTGGGGGCGGATCCGCTCACGGACATCGCTGTGCTGAAGATCGAGGCAGCCGGGCTGGCGCCACTCGCCTTCGCGAACAGCGACGCCGTGCGAGTCGGTCAGGTGGTTTTCGCGGTGGGAAATCCGCTCGGGCTTCAGGAGACGGTGACCCAGGGGATCGTGAGCGGGAAGGGTCGGCGGGCGATGACCGAGCTGAATACGGAATTTTTTCAGACCGACGCGGCGATCAATCCGGGGAATTCCGGTGGTCCGCTTGTGAACGTCCGCGGGGAGATTGTCGCGATCAACAACGCGGTCGTGCTGATGGAAAGTCAGGGGATCAGCTTCGCGATTCCGTCGAACCTCGCGCGGCGGGTGACCGACGACGTGGTGACGCGGGGGCGGATCTCGAGGCCGTGGTTTGGCGCGATTGCTTATCCGCTGACGGGAGCGATCGCGGAGAAGCTCGGGGTGTCCCGGGTGGAGGGAAATCTAGTGGTCGCGGTGCTGGATGGATCGCCGGCGGCGCGGGCGGGGATTTTGCCGGGCGACGTGTTGCAGGCGTTCAACGGAAAACCGCTGCGAGATTCGGTCGATATCCGAAACCGGCTCGCGGAGATGAAAATCGGAGATGTCGTGCGGGCAAAGATCCTGCGGGACGGTCGCACGCTGGACGTGTCGGTCACCGTCGAAGAGCAACCGCGGTAGGGAAATCAGATGCCGGTGGGCGGGGTGGAGCGCCGGGCGGGGTCTTCGGACGTCGACCACTGCGAGGGGCCGGTCGCTGGGTGGGGGCGTTTCGCCGGGTGGTTGCGGTTTGACACCGGAGGAGGGCGGTATCTAGTTTTCCAGTCCCCTGTGATCCCGACCGTCCCGAAACCTGCTCCCGAGCGCACCTTCGTTGTCGCCGCCACCATTCTCGGCATCTTTGCGTTGCTTCAGCTCATTGGCGCCATCGCCGTGCTGGCACCACAGGTGAGGTTTTCGACGGCGACTTCTTCGACGGGTTCCAACCCGGGCGTGCCGGCTCCCGGGACGGCCCCAGTGGCGGGGCTGCCCGCCTCTCCGGATGAGGCGATCGTGGCTGCGAATCGATTTCTCGCGGAGGCTGATGCCGCGCGGTCGCGCGGCGATCTGCAGGGGGCTCTCGAGGCGCTCGCTGAAGCCGACCACGTCTACCCGAACGACCCGGGGATTTTGTTTCAAATGGGGATGATGCTCGAGGATGCCGGGCAGCGGGTCGAAGCGGAGAACGTCTATCAGGCCATCGTGGCGCTGCCGGCAGACCCGGGTAATCCGGCGCGAGCGGATTTTGGCGCTCAGGCGGAGGCCCGTCTGCAGGCGTTCAGCACCGGGGCTCCGGGCGCGCCGCCAGCTACGTTGATGCGGGACGGGGTGGGGATACCGATCGGGTCATTGATGGGGATCGTCGACAGTCGAATCGTGGAAGGCGAGGCGGGTTACAAAAACCTGCGGGTGGCGACGAAGGCGAGTCCGGCGGAGACGATCGATCCGGGTGAGTTGCAGGTCGCGGTATTCTTTTACGAACAAAATGACCAGGGCGAGATTTTGAGATCGGATTCCAGCGTGCAATCAGAATGGCTGAGTCCCCCGACGGATTGGTCGAACGACGAACCCGAGCTGGTTGACATCCGCTACTCGATGCCGGCTGACGATCGGGGTGATCTGCCGCCGCTCCAATATTACGGCTACGTGATGGGGATCTATTACAAGGGCGAGTTGCAGGATTCGCGGGCGGAGCCGGTCGCGCTGTTGGACGAGTTCCAATTGAAGCTCACGCTGCGGGACGATGATTTATGAAGATCCTATTGGTTGATGATGAATCAGGGGCCGCTGAGACGCTAGCGGGGCAATTGCGAACGGGCGGATTCCCGGACGTGACGACAGCGGAGAGCGGCGAGGCGGCCGTCGAGCTGGACTCAGATTTTGATCTCCTGGTCACGGACGTGATCATGGAGGGGATGGACGGGTTCACGTTGCGGGAAACGCTGGACGTGCGGATGCCCGGTCTGCCGACAATATATTTCACGGAATACGACTTGTCGGATTACGAAGAGCGAATCGGAGGTCGGCCCGTGCTGACCAAACCGTTGGCGGGAGACGATCTGATTGCGGCGATCCGGGCGCTTGTTCCGGGGGAAGCCCCGGTGACGACGCCCGGGGCGACTCCGACCGCTACGCCGAAAGCGACCGCAGCTCCGCAGGCGACCGCTCAGCCAACGGCCGTCGCGAAGGTCGTTCAGGCGGCGACTCCAGTTGCGAAGGCGGCGGTGCCCGTGGCGAAGGCAGCGACGCCGGTGGCCAGGGCGGCGACCCCGGTGGCGAAAGTAGCAACCCCGGTGGCCAAGGCAGCGACGCCGGTGGCCAAGGCAGCGACGCCAGCGGTCAAGGCGGCGAATCCTTCGGCGAAACCGGTTGCCGCCAAGGCGG
Organism: uncultured Verrucomicrobiae bacterium; assembly: GCA_963740185.1. Taxonomy (GTDB): domain Bacteria; phylum Verrucomicrobiota; class Verrucomicrobiia; order Chthoniobacterales; family JAATET01; genus CAVVKW01. The sequence goes on from CAVUDH010000007.1 coordinate 35,754, forward strand.
CAGCGCCGGTGGCGGCAGCGGCGGCTCCGCAATTTGTGCCGAGCGAGTCAACGTTGCCTCCGGATGATTTGGTTGGCACGACGATTGGGGATTACGAAATCGAGGCAAAGATCGACGAGCAGTCGACGGCGACGATCTACCGCGCGACTCAGAACAGCGTGGGCCGCACGGTGCGGTTCTACGTTCTCAAGTCCGAATTGGCCGGTGATCCGGAGGCGGTCAAGCGCTTCATCTCGAACGCGAGCGTGAAGGCAAATGTCCGCCACCCGGCGGTCCTCGCGGTTTTCGAGGCTGGCGAGAAGGATGGCTGGTATTACTACGCCTGTGAATACGTGCCGAATACGTCCATCGACGAGGTCACCAAAGCGGGTCGGCAACTCGATGTGGTCACGGTGTTGAAGCTCACGCAGACGGCCGCAGACGTGATGGCGTATTTCGGCCGGGAGCGGATCCAGCACGACCCGTTGCGTCCCTCCCAGCTGCTACTTGACGCGAAGGGGCAGCCGCGGATCGCCAACGTGGCGGCTCACGCGGGGACGTCCGGGGAGGACAGTGCGGCGGAGATCGAAGGGCTGGCGTCGATGCTGCTTCCTTTGATGGCGACCAGTGGTGATTCGCCGAAGGCGGCTGAGTTGCTCGCGACGGCGGGTCAGCCAACCAGCGATGTGCGCTCCTGGGCGGCGCTTGCGCAGGAGGCGAAAAACCGAATGCCGCAGGTGAAGCCGGCCGACGCCTACAAACTCGATGCCCGGAGTCGGGCGGCGGTCAAGGCAGTCGAGGAGGCGAAGAAAAAGCAGAAGCGGATGGTGATGCTCAGTTCGCTCGGATCGCTGCTGTTGCTGGGAAGCGCTCTGATTGTCGTCTACTTCGCCATTTTCCAAGGTGCCTCGGCCAAGGATTACGACGAGATGATCGCGATCCCGGCGGGAGAATTCACTTACCAGGACGGCGAGAAGGTGACGCTGCCGGCATTTTGGATCGATCAATACGAGGTGACGATTGGCCAATACGCGAAGTTTTTGGAGTGGGCGAAGGCAAACCCGGAAGCGGCGGCGAAACTGGCTCATCCGGACATGCCGGAGGGTCGGTCTTACGTTCCGCTGGAATGGGCGGACGAGGAATTAGCAACCGGGCCGATGCCTGGCTACTACACGCGGGCCAAGCGCTGGGGTCGCTACAAGTCGGTCCCGTTGGACGTCAATTCCCCGGTCTTCCACGTCGACTGGTTTGGCGCCTACGCCTACGCCGCGTGGAAAGGCCGTCGGCTGCCGACGGAGCAGGAGTGGGAAAAGGCAGCCCGAGGCACCGACGGCTTCCAGTATCCGTGGGGGAACGAGCTCGATCCGAAAAAAGTGAACAGCGGTGCGGATCGAAAACCCGACCCCACGGAGGGCGGCGAAATCGACGGTTACATCCGATCTTCGCCGGTGGATGCGATCTCGGACGACAAGAGTCCCTATGGGGTTATGGGAATGGCCGGCAACGTTTCGGAATGGACGTCGGATTTCGGCGAGAACGAAAAGTGGGGATCGAAGGTGCCGGTGATCCGAGGTGGTAACTGGAGTAATCCGGATGTCGCGGTCACGCGGCGGCTGCTCGTTTACGACGCGCTGCAGACCGATCCTTCCCTGGGCTTCCGAACCGCTTCGGACCAACCCCCAGCGGCCTCGAAATGAGTGGCGCGGGAATGAACCGGATCGGCGGGCGTCGCCTCGGTGGTTGGCTGGCGGCGACGGGCATTTGGCTGGTGGTCGCCGTCGCGGCGAACGCGCAGGTAAGGGTCGATCTCGCGCTCCCTCGGTCGCTGTTTATTCGCTACGAGCCTTTGCTGGCGGAGGTGACGATCACGAATCAGAGCGGACAGGAGCTCGAGTTTGCGGACGAGGGGAATTACAAGTGGTTCAGCTTCAAAATTCAGACGACCAAGGGTCGCCTGGTTCCGCCTTACAATCCGGATTACCAACTGAGCCCGATGCAGATCGGGCCCGGGCAAAGTGCGAAACGATTGGTAAATCTAACCCCGCTGTATCCCATGACCGAGTTCGGTGTCTACCGGATCACGGCGACGATTTACTCCCGTCAGCTGGGTCAGTTTTTTAGTTCAAACCCGCCGCTGAACGTCGAGATCACGGAGGGGCGGGAGATCTGGAAGGAAACCGTGGGGGGGCCGGATGGCGAGACGCGCACGGTATCGCTGCTGTCGCATCGGTTGCCGACCTACACTCAGCTTTACATCCGGATCAAGGACGACAGGGGGGGGCAGATCTACTGCACGCATCAATTGGGGCGATTGGTTCTGTCCTACGGGGCGCCGGACGTCGAATTAGACGCGAATAACGGCGTTCACGTGCTGCAAAACATCGCTCCGAAACAGTTTCTGTATTCGGTGATCGGGGTATCCGGCGAGGTGCTGCAGCGGGAACAGTACCGGGCCGACAAGACGAAGCCGCAGTTGCGGCGGGTCGGGCGCGGGGAGATCCAGGTCGTCGGCGGCTATTACGTTGATCCGAACGCGGTGCCAATCGCCGAGGAAGGCGCGACCGTGAGGCCGCCAAGTGTCAGCGATCGTCCCGTGCCGCTGCCGCCTGGTGCGGAGTAGCTGCCCGGAAGGCGGACCACTGCGTTTGACTTGCGGGGATTGGGCGCGGAGACTCCCGGGCGTGGTGCGGATCTTTGCGGTTGGAGTTTTATTGTTTGCGAGCGTGATCGTGGCGCGGACGCAGCCGCTGGAGGAAAAGTCGGTGGTGTTTTACGCGCTGGATCCGAATTCGCTGGTGACCGGGTTCCAAGCGGAGGATTCGGTGGTGCGGGGAATGGTCGATTCTCTGGTCCGGGCGGTCACGCGGCAGCCAACGGTCGCCGAAGCTTGGCGCTCGCTGGCTGGTCCAAAGGACGTGGTCGGAATCAAGGTGGCGGCCGCGCCGGGCGACGTGACCGGCACCCACGTCTCGGTCGTGCTGGCGGTGTCGCGCGGCTTGCAGAGCGCGGGCGTTTCTCCGCGCAATATCCTGGTGTGGGACCGAAACGAAGTGGATCTGATCAACGCAGGATTCTCGAAGAACTCGCCGGATTACCAGCTTCGCTGGACGGATCCGACCGACGGCTATGACCCCGAGGCGCCGATCTCGGCTCCGGTGCTGGGGAAATTAATCTGGGGCGACAGCCGCTTCGGTAAACGGGACACCATGCGGGCGGAGGATCTTCTGTCCTCGGGTGATCAACTCAGCAGCACGAGCTACTTCGCCCGGGTCCTGACGAAGGACGTGACGAAGGTCATCAACATCCCGTCGCTCTGCGACAGCTTCATGACCGGGCTGAACGGGGCCATTGCCAACGTGACCCTGTGGAACGTCGATAACTGGCGGCGCTTCATCAAGCCGCCGACCTACGGGGATCCGTATCTGGCGGAGATCTACATCGATCCGCGGGTGCGGGGGAAGGTGGTGCTGACTTTGATGGACGGGCTGACGCTGCAGTTCGCGGGCGAACCGGTGCCAAATCCGAATTTTTCCCGCCCGAATCACACGCTTTACGCGAGCGATGATCCGGTGGCGCTGGACGCGGTTGCGCTGCGGACGCTGGAGGAATACCGGGTGGGAAATCAACTGCCGCGGATCGGTGGAATGGCGGGTCACGTGGAGAGCGCGGCGGCGATGGGGTTGGGGCGATTCTACGAAAATGAGATCGAGTTGGTGAGGGTGGGGCTGTGAGGATTTTGGATTTTGGATTTTGGATTTTCGATTGGGTGGTGTGGCGGGGGTGACGGTGGATCTTGGGCTGCTGTCGCGGGTGGCGCGGTCGTTCGCCATCACGATTCGGTGGCTGCCGCCGGAGATTCGGACGACGGTGGCGCTGGGGTATTTGCTGGCGCGGGCGTCGGATAGTATCGCGGACTCTTCGGAGGCGGAGCTGGGCCGGCGGGTGGCGATGCTCGAGCGATTGAGGGACGGAGGGGAAGTCGAGGTGCGGGATCTGGTGGGGCTGGCTGCTCAGCAGCCAGTCGCGGCGGAGGCTGAGTTGCTGAGCAAACTGCCGGAGTTACTGGATGCGCTTCGAAGTTCGCCGGACCAGGCGCGGCTCGAGTGGGTGTGGGATCACATTTTGAAGGGACAACTTTTTGATCTGCAGCGGTTCGCCGGAGGGGATCGCGGGCCGCTGTCGATGCAGGAATTGGACGAATACACTTTTGCGGTGGCCGGATCGGTTGGCGAATTCTGGACGCGGTTGGCGTTTGATCGCGTGCCAGGATTTTCCAAGAAACCCATGGAAGAAATGATCCGCCGCGGGGTGAGCTACGGGAAGGGTCTGCAGCGAATCAACGTCTTGCGGGATCGGGCGGCGAACCGGGAGATTGGGCGGGTCTACGTGAGGGACGCCGATTTTGAGCGGGTCCGAGTGGATGCCCGGGAAGGCCTCGAGGCGGGCCTGGCTTGGTGCGATGGCGTGGACCGGCGACGTCTGCGCTTCGCTTGCTTACTGCCGGCGCGGATCGGGCTTGTGATGCTGCCGGAGTTGCGGGTCGACGCGGGAGGTATGAAGATTTCGCGCGGACGGCTGCGCGGGATCGCTCTGGGTGCGCTGCCGACCCTGCTGGGTTCGAGGGCTTCGAGTAGCCGTTAGATGGATGGTCCCGGAGAGAGGTGGTGCGCTCCCCTTGACGGTGCGAGAAGCTCTTGCGTGCTGCCAATCGGCGGTGGGCAATCGGCGTGGGGGAATCTGTGAAGGCGAACGTAAGCCGCTTTCCGGCTCGGGTTGCACGAGCGGCCTTGGACCTTGACTCACCGGAACGGAACGACAAAATGCGCCCCATCAACCGATTAATATCCTGTGGAGCTTAAAGAAATTCGTGCGCTGATTGACCTGATGAAGAAAAACGGCCTGGCCGTTTTTAAAATGGAAAAAGAGGGCTTCAAGATCACCCTTCAGACCAACGCCGAGTTTCATCCTGCTCCGTCCTACGCTCCGGCTCCACCAGCTCCCTCGACGACGGCCGCCGCTGGTCTGGTCGAGGTGGATTCAGCCACTCCCAAGGTGTCAAGCGACAAGGAAATCGTTTCGCCGATGGTTGGGACCTTTTACGCTTCTCCTTCCCCCGAATCACCCGCGTTCGTCGAAGTCGGAACCGTGGTCAATCCCGATACCGTTGTTTGCATCGTTGAAGCGATGAAGGTGATGAACGAGATCAAGGCGGAGGTTTCCGGCACCGTGACCGAGATCGGCGCCGAGAATGGCAAGCCGGTTCAATACGGCCAGGCGCTCTTCCGGGTGAAGTAACCGGAGGCCGCTATGTTCAACAAAATCCTCATCGCCAATCGTGGCGAAATTGCGCTCCGAATCATCCGCGCCTGCAAGGAGCTCGGCGTCCAGACGGTCGCCGTCTACTCGGAGCCGGACATCGATTCGCTCCACGTCCAGTTGGCTGACGAGGCAATCTGCATCGGAGCCGCTTCCAGCGCGGAAAGCTACCTCAAGATTGATCGGATCATCAGCGCCGCCGAGATCGCGGACGTCGAGGCGATTCACCCGGGGTATGGCTTCCTGGCGGAGAACGCGCACTTCGCGGAAGTTTGCGAGAGTTGTAACATCAAGTTCATCGGCCCGAGCGCCGAGGCGATCCGCCTGATGGGTGACAAAAACTCCGCCCGAGCCTGCGCGAAGAAGGCGGGCGTCCCGATTTCTCCCGGGAGTGACGGCACGGTCGACGATGAGCAGACGGCTCTCAAGGTGGCTCGTCAGATCGGTTTTCCGGTGATGATCAAAGCCGTCGCGGGCGGCGGTGGTCGCGGGATGCGTATCGCGCACAATGATGCGAGCCTGGTTCAGGGTTACCACAGCGCGCGGCTCGAAGCTGACAAGGCGTTTGGGAATCCGGCTGTTTACATCGAGAAATTTATCGTCGGGCCGCATCACATCGAGTTTCAGGTGATCGCCGACGAGCATGGCAATACCGTGCACCTGGGCGAACGCGATTGCTCGATCCAGCGGCGAAATCAGAAAATCGTCGAGGAATGCCCGTCGCCGTTGATGACCCCGGAGCTGCGGGAGAAAATGGGCGGGGCTTCCGTGAAGCTGGCCGAGTCGGTTGGTTACACAAATGCCGGGACGATCGAATACCTCGTCGATGACCACGGAGACTTTTACTTCATGGAGATGAACACCCGGATTCAGGTCGAGCATCCGATCACCGAAGAAGTGTACGGATGCGATCTCGTGAAGGCCCAGATTCAGGTGGCCGCGGGTGAAAAGCTGACCGACTACATTCTGCACGCGAAGCCGCGTCACCACGCGATCGAGTGCCGCATTAACGCCGAGAATCCTCTGCTGAATTTCCAGCCCTGCCCCGGCGAGATCGAATTATATTACGCGCCGGGTGGACGCGGAGTTCGCATCGACTCCCACGCCTACGCGGGTTACCCGGTGCCGCCGAATTACGATTCGATGATCGCGAAGTTGATTTGCACCGCTTCAACCCGGGAAGCCTGCATCGAGCGAATGGACCGGGCTCTCGGCGAATACATGATCACGGGGTTGAAGACGACGATTCCGTTTCAGCAGGCGATCATGCGCAACGAGGAATTTCGGGCGGGCAAATACGATACCGGATTCATCGAACGGATTCTTTCGCAGGGCGTTCTCGACACGATTCGTCCCGCAGACGATTGATCCCGGCGGTTCGTTGGGCGAGGGTTGACGCGTGAACGGCGCACGGCTCTACGGGATTTTGGATCTTGGTTACGTGTCGGCTGACCGTGCCGTTCCGGTGGCTCGGGAGATGATCCTCGGTGGGGTCGGGGTCATCCAGCTCCGAGCGAAGAAGCAGCCCGGCGCCGAGATTGTGCGGATCGGGAAGGCCCTGGCAGAGATTTGTTCGGACGCGGCCATCCCGTTCATCCTGAACGATCACCCTGAGTTGGTCGCGGAGTGCGGGGCGGGTGGCGCGCACGTGGGCCAGGACGACCTGTCGATCACCGAGGCTCGGCTGTTGGCGGGGGTCGGCTCGCTGATTGGGAAATCGACTCACAGTCTGGCCCAAGCGAAAGCAGCCTACGCGGCGGGGGCGGATTACATCGGATTCGGACCGCTTTACGCCACGCCGACCAAGCCGGATTACGTGCCGGTCGGTTTGGAGGAGATTCGGGCGATCCACGCCGCCGTGCCGATTCCGATCTATTGCATCGGCGGGATCAAGCGCGAGAACCTCGGAGAGGTGCTGGACGCCGGGGCACGGCGAGTCGTGATCGTCTCGGGGATCCTCGGAGCAGACGACGTGGCTGGGTATTGCCGTGACGTGGTGGCGGCTTTGTCGCGGGTCGGGTAGCGCGGGGGTTGGTCGGTAAATCGGGTGGTGGCAGCGGCGGGACGCCGCTGCTCGCACGCGAGATCACACGCCCCTATTTGAGAGTCCCAGGTCTACGCGGGGGCGGGGGCGAGGCCTCCGGGTGGGAGGTCGTCTTTCTTTTTGCCTTTCGAATCGGGAAGCGCTGACGCGGTCGGCGGTGGGGGAAGTGGCGGGGGCTTCACTTCGAGAACCGGCGGATTGCTCATCGTGCCGTTCTCCATGAGATCACGGACCTGCTTGCCGTCGAGGGTCTCGTACTCGAGCAGCGCGTTGGCGATCAGATCGAGTTTGTCCCGATGCTGGGTGAGGAGGTCCGTCGCGCGCTGGTAGGCCTCGCTGATGATGCGTTTGACCTCGGCGTCGATGGTCCGGGCGGTTTCCTCGGAGTAGTCGCGGCCGCTGTTTGACATGTCGCGAGCGAGGAAAACGTGGTCTTCGTGGGTGCCGTATTCGATCATTCCGAGTTTTTCGGACATGCCCCAGTGGCAAACCATGCTGCGGGCAATCTGAGTGGCTTGGCGAATGTCGCCGGAGGCCCCGTTGGTGATGTCCCCGAACGCGATTTCCTCGGCCACGCGACCGCCCATGATCATTACCAGACGGTCGGCCAGCTCGAGCTTGTGGTTGGTGTAGCGGTCACCCTCCGGGAGATACATCGTGACGCCGAGGGCTGGGCCGCGGGGGATGATGGAGACCTTGTGGAGGGGGTCGCTGTGCTCGCAGAGGAGATTCAGAATGGCGTGTCCGGCTTCGTGGAAAGCGGTGGTCTCCTTCTCCCGCGGGCTCATCGCCATACTGCGGCGCTCCTTGCCCCAACGGACCTTGTCGCGGGCTTCTTCGAGTTCGTATTGGCCGATGGCTTTGAGGCCGTTACGGGCGGCGAGGAGGGCAGCTTCGTTGAGAACGTTGGCCAACTCGGCACCGGAGTAGCCGGGGGTGCCTTTGGCGATCGTGCCCATGTCGACGCCCTCGGCGAGCTTCACTTTCTTGGAGTGGACGCGGAGGATTTCTTCGCGGCCCTTCACGTCGGGCAGGCTGACGCTGACTTGTCGGTCGAAACGACCGGGGCGAAGCAGGGCCGGGTCGAGCACGTCGGCGCGGTTGGTCGCTGCGATGATGATGACACCTTCCTGAGTGTCGAAGCCGTCCATTTCGACGAGAAGTTGGTTCAGCGTTTGCTCGCGTTCGTCGTGACCACCGCCCATGCCGTGGCCGCGGTGGCGTCCGACGGCGTCGATTTCGTCGATGAAGATGAGGCACGGGGCGTTCTTTTTGCCCTGCTCGAACATGTCGCGGACGCGGGACGCACCGACGCCGACGAACATCTCGACGAAATCCGAACCCGAGATCGAAAAGAACGGCACGTCGGCTTCGCCGGCGATCGCGCGGGCGATGAGCGTTTTACCGGTTCCCGGAGGCCCGACCATGAGAACGCCTTTCGGAATGCGTCCGCCGAGTTTCTGGAATCTCTTCGGATCCTTGAGGAATTCGACGAGCTCAGAAACTTCGTCCTTGGCCTCCTCGACTCCGGCAACGTCCTTGAAGGTGATCTTGTTTTTTTCGCGGGCCATCATCTTGGCCTTGGATTTACCGAAGCTCATGGCGCCCTTGCCGGCCATCTTGATCTGGGAGCGGAAGAAGAAGTAGAGAACCAACAGGAAGAGGGCGATCGGGATGAGGCCGATCAGAGTGGAGGCCCAGAGGTTGGAATCGTAGCGGAAAGTGAACGGGATCTCCGCCGCCTTGAGCTCTTCTCGAAGGGTCTCGCCAACCAACGGAACGAAAATATCGACCTTGAACGGGGTTGCGACGTCGGTGCCGTCGGCGGCTTTCTTGTTGTAGGTGCCGGTGAGGTATTCCGTCTTGGAACCCTGTTCGATGACCAGCTCGAGCGGCTTCTCATCGGTTGCGATGATTTTTTCCTCGGTGATGAGGGCTTGGAACTGCGGGTAGCTGAGTTGATCGACCTGGAGCAGGGCGTTGCCGCGGAAGATAAAGGCGCCGCCAATCAGCGCGAAGGCGACGGCCATGAGGACAAGACCGCGCCAATTAAATTGCGGGTCGTTCCCGTTGGGACGCTGCCCTTTTTCTTTGGGTGCGCGTGGATCGATGTCAGACATTTGGAAAGCTTAGATTTGAGTAGCCCTTTTCGGTATCATAGTGGGAAACGGAATGCAAATGGCGCAATGGGAACCCGGTAATTGAGATGAGCTTCAGGGACTACGAAGGGGGCCGGGGGTTGGTTGTGTCGATCCACGACGTGTCACCGCTGAATTGGAGGCGGGTCGATGCGATGCTCGGTGATCTCGCGGATTGGGGGATCGGGCGCACGTCTCTGCTGGTGATCCCGGATCACCACCGGCGTGGGCGGATCGGAGCGGATCGGGAATTCTGTGATTGGCTGAAAAGTCGGGCTGGGGGCGATCACGAAGTGGTGGCGCACGGGTATCAACACCTGCGGGCGCGACGGGCGGGCGATGGTTTTTTTAAACGGCTGACCACGGAGCGATACACGGCGGGGGAGGGTGAGTTTCACGATCTGGGGGCACGGGAGGCGGAGGTATTGGTGCGACGGGGATTGGAGGAATTTGCCGGGATCGGGCTGGAGCCGAAGGGATTCATCGCACCGGCTTGGCTGCTCGGGGCCGAGGCCGAGAGCGCGGTGCGGGCGGCGGGGTTTCGCTACACGACGCGGATCGGGACGGTGGAGGACTTCCAGGGAGGTCGGGTGTATCGGTCGCGTAGTCTGGTTTACAGCGTGCGGGCACGGTGGCGTCGAGTCTGCAGTCTCGGGTGGAACGAGGGCCTGTCGCGGGCGCTGACGGGGTCCGGCTTGGTGCGAATGGGATTGCACCCGCCGGATTGGGATTTTCCCGCGATTCGGGCTCACGTGCGGAATTGTCTTGCTCGCGCGCTTGCGACTCGGGGGGCGATGACTTATGACGCATGGCTGGATCGCCAAGCGGTCCGCAACGAACCATGAGCGCGCGAGCCGACCTTCACATCTACTCGAAATACAGCGACCGGGCGGAGGATTGGGTGCTGCGGCGGCTCGATTTCCCGGCCAGTTTCTCGGATCCGCGGGCGGTCTACGACCAGCTGCGAGCGAAAGGGATGACGTTCGTCACGCTGACCGATCAGAACACCATTGCGGGCTGCCAGGAGATCATGGGATTGCCGGGAACGTTCCTCAGCGAAGAGGTCACCGCGACATTTCCCGAGGATGGTTGCCGGGTGAACGTGCTGGCTTACGGGATCACCGAACCGCAACACGAGGCCCTGCAGGCGGCTCGGGAAAACGTCTACGATTTGCAACGCTATCTGGCGGAAGCGGGGATTGCCCACGCGGTCGCGCACCCGCTGCACGCGCCGCGTGAAGACCTCACGCCGCTGCATTTCCGTAAGCTGGCGCTGTTGTTCCGACACTTCGAAGGGGTCAACGGGCGCTATTCTGCGCTCCTGAGCGACACGGCGCGGTTTGCGCTGGGTTCGCTGACGGAGGAAGCCATCGAGCGCTTTGCGGCGGAGACGGGTATCCAGCCGACCCACCAGGAAGCGTGGAAGAAGGTGTTCGTCGGTGGGTCGGATGACCACGGAGGCGTCTTCCCCGCGCGTGGGTACACGGAGACCGCGGATTGCGGGTCGGTGGAAGAATTTCTGAATCACGTGAGGTTGGGCGACTGCCGGGCGACCGGGCGGGCGGGGAGCCCGCTGGCGATGGCCCACGGGACCTACAACGTGGCGTTCCAGTTTGCGAAAGCCCGGCTGGAAGTGAAGGCGCACGAGCCGGGTGTGGGTCTCGTCGAAAAGATGTTCTCGCGGTTCATGGAGGGGCGCGATCCGACGGAGTTCACGTTCGGCGAGAAGCTCAACTTTCTCGCTCAGGGAGTGTTGAGCGGAAAGATTTTCGAGATGGCGAAGCCGGGGAATTCATCGATTTGGAAGGAGCTGGCGACGTATTTTTCCGAGCCGAAGGTGAAAGCCGCGCTCGCCGAAGCGACGGCGGGGGTGGAAGAATCGGAGCGACGGGCGTTTCTGATGGCGAACCTGATCGCCAACCAGCTCGGATTTCGATTTTTCAATCAATTCATCGGCCAGATCACCTCGGGAAAAATCATCGAGAGCATTCAGACGATCAGTCCGCTGGTTCCGATCGTGGCGCTGTTGAGTCCCTACATCCACGCGCTGCGGATGCCGAAGCGCACCTGGCTGGCTGAGATGAGCGAGGGACTGTGCGGTCGCGTGCCGGAGAGTCTGCACAATACGCGGCGGGTCTGGTTTACCGACACGCTGGAGGACGTGAACGGCGTGGCGACGACGATCAAGCGGATGACGTCCGCGGGCGTGGCGGCGGGGTATGACCTGCAGGTCGTGGTATCGAGTCCGGAGATCGGGGACATGGGAATTCCGCTGAAAAATTTCCCGCCGGTCGGTGAGTTCGAGTTGCCGGAATACGAATTGCAGCGGCTGAGCTTCCCGCCGGTCCTGGAGATGGCCGAGTGGATGGCGCGGGAGAACGTGAGCGAAGTGATCATCAGCACGCCGGGGCCGGTCGGTCTGGCGGCGCTGGCGGCGGCGAAGGCGCTGGGCTTGCGGACGGCCGGAATCTACCACACGGCCTTTCCACAATACGTGAAAATCCTCACCGATGACGCGTTCATGGAGACGCTGACGTGGAATTTTATGCATTGGTTTTACACCCAGATGGACCTCGTCTGGGTCAACTCGGAAGACTACCGCAAAGAATGGGTGGACCGGGGGATCCCGCCGGAGCGCATCAAAATCCTCCCCCGCGGCCTGGACATCGAGCTGTTCCACCCCACGCGGCGCGCACGGCGACTTCTGGAAGCGCCGGGGATTGCGCGACGGGGAGCTGGCGATGCTTTACGTCGGTCGGATTTCGAAGGAGAAAAACCTCGACCTCACGGTGGCGGTCGCGCGACGCGTGGCCGAGGCCGGGGTGCGCCCGGTGTTCGTTGGCGACGGACCGTATCGTGCCGAGATGGAGCGGCTGCTGCCGGACGCAATCTTCACGGGCGTCCTTTCCGGAGTGGACCTGGCGACGGCTTACTCGTCGGCGGATTTCTTCGTCTTTCCGAGCACGACGGACACGTTTGGCAATGTCATCCTCGAAGCGCAGGCCAGCGGATTGCCGACGGTCGTCAGCAACGTCGGCGGACCCCGGGACCTGGTGCGCGACGGCGAGGATGGGTTTGTCACCCGGGCTCTGAACGTCGACCAGATCGTCGACCGCGTGCGGGAATTGTCGGGAAATCCGGCACTCCGCGCCCGCATGGCCACCGCCGCCCGCAGTGCGGTGGAGTCCCGCGACTGGTCCGCCGCCTTCGAGCGCTTCTGGAGCGCTTCGCCGGAGTGACCGGAACGGGATCCTTGGAGGAAATACGATAGGGTCGGCGCGGATCGACCGGATGTCCGGGGGACAGGAAGAAGATTTCAGCCTGATCATCGAATCCACCAGACGATTCAGAATTTTCAACCGCAGATCACGGAGATCCATGCAGATGTTTTTCTGAATTTTCTTATCTGTGCCTACCTGTGATGGCATGAAGTCATGTAGCAACCAGTGCTGGGCAGGCCGAAATGATTGATCCAATGTCCTTGGTGGAACCCGTGAGTGCTTGCAACCCGCACGTGTGGCCGAAGGTCCAAAGGTTCGATGATTACGCTGAGTTAACTGCTCCAATCTGTGATTGGACCATGGTGGAAATATGGGACGCTTTACGTCAGTTTGTCTCAATTCGCGTCGAGCATTTGGCTCAAACGCGTCATTATGGCGCTTTTGCTCGCAGCCGCGTCAGAGGGTCAGAATTCTTCTAGTAACTAATAACCAACGATTAACAACTCACGACGCCCTCTTGGATCGCGCGTTGCTAGTGAGCTGGCATGGCAAAAATTCTAGGTATCGATCTGGGAACGACGAACTCGTGCATGTCCGTGATGGAAGGTGGCGAGCCAGTGGTTCTCGAAAATTCAGAGGGAGCACGCACAACCCCGTCGGTTGTGGCATTTTCAAAATCCGGCGAACGTCTCGTGGGTCAGGCCGCCAAGCGGCAGGCGATTACGAACCCAGCGAACACGATCTTCTCGGTGAAGCGGTTCATGGGTCGCAAGCACTCCGAGCTCAAGGAGGAACTCGAGCGCGTTCCTTACAAGGTCGTCGCGGCGAAGAATGGCGATGCCCACATCGAGGTCGAAGTCGGCGGTGAGCGCAAGGCGTTCAGCCCGTCGGAAATTTCGGCAATGATCCTCGGTAAGCTCAAGGCGGATGCCGAAGCGAAGCTGGGCGAGAAGATCACGCAGGCGGTCATTACCGTGCCGGCCTACTTCAATGACTCGGAGCGGAATGCGACCAAGGACGCGGGTAAAATCGCTGGCCTCGAGGTGCTTCGCATCATCAACGAGCCGACGGCGGCGTCGTTGGCCTACGGACTCGACAAGAAGTCCGACGAGAAGATCGCAGTTTACGATCTTGGCGGCGGCACGTTCGACATTTCGGCGCTGGAGATCGGCGACGGTGTCTTCGAAGTCCTCGCGACGAATGGCGACACGCACCTGGGTGGCGACGATTGGGACAATCGCTTGATGGATTGGATCATCGAGGAGTTCAAAAAGGACTCCGGGATTGATCTCAGCAAGCAGCCCGACGCAGTTCAGCGGATCAAGGAAGAGGCCGAGAAGGCCAAGATCGCGCTGTCCTCGACGCAGGAATACGAGATCAACCTTCCGTTCGTGACCGCCGACCAGACCGGTCCGAAGCACATTCAGAAGAAGCTGACTCGCTCGAAGCTCGAGCAGCTGACGGACGATCTCTTCCAGCGCACGACCAAGCCGGTGAAGGATTGTTTGGCGGACGCGAAGTGGACTTCCGACAACATCGACGAACTCGTGCTCGTGGGTGGAATGACCCGCATGCCGAAGGTCGTCGAGACGGCCCGCGCCCTCGTCGGCAAGGAGCCGCACAAGGGCGTGAATCCCGACGAAGTCGTGGCCATCGGTGCTGCGATTCAGGGTGGCGTGCTCGCCGGTGACGTGAAGGACGTGCTCCTGCTCGACGTGACTCCGCTCACGCTGGCCATCGAGACGGCGGGTGGCATCGCCACGCCGATGATCCCGCGCAACACGACGATCCCGACCCGCAAGTCGCAGATCTTCTCGACCTACAGCGACAATCAGCCCGGCGTGGAAATCAAGGTCCTCCAAGGCGAGCGTCCGTTGAGCCGCGACAACAAGCAGCTCGGCGTGTTTCACCTCGACGGCATCCCGCCCGCGCCAGCGTGGCGTGCCGCAGATCGAAGTCACCTTCGACATCGACGCGAACGGCATTCTCCACGTGTCCGCCAAGGACACTGGCAGCGGCAAGGAGCAGAAGATCTCCATCACCGGGTCCAGTGGACTCGATCCCGCTGAAGTGGAGCGTCTCCAGAAGGAAGCCGAGGCACACGCCGAGGACGACAAGAAGGCGAAGGAGCTGATCGAAGTCCGCAACAACGCCGACAATCTTGCCTACCAGTGCGAGAAGCAGTTGGCGGACGCCGGCGACAAGATCGACGCCGCGAAGAAGCAACCCGTCGAGGAAGCGATCACGAAAGTTCGCGAAGCGCTGAAAACGGACGACGTCGACGCGATCAAGTCGGCTCACGAGGAACTCGAGAAGCAATTCCACGAAGTCAGCGCCGAGCTCTACAAGCAGGCTGCGGCGGAAGCCGGCCCGGCGGACGCGGCGGGTGATGCGCCCGAGGGGGGCGAGCCCGCTCCCGAATCGAAGAAGGCCGACGACGTCGTCGATGCGGAATTCGAAATGGTCGACGAAGACAAGAAGGACTAAGTCGCCGACTGATCGATCAATCAACCCTTTAGCAAGACGCTTCTCCGTCGGCAGATGCCGCGCGGGGGAGCGATGTTAAAAACCCAAAACCAAAAAAGGAAAACACCAACATGGCAGCAAACATCAAACCCATCGGAGATCGCGTGCTCGTGAAGCCGCTCGAAGAAGGTGAAGTCAAAAAGGGCGGAATCATCATTCCCGATACCGCCAAGGAAAAGCCCCAGGAAGGCGAAGTCGTGGCCCTCGGCACCGGCAAGCTCGACGACAACGGCAAGAAAGTCGATTTCACCGTGAAGAAGGGCGACAAGGTCCTCATCAGCAAATACGGCGGCACCGAAGTCAAATTCGACGGCGACAGCTATCTCATCATGCGTGAGGACGACATCCTCGGCATCCTCGCGTAAGCGAACCAACCAATAACTACTAACTAACAACTACGAACCAACACTATGGCAGCAAAACAACTCCAATTCGACGAAGGAGCCCGTCAGGCGCTTCTCCGCGGTGTCGAAAAGCTGGCGAAAGCCGTCAAGGCGACCCTCGGGCCGGCTGGACGCAACGTCATCCTCGACAAGAAATTCGGCAGCCCCACGATCACCAAGGATGGTGTGACGGTCGCCAAGGAAATCGAACTCGATTGCCCTTACGAGAACATGGGCGCTCAGCTCGTGCGTGAAGTCGCTTCCAAGACCAGCGACATCGCGGGTGACGGAACGACGACCGCCACGGTCCTCGCCGAAGCCATCTACAAGGAAGGCCTCAAGAACGTGACCGCCGGTGCGAACCCGACGTCGCTGCAGCGCGGCATCAACAAGGCCGTCGAGTCCATCGTCGGCGAGCTGGCCCGCATCAGCAAGAAGGTCAAGGACAGCTCCGAGATCGCGCAGGTTGCGACCGTTTCGGCCAACTGGGACGCCACCATCGGCCAGATCATCGCGGACGCGATGGACAAGGTCGGCAAGGACGGCACCATCACGGTGGAAGAAGCGAAGAGCATCGAGACGACGCTGGACGTCGTCGAAGGCATGCAGTTCGACAAGGGCTACCTGTCGCCTTACTTCGTGACCAACGCCGAGGCGATGGAAGTCGTTCTCGAGAACGCCTACATCCTCATCCACGAGAAGAAGATCAGCAGCTTGAAGGACCTCCTTCCTCTGCTCGAGAAGGTCGCCAAAAGCGGTCGTCCGTTCCTCATCATCGCGGAAGACGTCGAAGGCGAAGCTCTGGCGACCCTCGTGGTCAACAAGCTCCGCGGCACGCTCCAGATCTGCGCCGTCAAGGCTCCAGGATTCGGTGATCGTCGCAAGGCGATGCTCGAAGACATCGCGTCGCTCACCGGCGGTCGTTGCATCACGGAAGACCTCGGCATCAAGCTCGAGAACATCCGATCGAAGACCTCGGCGAAGCCAAGCACGTCACGATCGACAAGGAAAACACGACCATCGTCGAAGGCGGCGGCAAGGCGTCCGACATCCAGGGCCGCGTGTCCCAGATTCGTCGTCAGATCGACGAGACCACCAGCGACTACGACCGTGAGAAGCTCCAGGAGCGCCTCGCCAAGTTCGCCGGTGGTGTTGCGGTGATCAACGTCGGTGCCGCGACCGAGACCGAGATGAAAGAGAAGAAAGCCCGCGTCGAAGACGCCCTCCACGCGACCCGTGCGGCCGTCGAAGAAGGCATCGTCCCCGGCGGTGGCGTCGCTCTCGTCCGCGCTCAGAAGGCGCTCGACAAGCGTCGAGCTCGAAGGTGACGAGGCCATTGGTCTCAGCATCATTCGCCGCGCAATCGAAGCACCGCTTCGCCAGCTCGCGAACAACGCGGGACTCGAAGGCGCGCTCATCGTGCAGGAAGTGCGCAAGCGCAAGGGCAACGAAGGCCTCAACATTGCGACCGGCGAATACGTCGATCTCGTGAAGGCTGGCGTCGTCGATCCGACCAAGGTGACCCGCAGCGCGCTGCAGAACGCCGCGTCGATCAGCGCTCTGTTGCTCACGACCGAGGCCCTCATCACGGAGATTCCTGAGAAGGATTCACCGGCTCCCGGTGGTGCCCCAGATATGGGTGGCATGGGCGGTATGGGTGGCATGGGCGGAATGTACTAATTCCGAGCATCAGCTCATTCGAACCGCCTTCGGGTGGTTCTGAAAATTGCGACAGCCCCGGCGAGAGCCGGGGCTGTTTTGCGTTTTGGTGCGGCGGTTTCCGCCACTTTCGTGCGGAAGGCCGATTGCGAATTGGCGCGGGGTGATGGCGCGGGTTTCTCGTTCTCGCCCGGGGAGTGGACAGTGAGTCTTGTCGGGGCAGAAATTTTTCCGACAGTCCTCAGTTACTTTTTCATTCGCCGGAGCTACTCAGGATCGGTCAGGCCAATCCGCCCTGCTTCGCTCGCGAGACTCTGGGCGAACCGTCGGGCATGCGCAAATTTCAGCTCAGCCAGCTTGGCGGCCTCGGGATCAATCTTTACGAGTTCGCGGAGCTGGGACCGTTGCGGGGCGGTGAGCGGAAGGGTGGAGCGGAGCTCGAATTCTCCAGCGTCCGGCTCGGCGGCGGAGAGTGTCCAACTGGGCAAAACTATCGCCGTCAAGGTCGCGGCAGCCGTCAGCAGCCGGGGGAAGGGGGAAAGTGATCGGGGTGGAAAGACGGGATTCCTGCGGGCCATCTTTGGACGATAGCTCGGAAGGGCCGGGGAGGCGACTCAGCTCGAGGAGAGCTGCTTGTCGAGTTGCGTGGCGGGGACGGCTGCTTCGTTAAACTACCAAATCTTCTTCCGGTGGAACTTCGGTGCCCGGTGCGCCCGCCCGGCCCATCGCCGCGAGCCCGAGCGAAACGACTCCCACGCGCCCGATGAACATGAGGACGATGAGCACGCACTTGCCGGCGGCTGACAGATCGCCGGTAATTCCCCGGCTTAGGCCAACGGTCCCGAGAGCCGATCCGACCTCGAAAATCACGTTCTCAAACGTGTGTTGCGTGTCGACGAGGAGCATCGCGATCGCGCCCACCGCGAAGATGAGAAGATACATCGTGAGGGTTGCAAAAGCGGCCTGCACCCGGTGAGTCGGGACCCGGCTGCCGAAGAACGTGACTTCCTTCCGCCCACGCACGGCACTCCACGTGGCAGCCAAACCAGCCGACCACGACGTGCTCTTCAAGCCGCCGCCGGTGCCGCTCGGCGAGGCTCCGAGAATCATGAGCACGAGGATCATCATGACCGCAGCTCCCGTCAGGCTTCCGATCGGGACGGTGTTGAACCCAACGGTCGTGAGAGCGGTCATCGACTGGAAAAACGCGGCGAGACTTCGCTCGCCGAGGGAGAGCTGCCGGATGGCCGGATCGAAAAAGAGGACCGCTGCCCCGATGATAATTCCGCCGGACGTGGCCACCAGGATGATCTTCGACGTCAGCGTCATGCGATGCCCTGATCGCCTTACTTTCATCCACAGATCACCACTGACGATGAATCCACACGCTCCCGCTATGCTGAGAACTGATATAATGGCGTTGATCGGCAGGTCGCCGCTGAAGCTCTCGAGACTGTCCGGGAAAACGCTGAAGCCCGCGGTGCAAAACGCGGAAACCGAGTGAAAAATCGCCGGCCACAGCGGAGCCTCCACGCCAGCGCGGGAGAAGACTGCCCACAACGCCAGCGCCCCGGCGGCCTCCAGCGTCACGGTGAAAGCGACCGCGCGTCGGATGAAAGTTGCCGTCTCGAAATCTTCCGGCATCGCGAAGACGACTCGCCCGATGCGCAGGCGCGATTCATCGACGACGCGCCGAGTTGCCATGATCATAAATGACCCGAAGGTCATGTAGCCGAGACCGCCGACTTGGATGCCAACGAGCAGGATCAGCTCGCCCCAGAATCCGTAGGCATCCGGCGTATTAACGGTCACGAGGCCGGTCGTGCTCACGGCGGACATCGCCATGAAGGCATTGTCCAGCACGCCGATCCGCTGGTTCGCCCACGTGAACGGGACGCACAGGAGCGCAGCGATGCAGAGCGCGTAGAAGGCATAGCCCATGGTGACGACCTGCACCGGGCTCAATCGTCCCACCCACTTCCGCACTCGGTTTGTGATTACCATTTTCCCGTTAAATCAGCGGACACGCTACTTCGCAACCCGGCGGTTGGTGTTTTCATTCAGAGGGGGAATTCGTCCTGACGGGAAATCTCGTTTTGCGGGGGGCTGGTGGGGCGTGGTAGCGTCGCCGTTCGTGGAAGAACCTTTGAAGGAATCGTCGGGGCCCTGGCTGAAAAAGCTGGAGGAAGTTTTTCTGGCGGTATCGCGGGCGCGTCGAACGGCGCGGCACGCGACGCGCCGGATGCTGCGAAAGCCTCGAACGGTGATGGAGGCGCCGAACCTGCTGCCGACGTTGATTAAGGTGTTGGCCGC
This sequence comes from uncultured Verrucomicrobiae bacterium, assembly GCA_963740185.1. Classification (GTDB taxonomy): domain Bacteria; phylum Verrucomicrobiota; class Verrucomicrobiia; order Chthoniobacterales; family JAATET01; genus CAVVKW01. The sequence goes on from CAVUDH010000007.1 coordinate 55,333, forward strand.
TTTCGCGCGGGCCGACGGCGAGGTGCTGGAGGAGGAGATCGATTCCAGCCTCGGGTTCCTGCGCTACGATTACCCGGACGCGGTCTATTCTGAGCTGCGCCAACTCTTTCGTGACGCGCTGCACGAGCAACAGGATTTGAACGAGATCGCGACGCGGCTGGCGGGTCAGCTCAGTGACGACCGGAAGATTTTGCTGGGCGTGCAGCTTTACGATCTGATCGCGAAGGCGGGGCTGAAGCAGGAGCAGGTGATCGCTTATTACAGCTTCATGGCGCTGCTGGGCATGGCGGCCCAGGCGATCGACATTGTCTATCAGCTCAACGCGAACGAGCAGGGGGACGCGCACATTTACCAGCAGGGAAATTCGCCGCTGGAGGCGGTCAGCTTTGGCGCGGGGTCGGGGAGCGACGTGGTGCTGAAGGATTTCGCGGCGGGTGAGCGGCTGCTGGCCTATCGCTATCACGAACTGATCATCCTCAAAAACATGAGTTCGCGGAACCTGATCGTGCAGGGGCGGGCGTTGCGGCCGGGGGATTTTTGCCGGTTGTATCCCGGGCAGCGGATCCTCGTCGACGAGCACGTGTTGGCGCATCAGGACCTGGTTTTCTATTTCAACGCGAAGAAGAACGTCTCTCTGCTGCAGATCTTTGTGGCGGTCAACGAGAACGATGAGGTGCGGCTGGAAAAGAACCGGTCGCGCGACAGCTGTCTCGAGGTCAGTTTCGGGCTACGGGTGAAGGTGACGGCGCTGCGCGACGTCGACGCGGTGCTCAACGAACAGCGGTTGCTGGCCGGGGTGTCGGTGGAGGCGGCGCTGGAGGATCGGATTATCTTTCACAACGACAGTGAGCTGGAGCTCGACGATCTGCGGAGACGGGCGGGGAATTTCGGCGGGCGCTTCCAACTGCGGGCGTCGAAAAGCGAATACCTCGTGTCGAACAACCCGGGCTTGTTGGACGAAGGGGACATCCTGCTCTCGCCGGGCACTGGGGGGGACGTGTTGCTCAAGATTTTTTGCGATTACGACCAGAAGGTCGGGCGGGTCGAGGTGTTGCAGGCGGATCGACCGATTTTGGTGCGGGGCAATCCGGTGCGGAATTCGGCGGAGCTGGCGGACGGGGACGCGATCCGGGTGGACGCCGGGCAGGTGCTGCGTTGCAATTTCACCGAGCGCCTGATCGAGGAAGAGCGGAACATCATTCGCACGCTGGACGTGCGGGATGTCTCGTGCCGGTTTCGCAGCAGCGGGGTGGCGTTGGACGGGATCTCGTTCAGCGTGCAGCGCGGCGAGATGGTCTGCGTGATGGGTGCGAGTGGTTGCGGCAAGAGCACGATGCTCAAGATGCTGGGCGGGCAGTTTCAACCCGCGCAGGGCGAGGTGCTCATGAATGGGCGGTCGCTCTACGGCAATCTCGATCTGCTGCGGCGCTACGTGACCTACGTCCCGCAATACGATGCGTTCGACGAGGGGTTGACCATCGAGGAGAATCTGGATTTTGCGGCGGCGATCCGGTCGCCGCACCTGTCGCGGCGCGAGCGGGCGCGGCGGATCGACGGGAAGTTGGCGGAGTTGGGGCTGAACGAGCGGCGGTCGAACGTGGTCGGGAGTTCGCACAAGAAGACGTTGAGTGGCGGCGAGCGGAAGCGGCTGAACATCGGCCTGGACATGATCGGGTCGGCTGACATTTACCTCTTCGATGAACCGACGTCCGGGCTGTCGAGCAAGGACAGCGAGCACGTGATCGAGATCATCCGGGGGATGACGCACAACAAGATCAACTTCGTGACGATTCATCAGCCGACGTCGCGGATCTTCAACATGTTTCACAAGGTGATCGTGCTGGATAAGGGCGGTAAGCTGGTGTTCTTCGGGACGCCGCACGAGACGCTGCAGTATTTTGCCGACGCGGAGCATTTTCAGCATTTCGGCACGTCGACGGGCTCGACGGATGTCGGGGACACGGCGAGACCGGAGTTTATCTTCGATGCGTTGGAAACTCCGCTGCGTGATCTGAGCGGAGACATCATTTTCGAGGAAAACAATCGGGGGCAGCTCATCCCGGCGCGGCGGTATTCGCCGGATTACTGGCGGGACAAATACGAGTCCTACCGGCTGCTCAAGGACGTGCAGTCGATGGCAGTGTCGCCGTCTGAAATGGACCCGAACCAGGCGGCATTACCACCGCCGATGTCGCCGACGCCGCCGATGTTTCGGCGGCGGGAACCGTTTCGAATTCGCGAGGAGTGGGGGCAATTCGTCGTGCTGCTGCAGCGCGCGTTCATCAGTAAGCTGCGCAACAAGGCCAATCTGGGAACGACGATGGTGATGGCGCCGATCCTCGCGTTGTTGATCGGTGGGGTGCTGCGGTCGGCGGAGAGCGGTGTCTACGATTTCGCGTCGGCGTATCACATTCCGGCCTACCATTTTCTGGCTTTGGTCGTGGCGATGTTCCTGGGGTTGACCAACAGTGTGGACGACATCATCCGGGATCGGCCGGTGCTGTTGCGGGAGCGCAATCTGAACGTGCGGATCGGGTATTACGTCACGGCGAAGGGCTTGACGTTGACGGCGTTTGCGATCGTGCAGTGCGCGATGTTTGCGTTCATTGGCAATTGGCTACTGGGGGTGCGCGGGTTGTTCTTCGTGTCGTTCCTGGCCATGTTCCTCACGGCGGTGAGTGGGATCGCGATTGGACTGATCGTGTCGGCGCTCGCCCCGGAGGCGAAAATGGCGGTGAACATCATCCCGATGGTCCTGATTCCCCAGCTGATCCTTGGCGGTGCGTTCATCAAATACGAGGAGATGAACCGCAACCTCGACGTGGTCTACGCGCTCCAGAAGTGGTTCGACAAACATCCGGAGAGTGCGCAACCCCCGAGGAGCGAGTTGCAGGTGCCGTTGATATCGGAGTTTATGCCGATGCGCTGGACTTACGAAGCGCTGGTCTACGCGCAGGCCAAGCTCAACCCGCTGACTCGGCGGCAGGAGCGGATTCAGCACGAAATCGCGAAGCTTGCGAAAGATCAGAACGCGAGTGAGGCCCAGGAAGAGCGGCTCTACGATTTGAAGGAACTCCTGGCCCTGGTGTCGGGGCTGCGGGGCAGCTCTCCGGCGGACGTCGATGAGCGATTGCACGCGATTGACGCCGTGATCGAGGGCGATCCGTTCGACTCGGAGGTGTTGATCTCGCGTTCTTCGGAGATGACCGCCGAGCAGCTTTACGTGAACCAGAAGATTACTGACCTGGTTTCCAAGGCGGAGATGGAGCAGCTCGATTACCGACTGGACGCGGGCCACACCGGGCACCTGAACGTCTTCTTCGGGCCGGTGAAGGAATACTTCGGCATCCGGGCGAGCGTGCTGGTGTTCAATTCCGGAGTGATGATCCTGTTCACGGTCGTCGGGTTCGTGGTCCTGTATTACGTGTTGCGGCACCAGCTGCGGCTGAGGGCGCCGTAGTCTCTTGCGGAGCGACCCGAGGGCGGGTCAATCGTCCAACGAATCGGGGCCAACGAGCTTCTTGAGCTTCATCATTCCGCGACGGACGCGGGCTTTGATGGTGCCGAGGGGTTCCTGCAGCCGCTCGGCGATCTCGTTTTGAGTCAGACCTTTGAAATAAGCCATCTCGATCACGGTCCGCTGCTCGGGGCTGAGCTTCGCCACGGCTTCACGCACGCGGTCACCACTCTCCGAGGCGGAGACGTCATCGGAGGGGCGGCGGTCATTGATGGTATCTTCCGGGAGACGCTCGTTGCCCGCTTCCTCCCGCAGGCGGGAACGCCGCTGGTGAGAACGAATGCGGTCGATCGACTTGTTTCGGGTCATCGTCACCGCCCACGTGAGAGGTTTGCCGCGGGCCGGATCATACATGGCGGCCTTCTCCCAGATCATCACGAAGACGTCCTGGGTCACGTCTTCGGCGTCGGTTGCGTCGTTGAGGACGCGCAGGGCGGTGGAAAAGATGATCCCGGAGTAGCGGTCGTAAAACTCCGAAAAGGCGGAGCGGTCTCCGGCTCCGACTCGGAGCAGGAGAGCGATCTCTTCGGATTTATCGATGGGTTCAGCCATGAGGATCTCGCGTTGCGAACACAATGCGGGAGAATTGGATGGATGCCAACTAGGTATTAGAAAAATTAATGCCCGACGGCGGAATCGCTCAGGGCGGAGACGGTGATCCGGGCCGTTTCCTCGATTTCGGCGTCGGTGTGGGCGAGGGACAGGAAGCCGGCTTCGAACTGGGACGGGGCGAAGTAGACGCCCGCTTCGAGGCAGGCGTGGAAGAAGCGGTTGAAGGCGGGTTTGTCGCTGCGCTGGGCATCGGCGAGGTTGCGGATCGGGCCCGGCTGGAAGAAGAGGCAGAACATGGATCCGATGCGATGGAAGGTGAGCGGCTTGTCGGTGATGGCTTCGCGCACGGCGGCTTCGAATTTGGCACCGATCTGCTCGAGTCGTGTCCAGCCGTCGGCTCGCTCGAGCTCCCGGAGTTGAGCGAGGCCGGCGGCCAGGGCGAGGGGATTGCCGGAGAGTGTGCCGGCCTGGTAAACGGGGCCGTCGGGGGAGAGGTGATCCATGATGTCGGCGCGTCCGCCGAAAGCTCCGACCGGCAGTCCGCCGCCGATGACTTTGCCGAGCGCCGTGAGGTCGGGTCGGATGCCGCAGAGTTCCTGGTAGCCCCCGGGTGCGAGCCGGAAGCCGGTCATGACCTCGTCGAATATGAGCAAGCTGCCCGCCGAGTCGCAGAGGGTTCGAATTTCTTCGAGAAAACCAGGCTCGGGCAGGTAGAGGCCGGCGTTTGCCGGGACCGGCTCCAGAATGACGGCGGCGATCTCCGAACCTTCGGCACCGGAAGACCTCGCGCAGGGCCTCGACGTCGTTGAACGGCACCGTTGTCGTCAGGGCTGCGAGGGCTGCGGGGACACCCGCGCTGTCGGGTTGGCCGTGAGTGAGGGCGCCGGATCCCGCTTTGACGAGAAGCGAATCGACGTGGCCGTGGTAGCAGCCTTCGAATTTGACGATGCGATCCCGACCGGTGAAGCCCCGGGCGAGGCGGATGCAGCTCATCGTGGCTTCGGTGCCGCTGTTGACCATGCGAACCTTTTCGACCGAGGGGACGAGGCGGGTGATGGTCTCGGCCATCTCGACCTCGAGCGGATTCGGAATCCCGAACGAGGTTCCGCGGGTGGCGGCTTGCTGGACCGCTTCGATGACGACGCGCGGGGCATGGCCAAGAATGGCGGGGCCCCACGTGCCGACGTAGTCGATGAGTTCGCGACCGTCGACGGTGTTGATGCGGCATCCCGCTGCGGAATCGACGAAGAAGGGATCGCCGCCGACGGAGCGGAAGGCGCGGACGGGGGAATTGACGCCGCCCGGGATCACGCGTTTGGCGGCGGCAAAGAGAGTGTCGGAACGGCTCGGCATGGTATTTTCCAGATTTGTCGATGAAGACGCTGCTATCGACGAGAGCCGCGGCGGCCATAACCGGGGGATTCCTCCGCAGCGCGCATCGCGAGCACGTCGTAATCGGGATCGACCATGTTTTTGAGTTCCTTCGAGGAAAGTCAAGCCATACCGGGTATGGCAGGGAGGCCACTGAATCAAGCGGCATTCGAGAAGGTTGGTGAGGCGGGCGCTTTTACTCAGTCGTCTGAAGGAGGAAGGCGCGGTCGGCTTCGATGGGGCTGCTGAGGGGCATCTCGGGCGCGGTGGCTTCGCTGGGCAAGGAGTTCTCCAGCGTTGTGGGCGCGTCGGAGGCGAGGTCTTCCGCCGCGCTGGTCTCGCGCGGGACGATCCCGATGGGTTCGGAGAGCGACGTGGCCAGTGGGTCATTGCTTGGCGTGGGGCTTCCGCTTGCGCTGAGCGGTGCGCCAAGGGTGATGAATTCCTCATCGACGACCGTGCGCTCGAGGAGAATTTCTTCGGCGGATCGCAGGTAGACGGTCGGAGAAGACGCGGGGGCGTCCTGCTCTTCAGCGGTCAGGCGATCGATGTTGACCGTGAGGTAGTAGATAAAGAATCCGGCTGCAACGAGCACGACGAGCAGCGCGAGTCCGACGAAAGTCTTCAGTAGGTTCCCCTGAGCGGGACGCGAAGCGATGTCGGGGCGGAGAAAGGGGAGGTCCGGCTCGGCTCGCCCGGCGTAATGATAACCTTCGGCGGACGCCTCGCCGCGCTCGGGCAGGAGCTCGCGGACTCGCTGCATGGGAATGCCGAGGTATTTGGCGTAAGCGATGATGAACATCCTCGCGTAGCTGGCGTTGGTGAAGGTGGAGAGGTCGTCATTCTCCATGTCGCGGATGCGCTGGGCGCGCATGCGAGTCTCCTTGGCCGCTTTTTCCACGGGAATGCCCCTGGCTTCCCGCTCGGAGGAGAGCAGGACTCCAATGGAGGGGATAAGCTGTCCGGTCGGGTCGGAATTCATTCGCTGGAGTCGAGGTCGACGAGAATTTCACGGTCCTTGGCTCCGTCTTTGGGTCCAAGGATGCCGCGCTGCTCGAGGATGTCGACGATCCTCGCCGCGCGGGTGTAGCCGAGACGAAGTCGGCGTTGCAACATGGAAGTCGAGGCTTTGCCTTCCTGACGAATGATTTCGAGGCATTTGTCCACCAGCTCTTCATCCGCATCGCTGACTTCCTCTTCCGGCGGAGCGTTGCTGGTGAGCTTCTCGTGGATGCTGGGTTCGAATTGAGGCTTGGTCTGATTGGAAACGAACTCGACGATCCGGGCGATCTCGTCGTCGGTAACGAGGACTCCCTGGGTGCGGACGAGCTTCGCGGTGCCGGGGGGGAGGTAGAGCATGTCGCCCTGACCGATGAGCCGCTCGGCGCCGTTCTCGTCGAGGATGACGCGGCTGTCGATCTTCGAGGCGACCTGAAAGGCGATGCGGCTTGGGATGTTGGCCTTGATGATGCCCGTGACCACGTCGGCGCGGGGTGTCTGGGTCGCGACGACGAGGTGGATGCCGGAGGCGCGGGCTTTCTGCGCGATCCGGGCGATGCTGGATTCCACGTCGGCGGGCGCGGTCTGCATGAGGTCGGCGAGTTCGTCGATGATGACGACAATGTAGGGCATCTGCTCGGGAATGATGATCTCGTCGGCGTCGCGGGGGACCTGGATCTTGTTGCGCGAGGTGGTGGTCCAGTCGTCGGCGTCGTCGAGGTCCTCGTGCTCCAATTCGGCCGCAGCGGCGAGCGCCTCGATGGGGTCGGTCTCGGGGGGAGCGGCGGCGTTCGGAGTGGATTCGGTCGGCTCCTCCCACGGTGGGGTGTCGTCGGGGACGGCGGGCGTTTCCTTGTCCTTTGGCGAATGCGATTCCGTCTTGTCCGCTGCCTCCGCGTCGAGTTCGGCCTGCGTCTTGGGTTTCGGGCGGGCGTTGAAGGTCGCGATGTTACGGACGTTGGTCTTGGCGAAGATGCGGTAGCGGTTTTCCATTTCGTCCACGACCCAGCGGAGGGCCATGAGGACCTTCTTCGGATCGGTGACGACGGGGGTCACGAGATGCGGGAGCGTGTTGTAGATCTGCATCTCCACGACCTTGGGATCGATCATGATGAAGCGAAGTTCCTCGGGGGTGAAGCGGAAGAGGAGGGACGCGATGATGGAGTTGATACAGACGGATTTTCCGGAGCCGGTGGTGCCCGCGACGAGGCAATGCGGCATGGCACCGAGGTCGCCGATGATGGCGTTGCCGTAGACGTCCTTGCCGAGGGTGAGGGGGAGCTTCGCTTTGGACTCGATCCAGGCCTCGGATTCGAACAACTCGCGGACGGTGATTTTGACCTTGTTGGCGTTCGCGATTTCGATGCCGACGGTGTCCTTGCCCGGGATGGGGGCGATGATGTTGATGCGCTCGGCGCGGGTGGCGCGGGCGATGTCGCGCTCGAGGCCGACGATGCGGTCGACGCGAACGCCCTTGGCGGGGTAGATCTCGTAGCGCGTGATGGTGGGGCCTTTGGTGATGTCACCGGGCGAAGTGGTGATCCCGAACTGGCCCAGGGTGTCGATGATGACGTCCTGGACGGCTTTGAGCTCGGCGGGGTCGGCGGCGACGCGACCGGCCTCGTCGGGCGGGTCGAGAAGATCGAGGGGCGGGAGTTCGTAGTTGTCGAGGTGGACTTCCTGCAAGCCGGCCGGGACGTCGGGCTTTTTGCGCCGTGGGGCGGGCGGGAGCTTGGGTTTGGTGCCGGGCTTGGGGACCGAGGTATCGATGATCTTGGGTTCGGGGAACTTCGGCTCCTCGGGCTCCGGCGCGACGGGGAGTTCGGGCTCGGGGTCGGGTTCGAGCAGCTCCGGTCGCTTGGGGCGGAGGCGTTTTTCGATCTTCTCGGCTCGGCGGGCGAGTTCGAGTTGGTTGGCCTCGAAGAGTTCTTCCTCGGACAGGCGTTCGCGGCGACGTTCGCGGCGGGCGGCGAGATTCTCGCTGATGGCGGCGGCGCAGAGTTTGACGAAGCTGATCGGGTGGAAGCCGGTGAGGAGGATGAGGCTGGCGAGGTAGAGGACGCCGACGACGACGGCGGAGCCAACGACGCCCAGAGCACTGGTGAAGGCCTTGCCGGCCAGGTAGTAGCCGACCCAGCCGCCGGGGCTCTGAATCTTGAACGTCTGATCCCAGCCGCTCAGGAACCACGGTTGGAGGTGGAGCAGGCTGGCGCCGCAGAGAAGGAAGAGAAACGCCCAACCAAGTCGACCGCGCAGGCTGAACCGGGGGCGGAAGAGCTTGGCGGCACCGAAGCCCATGAACAGGACGGCGAGGAGGTAGGAGGCGGCGCCGAAGAGGAAGTAGAGGAATCCGGCGAGGAGAACGCCGATGATTCCAACGAAGTTATTAATGTCTTCGTTGGGAGGGGTGACGTAGCTGAAGAACGCCCACGAAGGGACGTCGGCGGGGTCGTAGGAAATCAGGGCAAGCAGGAGGAGAACGCTGATCCCGAGAAGAACCACGCCGAGGGCTTCGTTGATTGCGGGGTTGCCGGTCTTTGCCACGGGTGAGTTGCGACGTATCGCAGATTTGCGGGGTGTGGCGCAAGAGTCGGCCTTGCCGCGCGAGCGCCGCTTGGGCTCGGTCGGTGTCGTGCTGGCTCGAACGGTGCGGGTGCCTCGGGATTTGCGGGACGGAGCGCTCAAAGTGGATCGAGCCCGTGAAGTCGGACGGCCTGGTTCTTGCCTTTGAGCTGGTGCTCGCCGAGGTCGACGTAAGTTTTTGCGTTTTGCTCGGAATCGCCGAGGTTCGCGAGAAAGTCGCCGGACATGACGAGGCGCTGGCCGAGAAGTTTCATGGTGGATTCGATCCGGAAGGCGGTGTTGACGGCATCGCCGATGATGGTGGCGTCGCGCTGGGCCACGAGGCCGATGTTGCCACAGGTGACGATGCCGTGGTGGAGGGCGACGGCGATGCGGAAGGGCGGGGCGTCGGTGCCGGGCCAGCGGCGGGTGGCGGCCTGTTCCAAAAGAGAGCGCCCGATCTGCAGTGCGGCGCGGGATTCGCCGCCTGGCTCCGGGGTTTTGTTCCAGTAGGCAAGAATGGCGTCCCCGATGAACTTGTCGATGGTGCCGCCGCTTTCCTGGATGAGGTTGCCCGCGTTGCGAAACCATTCGCCGAGGAGCTTGGCGAGCCGCTCCTCGGGGAGAAGTTCGGACATGGTCGAGAAGCTGCGGATGTCGCAGACCATGATCGCGACGTCCGCCGCTTCTTCGAGGCCGGTGTCGGTGCCGGCAATGGTGACTTCGCTGGAGGGCGAGGTGCCCGAGTCTTCGATTTGCGAAAAGTGAAGCTCGTTGGTCGTGATACGGATCACGGACCCGTGGCGGAGGGTGACGGGAGTGATCACGCGGCGGCCGTCGACGTAGGTGCCGTTGCGGCTGCCGAGGTCCATGATCTGGTATTCGAACGCGTTGTGGCAGCGGATGATGGCGTGCTGACGGGAGACGTGGGGGCTGAAATCGAGGGCGACGGTGTTGTCCCGGCTCCGCCCGATGGTGGCGGTATTGGCGATGTCGACGTCGAAGGACTCGCGGTCGGCAGGTTGGACTTTCAGCTTGGCACGCATGAGCAGAGGCAGAAGCTATCCGCAGCCGGGGCAAGGGTTAAGCTCGAATTTGGGAGGATCGCTTTTTAGCGGACCTCGATCTTTTCCATTGGAATCAGGCGCTCGAGAGCGTCGGTGATTTCCCATTTACGCCAGGAAGTGACGTCGTCGGTCGATGCCTTCACGAGATCGAGGTAGCCGGTCGAGGCCTCGCGGAAACCCGAGACCGAGTCCTTCCGGGCGGCGGCGATCAGCCTGGGATTGTAAACGAGCAGCCACCAACCGCCGTAGGCTTCGGCCTTGGAGGGCGGGGTGACCTGAATCGTCAACCCGGCGACGGATTGACTGCCGCCCCGGGCGTCGAGTTCGTAGAGGGTCTCGATCTGCTCGAGGTCCGTGAGGTAGGAGACGAGAAACTCGCGGCAGTGCGTTAGAACGTCCCGGGAAGGGCTGGATCTGGAATAGTGGCCGATCTCGATCGCGGCGGGGTTCTCCGGGTCGCCGTAGATGTTCAGTTCGTAGTCGGAATTACCGCGGAACGAGAGGTAGGGGACGTTCTTGAAGGAGCCGCCGTCGATGGGCGTGGCGGGAATGTTTTCGACCGTCGTGATCCAGTCCTCGGCGTAGAGGTCGGCGAGGGGAATCCACCAGGGTGGGAGTTCGTTGCCGGCGGGTAATTCGACGATGGGAGGGTTGCTGGTGATCCCGTCGTAGATACGGCGGATGGCGCGCTTGGGATAGACGACGGAGCCTTCGCCGACCTGCATGACGACGCGGTCCTTGGATTGCGCGACGATGGTCCCGGAAATGCGCTTCCCGCTCTTGAGTAGAATTTCGTCCACGGCCCGACCGGTGAGCGGGAGGGTGATGAGGACGGCGAGAAAAAAGATGAGATGTTTGCGCTGGGCGCGGATGCCCGTTATGCGTTGGCTCGAAGTCACACCGACTTGCCTACGCCAAAACCCGATGCCAATTAAGCTTTCTTTTTTTCTGACCGCCTGTGCCTTGCTGGTCGGGGGCTGCGTGACCCCGCCAACCCGCCCGGTGGTCACGGACGCGGACGCCCAGGAGAACCGAAAACTTGAGACGGGGCCGTTTTGGTGGGGGGTCTCGACGAGCGGGTATCAGACCGAGGATCGGGTCGCGAAGCCGGGCCAGAGCGGGTATTTCAAGACGGATTGGGACCTCTACGTCGAGCGGGGTCGGGCACCTGAGCGGGGGCAGGCGACCTTTTCGTGGACGGAGTTCGATCGGGACGTGCGGCTGTTGCGGGCGATCGGGGTCAATCATTTCCGCTACGGCATCGAGTGGGCCCGGGTGGAACCCAGGCCGGGCGTCTACAACGAGGCCGCGATCTCGCAATACGTCGGGATGGCGCGGAAGCTCCGGGCGGCGGGGATCGAGCCGATTGTCACGCTGTGGCACTTCACGTTCCCGGATTGGCTGACGGATTTGGATCGACCCGGCAAGTCGCATTGGTTGCACCCACTGGCGGATCAGCATTGGCGCGATTACGTGACGAAGATGACGACCGCGCTCGCACCGGAGGTTCGGATTTACGCGCCGCAGAACGAGCCGAACGGCATGTTGCCGCTCTCGTATCTCGCGGACCACTGGCCACCGGCGGGGCTCCTCCAGACGCGAAATTACCGGAAGGCGCTGAACGCGGCGGTGGCGCAGTTTCGCGAAGCGGTGGTCATCATTCGGGGGATTCGACCGGACGCGATCATCATGAGCGTGCAGGCGCTCCCGTGGTGGAAGCGGGATCGGGTCTTCGATCCGACGGGGATGGTCTACAACGCGATGCGGCGGGTGTGTTACGACCACCTCGATGGCATCCACGACGTGTGCGACATCATCGGGTTTAACTACTACTACAGCCAGAACGCGACGTTTGCGGACTTCTTCTACGCGGGCCGGGGCGAGCAGAGCGAAAGCTACACGCAGATGGGTTGGATCATCGACCCGGAGTCGTTTTACCAGTTGATCATGGACGTGTGGGGACGCTACCGGAAGCCGATGATCATCGCCGAGAACGGGATCGGGACGCTCAACGAGCAGAAGAAGATCAAATACCTCCGCGACCACATCAACCAGATGCGGCGGGCGATGGCGGACGGTGCGGACATGCGCGGGTATTTTGCCTGGACGCTGGTCGATAACTACGAGTGGCACGAGGGGTATGACGCCAACTTCGGGTTATCGATCATGGATCCGGAGACGAAGGAGCGGACGCTGGAGCCGTCGGGATATTTTTACCGAAATCTGATCCGGCGGTACGGGAACCTGCGGAAGCCGCGCTAGATGCAATCCATCAAATCACTGACGCTGGACGAGCTGACCGACCGGTTTGTCGTCGCCGGCGAGCCGGGTTACCGCGCCAAGCAGGTGATCGGCTGGCTCTACGACAAGCGGGTTGGGGAGTTCGCCAAAATGACGAATCTTCCCGCCGCGTTGCGTGAGCGTCTGGCGACGGAATACGGAGACCGTCCGCTGGAGGTGGTGCGGACGATTGGGTCGGCGGACACGACGCAGAAATTTTTGTTTCGCCTGCACGACGGCCAGTTGATCGAAACGGTCTTGATTCCCGCATCGCGGGGGGCGGACGGCGGGGTGGCCCGTCGGCGGACGCTGTGCGTGTCGTCGCAGGTCGGGTGCGCCTACGGGTGCCGCTTTTGCGCGAGCGGGCTGGACGGTTGGAAGCGAAATCTCGCTGCGGGCGAGATCGTCGAGCAACTCCTGCAGGCCGAAGCGATCTCGGGGGAGCGGGTGGACAACCTGGTTTTCATGGGGATGGGGGAGCCGTTCGCCAATTTTGATGAATTGATGCGCACGATCACGATCCTGAACGCGCCCTGGGGGCCAAACGTCGGTGCGCGCCACGTGACGGTGTCGACGAGCGGGCTGGCCCCGCGGATCCGTGACCTCGCCGACCAGCCGCTGCAGGTGCGACTGGCGGTTTCGCTCCACGGCGCGACGGACGAAGTGCGGGACCAGATCATGCCGGTGAATCGAAAGTATCCGCTGGGCGAATTACTCGCGGCGTGCGCGTATTTTTGCGATCAGCGGAAGCAGAAAATCACGTTCGAATACATCCTGATCGAGGGAGTGAACGATTCCGTGGAACAGGCGATCGCGTTGTCACGGATCGTCCGGAAGTTGAACGCCAAGGTGAATCTCATTCCCTACAACGCAGTCGACGGCCTGGAGTGGACCCGACCGTCGGAGGAGGTGATGGAAGAATTCGTCGACGTGCTGCACGCGGCGAGGGTGTCGGCGACGTTGCGACGCGAAAAGGGGCACGACATCGCGGCGGCTTGCGGGCAGTTGCGCCTGCAAACCGAACGCGAAAAACCCGTTGCAGACCCGGCGGGGGTGCTCTAAAAATTCTTCGAAATGCCGGACGACGACTTCGGAACTCCCGAGCTTTGGGACGAATACGAGTGGGAGCGCTTTCTCCAGCAGCAGGATCGCAAGACCGAGCAGTATTTTGCTCTCTTCGAGAAATACGCGAACGACCCGGATCGTGACGAGATCATCGCCCGCGAGATGGGCTGGAATCAGGTTGTCGGCAGTGATGACGACGACGAAGACGAAGAGGAGCCGTGGGCCGCGCTCGGATTTCTCGATGATGACGACGAGGACGAGGAATTCGATGATGACCTCGATGAATCGGACGAAATAACGAACATTTTCGAAGAGGGCGACGAGGAAGACTCCGAGGACGAGGAAGACGATCAATTCGAGGAACTTCGGAATTCCGAGGTCTACCTGCAGAGCATGGAGTTGAATCGCCGCGTTTTCGCGCTGGTCGAGGAGCGCGACAACTTGAAGGAAAATCTGGTTGCGGTCGAAATGGCGACGCGGATCGCGGTCTGCGGGGCCAAGCTGGCGGCGGCGCTGTGCGGCGACGAGTATTCCGAGGTCGGGATGACGATTGCCTACCTGAAGCGGAGTCTCAAGGCGGCGACCGATTCGTTGAATTCCGCGGTGCAGCTGCACGAAAGCGGGCTACTCGACGTGGACGACCTGCGCTCGCTGACGGATTTACTTTTCCCGGTCCGGGAGAAGATCGTCGATTTGATGAGCGAATACCGGGTGGAATTGCGACGGCGGCGGGGGGAATCGTAGTTCCCGTGTTGAATAAATCCGGACGGGCCACCGTTGTTTTCCAATGAGTGCCGAGGTCGCCAACGAAGACGAGACCCTCATCGCCCGAAGTCGGGAAGGGGATTCGTCGGCCTTCAACGAGCTCGTCACTCGTCACCGAAATCGCATTTACATGGTCACGTATTCCATCATTCGAAATTCCGACGACGCCCTCGATTTGACGCAGGAGACCTTCATCCGCGCCTGGAAGTCGCTCGGAAAGCTGGATGGCAATACGCAGTTCCCGGCTTGGCTGAGTCGGATCGCTCGAAATGCCTCCATCGATCTGCTGCGGAAAAAGCAGAACCGGCCGCAATCCGAATTCGACGTGGGTCCGATGGCCATCGACGCAGCCTCCCGGACGACTCCGGCGGAGGCCGAGCGGCCCGGCCTGGGGGTCGAGCGGAGCGAGATGCGGGAGCGGTTCGAGCGGGCCTTGGCGACGCTGAGTGCCGACCATCGGGAAGTGATCGTGCTGAAAGAGGTCGAGGATCTGTCCTACAAGGAAATCGCGGGGATGATCGGGTGCTCGATTGGCACCGTGATGTCGCGGTTGTTTTACGCTCGTAAGAAAATGCAAACTGAACTGAGGGACCTTTACGATGAGCTATGACACGATGAGTTTTGAGGAACGCCACACGGCCTGGGTCGATGGCGCCTTGACGGACGCTGAGCGGGAGGCGTTCGAGCGGGAACTGCCGGATCGCGCGGAAGCCGAGCTGGGGCGGGATCAATGGCGGACGCTGAGTGCTCGATTGCGCGAGGCGGTGCCGGCGGCGGAGCTCCGCCATCCCGATTTCGTGAACTCGCAGGTGTTGGAAGCCATCCGGCGCGAGGAAATCGCGGAGGATCGCAAAATCGAGTCCTCCCCGGCGACGGTCGGTGGATTCTTTTCGGTCGCGAGACTGGCGTGGGCGGGATCGTTCCTCGTCGCCGTTGCCGCGGTGTTGTCGGCATTTTTCATCGTCGGTCAGGGTGAGCCCGCCATGAGCGAGCAACTCGTCAGCCGAGTCATTCAGACCGACGCGCGGGCTCCGGGCGCGGAGGCCTACGTGTTTCAGGCCCCCAGCGGGCGGGGAACCGTGCTGTGGATCGAAGGCGCGGGCTACATCCCACCGACCGAGAAGCTCTGATATCCATGCAGCGGCTGACCCTTTTCCTCGTTTTGATCGTGGCGCTCATCGGAGGGCCGAGCGCCGGGGCGGCGGATAAAATTTGGACCGGTTTGGTGCTCGCGACGACGGAGGAGCCGCCGAAGGAGCCGACCGAAGATCTGCTGCCGTTCGTGGACGAGATCCGCGAGATTTTCGGCTACAACACCTACTACCTGCTGCGCCAGAAGAAGAAGAAAATCGTCGAAGGCACGGAGGAATGGGTGGTTCCAACCAAGCAATTTTACCTCAAGCTGCGCTGCACCGAGCGGACGGAGACGAGCTACCGGGTGACTCTGGAGCTTTACGCTGACGACCGCTTTATTCTCACGTCCGACGTCGAGTTGGCCCGGGACGCGCCGTTGTTTATCCGCGGCCCGCAGTGGGGGAAGGGGCGGTTGATCTTTGTGATGGAAGTGCGATGAGGCTGAATCAGGAGCAGGAGGCCGCGCGCGAACAGTTCGATCGACAGAGCGACCGTTACGGGCGGTCTCACGTGCTGGCAGACGTCGGTGATCTCGATGAGACCGTGGCCGGGGTGGATTTCCCGGAGTGAACCGGGCTGCGGGCTCTCGATGTGGCGACCGGCGGTGGGCACACGGCGCTATGGCTGGTGCGTCGGGGTTTCGAGGTGGCCATCGGGGACGTGTCGGAGCGGATGCTGGAAAATGCCACCGAGCTCCTGGCCTCCGAGAACTTTCGGTGCGGGGCGAAATCTCACGTGGCGGAGGAATTGCCATACCCGGGCGGAATCGGTTGCCTCGCTCCCGCGCCGCGCTGCAAGGTGTTGCGAGGCCGGAACCTTCCTCCGGAAACCGCGGACATCGTTCCACTGGTCCGGAACATCACGACATCGACGCGGTGCGGAAGAGCAAGGCGGAGATGCGGATTTTGAACAGAAGATAGGGAAGGTAACGAACGGGAGGGAGTTGCGGGTGGCTGGCGGCGAGCACCGGCGGCTGGGAAGCCGCGGGGGACACTGCACCGGCTCTGCGGGGCTTGAGCCAATTTTTCCGAATTTCACATGGGCAGCGGCCCAGGATCTTCGTAGAAAGCCTCCATATCGGAATGATGTTGTGTCCCCAAGCGAAATGGTTTTTCAGAATGTCATCCCGGCTTCGGAATGCCTCGGTTCGATAATCCGATGGCGTCGCATCTGAATCCTGAGCAAAGGGCCCGCGAGCACATCGATGCGATGCTTCGCGATTGCGGTTGGTCCGTTCAGAGCATCGACGAACTGAACCTCCACGCTTCGCTTGGCGTCGCCGTCCGCGAGATGCAATCCCAAGGTGGTCCGGCCGACTACATTCTTTTCGTTCAGGGCAAGGCCCTGGGCATCGTCGAGGCGAAGAAAGAAGGCACCACGCTCTCCGGAGTGGCCGAGCAGAGCGCCCGCTACTCCCACGCCAGGAAATGGATGCCCCAGCGCTGGGCGGATCCGCTGCCCTTCACCTACGAGACCACCGGCGTCGAAACCAACTTCCGCGACCAGCGCGATCCCGACTCCCGTTCGCGCCCCGTCTTCGCCTTCCACACCCCGGAGCACCTGCTCGCACTCGTTCAACAACCCGACACGCTGCGGAAAAAACTTCGCCACCTCGCGTTTGCCGATCCACTGATCGAAACCGGACTCCGCGAGTGCCAGATCGACGCCGTCACCCAGCTCGAGCGCTCCCTCGCCGCCAACCGCCCACGCGCCCTCATCCAGATGGCCACCGGCTCCGGCAAGACCTTCACCGCCGTCACCCAGGCCTACCGCCTCATTAAGCACGCTGGAGCCAAGCGCATCCTCTTCCTCGTCGACCGCGGCAACCTCGGTCGTCAGACCGTCCGGGAGTTCCAGAACTACGTCACCCCCGACGACGGCCGCAGCTTCACCGACCTCTACAACGTCCAGATGCTCGGCCCCGGCGGCATCGATCCCGTCTGCAAGGTTACCGTCTCCACCATCCAGCGCCTCTACTCCCAGCTCTCCGGCAAAGAGGACCTCGATGACGAGGCCGACGAGCACTCCGGTTACGAGATGGGTGGGGCAGGGGACAAGGACCCGCTCGAAGTCCGCTACAATCCCAAGATCCCCATCGAGTCCTTCGACTTCGTCATCGTCGACGAATGCCACCGCTCCATCTACAATCTCTGGCGGCAGGTCCTCGACTACTTCGACGCCTTCCTCATCGGCCTCACCGCCACTCCCAGCAAAGCCACCCTCGGATTCTTCGACCGCAACCTCGTCACCGAATACCCCTACGTCCAGGCCGTCGCCGATGGCGTCAACGTCGGCTACGACATCTACCGAATAAAGACCGAAGTCTCCGAGAAAGGCGTCACCGTCAAGGCCGGCCACGACTACCAGAAGCGCGACCGCCTCACCCGCGCCAAGCGGTGGGAAATCCAGGAAGCCGAGGAAACCTATCAGAAAACCCAGCTCGACCGCTCCGTCGTCGTCCCCGATCAGCTCCGCACCGTCATCCGCACCTTCCGGGAAAAACTCTTCACCGAGATCTTCCCCGACCGGGCCGTGGCGGCCCGCCGGATGGGGCTGGACGCCCCGTGGGTTCCGAAAACGTTAATCTTCGCCAAGGACGACAGCCACGCCGAGGACATCGTCGACATCGTCCGTAAGGAGTTCGGCAAAGGAAACGACTTCTGCAAAAAGGTCACCTACCGGGCCAGCGGGAAATCCGAGGACATCATCAAGGCCTTCCGCACCGCCCCCGAGTTCCGCATCGCCGTCACCGTCGACATGATCGCCACCGGCACCGACATCAAGCCCCTCGAGTGCCTGCTCTTCCTGCGCGATGTCCGCTCCCAGCTCTACTTCGAGCAGATGAAAGGGCGGGGGACCCGCACCATCGATCCCGACGCCCTCGCCAGCGTCACGCCCGATGCCGGAGGAAAAACCCGCTTCGTCCTCGTCGATGCCGTCGGCGTCACCGAGTCCGACAAGACCGACTCCCGCCCGATGGAGAGCAAGCCCACCGTCGCTTTCGACAAGCTCCTGCTCGGCATCGCCATGGGCGCGCGCGACGAGGCCACCCTCACCACCGTCGCCAGCCGCCTCGCACGCCTCGACCGCAGGCTCAGCAATTCCGACCGCGAGGAAATCTCCAATGTCTCCGGCGGCCCCTCCGTCAAACAGATCGCCGCCGCCCTCATCAAGGCCACCGACCCCGACGAGATCAAAGCCAAGGCCCAGACCACCACTGCCGGAGGCGAACCCACCGCCGCCGAACTCAAGACCGCCGCCGACAGTCCTCGCCGCCGAAGCCGCCAAGCCGCTCGCCTCCAAACCCGCCCTCCGCGATCTGCTCGAAGCCAAACGCCGCAAGACCGATGTCACCATCGACCACCGCACCGGAGACGAGCTCATCAGCGCCGGCTACGACGAGGAAAAAGCCCGCCAGCTCGTCACCTCCTGGAAACAATTCCTCGACGACAACCAGGACGAAATCACCGCGCTCCAGATCCTCTACAACAAACCCCACGCCAAGCGGCACCTCGTTTACGAAGAACTCAAGACCCTCGCCGAAGCCGTCGCCCGGCCGCCCTACCACATCGCCCCTGCCGAAGTCTGGTCCGCCTACGAGCATCTGGAGAAACGCCCGCTCACCCGGAACCCCGTCAAGATCCTCACGAACTTGATCACCCTCGTCCGCCACACCGTCGATCCCGAGGCCACCCCGCTCGCGCCCTTCCCCGATCTCGTCGAACGCCGCTACCAGCAATGGCTCGCCCAGCACGGCGACCGCTTCACCGACGCCCAACGCCACTGGCTCGATGTCATCAAAAACTACGTCGCCCTCAACGGAGCCTTCGCCACCGACGACCCCACCGCCTACCTCGACGCCTGGCAAAGCGTCGACTCGGATGAGGGCGTCCCGCTCGCCGTCGCCAACCGCGTCTTCGGCAAGGATGCCCTGAAGCCGGTCATCGAAGAGCTCAACGAGGTGTTGGTGGCGTAGTGAGAGATTTAATTAACCTCGTCGACTAGTTAAAATATATGGATATTTTTTAAATAGCGCTCCACTCTATTTAAAAATCTGTTCTCTTCTTTGTATCCGTGAAAAATTATCAGGCTGGCACTTGGCAGAAGCAGTTGGGTTACCAGAGCTTCCAGCCATCGCTCACCAATCGCCCCTGGACGATCGACGATTCGCGGGTGCTCGAGTCCTTGAGCAAGGCCGATCGCCAGTTGGGACGGCTCGACATGTTTTCCGAATACGTGCCCAATCTGGATTTGTTCGTGCGCATGCACGTGACCAAGGAGGCGACGGAATCCAGCCGCATCGAGGATACCCGCACCGAGATGGAGGAAGTGGTTCTCCCCGAAGAGGAGATTCAGGAGGAGCGGCGCGACGATTGGCGGGAGGTGAACAACTACATCCGCGGGATGCGCACCGCCGTGGAGCAATTGGACGCCCTCCCGTTCTCCGACCGTCTTTTGCGTGAAGCCCACGCCACGCTCATGGACGGAGTTTGTGGTGAACACAAAATCCCCGGCGAGTTCCGCCGTAGCCAGAATTGGATCGGCGGATCCAATCCCGGCAACGCCCGCTTCGTCCCACCCGCGGCCGAGGATGTCCCTGCGCTCATGAGCGATCTCGAGCAATTCGCCCACAATCCCGAGCTTCACCTCCCGCCTCTCGTCCGGGTCGCCCTCATGCACTACCAATTCGAGACCATTCACCCCTTTCTCGATGGCAACGGGCGGATCGGACGCCTCATGGTCCCGCTCTACCTCGTCACCCAGGGCATTCTCAAGGCCCCCGTGCTCTACCTTTCCGACTACCTCGAGCGCAACCGCGACGAATACTACGACCGCCTCACCCGCGTGCGTGAGCACAACGCCATCGACGAGTGGCTCATCTTCTTCCTCGACGGTCTTTCCGAAACCGCCGCCCACGGCGTGGGCACATTTAACGAAATTCTCCGCTTCAAGGCCCATTGGGAGAAAGAAATCGCCACCTGGAAGCCCCAGGGCCGCTCCGGCCTCGCCCTCCTCGAACACCTCTTCGGACAAGTCTGGGTCAACGCCAGGATGGTCGCCGAGGCCGCCGGCGTCTCCCAACCCACCGCCTACAAGCTCATCGACCGCTTCGTCCAACACGGCCTCCTCACCGAGATCACCGGCGCCAAGCGCGACCGCCTTTTCCGCTTCGACGCCTACCTCAAACTCTACCGCCGGCGATGAGCGATCCCGTCCGCCAACGCGCTGTAGCTAAACGTGTCTTCAGTAGAGATGCCCTGAAGCCGAACATTGACGAACTCAACGAGGTGTTGGTGGCATGAGTGAAGTCCCGAAAACTGGGAGGAAACTTCCTTCGGCGAGGTTGTTCGTTGTTGCGACAACGTACACAAGGAACGTACCGAGGAAGCAGTATGCGACGAAGCGGCGAATTCCCTGTCGTTGACCAAGGCCGAGAGTCATAGGTGGCTACTCTGATGACGCCGATCGCGTCGTTGAGGAAGACCTTCCCTTAATCATCTTTGGCGATCACACACGCATCTTTAAGTTTCTGAATCGACCGTTCGTTCCAGGCGCCGACGAGAGTGAAAGTTTGAAGCCCGGGAGTTGATGAGAAGTGGCTTTACCACATCGCGCACGCTCATGAATTCCCGGATAAAGGATACGCTCGGCACTTTCAGCATCTTAAAAAGGCGCGAAGTTTAGTCCCACCCCTCCCCGAACAACGCCGCATCGTGACTCGGATTGAGGAACTCTTTTCGCGGCTCGACGCCGGCGTCGCCGCCTTGCGCCACGCCAAAGCCCAACTCCAACGCTACCGCCAATCCGTCCTCGCCGCCGCCGTCACCGGCCAACTCACCCAAGCCTGGCGCGAACAACACCCCGACACCGAACCCGCCGAAGAACTGCTCGAGCGGATTCTCGAACGCTCGCGCTGTATTTTTTGAATCCGAAAGCGAGAACTCGGAAGTGAAACGACATGTAACTAAACACAAACGGCATAAGTTCACGGAACCCGAGAATTGGAGCATGCCGCCAACGTGGAAATTCGCGAGCGGACTCTGACGAGTTGTCAATTTGTCGTAGACTGCCACAATAAGACGCCGCCATACGAGGAATCAGGAATTCCGTTGATCCGCACAACCAATGTCCGAAACGGAAAGTTGACTTGGACGAAGATGAAGTTTGTGACCGAGAAGACAGCGGCGCATTGGTCGCAGCGTTGCCCACCCGAGGGCAGAGGATATCCTGTTTACTAGGGAAGCGCAGGCTGGCGAGGCCAGCGATCATTCCAGAGGGCTCTCGGCTGTGCATGGGGCAACGAATGATGCTGTTTAGGACGTTTCACGAGCTAGTCCTTCCCTCATACCTACTCACGGTCATTCGCTCTCATAATTTCCAAGCGCAATATCTCGACAAACAGGTCGGGGGCGGCGTCCAACACCTTCGAGTAGGTGATGTGGAGTCCCTAGCGCTTCCAGTTCCACCCATCGCCGAACAACACCAAATAGTTGCCGAAATTGCAGCCCGAACCATCGCCATCGACAACCTCGGAGCCGAACTGGAACGCAGATCAGTTCGTTCAGATCGCCTGCGCCAATCAACGCTAGCCTCGGCATTTTCTGGAGAATTAATTCCACAAGACCCATCAGACGAACCCGCGAAGGCTCTTCTCAGGCGAATTCAAACGAGAAAAATAAATATGCCCCAAAAGAAGACACCAAGGAAAAATGTAGCAAAAAAGCGGGCGACAGCAGTTCGCAACAAAGACGAATTAGTTACACTTCTAGACAGCCTCGGAGGCTCGGTGAGCCCTGAGCGTCTTCTGGTCGAATCAAAACTCGAAAATAACATCGATGCGTTCTTTGAATTAGTGAGGGATGCGTGTGTTGATAGACTCATTAATGCGCCGATCGGCGAGTTTGGCGAAATCTCCCTACATTAAACCTAAATGCGAATAGACAAATTCAGCATAAAAAGCGCGTGGAAGAACCTCGAAGGTTTCTCTATTGATTTCGATGAGTCGAGAGATATCGCTGTCTTGATCGGTCGAAACGGCACCGCAAAAAGCAACCTGCTTGAAGCGTTATTGTGGATCTTCAGCAGAATCGATCTCGGTAAGCCGGCTCCTTTCTCCTATGAAATCACATATCAATTTTCTGAGGCGTCAGTGGAATTGACTGCATCCGCAGGGCGCCAGCCCGGTGCGAAACTGAATGGGGAAACGGCGAAGCTGGACGAGATTCGCGCCGAGTATACGCCACGCCACGTAGTTGGATACTATTCGGGCGTGAGTGATCGTTTCCACGAGATTTTTCTTGAACATGACTTACAAGCTCGAAATCAAACGTTGATAGAGCACAAGCAGGACGCTGATCCAACCACTTTGGCATTTCGCCGGTTCATCTGCGCTCGCCCTGTCCACGGGTTGTTCGCTCTCCTGTCATTCTATTTTTCAAAGGATCAAAAAGTCCAAGAGTTCCTGAAGGACTTTACGCGTATAACTGCCTTTGATTCTGCACTACTGATAGTGAGAAAGCCCCAATGGGCACGCAAAGGAAACGACGCAGATCAGTTCTGGGGCGCGAAGGGTCCGGTGCGCGACCTTTTGGAACGGTTTAAGAGGCACTGCTTGGCGCCGTTTTACCGAAGCGTTCGACTAAAAACAGATTTCGCTCGGACAGAGACCCGCGAGCTGATGTATCTGTTTATTCCCAGCATTGAGGCGCTTAACGCGCTTGCCGATGAGTATGATGGGGATCCTCAAGCGCTCTTTCAGGCGCTCGACACCATGCGGCTCAGCGAGTTGATTGAGGATTTTAGAGTCAGGGTTCGGGTCGAAGGGTCTTCCGGAGCAATTCACACTCGGCAACTCAGTGAAGGAGAACAGCAGCTTCTCACCGTCTTAGGGCTAATGCGATTTACTCGCGACAAGGGTTCGTTGTATTTCTTGGATGAACCTGATACCCACCTGAACCCTGCGTGGACAGTGCAATATCTCGACCTTCTTCGGGACATTGGAGGGATCGAACGTAATAGCCACACGTTCATCGCTACTCATGACCCGTTATTGGTTTCTGGCCTTCTCAAAGAAGAACTCCGCGTTTTGCACCGATCTAAAGACGGAAAGATAGGTGCATCAGCTCCTGAAGAAAACCCCAGAGGAACGGGAGTCGCTGGGGTGCTTACAAGCGAGCTATACGGACTGGAGAGCCAGTTGGACCCATTCAGCATGCGTGTCCTAAAGAGAATCTACGAGGTCTCCGAAGACGAGGATCTTGAGCGGAGAAAACGCCACCTTAAGAGATTGGGAAAACTTCTTCCCGCAATCGAAACATCAGAGACCTCTCCGGATCCATATCGAAACATTGCGCGTGACGCTTACGAACTAGCCCAAGACCTGACTCTTGATACAGGTATCCCGACGGACAGAAAACTGGTCATCATTGAGAAGCTTGCGCAGCAGCTTTTTGAAAACGCAAAGGAGGATTCCGAATGATTTTCATCAATCCCGAATCTATCGCGCTGCGTGAAGAGAGAATCGAAGCCTTGGAAGCTCTCACGCTAGAGCTTTGTGGCAAACAACCCGATGAGAGAACCGCGTATATTGATTCAAAGAGACTGCAATCCTGGGCTCACGCTGACATTCTCAATGCCCTACGAGCCTCGGCTGGAAACAAGTGCTGGTATTCGGAAGTTCTTCTCGAAGGAGAAGATCCAAACGTTGACCACTTTTGCCCTAAAGGGCGAGTAAAGGAAGTGGACCAGAATTTGGAAGCAACTGGAGCCGAATCCACAGGTTATTGGTGGCTAGCATTTGAATACAGGAATTACCGTCTTGCTTGTGTTCACTCTAATCAGCGGAGGGTTGATAAAGACACCGAAGGTGGAAAGTGGGACTTTTTTCCTATCAGGAATGGCAGGGCGCCTGAGAGAACAGAATGGGCTGCTATCAGAGCGCAAGAAGCTCCTCTACCGCTCGACCCTTGTTCGCGCTCTGATGCGAAATTGTTGTGCTTTGATTCGGACGGAGTGCCATGTGCATCAGAGCGAGCGAGCGCCCGCGATAAAGAGCGTGTTCGAGTATCGATCTGGCTCTACCACTTAAAGAAGAGGGAGTTGCAGAAGAGGCGCCGAGACTTCGTCCAAAGCTTCCAAAAGGATATTCGGAAAGCGACCACCTTGTATAAACTTTGGGCTCCAGATTCAGCACGCGAGAACCTACAAGCTAAGGAGCAGTTCGACACAAAGGTTGCCGAAATTCTTCGGGACATCTCCGACTCTGCAGTCTTCGCAGGGGCAAAGCGCGGCGCAATCCGGCTCGCTATGGCGAAGCAAGAAAACTCGTGGATAGCCGATTACATCACATTATGAATAAGAACTCCTCAGCTATCGTTTCCAAAGTCTGGAACTACGCGCACGTCTTAAGAGACTTCGGTATTGGCTACAACGAGTATGTCCAACAAATTACCTATCTTCTCTTTCTGAAGCTCGTCCACGAACGAGCGGACTTGGTATACTATCCGAAAGTCCCAAAAAGTAGGTCATGGGGCGCAATAATCTCCAAGGGTGATGTCAACCTAGTGGAATTTTATGACGAAACATTGGTTCATCTTTCGAAGAAGCCTGGATTTCTTAAGGCGATTTTCGGCGGAGCTGCAAATAAGATCAGGCGAACCGAGCATCTTCGATATCTGCTAAATCTCGTTGATCAAGATGATTGGTCCGATCTTCCTCCCGACGTCAAAGGGGAACTTTATGAGGGAATCCTAGAAAAGAATGCTCAGGATACTAAAAAGGGTGCGGGTCAGTATTTTACGCCACGTTCAATTGTGGAGGCGATTGTTCAAGTAACTACACCTAAGGAAAAAGATACTGTTTGTGATCCTGCATGTGGAACAGGTGGATTCTTATTGGCTGCGCATGAGTTTAGGAAAAGAACGATTTCTGGTTATGCTGCTTCGTACGACGCAGGCAAAGACAGAACGCTTTTCGGGACTGAGCTCGTCCTTGATACCGCTAAACTGTGCACTATGAATTTATACCTTCACGGAGTTGGAGGTTCTTTTGTGCCTGTGACTGTTGGCGATGCGCTGGAAAGGCCGTCGTCGCGGAAATACGACTTGATTCTCACGAATCCGCCTTTTGGCGTAAAGAGCTCCATCACTGTTATAGGTGAGGATCAAAAGAAAGACGCAGGTTCCATTGATTATAATCGGTCAGAATTTTGGGCCACCACCAGCAACAAACAGCTCAACTTCCTCCAACACATCGTCAGCGAACTCAAGGTCGGCGGCACAGCAGCCGTCGTCCTCCCCGACAACGTCCTCTTCGAAGGCGGGGCGGGGGAAACCATCCGCCGCGAACTCCTCAAACGCTGCAACGTCCACACCCTCCTGCGCCTCCCCACCGGCATCTTCTACGCCCAAGGCGTCAAGGCCAACGTCCTCTTCTTCGAGCGCAAGGAAGCCAGCGAAAAGCCCTGGACCAAAGACCTCTGGATCTACGACCTGCGGACGAACCGACACTTCACCCTCAAAACCAATCCGCTGAAGGAGGCGGATCTGGTGGATTTTGTGAAGTGTTACAAGGGGAAGAATCAGAGGCGGGACGCCTCTGCCACCTTCAAGAAATTCACCTACGAGGAGATCGTCGCCCGCGACAAAGCGAACCTCGACATCTTCTGGCTGAAAGACGAATCGCTCGAAGACAGCGAAAACCTCCCGGCTCCCGCGGTCCTCGCCGCCGAGATCGTCGAATCCCTCGAATCCGCGCTGGAAGAATTTCGGGCCGTGGAATTGGCGATGAACAGTTCAAACTAGCAGAATCCCATGAGCCGCAACCCATCCGAGCAGCCCGGTCTCGCCAAACGCGATGGGGAGCAGTTTACAGTTTAGACCGCCATGCCGATCCCGCCCGTTTCCCGATTCCGCGTGCCGCTTTTCCGCCTGCTTGGCGATGGCAAGGACCGTTCGCTCGGCGATGCTGCCAATGCTCTCGCTGACGAATTTAAGCTCACGTCCGACGAGCGGGCGCAAGTGGTTCCCAGTTCTGGCTATTCCGTGATGCGGCATCGCACGGGGTGGGCGGCGTTTCACCTCCGCAAGGCGGGGCTGCTCGAAGAAGGAATCTTCGGTGTGCTGCGGATCACGGAGGCGGGGAAGAAGTTCCTCGCGACGAATCCTGAAGCGCTCACGCAGGGCGTGCTCAAGCAGTTTCCTGCTTATCGAGAGTGGCAGCAGGCGGTAAAGAAGGGGCTGCCGGAGGAGCAGAACAGCGTCGAAGAGGACGAGACGACCTCGCCGGAGGAGCGCATCGAATCCGACCACCGCGCTCTGCGGGCAAATCTGGCCGCCGAGCTTCTGCAGATCGTGAAATCGGGATCTCCGGAATTTTTCGAGCGGCTGGTCATCGATCTGCTAGTCAAGATGGGCTTCGGCGAATCGCGCGAGGAGGCCAGCCGGGCCACGCGATCCAGCGGCGACGGGGGCATTGATGGCGTGATTGATGCCGATCGGCTCGGTCTGGATGCGCTCTACGTCCCGGCAAAGCGCTGGAAGAATTCGGTGGGCGAACCGGAGTTGCGTGATTTCTTCGGGGCGCTGGATGCCCATCGCGCGACCAAAGGCGTCTTCATCACGACCAGCTCCTTCAGCGAAGCGGCGAAGAATTACGCGGGACGGGTCACCAAGAAGATCAGCCTCATCGACGGCCCGAAGCTCGCGTCGCTTATGGTCGATTTCGGCGTGGGGGTTTCAACGGCGAAGGTTTACGAACTGAAGAAGATCGATTCGGATTACTTCAAGGAAGGTTGATTCGACTGAAATGAATCTCTGGCTCGGCATCATTCTGGCTGGGTGGCTTGTCTTCTTGACGGTCGTCGTTGCGATCTTTCGATTCAGCATTCACCGACGCAAAGAACATCCGCCAGTCGAGTTTCTACTCCTCCGAGAGCCCGGTGAGGGGCTACGGATTCGGATCGCGAAGATGGATGAAGATCTGTCTTTTCAGCTTCTCTTAAGCTTCGTTCTCCCATTAGGCGCGATGTGGGCGGTGCTGACAGGCTTGATTGCGCTGAAAGTGACAAATCCGTGGCTTTTTCTTGGGGCTCTCGCTGTCACGTTGATCGGAGGGGTGGCGGTCTCGGGCCGATTCCTGTTCCGAAAGCTGATGGAACGCCGGCGTTGCTACCTTGGCTATTTCGGGGAGCGGGAAGTGGGTGAGAAGTTGGCGCCTTTGATCCGTCGTGGGTTCCATGTCTTCCACGATGTCCCGGCGGAGGCGGGCGGGCGTAAATTCAACATCGATCACGTCGTGATTGGGCAGACCGGTGCTTTTGTGATCGAAACGAAGACCCGCCGGAAGCGGAAGACGGGATTGAAGGAGGGTCGAAAAGCCCATGAGGTGATCTTCGACGGTGGGAAACTGCTCTGGCCGACGGGGGACGATCGGGTGCTTTGGCGCAGGCGGAGCGGAATGCGAAGTGGGTGGCGGAGTGGCTGCAAAAGATGCTGGGTCGCGAAATCTCGGTTCTGCCGATGCTGGCGCTCCCCGGATGGTGGGTGACGCTGACGGGGAAAGGCGCGGTGAGCGTCCAAAACCCGAAGAACCTTCCAAGCGTAATCGAAGGCTACCGGAAGACGCCGCTGACGGATGGCGAGGTGGATCTGGTCCGGCGACAGCTCGATGCGCGTTGTCGTGACGTCCGGCTATAGGCGGCGGCAATGTGACGATACGGATACATTTTGAACAAAAGGTCGCTAAGGGCGCAAAGGGATGAACAATGCAGATGAGCTTGCGAAGTCGTCGACCCAACTGCGCGACGGTTTTATCGCTTCATCCTGTCGAGGTGCGGCTCGCCCAACATTTTCGGAGAACTTCGTGTGCAGGAAAATCAGGGTTCCTTTACGTAACGCGGTTTTTCGGCAGGCTGCCCTGCTGCGGAGGGTGACTTTCTCGACGAACTCGAGGTGGCTCGACTTGCGGCGATGCCTTGGTGACACTGCCCGGCAATGAACTCGCGTGAGAAGTGGATCGGCTGGGGATTGTTGGCCCCGGCCCTGATTCTGGTGGCGGGGGTGGCGATTTACCCGGTCCTGCGCACCATCGGACTCAGCTTCTTTTCCCAGAATCTGGCGACCGAGCTGAAGCCGGTGTTTGCGGGGTTGCTGAATTACGAACGTCTGCTGGCGGACGCGCATTTCTGGGAAACGGTCGGTCGAACGCTGATCTTCACCGGGTTGGCGGTCGGCGCGGAGTTGATCCTTGGGCTGGCGGCGGCATTGGCGCTTCACCATTCGCCGGTCGGGCGGGGATTGGCACGGACGGCGGCGCTGGTGCCCTGGGTGTTGCCGACGTCGGCGTTGGCGCTGGGCTGGATCTGGATTTTCAACGACCAGTTCGGCGTGGTGAATGATTTGCTTCAGGGGGCGGGAGTGATCAAGGAGCCAGTGGTGTGGCTGGGCCGGCCGGGGTCGGCGTTCACCGCGCTGGTTTTGGCGGACGTCTGGAAGACGACTCCGTTTATCACGATTCTGCTGTTGGCCGGTCTGCAGACGATCCCGGGGCAACTTTACGAAGCCGCTGCCATCGACGGAGCGAGCCGGGTGCGGCAATTTTTTGCCATCACGCTGCCATTGCTCCGACCCACGATCTTCGTGGCGGTCTTGTTTCGAGCTCTGCAGTCGTTTGGCATTTTTGATCTGGTCTACGTGATGACCGGCGGTGGCCCCGGAGGCGCGACGGAGACGGTCGCGCTCTACACCTACCGCAATTTCATGCGCTACCTGGATTTCGGCTACGCTTCGGCGTTGCTGGTCGTGACCGCTGGCGTGATGGCGGTCATGACGGTCGGAATTTGGGCAGCGCTGGGACGGGAGAGGGGGCAATGAGAGGCCGGACGGTGTGGGGCGTGATTTCGCTGTCGTTGCTGGTCGCGTGGTGCCTCGGGCCGCTTTGGTGGCAGGTGATCACCTCGGTCAAACCCGACGGCGAAATTACGGGATTGCCGGTGACCTATTGGCCGGGAGACTGGACTTTCGAACGGTATATCGAGCTGTTCGTGCGGCGACCATTCGCACGTTTTTTGTGGAACAGCTTCTTTATCAGTTTCTGCGCGACGATTTTATGTTTGGTCGTCAGTGTGCCCGCAGCGTATTCCTTCGCACGACTGCGCCCCCGGGGTGGGTCGATGATTGTCGGCGTCCTGATCGCGGTGTCGTTCTTTCCGATGATCGCGTTTTTCTTCCCGCTGTACGAAGTGGTGCGGTGGCTGGGGCTGACGAATCATCCCATCGCGTTGATCGTGCCTTACGCCGCGTTCAACCTGCCGATTGGCATTTTGTTCCTAACGGCATTTTTCCGAACAATCCCGCGCGAAATTGACGAAGCGGGGGTGATGGACGGGCTGGGTCGCATCCGGACGCTGTGGCACCTGATCCTGCCGCTCTCGGTGCCGGGATTGGTGACATCGGGATTGCTGGTGTTCATCGCTTCGTGGAACGAATTTTTGCTGGCGCTGACGTTTCTTCCGAGATCGGAGGCGCAAACCATCACCGTCGCAATCGCGGGTCTGAGTGGCGGAAGCCTCTTTGAACTGCCCTGGGGCATCATCGCGGCGGCCATCGTGGTCAGCGTGGCGCCGCTGCTGGTGTTGGTCGCGTTTTTCCAACGCCGAATCGTTGAGGGGCTGACCGAGGGGACGGTCACCAACTAGCGGGGACCAATCGTCAGCTTCGGTCGATGAGTCGGCGCAGAGTTGCGGCCTCGCGGGGAAGGAGGGCTGGGGCGTTATCGGTGACGAACTCGAGGAGCAGATGCCGGTCTTTTCCGTCCTTATTCAATAACGCGAGGTATTCCCGCCAGTCATCCAAGCCGTCGGCCAGCGCGAGGCGCTCGCCGTCGAGCGCCCAATGGAAAACGTGGAGATTGGAAGCACGCTGAAGACAGGCTTCGAGGCTGGAAAGACACTCCGGCGCAGCCATCCCGCGGGGCGTCTGCCAAAGCGTGTCGAGATTCGGGTGGTCGACGGCATCAAGGAGCCTCAGCGTGGACGCCGTTGTGTCGGTGTAGGTGCCGCCGTGGAACTCGAGCGCGATGCCGACGCCGGATTTCCCGGCCATTTCGGCGGCGACCCGCAGGCGGTCGGCGAGAACCTGGAGTCCGCGATCATCGACGTCCTCGGAGCCAACCGAGCCGGCCCAAACCCGGATCTTCGGAGCATCGAGGGCGACGGCCGTTTCGAGAATGGGTTCGAACTCCGGAAGGTCCCCATCGGCGGTGACGCAGCGGTAGTAGGACCCGTAGGCGGCGGTCTGGAGCCCGGCGGCGGCGGTCAGCGCTGCGACCTCCCGAGCATTGGCAGGATTGTCCGGCGGCACGTGGATGTCGCCGCCCCACTCGATGGATCGAAGGCCGGAGCTGGCGGCGAGTTCGGTGAGTTCGCGCGGGGCGAGTTGACGGAAGGTGACGGAGACGAGACCGGGGATCAGCATGGCGGCGTGGGGTTGGATTAAGCCATCGTGGCAGCGGCTGCCCGGGTGACTTTCGCTTGGAGAGGTTCGTTGGCGAGGTAGCGACGACACTCGTCGACCATCGATTGCCCCATCCGGCGGCACTCGTGGCCCTGACTGCCAGCAACGTGCGGGGTGAGCGCGACGTTTGGCAGCGTGTAGAGTGGCGAATCCGCTGGGGCGGGTTCGGGATGGGTGACGTCGAGGACGGCGAACAGGTCAGGGCGTTGGCGAAGGACCTCGATCATGGCGGGTTCGTCGACGATAGCCCCGCGAGCGGTGTTGATAAACGTCGCATCCGGTCGCATCGAAGCGAGCAGTGGCCCGGTGATCATCCCGATCGTCTCCGGCAGCAGCGGGGTATTGAGCGAGACCACGTCACTCCGCTCGAAGAGGGCGTCGAGAGAGACGAGTTCGACGTCGAGCTCGGCGGCTTTGGCGGGTGATAGGAAGGGATCGTAGGCGATGACGTGGTGGCTGAACGGGCGCAGATATTCACGCAGGAGGCGACCGGTCATGCCGAGCGAGATGATTCCGACGGTCGAATGGTAATTTCCGGCCACGCGTGGCTTCGGCGGAAACTCTCCCTGGCCTCGCGTCGAGATCATCGTCGGTAAGACGCGTTTGGCGGCCAGGAGGATCTGCGCGAGGTTGAATTCGGCGACCGGCACCGCGTTCGATGCCCAAGCCGAGCAGACGGTGAGATTGCGCTCCCACGCGAGATCCGTCATGAAGCCCCTGATCGATCCGGCACCGTAAAAAACGACTTTCAGGGCCGGGAAGGCGGCCAGGAATTCCTCATCCAGGCGGTGCATACCCCATCCGCTGAAGATCGCCTGGACATCCGTCAGTGAACCAAATTGTTCCCGGATGGTTTGGTTGGTGTAAGCGGTCGCGTCCACGTCAACGAGCGAAGCGATCTGCCGGCGCTCGTCCTCCCCGTAAATGTTGTCGAATTGAGCGGCGTCGAGGAGATAAATGGCTTTCATGAAAACGGACTGATCGGGGCGGATGCGGCGTCACGCGATCGTCGAAATTTGCACCCCGATTCGCGAGGGGGGGTTATATCTGATCCGCTCTTTAGTCGACAGGGATTTTTGGGATGAGCTAGGTTCTCCCGCGTGAGTTATCGTGTTTTTGCCCGGAAGTATCGCCCGCAGACCTTCGAACAGGTGGTGGGCCAGGAACACATCACACGGACTCTGCAGAACGCGATTTCCGCCGAGCGGCTGGCGCAGGCGTATCTTTTTGTCGGTCCGCGCGGCATCGGGAAGACGTCGACGGCGCGGATTCTGGCCAAGGCGCTGAACTGCGAACGCGGCCCCACCACCGAACCCTGCGGCGAATGCGACGCCTGTCGGGAAATCGCCGAGGGGAACAGTCTCGATGTCCTCGAAATCGACGGAGCCAGCAACAACTCGGTCGAATCCATCCGAGAGCTCCGCGAAAATGCCGCCTACGCGCCCGCGCGGGGACCGTTCAAAATCTACCTCATCGATGAGGTTCACATGTTGAGCACGGCTGCCTTCAACGCGTTGCTCAAGACACTGGAGGAGCCACCGCCGCACGTGAAGTTCATCTTCGCGACCACCGAAGCGCAGAAGGTGCCGGCGACGATTACCAGCCGGTGCCAGCGCTTTGACCTGCGCCGGATTCCCGCCGACCTGATCGCCGCGCACCTCCAGGCCATCGCCAAAAACGAAAATGTTGAACTGGGCGACGCAGCCGCTGCGGCGATCGCCAAGGGAGCCGATGGCGGATTGCGTGACGCCGAGTCGATGCTGGATCAATTGGTCGCTTTCTGCGGCGAGACGGTCAACGAGGACGACGTCCTCACGGTCTTCGGTTTTACGGCCCACGAGACGGTGGTCGACCTGGGCGCACGGTTGTTCGCGCTCGATGCGGCCGCCGCGCTGGCGCTGGTCGCCGAGCAGGCCGAGGCCGGGCGGGATTTATCGCGATTGCTGGCGGACGTGATTGCGCACCTGCGGGATTTACTGGTGACGAAAGTCCAGCCCGGTGATGACTCGGAGTCCAACACCCAGGCTGAAGCGGTCTCGCGGGAGAAATTGATCTCGCTGCTGGAGCATTTTGCCGAGGTCGAAGGTCGACTGCGATGGGCGACCGACAAACGCCTCTACCTCGACGTGGCCGTGATCAAAGCCGTCCATCTCCTCGACGCGACGAGTCTGTCCGACGTCATCGACACGCTCACCGCGATTGGCGAAGGCGGCGAGGCGGTGCGGCGTCCCCGGGTGTCGGATCAAGCGCGCGAGCAACTCGCCGAGCAGCGTCACACGCTGCCGGAGCGTGAGCCGGTCGCTCGGCGTGAGGTTCCCCTGGCGAGGGAGATTCCGGCAGCAAAGAAGGAGGTGCCGCGACCAGAGACGGTCGCGAAACCCACCGAGCGCCCCGCGCCAACGCCGAGTCAGCCCACGCCGGTCGAGACGGTCGCACCGGTCGTCTCCGAAGATCCGCCGCCGCCAGCGGCGGAAGGCCCCGGGGCCACGTGGACCGCGTTGTCGGCGGAGTTGGCCATTAAATCGGTAATTCAATTTGGCTGGCTCGCCCGAGGCGAATTTGCCGGGCTGGATGGCGAGAAATTCCGGGTGAGATTCCCAGCGTCTCTCGAGGAGAACACAAAAGGAAATTTTTGGCCCGACCTGCGAAAGCGGGTGGAAGAGCGGTTGAAGGAATTGCTTGGTCAGCGCGTTGAGTTCGTCGGGGAGTTTGCCTCGGGGATGCCCGACCCCGAGCCCGTGGAGGAGGAGCCCAAATCCGAGGTGGCGGCACCGGCTTCGGTCGCTCCGGAACCCGAGGACTCGCCGGAGGATACGATGAAAAAATTCCGAAACGACCCGCTCATCCGGAAAGCGATTGAAGTCTTCCGGGCGGAAATAGAGACTCCCGCCTCATGAATATTCAAAAAATGCTCAAGCAGGCGCAGCAGATGCAGGAAAAGATGGCATCAGCGCAGGCGGAACTCGGCGACAAGACGGTGGAATCCAGCGTGGGCGGAGGCCGGGTCACGGTGGTCGCCAACGGTGCCGGCGACGTCCTTTCGATCAAGATCGATCCCGCCGTGGTCGATCCCGAGGACGTCGAAATGCTCGAAGATCTCGTACTCAGCGGCGTCCAGCAGGCCATCGGTGAAGCCAAGCAAATGGCCAGCGACGAGATGGGCAAGCTGACCGCGGGGATGAACATTCCCGGTCTGCCCGGGATGTGATCCCCCGGTTTCGGTTCAAGTAAAAAACCGACGCTGCTTGTCACTGATCGGCCGCTCGAGTTTTTCGAGGACCAGGAGCAGGTCTTCCCAGACCTTGCGTTTCTCGGCGTTGGATTTGTTATGCAGCAGGTAGGCGGGGTGGAAGGTGATCATCACCGGGGTGCCTTCGTAGTCGAGCCACCGGCCGCGCAGGTCGCGCATGGGGCGGGTCTCTCCGAGCAGTCCCTGGCTCGCCGTCGCTCCGAGCGCGACCAGGACCCGGGGGCGGACGAGGCGAATCTGCTCGGCGACCCAGGGGAAACAGGTCTCCATTTCTTCGGAGGTGGGCTTGCGGTTTCCGCGTGAACCCGCTGGCAGATCGGGGCGGCACTTCAGAACGTTGGCGATGTAGACGTCTTCGCGGGTGAATCCCATCGCCTTGATGATTTTGGTGAGCAGTTCGCCCGCCGCTCCGACGAAGGGTTCGCCGAACTGGTCTTCGTCCGCGCCGGGTGCTTCTCCGATGAACATGAGATCCGCGTCCGGATTGCCGACCCCGAAGACAACTTGCTTCCGCGAACTCACGAGGTGACCGCACTCGCCGCAATGGATCGCCGCCGCCCGGAGTTCGTCGAGGGTCCAGGATCGGGTTGGGATCAGGGTGGGGGAGGTCGCGGGAATCGAGCGCTCCCCGTCGGCGGGAGTGTCTGGCTGGGCGGCTCGTTCTTCGACGACCAGCTCGTGCGCGATGGATTTGAGTCGGTGGAGCGCCTGTTTCGAAGCGCGGGGTGGAGGCGTCAGCCCGTCGCGGAGCTTTTCGAGCAGCGGGAGGGCGGTGGCGACGGCAGTGTGAAAGCGTTCCATCGGCGTCAAGGCTGCCCGGGCGCGTCCGGCGGGACGAGCGGAAAATCCTGCGGGACGGGAGCGACGAAGGTCATTCGCTCGCTGGTTGCCGGGTGGTCGAAGGCAAGACTCCACGCGTGCAGGAGGTGGCGGTCAAATTTCCCCCGCCGCCCGTAGACCGGATCACCCGCGAGCGGGAGGCCGAGGTGCTTGAGATGCACGCGGATCTGGTGGGTGCGCCCGGTGTGGGGACGGCATTCCACGAGCGCAAGGTCGCCCTCGTAGCCGAGCAGGCGCCAGTCCGTCACGGCGGGGCGGGCGTTTTCGTGGTTCGACACTGCCATGCGTTGACGATGAACGCGGTGCCGCGAGATGGCGGCGTCGACCGTGCCGGAGCGGCGACGGGGAAGACCGAAGACGACGGCGAGATAGACTTTCTCGATGGTGCGGTCGGCGAATTGTGCGGCGAGCCGGTGGTGGGCGGCGTCGTTTTTGGCGATGACGATGCAGCCGCTGGTATCCTTGTCGAGCCGGTGGACGATGCCAGGGCGCTCCTCGCCGCCGATCACCGACAGCCCGCCGCAGTGGTGAAGTAGGGCGTTGACGAGCGTGCCGTCGGGATTCCCCGCTCCGGGGTGGACGACGAGTCCGGGGGGCTTGTTGATCACGATCAGATCGGGATCTTCGTGCAGGATCTCGAGCGGCAAACATTCGCCGAGCAATCGCTCGACGGGAACGGCGGCTGGCACTTCAATCGTGAGCGTATCGCCTGGCCGGAGCGTATCGCCCGGCTTGGCTACTTCTCCGTTGCGACGCGCGTGGCCCGAACGAATGAGATCCTGAATCCGCGAACGCGAAAGATCCGTGCGCCGGATCGCGAGAAAATGGTCGAATCGGCTGCCCGCCTCTTCGGCGCTGGCGTGGAACGTGTCGGGTGTGGATTCGGCAGGCATGCGGGTGGACGGAAGTTTTCCGCGATTGCTCCACGCGGGCCAGGATGGTAGTCCATCAGCATGTCGGAAGCGACCTCCCAGATTATCGAAAAATGCCCGGCCTGCGGGCAGCTGATCGACGTGACTGATGAGGTTCCGTTTTCCGAAATCTCGTGCCCCGGTTGCGCGGCGGAAATGCGGGCGCGAAAGCAGTTCAATAACTTCACGCTGCAGGAACTGGTCGGAGAAGGCGGGATGGGTTCGGTCTTCAAGGCGACGGACCTGAATCTGCAGCGCGCCGTCGCGTTGAAGATCCTCAAGAAAGAGGCCGGCTCGACGGAGTCGGATTGGGAGAAGCTCGCGCAGGAGGCGAAGATCACGGCGTCGATCAACCATCCTCACGTGGTGAAGGTATTCTCCTTCGGTGAGGATCATGGTCAATTTTACATCGCGATGGAGCTCGTCGAGAAGGGTTCATTGGACGATCTGATCACGCTGCAGGGCAAGGTGTCCGAAATGCAGGTCCTGGGGGTCGGGATCCAGATCGCGCAGGGGCTTCAGGCAGCCCTCGACCGTGGGCTGCTGCATCGCGATGTGAAGCCGGGCAACATTCTTTTCGCCGACCCGGGCACGTCCAAGATCGTGGATTTCGGCCTCGCGCTTCTGCTGATCGAAGAGGCCCAGGAGCGCGGCGAAATCTGGGGAACGCCGTATTACATTGCGCCGGAGAAGTTGGACAACCGCCCGGAGGATTTTCGCAGTGACCTCTACAGCCTCGGCGGCACGCTGTTTCACGCGTTGGCCGGGCGACCGCCGTTTGAGGCGACCACGGCGTCGATGGTGGCACTGAAGCACATCAAAAGCCAGGCGGTCAGTCTGCAAGCGTTCGCCCCGGACGTATCGAGCGAGACCGCCTACGTGATTAATCGCATGCTGCAGAAGGATCCCGATGATCGCTACGCGTCGTACGAGGAGCTGGTCGGCCATTTGAACTACGCCCGCGACACGCTGGTCGAACGAGCCCGGCAGCCGGTCCAGCGGAAGGAACGGGTCGAGGTCGAGTCGCAGAAAAGTCGGACGGTCATGGGTCTGGTCTGGATGATCACGTTCTTTTTGGTGATCGGTGGAGGAATCGCGCTCTACGTCTTCCGCGACGCCATCTTCACGGACGCATCGGCGGGAGCCGGGGACGATTCCGCTGAAATGATGTCGGTGGAGGGCTTCAACGAATCGATTGCCACCGGTCGGAGGCAGTTTTTGGCCGGATCGTATCCGCAGGCGAAAGAAACCTACGCGCTCGCCTCGGAGCAGGCTCAGGGCCGTCAACCGAGCCGCAGCTGGGCGATGTCCTTGCAGGGACTCTCCGCGCTGATGGCGGGCGATAGTCGCGAGTCGATGGATGCCTTCAAGCGTCTGGAGGATGACGGACTTTTCAGCACCCGATCGGATGAGCAGCGATTGGCAAATTTCTTCGTCGAGCTCGGTCGCCTCATGTCGACGAACCGCTCGATCTCGCCGGGAGCGCTGGAGAATTATTCTGCGACGAATTTCGAAGCCTTCGCGTTGCTGGCTTTCGGGCTGAAGAACTGGGAGGCCGGCTTCCCGAAGGACGCGGCTCCATTTCTTAAAGCATTTCAGAAGGCTGAGCCCGAAGCGCCGAACACTTGGATCTCTGCGTTCAAGCCGGTGATCGAGCCCTACCTCGCGGATTACGCGCTCTACGAGGCTCTGGAAAAGGAATCCGCGAAGGTGAGCGGCCCGGGGGTCGCGCAGTTCGAAACCAAGGTAAATCAGGCCAAACGCAAGACCACCACCGGGACCGGCATCCAGGCTCTGATGGACTCGCTGGTCACCGATGTCCGCAACCGCTGAGTTCGTTGCTCAACCTTTCGCTTTCGGCGCGAGACAGCCGCCTTCGCCGCTGGGCCGCACGAAGGGCGTCCGCGTTGTCTCCGTTCCCTTGAACACGTAGGGATCCTCACCGGCCACCATCACGATGTCCCGGCAGTCGAGTGTCCCCATGGTCTCGCCTTCCCTGGGTGGATTCCAAGGGAGCAACGACTCCGCGCTCATGTAGTGATTCACGAGCACCCTTCGATAGCCGGAGGTGGCGCGATTGGGGAGCGAGCGGTGGAGCAGGTATCCAGAACAATTCCTGATCCTCAAGCGCCTCGGAGCAGCTATTTTGGGGAAGTGACCTACCTACCCGGTGGACAGTTTGGTCCCAAGCGCCAGTCGGGGTTTCAACTCGTGGTCGTTCTCAGTGGACACGCCGACATCGAGGTTGACGATCGGGAGCTTCACGTCCCGGCCCGGCACGTCGTGCTGCAACTCCCCGGCTGCCTGGCTCTGGCAGCTCCGCACGGACTCCGGCATTTCGCTGCTTCGCCAAACCGGTTTGAGCGTCTCCGAAATCGCCTACGCGGTCGGCTGCTCAAATCCCTTTCACTTCTCCCGCCTCGTCAAGCGCGCGACCGGTCTCTCCCCGACGGCCCTGCGGTCCAAGGATTGGCAGGCGGGAGGCCAGCGGTGAATTGCCTCCAGGGTTTGTTAATTTTCCACCGTGGACAGCCGGAGCGGGCTCGATACGTTCTCGGAATGAGTAGCAACGAGCCACCCAACCTCACTCCCGAGCAGATCCAGCAGAAACTCACGGAGTTCCTCCGTTCCGGATTTGGTCAAAACATCGGCGCGACCGCTGAGACCGCCGAGCCGGCGGGTGAGAGCGAGGGGCCGGAGATCATCGAAGATCCCCTCAATCTCTTCGATTTCGACTACACTCCGCGCGACATTAAGCGGCACCTCGATCGCTTCGTCATTCGGCAGGACGAAGCCAAGAAGGTCCTCAGCATCGCCGTCTGCGATCACTACAACCACGCGCAGTACCGCCACTCGCATGCGCGGGGAAGACCCCGCCGCCTCGATCGAATACGCCAAACAGAACGTCATTCTCGTCGGCCCGACCGGCGTCGGAAAAACCTACCTCGTCAAGCACGTCGCCGAGCTGATCGGGGTGCCGTTCGTGAAGGCGGACGCGACGAAGTTCAGCGAAACGGGTTACGTCGGCGGCGACGTCGAAGACCTGGTGCGCGAGCTGGTCGCCAAGGCGGACGGCGACATCGCGCTCGCCGAGCACGGTATCATTTACATCGACGAAATCGATAAGATCGCCGCATCCGGCGGCTCGAATGGTCGCGACGTCAGCGGTCGGGGCGTTCAGACGACCCTGCTCAAACTTATGGAGGAGACCGAGGTGGCCGCGCGTAATCCGATGGATCTCCAGGGTCAACTCCAGGCCGCCTTCGAAATGCAGCGGGGTCGCGGTGGTGGGAAACCCAAGCGCGAATCGATCAATACCCGCCACGTCCTCTTTATCGTGAGCGGTGCGTTCGACAAACTGGCCGACCGGGTGGGGGAGCGGCTCAAGCAGGCCCGGGTCGGGTTCGGTGCGGAACCCGCCGCTCTGATCGACCGCGAGAACCTGCTGGCCGAGGTCACCACGCAGGATTTCATCTCCTACGGAATGGAACCGGAGTTCATCGGTCGCCTCCCGGTTCGGGTGGTCTGCGACTCGCTCACGGCCGAGGATTTGTTCCAAATTCTTCGCCGCTCCGAGGGCAGCATCATCCGACAGGTACGAGCGCGCGTTCCAAGCCTACGGCATCGAAGTGTTGTTCGCGGACGAAGCCATGCGCCGGATCGCGTCGCTGGCCGAGCTCGAGAAGACCGGAGCGCGCGGGCTTCTCACGGTTTGCGAGCGACTGTTAAGAAATTTCAAATACGAGCTGCCCGACTCGGGGGTGACGTCTTTCACGGTTACGAATGCCCTCGTCGAGAATCCGCCAACCGCCCTCACGGCGCTGCTCGAGACCGGCCACGCGGAGAAAGAAAAATCGTTGATCACCATCGTCGAGCAATTCGGCGAGCGTTTTCAGGAGCAATACGACATCGCCATCGAGTTTGCGGCTGGCACGAAAAGCGGCCTGGTCGCACGAAGTATCGCCGAGGGGGCGGGCGTGCGCGACCTGTGCGAGACGCTGTTTAAGGACTACCAATTTGGCCTGCAACTGATTCGGAAAAACAGCGGGCGGAAGGAATTTCTGATCCCCGAGCGCGCGATCACCGATCCCGATGGGGTGTTGAGCGAATGGGTGGTGGAATCCTATCGCAATGTTCGGCCGCCTGAGGCAGTCTCTGGCGCTCCCGAATGAGATTTCTCAAAGCCACCATCATCATTGGCGTCATCTCCATTGGCGCCGTCCTGTTGCTCGACGCCGCCGGTTGGATTCGCACCCTCGAGGTTGCCACCGCCGATCTGCTCACCCGATTCGCTCCCGCCAGCGGCCTTAAGCTCCTCCCACGGGGCTGGGCTTACGGTCTCGCTGCGGTGATGTCGTTCGCCATCGCGTGGACCACCATCGACGTCTCGCGGCCCGTCGCGAAGACCCTGATCGCCGGGGCAACGGGGTTCCTCCTGCTTTCCGGCACGGTCGTCCTCGCGCTCTACAGCCTGTTCCTTTCGCCGTATCAGGCCATTCTCGCGACCCTGATTAGTTTCGTCATTGGCGCCTTCTACGGAGGCAGCGAGTCCGGCGCGCGGAAGAAAATTCTCCAGCGCCTGTTTGGCCAGCGGCTGGCTCCGAAAGAATTTCACCGACTCGTCGACGGCGACACCCCGCTCAATTTTCCCGGCGTCGATCAGGACGCCACGGTCGTCGTCTGCGAAGTCCACAACCACGTGGAACTCACCGCAGCACTGGAACCCGCCGACTACGTCGCGCTCACAAATCTCTACCTCAAGACCGCGTCTGACTACCTCGTCGACGTCGGCGGGTACCTCGACGAATGCAACGGCGAGAGCCTGCGCGTCGTGTTCGGTGCGCCGATCACCCGGGAAGATCACGCCACCGCTGCCTGCCGCGCGGCGCTCGAACTCGCCAGTCGCATCGACGAATTGAACCGTGAATGCGACACCCGTTGGCACCAACGCTTGGATTTTCGGGTTGGGATCAACTCGGGCTCGATGATCGTCGGTGCCTACGGTGGGCGTCGGCTCGGCGCCTTCAGCGTCGCCGGACCTGCGGTGGAATTTGCCCGCCGCCTGTGCGCCGCCTGTGCCAATTACGGCTGCCGCATCCTCATCGGTCCCGACACGCTGTCCGACGCCCGCGATTCCTTCGAGGCTCGGCCCATCGACATGCTGCGCCGCGAGAACCAGCAACGCATCGAGCTCTACGAATTGTTGGCGACCAAGGGCTCGCTTTCGCCGGAGGGCGTCAAGAATCGCGATCACTTTTGGAGGGGTGCCATCTACTACCGCGAGCGAAACTGGACCGGTGCGCTGGCGGAATTCGATAAGGCGCGCACTCGCGGAATCCCGGATCCGGGTCTCGATAATTTCGTCCTCCGAGCCGAGCGTGCGCGCTGCGGCGAATCCGTCGATATGGCCTCGGTGCAGTCCCTCGTCGAACTTTCGTGATCCCACGGTGAAGTCTGTCGACTACCCCGAGCCCTTTCTCGATCTCGCCCGGCAACTCCGACGCCTCCCGTCGGTCGGTCCGCGCAGCGCGGAACGAATCGCGCTTTGGTTGACGACATCCGCCGATTCCCACGCTCCGGACCTGGCTGGGGCCTTGACCCGCGCGTCAGAGAGCGTCAGGGCGTGCGAGCGGTGCGGCTTTTTCTCGACCGAACCTCTTTGCGCGATCTGCCAGGAACCCGAGCGCACGGGCAGAGAAGTCTGCGTGATCGAGACGGCGACCGACATTTTGCCCATTGAGCGCACCGCTGCCTACCGCGGTAGCTACCACGCTCTGGGCGGACGCCTGGCACCGCTCGACAACGTCGGTCCCGAAGATCTGCGAATCGACCGCCTCTTGGATCGATGCCGCGTCGAGGAACCGACCGAGATCATTCTCGCGCTCAGCGCCGACGTCGAGGGCGAGGCGACGGCCAACTATCTTGTCGATGTTCTCCGACCTCTGGGAATCCCCACCTCCCGGATCGCGCAAGGACTGCCAGCGGGTGGGGGACTCGAGCAAGCGGACCAGCTGACCCTGCAACGAGCGCTGGCCGGACGTCGGCCCACCGAATCCGGATCACGATGATCGTCCTCTCAAACCACGCCTCGAGGTCCCACCAGCGTGGGTCCGTTTCAACTCCCGAATAAGCGGTGTCCGATCAGCCCCCATTTCGATTAACGCCTCAAGTCGGCATTGTCGTTGCCATCGTGCTCCTCGCGCTGGCGATTCCGGTGGCTCTCGTCGGGCTCTATTTCCGCAAAGCACCGGAGCCAGCTCCGCCCGACACGAGTGCCATCCTTGCTCCCATCGAACAAAGTTTGACGGCACTGGCGGATGAAAAACTGGCGGGCACCCGACTCACACTCGACGAGGGATCGCTCATCCACGTCGAACCAAGGAAAGGCGAAAGCGTCCGCCAGTGCGCGGATCGGATTCTGGCAACCGTGAAAGAACTTCACGGCTCCGCGCTCGAATCATCGCCGGAAGACGGCGACGAGGCAAGCGGGTGGATGATCACGCTTCCAGCGTCAGCGTTGGGGCGATTTCGTGAATCGCTGGGAATTGCTGAAACCACCAGCGCGCCGCCAATTCAAGAGTCCGAAGGGGACGGAGCAACCTTCCTGCGAGTGGAAATCTCCCGACCCACACCGTGATCCTCGTCACGTTCGCGGTTCCGTTCGAAAGCAAAGCATTTCGCGATAAGCTGCCCGCCGATGCCAAAATCGAATGTCTTCACACCGGGGTCGGTTGCGCCGCAGCTAGCGAAGCCATTCAGCGCGCGCTCCGGCAGCAATCGTATTCCCACGTCATCATATCCGGCTTTGCGGGAGGACTCGTTGAGCACTTAGCCGTCGGGGATCTTGTCTCGACCGATGACGGTGCCCGCTTAGGCAATGCGGTCATGATCGGGGGTCTGAAGACTGTGAAAATCAGCCAAAGCCACCAAGTTCTTACGAACGCGGACACCAAGGCTCGTTTCCAACTCGAAACGGGCGCTGAAGCCGTGGACATGGAAACGCGGACGATTCGCGACGCTTGTCACCAGGCAAGCATTCCGTATTCCGTGATCCGCGTCATTAGCGATGACGCCCAAGCCAGTCTGGTCGTTCCAGCCGATCTTTTGACCAATGTCACGCGGCGGCCAATCCGGGGCGGATTGAAGCTCTTCGCATTCCTCGCAGTTCGACCGACGACCTGGGGTCCGTTTTTGGAAATGGTCCGGAACTGCCGCGTCGCTCAGAGACGTCTCGCAAACGCTCTCATGCGAGCAGTCGATCAAATGACGCCGTCACCGCCGCCGGCGCCCTAATCCAGGACCCAACCCAAGCGACCAAGCGCCAGCGCGACACGACCGGTTAACTCCAGAAGGGTCGATCTAGAAGATGGACACCCAGGAAAAAGTTTGGCTGGGCGGAATCACATCGGGGCGCTGACAATTGGTGTGACGACATGGCCCCGAACGATCGAGATCAAGTGTTCACCGTCAGGTTTCGGAATGAGTCAATGGGTAACTCGTTGAATCACTTGACGGATGTGTCTCCAAGCGACCATGTGAGCGAGTTCATCGTCGTCGATGATAATGAGACAGTGTTTCGTGGCTATGGCAGGTCAGGCGTGGGAATAGACCATGCAACAGTGTGGGAGACTTCCAATCCAAAGGGCTCAAACGGAGTGTCTTTGAGCAGGGCTTCGATTTGTTCTTTCATGTTCCGACTTTAACTCGGGAGGTTGATTTTAAAAGTAAAGCCTGAAAACGGCACTGAGATTTGGTGAACCTACGCTCCCGCACATGTCGGTGACGCTTGTTATACATGACATATATTGGGTGATGTTATAAATTACTCACTGAGCTGGAG
This sequence comes from uncultured Verrucomicrobiae bacterium, assembly GCA_963740185.1. Classification (GTDB taxonomy): domain Bacteria; phylum Verrucomicrobiota; class Verrucomicrobiia; order Chthoniobacterales; family JAATET01; genus CAVVKW01. The sequence continues at coordinate 98,998 of CAVUDH010000007.1, forward strand.
GGCTTTCCAGGAATGTGAACAATTCCGGGCATATCTCGCGAGTCGGCTGATTGCCGGATTCAAAACCAGAGTTATCCCCATTGAGACTCGGAAGACCAAACCGATTCCGTCAAAGGATCGAAGGACGCTGCGCTGCTGATTGGCGCAAGATTCATCGCCCCAAGGCCGATGGCACGAAGGCATCGGCTTTTCAATCGACGCGCGGATCTCGGATCAGGCCTCCGTGATCTCGCCCTTGGTGGCCCGCAGACGCTTCAGACCGCCCAGATCCGAGACCGCCCTTCCGATGAGCGGCAATCCGAGGAGCGCCGGCAACACGTATCGCAGCGTGCACAGGACCCCGAGAGCCGCGCCGGCGGCCGCTGACATGTAAGGTTCGTAGAGAAAGATTAACGCAGCGTCGCGCGTGCCGACGCCCGCGAAGGTCAGCGGTAGCAAACCCGCCAGTATCGCCAGCGGCGAAAGCGCCAAATTAGCCAGGAACGGCACCGTCTCCCGAAGCGCCAGCGTGAACATCCAGATCTGGACGAGATGGAGAAACCAAATCAACAGCGAATTCGCGGCAATCTGAGTGAGCTGCCACTTGTCCCGCCAGAAATACGCGTGCATTTCCACCCAGGCCGAGTGAAGGGTCCCGAATCTCGCTCCGATTTTGCCGGGCGCGTATTTCTCGGCCAATCCGAAGAAAAACCGCGCGAATACCGTCGAGCCGAGTAATAGCGCCAGCCCTGCAAATCCAGCGAGAATTGCGGCGGTCATGACCCAAAAAAAGGCGTCCTTCCGCGGATACATGAGGAGTCCGACCGCGCACCACACCAGCAGTGAAAGCATGTCGCACGCCTTCTCGAAAACGACCAGCGCGAATGCTAACGATCCCTTGACGTGGCCACGATCCGCCATGAAAACGGCTTTGGCCATATCACCCATTTTCGAAGGCAGAACGAGATTGAGCACGCTCGCCAGGAGAATCAGCCGGGCGGACTCCAGGAACTTCAGCGGATGCTCGCTCGGCATGAGCTGACACAGGCGACCAGCCGTCAGCAAAGTGAGCGGAATCACCATGCCCAGACTCACGACCATCCAAAACGCCGAGGCGTTTGTGAAAATGGGCACCACCTTGGACAGATCGATTCGCCAATACAGCGCGGCAAGGATGCCCAAGCTGACGACAATGGAAATAATTCGCTTCATAAATGCTCTAGGCTTGAGTCAACCGCGACCTCGTCAATCCAACGATCCAATCAAGAGGAGCCGCCATGGCGACGAAGATCACCGGCCACGCCAAGGCAAAGAACCGCGGATTAGAGCTTCCAACCAAATGCACCCCGAAGGCGTAACCTCCGGCGATGAGAACCCAAACCGCCAAGGTGGATCGATATCGTTTCACCGAGAGCGAACAGATGATTCCCGCGAGCAGGAGCCAGCCTTGAAGCGTCGGAACCATCTGCCAGAGCGTTCGATCGATGCCGTCCTCCGTGGGGTGCGCGACAAATTTACCCACGGAAATCGCGAACCCGACCCAGGCAGTTTGCCACGCTTGCAGCGTCTCGCTTTGACCGCCCAGCAATTTGGCTTTGATGATCTGAAACTCCGGAACGGCGGTATTTTTAGGCTAGAGCCGAACAGTATTCGGACCTTGGCAGGATCCTCCCGCATTTCCTCGTAGCGATCCTCGAATTTGTTCGGGATAGTATTCCGCCTCGAAACGCTCTTCTTTAAACACGGCCCAATTCATCGAAGCGACCGTTCGTTGGAGAGCAATGTAGAGAAACAGATGCGGCTCACTGAGAATTCCCTCCAGCGCCAAGTCACGCATGACGTCATACTCCGGCTCACCCTTGGCCTTGGAGAGCGCCCGCCAAGCCGGATACTCCTTGGTTCGATATTCCCGCCGCAGAAACTCCTTCGCCGCATCGTCTTCGAGGTAAAACCAATCGAGCCTCTCCCGGGCTTCCCGAACCAACGGAGCGATCTCGGCCTTGAGTTCGGAGTGCTTCGGTGTGTCGAGCTGGGTCAGCGGGAGGGCTGAAGTGTAGAGCAGACGCGAGGCCTGAGTCCCCTTCCCCATCGTCCAGGACATGACCAAGATCACCGCTAAAGCCGCCCACTGCCACCACCGCAACCAGCGCCAGGCCCGGACGACGATGAATCCGATCAACAGCCCCGGCCACAAAAAGCGTCCTGCCGGTTTGGTCAGAACGCAGAGTCCGAAACTCACGAGAAAGCACCACCAGACCACTTCGCCACGCTGAAGCGTCTCCAATCGTCCGACCCAAGCCACCCACGACAGCGAACGCCCAGATGAACGTCATGAAGAAAAAGGCTTCTCCTAAAAGTTCGTGCTCATACCAAATGACTATCGGCGTCGCCGCGTAAATGACCGTCACCGGAATAATCAACCACCGCCAATTGGCAAAAACCTTTCGCACCACGTAGGCCAACGGAATTAACGTAAGAATCCCAAGAACATGTTGCAAGAGAAGGATCCACTTCAACGACGACCCGGGGAGAAGTCCCGTCGGAAGTAGTAGAAGCTGGATACACGTAACGCCGCTTTTCAGGGATCGATCCGACTAATTCTGTCATCAGGCGATATGTGAACGAGAAATATGAATCCGAATCAGATCCATAATACGCATACGGCTGAAGAATGGTTAATAAACACCTCAATGCCAACCCAATGGCAATAGCAGGAATCGTCCAGACTGCGGCCTGAACTACGGCAGGGTGTCGGGAGCGGAAATTACTAAATTTGCCGTTCATGAGTTAACGAATCGCCCGCCCGCAGTCCCCTCATCCGTTCGGTGAGATCGATCCAGGGGAGCATCTGACCGGACTGGAAGGTCCGACTCATCACGACGTAAATCGACGTCTGATCGCAGCCGATGGCCGCACGCTCGACTTTTGTCCAGTCGTCGGCGGTAATTTGGTCCAAGACGGAAAGATGATCGTCGTTCCAAGCGAACGTCCGCTCAAAGCGGAACGGGGCCGGGGTTTTGCCGGTAATGAGGACCTTCTGCAGGAGTTTGCGAACGAGATCCGGGAAGAAACGACCGCCGCCAAGCATGATTGCACGCAACGCAATAAGTCGGAAGGGGGTCATGTCTTTCTGTTTGGCCCAGCCCATCTCCCCGGAAATGTCGATCCGGTCGTCGGCGATCTCCGTCGGACAGTCGGAGACGAGATGCGCGACGGCATTGCGGACTTTGCCATCGCGGACGACCAACGAAACCTGGGTGTCCGAGGCCACCAAGCTTCCACTTCGGAAAAATTTGAAGGCACCACCTTTATTCAACGCGACGTACAGCTCGCCGTCCCCTCGCCTGTCGATGAGAAGACCCGCATTCTTGAGGTGCGTTCGCCCCTTGGGGCGCTCAGGCACGGCGGGGCGGCCGTCCGCTACGAAATCACGCGCTGCAAGCAGGTAATTCCAAGTGTGATGTCCGACGATGTGGTCGTCGGCATAGCACGGGCCGAGCCCAGCCGCCAGGCCGTTGAGAAATTGATCATTGATACGAAGGGCTTCGGGAAAATGACGACCGAAGACCTCGAATCCGTGCGGGAAAAAATTATAAGTATTGCGACTACCATACTCGCCGGCGAACGAGCCATCCGGGTGAACAAATTCTGCAGCGAGACGCACCGCCCGCTCAAGCGCTTCGTGGAGCTCTGGTTTGGGCGCGACTTCGTAGATCTGAGCGAGCAGCGAAATGGTCAGCGTGTGGTAGCCGGGATCGCAACCCTCGTATTCCTGAAACCAGCCTTCCTCGTTCTGCCATTCCAGAACGCGCGACAAACGCTCTGCGGCAGCGGCTTCCCATTTGGTCGTCTCGATCAGGTTGGAGATGCGATCCAGACAGAGGACGATGAGAGCCTGATGATTCGTCAGTTGACCGCTCTCGTGGTGGTTCGCCAGCCAGTCGGCCCGGAGTTCGAAGAAGCGGAGCAGGTCTGGGTTCTGCAGGTTGAGGAGCGAGTAGGCTTCGGCACAGGCCAGCAGTGAGAACGCCGCGGCACCACCAGCCTTCTCGAAGGGAAAATAATCGTCGCACGACCCGTCCGCGTGCGCGCTGCGAGCGGCATAGATCATCCCGGCCTCGGCCCATTCGCGGATTGCGTCCTGCTGGTGGAACGCGTTGCCGTCGAGATCGGCGGCCCACGCCAGCGCCAGCGGCAGCACAAATTCCTGCGACATGCCGCTGGGGAAATCGATGATCTTGTATTGCCAGAAATTGCGGTCGAAGCAGCCATAGGTGGGGCTGTGCCGGTTTCGATCCTGGAGAGTGAGAATCTTGGGAATCCAACGCAGCGCCTCGCGGGCAAAAATTCGGCCCCGACCGGCACTGACAACGTCACTCATGGCGAGGGAAGCTACCAGCCGCCCCCAACCTGCCGCCAAACAAAAATAGACGTCGACCCAACTTCCAAAGATCGAGCGCATTTCACCCGATGCGCTCGCGGTTCGCTCTGTTATCGATCGACCATTTCGTCCAATTTTTCACCATGTCGACATCTCGATGGACCCCGGACCAGGCTTGGATCTGGTATCGCAAGCAAGCCTGGCTCGTCGGCTGCAATTTTCTGCCGAGCAGCGCGATCAACCAACTGGAAATGTTCCAAGCCGACGACTACGAGCGACACCGCGAGACACTCGTCCGAGAACTCGATTGGGCCGCCAAGCTCGGGATGAACACCCTGCGCATTTTCCTTCACGATCTTCTCTGGGGGGCGGACGCGGCTGGATTTTGTCGGCGGCTTGACGATTTCCTCGACCTGTGCGCGGCCCGGGGTATCCGCCCGATGATCGTTTTTTTCGATGCCTGCCACCGACCGGAACCCCGGATCGGCCGACAACCCGCTCCCACGCCCGGCATCCACAACCCCGGTTGGGCGCAAAGCCCGTCGGTCTCGGCGCTCATGGATGACGCCGAATGGCCCCGCCTCGAACGATACGTCACCGGCGTTCTCGCGCGCTACGGAGCGGATGACCGCATCCTCTGCTGGGACCTCTACAACGAGCCCTGCAACGGTGGATTTGACGGCAACGAAACCAAGCAGCCCGCCAGCGCGCGATTGGTCACGGAAGTCTTCGCCTGGGCACGAGCCGCCGCCCCGATGCATCCCCTCACCGTCTGCACGTGGACACCCGAGCTCAATCCCGTCTCGGGCCACGACGAAGACGCCCTCCCCTTGCCGCAGCGCGAGCTCCTTCGGGCTCAGCGCGCCGCCGTCGCGCTTTCCGACGTGATCTCGTTCCACGACTACAACCCTGCGAGCAAGGTGCGCGATCAGATCGAACGGTTGGCGACGCTGGGACGTCCTCTCCTCTGCACCGAATACCTCGCTCGCACGATCGGCAGCCTCTTCTCCGAATGCCTTCCGCTGTTTCGCGAGCACTCCATCGCCGCCTACAACTGGGGATTTGTTGCGGGCAAATCGCAGACCTATCAACCCTGGAACACCCCGGCCGACTCACCCGAGCCCAACCCGTGGTTCCACGACATCCTCCGACCCGACGGCACGCCGTTTGATGCAGACGAGACCCGCCTCATTCGCGAATTGACCGGTCGGGGCGAACGATAGACGGCGGTTTCTCCAGAGGGAGCGCGGCGCGGTCTCCACGTCCTACCGGGCATCCGGACCCGGGAGCAAATCCGGCCGCCGCTCCCGGGTCAGCGTCTCGGCCTGCTCTCGCCGCCACGCCGCAATCGCCCCGTGATTCCCCGACGTCAGCACCTCCGGCACCCGCCAACCTTCGAACTCCTCCGGTCGCGTGAAGTGAGGATGATCCAAAATCCCGCCCTCCCCTTCCCCAAACGAATCCTGCACCGCCGACTCCCCGTCGCCCAACACCCCCGGCAGCAGCCGCACGATGGCATCCGTCACCACCAACGCCGCCAAGGCCCCATTCGTCAGCACGTAATCCCCGATCGACCACTCATCGTCCACGAGCTGATCCGCCACCCGCTGATCCACCCCCTCGTAATGCCCGCAGATCAAGATCAAGTGATTGACCTCGGCAGCCACCGCACGTGCCGTCGGCTGGTCAAACGTCCGCCCCTGGGGTGTCATCAAGACCACCCGCGTGTTCGCTCCCCGCAGATCCTTCAAAGCCCGAAAGATCGGTTCCACCCGCATTACCATCCCCGGTCCCGCCCCCGTAGGGCATTCCATCCGCCACCCGGTGTTTGCCCTCCGCCCAATCCCGCAGATTCACCGCCTCCAGCTCGGCGAGGCCCCGGTCGCTGGCCCGCTTCATCATACTTTCCGAAAGAGCCCCCCGACAAATCCCTGGAAACAAAGTCAAAATCTGAATCTTCACGATGCGATCATCTATGAAAGCCCCCGCCCGCATCCGCAAGGGTAGAACAGGCTTCCAGCCTGTCGTGCCGGGCTTCCAGCCCGACACTCGTCCCCAACGGCGCAGCCGCCCGCTTCCCTCACCGCCCGAAAATCCAAAAGCCCAGTTCCCTCAGCATCATGCAGAACAACGACAGTCCGCCCACTTCGTTGCTTCACAAAAATCCCGCAAATCCTGAAGATCCCGTTAATCCTGTTTAGTTTTTCGCACCCACCGCCGCCGCCCTGCTACTCGATCCGTGCCTCGCAAATCTCCGTCCAAACGCTCGAAGAGCGCCCCGCGAACCTCCTCCCGGAAGGGCCAACGCTCCCCCGCCTCACGCCGGAAACGCCCTCCCGCCCGTCGTCGCCGCCGTTCGCGGTTCGTCACCGTCCTCAAGCTGTCCGTCGCCGCGTTGTTTCTTTGGTCGCTGGGCGGACTCGCGCTCTACCTCTATTCGTTTCGCTACGATTTGCGCCAGATCAACGACCTACCCCAACGCTCGGTAGTCGTCGACCGGGACGGGAAGTTCTACAGCCGATTGGCCGGCGAGAACCGGGTGGTCGCCCCGTTTGACGAGATTTCGCGCGAGTTCATCGACGCGCTCGTGACGCGCGAGGATTCGCGGTTTTTCACTCATCATGGCGTGGACCCGGTCGGGATTGCCCGGGCGGCGGTACGAAATCTTCTGCTGGGCGGGATCCGTCAGGGCGGGTCGACCATCACCCAACAGCTGGCCCGAAACAGCTTCCCGCTCGGCGGACGCACCTACCAGCGCAAGCTCATCGAGGCGGCACTGGCGTTCCGCATCGAGACGGAGCTGACGAAGGAGGAAATCCTCACGGCTTACGTGAACCGCATCTACTTCGGCTCGGGCTACTACGGGGTCGACACCGCCGCGCGGGCCTACTTTGGCAAGCCCGCCGCTGACCTCTCGCTGCCGGAAGCCGCGCTGCTGGCCGGACTGATCCGCAGTCCGACGCGATTATCTCCCTTCAACGATCTCGAAGCCGCTACCCGCCAGCGCAACATCGTGCTCAACAGTATGCGCGAAAACGGACTGATCACGTCCGGCGAACTCACGACCGCGAAGGCGGCCGCCGTCCGGTTGGCCGACCCGTCCACCCGCCACCGTGCGATACGGCTGGGCGATGGAAGCGATCCAGCGCGAACTCGATCTCGTCCTGACACCCGACCAACTCGCCGCCGGAGGACTGACCATTTCCACCACCGTCGATCCGGTGCTGCAGACGCTCAGCGGCCTGCGCGGTGACGAAGAACCTCGCCTCGATCGAGCGTCGATCGACTTACCCGCACGCGGCTGGCCAGCTCGAGGGCGCTCTCATTGCCATCGACAACCGCTCCGGCGGGATCCGGGCCATCGTGGGCGGTCGGGACTACGCGGAGAGCCAATTCAACCGCGCGTTTCAGGCCCGGCGTCAGGCCGGGTCGACGGTAAAACCCTTCGTCTTTGCCACCGCGTTCGAGCGCGGACTGATGCCGGGCGACCGGATCTCCGGACGCCCGGCTGACGCCGTCCGAGATCCCCCGCGACCTCGGAACCTACGACCCGAACAATTCCGACTCCAAATACCGGCCCAGCGTTTCCGCCGCCGAAGCGCTCGTCCAGTCCCGGAACACCTCGACGGTGCGCGTCGGATTGCGCGCTGGACTCGACGTCGTCGCGGAGACCTTCGTTCGGGCCGGCCTGACGCCGGGAGTTGCCGCCTTCCCAGCCATTTTCCTTGGTTCGTTCGAGACGACGCTCAAGGACCTCACCGCCGCCTACACGGCGTTTTCGTGCGGCGGGGAAAGGCTGCAGCCCTTTCTCGTGGAGGAAGTGCACGACGCTTCCGGTCGCCTCATCTTCCGCGCGACCCAGGCGCGCCTCCGGGTTTTCGACCGAGCCTCCGCGGAGCAGACGTCCGAGCTTCTGCGTCAAGCGGTCACGCGCGGCACGGCGGCCAGCGCCCGGCGGCTCGGCCTGACCCGCCGAGCGTTGGGAAAGACCGGCACCACCGACGAAGCCCGCGACGCCTGGTTTATCGGCGCGATCGCGTCCCTGACCTGTGGGGTCTGGGTCGGCCTCGACCAGCCGCGCTCGATTATGCCCGGCGGGTACGGATCGACACTGGCGCTCCCCATTTGGGTCGATTTCATTCAAAGTGCGCCCGTTTCCCGCTACCCCGACTGATTCCAATCGAAAATCGAGAATCCCAAATCGAAAATCCAAATGCCCGCCCTGCTTCTCGACTCCATCTACAAGGACCATGTCACCACGCCCGGTCACCCGGAATCTCCCGCTCGCATCGACGCGATCCGGGAAGCTCTCGATTCTGCGGATCTGGTCAGAAGAACCAGCCGACTCGAGCCGCGCGAGGCGACCCTCGACGAACTCGCCCGCGCTCACGATCCCGACTACGTCGAGAACGTGCTCCGCGTTATCGAGAGCGGCGCCGATTCACTCGCTGGCGGCGATGTGAGCATCTGTCCCCATTCGGGCAAAGTTGCCCGCCTGGCTGCCGGCGGCGTGATTGCCGCCGTGGACGCGGTGTGCGCGGCGGGGGTGGGCACCGCATTTTGCGCGATTCGACCTCCCGGCCATCACGCGACCCGCGATCGCGCGATGGGGTTCTGCATCTTCAACAGCGTGGCGATCGCCGCCCGTCACGCGCAATCCGTCCACGGCATCGAACGAATCGCGATCCTTGACTGGGACGTACACCACGGCAACGGGACGCAGGATATTTTTTACGAAGACGGTGCAGTTCTTTTTGCCAGCACGCACCAGAGCCCGTGGTACCCGGGAAGCGGATCGCGCGGCGAATCTGGCGAGCGCCGGGGCGCGGGATTGACGATCAACCGCCCACTCCCGGCCGGATCGGGCCGCACCGCCATCCTCGGCACCTTCGTCGACGACATCCTGCCCGCCGTCCGTGATTTCAAACCGGAGTTGATCCTGATTTCCGCCGGATTCGACTCGCGAGCGGGCGACCCACTCGGAGGATTCACGCTCGCGGATGCGGACTTCGCCGACCTGACAACCGCCGTGCGCGAAGTTGCTCAGGATGTCTGCGCCGGTCGGATCGTCTCCGCGCTCTCGAGGGCGGCTATTCGCCGTCCGGCTTGGCCAGCGCGGCCACGGCCCACGTCGAGACGCTTTTTGCGTAGGCCGAAAAGAAAAAGTTGGGTTGGCTGGGACTCAAAGCGACAGTGAAGAACGGAAAACCCATAATCCTGGCCGACGCGCGGATTGCCGGGAAGGGTGAACGGAAGTTCTTCGCCACGCGAACAGAGGCCGAAACATGGGCGCAGATTCAACGCACCAAGCGCACGAACGACGGTGTAGGGGCATTCGGAGATCCAGAGCTTGCCCGATACGGAAAGACCGTCCGGGACGCCATCGCGTTCTACCTCGACCACCTCCGGCGCGAGGAGGCCAGCGTCAACATTCCCAGTGCCGTGACCGAACTGGTGGCAACCAAGATCCGCGCCGGGAAGTCCGAGCAATACGGCAAAGACCTCACGAACCGCTTACGCCGACTCTCCGACGAATTCCCCGACCGAACCCTTGCCCAACTGACGACTGCAGACCTCGACAGATTCCTTCAATCGCTCCCGGTGGCTCCCGGCACGAAGAACACCTTCCGGCGAGACGTGAGGACGTTGTGGGGCTTCGCGGGCAAGCGTGGCTGGGCGGACCCAATGGTCGCGAGAAACACCGAGTCCGCGACGGTGGACACAGACGCGCCCGGAATCCTCACGCCGGACAAGGCGGCGGCATTGGTGGCGGCATTCACGACGACGTTCTCGTTGCCTTTCATGCCATCGGACTTTTCGCCGGGTTGCGGGTGGCGGAGATTCGCAAGCTCGATTGGCGGGACGTGGACCTCGAAGGCGGATTCATTCACGTATCGGCCCGAACGTCGAAAACTCGTTCCCGCCGACTCGTCCCGATCCTCGACACCCTCCGCGATTGGCTGACTCCGGTTGCCCGGACCTCCGGCCCCGTCGTCTCAAAGGAACCCCGCACACTCCACGAGCGGGCACGCGCTCAAGCAGGAATCGCAGAATGGCCCGACAACGCCATGCGTCACAGCTTCGTCAGCTACCGACTAGCCGACACGGGCAACGCCGCACAGACGGCACTGGAGAGCGGACACGATCAAGCGGTGATGTTCCGGCACTACCGCGAACTCGTGAAGCCGAAGGACGCGAAACGGTTCTGGTCGATCCGCCCGATGGTCAGCGATAACGTCGTTCCAATGATCGCGACAGCCTGACCATGCCGGAAAAGGAGTTTATCGAATGGTTGCCAGTCGGCTTCCTTTCCGTCTGGCGATTCACGAAGTCTGGCAGAACCACCAAGTTTCGGGTCGTCCTTTTCGCCGAGATCGACGGGCGAACCGCTTGCGTCACCCGCTACGACACCGCGCACGGATATGCTCACCGGGACGTGCTCGGACGGAATGAAGGCTTGCGCGGAAAGCTCATCATGCCGAGAATGGCATACAACGAAGCATTCAACTATGCCCGCCGTGACCTCACAAAAAACGCTGAAATCTACATCGCGGATTTCCTCGCGCATTAGTCGCACGGGCCGACTCACCGGTCGCATGATGACAGCGGAGGAATTTGATCGGAAGTGTCTCGCCGCCGGGATGCGCGAGGCCACGCCCGAGGAGTCCCGCATGATCCGCGAGGCCCAGGCTCGCGCAGGATCGCCCACCTGACGCTTCCGGGAAGGTCGTGGCGGCGTAGAGATGCTCAATAGTGGGTGCTAGTCCGTCGCGGCTGCATTACGACAACCTCGCCTCTTTCGCGAATCATCGCTTCAATCAGCTTACAGCACTCCCGATATTGGAATTTGCCGCGCCAATAGGAAATCATCCTCCGGCTAATTTCGAGTTCGCGGGAAGGGCAGGCCACTCCGGACGGCAGCGCATGCTCCGTTTCTCCCCGATCCGGCGTCAGGATTTCATCAATCCATGGCTCATTATTCTTCAGTGCGCAATCGACTAGTTTAGTTGCATCCGCGAACGACAAACCGGATGCGTATTCCGCCTTGTATCGCGCAACGAGTTTTTTGGCGGCAGATCGAATCCGGTTCTTTTTGGCAGACGGACTAACCGACCTCAGGGGTGTATCGCCAGCTCGCGACCGCCATACGGGCCGACAGGTATCCCAAGCAGCTATCGCGCAAATTGGCGCAGGGAACCCCGTAAAGCAGAGGTCGTCAAATATCTCCTCAACCGTCCGCTGGGACATCGTTGCTTTGTTATAAGTGTAGCCCGCCGCGTAGTGGAGCAACACGACTTCCCTCGAATCTTTCGCGCCCCCTTCCCGCTTTCTGCCACTCTTTTTCGCCTTCCCGAGCGCCTTGGAACGCTTGCGCCGCCAAAGCGTGGACCGGTGAAGACGTTGCATAATGTAACAATAGTCGCAACGTCATGTTGACGAATCAAGTCGAAACGAAAGGCACGACCTTTATCGGAAATGCATCGGAGGTTGCGCCGCGCATCCCAATGAAACCATCTACGCTCCTCCGGCTTGGACGTAAGCGCAAAGTCCCATCGCTAATTCTCGGACACCGCACCGTCCTTTTCGACGAGGCAAAGGTCCGGGCCGCCCTCAACAAATTCGAGGTGAAGGAGGTTGCATGAGCCGCCCCGAAGAACGAGAAAGCCGCCCGGTCAGGGGCGGCCTTGAGTCTCACAAACTACAACGGAAACCTATCTCGCAACGCGCGAGACTCAAGCGCGAAGTATTTTGTCATCTTTACGCGTGGCTTGAGACGGGCAACGAAAATTCGCTGCGCCTCGCATTGAGCAAGGGAGATGCGTTGGCGACGGGATCGCATGCCGGGAAGAGACCACGGTGAACTGGATCTTCATCCATTCAAGCCTCGACGACGCACGACTTGACGCGGAAGCGTTCCGAGTTCTCTGTCATATTGCGAGGCGCGCGGACGGTAGCGGATTAGCCTTCCCCGCCGTGAAGGAGATTGCGCGGACCTGTCGAATCAACAAAGACACTGTTTGCAAGCGTCTCCGCGCTCTCGTGACGGACGGATGGATTGAGAGAATTCAGCGTTCTGGTCAATCGTCGGGATACCGCCTTTCCCCGTCGCCTCAACCTATCCGATATGAGGGGGTATCCGACAAGGAGGGGCACCCATCGAAACAGGAGCCACCTATCCGACCAGAGGGGATGGAGGTTATCCGACGAGAGGGAACCGAAGGTAATCCAATAAGGAAATCCAATAAGGTAATCCAAAGGGCGAAGTTCGATCCTCTTTCCGATTCGCCGATTCCATTCGATTCACCGGAGTTCACCGCCGCATGGAGCGAATGGGCAACCCACCGGCGCGAGATCAAAAAGGCGATCACGCCGACGACCGCTAAGAAGCAATTGGCCTTACTCGCCAGCCTCGGCGAACCCGCTGCCATCGCGTCAATCGAAAGCTCGATTGCCAATGGATGGACCGGGCTCTTCCCGCCGAAAACTTCACCGACGAACCATCACCATCCCCAGACTCAACCCCAATACGAAAAATGGTAACCGGATCCATCGAAAAAAATGCCGCGTGCGAATGCGGAGCGACCTTCAACTACAAGCCGACAATCTTTGAAGGCCGCGAGATATTCGCGCCCAATCAGTGCGACCGATGCTCAGAGACAGCAATACTTGAGCGGGAGGCGCTGGAGAACGCACAAATCAAGAACTCCCGCGCGGAGTCGTGGAAGCTGATATGCCCGCCACGGTATCGGCATACGGACCTCGAGAGGCTGCCAACTCAACTTCGTGCCGCTCGCGCTCGAGTGGGTTCCGAGTGTTGATGGCGAAGGGCTGGGGCTCATCGGAGAAACGGGCGTGTGCAAGACGCGGACATGCTTCCTCATCCTCGACCGCCTGCATCATGCCGGGATTCGAGTGGAAGCGGTTTCAAGCGTCCAATTCGCGAAACTTTGCGCGGATCAATTCGCGGATGATTTCAGAAGCAAGGGCGAGGCGAGAGAGAAGATCACTGCATGCCACCGAGCGCGCGTCCTCCTCATCGACGACGTTGGCAAAGAGCGTTTCACCCAGCGTGTAGCTACCGAATTCTTCCATCTAATTGAGGAGCGGCTCGCCCATCATCGCGCCACGCTTTGGACGACAAACCTCGACGCCGGGGCGCTCAAGCATGCCTTCGCCGACGATACAAAGTCCGATCCAATCGTGAGGCGATTGCGGGAGTTCTCGGAGATGGTGGAGCTATGACGGAGGCGCGGCCCAGATTCGACCAATCCGGCCCGGTGCAGTCCGTCGATTTCGATTGTCCCGAGTTTTCCGACCCCGAGGCGCGGGCAGAAATAGAGGCGCTCAATCCGCTCGTTGTGATTTCTGGCCTGCTCCGCTGGGCAGGCCGGAGCCGCTCAAGGTTGGCCGTAATCGGCTTGTTGCTCGGACAAGATCGCCGGAGCCAAGGCGAGATCGCGCGGGAGATCATCGCCTCGAAACAATCGGTCTCACGCGCCGTCAGGGAAGGCCGCGACGAGCTAGCCCGGTTGACCCACCGAGGCCGATGAACGCTAGGTTTGCGAGGAATTCGCGGGACGTTTTGCAGAAGGTTATTAGATGAAAGAAAAGCCCTTCAACCTCACGGCGGCGACCAATCAAATTCTCCGGGACATGGGAGCCGGAGCGAAGCCCGTCGATGGTGCCACCTTCAGAGCGGCACGCCAAGGCGACAAGGCAGCGCAAGCCGAGATGGACAGGGCATTTGGCTTGAAGCGCGAGAAAGCTGACAGGTAGGGGAAAAGAGAAACGGCTGAGCAAAAGCGCGTCGAAAAGCTGAACTACGGTGGTGAAAAAGCAGGAGACCAGGAAAGGCGAGGGCATTGAAAGCAAGGCAACGCGATTGGAAGTGAAGGTAGCGCATTCGGCGGGGGACTGGCGCCGAGCGAAAGAGGCCCTTGGGCGAGAGCATGGGTTGGGAGCTGGGAGCGAGGCGGGAGACCGGCTCTGCCAGTTGGTGATGGAGGAAGGGAAGCTTGCCGGGGTAATGGTGTGGTGTGCGGCGGCGTGGCATTTGAAGGATCGGGACGAAGCGGTGGGATGGGATGCGGTGACGCGCTCGGAGCGGCTCAAGCTGGTGGTGCAGCTGCGACGCTTTCTGGTTTTGGAAGAGGCACGACGGCCGAACCTTGCCAGCCAATGTCTTGGGGCCGGGATGCGGGAACTGGTGGAGCAATGGGAAAAGGCCCACGGATACCGACCACTTCTGGCCGAAAGCTTCAGCGATCCAGAAAGCCATGCGGGAACGGTTTACAAAGCGACGAACTGGACGCAGGCGGGAACGACGAAGGGGTTTTCGCAAGACCACACCGACTACTACATCCCCAACGGGAGGCCCAAGAAGCTGTGGCTCAAAGAGCTCGCGCCCAAGGCCTGCGAGTTGATGAGCGCGCGCGAGTTGCCCGAAGCCAGCAAAGGGGCCTTGGTCGGACGCGGGGGAGCCCGCAGTCCGCTCAAGAACGCCGGACTCAAAAGCCTGCGCGACGCCTTGAGGGAGGTGCCCGATCCGCGTCACCCCAAAAGCCGCCGCCACCCCCTATCGGCGATGTTGACCCTGATCTCGCTGGGGTTGCTCATGGGAGCGCGCGACGTGCTCGATATCTGGAGGAAAGTGGCCTGCCTTTCCCAGAGCCAAAGAGAGGCGATCGGCCTGCGGGTGCGCGACAAGCAAAGTAAGCGGCTCAAGATGCCCGGCTACGATGCGCTCAACGACCTGCTGGCCGCCGTGGAACCCCACGCCTACGCCCATGCGCTGACGGCCTGGTTGCAAGCCAACGCGGGAGTGCTGCCCCGCAGCCTGGCCCTGGATGGCAAAAGCGTGGGCGATGGACGCTGCGGCATGATCGTGACCCTTTGCCGTCATGAAGACGGGCGTCCGGTGGCCATGATCCCGGCCAGCGGAAAAAAAGAAGACTGCGAAGTCTCCGAAGCCCGCGCCCTGCTCTCCAATCCCGGGGTGGAACTGGTCAACGCGCTGGTCACGGCCGACCCGCTTCACAACAAAGAGGCCACCGCGCGAGTCATCCTGGAAAAGGGAGGCGACTACCTCATCGGCACAAAAGCAAATACCTCCAAACGATTGGAGGCAGCCACCCGCGCCCTGGAGGGCTCCCCTTTTTTGACCTGAGCTGCGAAGGCGATCACGGGCGCATCGACTCCCGCAAAGCCGCCGTCCAACCCATCTCCCCAGTCTCCGCCGGGCTGCCCGGTGCCCGCTCCGCCATCACCGTGCAGCGCGACTGGCAGCAAAAGAAAGACCCCCACCAAACGCCCAAGAGCCATACCCGTATCTTCCTTTCCAGCCTGAAACCGGAAGAAAAATCCCGTTCCACCCGCGCCGTTCGCGAGCACTGGAGCATCGAGAACCGCAATCACCACAAACGCGACGCCTCCGCCTGGCAAGAAGATCGGCACCGACATCGCAGACCAAAAGCTGCCCTCAACCTCGCCCTCACCCGCAACGTCCTGCTCGCCCTCATTCCCTTTGAGCACGGGCAACCCCTCGCTCACTTCTTCGAACTCTACCACCGACACCCAGCAAAAGCTCTCAACCTTATCCTTCACGCTCGCCCCGCCCTATGACCCTTCCAGCCAAACGCCCTGCCGAGATGGACGCACACGCCGAAAGCGCAGCGAATCACTACCAGGGGATTTGCGAGAATTTGGAGACCGAGATTGCATCCTTGGAGCGCAAAGCTGGACCTGCCGCCGTCTCCCTACTCCCGACGATGTTCGGATCAAGGAGGAGTCGCCGAAACTTCACGCGCAGTTTTTGGCACGACGGAAAGCCATGTTTGAGCGCGCAATCGGCACAAACGTCAAAGCAGTGGCACCCGTGGCGAAGCCCTCGCCCACTCCGAAGCTCACGCCCGCCGCCATCGGAAAAGCCGTTCTCTCGACCACGACCAACCCCGACCCTAAGGTTCACGAACCGGCGCGAAAGGGACTCGCCATGATCACGGCATCATCCCGACGGGCGCAAAGATGGGGCGAAGCAGCCGCCGCGCGGGATCAAGGAAGCCGAGGCGAATACAAGCCCGGAACCGTCCACCGCTGGGCCGCGAAATCCAAATAATTCACCAACCAAAAACCCACCGACCACAGAAATAAAATGGACCGTCCAACACTCGCGCCTTCCCACCAAGTCGCCGACCTTCACCGCGAACGAGACGAACGCGAGACCAATGCCGTCGTCAGTTTCTTCGGAAATGATCCGACCCAATCCCAAATCGAAACAGCAGAGAAGATGCTAGCCGAAGCCGAGCGCAACCGTGCCGAACTCGCAGCCATTCCGAGAGCGTGGGATGCGAAAATCCGCGAACTCTCCGCGCTTGTAAATCGCCTGCAATTCGCAAACGCCGCTCTCGCCGAATTCGAAGGCAATGCCACCCCATCGGGTCAGGCTTGGCAACAGGCGCTTACCTCCGATCCGGTGAACATCAAAAGCGCAATCGCCAAGCGTGTCCACGCTGCCGACGCCATCCCTCTTGCGAAGGAATTGGTCCAAGAAATCGAGCGACAGGTTTCCGCCTACAAAAAGGAAATGATCGAGTTTGCGACGGCCAAGAAAATCCAGCCGCATCACTTCCCCGAGTCGCTCAAGCCGCCGTCCGAGAAAGCAACCCGGTAAGGCTCTCTGAATCTCAAATTACCTCATCACCTCAGAAACCCATGATCACCCACTATCAAATCGTCTCAGTAAAATCCGCTTCGGTAATCTCACCCATCACCGGACTCCGCTCAAGTGCAAGTCACGGCAAACGACATCGCGTCAGAACTCGCCGACGCGGTCACCGCCGCGATTGCGGACGACTGGCAGCCAATCGGCTCTATCTTCACTGTCCGGAAGGAGGGAGTCGGAGCCGTGCCGGATATCGTCGAGGTTTTTCAGCCGATGGCGAAATCCGCAGCTTAATGATTTCCCGCGCGGGGGGCGACATACACCCTGACCCGGCAGGCCGCGTGACCGGGACCTTTTCATGATGAGCTACCGCAAGCCGCACACAACCGAGATTTCGAGAGCCGAGGCCCAGCGTGTCACGCGGGCAGGGGAAATGCTGGATGCTATGGCGATCCGGCCAGCCTCACGCGAACAAGCCGAAGCGTGGAGGCGGATAGATCGAGACTGGTGTGATTCGACCCACCCCCCACAAGGAATCTCTTTGGATCCCGTTTGTCAGTCGAAGGTGTAGTGTCGCCACGGTTTTTCAGTGAACACCGCCCGAAATATTCTGAACCTTTTGATACTATGAAGAAACGATACAAGCACCCACTCGCCGTTTACGTGGACACCTACAGCGTGTCGATTTCCACGATCAAGCGATGGGCCGCGGAGGGATATTCTCTGGACGATCCGAAGAAGCTGGACGTTGAAGTTGGAGCCCAGAAGAACCGCCCCGAGTCGCAATCATCCGCCGACCCGGAGAAGCGCGAATTGGAGCGGCGGAAGCTGCAACTTCAATGCGAGCGGCTGGAGTTCCAGAACAATGTCGAGCGGGGTCGATACACCGCGAACGATATTCTTCGGGAGCATGGAACCCGCGTAGGTCATGCAGCCCGAACGGCGCTGATGCGATTGAAGGCCGACGCGCCGACATGGGCAGGCATGCAGGCGGACGAAATCGAGACGCGGGTCACGAAGTTGATTGACGGAATTTGCCGGGATTTGAGTAACGCAAACTCGAAACTCTACGACGGCCCGTCCCGCTGATTTCCCGATGAGACGACGCGGTCGAAAATCACCCCGTCGGGAACGAGAATGCGCCACTCAGCGTTTTCCATCCGCCCGAGGTGGGACGGACGTTCGAGAGGCCGAACCGTGACCTCCTCCGATTGCAATCTTCCGCCCACCGGACGAGCGAGTGCCATTTGTGACCTGAGTGCTCGCCGTATGCGATGCCGCCATCATCCGCCGCATCTGCGCGTAGGCTTCGCTCGACGTGCGCGACGGCTGATTCAATCGAATTTCTCGGAGTTGATCGGATTTGCTCATGGTGGGAATTCGTTGGCTGGTGCGAACCAGAGGCGAATATCGATTGGAACCATCCCCTCAGAAGTCAAAACGAAATTGTCGGCGCGAGCGTCCCCGACCCACACTTCGAAATCCTCATAGGAGCGCTTCCAAAGCCAACAGCTCTCCTTCACTGCGATCAGGTCGGATTCTCGAATGAACGCGTTGACTTCATCTTGCGACGGTGGATCGCCGAGAATGAACGGTTGCCTTGAGACAATCTGCCCGCCTGCAGTGATTCCCAAAGCTTCCGGTGCGGCTGCAAACAGCTTGTCCCAAAGTCGCAGCCGAACCAGATACTCAACCGGGGAGCACTTGCGCTGATAGACGCGGCCTTCGTCCAAATAGTAGGAGTCTCCGTAGATCCCCGGCCAAGTCAGCTTGACGACTGTTCCCGCTCGCTCGTCGAGATAGACGATATGCTCCGACCCCACAGTGAGCCGTGGTAATGATGCGATCCCGGTTTCGTGATGCGGGCAGGATTCTACCCAACGGAGCAGACTGTCAGCTTGCTCTCGGCCGACTTGCTCCGGGCTTTTTGCTCGAACGCTCGTACCTGCCGAATTGCTTCCGAGAAGGTGACCGATCGGCGTTCGATCCCTACCGCACGCACGACACGGCCACGAACGCCAGCAAAGTCTTTCTTCACTTGGTTCGGGACGTAGCATCGAATTGGGGTGGCCTTCTGGAGCGCATTCACAGCTTCAATCTGCTTGCTCAAGCCGGATTGTCCAGCATCAAGAGCCTCGACCGGGCTCCTGGTCCTTGCTCGCGCGCTCAGAAAATTGGCGGCGGGTGTGCTGCGAGGTCGGAGAAGCTCTCGTCGAAATCCGAGACTCCCACCTCTACCGGATCGAGCACGGGACGTTTGAGGAGTATTGCCGGAGGCGTGGGCGGGGCGGACGATTGAGAATCTGGTGCCAATCTGGTGCCAACATTTTCCTGATTCATGGCACCAAATGGCGATTTACCGCGACTTATGGGAGCGAGTGGAAAACGGACGGAAACACCTGGAAACCCTTTATCTATCAGCCTTACAGAGTAAAAAGGGTGATGGGTTGGCTGGGACTCGAACCCAGAACCAATGCCTTAAAAGGGCACTGCTCTACCATTGAGCTACCAACCCACTCGAATGACGAGCTAGGAAAATTAGAGGCGTCGCCGGGCCAAATCAAGCCTACGATTCATTTTTCCCGCCGCCGAGCTCTACGACGGCCTGCGCCACCTCTTCGGCGTGGTTCTTGGTCCCGGCATCCAGCTTCCGCCAGACGACTTCGCCATCCTTGATCAGGAACGACTGCCGCTTGGAGATTCCCATCACCATCGTCGGCACGCCGAAAGCTTCGATCACCTTCCCGTCCGCGTCCGCGATCAACGTGAAGGGCAGGTCGTAGGCGTCTTTGAATTTCTTCTGATCCGCTGGCTTGTCGTGACTGACCCCCAGGATCGTCACCCCGTCCGCCCGCAAATCGGCGATGGAATCCCGCAGCGAGCAAGCCTGCGCCGTGCAACCCGGGGTGCTGGCTTTCGGGTAGAAGTAAACCAGCGTCAGGCCCTTTGCGTAAACTTCCTTGAAGTCGACCGGATCCCCATTTTCGTCGGGAGCGGTCAGCGCCGGAGCGGTGGCACCGACCTCCAGGGGTTTTGCGTGAAGGTTGATTCCAAGAAAGGCCATGAGTGAGAGGGTAGAGATTAACGATGCGTGTTGCATAAAGGATATGGACTCTACGTTTCAGCGACGATTCCGCGACGAGTTTTTGATTTTTCGGCCGCTCGCCCTACTCTCTTCGCCTCCCATGCGATTCCTGATTCTCCTTTCCGCGCTTTCGACGTTGATCGTCGGCTGCTCGGATCAAACCCGGACCCGAGTCTCCCTTCGACACGCCACTCGATCTCTGGCAAGCCCGTCCCGCCGAGGCCCGGACGTTCCTGAATCCGGAAGCTGCCCGCGCACTCGGACGACTCGGAGAGACCATTTCCAATCCAACCCCCACCGAGATTGCCGCCCTCCATGACTCGTCCGCTTGGCGGCGACTCGACCGCGAAGACCGCTACGACGCCGTCCTCCTGGCTGGGCAACCGACCGAGACCGCCACGCTGGCCCGGCACCTCGCGGAGTCACCGGATTTTCGGCTCGAGCGGGTGGATCAACATGGCCTCCTGTTCCTTCGAGGGCTTCCCGCCCCTTACCGCCCACCCGCAGTCGACGCAGTCGCTCCTGATCTCCCGGACCCCGCTGACCGGGCCGCGATACTGGCGGGTTTTGCGGTCAATCTGGATCTGATTGGTGCCGTTACTGCTTCCCGTGACTTCCTCTCCGCAGCCGAGGATCTCGCACCGGAATCCGTCAACGTCCGCGTCCACTCGGCCACGATCGACCTCCGGCACGACCGATACGCCGCCGCCATCGAAGGGGCCAATGCCGCGCTGGACCTCAGGCCGGATTCCGTCCCCGCGCTCCAGATCGCGGCGCAGGCTCTCGCCGCCGCCGGTCACCCAGACGAGGCCTGGCAGATCGCCGAGAAGCTGGTGACCGTCGCTTCCCCCGAAGACACGCAGACGCTGTTTCTGCACGCCCGCCTGGCCAGCGACGCGCACGCCTTTTCCCGGGAGCAGGCCTCGCTCGAGCGGCTGGTCGAGATTTCGGAAGAGGCCGACCTCCCCGCCACGACATATCGCGTTTATCTCGGTCAGTCCTTCGCCCGCCAGGGCCTGCCCCGACCCGCCATCAAACAATTTCAGGCCGCCCTTGCCGACCCCGACCTCGGCGCCGCCCAACGAACGGATCTCGAAACGACCATCGCCAACATCAAGCAGAAGACCGGACTCTAAACCCACCCGCTCGACAATCCGCCAACGGCAAATCACATTTCTCTTTCGACAACTCTCTCTTCCATTTTCCCGCCAACCCATGAAAGCCACACCAAAAGCCTCCAAGAAACCCGATCTTCGTCCGCATTCCTCCCAGGTCCTCGACGGCCCCGCCCGGGCCGCCAGCCGTGCCATGCTGTATCCGGTCGGCTTCTCCGAGAAGGACTTCACCAAACCGCAGATCGGCGTTGCTTCGACCTGGAGCATGGTCACGCCGTGCAACATGCACATCGACGCACTCGCTCGCGAAGCCGCCCTCGGCATCGACGCCGCCAAGGGTAAGGCCACCATTTTCAATACCATCACCATCTCCGACGGCATCTCCATGGGAACCGAGGGGATGAAATACTCGCTCGTCTCACGCGAAGTCATCGCCGACTCCATCGAAACCGTCGTCGGCTGCCAGGGCTTCGACGGCGTGATCGCCATTGGCGGCTGCGATAAAAACATGCCCGGCTGCCTCATCGGCATCGCCCGCTTGAATCGCCCCGCCGTTTTTGTCTACGGCGGCACGATTCTGCCCGGTTGCCTCAACGGGAAAAACCTCGACGTCGTCTCCGTTTTCGAAGCCGTCGGCCAGCTCGCTGCCGGCAGGATTTCGGCCAAGGAAGCGCATTCCGTCGAAGCCTGCGCCATCCCCGGCCCCGGTTCCTGCGGCGGCATGTATACCGCCAACACGATGGCCTCCGCGATCGAAGCCATGGGCATGAGCCTCCCCAATAGCTCCGCCCAGGCCGCCGTCTCGGACCACAAGCGCGAGGATTGCCGCAACGCCGGAGCCGCCGTTCTCAATTTGCTCAAAAAGGGAATCCGCCCCTCGGATATCATGACGAAGGAAGCGTTCGAGAATGCCATCACTGTCACCATCGCCCTCGGCGGCAGCACCAACGCCGTCCTCCACCTGCTCGCCATCGCCCACTCCGCCAACGTGAAGCTCAGTCTCGCTGACTTCACGCGGATCGGCCAGCGCGTCCCCGTCCTGGCCGACCTCAAGCCATCCGGCAGATACCTCATGAGCGAGCTCGTCGGCATCGGCGGCATCGTCCCGCTGATGAAGGAGCTTCTCAACGCCAAGCTCCTCCACGGCGATTGCCTCACCGTCACGGGCAAGACGCTCGCCAGGAATCTTGCTCCGTTCAAACCCTACCCCAAGGGCCAGAAGATCATCCTCCCGCTCGACGCACCAATCAAGAAGGACAGCCACCTCGTCATTCTCCGCGGCAACCTTGCTCCCGACGGCGCGGTCGCGAAGATCACCGGCAAGGAAGGCGAGAAGTTCGAAGGTAAAGCCAAGGTCTTCGAGGCCGAGGAAAAGGCGCTCAAAGCCGTTCTCGACGGGAAGATCAAGGCGGGCGACGTCATCGTTATCCGCAACGAAGGACCCCGCGGCGGCCCCGGCATGCGCGAGATGCTCTCTCCCACGAGCGCCGTCATGGGCGCCGGTCTCGGCACGTCGGTCGCGCTCATCACCGACGGCCGCTTCTCCGGCGGCACCCACGGATTCGTCGTCGGTCACATCACCCCGGAAGCCAGCGAAGGGGGGCCGCTCGCCATCGTGAAAAACGGCGACCCCATCACCATCGATGCGGCCAAGCGCAGCCTCGCCCTCGGCCTCTCCGCGAAGGAAATCAAGGATCGCCTCGCGAAGTGGAAAAAGCCCAAGCCCCGCTACAAGCGCGGCGTCCTCGCCAAATACGCGCACACCGTCACGACCGCCTCCCTCGGCGCGGTCACCGACCTCGATCTCTAGATTGGAACGTCGCCCCGCCCACGACCGCCGACCTCCGGAAACGAAGCCGCCGGGCACCCACCAATCCAAAATCCAAAATCTAAATTCCAAAATCCACCTTGCGCTCCTACCCACTTTCCCCGCTGCATCAGCAGCAACTCGACGCCTCCGGTCAACCCGCCGGGACCGCCTTCCACGCTCGTCAACTCTCGTTCAGTTTCGGTGAGACAATCGACCGCGCCCACCTCGTTACCGCCTGGCAGGACCTGACCACCACGCACCCCATCCTGCGGACCACCCTCGATCCTGCGGACCCCACGCAGTGGCTGGAAAGTGACGATGACATCACCGAGTGGCGCGAGATTGACTGGCAGGCCGAGCAACCCGCCGACCTCGGCGCCGCTTGGAACGAAGTCGTCACCGCCGACGCTGCCACTCCCGTGACCACCGGTCACCGCCTCACCACCATCGTGCTTCCCAGCGGCGACCTTCACCTCCTCTGGAGTTACGACGACCTCCTCATCGACGAAGCTGCTCTCCGCCATCTCCTCGTCGAGTGGCTTCTCCGCTACGAAGGCGGGACCCGCGACGCTGCGCCGGATGATCCCGCCGCCGCCTTCGCCGCGCTCACCGGGCACGACTCCGAAGAAGCGACCTGGCGCGCTCACTTCCAGAATGCACCCGCCGCCCGCCCGCTGATCCTCTTCCCGCTCCCCGAGGAAAACGCACCCTCCACCCGCCGCGCGACCGTTTCCCACACCTTCGAGCGCGAACACGGTCAGACGCTCGGCGCGGCCGCGACCGCCATGGCCGTGGCCCCCATCGATCTCGTCGAAGCCGCGTGGGCTCTGCTCCTGGCACCCGCCCTGTCGTCCGACGACATCACGCTCCTCGCGACGTTCCGCCTTCCCGTGACCGCCGTCGCCCGCTCGGAAACCCGCGTTCCCCGGCGACACCGACTCACTTCCGAGGCTAAAGTCTCCGCCTGGGCCCAGGCCATCGCTCAATCTCGCACCGAGGCCGCCACCGTGGGGACCTGGACGACCGAGCAAATTGCCGCCGCCCTTCCCGACGACGGCACCGCCGTGACCCGACCAGCCGCCGCTTTCCGCTATCGGCCCGGCGATCTCAACGACCACCTGCATTCCAGCCTCCCGCGCTGGCTCGGAGCAGACGCCCAATTCCTCGGTTACGACGCCGCTCCACTCGCCCTCGTCTACACCGCGTCCGACCGCGCCTCCGTGGCCATCGATTTCGATCCCGGCCTCTTCACCGAAGCTGCCGCCACCAGTCTGCTCCGGCGCTGGATCGCCATCGTCGGCCAACTCGTCGAAGATCCCGACCGTCCGCTGCACGAGGTCTCGATCACGTTCCCCGGCGAGCCCACCCTCGTCGCCGGCCCGGACGCCGCCCCCCCGTTCCGCAGCCTCGTCCCGCAGTGCCTTCACGAGCTGTTCGACGAGACCGCGAGCGACCTCGGTGAACGCGCCGCGCTCGATTCCGATACCGAAACTCTCACCTTCGAAGAGCTCAACCAGCAGTCGAATCAAGTCGCCCGGCACCTGCGCAAACTCAACGTGGCCGCCCGCACGACGGTCGCCATCCACCCCGGATACTCCCACCATTGGCCAACGATCATCCTCGGGATCTGGAAAGCCGGCGCCGCAATTTCAATCCAGAAAAAACCCTCGACCGCCAGCGACCAAGCTCCGTCCAAAAAAGCGATACCGAAGCTCGTGATCGCGGAAGACACTTCCGGGATCGAGGGGGCCACGCAACTCGATGAATTCTGGCAGAAGGCGGCATCCGAGAAGACCCGGGGCATACCCGGCGACGTCTCGGCGACCGATCCAGCGGTTCGTTTTGCTGATGGCCGCACCGTGTCCCACGAGGAAGCCGGGCGGCTCTGCCAGGCCGCCGCCGCCGCTCTGAACGTCGGACCCGATGACCGATTGCTCCAGTCCGCCCCGGCTCACGATCTGGAGACGCTCGCCGAGATCGTCGGCACGCTCCTCTCCGGCGCCACCGTCGTCCTGCCCGCCGCCGGGGGTTGGTCGACCCGCACCGCCTTCCAGGAATTCGCCGACCAACACGCCGTCACCGTGATGAGCGTGCCCACGCCATTTTGGAGCGAGTGGACCCACTACCTCACCGAGCTCTCGCTCCCCGCGCCCACCAGCATTCGACACGCCGTCATTCGCGGCGGACGCATCTCGCCCGCAGCCCTGCAGGCCTGGAGCACCGCCGCTCCCGCCGCGACCATCCTCCACACTGGCGCCGGATTTCACGCCCCGACCACTTCGCTCGAGGGCCCCTTCGCCTCCGGCCCCGCCGCGCCGCGTCCCGCTCACCCCGCCGCCGGAGCCGTTGCCCGCATCACCTGGCACGACACCCCGCTGCCCCCCGGATTCCCCGGTCGGCTCGAGATCGGTTCCACCGAAGGCACCCTCACCCCAACGGACCGCGAGACGTTCCTCGATGCGAGCGGCTCCTTTTATTCTCGCAACGAAATCGAGTCCGTCATCCGCCCCGGATTCGCGACATCACGACTGGAAACCATCGAGCGCGCCGTCTTCGAGCACCGGGAGATCTTCGATTGCGCCGTCGCCTCCACCGACTCCGGGACGTGGAACGTCTGGATCGTCCCGGCCGACTCCCAACGTGGCGAGCCCATCGATTTTCGCGACCACCTCGCGGAGAATCTCCCCGACGTCGAATTTGCGGTCGCCTGCATCCCGCGACTCCCGTTGACCGCCGACGGCCAATTGGACCGCGACGCGCTCCCGCCTCCCACCCGCGAACGTCAGCTCGCCCGACCTTCCCCGACGGAGGAGACCCCCAGCTCGCCTCCGAGCGAGGAGGCAAAACTCGCCAGCATTCTGTCTCGGGCCCTCGGTGGCCGCGAACTCGACTCCGACACCTCGATCCCCGACGCCGCCACGAAGCCCCGCGTCGCCCTGCACCTCCACGAGACTCTGCAACGCGCCGGTTACGCCGATGCGCAGCTCGAGGATTTCCAGCGCGTTTTCTCCGTTCGCTCGCTCCGGCGGGAATGGCGCAGCCGCCAATCGGCCGGCGACGGTGAGTGGAACCCCCTCAAACCCCTCCGAGCCGCCGGCTCCGCCGTCCCCCTGATCGTCTTCCACGACTACCCCGGCACCGCCGAGCTCTACCGCGAACTCACCCTCCATCTCGGTGAGGATCAACCGGTCTACGCCATCACTGCCCGCACGAACTCGAATCCGGCGGAATCCGTCGACGTTGCGGATTTGGCGACAAGCTACGGGCGCGCCATCCGCCAGTTCGACGGCGAGGGCCCCTACCGTCTGCTTGGATTTGGTTTCGGAGGCATCCTCGCGCTCGAGACCGCTCGCCGCTTGGTCGACGAGGGGCAGGGAATCGAATTTCTCGCCCTCCTCGCGACGGAACCAACCCGCGCCAGCCGGGGACTCACCGGAGGTTTGCGCAAGTTCTTCGGGAAGAAATCACCCCCCACTCCGCGGCCCGGCGAATCCGCCATCACCACCGCCCACCGGCAGGCCGCGTTCCGACACCGGCTCGGTGAGTTCGACATCACCACGCACATTTTTCTCCCCGAGGAGAACTTTCCGGCGATCGAAGATGCCCAGAACGACTGGACCGAGATCTGCGACGATGCTCGATTCTACCAGATCCCCTGTGCTCCCGCCGACCTCCTCGAGGAACCCGCCGTCAGTGCGATCGCCGAGGCCATCACGAATCTTCTGAGCGAAAGTCTCGAGTGACAAAGCTCGCCAGCTCCGCCAAACGCCAACCTACCCGAGCAGTCGTCGCGCCGCTTCCACGTCGCACCTGATTTGGCCCTTCAGTGCCTCGATCCCGTCAAAGCTCTGCTCGCTCCGGAGATGCTCGGCGAAGGTCACCTCCAGATCCTGACCGTAGAGATTCCCTTCGAAATCGAAGAGGTGAACCTCCAGAGTCCGCTCGGCTCCCGCCGCAGCCACGGTCGGGCGGACTCCGATGTTGGCCACGCCGGTCAGCGCGCTCCCGCCGACCTGGCACCGCACCGCGTAGACACCGTCCGGCGGAAATTGTTCGTTGTGCGCCCGCAGGTTGGCGGTGGGGAATCCGATGGTCCGCCCGAGTTGCCGCCCGCTTTCGACCGTTCCCAGAATGGTGTAATCCCGACCCAGATACCGTCGCGCCGTTTCAAAATCGCCCGCTTGGACCGCTTGCCGGATCCGCGTGCTGCTGACGGTCTCCCCGTCGATCTCGACCGGCGGCATTCCCTTGACGCCGAACCCAAGCCGTCCGCCAAGCTCGCGGAGCAGATCCACGTTTCCACTGCGCCCGCGCCCGAATGTCCACCGTTCGCCCACCGAAACCTGCCGCAACGGGTCCGCCGCACGCGCGAGATTCTCCACGAACTCCCGGGGATCCTGCGCCGCGAACGCGTCGTCGAAATTCACGATTAAGAGCCATTCGATTCCCAGCCCGGCCAGCAACGCCGTCTTGTGTGCCGTCGAGGTCAGTAGATGGGACGCCTTCTCGGGTCGCAAAACCCGGGTCGGATGCGGATCAAACGTCAGAACAACCGCGCTTCCGCCGATCTCCGCCGCGTCGGCAAGAGCCTCGCCGATCACCGATTGATGGCCGAGGTGCACTCCGTCGAAAACTCCTATGCAGAGCACCACCGGCCCCGGAACGGCGCGAAGTTCGTCGATCGTTCGGAGCGTGTGCATCAGGCACCCCGAAGCCGGGACACGTCGGGGAGCGTGAGGACCCGCTCGACG
This sequence comes from uncultured Verrucomicrobiae bacterium, assembly GCA_963740185.1. GTDB lineage: Bacteria > Verrucomicrobiota > Verrucomicrobiia > Chthoniobacterales > JAATET01 > CAVVKW01. The sequence goes on from CAVUDH010000007.1 coordinate 126,780, forward strand.
ATGGCCTCGCGCGGCAAAGTCTTCAACTCCTCCACCGTGATCGCACCCTCGGCACTGAAGCGCCCGCTCTTGGTTCGCCGCAGGGCTCGCAAATGCGCGCCGCAACCCAGTTCCGCTCCGATGTCGTGCGCGTAGGTCCGCACGTAAAATCCCTTGCTGCAGACCACGCGAAAATCGATCTCCGGCAAATGCAACTTCAGGATTTCGTGCGCGTAGACGTGCACGAATCTGGGCTCGCGCTCCACCGTCTTCCCCTGTCGAGCCAGCTTGTAGAGCGGAACGCCGTCCTTCTTGATCGCGCTCACCATGGGTGGCGTCTGGTAAAAATCGCCGTGATACTTCGCAAAGGCCGCGTCGATCTCGGTGGCGGTCAATTCGGGCACCTCGCGCGTTTCTTCGACGTCACCATCCGCATCCTGCGAATTGGTCGTTTCGCCCAGCTTCAGCGTCCCGGCGTATTCCTTGTCCTCACTCATGAGAAGATCCTGAATCTTCGTCCCTCGCCCCAGGGTAATCAACAGCAGGCCGGTCGCCAGCGGGTCGAGCGTCCCGCAATGGCCAACCTTCTTCATCCCGAGCGAACGCCGCGTGATCCCCACAACGTCGTGGGAGGTCATTCCTGGCGCCTTGTCCACGCAGAGGACGCCATCAATCAATGTTTCCGACTTCATGACAGAGAGCGGCGAGAAAACGCTCGCCGACTTCGTTGAGTTCACCCTTCACGCGAGCGCCGGAAGCGAGCGCGTGCCCCCCACCGCCAAACAGCCCGCAGACCTTGCAGACGTCGACCCGCACGTCCTTCGAGCGGGCGCTCACGCGAACCTTGCCATCGCCGAGGTCCTCGAAGAACACGGCGGCGATCACACCCTCGACCGAACGGAGCTGATCGATGATGCCTTCGTTGTCCTCCGGCGAAAGCCCGAGTCGCACGAAATCCTCCCGCCGCAACGCGAAGCTGGCAACGCGATCGTCGCAGGAGAAGACGACTGAATTCAGTGCCAGCCGGAGCAATTCGAGTCGGCGACGGGGTTGCCGTTCGTAGATCGCCTGGGACAATTCCCCCACGTTGACGCCCGCCCGGATGAGCGTCGCACCGACCTCGAAGGTGCGGGCCGTCGTGTTCATGTATTGAAACGACCCGGTGTCCGTTGAGATCGCGACGAACAGGTTGGCCGCCATCGCGGGCGTGATCGCGATCCCCTGACTCTCGAAAAAGTTCACGACGATCTGGCCCGTCGCGGGCGAGTCGGCGTCGACGTGATTCAGCGTGCCGAACGATTCGTTGCTGATGTGGTGGTCGAGATTGATGAAGACCTCCGGCATCTCGACCGAATCGAGGACGGTGCCGAGCCGCGTTTTTACCGAGGTGTCCAGTGCGACGAATGCGTCGCAGCGAATCTTTCCCTCCAGGTCCGGCGCGGAAACCCGCTCACTCGCGGGCAGGAATTCATACTTCGACGGAACCCCGTTCTCATTAAGCGCGTAAACCGTCTTGCCAATCGACTCGAGCCACAAAGCGAAGGCAATCGTCGAACCCAGGGCATCCCCGTCGGGGCGCAGGTGACTGGCGACCACGACCGTCTCCGCCGCATCGAGCGCCCGGCGGATCTCATCGAACGTCGCCTGACTCATTTCTCCTCCTCGTCGTCTTCGTCGTCCTCGTAATCATCCTCTTCCAATCCAGCCGCCGTCGTATCAGGCAGCCCGAGATCATCCATGATTTCGAGAATTCGCGTGCCGCGTTCGATCGAGTCGTCGAGTTTGAAGTTCAGTTGCGGCGTGTGCTTGAGCACGACACGCTTCATCAACTCGTGCTGCAGCGAAACGCGATTCTTCTCGAGCGATGTGATGGCGTCCCGACGCTCGTTGGCGGATCCCAGCGCGCTCACAAACACGTGCGCCTGCTTGAGATCGGGCGTGATGTCGACGCCCCGCACCGTAACGAGCGGCGAATCAAATTGCATGTCGCGGACCAGGATCGATCCCAGCTCGCGTTTGAGCAATTCGCAGACCCGTTGGAGTCGGAGATTCATATCACGAAGCTACGGCGAAAATCACGCCGAGCAAATCACAGCGTCTGCGCGAATTTCTCCAGCGTGTAGGCCTCGATGATGTCGCCGACCTCGTAATCGGAGAAATTCCCAAGCTTGATGCCGCACTCCAGACCGGCGCGCACTTCCTTGACCTCGTCCTGGAAACGCCGAAGCGTTGCGAGCCCACCGTCGTAGACGGCCTGCTTGCCACGGAGCACGCGGGCGCGAGCCGTCCGGGGAATCCGCCCGTCGGTGACGATGGAACCCGCCACTTTGCCCCGGGATAGTCCGAAGACCTGCTTGACCTCGGCGTGTCCGACGACCGACTCGCGCATCTCGGGATCGAGCAGTCCGGACATGGCCTCCTTCACCTGATCGAGCAACTCGTAGATCACGCTGTAGAGCTTCACCTGAATGCCCTCGCGCCGCGATGCGCTCAGCGCGCCGGAATCGACTTTGACGCCGAAACCAATGACAACCGCGTCGGACGCGCTCGCGAGCATGATGTCGGATTCCGTAATTGGTCCCGCCGCCGAATGAATGATGCGAAGCGAGATTTTCTCGCTCTGAATCTCGTCCAACGAGCTGATAATGGCTTCGAGTGTGCCCTGGACGTCAGCCTTGAGGATGATCGGAAACGTCTTTTTCTGATCCTCGGCGATGTTGTCGAACAGACTTTCCAAAGTCGCCCTCTGCGGAGCGGCGAGCTTGTCGGCTCGGAGCGAGATGAGACGCTCCTCGCTCAGGGTGCGGGCAACTTTTTCCGATTCCATCACGAGCAACTCGTCACCGGCCGACGGGATCCCGGACAGACCGAGGACTTTGACGGGGATGGCTGGGCCGGCGGACTTCACTGGTTTGCCGAGATCGTTGATCAATTGCTTCACCTTGCCCCAGTGATTGCCGCAGATGAACGGCTGGCCGCTGCGCAGCGTGCCCGAGTTCACGATCACTGTCGCCGTGGAGCCGCGACCGGGCTCGGTTTGCGCCTCGATGACCGTGCAGCGCGCATCGGCCGTCGGGCTGGCCTGAAGTTCGAGGACCTCGCTCTGGAGGATCATGTTCTCGAGCAGGCTGTCGATGCCCGTGCCTTTCGTCGCCGAAACTTCGCAACAGATGATCTCGCCGCCCCAATCTTCGGGATTCAGCTCGTGCTCCTGGAGCTGGCCTTTGATCCGGTCCGGATTCGCGCCCGGGAGGTCGATCTTGTTGATCGCGACCATGATCGTGACGTTCGCCGCCTTGGCGTGGTTGATCGCTTCGATGGTCTGAGGCATCAGCCCATCGTCCGCTGCGACGACGATGACGACAATATCGGTGACGCTCGCGCCCCGGGCGCGCATCGCGGTGAACGCCGCGTGACCGGGCGTATCGAGAAACGTGATGGTGGAATCCCCGTGCGGGACGCTGTAGGCCCCGATGTGCTGGGTGATTCCGCCTGCCTCGCCCGTGGTGACCTTCGATTTGCGGATTGCGTCGAGCAACGACGTCTTACCGTGGTCGACGTGGCCCATGAACGTAATCACCGGCGCCCTTGGCTTCAGTTCGTCCTCGTCAACCTCCTCTGGAGCGATGGGCTCCTCGATGACGACTGGTTCCGGCTTGTGGACACCCTTCGTCGGATCGCGTTTCTCACGTTCGAAAATTGCTCCGTGTTTCTCGCAGACCTTGGCCGCGACGTCGGGCTCAATCGTCTGGTTGATCGCCGCGAAGACGTTCAGATCCATCAGCGTCGCGATGAGCTGGAACGGCTTCAGGTCGAGCTGCTCAGCCAGGTCCTTGACGATAATGGGTGGTTTAACGTGGACGATTTTACGCCCGTCGTCGCTGACGAGTTCTTCGGCTTCCCCGGCGTCTTCGCTGGCACTGGCGGCAGCCTCTACTTCGGCGGCCTCCGCTTCGGCAGCGGCGGCTTTGGTCGCTTTGTGGGAGCGGCTGGAGAGCAAGTCGAGAGCCGCCGGTGCGGGCTTCGGCTGGGCTTCCTCGTCCTTGGCCTTCGCCTTGGCTGCTCGCGTCAGCGGCTTGGCCGGTTCGCCGATGCGGGAGATCGGCGGCAACTTCTTGGAAGCCGCTTCTTCGGTGTCCGAGGCTGGAGCGCGAACTTTCTTCTTCTTCGGCTCAATCAGCGAGACCGTTTCGGCCCTCGGTTTCGGCTCAGGGGCTGGCTCGGCCGCGGCCTTTTCCGCGGGTGCCGACGGCTTGTCGGCCGCAGTGGTTTTACTCGTACGAGTCGTGGTGCGCTTCGGCGAAGCCTTGCGCGTTGCGGTCTTGGTGGTGCTGACTTTGGATGCCATTGAAATTTTTTCGGGTCGGTCTGTTTGCTCGGGCCTTCATGCCGGACAGGTCAGGCAACCTCGGCCGGATCGGTCGATTCGGCTGGAGGAGTGTTGTGTTTGTTTGCCTCGTCGAGGATCCGTTGTCCGGTCTCCTCATCACTTCCGAGCACGCCAGCGATGTCTTCGGCGCTGGCAGTTGCGATGACTTCGGCGGAAATCATTCCCGCTGCGGTCAAGGTATCCGCCTCTTCCTGCGAGACGTTGAGTTGGTCGGCCAACGAAGATGCGGCCTCGGCTTTCTGATTCTCCATCGCCTGTTCGGCGGTGCGGTCCTCTTGGATATCGATTTCCCAACCGGTGATCTTGGCTGTCAGACGAGCGTTCTGACCCTTCCGACCAATCGCCTGAGACAACTCTTCCTTCCCCACGATCACAGTGATGCGCTTTTCTTCGTGATTCAGCGTGATCGCGCGGAGCTGCGCGGGTTTGAGAGCTTCCTTCACCAACTCTTCCGGGTCGTCGTACCAACGAATGATGTCGACCTTCTCGTTATTGAGCTCGCGGACGATGTTCTTGACGCGGGCACCGCGCATCCCAACGCAGGCGCCAACCGGGTCGACCTTGTTGTCGGAGCTGTGCACCGCGACCTTCGTGCGGGCACCCGCTTCGCGGGCAATGACCTTCAACTCGACGGTGCGGTCGGCAATCTCGCTGACTTCGACTTCGAAGAGACGGCGGACAAAGTTTGGATGGCTGCGGGAAAGAATGATCTCAGGACCGCGCACGCCATTCTCGACGGCGACAACGTAGGCCCGGATCCGGTCTCCAATGGAATATTCTTCGGTCGGCACCCGCTCGCGTGACGGCATGATGCCCTCGAATTTTCCGAGGTCGACGATGACGTCCGAACGCTCGAACCGCCGCACCGTCCCGCTGACGATTTCCCCGGCCCGATCCTTGAACTCCTCATACATCATGTCTTTTTCGACCTGACGAATGCGCTGCATGATGGCTTGGCGAGCGGTTTGCGCCGCGATGCGCCCAAAGTCACGCGGTGTGACTTCGATCTCGATCTCGTCGCCGATCTGAGCGTCGGGTTTGATCTGACGAGCCTTCGCGAGAGTGATGTGTTCCTGCGGGTCGACGACCTTCTCGACGACGAGCGGCTTGGCGAACGCGCGGATCTGGCCCGTCTTCGGGTTCATCTCGACCCGAACCTCGCGGGCAACGGAAAAGGATTTCTTGGAAGCAGTGAGGAGGGCATTGCAGATCGCATCGATCAGCACTTCCCGGCTAATGCCTTTCTCTCGCTCGAGGTAGTCGAGCATGGTGAGCAACTCTGCGTTCATACAAAAATATTCGGTGAAATCTAAAAAGGGGCTCCGCGTTGGGCGGAACGGTCGAATATGCAGAGGGCTCGGAACCGGGTCAAGCCCCGCTCACGAGAGATTCCACCTAGCGGGTTCGCAAGCCCGACACGGAGGTGAGGATACCCGTGATCATCGAATACGCCACCAGCCCCACGAACAACGCGACCACCAGAATGGTCAGCGGTTGGATGAGCGTGGTCATGTGCTGGATGCGATTGGTGAACTCCTTGTCGTAGCGTTTCGCACTCCGCTGGAGGGCACCGGCCAGGTCGCCGGTCTGTTCCCCGACGTTCATGATGTCGATCAGCACGGCGGGAAAAAACGGCACGTTTCGCAGCGCGGACGAGAGCGAGGTCCCCTCGCCCACCCGATCCACCAGCCGGGCGAGCAAGCCCTTCAGGTAAACGTTCGCCGTTGCCCGCTGCAACAGCGTCAACGCGTTGAGCAGAATCACGCCATTCGATACGAGGGTGGAAAGCGTCTGGGAAAATTCGGCCAGAAATTGCACCCGCAACACCGGCCCCACCAGCGGCAAATCGAGCTTCATCCGATCCCACTTCATCCGTCCCTCCGGCGTCTTCCGCCAGGCGGTGAAGGCGGCGATCAACGCGACGAGCACGGCGATGACCGCCCACCAGTAGGAGCCGAAAAACTCGCTCGTCGCCACGAGGACTTTGGTCATGAACGGAAGTTCCTTCCCCGTCTTACTCAGCAGACCCGTGAGAGCGGGCAGGAGAAACGTCATGAAAATAATGAGCAGCACGACGCCCGCGGTGAAGACGATGCTCGGGTAGATCAGCGCCATGGTGATGCGCTTTCGCAGATCCGTCATGATCGCGAAATATTCGGCCTGCCGCCGCAGGATTTTCGGCAGCGCGCCAGCCGTCTCACCGGCAGCGACCATGCTACAGAAGAGATCGGAAAAACAATCGCCGCAGCTCCGCAAAGCGTTGGAAAAACTGACGCCGTCGCGCACTTGCTGGCGGAGCGTCGAGCCGATGGCCTTGAGTGGCGAACGTTCCTTCCGCGTTTCGATGACCTTCAGCGCGGGCTCGAGCTGCAGGCCGGCCTCGAGCAGCTCGGAGAGTTCCTCCGTGAAAAGCAGCACCTGACTCGCGGGCAATCGTCGCACCGGAGCGAGAGCGACCGGATCGCCGTTTCTCGAGGGAGTTGCTACGCCAGCCGCTCCGCCTCCCGCGACTGCGGGCGTGATCGAAACCGGGCGCAACTTCCTCCCGAGGATCGCCTGGTAGGCTTCCGCTTTCGTCCGCGCATCGATCACGCCGGTCTCGAGAGAGCCAGCCGCCGTGGTCGCCTTGAATTGAAAACTCGTCATCGCCCGCCCCGTCTATTCGTCCAGCACGTCAAGCTCGGCTGCGGTGACCCGCAGCACCTCTTCGACCGACGTCATCCCTTCGAGCACACGATTCCAGCCGTAGGCGCGCAGCGGGATCATGCCCTGTTTCATCGCGAGCTCGCGGAGCGCTGGACCGGACGCTTTGTGCTGCACGAGTTCCTGCATTTCCTGCGTGAGGACGCAGATCTCGTAGAGCGCGGTGCGCCCGCGGTAACCGGTAAACCGGCACGCCTCGCAGCCCTTCGGCCCGTAGATGGTCCCCTCGCGATGGGTCGGAAACCCGATGCGTTTTAAATTTCCGACCTGATGCTGCTCCGGCACCCGACAGTCGGGACAGAGGCGCCGCACCAGCCGCTGCGCGATGAACGCCCGCACCGACGAACCGATGAGAAAGGGCTCCACTCCCATGTCAATCAGTCGGGTGATGCCGCCGACCGAGTCGTTCGTGTGAAGCGTGCTGAAAACCAAGTGCCCGGTGAGGGCGGCCCGCACGGCGATCTCAGCCGTCTCGAGATCGCGCATTTCGCCGACCATGATCACGTTCGGATCACCGCGAAGCACACTGCGAAGCGCCCGCGCGAAGGTCAGATCGATCTCGGGACGCACGGCGATCTGGATCACGCCCGGAAGCTTGTGTTCCACCGGATCCTCGATGGTCACGATGCGCCGTTCTTTCGTGTTCAGCGAGGAGAGGAACGTGTAGAGGCTCGTGGATTTGCCGCAACCCGTCGGCCCGGTCACCAGCACGATGCCGTTGGGCATGGCCAGAAATTCCAAAATTTTCGCCTCCGAGTCGCGATCCAGTCCCAGTCGGGCGAAGTCGAATTGCTCCTGCCCCAACAGCCGCAGACTGATGGTCTCGCCGGTCACCGACGGGATGCAGGCGACGCGCACGTCGATGGCCTGCCCGCCCAGCTCGAGCTGGATTCGACCGTCCTGCGGGATGCGGCGCTCGGCGATGTCGAGACTGGCCATGATCTTGATCCGCGAGAGCACGGAAGCCTGCAGCACCTTGATGTTGGGTGGGACGGGGACTTCGTGGAGGATGCCGTCGATCCGGTAGCGGATCCGGAGGTCAGTCCCGAGCGGTTCGACGTGGATGTCCGTCGCCTGCTGGTCCAGCGCCTCCCGCAGGATCTGATTCACGAATTTCATCACCGAAGCCTCGGAGTCGTCGCCGTCGAGAATGTTGACCTCCTCGTCCGACTGGCCGTCCGTCTCGCCCTCTTCCCGATCTTCGAGCAGCTCTTCGAACGTCTCCGCGCCCACGCCGTAGTGGCCCCGCAGGGAGGCCACCACGAATTTGCGCGTGGTCAGCACAAATTTCACGCGCTGGGGAAACTGCTGCCGCACCGCGGCCCGGGCGAGGTGGTCAAGCGGGTCGTCAGCCGGCGAGCGTGATCACGTCGGCATCGAGCGACAGCGGAACGAGGTGGTAGCGGAGCGCGAGCCGGGCGGGAAAGCCGTCCGCGAATTCCGTCACCGCATCGGTAGCCGGTTCGTGCCAATCGACGCCGCAGCGCTCGGCGAGTGATTTCAGGAACTCCGTTTCGGACACCTTCTCGGCATCGAGAACCTCACGCACGGGCGAGCGCTGAGAACGCATGGCGGCCTCAGCCGAATCGAGCAGACCGTCGGTCACGCCTCCTCCGGCTGCGGACAGCGCCTCGGCGATCAGAGCCACCGCGCTCACGGCAGGAGATCCGGGATGGGTTCCAGATACCGATCCTGAAACCGGCTCGCGGGGAGAACACCCTTCTCCACCCCGATTGGCGCGGGCGTATCGAAGAGCCCCTCATCAAAGGAAACGTTGGCCTTTTCGATCCGCTGCACGGCCTCGACGTCGCCGGGTCCGTTGATGATGAAAGGCTGAATCATCACGATCAACTCCTGGCGGGATTTGTTTTTCCGGGTCGTCCCGAAGAGCAGTCCCAGATACGGGATGTCCTTCAAATACGGAATCCCCGCCTGAGTGTAAGTCTCTTGATCCGTGATCAATCCTCCGAGGATGATCGTGTGCCGATTCGGCACCGTCACCGTCGTGCGCAGTTCCTGCGTCGCAATTACCGGAACCTGGTTGCCGCCGATCTGAACGTTGCTCTGCACGTTGTCATTTTGCTGGGCGATGTTCAGCGTGACTTCGTTCGGCGAATTCACCAGCGGGATCACCTCCAGCTTCAAGACGACGTCTTTAAACTCGATGTTCGACTGAATGGCCGTGCCGTTATTGTTCACGTTGCTGTCGACGACCGAGGTAAGCGAACTCGTCGGGACGGGCACCTGCTGACCGGAACTGATCACCGCCTTCTTGTTGTTCAGCGTGTAAACCACCGGTCGGGAAATCACCTTGAAGCGGTTCGTCGTCCCGAGGGCCTGGGCAAAAACGTCCACCGAATCCGCAATCGTCCCGAAGACCGAAAGCCCGGACACGACCGGCAACGCGGTCCTGGCCACGTCGACCGCTGTATCCACCACCGCATCGGTATCGGGCAGCAAATCGATGGCCGCATTGCGGTTGCCCAGCAGGTTGGTGATCCCAGCCGTCTCTCCCTGCCCGAGAATCCGGACGTCACCGAAGCGCATCAAGTAGTCGATGCCAAAGTTCACCCCATCGCCGAGAGTGAGCTGCCCGATTATCACCGCGAGGTAGATCTGAGTCGGACGCTGGTCGAGCATCGTCAAGAGGCTCTTCGCGCGCACCTGACTTTCGGGCGGACCATAGACGATCACCTGGTTGGCACTCGGATCGGCTACGATCTTGGTCTTCCCGACGACGATCGACTTCGGAGCCGTGTTGTCCTCCGGCTCGCTCAGCAAATCCGGCTTGGACGAGACGCCCGAGCCGGAGGAGTTGTTGCTGCCGCCTCCCGAGTTCGCGTTGTTGCTCGAGTTGCCACTCGTATCGCCCTCGGTGGACTCCTCGGTTTCGTCGTCTCGTTCGGCCAGCAAATTAGCCAGAACCGGGAGGACCTCGCCCGCCCGCTGAAACTTCAGCGCGAAGAGCAACGGGGCCTCCGACCCGACCGCCTGATCGAGCGTGGTCACGATCTCGCGGATGTAAGCCATCTGGGTCTCGGGTGCGACGACCATGACCTGATTCGTCCGCAGGATCGGCACGATCTTGATTTGCAACGGCAGCGCGGAGACGAAGTTTTGGGCGTCGCCAGGACTTGGCGGCACCGCCTCGACGTTGCCGTCCGGCGTGCGGCGTTCGACCCGCTGCGGCTGAGGGGTGGCTGGAGTGCCCTGCGCGTCCTGCTCGAAGACCGTCTCCAAAGTCTCCGCCACCCGCTCGGCGTCAGCCCGGGTGAGGGTGAAGAACTCCGTGACGCTCCGTGCTCCCTGCACGTCGATGACCTGCTGTAGAGCGATGAGTCGGCGTACCAGCGGGACGTTTTCCGTGATGAGCAGTGCGTTCACGCTCGGCACCGCCACGATGCTTCCGAGGATCGGGCGCACCTGCACGTATTGTTCGAACAACGTCTTCGCCTCTTCGCTCTTCAGATACCGAAACGGCATGAAATAGCTGACAATCTGCTCGTTGGACGGCAGCTGCTCGGGCGAGGTGAAGAGCTGCACGGACTCGCTGCGGGCCGGTTTGGTCGTCCCGAGCACCTTCACGGTATCGCCATCGACGTTGACCAGCGCGTAGCCATTCAGCGTCAGAGCGGATTCGATCATCGCAATCGCCTCGCTCTTGGGGAGCTTCCCCGGCGCCGTGATCGTCAGCGCCGCTCCGCTCAAGTTCGCATCCCGGATGAGCTGCTTGCCGGTCAGGCGCTGGTAGTAATCCAGCACGTCCTGCACCGGGTTATTCGGAAACTGAAGCTCCACCATTTCCTCGGGTTCCGCGACGCCCGGAGGCAGCGGTTGGGCCGGAGACGGGGCCGGGAACACGACGGCCAACAGGAGAAAAAAACCGGCTAATTTGATGGGATTGGGAAAACTCATTTCGGCATCTGGATCGTGCGGCGTTTGATGATGCGCCCCGCACCTGGAGCGTTGGGTGGCACGGGCGGTGAGACGGGTTGGTTGACGCCAGGGAGCTGCGGGGTGACGGGAGGATTGACGCTTGGATTGATGGGAGCCGGGATTCCGGGCACGGGAGCCGACATCGAGCCCACACCAGCCTGCGCCGTCGAGACCAAAACCGCTGGGTCGTAACCAACCGCCGCCTGCTCGGCCCCCAAGCGGATGGTCGCCTTGGACTGTCGCGGATCGCGGTCCAGCTCGATGGAAACCAGTTCGAGCCCGTCATCGGTGGTTTCACCCTCCGCGACGGAAAACCGCTCGAGCGATTCTTTGTTCAGAAGGAACGCCACCGGCACGTCGCCGACCGAACCCAGCCCTGTCAGCGAATAGCGTTTTCCGAGGCCTTCGGACTCCGCGATGACCTGCGTTTCGACCACGAACGGCGATTGCTCCCAGATGTGTTCGTATCGCTCGATCCCGTGCAGGGCCGGTGAAAACTCCGGGACGTCCTGCGCCCACGCGGCGCCCACGCAGCACAGGCCCAGGGAGAGGCGATGGGCAATCGCCTTCCAGCCCAAACCGCACGCCAGCGCCAAATTTCCGAGATGCGAATTCATGGGGACTGCGCGACCTGAGTGGTGCGGAAAACTTTACTCACCCGCAATTGCAGCCGCATCGTAGAGTCGGCGTCGGCCCGCTTCAACGTGAAACTCTCAATCGCCACGTAGGTCCCGGGCTGTTGCAGTTCGTTGAGCCAGCGGACCATCGGCTCCAGCAACCCGCGCACGTCGAGATCGAGTCCGGCGATCACCAGATCCCCGTCGATCTCGGCCTCCCGCAGACTCTGCGATTGCACGGACAGCCCCGCCGCTTCGATGCCGCGTTGGACCGACTCGGCAAAGGCCAGATCCGACTCCCGACCCGCGTAAGTCTCCACCGGATTCTGTTCCATCCACCGACCCAGCGATTCCCAATACGGACGCTCGGCGATGAGCGCCTCCGCCACGCGAATTTGGTTGGCCGCCCGCTCCAGCTCCACCCGGCCCTCCCGTAGCTGCGCCGTCACCCAGCGAAAAGCCACGAGATTGACAATTAAGAATACCACGGCGCCAAGCGCGATGGCCAGGGTGCGCTCGTTTCGGCTCAGGGTCCTCATGGCAGCTCCGGCAGGGCGAAGGTCCCCTGAATTGAAAATTTCGCCGATCCATCCGGCCGCAGCGTCGGCTGCGGCATGTCCCACGCGTAGTCGATCAGCTCCGGGTCGATGCTGATCGCCTCGAAGAAGGGCGAGGTCAGTCGCTGCGGATTGGCATCGCCTTCAACCAGAACGCGACCGCCCTCGACGTTGAAAATCGTCAGCCTGACCCCGTCTTCCGGCAAGTGCTTCACGATGTGATGGAGGACTTCCAGCGGAAAAAATTCCGGCGCAGCCGTCGCCGCGATCCGCCGCCACTCGCGGGAAACGGGCTCAAATTGACCGACTTCCGCCTGAAGATTGTTCGCTTCGCCGAGCAGGGATTTCTTCCGGAGGCTCTGGTAGCCAAGGTAGAGACCCACGATCAGGGCGACTCCCGCGTACATCGCAGCCGCCGCGTAGGCGATCTGGCGCATCTGCCGGGCGCGAATCGCCGCCGTCGCCGCAGCGACGGCCAGCGGCGGCCGCCAACGGAAAATTCCGCCAGCCAGCACCGGTCTGGCTTCCGGTCCATCCGCGTCCGGAGGCTCGGCGACGACGCCTTCCGGTAGCGCAATCACGCCAGTCTTGAAGCCCGGCAACTCGTTAACGAAACTCAAAGCCCCCTCGATCACGCCCTCGGCCCGCAGTTGTAGACAGACCAGACCGAGCCATCCCCCGATCTCTCTCGAATCGTCGGTCCACCCGATGGCTTCCCAGTAGAGGACTCTCTCGTCGCGGGTCAGCGCCGCGACCAGGTCCCCGCCCTCGCGCCAAAGTGTCAGGGAATTTGCCGACAGAGGACGTAAAAACGGGCTCGCTTCGTATTGGTCGAAGAGCGCGACCGGCATCGCCTCCGGGAGCGCTGCGGGGAAGACCGTCGCCAGCACGAGCGTCCGCTCGGGAGTCACGGCAACCGTCCGAACGACCGCGTCGCCCGCTGCCTGCCGCTTGCCCAGCAACCCGCGAACGTCCAGCTCGAGTCGCACCATTTCGTCGACGAGCGTTTCGTCCACTGAATCAATCCACAGCGGAGCCGCCAAGGCCAGCCGGGCCGGAACGGCGAGGGTCGCCGGGCTCCCCTGCGGCGTGGGTTCCCGCTCGACCGATTCGACCCAGATTGCTTCGCCCGTCCGACCCTCCGACCAGCGCCAGCGCTCCCAGACTTCGCCCCAAAGCCGGATCAGTTCGGGTGTCTGCTTCTGCTTCCCGCGGCTCATCCTTCCTCCCAGCTCAAGACCTTCGCCTCGCCCCCGCCGCCCCCCGCAGGTGCTTCATCCCCGGAGCCTCCCCGGTCGATAATCACCGTAATCGTGTAGCTCACGTCGCCGACCGTCCCCACGCTCTCGATCCGCGTCGGTTCGCTGCCGATGCCGAAGCGCGAATCCAGGACCTCGCGTTGCGGTTGGGACAATCCGACCACCGAAGCCACCTGATCGAGATTTTCAAAAAGTAGATCGTCGTCCGTCTGAGCCTCGCCGTCCGGGCCGTTTCGCGATTCGATCAATCGCGCCGCCTGTTCGAGCGAAAATCCCCCGACGGCCTGCAAGACGCTCGAAGGCGCATCCTGCACGTCGAGCGTCTCCTCGCTGTGAACGGAGAACACCTCCGCCCAATCCGGTTGACTCAATACGACGGCGTCCACTCCGCGCACTCTTTCCATTTCTTCCACGGAGATAAAGTCCCGATTCTCCGGCACGGAATACTGGGTCTGCCCGATCAAATCCTCGCTCTCCGCCCCGTTCAGCGAGCGGATATCGTTCTCATCGACCCAGTCGCGCAGCGAGTCTTCGGCGATCCGGGTGAACTCCTCCGGAACGTTCCAAAGCTCGAACAGATCAGCGAGCGTCTCGTCGTTCACGTCGCCGAGAACGCGGTTGATGTTGATCCGGGCACTCTCGCTCGTCACCGAGACGTCGAGCGCGCTGCCATCGTCCAGCCGTTGTCGATGGAGCGGATCGCCGCGTTCGATCTGTGGATTCATCCCATACGCGATCCCGGTCAGCGCCAATTCGCGAGCCTCAAACCGCTTGGTCGCGAGGCTCGAGGACTCCAGGTCCAGGTCGACCACCCGGGCCAGCGTGACGATCATCACCGAGAGGATCGCGACCGCCCACAGGGTCAGCACCAACGCACTGCCGCTCCTCACGGGCGCACCTCCCCTTCATCCGCAGCTTCTCCGCCGGGCGACTCTGAGGACGGCTCTGAATCTCCCGACCTCCCCCCGCCAGTCCCCTCCTCCACCGGCGGCAACCAGAAGGCCAGCGGCAACAGCGATCCATCGAGTCGCGTGAGTTCGAGATCGATCATCGCGGGTCGACCCTGCTGTTCGGACCAGATCTCCACGAGCGGCGTGCCGTTGGCCTGACCAAATCGCCAGCGCAACGTCCGGATGTCCGGAAGGATCGGCAGCCACTGCGTCTCCGTCAGCAACGCGTCGCGGCGCGCCGGGTCCTCCGACGCGTCGAAATTCGCCACCGAAATCGTGAACGCACCGTCCCCGTCCGCCTGCGCCGCAATCGCCAACCCGTCCGATCGCTGACCCGCCCCACCGAAGTCCGCAATCTCCGGTGCCGGCCACAGCAGCAGTTCCACCACGTCGCCCCGCCCCGCCTCCTGCCGGACTCGCAGTTCCATCGCCCCCTCCGCTGGCAAATTCAAAAACAGCGTCCGCAAAAACCGCTGAAATGCGTCCATCCGCGCCGTCGCCAGTTGGGCCGTCGCGACTTCGGTGGAAGCAGTCGTCGCCACCGACACCGCCGAGAAAATCCCGCCCGCCAGCATGATGAAAATCGCCACCGACACCAGTACCTCGATCAGCGTGAAGGCATGACGAGATGTGAATACAGGGCCTCGCGCAGAGGCGCAGAGGCGCGGAGAGAATTTAAAAAAAATTGCATTTCTGCGCCTCAGCGCCTCTGCGCGAGATTCCTTGCATTTCTCGCTCACTCTCACGGTTGATAAACGAGGTGCGAGACCGCCCATTCCTGCTCAGTCCCATCCTGCTGCCAGATCGCCACCACGCGAACCCTCCAGAAGCCATTCAGCACCTCGGCCTCCGAATTCGTCACCTCCTCACGAATCACTTCCTCGGCGTAAGAAGTCCCCTCAAGCTCATCTCCCTCAGCGAATTCCTGCAACGGACCAACCGACAGCCGAGCCAGACGACTCTCGAGCTGCGTCCGGATTTCGTTCTCCCGCTGCACCGACGTCGCGCCCCGAACGGTCGCTTGCAACGCCAGCATCAATCCCAGCACGCCCATGGCGAAAATCCCCAGCGCAACCAGCACCTCCAGCAACGTAAATCCCCGACGTCCCCGACCGCCAAGCAATCGAAAATCGAAAATCGGAAATCGAAAATCCTCAGAACGCATACCGCTGCTCGGCGACCCGCCCCGTCAGAAAATCGAAATCCGTCTCGATCCAATCCTCCCCTACCTCGAGCCGGATCGACAGCGGAGTCACCATCCCCGCCGGGAAAAACCGCCACACCTGCCCGTCCGGCTTCGACCATTTTTGTTCACCCGGGAAACGAATGGATACCTCGCCTTCCGTTGGCTCCGCCATCACCACCTCGGGACGCCCGGACTCCGGGTCGAATCGCTCCAGCCCGTCTTTACCGAGGATAATCCGGCGCTCTTCACCCGATTGCTCGGCGGCAACCCGCTCGTCGGCCACGAAAAACGCCACCTCATCCATCCAGCCACGCATTCGATTCTCGCGGAATGAGGCGATCACCAGCGGAGCAGTCCCGAGAAAGATGACCGTGACGATCATGAGCGCGATCACGATTTCCAGCATCGTGAACCCACCCCGCCGCCGTCCGCGTTGATCAGAGCATCGGATAGACATCGTCCTCGGTCCCCTGCTGCTTATCGGGACCGTCGGAATAGATGTCGAAAGACCCCGTGTTCTGCTTGCCGGGATAGACGTAGCGATAGGGATTTCCCCAGGGATCGTTCGGCACCGCCCGCATGATCTGCGTCCAGCGCCGGGGTTTGGGTTCGATCGTTGGGCGCTCGACCAGCGAGTCCAGACCCTGCGCGGTCGTCGGAAAAGTCCGGTTGCTCATTTCATACATCCGAAGCGACGACTCCAACGTCTGAAAATCACCGTCGGTTCGCTGCATTTTCGCGGAATCCAGAGTTGCCGCTCATCATGTAAATCGCCGACCCCAGGATCACGGTGATGATCCCGAGCACGAGCATGATCTCGAAGAGAGTGTAACCGGCGGAGTGAAAACGGTTGGGGCGCTGCATGGTTGGAAAGTTTGAACGAACCGAGATGGTTGTCTACCGCATTTCTCGGGATTCGGGAGTGATTTCGAGCGTCGGCTCTTCCGGCTTCGCCAACTTCGGCTCGGGCTCCGGCGGTGCGACCCGCAATTGGAGGGCCGCGTCCCGAATGAACGAACGCCGTTTGGCCGTTTCGATGACGATGGAATTCTCGCCCTCGACGAGCATCCCGTCATCGAGCACCAATGCCCCCTCCCGCCAACCCGCGTAGGCCATCCGGCCGGACCGCAGCCTGACGTAACCGGGATCGGTCAGCGTCGGAACGATGGGCTGCAACCGCCCCGCGAGCTGGCCATTGACCCACACCTTCACCGACGCGCCCGGAGCCAGACCGAGAAACTTTGCCTTGAGCAACGCCTGTTCTCCCGGCGCACTCAATGGCACCACGAATTCGACGTTGCCCGCGAGGCTGGCCACGCCCTCCAGCAAGGCGGCGTCCAACACGTCGCCGAACCACGCATCCGGCGCGGCCAGCAGCTCGCCGCCAGTCATTTCCTGGTCGAATAGCGTCCGCCCGCCCGCGATCAAGTCGGGCCGCTGTTCGTCGCTCGCCACGAAGACCCCCGTCGGCGCGACCCAATCGAGCCGCACGCGCAGGATATTCCGCTGGTCGCCGGACAGATACACTCGCCCCGCCTCCCGCGTCGCGTCCTCGGGCAACCGCACCGTCCGCCGGTTCAGCCCCGACACCCCCTCGGCCAGTCCGGTCGAAATCGTCACCTGCTCGCCGGACACGTCACCCGTCCAGAACATCGATGGCCCTTCGGTCCCGTCTTCCTCGAAGATGATCGTGACGAAGAGCTGCTCGTCCTTTCGCCCCGGCAGTAACAGAAATTCCGCATAGCCATTCCCATCCGGCGTCGTGACCTGGCGCGGCGCCGCCATTATTCCTTCCGGATAAACCAGCGGGCCTCGAATCGGCAGATCCACGGTGAACGTCCCCGCAGCGCGCAAGGAGCTGGCACCCATCAACAGGCAAAATGCCCCGATCCACCACCACGTCGCCATACCGCTCAAATCCGCTCGGGGAAACCCGGTGCGATCTTGGAAGTCTCCATCGGCCCGTCCGCATCGAAAAAATCCAGATTTCCGAACGAATCGCAGATCCAGACCTCGACCGCACCTTGTCCGAAATAAAGCCGCTTTTTGCCGTCAAGTTCTTTGGCCGAATTCGACGGCGACCGCACCTCGACGCAAATTTCCGGCGCTCGCGGATAGGGCGTCGTGTAGCTGTGTTCCTCGAGGAACTCGGGAGACAGCCACGCCACGTCCGCGACTTTTACTCCGGAATTTGTTTCGACCGAGCACTCGGACAAAACCTCTCCCAGAGGCAAAATTTGCGAGAGCAGGCCAACCAGCCGACTTTGGAAACGCCCGTGTTGATTCGACGCCGGACTCATGACGATCTGTCCATATTCATTCGTCTCAATCTTGTAAGGCAGATCCTGCAGCGAAGGATCCTCGCAAACCTGTTGCCAATTCATGCCGGGCAACCTAGCGAAGTTCACCGCCAAATCAATCCTTCTCCCAAGGCATCCCTCACTAATCCAAAATCCATTGAATCCCCGCGACGCGGCCATCGCCCTCAACCTCATCCCCAAGCTCGGCCCCGTCCGCGTCCGCCGACTCACCGAACACTTCGGCAGCCCGCAGGCCATCCTGACCGCCAAGTCCGCCGAACTCCGCGCCATCCCCGGAGTCGGGCCCGAAATTGCCACCTCCATCGTGACGTGGGAGCAACAAACCGACCTCGCCGCCGAGCTTCGCCGCATCGCCGACTTTGGCTGCCACGTCCTCACTCAGTCGGACGACGCCTATCCAGCCGCCCTCCGCGAGATCCACGACGCCCCGACGGTTCTTTATGTTTGGGGCGAGATCACGCCCGCCGACCGCCACGCCATCGGAATCGTCGGAGCGCGCAAACCCGGTCACTACGCCACCGAAGCTGCCAAAAAACTCGCCTACCAACTCGCTTACGCCGGGCTGACCGTCGTTTCCGGCCTCGCCCGGGGTATCGATGGAGCCGCCCACCAGGCCGCCCTGGCAGCGAACGGTCGCACGCTCGCGGTCATCGGCTCCGGCCTCGCCAAGCTCTACCCCGCCGAGCACGCCCAGCTCGCCGAGCGGATCGCCGCCGGTCACGGCGCGGTCATCAGCGAGTTTCCGATGACCACCACCGCCGACAAACAGACCTTTCCGATGCGCAACCGCATCGTCGCCGGGTGCAGCTTCGGGCTACTCGTCGTCGAAGCCGGAGTGAAGAGCGGCAGTCTCATCACCGCGGCCCAGGCTGCCGAGCAGGGGCGCTCGATCTACGCCGTCCCGGGCCGCATCACTGAGCCGGCCTGTTTCGGATCCAACAGGCTCATCCAGTCCGGCGCCAAGCTCGTGACGTGCGCTCAGGATATCCTCGATGACTTCGGGTTGCTGTTCCGGGAAACGCCCGACCTCCACTCGCCGGTCAAGCTCCCCAAGCTTCCCGACGACCACCTGGCAGTCTACGACGCCATCGGCGACGACGAAGCCCACATCGACGCCGTTGCGGCCAAATGCGGGTTGCCAATGCCAAAAGTGTCTTCTAGCTTGCTCGCGCTCGAGATGCGGAAGCTCATCAAACAGCTGCCCGGAAGCCGTTTCGTCCGAATCAACTAACCCGAACTATCCGCGTCCCACCGCGCCTCACTGCGCTCCAAAGCACTTATTCCCATGGGAAAAACCCTCGTCATTGCAGAGAAACCCAGCGTCGCCGGCGACCTCAGTCGCGCCCTCGGTAAGTTCACCAAGTCGAAGGACTTCTACGAAAACGACGACTACGTGGTCACATCCGCCGTCGGCCACCTCGTCGAGCTCTGCCTCCCCGGCGAGATGGACAAGAAACGGGGGAAATGGTCCTTCGCCAACCTCCCGATTATCCCCGACGCCTTCGACCTCAAGCCCATCGCCAAGAACGAGTCGCGCTACAAGGTCATCAAGAAGCTCCTCAACCGCAAGGACATCGACGACGTCATCAACGCCTGCGACGCCGGGCGCGAGGGCGAACTGATTTTTCACTACATCATCCAGCTCTCGGGCTGCAAAAAGTCCACCTCCCGGCTTTGGCTCCAGTCGATGACCCCGGAAGCCATCCGCACTGGCTTCGAAAAACTTCGCGACGGCGTGGAGATGAACCCGCTCGCCGATGCCGCCGTCTGCCGCTCCGAGTCCGATTGGCTCGTTGGCATCAACGGCACCCGCGCCATGACCGCATTCAACAGCAAAGGCGGTGGATTCCAGCTCACTCCCGTTGGCCGCGTCCAGACCCCCACCCTCGCCATCCTCGCCGAGCGGGAGGAAAAGATCCGCGCCTTCAGGCCGAAGCCCTACTTCGAGGTTTTCGGCGATTTCGGCGTGGCCGCCGGTCAATACCGTGGCCGTTGGTTTGACGAAAAGTTTAAGAAAAGCGAAACCGACGACCAACTCAAAGCCGAGCGCATCTGGACCGAAGACGACGCCAACGCCCTCAAGGACAAGTGCGAAGGGAAGCCTGGCGTCATCACCGAGGAGAAAAAACCCTCCAGCCAGGCTCCTCCCCTGCTCTACGACCTCACCACGCTCCAGCGCGAAGCCAACGGCCGCTTCGGTCTGCCCGCCAAGCGCACGCTGCAGATCGCCCAAGCCCTCTACGAGCGCCACAAAGTCCTCACCTACCCGCGGACGGATTCCCGCTACCTCCCCGAGGATTACGTCAGCAACGTCAAAGCGAACTTTGGCAAATTCCAGAACCAGGACCTCGCCGCCCACGCTCACAAAGCCATCAAGGAAGGTTGGGTGAAACCGAACAAGCGAATCTTCAACAACGCCAAGGTCTCCGATCACCACGCCATCATTCCCACTGGCGCGGCCCCCAAGACGCTCGACGACATGGAGTTGAAGGTGTTCGACATGGTCGCCCGCCGCTTCATTGCCGTCTTTTACCCGTCGGCTCAGTTCGAAATTACCACCCGCGTCACCCGCGTCGAAGGCGAGGCCTTCAAGACGGACGGGAAGATCATCACCGACCCAGGCTGGCTCGCCGTCTACGGCAAAACGGCCGCTTCCGCCGACGACGACACCGTCGTCGCCATCGCCAAGGACGAGAAGGCGAAAACCGAATCCATCGAGGTCAAACGCAACGAAACGCGCCCACCCGCTCGGTTTAACGAAGCCACCCTGCTTTCCGCCATGGAAGGCGCGGGCAAATTGGTCGACGACGAGGAACTCCGCGCCGCCATGTCCCAACGCGGCCTCGGCACCCCCGCCACCCGCGCGCAGACCATCGAAGGCCTCATCTACGACGGATATCTCATCCGCCAGGGCCGAGAAATCATCACGACCGCCAAAGGCCTCAGCCTCATCACTCTCCTCAAGGGGATCGGCGTGGAATCCCTCACCTCGCCCGAAATGACCGGTGACTGGGAGCACAAGCTCAAGGAAATGGAGTCCGGCAAGATGGACCGCGCGGCCTTCATGGACGAAATCCGCCGCTTCACCGAGGAAATCGTCGGAAAAGCCAAGGACTACAGCGGCGAAGCGGGCGATGTCGTCGGCAACTTCCACGATCTCGAAGCCAAATGCCCGAAATGCGGGGAGTCACCCGGATTCAAAGAAACCTTCAAGGCCTACGAGTGCAAAACCGAAGAGTGCGGCCAACTCGTTTGGAAAACCATGGCCGGACGCGAACTCGAGCGCGAAGAGATCGTCACCCTCCTCGAGAAAGGCCAGGTGGGGCCGTTGGAAAATTTCCGCAGCAAGATGGGCCGACCGTTCGCGGCTCTGGTCAAACTCGACGAGGACAAGAAGCAAACGTTTGACTTCGGCGAAGACAAGATCGAGCAGGTCGACTTCTCGCAAGCCCCCGTCCTCGGCCCCTGCCCCGTCTGCAAAGAGGGCACGGTCCACGATACGCCAAACGCCTACATGTGCACCAACACTCCCGAGAAGAAGTGCACCTTCCGCATGGGCAAGACGATTCTCCAGCGCGAGATTCTGGTCGATCAGGCCAAAAAGCTGATCGAAACCGGCAAGACCGACCTCCTTCCCCGCTTCATCAGCAAGAAAGGTCGCCCCTTCTCGGCGTTCCTCAAATTGGACGGCGGCAAGGTTGGCTTCGAATTCGAGGAGCGCAAAAAGAAAGCCCCGGCGGAGAAAAAGCCCGCCGCCGCCAAGAAAAAGCCCGCCGCGAGTGCAGCGTGAGTCTTGGGCCAACTCAACAGCATTAACTGGATTCACAGGATTAACGGGATTTTTCGAAGTAAAGGAATTCTCAGAATCCTTTTTCACAATCCTGCTAATCCCGTAAATCCTGCAAAATCCCGTTTAGTTTTTCCCAGCGCTCCGACCCTCTCTACAGTCCACCCATGCGCAATCCCCCCCTTCGCGTCGTATTACTGTTAATTTCCTTCGTCACCGCGCCCGCAGTCGTCGCCCAGACGACCACCTACACAACGCTGATGCAGGATGTCCTGATCGACTCCGACCTGTGGAGCAGCCGAGCCGAAATCATGTCAGCCAACCTCGGCTTCGAGGGCATCATCGGCGTTCCTGGCGGTGACACGGAAGGCCCCGCTCGGGCCGCTGGCGGCACGTGGGAATTCCTGACGTGCACCGATCCCGCCACCCGCGCTCTTACCTCGGTCCTGACCCCCGCCGGCGTCGCTTCGACCTACGGCTCTCCGGTGTTCTTCGCCGACGCCCTCCCCATCGTTTTCAGTTGGCCGTTGCTTCCCAGCACCGTCCAGGCCACCGATTTCATGCTCACGATGAATGATGGGACCATCGTCTTCCCCGAGGTCGTGTCGATCACGCCGAACTTCGAATTCAACGAACGCCACATCGCCGTCGTCTTTGGCGAGTTCGCCAATCGCGAGATCCCCACTGACCCCGGCGCCGTTTTCCCCCGCACGATCACGATCGTCAACGACGGCACTCCCCTCACGCTCGTCGGCCCCGGCGGGCCCGTCAGCGCGGTCGGCCTCACCTACACCATGCCGGACTCCGCTCACCCCTACGTCAACGGCCCCTACCTCCTCGCCGCCAAACTTTCGACTCTCCGCGACATCGGGGAGACTGGGCCCGCGTTTCTCGCCGGCAACCTCCCAAACGACGGCATCACCCTCTACGGCGACGACGGCCAATACCGTCTCCGCCTCTACTACACGGGCGGATTTTCTCCCGACGGCGTCCGCAGCATCCTGCCAACCGAGTATTCCCGCTTCTTCCGGATTCAGGCTACCGAGTTGACCGGAGCCACCATTCTCCTCACCGACAGCAACGTCGAATACACCATCGACGGCGCCACCATCGAGATCCTTGGCCTCGCCGATCTCGGCCCCGCTCAATCCAGCTACGACGACTGCTACGTCGAGGACCACGACAACTACATCGACATTATCATCAAGGGCGACGAGGCGGCGGTCCGTAAACTCACCGCCGTCGAACTCCCCTCCGCCGGAGCCTACGATCCCGTCTACACCCCGGGTGGCCCCGGCAACGATCCCACGCCCTTCGTCACCTACACATCCCCCAGCCAACCCGGCATCATCGGAATCACGATGGCCCTCGATGACCCGATGACTGTCAGCTACACCCCGGAAACCGGCTTCGGCCCCACGCCGCCTGAGCCCGCACCAACGCCCGGCCCTGCTCCGACCATCACCGTCAAAGGCCGAACCTCTCGCAACGTCCACAAGGCCCGAACGATCGTTCGTGGGACCGCCAATCTCGCGGTCGGAACGGTCGAATACCGAATCAACAACCGCCGGATTCAATCAACCCCCATTTACAACACCCGCTGGTCTTTCCAAGCACGCAATCTGAACGGTGGCCGCAACCTCGTCCGCACCCGCACCGTAGGAGAATCGGGTCTTCGTTCCGCGTGGACTCGCACCCGCCTCACGCGAAAATGACCACCGCAATTTCCGGCCTCTTGGTGCAGGCGGACCTTCCTGCCAACTAAACGTGATTAACTGGATTTTTTCAGAGGGATTTCAAATCCCTTCTCCCAATCCCGTTAATCCAGTCAATCCTGCATAATCCTGTTTAGTTCTCAGATTTCAGCGAACTGACTCAGCATGCGGAACGTCTGGAATCGCTCGACGATGTCGTCGGCGGTCACTGTCTTCAGGCGTTCGAGCGAGAACGCCTCGACGTTGAAGCTCGCGAGGACGCTGCCGTAGACGACCGCCTGCTTGAGCCGGTCAAAGGTCACGGGCTCGTCGGAATTTTTCGCCAGAAATCCAGCCACACCACCCGCGAAGGTGTCCCCCGCCCCGGTCGGATCGTGGATGTCTTCGAGCGGATAGGCCGGGCAGCTAAAGAAGCTGTTCTCGCCGAAGAGCAGGCAGCCGTGTTCACCCTTCTTGATCGCGACATACTCCGCGCCCATCGCACGTATCGCGCGTCCGGCCCGGATGAGACTGGTATCGCCGGTGAGCTGGCGGGCCTCCCCATCATTCAAAATCAGCATGTCCACGCGGCCCACGAGCTTCACGAGCGACTCCTTGGCGATGTCGATCCAGAGATCCATCGTGTCGGCGATGACAAATCCCGGCGCGGTCGCCTGATCCAGGACGTGGTGTTGAAGCTCCGGCCCGATGTTGGCCAGCATGATGATCTTCGCATCCCGGTAGCTCTCCGGAAGCGTTGGGGTGAATTTTTCAAACACGTTGAGTTCCACCGAGCGCGTCTCCCGCGTGTTGAGATCCCACATGTATTCGCCCGACCATCGAAAGGTCTTCCCCGGCTCGATCTGCAGCCCCTCGACGTCGATGTTCCGGCTTTTCAACAGATCGATGTGCTCGGTTGGAAAATCCTCACCCACCACACCGACGAAATTTACCGGAGCGGAAAAACTCGCCGCAACCGCCGCGTAGGACGCCGAGCCGCCGAGCAGATCGGCATGCTCCTCGACGGGAGTTTTAATGGTATCCAGAGCGATAGAGCCAACAACGAGAACAGCAGACATAGGTCGCGGAGTGTGCGAAAGCACCGCCACTCGTGACCAGTCCAAAAGTCACGCCCCGCTCACGGCGCGGCGGCGGACACCGACTCGACCGCCTCGCGGAGGCGCTCCATCTGAATCGGCTTGGTCAGATAATCGTCCATTCCAGCCGCCAGACAACGCTCCCGATCCTCTTGCATCGCGTGGGCGGTCAGCGCGATCACCCGCGCCTCGCAGCCGAGTTCACGGAGGCGGGAGGTCGCCGCGATTCCGTCCATTCCGGGAAGCTGCACGTCCATTAGAACCAGATCGTAGCGCCGGCGCTCACACAGCTGCAGACACGCCTCGCCATCAGCGGCGTGGTCCGCCGAGTATCCCAGCGCTCCCAGCATCCGAAGCATGAGCTTGGTATTGACGACATTGTCTTCCACCAACAGCACCGCCAGATCACCGCGCACGTTTCCGACCGCTCGAGGTGCCGCCTCGTCCGGCTCGCCCGCTTCGCTGGATCCGCACGAATCATCCCCAAACACCCGTTCCAAAAGCCGGTACAAGACCGACGCGTGAATCGGCTTGGCCAATCGGCAGCATTCCCCCGGCAGATCACGGGCCAACGTCGACCCCGGCCCGTTCAACGGAGACATCACCATCACCGCAATGCCGAGATCCGCAGCCCGACGTGAAACCGTGAGCACGCCCGGCTCGACCCCGCAATCACTCAGCCCGGCACTGACCAGAATTAAATCGATTTGCTCGGTGGAATCCAGGGCAAGAAGCGTGGACTCGGGCGTGTCGCATTCGCAGGTCTCGATCCCGACCGACGAGAGTAAATCGACCAGCGATCGACGACTCGCCGAGCCGGCTTCGGCGACGATGACCTGGCGTCCCGGCCACGTCGACATCGGCGAAGCCGGCTCGTGGACCGCCGACTCGATGGTGAAATCCATCACCGCCCCCCCGTTCTCGCCATTTTCCGCCCGGATCGCTCCCCCCATCGCTTCAGTCAGGCGCCGACAGATTGCCAGACCCAATCCGGTCCCACCGTATCGCCGCGACATCGATGCATCGACTTGGACGAATGCCCGGAACAGCTGGGCAATTTTCTCGTGTGGAATTCCGGTCCCGGTATCCTCCACTCGAAAGCCGAGAATCAGCTTCGGACCGTTCCCGTCCGCCACCCAGCCGCTCAATCTCACGTGGCCGGAGTCGGTGAATTTCACCGCGTTGCCGATCAGGTTCGAAAGCACCTGTTTGAGCCGCGTCACGTCTCCCACGATCCGCCGAGGCAGATCGGACGCCAGTGAAGAGACGAGCTCGATCCCCTTCTCGTTCGCGCGGTGGGCGTGGATATCGAGAACGCCCTCGACGCAATCGCGCAGATCGAAAGCCAATTCCTCCAGCTGAAGCCGACCGGACTCCATCCTCGAAAAATCGAGAATGTCGTCGATCAACGTCAACAGGGAATCCCCGCATCCACTGATGGTCCGCAGGTATTCCGCCTGCATTTCGTCCAGTTCCGTCTCCCCCAGCAGACTGGCAAATCCCAGCACTCCATTGAGCGGAGTCCGAATCTCGTGGCTCATCACGGCGAGAAATTCCCCCTTCGCGCGGTTGGCCGCCTCCGCCGCATCCTTCGCCGCCTCGAGATCGTGTTGGGCCTGCAGCCGTTCGGTCTCGTCACTCATCGTGCCGGTCGTCCCGACGACTACGCCGTTCTCGTCCCGCAGCGGGCGGCACGATCCGTCGACGTGCCGCCAACGTCCGGAGCGGGATCGCAGCCGAACCTCGAAGCGGCTGACGTCCAACTCCCCCGACAGCTCCCGGGCCCGGATGGACTCGAGTTTCGGCAAATCCTCTCTCGCAATAAAATTCGAATGATGCTCCCCAATCGTTACGCCCACGCTGAATCCCGTCACCCGCTCCCACGCCGGGTTTACGTACACAAAGTTACCGGCGACGTCGGTCTGATAGATGATCTGGTGTAAGTTTTCGACCAGCTCGCGGTAGCGGGACTCGCTCTTTCGCAATCGCGATTGCGCCTCCCGCGCTTCCCGCAAATCGTGCCACACGACCAACAAGCAATCGCCTTCACCGAACGACACCTCCACCAGACTCACTTCGACCGGCAGCGGTTTGCCGGCGACATCGATTTTCGTCATTTCCAGCCGCGCCGTTTTCCCTCGCCGGGCCAGGCTCGCCATTTCCCGGACAACCTCGACGGTGAGCCGACCATCAGGCTGCCTTTCCGGCCAGAATCGCTTCAGGTCGCCGTCGATCAACTCCTCCCGGTCACCGAGACCGAGCATTCGGAGCGCGGCCGAATTACAGTCGCGGACCTGTTCGCCGCGAACGAGAAAATGCGGATCCGTCGCCCGCTCAAACACCGTTCGAAATCGCTTGTCACTCTCCCGCCGCAGCGCGCGCGCCGAACTCATCGATTCCGCCAAAGCCACCGACCGTCCCCGGAACATGGCCACCAGCATCCCCGTGGCGACACCAATCGCGACCGCGATCACTGGCTCGACCCCCGCGAGAACCATCCCACCGGCAAACCCGGCGAAGGTGATCACGAACGTTCCCGCGCCGAGAAGCAGGCTGCGGATCGAGGGCATGACCGGCACCAGTTTCATTTGATTCTTCAGGAAATAAAGGACGACTGGACTCAATGCAGCCCTGAATGATGACTTTACGATACCAAGGGGACTCGGGCAAATCGCCGCATCCGCGCGTTCGGTGATTGCGTCACTCTTGCGAATCCTTTACCCACGACCGGCCTGGCGATGATTTCCATTTCGATCGAAAACCTCACGAAGAAATTTGGGACCAACGTGGCACTCGACGGTTTGACGTTTCGCATCGAACCCGGCGAGCTTTTCTTCCTGCTGGGCCCCAGCGGCTGCGGCAAGACCACGCTTCTCCGCAACATCGCGGGCTTCTACATCCCCGAAGGCGGGCGAATCCTTTTTAACGAGGACGACGTGACCCACCTCCCTCCGCACAAGCGCAACACCGGCATGATGTTTCAGAGCTACGCTCTCTGGCCCCACATGACCGTTGCCCAGAACGTCGCGTTCGGCCTCCAGGAGCGGAAGGTCCCTAAATCCGAGACCGCTCGACGCGTCAAAGAGGCTCTCGCATCCGTCCGCATGGACTCTTACGCCGAGCGCAAGATCGGCCAGCTCTCCGGCGGCCAGCAGCAGCGAGTCGCTCTCGCCCGCGCTCTAGTCATCCGACCCCGTTGCCTCCTCCTTGACGAACCTCTCTCCAATCTTGACGCCAAGCTCCGACTCGAGATGCGAACCGAGATTCGACGGATCTGTAAGGAATTTGGTCTCACCGCCATCTACGTGACCCACGACCAGAAAGAGGCGCTGTCCATTTCCGACCGCATGGCCGTCCTCGAAGGCGGGCACATCGCCCAGATTGGGACTCCCACCGACGTCTACCGCCGCCCGACTTCGCGCGTCGTCGCCGATTTCATCGGTGAGACCAATTTCATTCCGGGAAAAATCGTCGCCGACAACGTCGTCGAGACCGCCATTGGTCAGTTCACCGGTACCGTCGCAGAAGCCGACTGGAAGCCCGCCGCTGGCGAAGCCGTCACCCTCTCGATCCGCCCGGAAGCGTGGACAATTCAGGCCTCACCAGGGTCGCAAAATTCCGCCTCTGGTCGCATCGGGGAATCCATTTATCTCGGTGAGATCGCGCAGTATCAATTCAAGTCCGCCGACCAGGCGCTCAAGATTTTCGAGCTGAATCCCGACCTCTCGCACCGATCCGCCGACCGCGACCTCCACGCCACCGCCGTCGCGGAAGACGTCGTCATCCTTCGGAAATAGCACCGCTCCTGCGTAATCTGCGAATTCTGCGGCCAATTCTCAAATGACCATCCGCATCGTCGCTGTCCTCGTCGCACTGGTCGCCATCATCGGCGTTCCCTTCGCGCTGAAGCCCACGGAGAACCTCCTCGCCGCCGCCGACGACACGGTCATCATCATCACTCCGCACAACGAATCCATCCGGTTCGAATTCTCGCGGGCGTTTGCCGAATACTACCGGGAGAAGACCGGTCGCACCGTCCGGGTCGATTGGCGACTGGTCGGTGGCACCAGCGAAATCTCCCGCTACCTCGAGTCGGAATTTTACGCCTCGGACCAACGGAACGGCGGACCAACCGGTGGCATCGGAATCGACCTCTTTTTCGGCGGGGGCGCGTATGACTTCATCCTCCAGGCCAAAGCCGGCCGCCTCGTTCCCAGCCGGGTCATCCAAAACCACCCGGACTGGTTCAATGACGACACCATTCCCGCGTCGGTGTCGGGCGAGCCTTTTTACGCCGCCGACGGATCCTGGATCGGGAATTGCCTGTCGTCGTTCGGGATTTGCTACAACACCGATTCCCTCGAGCGGCTCGGCGTCGAGGAACTTCCCGCGGGTTGGAACGACCTCACCGACCCCCGTTTCTTCAAGCAAGTCGCCCTCGCCGACCCGACCAAATCCGGCTCCGCCGCCAAGGCTTTCGAGATGGTGATCCAGCAGCGAATGCAATGGGAAGTCGACATGATCGACAGCGGAGTGGCGGCTCCGAGCCGCCAACGAGCTCACCGACGCCGCCATTGCCTCAGGCTGGGACCTCGGGCTCCAACTGATCATGAAAGCGTCCGCCAACGCCCGCTACTTCACCGACTCCGCCGGTAAGGTGCCGATGGACGTCGCCCTCGGGGATGCCGCCCTCGGGATGTGCATCGATTTCTACGGTCGCTACCAGAGCGAAGCGGTGAAATTTGGCAATGCCCCCTCCCGGCTGGGCTACTTCACGCCGGTCGGCGGTTCCTCGGTCGGCGTCGACCCCATCGGCCTTCTCCGCGGGGCCCCCAACCCCGAAGTTGCCGAGACTTTCATCGAGTTCGTCCTGTCTCTCGAAGGTCAGAAGCTCTGGAACTTCAAGGTCGGCGCTCCCGGCGGCCCAGTCCGCTACGCGCTTCGAAGACTCCCGATTCGCAAGGAACTTTACGAGCCTCAATACGCCAAATACCGCTCCGACCCCGACGCCTTCCCCTACGAGGAGGCCAAATATTTCACCTACCACCCCGATTGGACCGGCGCGCTCTTTTCGCCGCTGCGCTTCATCATCCGTGTCATGAGTCTCGACGCGCACGACGAACAAGCCGCCGCTTGGAAAGCGATCATCGAAGCCGGATTCCCACCGGCAGCGCTGGAGAAATTCACCGACGTCAGCGCAGTCAGCTACGACCGGGCACTCGAGGTCATCCGCCCCACCTTGAAGGATCCCGACCGCTTGAAGGAAGTTCAATTGGCCAAACAACTCGGCGACCACTTCCGCCAACAATACCGCGAAGCCAAGCAACTCGCGGAGGAAGGCAGATGAATGCTGGCCTCGCGCAGAGACGCAGAGACGCAGAGGACTCTGATCTGACCGGAGCGATCGTCGACGCCGCCTACCGCATTCACACCGATTGGGGACCAGGACTGCTGGAATCAGTTTATCAGGTCATTCTCGATCACGAGCTTCAAGCAAGAGGCTTAGCCGTCGAACGCGAGGTTGCAGTTCCAGTCCACTACCATGGGCTGACCATCGACACCGGATTTAGAGCCGACCTGCTCGTTGAAAACCAGGTCTGCATCGAACTTAAATCGCTGGAGAAGCTAGCACCGGTTCACAGCAAGCAGCTTCTCACCTACTTGAAGCTCCTGAATTTCCGCACGGGTTTACTCATCAATTTCGGTGCCCCGCTCATCAGAGAAGGGATCATTCGCCTCGTTAATAAAAATCTCTGCGCCTCTGCGTCTCTGCGCGAGACCTCATCATCATGAGCAAACCCGTTGCCACTTTCATCTACGCGCTCACCGCGCTGTTCTTCGCGTTCTTCTTCATCTTCCCGATCGTCGAGACGCTCAAAGGGGCCTTCTTCCTCCCCGACGGCACCGTGACCCTCGCCTACGTCAAAGAGGTTTTTCAAAACCCCATCTACCTCGAAGGCCTCTGGAACAGCCTGCTCATGGGCGTGTTTTCGACGCTTCTGGCCACCCTCATCGCGCTTCCCCTCGCCCTCCTCACCGATCGGTTCCTTTTTCCCGGCAAGACTCTGCTCGGGCGCCATGGTCCTCATCCCGATGATCCTGCCCCCATTCGTCGGAGCCATCGGGGTCAAGCAGATTCTCGGCCAGCAAGGTGCCCTCAACGCCTTCCTGGAAACCATCGGCCTCATGTCCGCCAGCGCGCCCGTCGATTGGCTCGGAGAGAGTCGACTGACCGGCGTCGTCATCATGAACGCCCTCCACCTTTACCCGATTCTTTATCTCAACCTCGTCGCCGCCCTGGCGAACGTCGATCCCGCCATGGAGGAGGCCGCCGAGAACCTCGGTTGCGTCGGCTTCCGCAAGTTTCGCAAAATCACGCTTCCCCTCATCATGCCCGGCCTCTTCGCCGGCGGCACCATCGTCTTCATCTGGGCCTTCACGGAGCTCGGCGTCCCGCTGATGTTCGAGTTCAACCGCGTGACCTCGGTGCAAATCTTCGCCGGCATCAAGGACATCGGCGGCAATCCGTTCCCCTTCGCTCTCGTCGCCGTGATGCTTCTGGCAACCGTCCTCGCCTACGCTGCCAGTAAATTTCTCTTCGGTCGCAATACCCACGCCATGATGGCCAAGGCCACCTCCGTCGGCGGACCGCGACCGCTCCCACCAGCCAAAGCCTGGCTCTGCACCGCCGCGTTCGTCTTCGTTACGTTCGTCGCCGTTCTCCCGCACATTGGGGTCATCCTCGTTGCGGTTTCCGGAGATTGGTACGACACCATTCTTCCGACCGGCTGGACCCTCGGCCACTTCGAAGCCGCGCTCGGTCACGACCTCACCCTGTCCTCGATCCGCAACAGCCTCAAATACGCCGGACTGGCCACCGTGATCGACATCGTCCTGGGCATCGCCATCGCCTACGTCGTCGTCCGCACCACGCTGCCCGGACGTCAGATCCTCGACGCCATGGCCATGCTCCCACTCGCCGTCCCCGGACTGGTCCTCGCCTTCGGCTACCTGGCCATGACTCAGGAAGGCAAACTCTTCGGCTTCATGAACCCCGCCGTCGATCCGCTCTACATCCTCGTCATCGCCTACGCCGTCCGTCGACTCCCCTACGTCGTCCGCAGCGCCGCCGCTGGCTTTCAGCAGACCAGTGTCACCCTCGAGGAAGCCGCCCAAAATCTCGGCTGCCCCCCGCTTAAAACGCTCCGCAAGATTACCATCCCCCTCATCGCCGCCAACCTCATGGCCGGCGGTCTCCTGGCCTTCTCGTTCGCCATGCTGGAAGTCAGCGACAGCCTCATCCTCGCTCAGAAACAGGAAGACTTCCCGATTACCAAGGCGATCTACGAGCTTTACCAACTCCTGGGTGACGGTCGCTTCATCGCCAGCGCCCTCGGCGTCTGGGCCATGTGTTTCCTCGGTGTCACCATCCTCGGAGCCAGCCTGATCCTGGGCAAGAAGCTCGGCGCCATCTTCCGGGTGTGAGGGCTCAGAGCGTTCGACGTTGTCAAATCCGCCGAATCACCGGGAGCTCTGATTCGCTCGAATCCGACCTCCTCGCCGCCGAGGAACCCCTCGAGATTGAACTCGCCTTCACCCGGGACGGTCACCGCGTTCACCGCACGATTTCCGTCACGCTGCAGACGCCGGGTGACGAAGACGCGCTCGCCGTGGGTTTCCTTTTTGCTGAGCAAATCATCACCGACGCCGAGGCGATCGCCGGCGTCGAGATCACCCCCAATCACGCCCGCGTCGAACTCGACCCCCGCGTCTTGGTCGACCTCGCTCGCGCGAATCGGAGGTTCGCCGCCACCTCCAGCTGCGGCGCTTGCGGCAAATCCTCGCTCGCCGACTTCGCGCTTTCCTTCCCGCTCCCGACGTCCACTACCCTCCTCACTCCCGCCACCATCCACGCCCTCCCCGACAAGCTCCGTGACGCCCAGTCCAATTTCGACCAAACCGGCGGCATTCACGCCGCCGCCCTCTTCGACACCCACGGCACCCTTCTGGCGCACCACGAAGACATCGGCCGCCACAACGCCGTCGACAAAGTGATTGGATCCCGCCTGCTCGCCGGCATCGCCCCGCCCTTTTCCGATCAGATTCTCTTCGTGAGCAGTCGCGCGGGCTACGAGATCGTGCAAAAGGCCCTCGTGGCCGGCATCCCGACCCTCGCCGTCGTCGGCGCTCCCTCCAGCCTCGCCGTCGAGCTCGCCCAGCGACACGACGCCACCCTGATCGGCTTCGTCCGCGACGACCGATTTAACGTTTACACCGGGGGCCACCGCGTCGTCGAATGACGAACCCGGATAGTCACTCCCCCGGGGAGGATCAATGAAGACCGCCGCCCACCTGCAAATCGGCTCGCTCCTATTCGAAGGTATCGACCAGCTGGACCTCACCGGTCCCGTTCGAGATCTTGTCGCGAATTCCGGATTCGACCTACCGCATCTACGGTCGCAGCACCGACCCGGTCCGCGACGTTCGCGGCCTGCGATTAACCGCCGACGCCACTCTCGACGAAGCGCCCGCGCTTGATCTGCTCCACGTGCCCGGCGGATTCGGTCAGGAAGCAGTGATGGACGACCCCCGGATCCTCGATTGGGTCCGGGCCCAGGCTGCGGGTGCTCGGTGCGTTTTCTCGGTCTGCACTGGCGCGCTGATTTGCGGAGCCGCTGGACTGCTCGTCGGACGCCGCGCGACCACGCACTGGTCCGCCCACCATCTGCTATCGCACTTCGGGGCAAACCCCGTCGACGAGCACTTGGTGATCGACGGGAGCCTCGTCACGACGGCAGGAGTCACAGCTGGTCTCGACGGTGCTCTGCGCGTCGCCGCGCTGCTGCGGGGGGACGAGGTGGCTCAGGCCATCCAGTTGTTCATCGCC
This sequence comes from uncultured Verrucomicrobiae bacterium, assembly GCA_963740185.1. GTDB lineage: Bacteria > Verrucomicrobiota > Verrucomicrobiia > Chthoniobacterales > JAATET01 > CAVVKW01. The sequence goes on from CAVUDH010000007.1 coordinate 160,143, forward strand.
TACGCCCCGGACCCTCCCTTCGCCTGCGGCACTCCCGCGACCGCCCCACCCGCCGCCGTTGGCCGCAGCGCGGCGTTCCGTCGAAGCAATCACCCGCCAACGTGAAGCGACCGCCCGCAAGTTTGCGGCGCGCCTGGGTGAAGGATCGTGAAGCGACCACAAATTCACTTCGCGCCTTCGCGGCTTCGCGCGAGAATTCCCCTCGTATGAGCATCCCCGGAGCCCAACCTCCCGAAGAACCCACCCCCGCCGACCAACGCCACCCCCACGAGACCGCCGCCGGGATGACCGCCGTCTGGCAGAGCCTCAAATTCATGGCCCGCGAAAGTGGATTCCGCCAAGGCCTCTCGACCTGGGCCAAGGTCAACCAGAAGGACGGCTTCGATTGCCAAAGCTGCGCCTGGCCAAGCCCCGATGCCGACGACGACCGCCACACCTTCGAATTCTGCGAAAACGGAGCCAAGGCCCTTGCCAGCGAAGCCACCCGCAAGCTCATCACGCCCGACTTTTTCGCCAAACACTCCATCGCCGACCTCGCCGCCCGCAGCGATCACTGGATGGAGCAACAAGGCCGCCTCGCCCACCCCATGGTCCGCCGCCCCGACGCCACCCACTACGAGCCCATCGCGTGGGACGACGCCTTCACCCTCCTCGCCGCCGAGCTGAAATCCCTCCCCACCCCCGATGCCGCCGCCTTCTACACCAGCGGCCGCGCCAGCAACGAAGCCGCCTTCCTGTATCAGCTCTTCGTCCGCCTCTTCGGCACCAACAACCTGCCCGATTGCTCGAACATGTGCCACGAGTCCTCCGGCGCGGCGCTCAACGAAACCATCGGCGTCGGCAAAGGCTGCGTCACCCTCGATGATTTCGAGAAAGCCGACTGCATCTTCATCATCGGCCAAAACCCCGGGACGAATCACCCCCGCATGCTGACCTCGCTCCAGCACGCCAAGGAGCGCGGCGCGACCATCGTCTCCCTCAACCCCATGCCCGAGCCCGGCCTCATGCGGGTCGTCAATCCCAACCCCGAGGAATACCCGAACATTCTCAAATTTCCCGGCACGATGCTCCTCAATCGCGCCGTCACCCTCACCGACCTCTGGCTCCCCGTCCGCATCAACGGCGACCTCGCCGCCCTCCGTGGCATCTGCAAGGAAATGCTCGCCGCCGAGGACGCCGGCACGCCCGTTTTCGACCGCGAGTTCATCGCCACTCACACCGACGGCTTCGACGCCTTCCTCGAAAACCTCCGCGCCACCGACTGGCACGACATCACCGAAACCAGCGGCCTCTCCCGCGAGCAAATCCAGCAAGCCGCCGCCATCGCCATTCGCTCCAAGCGCATCATCTGCTGCTGGGCCATGGGTCTCACCCAACACAAAAATTCCGTCGCCACCATCAAAGAGGTTGTCAATTTCCTCCTCCTCGGCGGCCACATCGGGCGCGAAGGCGCCGGACCCTGCCCCGTCCGCGGACACTCGAACGTCCAGGGCGACCGCACCATGGGCATCTGGGAAAAAATGTACCAGCGGTTCATGGACGACCTCGGTCGGGAGTTCGGTTCGATCCGCCGACCAAGCACGGCGTCGACACCGTCGAGGCCATCCAGCAAATGCACGACGGCACCATCCGCGTCTTCTTCGCACTCGGCGGCAATTTCCTTTCCGCCACCCCCGACACCGAACTCACCGCCGCAGCCCTCCAACGCTGCACCCTCACCGCCCACGTCTCCACCAAGCTCAACCGCGCCCACCTCATCACCGGCCGCACCGCCCTCATCCTCCCCTGCCTCGGCCGCTCCGAGATCGACAAGCAGGCCACCGGCGAGCAATTCGTCACCGTCGAAGACTCCATGGGCGTCATCAACCCCTCCCGCGGCCACCTCCGCCCCGCCAGCCCCGACCTCCTCAGCGAACCCGCCATCGTCTGCCGCCTCGCCCACGCCGTCCTCGGCGATTCCACGGCAGCCGACTGGACCGCGCTCGAAGCCGCCTACGACCGCATCCGCGACCACATCGAGCACGTCATCCCCGGATTCGACAACTTCAATGCCCGAATCAAAGAGGACATTTTTTATCTCCCGAACCCCGCCCGCGACTCGCGCGAATTCCGCACCGCCACCGGCAAAGCCCGCTTCACCACCTCTCCACTCGACGCCATCCACATCCCCGAGGGCCGCTACGTCATGATGACGATCCGCTCCCACGACCAGTTCAATACAACGATCTACGGCCTCGACGACCGCTACCGCGGCATCCACAACGGCCGCCGCGTCGTCTTCATGAACCCCTACGACCTCACCGCCGCCGGACTGCAGCAGGGTCAGATCGTCGACCTCATCAGCGAGTTCGACGGCCAGGAGCGCATCGCCCGCCACTTCCAAGTCGCCCCCTTCAACCTCCCTTCGCGCTGTACCGCCACCTACTTCCCGGAAGCCAACGTCCTAATCCCGCTCCACAGCACCGCCGACGAAAGCAACACCCCGACCAGTAAGAGCATCATCATCCGCATCACCCCCTCCCCCGATGCGGAAGCCGCGGCGAAGGCACTGGTATGAACAACGACGAACCGAACGCGATTCCTCTACTGGCGCATCGGAAAATGAATCCAAACAGAAGTCCCCGGAAACGAACGCGGAGAATACGGGAAAGAGATCGTGCCTACACTGTCGTAACAATTGGGTTGATCGCACTTCAAAGAGATCATTCCGCTCTAAGACGACCTCCACCGCGACTTCTACGCCCTGCCTTCCCGCGAACTCCTGCAACAAAAACTCCACGCCGCCATCGAAATTTCCCGAGCGAGTTTGGATGCTCAAAGAGCAAACTGAATTTGGGTTGAGCAAATCAATCAACTGAAACGGGCGCGTTCCGCTGTGCCGGGAAACTTCTCAACTGGAACAGCGAAAATTTACTCGGACTCCGAAATCGTCACGACCTCCTCCTCCCCAGCTCGAACCTCGACGGTTCGCGATTCTCCCGAGCCGTCTCCCCTCACCCGAACCTCCCCCGGCAAGACCCCGCGAAAGACAGCCACGCCATCCTCGACGACCTCTCCCCGATACTGAAAAACGGTATCCGGCAAATCGCCCCCCTCGCGAGGCGCCGGGATTTCCGTATTGAGAAATCGCCGCAGTTCCTTGCCCTTCTGAATCGAAGTCGACTCCACGATCAGCGTTCCCCACGGCGTCAGCCGCGCGCCTCCAGCCGCAACCTCATCCAACGTCGGCATAGCAAGCCCGGCGTCCGGATGAGTGATCACCAGATTCGGATTTTCGCTCACGGGCGGCAGCGCCACGAACCCCGCGTCGTCCGAGTCCGCCATCGTCAGATCGTCACGAGATCGGATGCCGCCGTTCGCAATCCGAATTGGATTTCCCTCGCCCGCCACGGCAACCGTCGCGCCGACGACCGGCGAACCGTCATCCGCCAAAACCCGAAAACGAACTCCAGCCCCCTTTCGCAAACGCAGACCCAGCTCGACGACTCGTTCGTCGTTCGAGATCAACCGCGAATCCTCGGGGAAATAACCCGGCGCAGTGATTCGCAGGAAGCGACGACCCTCGAAGAGCACCTCGCCGTCCCGCCCCGTCAACTGAACCGCATCGTCGTATTCCCAGGTGAATCGCCCGCCCGATCCCGCAAGCGTCGAGCGGCTGTCGATCGACTTCCGGGACTCCCGCCAGACGGTTCCCATCGTGATTTCGAAGCTCGGAATCGGCTCACCGGTCTCCGCGTCGACCACCGTCCCCGTGATCCGCGTCGGCGGCACCATCGTCAGCTCATTCTCCCGATTCGCAGTCAGCGGCACATTGCGAAGGTCCCGGTAGCCCGTCTTCAAAAAATCGAAAACGATCTCGTCCTCCGGAGCGTCCTCCCAAACGAAACGCCCATCCTGATCGGTGCGAAATCGAAACCGGAACGGACGATGCCCCCGCCAATGATCGGGGCAGACCGCCACCCCCTCCACCGGACGCCCCTCGACGTCCACCACCCGGCCAGCCAGCCGGTGACCGGGCTCCAGCGTCACGCTCGCGATGTCCTCGGAGCCCCGCCCGATCACCTTCAGCTCGGGGGCAAATCCATCCTTCAAAAACGTCAGCACCGTTCCTCCTGACCGACCGGGACTTCGGTCAGGAACGCCACCGATTCGGAACCGCCCCTCGGCATCCGTCAGAAACGACCGATGCGTCGTCGAGCTCGCCCCGTGTTCGTTCATGAGCACAGCAACTCCACCAACCGGCTCGCCCGCCGCGTCCTTGACGAGCCCCGTAATGACGTTCCCCCGGACGAGCACCAACCGGGTTTCCTGTTTGAAATACTCCTCCGCCGTCGGCCTCTCGCGATTCGACCACTCGTCGACGTATTCCGAATGAACGACCCGGACACTCAATCGATCCAGCGAAGGCGGCGCGCTCGCGAACGACCACCGCCCCTCGGAATCCGTCGTCACCTTCTCCTCCCGAGATGTCGTTGTGAATTTGTTCACTGGTGTCGACGGACGATCCGCGAATGGAGACCAAAAGCTGCACGCCGCCCAATCCATCACCCGCTTCATCCACGACGATGCCGCCAATCGCCCGCGCCCGGTCCAGCGCGAGTTTGAACTCCGCGGGCAGTTCGAACTCCGGGTTCGCGGTCTTCCAATCGATCCGCTTCGGGACGTATCCCGTTTTCCTGACCTGCACCCCCACGGTCGCTGGTCGATCGGTCACGAGCGGAATCCGGCAAACTCCATCCTCGTCGCTCGTGAAGCCGATTTTCTCCCGATCCGGACTTTGTCGCACCTCCACCTCGGCGCCCTCGATTGGCTCACCCGTCCCGGCATCCACGAGTTCGAGCGCGATCGATCCCGCGGGTTCCGCGGGATCCGGGACCGCCGCGGCGGCCAATGGCACCATCTCGAACCCCTCGCTGAATTCCTCCTGCTTCGTGCCGAACGCCCGGGTCTGCAGTGGTTCATATCCCTCCGCCTCGAGCCGAAAGACCCGGTCCTGCCCCATCCGGTCGCTCGCCCACTCGATCCGTCCGTTCGGATAAGTCTTCGCCGAATCCGTCGCCCAATCCACGCGCCGCTCACCCACGACCCGCCCCGGCGTGAGGCGCACATTGTCGACGGGCTTTCCCGTTCGCTGGTTGACAACCTCCGCCGACAACCGCAACGCCGGCTTCATCAACACAGTCTGATCCGAGGCGCTCGCCGTCAGGGCCAAGCCAGCCAGAAACACCCCTTTCTCCCGCCCAATGAAATTGAACGTGACCGCATCCTCCGGAGCACTGTTCCAGACGAACCAGCCGTCGTCGTCAGTCCGCGTCTCGAACGTCAAAGTCCGCACCTCGCGCCACCTGTCCGCCCCAACCCGCAGGCCAACGCACGGCGTGCCATCCTCCGTCATGACCCGCGCCCGCAGCACGCGCCCGCGCTCCAATCGAATCATCAACGGTTCCGCCGCCGGGATCTGAATCTTCCGAGCAACGGGCTTGAATGCCGCCGCCTCGACACTCAGCCACTCGGCTTCCTCCGGCCCGAGTCCGGCGAAAGTGAACGCGCCGCGCTCATCCGTCGTCGTGGTCGGGAGATTGCTTCCCCAGCGATCCCGACCGACGGTCAATCGCGCGTCCGGCACCGCCCGGCCATCCGCATCCTCGACCCGACCGGACAGCGTGATTCCGCGGCTCAGGACAACATCCGCCGTCCCGTCACGAAGCGACGCGTAAGTCAGCCCGGTCGACGTGCGAAAATCCCCGGTTCCGCCGGTCGTCGTCGGCTGAAATCCCTCCGCGCTGATCCGAATCCCCAATCCATCCAATTTCCGCGGAGCGTCCGCGAACCGCCACTCGCCCGCCGCATCGGTCGTCACCGTCTCGCCGAAAATATCGAATCGATCGCTGAAAACTCCCCAAGTCCGGCGCTCGAGCCCCGAGATCGAGAGACTCACCGTCGCATCGGCAATCGGCTGTCCGTTCTCATCGAGGACCTTCCCGGCAATCGGAACCGCGGGCTCGAGCTTCACCGTGTAGGACTCGGGCAACTGCAGCGGATCGCCGTTTTTTTGCCACTTCACGATCTGCGGAACGAACCCCCTCGCCTCGGTTCCGCACCGACAGCAGCGTGACCTCTTCCTTCGGCAGCGGAAGAATCAATCGACCCGCCGCGTCCAGAGAAAGTTCCATCGGGTCCAACCGATTGATCCTCACGGAAACCGACTCCGGGACGACGACCGCCCCACCGTCCACGTTAACGTAGTTGATCGCGATCTCCGCAGGTGGGACTGCCGCCCCGCTTTCGGCGACGTAAGGTGGAGCATCCGGCTTCGGGATTTGCGCAAACTCGTCGGGAAATTGGGTGAGGATCTCGAAATGCACCACGCGTTCGACTTTCGTTGTCGCGGTCCCATCCCGGCTGGAAACCGTGGCGTATTCCGCCGGATAAATCGTCCCATCCGCAGTCCGCCCCACCTCGCGAAGGCTCCAGGAGCTGGGCCCGTCCGGTCGGTTGATCGGGAAGGCCAACTCACTGAAGACGAGTAGATCATCCAGCGCCGGATCGACGAGCAGCGTCCTCTGCTGGCTCACCTCTCCATCACGGAAAAATTGCTCACGAATCCGAACCAACCCCCTGCCGTCGCGCGTTTCCTCGTCGGCCGAGATCCTGAAATCCGCGCTTCGGACCCGCACCTCCTCGCAGAGCCGTCTCCGCCAGCCGAATGAGGTCCAGGGTCTGGGAAATCCCGAGATAAAATTCCAGCCCCCGCGGATCGCGATCCCTCAGATCATCCGGCGTTTCGAAGGAAACCATGCGCCGCCCATCGTTGATCTCGGTCTCGTCCCGAATGTAAAACGGAGCCGCGCCGTTGATCCATTTCGTGACCCGCGGGCGATATTCCGCCCGATGAATTCCCGTCCAGCCATCGACCCACGCCTCCAGGACCGTGGGCTGCGGCGGCGTCTCGACCACCCCATCGGTCTCCTCGGAAAACGTCGATTCCAACTTGAAGTGCAGAAACCGCCACTCGGTCAGTCGCCGCTCGTTCCTCTCGATGATGCGTTCGAGATCACCGCGCCGCTCGGCGCTCGTCGGCGTCAGGTCGGACTTCGGCGGCGTCGACTCGTTTTCCGCCCGCGCCAGATAGAGTGACGCGCCGCCAACGGAGAAAAGAGTCAAGCCGACCACGCTCATCGCCACCAGCCGCCCGACCCGCCCGCGCCAGGGGTTGCTCCGAAGCAACGCGCGAATGCGTTTCTCCAGCGAGCGGTGATCGATCATCGGGAGCCCGGCGGCGGGTCTACCGACCGGTCCGTCGGACGCCAACTCGACCAGCAGCTCGGCGTAATCGTCCGACCGACTGGTCTGCCGGACGACCAGGTCATCCGCCGCCTCCTCCGCCGTGGCGGTCGCGCGCCGGACAGCCAACGAAACCAGCGGGTTCCACCACGACAGGCACCCCACGAGTTTGCCGAAAAACTGCCAGCGCACGTCCCCCCTCCGGGCGTGGGCGAGTTCATGACAAAGAACGGTCCGCAGCTTGTTTTCCGGCCAAACCACGGAGCCGCCGGGAAGATAAATGCCCGCTCGAACCAGACCCAAAATCAACGGCGAATGCACGCGCGGCGACGTGCGAATCGGCGGGCACCGTCGCAGGCCCAACGTGCCCGCCAACTCCCGACCGAGGTCCGCAACCGAAGCAGCGACCGCCGATGAGCCACCCCGAACCCAAAGGCCTCCCGCGATGACCCGCACGACGGTCAAAATCGCCAGAACGGCTGCGATTCCCCACCAAATCGTCGGGACAACCGCCTCGATCACGTTCCCAGCGAGTTTGCGAATCTCCGAGCCCGACGGAGCCGCCATCTCGTCCGACTTCCAGGGCGGAACCGCTTCCGCGCGATTTCGCTCGGTCTTCTCCTGGATCGCTTCGCGCATCTCCTCCCCCGTGCGCACGAGTTTCAAAACAGTGGCCTCCTGCCACACCGCCCGCGTTTGCTCCGACGAGAGCGCGACCGTGATCGCTGGCCGAAAGCCCTGGAAACCGCCCGGAAAAAAATCGAAGACCACTGTCGCCAGGACACCGATCAGCGCGCTTCGCCAGATCCAGCACAGCCCCGCCGCCGACCGGAACCGGAATCCATGCGCCAGCCCCCACGCGACGAGAACGATCACGCTCGTCTTCACGGCGACCGCCAGGAAGACAAAGAGGTGCGGGTAAAATTCCTGCAGCAAAACGAACCGAGTCAGCCAGTCGTTCATTTCCGGCGGGCTCCTTCGATGAGCTTGGTGAGTCGATCAGCTTCCTCCGGCGTCAGCCGCAGACCTTCCCGACCGAGCAGCGCGCACGCCGCCTCCCCCGCGGAGTTGCCAAAAAAGCCCCTCACGAAAGACTCCACGATACTCCGGCGCTGAACCGCCGGAGACGCGCTCGACGAGTAAACGTCCCGCCCCTCCTCCCGGCCTTTGATCAGGACACCTTTATTGACGAGAATCCTCAGAACCGAGCGAACCGCCGAATAGGTCGGCGGGTCCGTCAGCTCCCGTTCCACGTCCCGCGCAGTCGCCCGCCCAAGCCGCAGGACGATCTCGACCACCTGCCGCTCCCGCTTGCTCAAGTCATCCGGAATGGCAGATCGCTTCATGGATGCTGATTTATCAACAGGCAACCTCCTCCCGTCAAGTTGCCTGTTGATTTTTCAGCAATAACCGCAGAATCAGCTCGGTCCAGCCACCAGAGTGACGGCATCCGGACGTGTCTAGCGCCCGGAGTGGTGGCTTCCAGCCGCCAACAATGCAGGCGTCCAGTGCTGCGGGGGTGATCAGTGGCTATTGTTGGGAGTCGACTGAGAGCTTCCAATGCCTCACCCGGCGTGAACTTCCCGTTGTCGTATTCCACTCAACACGCCCACTCAACCATCACCCATCAACACTGAACCCGGCCCTCTGAGTCAGTCGAGAATGGCACTGCTTGAAGTGGTCGGCAAGAACACGGGAAATGGGACCGGGTGGCACCGGTCCCTCCATTGGAGGGACGGCTTCCACGCCGTCTTCACGGAGTCGGGGATTCCAGCAAACAAACAAATGCCGCGAGTTCCGAGCCCGTCTGTCCTTCGCGAAACTTCACCGAAAATCGACATAGAGCGGTGCCATCCGGAGCCAAAATCAAATCCATCGATCACTCACCCCGTCGCCAAGCGAGCGCCACCGCGATTTCACCAAGAACGCCTTCCAGATTTTTCGCGACATCCGCAGCCAGAAAACGCAGCACAAAATACCCGTTGCGCTGCAAGAGCGCGTCCTTCCTTCGGTCACTGCGCCAGGCGTCTTCGTCGGCCAAGTGCTGAGGACCGTCCAACTCGACAGCGATCTTTTCGCTCTCCGCGACAAAATCGACCTCCATCGTGCCCCGTTGATTGAAGGGAATTGCCAGCTCCACATTGAGCCGAAAACGTCGACGCGTCGCGTCCAGTGATTCGAGCCGCCGAAACAGAAACGCTTCCGCCGCACTGCGAGCGCGCTCCACCCCATCGGGCGGATTGGCGGCCAGCAGAAACAAGCCCGCCAACGAGGCATCGACCCCATCGCGGATCAGACGGTGACGCTTCCGGCGTAGTCACGCTTCCACCCGGGATCGACCGGCAGCGGAACATTCTGCGGCCAGCCCGGCATCGCGCTCGCCGGCAGAAGGATCGAATACCCGGCTGCCTCGTAGCCCGCGCACCGCTTATCGAACATCCGGGCCAGCATCGGCGACTCCAGATCGGCATAATCGTAGACCCGCACTTCACGTTTCCCGTCGTGCAGCCGATGGAGCCGCCCGACGTATTGCGTGATCGTCCCGCGCCACGACACCGGCATGGTCACAAAGAGCGTGTCGAGCCGGGCATGATCAAACCCCTCACCGACCGTGCGTCCGGTCGCGAGGACAACCACTGGATCGCCAGCTTCATCCGACAACGCTGCCATCGCGCGAGCCAGTCCCTTTTTTCCCATGCCTCCCCGCAGCGTGACGATCGGGATATTCGCTTTCTGAAAAAGATCCGCGAGGCAGTCGAGATGCGCGATCCGCTCGGTCAACACCAGCGGGTGGCGACATTCCGCCAACGCGCCCATCACGTCGTCACGGATCAAGGCGTTGCGCGCGGCATCTTCGGTGAGCGATCTGCACAACTGCTGAAATTCGATGCGCGCATCGTCCGCCGGTTCCGCCGACGGACGAAACGTCGTCGGGCGAACGATCACGTTGTGACGAAACGGGCGGTCATCGGCCTGCTCCTTCGCCCCAACCCGGTACCGCACCGGCCCGCATTGCATAAAGACAATGGGGTGATGTCCGTCCTTGCGCTGAATCGTTGCGGAGAGACCGAGCACGTATTTCGCCTTCGCCCGTCTCACCGCCAGCTCGAAACTCCGAGCCGGAAGGTGATGGCATTCGTCCACGATCAGATGGCCGTAGTCCGCCACGCGATCATCGACGACGTCCTTGCGAACCAGACTTTGGATGAGAGCGACATCGAGCCGGCCAGGTCAGCTTTCGGCGTCCGCCGCCAAGCCGCCCAATCAATTTCTCGGAAAGACTCAAAAACTCACAAAGTCGCTCGACCCATTGCTCCATCAACTGCTGTCGGTGAACGAGAACGAGCGTATTGACGCCGCGTTGCGCAATGAGCCAAGCGGCGAGAACCGTTTTCCCAAACGCGGTCGTCGCTGCGAGGACGCCCGTATCGTGGGCAAGCAGAGCGTCCGCTGCGACGCGCTGCGCGGCTCGCAGCTCCCCGGCGAAAGTCACACCAAGCGTCGTCCCGGCGTGACGCCGGTCCTCGAGTTTCACCCGAACCCGATTTTGTTCGAGCAACGCCCGCACGTCTTCCAGACAGCCGCGCGGGAGAGCAATGTGCGCGGGATAATCCTCCGCACACGCGATCACGCGCGGCTTGTCATAGGTCGGGAGCCGCATGGCCTGCGCGCGGTAAAACTCCGGATTCTGAAACGCCGCGAGCCTCACGAGGCGGTTTCTCAGGACGGGCGGCAGGGCGTCCTTGGGAAGGTAGATTTGATCGGAGAGAACGATTCCAAGCTCCTTCGGCAAAGTCTCTGCGGGAATTGGCTGCTCCGCCCGGCGGGACGGCGACGCCTGCCACGGCGTGAGCGCGAACTCCTCGTCCGGCGCGACCCGCACCGGCAGCAAGCGATTCGCTCGCTCGGCCTCGGAAACAATCTCATCCACTCGCGCCCTACCAATCTTCTCGAGCCGCCCGAGAAATTCCCACTGGTCGGGATACGGAACCAGCGCCTCATCGACAAAGAGAGAATTACCGGCATCCCGCGCCGCCTTTTGGAGCGGCAGCGCAATCAGATTCCCGAAGCCGCCTCGCGGCAGGGTATCCTGATTTGGGAACAATCGGTCGTAGGACCCCAGTCCCACCTCGGGCCGGGAGTCCATCGCTTCCGTCAACAGATGCGTCCCCAGACGGCGCGGCCTGCACCGCCGACACAGCCTCCTCGAAGAACAGCCAAACGTGCGCCCCATTCCCCGAACGCGAACGCTCCCGGGCAACCGGCAGATCGAGCTTTCGCAGGACCTCCACCAATGCCGCGGAATCCTCCGGCCAACCGGCACCATCGAGGTCGAACGCGAGAAAAAAACACGTCTCGTCAATCAGCATCGGATACACGCCCATGACAAACGAACTCCCCTCCGCGTTTCTCCCCGACAGGTGCCAGCGAATCTTTTCATCACTGACCGGGAGCCAGTTCTGATGCGGACGATCCGAGCACTTGATGCGCGGCTTCTCGCAGACACCGCGCACCCATTCATTCCCACAAGCGGGCGAATACCCCGCTCGTCCCGTCGACCGACTCTCGAACCGCTGGGGGTAGACGTCCGTCCGTCCGCAGAAAAGGGAACGGAAGCAGGCTATCTTGTCGGCTGGACAAGAACGTTGATCGAGCCTGCCGCCAGGATCCAGTGCTGACCTCTGAGCTGCCACTTCGAATCCATCATGATCCGAAGTCGCGGCACCGTCGACTTCATGGCGCCGCCCCAGCCTCCCTGTGAACAGATGGGAGTCCGGCGATATCGAGGGCGAAGTGCGGTGTGATTTGAGGAGTGTCGGGATTCGACGGAGGAATCGGCACCGCCAACGGCGTTGAATCGTGCACCCCGGGGATGCCGTCACGGGCTGCCCTCGGACGAGCCTCTTGCCCAAGAGACCCCGCGCTTGCACCTCCGCGCAATCCGCCCAACACTGAACGCACCATGCGATACGAAGACCTCTCCGACGAATGGAAGGAATGGGTGGACCTCACCCCGATCCAACGATTCGAGGAGAGCGAAAAGATTTCGCCCAATATCTAGCCATGGGAGGCAGCCTTGATCCCGACCCCGATCCGACAAGTCCTTTCTACGATCCAGCGACATCGAGTCGAGGCGCTGCTTATGGGCGGCCAGGCCTGCGTGTTTTACGGCGCAGCGCAATTTAGCAAGGACGTCGATTTCGTTATCCTCGCAGACGACCAAAACTTCGGGCGTCTTCACGCCGCCCTCGCCGACCTCCAGGCCGACCGAATCGCCGTGCCGCCATTCGATCCCGGCATCCTCGCTACCGGTCACGCCGTCCACTACCGCTGCCACATTCCCGAAGCTGCCGGTCTCCGAGTCGACGTCATGACCCGCCTCCGAGATCTCGACGCCTTTCCGATTCTCTGGGATCGGCGCACCACCATGACGTTGCCCGGTGGAGAAGACTGTCACCTACTCTCCGTCCCCGACTTGGTCAAAGCCAAGAAAACGCAGCGCGAAAGAGACTGGCCGGTCATCACTGCTCTCGTCGAAAACCACTACGTCGCCGACGAGTTCGAGCCCACTCCGGGTCGAATCGAATTTTGGCTCCTGGAAGTCCGCACCCCCGAGCGGCTCCTCGAAATCACCGCCCGCTTCTCCGCCGAGACTTCCAACCTCATCGCGAGCCGCCCCCTCCTGACCCACGCCGTCACCGGCGACCTCGACGCGCTCCGCACGGCGCTCGACGCGGAAGTCCGCGTCGAACAAGCCAAGGACCGCGCCTACTGGGAACCCCTCAAACGCCAGCTCGAAGCCTTCCGCCGCGCCGAGCGCGGTGCCGACTGACCCTCACCGCTCGCCAGCGAATGCGGTGAAGCTGAGGAGATGGTTGAAGTCCAGCGACTGCTTGATCGAGCGCATCTCCAATCAACTCGGCATCTTTCTTGATGAGTGTGCCGCTCAGGCCATTCCGACCCACCGCCCGCGTTCGTCTCCCTCGGAATCGGCTTCGATCAATTCCGATCAACAAACGTCGGACCCGCCCGGTCAAAGCAGATCAGCGTGGCTGCTCCGAAGATGTGATAAATGACGTCGTGGTTCAGGAGCGGACCCAGACCGATCCCGGTTGGCTGAAGCCCGCACTTTCACCGCTCCGGCCGTCGGCATCCGTCAACTCTTTTCCAGCCGCCGGCGTCCTCACCCCGCGCAAATCCCCACAGCAACGCCGCCAGTGGAGAACACTCGACTCCGACGATGACTCCAGACTGGAGAAGACGAACCCGGCGGCGAGCACCAACGATGTCACCCTGGGCGAATCCTCCCCCGCGATCCCGCGCCTCAGCTTGCCCGGCAAAGCGTTCAGCCGATCCGACGCTTCACCGTTTTCGATGACTTCTCTCGCCCGCTCCAGTCCGTCCGCGAGATCAATCGCCACTCCCGCGACGACCAAGGCCCCCGCCGCGTTCCAGCAGACGATGTCCGCGATCGGTCCAGGCAATCGCCCCGCCAGCAGCGCCTCCAAGGTCAAGGCGTTCTCCGCCGCGTCCCCGCCGCGAAGATCCGCCAGTTCCGGTCGCGCAATTCCAAATTCCGCCGCGTCCACGCCGAAGTCGTGGACCACTCCATCCACGACCTCGGCCACCCGCGTCGTCCCCATCGTCGACATCTCGTCCAATCCTCCCGCCGGCGTCTCCCCGTGCACCGCCCACGCCCGCTCCCGACCCAATTCCCGGAAAACCCCCGCGTAGAGCGGCACCATCGCCGGATCGAACACGCCAGCCAGCTGATACGCCGGTCGCGCCGGATTAAGCAACGGCCCGAGCTTGTTGAAAATCGTCGCCACCCCCCGCTTCGCCAATGCCGCCCGCACCGGGGCAATCGTCTTGAATGCCGGGTGATACCTCGGCGCGAACAAAAATACGCACCCGACCTCCTCCGCCACCCGCGCCGCCCGCTCGGGCTCCAACTCGATGTTCACCCCGAGCGCCTCCAACACGTCCGCCCCCCGCACTTTGACGTGATCCCCCGGTTCCCGTGCTTTACCACGGTTACTCCGCAGGCCGCGACGACGAACATCGCCGCCGTCGACACGTTAAATAATCCCAGTCTGTCCCCACCCGTTCCACACAGATCCATTACCGGTCGCCCCCCCCCGACTTCGATCCCCACCGCGTGGCCGATCAACGTCCGCACGAAGGCCGCGATCTCGTTCGCCGTCTCTTCCTTCGCCGCCAGCACTTCCAGCAACTCCGCTCGATCCTCGACCGAAATCGTCTCATTCATCAGATACCCGCAGCTCTCCGCCACCTCGGCCTCGGTCAGCTCCCGTCCAGCGCGCAGTTCCTCGACAATCTTCTCCATCCCTCAAATCAAGACCAACACCACCGCCGCGAAAAGCAGGATCGATCCGGCGAGCCTCCGCCCCAACACCCCGGGCTCCCAGGCCGTCTCTTCCGCCGAAAAATGGCGGACCAGCAGCCAACCCACGATCACGCTTCCGACCGAACGGGCGGAATACACGATGTTCACCGCCGTGGCGTTTCCGTAAAGGCCCAGCGCCAGCGCCATGCCGAGAGCCTGCACGCTCAAAGCCAGCGACCCGCCCGCCAGCGGGATCACCGCTCCCCTCACCGGCAAAAACAGCCGCAATCCTCCCTGCGGCAAAAACATCACCAACGACAACACCGCCACCTCCCCAAACATCAGCGGGATAAACGCAGCGATGCCAAACCGGCCCGCCCACTGCCGCACGAAGACATCGGTCAGCGCAAACGCCGCCGCTGCCGCCAGGGACATCAACGCGTCCGCGCGCAGCAATCTCGGCGCCAGCGTTCGGAGGGTCGCCCCCGTTACCAGGACGACGCCGACCGAACTCGCCGCCGCGCCCACCCACCATTTCGCCGCCAGCGCATCGCCAAAAACCGCCCAACTCACCACCGCAATGAACAAAACCTTCATTCCCAACAACGGCGTCGCCACCGACACGTCGCCGTGCCGCAAGGCTTGGAACGTGAAGAGCTGGCCAAGAAAAAGGTCCCGCCCGCTACCAGCGGCATCCACACCAAACCCCAATCCACGTCGCCGGCAAACGCCGCCAACGGCAGGAAAGCACTCCGGCAGACACGTTGGCAAACAGGTTCACCTGCGCCTGCCCGGCACCCGCCCCGATGGCGCGCTTCAGCGCGAACGCGGCGACCACGTAGAGCACCGCCGAACCCGCCGGCAGGAGCAGCAACCAATCGTTGCCCGCCACCAATCAGTTCGCGTGCCTCAGCTCGTCGATCCGCACGCGCAGCTCCGCCGCCGACCACTGACCGGTCGACCACCGGTCGCTCGATCCAGCCGTAATTGAGGACCGATCCGCCCGCCGCGAAGAGCAACCTCGAGACTTTCCCGAACCGCCCCATCCCCATCGCCGCCACCGGCAGAGGCGCTTCGTCCAGAAATTCCAGCAACGGCGCCAGATCCGAGATCCGTTCCGGCGTGCACGCCACCTTCAGGACGTCCGCTCCCGCATCCACCGCCCGCTTGGCGTAGCCGCGCAATTTCCGAGCATCGGGAAAGCCTTCGAAATCATGCACCGACACGATCACTCGCTGCCGCGCCGACTGGGCCGCTCTCGCCACGGCCTCCATCGCCGGCAACGAGGACAACTCGAGGTCGATTGCCTTCACCACCCCCAGCACGCCCCGGTAGAGCTCCACCCTCCGCGCATCGTCGACGCCCTTCGCGCCGCCTTCCCGCTCGGCTCGCGCGGTCGCAATCACCGGCACCGGTAGCGCCATCAGCACCTCGGGACTCGGCACCGAGCCGAACAAATCCAACCTCAGTTCGATCGCGTCGAGCCCGCGCTCGGCCAACCGCCGGGCCATGCCGAAGCCCCGGCGCGATTCGATCACCCCGACAACGTTTGCGCGATCCAATCGCAGTGGCCTTTTTCTTTGACGCATGATCCTTCGTGACTTCAAGTGCCTGACCGCTCCGATCGGGCCGGGCTTTTATGTTAGCGCGAAAACGCGAAATCAACCTCCAACTCACGGAGCTCCTCGACGCCGCGATCCTCGGAATCGCGTTCTGGTTCGCGCATCAACTCCGCTTCCACGGTCTGATCAGCCTCGACGCCTCGCCCGAGATCCCGCCCTTCGCTCACTTTTTTTGGGCCCTCGCCCTCATCATCCCATTCGGCCCCTTCCTCCTCGAACTCCAGGGATTTTACCAGTACCCGCTGGAGAAAAAACTTTGGAAATCCCTCTCCCAGATTTGCCGCGCCGGCCTCTGGCTTTTCGTTCTCGTCGCCACGAGCGCCTTCCTCCTCAAGTTGGATTTCCCGAGTCGATCCGTTCCGATTCTCTTCGCCTTCATTGCGATCATCCTCCTTATCGGGAAGGAAAAACTTTTTGCCACCATTACCAAACGCCGGCTGTTGCGAGGTGCCCACGCGGAACGAATTCTCATCGCCGGCGAGCCCGCCCGCATCCAGGAACTCGAAGAGTCCTTCACCGAGACCCAACGCCTCGAGATCAAAGTCGTCGAGCGCATCGACCTCGAAAATCAGGACACCAAAGCCCTCGTCGACGCCATCCACACCCACTCCGTCGGCCGGGTCGTCCTCGTCTTCAACCATCTCGAGCTCACCGCCGTTCAGAAAGCCATCGCCGCCTGCGAGGTCGAGGGAGTCGAGGCCTGGCTCTGCGCCGATTTCATCCGGACGTCGATTGCCCGCCCCACTTACGAGGTTCTCGCCCAGCGACCCATGCTGGTCTTTCGCACCACGCCGGAAATCTCGTGGGCGCTCATCGTCAAGGGTGCCTTCGACCGCACCCTCGCCGGCCTCGGGCTTCTTTTCCTGCTCCCCTTCCTCCTTCTCGTCGCCCTTCTCATTCGTCTCACCTCGCCCGGCCCCGCTCTCTTCCGACAGCAACGCGCTGGTCGTCACGGGCGCGCCTTCACCATGTTCAAGTTCCGCTCCATGCGCACTGACGCCGAGATGCGTCGGGCCGAACTCGAGGCCTTCAATCTGATGAGCGGCCCCGTTTTCAAGATCGAAGACGACCCGCGCGTCACCGCCGTTGGCCGCTGGATCCGCAAGACCAGCATCGACGAACTCCCCCAGCTCGCCAACGTCCTCCTCGGACACATGTCGCTCGTCGGCCCACGCCCGCTCCCGCTCTACGAAGTCGAGCAATTTGAATCCGCCGCCCACCGCCGCCGCCTCAGCATGAAGCCCGGCCTCACCTGCATCTGGCAGGTTCGCGGACGCAACCGCGTCACCCGCTTCGAGGATTGGGTGAAGATGGATCTCGAATACATCGACAACTGGTCGCTAGGCCTCGATCTCTGGATCCTCCTCCGCACCATTCCCGTCGTCCTCCTCGGCTCCGGTGCCAAATAGACGCTCGGATCAACGGCCCAATTTGACCACGTATCGCCGGACCCGAGAGACATTCCCCGCCGCGTCAACGGCTCGAACGCGAACGACGTTTTTCCCAGGCTCGAGGGTGATCTTTGCGCGCCAGCGGTTCCGTCTTCCGGGCGCGGCGGTAGTCGCCACGACCGAGCTTCCATTCGACCCGGTCGAGTGATCCGTCATCGCTCGCCTTTCCCACCAACCGGAGAGTCCGGCCGCGAACTCGCGTCGATTTGCGGACGACCCTGACCTTCGGCCGGGTGAGGTCGCGGCCCACGGTCGCCCCGGGACCGCGGGCAATCAGCTCGAGAGCATTTAAGCCGAGGATGGCATGCCCGGCTGTCGTGGGGTGCGTCGTGTCCCAGAAGAGGTAGCTGCCGGGCAAGGGGCGGACGTAGCCGCGCAGCGGCAGGTTGGGATCCGAGACGTAAGCCGGTTGCGTGACGTCGAGCAGACCGAACTGCCCGGGAGTCGCAATCACCTCGTTCAAGATCGAGAACGCGTCGAACGCGTGAATCGTAATGCCCGCCAGGGTCGCCTGAAGGTTCGCGATTCGCGCCGCGAGCTTCGGGTTATACGCGTTCACGATGGCCGAGGCTTGACCCGCGAGAAAAGGATCTGGGCCGTAATTTGGCTTCTTCGCGAGATCCGGGAGGTTGGGGACGATGAAGTGGCGGCCGCCGAGGTTGTAGAGCGTCGTCACCGCCTGGGCGATGTTGTCAGCCATCGTCGTCGACAGGGTGCCGACGTTGACGGCCTGGCCACTCTGGACTGCGTTAATGACGTCATTGCCTCCGCTCCAGACCGCGAAAAGCTTCGTGTCGGGCGCGCTAACGACAGGCCCGAGCACCGCGTTGAGCCGGTAAGACTGTATCTGGGTCTGAAGGTTGGCGAGCACCCCACTGGTGCGCCCGGAACCGCTCGTGCTTCCACCCCACGCGAAATTGCTTCCGTTTGAAAAGGCGCTCCCGTTGTTTCGGCTCCAGGCACCGTTGCCGAATTGGTCGTTGACGACTTCGATCCAGAGCGGTCCATCCGACCAACGACCGCCAGCGTAGAAGTTCGAGTTGTAGGCGTCCGTCCCGTTCAGGAGCAGACCCAGTTCCGCCACCGTGTTCCCGCGATCACTCAAACTATCCCCAAAGGCGATGACCCGGCTAAATTGCCCGGCGGCAGCACCGAAGGCGGCGGCCATCATCACACTCAACGTTAAAGCCCATCTCGAAAACATGCGGACAAGTGGACCAACCAAAGCCCGCCGTCAATCACGAGTCACTCCGCCGCAACCTCGCGCAAACCGCAGGCTCCCACTACCATCGAGTGATAACGCAGAAATTCATGACCCAAGCTTCCCTGTCGCCGCTCGACACCAATCCCGCCACCGAGACAGCCGCCCTGCGCCGATCGATCTTCGGTTATTGCGTCTTCGGCTTGCTCGGCGTCGGCTTCGCCACGCTCACCCACTCGAACGCCATTCTACTCGATGGATTCTACTCCGTCATTTCCGGCATCATCGCGATCCTGGCGCTCAAAGTCAGTCGGCTGGTCGGGCTCCCCGACGACGACACCCACCCCTTCGGCTACGCCAGCTACGAACCGCTGCTCAACGCGATCAAGGGGCTGCTCATTCTCGCACTGTGCCTGTTCGCGCTCGGCAGCAGCATCATGGCGCTGTTCGATCAAGGCCGGGAGCCGTCCTTCGGCATCGCCATCGTTTACAGCGCCATCTGCACGGTCGGATGCCTGACGCTCGCCTGGCACCAACGCCGCGCAGCCCGACGGACCGGATCGAGCCTGTTGGCCGTCGACGCCCGCAGTTGGGGTTTCGACGGGATCCTCAGCGGGCTGGTCGGCGCGGCGTTCGCCGGGGGCATTTTCCTCCGCCAGACCGCTCACGCTGACCTCGTTCCATTCGTCGATCCTACCCTCACCGCGCTTCTCGTTCTGCTCCTCCTCCCAGTTCCGATCAAGACGGTCCTACAGGGCGTCGGACAACTCCTCTTCGTCGCGCCGGATCGGAAACTCACCACCCACATCGTTCCGGCCTGCGAGAACGCCATCCAACCATGGGATGCCGCCGATTCCCGGATCCGCGTCGTCGAAATCGGTCGATCCATCTACGTTCTGATCACCGTCTTGTTCGACAAAAAGATCACCCCGCCACCAATTCCTGCCTTGGACCGACTCCGCACGGATCTCGCCGCGCAATTCAGCCACCTCGCACCCCGCGTCCAGGTGGACATCATTCCCACCCACCAACGCGATCTCCTCTGATTCAGGAAAATCAGCGCCGCCCCACTGGCCTTCGGGAGTAACCGCAAGCGCCCGACCACACCCGCTCGAGCCGAGGAAACGTGATTACCCACCGTCGACGTCCGCGCCAGTGCTTTCTGCTCGCCAACGTCCCGCCGCGCGCTTATTTCCATGCCCGCCATGTCAGAAACTCCCGCCAAAAAGATCAGTGTTGTTACCGGCGGTGCCGGATTCCTCGGCTCCCATCTCAGCGACCGCCTGCTCGCCGAAGGCCATCAAGTGATCGCCATCGACAACCTTATCACCGGCAATGTCGCCAACATCGAGCACCTCGCGGGCAACGCCGATTTCCGCTTCATCGAGCACAACGTCACGGAATACATCTTCGTTCCCGGCGCGGTCGACTACGTCTGGCACTTCGCCAGCCCCGCCAGCCCCATCGACTACCTCGAGCTCCCCATTCCCACGCTCAAGGTCGGATCGCTCGGCACCCACAACGCACTGGGTCTCGCCAAGGACAAGAAGGCCGCATTTTTCCTCGCTTCGACGTCCGAATGTTACGGCGACCCGCTCGTTCATCCGCAGACCGAAGACTACTGGGGCAACGTCAACCCGATCGGTCCCCGCGGAGTCTACGACGAGGCGAAGCGCTTCGCCGAGGCCATGACGATGGCCTACCACCGCTTCCACAACATGGACACGAAGATCATCCGCATCTTTAATACCTACGGTCCCCGCATGCGCCTCCGCGACGGTCGGGTCGTCCCCGCCTTCATTGGCCAGGCCCTCCGCGGCGAGCCCCTCACCATTTTCGGCGACGGCTCGCAGACCCGAAGCTTCTGCTACGTATCGGATCTGATCGACGGCATCTACCGACTCATGATGGGTGACTACCACGAGCCCGTGAACATTGGGAACCCCGGCGAGATGACCATCAAGCAATTCGCCGAGGAGATCGTCCGGATCACCGGTTCAAAATCCGAGCTGGATTTCCGGCCCCTCCCGGTTGACGACCCGAAGGTACGTCAACCGAACATCGGGCTGGCCAAACGCCTGCTCGATTGGGAGCCCAAGGTCGCTTTTGAGGATGGAATTACCCGGACAATCGACTTTTTCCGCGACCGGGTCTGAGCGAAGTCAATTTTTCCGAAAAGTTGTTCACAATGCAGTTTACGACCCGCACCCATTTCGCTACGCTCCGCCACGACGCTCCCCACCCCCAAGCTCAACCAACCTCGACCATCCCCGAACAATGAGAACTTCTCTCCTCTCTCTTTCCGTCCTCAGTCTCGCGACCTTCGCCTTTTTGGCGGATTCGCAAGCGCAAAATACGGGCTTCAACATCGATTCAATCGACGTCTCGCTCGAACCGACGCCCGTCTACAATCTCACGATCGGACCGCAGCGCAAGGCGACCAGTCAGGACTGGATGATGATCGAGACGACCTTCACCTACGAGCCTCAGGAGCGCGGCGTCGATCCCTACATCGACGAACTCACGTTTAATTACTACGTTCTCCTAGGCAACAAGAGCCGGGAATACCCACAAGGCTCCCTACTCGTCGGCTCCGTCACCCACGTCGCCGTCGGGCCGGGCAAAGACCTCCACTCCGTAGCTTTCGTCAGCCCCCGCACGCTTCAACGCTATTTTCTCGGAAAAGCTCCCACGAACAAATCAAGCGCCACGCAAGCGATTGGCGTCACGATCACTCGGCAAGGGCAGGTCGTCGCCGAACAGAGCATCGGCCTAGGCAAAGGCAAGCCCCAGTGGTGGAATCAATTCCAGCAGACACCCGGCTACGTCTTGAACAAGAACGACACCCCGTTTGCTCCCCTCTTCTGGGACTACTACGAGGCACTGAAGAGCACCCCTGCCCGCTGAGGAAATTGATCCACCCCTAGCCCAAACACACTCGACCCAACCGTAATGGCCGCACCGACCCGCACCTGTGTTCTGACTCTGGGCATGCAGACCGTCGCCCTGGCGGAATTCCAGGTCTCCGCCGACGGATCTCTCACGCTCGCCCAATTTCACACGACCGAATTGATGGCGGACGCCGGAGCGGACGCCACCCGGCCCGGCCAACTCAAGGTCGCCGTCGAGGGACTACGTCAAACGGCTAAAATCAAGCCGACCAGCGTCAATTACTCCCTCCCGTCTCAAGCCGTCTTCGCCCGCTACCTCTCGCTCCCAGGCTCTTCACCGGAAGAGCTGGACCAGATCATCGGATTCGAGGCCCAGCAAAACATTCCCTTCCCGATTGACGAAGTCGTCTGGGACTACCAAGCGCTCGGAGAAGCCCACGAAGGCAAACTCAACGTTGCTCTCCTCGCGATCAAAACGGACACCCTGGAGGACGTCAACCAGTCCGTCGTCGACTCCGGCTTCACGCCGCAGATTATCGATGTCGCCCCGATGGCCCTCTACAACGCGTTTCGCTTCAATTACGGCGACCAAACCAGCTGCTCGATCTTGATCGATATCGGCGCCCGCACGACCAACCTCATCTTCATTGATGGCAATAAGGCCTACAGCCGCAGCATCCCCATCGGAGGCAACACCATCAGCGTCGCCATCGCCAAGGAATTGGACGAACTCGTCGAAAGCGCGGAAACACTCAAAAAAAACAAGGGATTGGTGAGCCTCGGGGGTTCCTACGCCGACCCCGAAGATCCCGTCTCCAGTCGTATCGCCAAACTTTCTCGGACGACGATGACCCGACTTCACGCGGAATTGGCGCGCTCCATCAGCTTTTACCGGGCGAATCAGGGCGGCAGTCAACCCACTCGCGCTTACCTCGCAGGCGGGACCGTCGCCATGCCCTACATGCTGGAATTCTTCGCCGAGAAGATGCAGATGCCGGTGGAATTTTTCAATCCCTTCCGGAATGTCGCCGTCGGGCCCAATGTCGATCAAGCCGAGCTCTCCCGCCAGGCACCTGCGCTCGGTGAATCCGTCGGCCTTGCCGCACGCCAGCTCGGCGATAGCCCGGTCTCGATCAATCTCCGCCCCCCGAGCGTCGTCCGAGCTCAGGATCTCGACCGACGCAAGCCCTACCTGATCGCCGCCGCCCTCTGTCTCTTTCTTTTGCTCGGGCAAGGGATTGTCTATTTCACCAAAGCCGCCGCAGTCAAAGGCGAGGTCCTCTCCGAAGTCACCGCCGAAGTCTCCAGTCTCCAGAATTTCGCCGGCACGTTCGACAAAGCCGCCGCTGAGAAGAAACGTCTCGAAGCGCTCGCAGCTCCACTCCTCACCGCTGCAGCGGAGCGCGAGGCGTGGATCGAAATCATCAACGATCTCGGCCAACGCGTTCCGGCCGATTTCATCTGGATCACTCAAATCGTTCCACTCTCGGACGGCAATCCGATCCTCATCGGCAACGCATCCGATCCAGCCGCCGGTCGAGCGACCGCACTTCCACCTGCCGCCCCCACCGCGCCCGGTGACGGCGAACCAAAGGAACCAGCAATCGACGCTCTTCGCATCGATGGCCTCTATCTAAAAAATCCTGCGCAAACGAAGGTCATTGACGACTTCGTCGATAATCTCGTCGGCTCACCGATCTTCGAAGTGAAGGAAGGTGATAGCACCACCCTCGTGACCAAGCGCTCCCAGCCCGACGACAAGACGTGGGCCTACTCGTATCAAGTCGTCCTTCCTCTCCGGAATCCAATCGCTCTCCCATGAACTGGATCAAAAGCAACCCCTTCCTCACCGGCCTCATCGTGGTCGTCGTCCTGATTACCGGAGCTCTCGGCTATTTTCTCAACAACGCCTATTCTTCCTACACCGCTGTCTCCGAGGAATACGACACCCAGGTCGGGAAGCTGCAGCAGCTTCAGAACCGGGTGCCATTCCCAAACGCCGAAAACAACTCCGCGTTCGCCGCGCTACTCGATGAATACGCTGCAGAATACAACGCGCTCCTCGACGAACTGACGACAAAACAAATTCCGCTCGAGGTCATTTCCCCACAGGCCTTCCAGGATCGCCTTCGCGCGCTCGTCTCCGAAGTGCAGGCTGCCGCCGAATCCAAGAACGTCACTCTACCAGAGGACTTTTACCTCGGCTTCGATCAATACCAAGGCACCCTTCCCTCCAACGACGCGGCGGGTCCTCTCGCCCGTCAATTGGCGGCCATCAAGTCCATCGTCGATCGGCTGATTGAATTTCGCGTCGCCGAAATCACCTCCATCGAGCGTCAGCCGCTTCCCCAGGAGCGCGGTGGAACGCCCCCTCCGACGCGCAACCAACCCGCCGGCAGGAACGAAGAAATTCCCGAGATCGCGGCGGCCTTCCCCTTCGAGATTTCGTTCGTCACGGAACAAGGCCGGTTACGCCAAATCCTCAACGCTGCCGTCAACAGCGAGCATTTCTTCATCATTCGCAATCTCAGCGTGGTCAACTCCGCACTGGAAGGCCCGAGCCGGGTCGAAGAATTCACCCAGCCATCCGCTTCGCCATTTCCCGGAGCTGACGGCTCCGAGGGCGCCGCTGCCCCCACCGAGATCAAAGGCCTCGACGTGATCGTCGGCCGCGAAAAACTCTCCGTGACAGCCGTGATCGAACTCATGACCTTCACCCTTCCGACCCCAACCGCTCAAACGACGCCCAACCCGTAGGCTCGCCGAACCTTCTGTCATCCCCGTTATATGGACTGGATCAAAAAGCACTACGACCGTGTCATCCTGGCGGTGCTCGGTCTGCTCGTCATCGCCGGTGCCGCGCTCATCATTCTCGACACCCTCACTTTCAACGAAATTTTCGAGGAACGAAACAGCCGAAAGCCGCCCTCGAAAGAATACGATAAACCGAGCGTCGAGTTGGTCCGCGCCGAAATTGAGTCGGTGACCGATCCCTCCCAGTGGGCTCCCGGCGAAGGCTCGCTCTTCGTTTCCAAGCCTTACGTGCTTCAGGACGGCGAACTGGTCAATCCTCTGGCGAAGGACAGCAAGCCGTTGCATCCCCCCGTTCCCAACGAATGGCTCCTCAAATACGACCTCGACTACGCTCGTGGCGACATCCTCCAAGCTGATCCCGACCGAGACAAATTCTCCAACTTGGAAGAATTTACCGCCGGCACTGACCCGACGACCGAGGGCTCCCAGCCGCCTTACATCACCAAGCTTCGCCTCAAAGAATTCATCCAGATTCCGTTTCGCCTCAAGTTTAGCGGCAGCCCCGACAGTGGCGAAACGTTCACGATCAACACCCGTGACCTCCAAGGTGCTACCAAGTTCGTCAAACTCGGCGATATGATCGAAGGAAGCGACTACAAGGTCACCGCTTACGAGCCGAAGACCCGTGATAAGAACGGCCTCCAACTCGACGTCTCGGAACTCACCATCGAGAACCAGGGAACCGCTGAGAAAATCGTTCTGGTCTACGACGAAGAGATCAATTACCCGACCGGATTTGCTCTCTTTTCCTACCTCTGGGATGGCTCGGAAATGAAGGTTAAGAAGAACGAAATGTTCTCCGTGCCGCCCGAGCCGGATGTCAAATACAAACTTGTTGACATATCGGAAACTGAAGCACTAATACAGCGCGCACCTTCGGGCGAGGAAATCAAGGTCCCCGCGCTGCAACCGTAGTTTCTCGTTCAGTTTCAGTCCCAAATTCCCACAGCCGAACCCATTTTCCCATTCACCCCCTGACTCAGCCGATCGCTTTGACCATGTTCAGAAAATCCCTACTCATCACCGGAGCCTCCGCCCTCCTCGTCTCGACGATTGCCCCCCTCATCGCCCAACCGATGGGAGTTCAGGGAGCCGCTGAGCAGGAAATTCGTCGTCGTGAGATGACGCAGGACTTCGCGCAATCCGCCGTCAACAAGGGCACCGCCGCCCTGATGAACAATGACTACGAGTCCGCCTTCGCGTTTTTCAAGTCAGCCGTCGATGCCCTTCCTTCCGGCGGCGACGCCTCGCTCGAAGTCCGCGAGACGGCCATGGACGGATTCAAGCGCTCCGTGATCAAACTCACCGAACAACGCATTTCCGAGGGCCGTTTTGAAGATGCCGAATTGACGGTCAGCGTGATCCTCGATGATCGTTACGACCCGGAATACGGTCCAGCCCGGGATCTCCTTGCCAAGATCCAAGAACCAGATCGTTTCAACAAGACCATTACTCCGGGATTCGTCGCCGACGTCGAACAGGTCAAGCAACTCCTCCGCGAGGCTGATGGTTTCTACCAGAGCGGTCGCTTTGATCTCGCCGCCAAACGTTGCGAGCAGGTCCTCAACATCGACAAATACAACATCGCCGCCCGTCGGCTCATGGAGAAGGTCAACGGAGCCCGCCAGAACTACGCGGAAAACGCCTACAACACGACGCGTTCCGAGTTGATCAACGAGGTCAAGAGCGGCTGGGAGCTCCCGGTCACCAAGTTCGACATCGGCTCGAACCAGATCATCGAACAGCCGGTCATTGACGCTCGTGGCACCAACGCAATCAATCGCAAGCTCGACGAAATCCGCATTCCGAGCATCAACTTCCGCGAGGCCACCGTCCGCGAGGCACTCGAATTCATCAAACTCCAGTCCAAGACCCTCGATACCGACGAGCCCGATCCCAACAAGCGCGGAATCAACATCGTGCTCAAGGTCGACCCAGCCACCCAGGGAGTCGATTCTGGCCAGCGCATCACGCTCTCGCTCACCGATGTTCCTCTCCGCGAGGCCATCAATTACATCGCCTCCGCTGCGAGCCTGAAGACCAAGGTCGAACCCTACGCAGTCAAGGTTGTTCCGCTCGACGAGCCAATCGACGTCCTCATCACCAAGGAATACAAGGTCCCACCAGGATTCATCTCAACGATCCCGGCAGCAAGTGGCGATGCTGCGGGTGGCGGGTTTGGCGGCGGCTTCGGTCAGCCTGCGGAAACCACGGTGGCCCGATCCGGCGCTCGTGAATTTCTGGAGGCCCAGGGCGTGGAATTCCCCGAAGGAGCGACCGCCAACTTTCTGCCCAGCAGCAGCAAGCTGATTGTTCGCAACACCCAGCCAAATCTCGATCTGATCGATCAGCTTGTGGATTTCGATCTGCAAGTCACCCCGAGTCAGGTTGAGATCGAAGCGAAGTTCGTTGAAATCACCCAGAACAACCTGAAAGAGCTCGGGTTTGATTGGCAACTCGGTCAGTTCGGGTTGCCCTTTGGCACGGGCGTCTACGGGAGCGGCGGCACGTCCGCTCCTGGGCAAAACAGCCTCCAGGGCAACTTCCCCGTCAACTCACCAAACACCGGTCTCCCGATCGGTGCGACCAACCCAACCACCGGTTCACTGACGGGAGGCAATCGCAGCGGGTCCACCGCCATCAGCGCCAACGCCATCGACGGCCTCCTCTTCGCCAGCCCAGTCGGCCCGGCACCCGGCGTTCTGGCCCTCGCTGGCGTCTTCTCGAACCCACAATTTCAGGTCGTGCTTCGTGCTCTCAATCAGCAGAAGGGGGTCGATCTCATGTCCGCCCCATCCGTTACGACCAAGAGCGGACAACGGGCTACGATCCAACTCGTTCGCGAGTTCCGCTATCCCGTCCAGTTCGATCCGCCGCAAATCCCGCAGACCACCGGTGACACGAACGTTACCTTCACCCCGACGACGCCTTCCCAGTTCGATACCCGAAACATCGGCGTGGAACTCGAAGTCGAGCCAACCGTTGGTCCCGATGGCTTCACGATCGAACTCAACCTCTCCCCTCGCGTCACCGAGTTCGACGGCTTCGTCAACTACGGCAGCGCGATCTCGACGATCGTGCAGCCGGTCCTCGCCAATCAGCCATCTGTCATCGGGATCGGCGGCTTCCTCACCAGCGCTCTCGGCCAACCAACGGAGGTCCTTCTTTCCGACAACGTGATCAACCAACCAATCTTCAGCGTTCGTCAGGTGACCACTCAGGTCACCGTCTATGATGGCCAGACGGTTGTCCTCGGCGGCCTCATGCGCGAAGACATCCAGAAAGTCGAAGACAAGACCCCAATTATCGGGGACATCCCCCTCATCGGGCGGCTCTTCCGCTCTTCCTCCGATCAGCACATTAAGCGCAATCTGATCATGTTCGTGACCGCTCAACTCCTCGATCCAGCCGGTCAACCTCTGCTCAAGGAGATCGACGACGACGAGATCATCGCTGCTCCCGATCCCGACCTCCTCGGTGCTGAAGCGATCGCCGACGATCCCATGTCTCTACCCAGTCTTTAACCTGCTGCTGCTTTGAACCTGATGACCAATCCCCTCCCCATCCTCTCCAAAAGTTTTGGAATTAATCTCTGCGTTTTGGCGTCCCTCGCGACCGTCGGCCACGCCCAGACCAAAGGCGATACCTACGTCGGTACGACGACGCTGAGTAGCCAGGCTGACCGCGAGATCGTCCGCCGACAGGAGGACATTCTCGTTGCCCAGCAGTTCATCACGGAAGGTGATCGTGCCTGGGAAAAAGAGAATTACGAGACGGCCTACCAAGCCTACCTGAACGCGGTCGATCTTTTCGGCCCCGGGGAAGCCACCGCGGGCCAACGCGGAGTGGCTCTCGACAAGTTCAGCAAAGCGGCTCTCGCCTACGCTCATGAACTGATCGATAACGGTCGCTATTCCGACGCCGAACTCGTCGCCAAGACCGTTCTTCTGCCGGAATATAACCCCACCTATCGCCCGGCCATCGTGCTGTTGTCGCAACTCGAGCAACCGGATTACTACAATAAGACCGTCACCCCACAATTCGCCGCCGACCGGGACGAAGTTGCTCAGCTTCTAGTCGACGCCGAGGGCTTTTACGCAAGCGGTCGCTACGACCTCGCGATCAAGCGCTACACTCAGGTTCTCAACGTCGATCGCTACAACATTGCCGCTCAAAAGGGCATCGAGAAGGTATCGAACGCCAAGGGCGATTACTACGAAAACGCCTACAACGAAACCCGCAGTCGGATGCTCTGGGAAGTGACCGAAGGCTGGGAACTTCCCCGAAAAAATTCCAAGGCGGCAAAGACACCCTGCGCGACACGACTCTCAGTGCCGCGATCAGCAACGAGCAAATTACGGCCAAACTGAATCGCATCATCATCCCGTCGCTCGATCTGCGGGATACTACGATTCGCGAGGCTGTCGAGTATCTCCGGCAGATCAGCCGACAGCTCGACACATTGGAACCTGATCCGGCCAAGAAAGGCGTCAACATTTTCCTCAAAGTTCCGAGTAGCTCCGCGCTGAGTGCGACCGAAGGATTGTTGGCTGTGCCGGACGGTGACGCGACCGTTACCGTCGCGCCGACCGCCACCGAGGATACGACCGTTACTCTCGCACTCAATAACGTGCCACTCTACGAAGCACTCCGCTACCTGGCTGATCTAGCTGGTCTCAAGATCAAGATTGACTCGGTGGCGGTCTCGATCGTTCCGCTCACCGAAGTCACCGACGCCCTTGTCACCAAGGAATACCGCGTGCCTCCGACTTTCATCCCCACGGCTGCGGCGGCCGCCGATGCCGGTGGCGGAATCGCAGCCTTTTCGTTCGCTGCGGGCGATCCCGCGAATGCTGATCGAATCAGAAGTCGTCAGCAGGCTCAATCCTACCTCGAAGCGCAGAGCATTCCTTTCCCGCCAGGCGCCAGCGCAAACTACATCGCTGCAGGAAGCCGGTTGATCGTTCGGAACACGCAGGACAACATCGACCTCATCGACGTCCTCGTCGATGCCGTCCAGGGAGCCGCACCGACCCAGGTCGAAATCGAGGCCAAATTCATCGAAATCAATCAGAATAATCTCAAGGAACTCGGCTTTGATTGGACCTTGGGCCCGCTCCAAATTGGGGGGACGAACAGCCCGATTTATGGCGCGGGCGGAAGTGGAAACGCGAACCCGGCGGTCTTTCCATTCGTCGCCCCGAATGGAGAGGTCATCGGTAGCGATGTCGTTACCGGCGGTCTCCGTAGCGGCACTGGATCTTCGGGCAGTTCCGCCGTATCCGTCAACAGCCTCGACTCGCTGTTGGCCAACGTCGTAACCGGCCCAGCCCCGGCAATTTTCGGGCTATCGGGCGTCTTCACCAACCCGCAGTTCCAGCTTGTCATTCGCGCCTTGAATCAGAAAAAGGGAATTGATTTGATGACCGCTCCGAAGGTCGCCACGAAGAGTGGTTCCAAGGCAGTTATCAACGTCGTTCGCGAGTTCCGTTATCCGAGCGAATTCGATCCACCGCAGATCCCTCAGTCCACCGAAGCCGACACGATCGGCTCCAATCAGAGCTTCGTAACTTCGGGAATCATCACCCCTTCGACGCCAACGGCGTTCGAGACCCGAAATACCGGCGTCACGCTCGATGTCACCCCGGTCGTCGGTCCCGACAACTACACCATCGATCTGGAGCTTGCTCCGGAGGTCGTCGACTTCGAAGGTTTCATCAACTACGGAAACCCGATCAACGGAATCGACCCAGGCAATCCGTTCCTCGGTCAGCCGCCCAGTGCTCGGATCATCACGAACAATGTGATCAACCAACCGGTCTTCAATACTCGCAAAGTCACGACCAGCGTGACGATCTGGGACGGGATGACGGTGGCCCTCGGCGGCCTGATTCGTGAGGATGTTCAGAAAGTCGAGGACAAGGTGCCTCTCCTCGGGGACATCCCTCTCGTCGGTCGTCTCTTCCGCAGTGACATCGATCAGAAGATCAAGAAGAATCTCATCATCTTCGTCACCGCACAACTGATGGATGCGGAAGGTAAACCTCTCCGCGGCAACGAAGAGGAGGAGGAAATTGTCGAGCTTCTCGGAGTCCCTGACACGGTCTCGCCTCCGGTCTACCAAATCAAAGGCGGCGGCTATAAATAGACCTGATTCATCAGCCTGATTTAGCGACTCGGCGGGAAGGGATGGAACCCTCTCCCGCCGATTCTCTTTTCGGTTCCCCTCGGGATTTCCACTGCCGACGGGGCACCGATTACAATCAGTCGAACCGCGCCAAATTCCCCGTCCACTCCCATGCCGAAGATCGCCATCACCGGCGGCATCGCCTCCGGTAAGTCCTGCTTCAGACGCTTACTGGTCGAACGAGCAGCCGCTGAACACTTCGACACCGACGCGTGTGCCCGTGGATTGCTCGAGAATGACCGCGCGACCCGCGAGCAGATAGTCGCTGCGTTCTCAGCCCGCGCCTACACCGCCGGGGGCACGCCAAACCGCGATTTTCTCCGCGAGACGGTTTTCTCCGACGAAGCCAACCGCGCCAAGCTCGAGGCCATTCTCCACCCAAACATTCGTCGTCAATGGACAGTTGCCGCCGAAAATGCAACGCGACCATTTCTCGTCGAAATTCCGCTACTCTTCGAAACCGATGCGGGTGACTTGTTCGACCGTATCATCCTCGTTGGCTGCCCCGAGAAGCTCCAGATCGAACGACTCGTGACCAATCGCAAAATTGATCCGGTGATGGCTCGGAAAATCCTCGCTTCCCAGCTGGGTCTCGGCGTTAAGATAGCTCATTCAGACCATGTGGTTTGGAACGACGGCCCGCCCTCGCTCCTCGAATCTCAAGCCGATCTCCTGGCCTCCCTTTTACACTCACAGTATGACTGATTCTCCCGAGCCTCCGGTGGCTTCCCCGCCCAAGTCGACGGCAACCATCTCGATCAACGACCTGCATCGACTCACGCGCAAGCAACTCGCCGCCCGCGCCGAAGAACTCGAGATTCGAGTCCGAGTCGACGGAAGCGTTCATCAAATGGTGATGGACCAGATCCGCCACCACCTGGCGCAGGACGATCGGGTCGAAGCGGAGGGAATTGTGGAGTTTGACAGCAACCAGCGCGGGACGTTGCGTTGGCCTCAGTTTCACTTTCTTCCCTGCCCCGAGGACGTCTTCGTCCCCACTGCGTTACTGGAACCCCATCGCCTTCAGGCCGGACAACTACTGAAGGTGGTCGTTCGTAGTTCGCAGAAACGTGAGTCCGGTCTCGTCGCCGACGCGATCCTCGCCATCGAAGGCGTTCCCGCCGCCGAGTGGGAACCAACCGTCGATTTCGAAAAGCTCACCGCTCTCTTTCCAGACCGACGTATTCTACTCGAAGCACCCGGCAGCCCAGAGATCTCCCCGCGCGCGGTGGATCTGATCGCGCCCCTTGGAATGGGTCAGCGCGGACTCATCGTCGCACCGCCGCGGGTCGGCAAGACCATCCTCCTCAAGGAACTCGCCCGTGCCATTCGTCGGGCCGAGCCGGAAATCCACTTGATGCTCCTGCTTGTTGACGAACGGCCCGAGGAAGTCACCGACTTTGAGCGGGACCTCGATTGCGATATTTTTGCCAGCACGTTCGACGAATCCCCCACCCGCCACGTCCAGGTCGCCGAGCTCGTCTCGGAGCGCGCCAAACGGCTCGTCGAAATGCGGAAAGACGTCGTCATCCTTCTCGACAGCATCACCCGCCTTTCCCGCGGCTACAACAATCTCATGCCCGGCGGCAAAAAGGGTCGCACGATGAGCGGCGGCATCGACGCCAAAGCGTTGGCCCGACCGAAGAGGTTTTTCGGAGCAGCCCGCAACGTCGAAGAAGGCGGAAGTCTTACCATCCTCGCGACCGCGCTCGTCGACACTCACAGCCGCATGGACGACCTCATTTTCGAGGAATACAAGGGCACCGGCAACATGGAGATTCACCTCGACCGCTCCGTCGCAGAACAACGCGTCTTCCCCGCGCTCCACGTGACCAAGTCCGCCACCCGCCGCGAGGAACTCCTCTATCACCCGGACGAACTCGCCCGCGTCATCGCGATCCGCAAACAGCTCGCCGAGCTCCCGGCGGTGGAAGCCATGGAAGTCTTCCAGACCAACCTGGTAAACACCGCGACCAACGCCGAGCTTCTCCTCTCGGGCCTGCGGGGAACGTGAGCGAACACCTCCCGTCGGCCGCTGCCCGGTATCGGCTCGCCCGGCGGGCCTCGCGCGCTTTCGTGCGTCGGCACGATCTACAGACGGTCGCGATCCTCTGCCTCCCGGCCGTTCTTCTGGCGATTGCGCTCCGTGCGTATCTCCTTTGGCATTTCCCAGTCGCATTCACCCACGACGACACCGCCTCCACGCTGGATACGGCTCACCATCTTCTGGCCAAGTCGGCCTTCGCCACCGAGGGCAAGAAAACGCTTCTGGTTCCCGCGATCTATTGCATCCCCGCTCTGCTCGGCATTCCCATCCTGGCCTTCGCCGCTGTCGTCCAACACACCCTCGGTGTCCTCTTGGTAGTCGTCGGTGGACTGCTCGTCCGCGCCTGGTTCCGACATTGGCGATTCTTCGTCATCCCCGTCACGCTCGTCATCGCACTCCATCCGGTCCTGCTCTGGTATGAGCACGTCGCATTGGCAGAAACCTACGCGGTCTTTGCCGCCGCGCTCGTCGCCCTCGCAGGCTGGGTCTTCTGGCGGGTCCCGACCCGTTGGACATTTGCGGCATTTCTTGCTGCGCTCCTCCTCATCGCAACCGCTCGTCCCGAGGGCAATCTCTTCGCACTCTTCGGTCTCGCGTTGGTGGTCCGGGTCTACTGGGGCCATTGGCAAACGCTCGCCGCCGCCTTCAGCGCGACGCTCGCTTGGACGGCGTTCCTTTTCGCGATCACCCAGACCTCTCAAAGTGGCACCCTGCTCTACGCCTCGGTCGTCCACCTGACTCCCACCCGGCTCTGGTTTTCACCGGGCATCGCCGAAGCCGCCAGACCCATATCGGTCGCCAGCCAGCAGGAGTGGAATTCCAAAAAAGTCCCCGGACTCGTCTCGATCCGTAAAGATCTTCAGGACGCCGTCCAATCCGAGCTCGTCGCCCGCGGCGTCTCCGAGCGGGAAGCGCGAACCCAGGTCGAGTCGCTTTGCAAACGCGCCGGTCTGGAAACCGTCCTGCGCAATGCCGCGATGATCCCCGTTTTCGCCCTCCGTAAATTCATCATCGCTCACCACGAGCTACCTGCCCTCGGCTATAACGAATACGCGATAGACGGCCAGACCGAGGTCCTTTTCGACGAAGGTCAGCGGCAGAAAGGTCTTCGCACCAGCAAGCTGGCGTGGGGAACCGAGTTTTCCAACGCGGCGGAAGCGCGCGAGTATTTTGAGCGAACCACGACCCCGATTCCCGGCGACTGGCTGTGGACATCGCTCGAGCGATTTCACACGGCGACGTTGCAACCGATTCTCCCATTTCAGCTGCCGGGTTCCGAAGTGAGAGGAGTTCCCGGTTCGTGGCATCCCCTGGCTTTACGCGAGCGCTCTCCTGGGCATGTTCTCCCTCGCTGCTCGCAATTCCAGTCCCTTGAATTTCCACCAACTCTTCGGCCTTTTTCTCATCGGTTTATTCGTCATCATCATGGTCACCGCCAACGTCCGGGCTCGCTTTCGCTTTCTCTTCGAGCCTTTCTGGATTCTCTACGCCGCAGCCTTGATCGATTCCCTTTGGTGCGTATTGGATCGAATCCGAGGCCGTCACCCGCGGCCTCACCCGACCTCCGCTTGAAGACTTCCGCCCTCATCGCCCCACTCCTGCTCTTTTTGGGGGCGTTCGCCGTCGGCTGGATCTACCAAACGCCGCCATCGCTCGGCGACGACCTCAACTACTGGGGTCTCGCGATGGATCTTCACCAAGGCACGCCGGGCGCCTGGAGCGCCAAGTCTTTTCACGATTTAAGGTGGCCGGTCTGGGGACTCTGCTGGCTGCTGCAGCTCGTCTTTGGCTTCGGCGCTCTCTCCTACTACCTCCAGCCGATGATCTACCTCGGCGCGGGCGCGGTCCTCGTCCATTCCATCACCCGCGAGATCGGTGGCACCGGAGCGGTCGCCCTGCTCGCCGGGATTCTGTTCCTTTTCCATCCTCAACTCGACTCCGTCGTCGACCGCCCCATGCCGGATCTGTCCGAGGGATTCTGGGTTGCCCTCGCTTTCTTTGCCTGGCTCCGACTCATGCGGACTTCCTCCTCGGGCCCGCGCATCGGGTTCGCCGCGCTCGTCGGCTTGTGCCTCGCGGTCGGCCAGGCCAACCGAATCACGGGTGTCTTCGCGATTCCAGTCCTCGTCATTTGCACGCTCGCCTTTCACCCCCGCCGGATTCTCTGGCTCGGGCTGGCTGGCATCTTCGCAGCGGGATTTGTCACCATCGAAGCAGCAATCTACCATTCACTCACCGGCAATTGGTTCCACAGCATCGACGCCAACCTCGGCGCAACCGGGCGCAAGGGAACGGAAACGCAGCCGCTCTGGCAGCTCCCCTTTCGGTTCCTACCCGCCTTTTATCGCCGCTACTCCGACGTGACTTTTGGGATCGCCGCACTCGCCGGGCTTTATCCGGCCATCCGCTGGTTTGGGAAGCCCGGGCGCGCGCTCGCTGCCTACGCCTTTCTTTACCTCATGACCTACAGCTGCGCGCTGCAGAGCCTGTTCCCTCCCCGCCCGCTCGTGCGCGACGGCGATCGTTTTCTGGCCAGCCTCGCCTTCCCGCTCTCGGTCCTCGCGGCTCTCGGACTCGGTCTCGTCGCCGACCAGATCTACCGGCGCTTACCCATCCTGCAGAGGTCGCCCCTCCGCATTTCCCAGATTACGTTCATCATCCTGACCATCGCGCTCGTCTTCTTCACGACCCGTCCTTTCCGAGGACCAAACTACCTCACCGAGATATCGCGTTACCTCGAAAGCGTCCCCGCCGCCACCAAAGTCCTGGCCCTTCCCGCGATGCACCAAGTGGCGACCATGGCCAACCCGTCGCGCGCTGCGACGTTCGATTGGACCCTCAAAAAAGACATCCTCGATCCCGGATCGGAAACCCTCCGCGTCGCCTCACGCAGCGACCAGATCTGGTTCATTCGGAAGTGGATCTGGACCGGAACCCGTAAAAAATCGGAATACGACGAACTCGACGGCATTGGCGCGATCGCGCCCTACCTCCGGCCACCGATGGAAAATTGGACCGCCGCCCTTGCAGTCCCCAAGGGAGATGTTCCCGATTTCGTTTTCCTCGTTCGTCGCGATGACGACCGGGAACTCAGCCCGCTCACTCCTGACGGACAGCTCCTCCGTAAACTTTTCGTTCCGCAGCTTGCTGTCCCTGGCACCTGGGACCTCACTCGGTATCCCAAGGATCCGGTGGAGTTTTCGCGCGTTGCCATCCCGCCTGCGCTCCGTGGTCGCACTCTCTTTCTTGGTCTAAACTACTCTTCGGACGAGACTGAGCCCGTCCGTGCGAACATCTACTTCTATCGCGACGAAGAGCGGATCCACGAATTAACCCTCAAGCCCTACCTCTTTCCAGAGCTGAGCGAGGATTTTTTCTTCATCACGATCCCGCCGGATGCCGACTCCCTCAGCCTCCGCCTGCGGATCAATTCGAAAAAAGCCACGCGCTTCAACCTCGACCGCTTCGACCTCCTGCTGGAACAATCTGCGGAAGACCCAACCACCCCGCTAATACCATGACGCTTCACGAAATTGCCGAACTCATCTCCGGCCACGTGGCCCCGGAAAACGCCGCCATCGAAATCACTCACCCCGCCGCCCTTTCCGAAGCCGGCCCCGGCGACATCGCCTTCTACGGCGATCCCCGCTACCTCAAAGCCCTCCGCGCCACCCAGGCCACCGCCGTCGTCGTCCCGCACGGCTGCGCTGAACAGATCGACGCTGCCTTCGTTTGGTGTGAAGCTCCCGCCGCCGCCTTCGCGACGATTCTCGCTCGCTTCGCGCCGACCCCGGTCGAATTTTCGCCTGGCATCCACCCCACTGCTGTCATCGATCCAGAAGCCCACGTCGACCCCTCCGCCCACGTCGCCCCCTTCGCAGTCGTCGAATCCGGAGCGAAAATCGGCCCCCGCTCGGTGGTCCAATCGCATACCGTCATCGGCCACGGGGCGACCGTCGGGAGCGACTGCCGGCTGCACCCTCGAGTGACGCTCAGCGATCGCGCCGTCCTCGGCGACCGGGTCGAAATCCACAGCGGGGCCGTGATTGGCTCCGACGGGTTTGGCTACGAACTCAAGGACGGTCGCCACGCCAAAATCCCCCAGACCGGTATCGTCCAACTCGACGACGACGTCGAAATCGGGGCCAATACCACCATCGACCGGGCTCGCTTCGGACGGACTTGGATTCAATCCGGGACGAAAATCGACAACCTCGTGCAGATTGCCCACAACGTCCGCGTTGGGGCGAATTCCATTCTCTGCTCCCAGGTCGGCGTTTCGGGCAGCACCCGGGTTGGCAATTACGTCACGTTGGCGGGTCAAGCAGGCATCGTCGGCCACTTGGAGATTGGGGATCAGGCCATCGTCGCCGCCCAGAGTGGCGTCAACAAAAGCGTCCCAGCCGGCGAGATCGTCGGCGGCGGCCCGGCCCGGCCCATCAAGGAATATCGCGAAAATTGCGCGCAGATCTCCCGCCTTGGCAAACTTTACAAACGCGTTAAAGCTCTCGAATCACGGTGATCCACTCCGTTTGAATACGCCTTTGTGAGATTCTGCCCGTGAAATCCGCCGCCCGCTCCCAGCAGGATCCCGCGTTTGTTCGCGGGACCTTCAGTTCCATCGCCGCTCGCTACGATTTTGCAAATCACGCCCTGAGCGGAGGAGCCGACTTCGTCTGGCGCTCCATCGCCGCTCGGATCGTTCGCTCCTGGGAACCCCGCAAAATTCTCGACCTGGCCACCGGCAGCGGTGATCTCGCACTCGTTCTTGCCAGAAAGTGTCCCGCAGCCCTGGTCACCGCCGCAGACTTCTGCGAGCCCATGCTCCGCCAAGCGCAGCGCAAGCGGGTCCCGCACCTCGTCGCAGCGGATGGGACCCGCCTGCCGTTTGCTTCGTCCGCTTTCGACGCGCTCACCGTCGCGTTTGGCCTGCGCAACATGGCCGACTACGATGCCGCCCTCGCCGAGATGGCTCGAGTCATCCGACCCGGTGGCCACGTCCTGATCCTCGATTTTTCCCTGCCCGAGTCGCCCCCGCTCCGCTCGATCTACCGCGCCTACCTTCACCACGTGCTACCGCGATTCGCCGGAGCGGTGACCGGGCGCCCGGAGGCCTACGCCTACCTCGGCGAATCAATCGAGGCGTTCCCGCGCGGGACCCACATGCTCCAGCGAATCGAAGCCGCCGGGTTCACACTCGCGACCGCCCGTCCGCTCTGGTTGGGCATTGTCACCATTTATACGGCCACGCGCTGACCTCGCCCGCCCCGGGACCGCCCGCGAACTTGGCGCTCTCAAATCCGACAGACCGACGTCGCGCTCCGAGTTTGACCTTGCCCAACAGACGATGAACTGGCAAACGATCCCTTGATGAAAGATCGCCTCTCTCCGATCAGCCGCCCGACCGCCTGGTTGTCCCTCACGATCGCCGCCAGCTTCTCACTGCTCCCTCTCGCCCACGCAGCGGAAGAATCCGACCAGAAGCCCGCCTTCGATCCGACCACCGCCGAAGCCGCTCCGCCCCCACTTCCCAGCCCGTACGACAAGCTTCTTGCTCTCGAGGAAACCCTCGGTTCCGAGCAAATCGACTGGAACGGACTCTCCGACTCGACCGCGGTCGACCTCGACGTTAACGCCATCGACGATCACGAGACACTCGCCATCGCGCTCGGGTTGAAAATCGCGGACGGCATCGTCGCGATCAAATCCCAGAACGCCGAGAACCTGAACTCCGCCGCCGCCCAGATCGAAGCCATCGCCACGAAGCTCGGAGCGACCTCTGACGATCTCTCCCGGGCCCGTCTGATTCGCGAGAATGCCAACAAGGGGAAGTGGCTCGCCGTCTTCATGGATCTAGGGTTTCTCCAGTCCGACTTGATGGAACAACTAAGGCAGGATGAACGCACCAGCGACCGCGCTCTCGTGATCGCTGCGGGCTGGCTCCAGGGTGCGCGTTACGTGACCACCATTGTCGAAGAGAACTATTCACCGAACTCTCGAACATCCTCCGCGAGCCGATCCTCGTCAAAGCGGTCGCCGCCGACCTTGACGAGCTCCCTGCTGACGCCCGCGACAAGCCCGGCGTCACCGCGTTGAGCGAGGCTTTCCCGCCCGCGATCGAGATTGTGGACATCGACGTCGACGGCAGCATCAGCCAGGACGACGTCGCTCGTCTGAAGACTCTCGCCGACTCCGCCGTCCAGACCGCCATCCAATACTGATTTACCAGTCATGACGCACCCCACCACTCAACTCGCCGCTCTGGCCTCCTCGCCGCCTTCAGCCTGCTGCCCGTCGGGCTCCACGCCGATCCAGCCGCCGCCGAAGACGAGGCCTACAAAATGGCAATCCAATACCGGGAACGCAGCTTCGCCATGTCCCCCACGGACAACTCCGGTCTCACCGGTGCGGGCGGATGCATCAAGTTCCTCGTCCCCGTCAACAAGGGGCTCGACTACGTGTTCCTGGTCGGCACCGATGCCGCCGCGCGCGACGTCGACATCTACGTTTACGACGAGGTCGGCGGACTGATCCTCGACGACCGCCGCCGTGGCAAGCTCGCCGGCGTGCAATTTCGATCCAGCTACAACGGGACCGCGTTGGTCTACGTTCACATGGCCAATGCCGACGGTCTCGCCGCCTGGTACGTCCTCGTCGGGCGCCGTGGTGCCATCAAGGCTCCCGCCGTCCCTCAGCCCAACGGCCCCACCGCCGCACCCGCACAACCCCGGACCGACGCCTGATTCCAAACGAGAAATTTCCATGAAAACACTGACCCTCTCCATCGCCGCGATTACCTTCCTGACCCTCACCGCCTGCGTCACCCCCGAGCGAGTGGTCTACATCGAGCGCGACCGTCCGGAGCCGCGCCCAGCAGCCACCCCCTACCGGAAGGCTCCTGCGGCGACTCCCCAGGACAATCCTGAGACCTTCAACGCCGTCACCAAGCCTCAAAGCTACTCGGGCTACTAGCGGATCACTCACCCCGCGCCGGGGACGAGATGTGGACCCCGAACTCTGCCGCAGGCGCGCGTCTGCGTCCTCTCATTCGGTGCATTGGTGCCGGCGTCCTGCGTCCCAGGCCGACTGACTCGCGAGAAATCTTCTCCCTCGCGCGCCGACTTCGGTGTAGCAAAATAGCCATGGAAATCGAAGTTACCCGCAACGGCACCATCGACCCGATACTCCCCGCCATCCGCTAATGCGTATCTTCCTCGCGCTCACGCTTCTCATCGCCGCACCTCTCCACGCCGAGCCCGATTGGGCTTCGCTGGAATCCTGGATCGCCCGGCAGCAAACCGTCAAAAATCTTTACGGCGAATTCACGCAAACGCGCCGACTCCCCACGCTCCGCATTCCCTCCCGTCAACCCGGTAAAATTTGGTTCACCTCTCAGGGCCAATTTCGGTTCGAACTCGGCGACCCGGTCGACACCGTCGCCATCCGTGACGGCGGCACTGCGGTCACCCTCATCGATGAGCGCCGGGACACCCGCCGGACAATCGACGAGTCCGTCGCCGGTCCCGAAAGTCAGCAACTCCTCCTCATGCGATTTCCGCTGACAAACTCACTCGAGGAATTTCGCCGGGTATTCAACGTTGCCCGCATGGAAGAGAACGGGACGAAGACCGAACTTGATCTCATCCCCCGCGACGCTTCTCTCCGGAAGCACGTTCAGCGAATCGATCTCGAATACGAGACCTCCACCGGCATTCTCACCAACTTCAACGTCGAACTCGCTAATGGCGGCGGCCTCGAAACGAATTTCACCCGCATGAAGGTCAACCAACCCGACTTCGACTTTCCAGCCGAAGGGTAGCCATCTCACCCGGCCTCCCGCGACCCGCAGCCTGACCCGCGCTCTCGTGAATCCCCCAATCTCTCTCGGTTAGAGCCATCCAGCGATGTCCCGCACCCACACCATCCTGATCGTCGACGACGAGAAAAATACCCGTGACGGTCTCCGCAGACGCCCTTGAAGACGACTTCGAAGTCTACGTCGCCCCGGACATCGCCGGTGCCCTCGCCGCCATGGATGCCGCCCCCCCCGACGTCCTCCTCACCGATCTCCGACTCGGAGCCGATGACGGAATGAATCTTATCGAGCAGACTCTCGCCCGCCCCAAGGCGCCCGTCTGCATCATGATGACTGCCTACGGCTCCGTCGACACTGCCGTCGAAGCCATGAAGCGCGGCGCTTACGACTTCGTCACCAAGCCCGTCAACATCGACCGCCTCGAACTTCTCATCCGCCGCGCCCTCCGCGACCGCGCCACCCGCGAGGAAAACGTCGAGCTCCGACAAAAGGTCACCCACTCCGGCTCCCTCGATGCCATGCTCGGGCGCTCACCGGCCATGGTCCGCGTCTTCGACACCATCCGCCAGGTCGCTCCCTCTCGCGCAACCGTCCTCATTCAGGGGGAATCCGGCACCGGTAAAGAGCTCGCCGCCCACGCCATCCACAATCTCAGCAATCGCGCCAACCGCCGCTTCGTCGCCATTCACTGCATGGCCCTCTCTCCCCAGCTCCTCGAATCCGAACTCTTCGGGCACGAACGCGGGGCGTTCACCGGTGCGACCGAGCGCCGGGCCGGTCGCTTCGAACAGGCCAACGGCGGCACCATTTTCCTCGATGAAATTGGCGAAATCGACGCCTCCACCCAGGTGAAAATCCTCCGGGTTCTCGGCGAACGCGCTTTTGAACGCGTCGGTGGCAACCAGACCATCCAGGCCGACGTCCGCCTCATCGCAGCGACCAACAAGGACCTCGCCACCCTCGTCGCCGAAGGCAAATTTCGGGACGACCTCTTCTTCCGGCTCAATGTCGTGCAGCTCACCATGCCGCCGCTCCGCGACCGCCGCGAAGACATCCCCCTGCTCGTCCAAAACTTTCTCAAACAATCGGCCGAGGAAAACGAAAAGCCCCACCGCGAACTCACCCCCGAAGCCATGGCCAGCATCGTCGCCTACACTTGGCCCGGCAACGTTCGCGAACTCCGGACCGCCATCGAACACGGCGTCGTGATGTCGAGTTCGGCCCGAATCGGCCTCAGCGACCTTCCCGGCTTTCGTTCGCGGGACCATCCCGTCCCTCGTTCAATCGACCGCAGCATCCGACACCGCTTCCCCGCTGCCCGTTTCGACCGACGCCTTGAACTTGCACCATTCCGAGCGCGCCCTAATCTATCGGGCTCTCGAGGAAACGGGTGGCAATCGCACCAAAGCCGCCGAACGGCTCGGAATCAGTCGCCGGACATTGCATCGTCGTCTCCGAGAACTCGATATTACCAAACGCTGAAATCCCCCCGAACCGCAAAACTTCGACGCCCCAAAATTCAGTAACTCAGCCTTACAAAACACCCCATGCCCGTCTCCGCCCAAGGCTTCCAACAAGCCGTTCACTCACTCGAACAAGGTAAGCTTGCCCCGATCCTCCGCGGAGCGGCTGCCCTCGTGGTCCTTGTCGCCGTCACCCTCCTTTACCTCTTCGTCCAATTCAGCGGTTTCGCCAGCGAGACCGCCATGGACCAGGCCCAGATCGCCCGCTCGATCGCCTCGGGTGAGGGCTTCACCACCCGCTACGTCCGCCCGATGGCACTCTGGCAGTTGAACGAAGCGGAGATCGACATTCCCGCAGAAGGCCTCGCCGATTTTTCCAACCCACCGCTGCCTTCCCTCCTCAATTCCATCCCCCTCTCGCTCATCAAGGGCAGTTGGGAAATGGAACCGACGGACCTGATCTACGCCGGCGACCGAGCCATCGCGTTCACCTCGATCCTCATTTTCCTCACCGCCGTTGCCGTCGGCTTCTTCGTCATCCGCCAACTCTTCGACGCCCAGCTCGCGTTCTACGCCTGCCTCATCGTCATCCTCACGGACATCCTCTGGCAATTCTCGCTCTCCGGCCTCTCCCAACCCCTCCTCCTCCTCCTCCTCATGCTCACCAGTTGGGGGATCGTCACCGCACTCGGGCGCCAGGAATCCGAGGAAAACACCAGCCCGCTCGGTGCCTGGCTGCTCCAACTCGGGATCGGCGTCGGGTTTGGGCTCATGACGCTGACCAACTACGTCGCCTGTTGGTTCTTCTTCGGCTACCTCTTCTTCGCCTTCTTCTACTACCGGCCCCGCGTTCTTCCCGTTGCCGCCATCGTCGCCTTCGCTCTCACGCTGACCCCATGGGTGATCCGCAACTACGACGTCTCCGGCAGTCCCTTCGGTCTTGCGATCTACCCCATCAGCGATCAGGCATTTCTCCGAACCCTGCAGCCAGACTTCGACGATCTCTTCTACGGCTTTAAGCAGAAGTTCCGCCTCGGGGTGGTCGCCCAGATTGGTGCTCTTTTTTCCTACCTCGGTCTCAGCCTCGCCGCCGGCATGTTCTTCCCCGCGCTCTTCCACCGCTTCAAGCGCCCGGACGCCGGTGCTTTCCGCTGGTGCGTGCTTGCCATGTGGGTCGCAGCCGTCTGCGGCATGGCCGCCTACGGTCCCATCGACCAGACCATCGGCTCCATCCAGCTCCACTCCGTCTTCATTCCGCTCATGATCGCTTTCGGGCTCGCGTTCCTGCTCGTTCTCTGGAATCGCCTTCACTTTGACCTCTCGATCCTACGCACGATCTTCATTGCCGTCGTCATCATCGTCTGCGCCATCCCGATGCTCCTCACCCTCTTCGCCGGCAAGACGCGCTCCATCAATTGGCCGCCCTACGTGCCACCCTACATCGCCATTCTCGGGCAATGGTACGAGCCCGACGAAGCGCTCTGCTCCGACATGCCTTGGGCCGTCGCGTGGTATGCCAATCGCAAGACTCTCCTCCTCCCGGACACGCCCAAGACCATGGTCGAACTCAGCGACTACGAAGTGATCGGCCAGCCCATCAGCGGACTCTACCTGACCCCGATCACCGGCAACGCCGCGTTCCTCGCGGAAATTGCCACTGGTACCTACCGCTCATGGGCGCCATTCATCATGCGCAATCCCAACCTCGATGGATTTCCGCTGAAGACCGCCGTCCCGCTCCCCATCGAAAATCAGACCATCCTCTTCGCCGACTTCGACCGCTGGACCCGCGCCGCCGAACGCGCCGCTCAAGCGGACCAGGCACTCGACGATGCCGGAGCCACGGAAGCCGCCGAAGCCGAATCGGAAGATGCCGAAGCCGAACCCACTGCATCCCCCGAATAACGCTCAACCGATGCCAGCTACCACCACCAAGAAGTCCGAAACCACCCTGGAGGCCGCTCTCACCCGACTCGACGCCGTCGTCAAGGAAATGGAAACCGGCGAACTCCCGCTGGAGACTCTCATCGAGCGTTTCGAGGAAGGCGTCGCGCTCACCAGGACCTGCCAGGACCGCCTCGACCACGCCGAGACCCGGATTCAGACCATCATCCGCGACGCCGATGGCAGCGCGAAACTCGAACCTTTCGAGGATTAATCAATCCATGTCCGATTCCTCGCCCCGCCTCCTCCCCCACATCGACTCGCCCGCCGACGTCAAACGCCTCACCGAAGATCAACTGCCCATTCTCGCCCAAGAGATCCGCGACGAGCTGATCTCCGTGCTCTCCCAGACCGGCGGACACCTCGGCCCCAACCTCGGCGTCGTCGAGCTGACAATCGCCCTCCACCGCGTTTTCGAAACCCCGACCGATCGATTCGTTTTCGACGTCAGCCACCAAGGCTACGTTCATAAACTCCTCACCGGCCGCCGCGACCGCTTCGCCACCATCCGCCAGCACGGCGGGCTCAACGGTTTTCTTCTCCGCACCGAATCCGAGCACGACTGCTACGGAGCCGGCCACGCCGGCACGGCCCTCTCCGCCGCGCTCGGCATGGCAGTCGGACGTGACCTCCGCGGCGGGAACGAGCACGTCGTCTGCGTCGCCGGAGACGCCGCCTTCACCTGCGGCGTCAGTTACGAAGCTCTCAATAACGCCGCCAACGCCACGAATCGACTCATCGTCGTCCTCAACGACAACGAGTGGTCCATCGCGAAGAACGTCGGAGCGATTTCCGAATACCTCAACCGCCTCGTCGCC
This sequence comes from uncultured Verrucomicrobiae bacterium, assembly GCA_963740185.1. GTDB lineage: Bacteria > Verrucomicrobiota > Verrucomicrobiia > Chthoniobacterales > JAATET01 > CAVVKW01. The sequence continues at coordinate 205,029 of CAVUDH010000007.1, forward strand.
AATCCTGCTTACGCCCACCTCCACGACAAGGCCGCGAAATTCGTCGAATGGATCGGCGGCCGCTCCGCCCGCAAGCTTGCCCACAAGGCCGAAGCGGGACTCAAAAACCTGATCGCCCCCAGCGTCATCTTCGAGGACCTCGGCTTCCGCTACTACGGTCCCATCGACGGCCACGACGTCGGACTTCTCACCCGCACTTTCGAGTTTCTCAAGACTCAGACCGAGCCCGTCATTCTCCACATTCTCACGAAGAAGGGTAAGGGGTATGCACCCGCGCTCGCCAAGCCGGACAAGTTTCACGGTCTCGGTAAATTCGCACTGGATACGGGCGAGACCGTCGCTTCGCCGACCCCAACCTACTCGCAGATTTACGGCGAAAAACTCGCCGACTTTGCCGACCACAACACCCGCATCGTCGCCATCACCGCCGCCATGCCCAGCGGCACCGGGCTGACCCACTTCGCCAAGCGCCACCCCGAGTCGCACCTACGATGTCGGCATCGCGGAGGAACACGCCGCCCTCTTCGCCTGCGGTCTCGCCACCCAGGGCATGAAGCCCTTTCTCACCATCTACTCGACGTTCATGCAGCGCGCTTACGACATGGTCATCCACGACATGGCGCTACAGGAACTCAACGTCGCCATCTGCATGGACCGCGCCGGACTCGCCGGCGACGATGGCCCCACCCACCACGGCCTCTTCGACATCGGCTACCTTCGCCACATCCCGAATCTCGTCCACATGCAGCCCAGGGACGAAGACGAATTCGTCGATATGCTCTGGACCATCGCCCACTACCACGACGGCCCGATCGCCATCCGCTACCCCCGAGGCGCCGGCAATGGCGCCACCATCAAAGACCAGCCCAAGCTGCTCGACATCGGCAAAGCCGAAGTGATCCGACACGGCAAGAAGGTGGCACTGATCGGCCTCGGGAACATGGTCGATCTCGCGCTCGAAACCGCCGATAAACTCCGCGACGACCACGGCATCGAAGCCGCCGTGATCAACGCCCGCTGGATCAAACCACTCGACGCCGCGACCATCGAATTCTTCGCCCGCGGCTGCGATGTGATCTGCACTCTCGAAGACCACGTTCTCCACAACGGCTTCGGCTGCGCCGTCATCGAGCACCTCTCGACTCAACGCATCACCACTCCAGTCGTCCGAATCGGGTGGCCGGATGAATTCGTCGACCACGGCACCATTGCCCTTCTTCGCGAACGCCACGGGGTGACGGCAAAAAACGCCATCACCCAAATTCTCGGGGAGCTGCAACCCGGCCAAAGACAAAGCGGCCACGGCGGCCTGACTCCGCCCATGCCCCACTCCATTACTCCAGCCGCAGATCGTGGGTCAGCGCCCCCTCGGAGATCGGGCGACAGGCGGCACCCTTCTCCGAGTCGCTCGCCGCTTTGCCCGCGAGAAAACGGTTGCGCCCGCCGCCAATTCGTAGCGTGCCGACCGCCTTCCCATCGTCTTTTCGCACCACGACCAAATCCAGCGGCAGGTGCGGCTCGATCCCCGGATGAAGGCATGGGTAGAGACAGCTTCGGCGGTAGCGCAGCCCCGCGACCAAAGACCCGTCGTCAAGCTTCGTGAGCGGCAGAACCCTCCCGCGAACCCGCACCTCGTAGGTCTTCGCGAAACCCGCGTCCGCCCGCACCTCGATCCGGTGCATCGACGTATCGACAAAGCGACTCGTCGATCCTCCCTCGACCGGTGTTTCACACAACAACGGCCAGCTCTCGTGAGCCCGCCGGATCTCCATCCCACCCTCCCCTCGCTTGACCCGAAGCAACTTCGAAAACCGCCACTCCCAGATCGCCCGATAGACTTCCTTTGGCAAGGCAGCACCCGGCCTCCGCGAGGTCGTCAAGGTTGCTTCCAGATCCGTCCACATGACGCTCGGCAGAAAATATCGATCGTGAATCGTCCCACCGTATTCCCGCAGCGGCCCCCGCTTCGCGTGCCTGGATCGGTCGACGCACAACGCCGCCAGACACGTCCACAGCAAGGCCACCGCCGACATCCACTCGGCCTTCGGCAGTGACTCGACGGCGCGAAATTCCAACAAACCCAAGGTCCCCCCCGGCCAGCCTGGGTTCCAAAATTTATCCAGGCTCAATTCCGAGCGATGCGCATTCCCCGTCACGTCCGTGTGGAGGTGCCGCAACGTCTCGTTGATCAGCGAGCGATGATCCCCCTCCGGCAGCGATTCCAGAAAACGATAACCCATCTCGAGATCGAACAACGCCTTCGCTGACTCGTCCGGACGCGGTGCCTGCGACGAAGCTCCCACGTAGCTCCCCGTGAAAACGTAGGCCAACGCCGGATGGGCCTGCCAGTAGCGCGCAATCGCCGCGAGCCAACGCCGGTCGCGAGAAGAACGGATTCTCCTCCACGCTCGGCCCACCCCACAGCAGATGATTCCCACCACCCGTTCCCCCTCGTAGTCACCCGTCGGGCATTTCCACGACCTGAGCCCGACCGTCTCGGCGACCGCCGTCAGATCACGAATCCACTCGTCGTAAACCGCCCACGATTCGCAAGCCGGGATGTTGACCTCCAGCACCCCCGGGTCGGCGGTCAGTCCCAGGACCGTCCACTCCTGCGCCTCGTCCGGAGGCACGTAACCCTGCAGTTCGAAGTTACGGACCCGCGCCTTCACCAGCGCCGAGCCAACGATCTTCATCAACTCCGAGAACCCCCGCTGCACGACGGGCGGAAAGAAAACGTGCACCCGCCCCGCGTTTAACTCCACCACCACCGCGCGCCGCGGCACGTTGGCGGGCACCCAGTGAAGCGGCAGCCGAAGCCCGGCCGGACCCTCCGCCGCGTTCAGCACGCGATCCTCCGGTTTGAGTTTCCAGTCCACCGCGAACCATTCGCCGTCTTCGAAATCCAACGGCAGCGCCCACGCTTTCACCGGGGGTCGCCGCGAATCCTTGAGCGCCACCCACTGCCCGCTCAATCCCAGCTGCGACCGCACTTCCGCCAGCATTCGCTTCGTCGATTTCACGTCGACCGGCGTCTTCCCCGGCTTCGCCCGGAACAGCGGGCTTCCCGTCCCGCCGTGCCACCAAACGCAGCGCCCAACGCGGATTCACCTCTCCCGGATACTGCTTGCCCGGACTGAAGAAACACGCCCCCCCGCCCATCCGACCGGCCAGCAAATGCTTCGCCATCTCCCTCGCGTAACCCAGCTTCGTCGGGCCAACGGCCGAATGACTCCACTCCGCCCCTTCCGGTTCGGTCGGGACGTAGGTCGGTTCCCCGCCCAGCGTCAGCTTGATACCCTCTTCCGCAAAGATTCGATCCGCCCAGGCGGCGGAACGCTTCATTGCTTGTGAACTCTTCGAATCAGTTGGCGATGGCATTTTCCTTTGTGACCTTTCCCGGCGATCTTGGCGACCTTCTGTTCAGAACTTACGCCTGCCGGATTTCCAGCTTGCTCTCCAGGCGACTGTCAATCCGCTCGTTTCCGAAATACACCCCGTGAACCGGCGAGATGTCGTCCGCCGTCAAACCGACCGCTGTCGTCATGAAATGCTCGTTACAGAACACTCCATTCGTCGGATCCAACCCGATCCAGCCCGGACCGGGGACGTAGACCTCGACCCACGCGTGCAGCGCGCTCGCCGCCCGTCGCTCGGACTCGTCCAACTCCGGCGGTTCCCACAGAAACCCGCTCGCCAACCGCGCCGCCACCCCGTGCGCCCGCAAAACCTCCGCCAGCAACACCGCGAAATCCCGGCACGAACCCCGACCGGCTCTCAGCGTCTCGTCCGGCTCCCAGGCCTCGCCTTCGTCCCGCCGTTCGTAAGCCAGATTCTTGAAAATCCACTCGTTCAGCGCTACCAGCGCTTCGACCGTGGGGCGGGCCTCCCCGTCCACCCGCAACCCGTCCGGCAATTCCACGTTCGTCCGTCGCTGCGTGGAGGGCACCAGCACCGCAGCCTCGTCCGGACGATAATCAAACGGCAACTCCATCGCGTGGGACGCCAGCAGAAACGCGAACGGATTTTTCTCCTCCAACACGAGATCGATCTCCAGCGAGTAATCCAACGACTCCAGCTTCTCCGGGTAAAAACACGACCCAATCACGTTGTCGAACAGGTCCCGCCGATACTGCACGGATGCGCCCTCGTTCGGAACAAACGCCACCCGCTCCGTCCGCATGTAAAGGTCCGTCCTCGGAAACAACCTCACCAAATGGGGAGAGAAGCTTGCCGCCGCCTCGTAAAGATAGTGTGCCTCGTAGCGGATCCCAACTTTCATCACCCGATCCTAGACGGACCTGAGGATCGCGAAACGTCCAATCTTCGCCCCACGCCTCCCCTCCCGTTAAATGTGACGGCCGTCACATTTAACGGGGATGGGCACTGCCAGCTCGACCGATCAATCGATCTCCATCACCACCTGCCCTCAGCCGCCCTTCAGTCTCTTCATCCGCACCCGCACCCGCATGTCCTGCGTACCCGCCCCTTTGAAGGTCCCTCGCACCGGAGCGGCATCGCGACAGTCCCGACCAAACGACACCGCGACGTGGCGCTCACCGCACCACTGGTTGTTCGTCGGATCCAGCGCGACCCAATTCTGTCCCGGCACCAGGACCTCCACCCACGCGTGGGTCGCCACCGCGCCGACCAGCCGACGGCCCGGCGGAGCGTCGGTCTCGATGTAGCCGCAGACGTAACGCGACGGCAGCCCAGCCGACCGCAGAATACTCAGCATCACGTGCGCAAAATCCTGACACACCCCGCGCCGCTGCTTCCACACCGTCGCCAGCAACGTCGAATTATCCGTCGACCCCGACTGGTATTCGAAGTGCTTGTAGATCGCCCCGTTCAGTGCACTCAACGCCTCGCCGAGCGGGCGGGCCCCGCCCAGGTATCGCATGGCCCACGGAAAAGACGGCCCGCCGATCGGCACCGCCACCGTCGGCTGCAGGTAGTCGAAATGATCGATCAGATTCGACGCAAATACCTGGCGCGCCTCCGCGACCGGGATCGCCAGCGCCACGGTCGGCAGCTCCGGCGGTCGAGTCTCCACCACCATCCGGTTGTCGATCACGAGCCGCTCGTGGCGCAACGTTAGGGAAAAAAATTCCACCCGGTTGCCAAACGCATCCACGTATTCCGACACGGGAAGTTCCGGGTCAATCTCCAGCGTTCGCCGCTCGACCGACTGCATCGCCGTCTCCGGCGCGATCAACCGAGCCTCGAGGTAGGCCTCGATCGCCGGCACCGCGTAGCGATAGGCCGTCTGGTGCGAGATCTCAAACCGCATTGGCAAACCCGGTTAACATCGGCTCCACCGGCTCGCTCATGTGGATCTGATGATTCAAAAATCCATCAGCCACCAGGTCGTGAATCGCCAACGTCTGCGCCAGCACGGAATCCACGCTCCGGACCAACACGCTTTCCGCCACGGGAATCGGCTCCTCAGGCCGCTCGATCTCGGCCTCGACCAGCGCCTCCCACTTGACGTGCTTCATCTCGTGTTGCAGCGACTCGATCGCCGTCACCGTGCGACTCATCGCGGCGACTGATTCCGACTGGGATTCACCGAGCAGCCGCCGACATTCCGACAGACACCGACCGACCGAGCGCGGCGCGACTGGATTTTGGTAGAACATCCTCAGCATTGCCCCCGCTTCCACCCGCATCTGGTAGACCCGCCGATACGCGTCCCGACAAGCCAACAATCGCAAAAATGCCGAGAGCTGAATCTCCCGCGAATGCTCGCGCGCCGGTCCACAGGTGCGAACGAGCGAACGAGCCATCGAGGCGACCGCGTTGGCCGTGATCACCGCCCGCTCGACCAACACCCCAACCTCATAAAACCGGAGCCCCCCGTCCGCGATCATCGTCATCTGCGACGTCCCGAAGAATTGCGCCACCAAGTCGGTCGTGTCATCGCAGACCTTCCGGGTCAAAGCCGCCCGCTCGGCGTCGCTCAGATTTCGCCGCACCCGCGCCCGCGCGAACCTCGCCTGCAACCGGCTCAAGACGCCCCACGATTCCATGCTCAGACACTCCGAGTACCGACTCGCCATTCCACGCCGCCCGCTGGACGAGATTGCCCACCGAACCCCGCTCGTTCACGTCGAGCGCCAGGCGGAATCGACCGCCCGCGTTCGAGATGGTCCGCCGCGATCCCCCTCGCCCCCTCGAGCGGAGGCAACATCCGGTTCCACACCGGACGGTAAAGTTTTCGCTCCGTCACGTTGAGTTCCTCCGTCTCCAGTGCCTCGATCACACCGATCATTCCCGCCAAATTACGAGCCCGCTCGAGGTAGCGACCCGTCCAATAGAACGATTCCGCGACTCGACTCGTCACGAGTTGCGACGGTGGTCGCACGTCCGGCGAAAGCTTCGGTGCCAGCGTCCCCGACTCACCCGGCGACGTCTCCACCCAGGTATCCTTACTCCCGCCCCCAAGTTCCGACGCGGTCGACGGCCGTGCTCGCCGGTAATCCGGGTGAGCGATCCCGGAAAGATGCTGAAGTCACCCTCACCTGCCGCGCAGAGCGAAGATGATGTGATCCTGCAGCCGCTCCGTTGGCGTTCCGCCATTGTAGCAGAGCGTCGTCGCATCGATGTCGCGAGGCTGCGCGACGAAGCCAGCCGGATTCCCCGCGATCTCGCGGAGGATCGATCTTTTCCGCCGCTCCTCCAGACCTTTTCCGCCCCACGGCGTCAGCACTCGCTCGCCGTAGATCGGCCGCACAACGTAATTCTCCAGAGCACCGAGGACCATTTCGCGTTGGTCGAGATCGCCCAGCCAATACGTTTCCAGTCCATCGAGCAGCGGCACCTCGCCGAGGTAGTAGCGGATGAGCGCCGGAGCAAATGCCAGCAAAGCCCGATCGTCCACCAGCTGGCGCTCCGACCGCGTTGATCACCGACACCGTTCCCTGACGAATGCACTGCACCAACCCCGGGACTCCCAGCATCGAGTCCCGGCGAAAAACGAGCGGGTCCAGCCATTGATCCGAAATCCGCGAGTAAATCACCTCCACCTGCTCCAGGCCCGACACCGTTTTCAGATAAACGTGATCGTTCAGCACCAGCAGATCGCCTCCCTGCACCAGCGGGATCCCCATCCTCCGCGCCAGGAAACTGTGCTCGGAATACACCGCACTTCCCTGACCGGAAGACAGCAGCACCACCGTCGGATCAGCGTCCAGGGAGAAGCCGCGCAGCGTTTCCATGATGTCCGTCGGCGCGTCGGCGATCGAGTGGATGCTGTAATCCACGAACGCCTCCGGCATCACTCGCGCCATCGCCCGGCGGTTCTGGATCATGTAGGACATGCCCGACGCGTGGCTGAAATAATGATGCTTCACCGCAAGCCGACCATCCGGCCTCCGCGCGACGGCCATCCCGCTCAGGTGCAGAAACGCCCCACCCGCAGGCCGCAGTCCCGCCGCCGCGCGTTGGTAGTGCGGACTGCCCAGCACCGGCTGCAGCGGCACGATCCCCGACCGCAGCGCCCGTTGGTCTCCGTAGACGTCACGCAGGAAGCACTCGTAGGCCTGCATCCGCTGCGCCATCCCTCGCGCCAGCGGCTTCCATTCCTCCGGGGTGAAGACCTGCGGCAGCAGATCACAGAACCACGGACGCCGGCCCCACGGACGATCCCGGGCGATATCGAACGTCACCCCCATCTCCCGCATCGTCGCCTCGAGCTGTTCGTCGAGGCGGCGGAGATCGATCCGGGAAGCGCTCCCGAGACGACGGAACAACGGGGCGTAAACCGCTCGCGGCTTCCCGCTTCCATCAAACAACTCAGAATAACCCACCGCCCCAGACGACAGATTGCGGTTCACCGCGGGTCAAGCGGATTCAATCCGCAGCCTCCTCGATAGCTCATGAAAACCGGAACGAAGCGGGCCCGACTTCAAAATGGAAATCGCAAGTCGCCGATCCCAGTCGACATCGACGGAACCGGGCGGCTGATGCTCCCGAAATTCGTTCCGCAAGCCCTGGGTATCAGCGGTCGCACCGAGCTCGAAATTGAGATCGTTGGCGGTCACGCCCAGCTTTCCCCGACCGCGCCGCTACCGGGGCCGACTGAGTCACCCGCCTCCGGGGACACCGGTTACGCCGATGAAAGATTTTTTGGACGCTTCAGTGCTCGTCAAAAGAGTTCGTCCAAAAACGCCGCGTCCGAAAATCCATTCCCCGCCCCGAACCGTACGATCACCAACTTCTCGGAGGGCACGACGTAGCAGCGAATCCCTCCCGATCCGATCATCGCGATCAGATCGGGTGGTGCTGCGGCGGAAAGTGACGAACGCCGCCAGCGATCGGGCGACCAATTTTCTCCCAGAGTCCCCTCCACCGAAATCGGCTTCGCTCCCGACCAACGCGAATTTCGGTTCAGCCAGAACGACAGCCCGTACATCGAGTTCGCCGCCGAGCCCTCGCGGGCCAGATCGAATTCTCTCTGCGGGATGACCGGCCAAATCCAACGTCGCCCCCGGGTTCGCACCAGCTCGCCGAATCGCGCGAGGTCCAGCGCCGTCAGCCTGGCGCCAGTCGAATAATACGGTTGTCCCTTCCGATCACGGTCCCAACCCTCGTAGGTGGCGCCGAAAGGATTCAGAACTTTTGCGAAGACGTATGCGGGCACGGACATCCCCCGCTTTTCCAAGCGCTCGCGCAACGTCTCGCCAAATACCTCGTAGTGACCCGCGCCGTAGTCGAATTGCTCCCCCGGCCGGGTCACCCCGCAGAGAGCCATCGCCGCCACCGCCTTATCCTTCACCCGTCGCCCGTAAATCGCGGAATTTCCCGGCTCCAAGCCCGCGGTCTGGTCAAGCAGCTGGCGCAACGTCGCTCCGCCTGCCCGCTGCTCATCCAGATCGATCAGCCCTTCGGCCTACAAGGTTCAAGAAAGTTCTAAGGTCGGCTAAAATTCAAGGGTATTTAAAAGTGATGCCTACGGATGATATTCGATTTTCGAACCCCAATAAGGACGATACGTTAAGAAAACAAGTACTTGATGGAGAAGAATTACAGAAACTGGCCAATACACATTGTGGTAATTCAGAAGTGAAGAAAGCTTTCTTGTTTGCCTGTTATACTTCGTTAGGTTTTGCAGAAATCAGAGAATTAACATGGGGCAATATCAACAAAAGTCGTTTGATAACACATAGAAAAAAGACAGGCGAATTGATTAATAATCGATTGAACCCGACTGCTCTTGCTATACTTGGTACACCTAAAAAAAAGGATGATTTTGTTTTCAACGTTCAAGACCTTAGTATTAACGGTCTCAACAAAACAATCGGTTATTGGGTTCAGCGGGCGGAAATCAATAAACATATTACTTTCTACTGTGCCAGACATACATTTGCCTGTTTGTTGCTTATGAATGGTGCAAACCTAAAAACGGTTGCTGATGCCATGGGTCACAGGTCCACGAAAAGCACGTTAAAATATTTAAACTTCATCAACAAGCTGCAAGACGAGGCCATTGACAATCTCCCAGCTTTAAAGATTGCTTAATTAATACACCTATTGAGCGTGGGCAAAATAAGTGCATGGAGCGTTTTTTCACGCTCCATGCGATTATGCGCGGTGCCGAGGATGTTGGAAAACCGTAGGTTTTTTAACTTCCGCAGGCACATGGGCTTGTATGGGATAAAAGCTCTTTTTTATTTCAGTTGTAGAATGTCAAGTTTTTTGCGCAAAAAACTTGACTTGTTGGCCTTTTAGATTTTTTGGAAGAAGGTATCGATGGGACACTTTACGATTAAAATAATCATTTAATGCTATAGTCCCTGTAACTTGCGAGTGTCTTTACCACTCGCAAGTTACAGGAACTAATGAAACAACACAACAAAAGTTATCAGCACTTATTAAAATATGTCCAGTTTTTTAATAAATAAACTGGACATTTTAAATACCTTTGTGTAAATAGTTTCCAATGAAAACCTCTGAATACATTGAAGATAAGATTAATAAGTTGCCCAAAGGATATGTGTTTACCTATATGGATTTTATGAACGAGGTGACTAGAAGGGAAGCCATTATTAAGCATTTAAATAGAATGGCTGCTTCCGGTAAGATAAACAAGCTATCCAAAGGTAAATACTTTAAGCCGCAAGAAACGGTATTTGGTACATTGTTGCCCGATCAACACCAAATTGTAAAGGACTTGTTGGAGGAAAATGGAAAACTTGTAGGTTATATTACAGGGTATAGCGTTTACAATTCTCTAGGACTGACTACACAAGTGAGTAGTACGATACAGATAGGCAAACGCGAGATACGACCTTCGTTTAAAAGAGGTCGTTTTAGAATTTCTTTCATCAAACAAAAGAATACGATAAATAAAGAAAACATTCCGCTATTGCGATTGTTGGATGCCATACGTTACATTAAGAAAATACCCGATACCACCGCTGAAAAAAGCTGTACTCGATTAATGGCATTGTTGCGCGAATTGAAAACTAGCGAACAGATTAAACTTGTAAAATTAGCTTTTAAATATTCTCCCGCAACCAGAGCTTTATTGGGTGCATTGTTAAGCGAGATTGGTTGCAAGGGTGAGACTGAACTAAGAGACCTTCAAGATAGTTTAAACCCCATTACGGTTTATAATCTCAATATTTCTGAAAAGGTATTGTCAAATGCGAAATACTGGAATATAAAATGAAGCTGCACGAGAACGAACCACTTTTCAGACAAGCGGTACAAGCAACCGCACAACGGATGGGTATTTTAGATATCTATATCGAAAAGGACTATTGGGTATGCCATGCCTTAAAACTAATCTTTGATAGTGCCATCAAAGATGAAGTCATATTTAAGGGTGGCACCGCCTTGTCAAAATGTTATAAATTCATCGAACGTTTTTCCGAGGATATTGATTTAGTCGTATTGCGCAGGGAAGAAGAGACAGGGAACCAACTAAAGACAAAGCTCAAAAAAATCACCAAGGAAATAACTGCGCCATTCGTAGAGGTAGAGATGAAAGGGATTACCAACAAAATGGGAATGATTAGAAAGATAGCGTACAACTACCCAAAAAAATTTAAAGGAGATTATGGGCAGGTACGGGATGCCATTATCATAGAAGCAACATGGCTAGGCTATTTTGAACCGTACACTAAAAGAACGCTTAATACCTATATCTATGATATGATGAATGCCACCGATCAAACGACATTGGCGGAAGAATACGACCTATTGCCTTTTGAAGCACTTGTACTGGATTCCCGAAGAACAATTTGCGAAAAGATAATGAGCTTGGTTCGGTTTTCACATACCGAGAAACCAATTGTTGACTTGAATGCAAAAATCAGGCACGTGTACGATATTCATCAACTATTGAAAGATAAAACGGTTCAAAAGTTTTTTACTTCGGACGATTTTGAAACGATGCTCCTAAAAGTAGCCCATGACGATATACAAAGTTTTAAGAATAACAATGACTGGTTAAAGTACCACCCAAAAGAAGCATTGATTTTTAAAGAACCTAAAGAAACTTGGAACCAACTTAAAGACACCTATCAGAATGACTTTAAGTTTTTGGTTTATGGGGAGTTGCCAAAAGAGGAGGACGTTTTAACTACTATTATTAAAGTGTCAAATCGATTGGCACAGGTAAAATGGGAGATAGATTTTTAGCGACATCCCCAAATCTTACCCAAAAACTTTGCGCATGGATTCTGTCCGGTTTTTGTAGTGATTCCGGCAGATTAGCGTAAAGCAAAAACCGGATAGGGCGCACCCTACTTTTTGCTTTGGGGTTCTCGCCATTCTTGATAGAGTGCTCTTGCCTCCGGGCTGGCCTTGAAGAAAGTCCTGAAATGCCCGACCGCTTTTTCTTCTCCCTTTCCATAAGCTTCCTGTTTTATATCGGAGATTCTGGAAACCTTATAAACGGAAAAGCCCAGTACCAAAATGATACAGACCAGTAACCCCACGAACAACTTTATCGCCCATTTCGGAATGGTCATTGACTTCTTAATGTAGTAGACCACATTCGCCATCAGTTTGTGTTGGTCTTGAATTGTTCTCTTCTGGTCGTCATTGTATCGCCTTAAGATAAATTCAATGTCTTTCGTGTCGGGCTTGATTTTGTAGTTCATCAAAAAAGCTTGCATCTCTTCCAAGCGGCTGACCGAGTTTTCGAATTCTTTGATTTCTTCGGTTATCAATTCTGCTATTTCGTCTAATTTTGCCATAATTTTAAATTTCCATTCCTAATCCTATTGTTTTTTTAACGGCTATCTTGATTGCCTTTTGTGCAATACTTGCTGCCAAATTGGGTGACACCCCTACGATCTTACCAAGCATTGTTAACGTGTTTTCTTTGGCTATTTTTTGAGCCATATTTTTATCAAATCCGATTCGCTCTGCTATGCGTCCCATTGACATGGAACGGTGTACTTCACTTCCCTTTAGATTTTGACCTTGATATGCAAAGCGGAAACCTCGCAGTTGATTCGATTTACTGATGCTTGGAATAACCTTTACATCATTTTGCTTCATGTACTTAATATATTGGCCAAAATCCTTGGGCCTCATTTCGGAAATAACCTTTTCATGAATCTGTTTTATTTCCTGGCGTACATTTTTCACTTCGTTCAATTTCTCTTGTTGTACTTCCCTTACCGTGGTCAATCCCATTTGTTTGGCAACCTTTTCGGCGGACTGTTGGCTCCGTTTTCCGATATAGTTGTCCTTGTACGCTTTCCCATCAAAACCGATGCGGTTAACATATAAATGGATGTGTCGATGATTTTTATCTTGATGTACAAAGGCGATTGCCTGTCGTTCTTGCAGTTTCATTTCTTTGATGAATCTTTCCGTAATTTCTTTCAGTTCTTTTTCCTTCAATTCCTGTCCATCTTTAATAGTAGGACTAAGCACGAAACTCAAAGTGTTCTTTTTGCATCGGTGGTTTTGTGTTTGTATGATTTTGAATTCCTGTGTAATCTCTTTGGGATTGTCCCCTGCCAGATGTTCGCGATAAACCACCTTGGCATCTTTCTCCTCGTTCCAACCGTAACCCATGGAAGCTCCCGTATGCGATATGGATTTTCCCATGCCTATCATTTCTTGAAATTGTAAAGATGCTTCCGTATTTCACTTGCTAATTCTACTACTTCATCAGCTAGTTTCGGATTCCGTTTTCGGTACATATTCCCGATACGTTTAAAGTTGACCTGATACTTTACGAGTAATTTGTACACATCGATTTGTTCATCGGAAAACCGCTCGACAATCCGATGGTCGAAGGCGGCACGCCGACAATATTCACTTATGGAAAGTCCGCTCTTTTTGGCCTTGATCTTGAGCAGTTTCTTCTCATAAATGGAACATCGAAATTGTACAAATTCCTTTTTCACTTTAGGTTATTTTATTCTTTTTTAATCGAACTATCCTTTGCTAAATCATATATCGAAAACTCAATTAACAGTTCCCATCCTTTTGCGACCAACGGGAGAAAAAGCAAGATTTGTCATGACAATGACACATCTTGAATTCTCACTCAGACGCATTTTTAATTCTCACTCAGACACATTTTTCAGCTATCTTCCGTTTCCTCTATTCGTCCCCACCCACATCCCATTCAAATCTTTATAATCTTCATATAAATAAGATTTATCGATGCATCCTTTATGGTTTTTCATCAGCCATTCCGTAGCTTCTTTTCCTGGTTTATCATTGTCGAGATACAGCTTAACATCCTTGAAAAATTCTATATGCCTCATTGCCTTTTTAATAAAGGACAGGGAGTTTAGAATGAGAAATGACATGTTGTCGTGATAGAAGTTCGTGACCGTTAAAAAATCGAACATTCCCTCCGTTACCACCAATTGATTACCTCCTTTTGATAAATAGGTTATGTCCTTTGGGGAGGAGGAACTCTTGTAGTACCTATTACGAAGTTCCCAACCACCGGAATCGTTCTTTAGTCCTATACCGAAGTAATGGTTTCCCTTACGGGAGTAATGGACTTCTTTACAATATTTATTGGCAGTTTCCAACGTTATGTTCCGTTCCATTAGATAAACTTTCAGGCCGTAGTGCCAAATAGGACGGGCACTTTTGACAATCAGACCATCGTTCTTAGGTGGCACAAAAGGTCGCGGGTGAAAAGAAAAAGAGAGCGGTATGTCGGAAAGGAAGTCAAGCGCATCCAATAAACGGCAGTCGTAAAGTCGGATGACCAAATCGAGGGTGTTCCCACCGAAGCCCGAACCATGGTCGAACCAAAGGTTTTTGATTTTCGATACTTTGAAAGAGGCATGGGTTTCTGGCCGGAACGGACTTAGAAACCAAGCTTCTTTCTTCGTTTCCCTGCGGGGAAAGTGCCCTGCCTTTGCCATCGTTTTCACGATGCAGATGGCTCGGGCTTTTTGCCAGCTTATTTCCTCCCCTTTCATCCGCGCTTGCTTTTAAAGGTGTAGTTGAGAGCTTCGGTCTCGAGTTCCGAATTTGACTTCCTGCTATTCTGAAGAAGCCACGCATTGAGTTTGGCCTTTTCAAAGAACAGCATCTTGCCATTGGGTTTTGAGTGCGGGATATTTCCAGAGGCCGTCAATTTGTACAGATAGCTTCTGGATATTCCTGTGTAGTCACAAGTTTCCTCGAAAGTGAGTACTTCCTTATTGGCTTTTAAAAGCCGTTCCAAACGATCAAGTCGTTCAAGGATTAAAAAATTGTCCATTGGTTTCCTTTTTTAGGTTACGAAATGAACAAAAGCGCTTTTGTTTTCTTTTGAAGAATTCTTGGGATAAAGGTAAAATAAAGGAAGGTGCAACCCTTGATATTTAGAATTTAGTTATTCACAAAAATCTGATATACAGTAACTTATATTAAGTGAATTCAAATGAAACCAAATGAAATATGGCAATTTAGATTTGGTTTCAAATGGCTTCAAATGGTATCATTTGATTTTTCTCAAAAATGGGCGGATTTTGAGTTATTAACAATTCAAGATGGCTAAATGCGAAAATTCCGGTTTAGAAAAGGTCGACTGTATTGCTTTAAAGGCAGTCTATTATAATTGTTATTTGAAGAATGTTTAGATTCTTATGATGAATGCTGTTCCCTTTATAGTTCA
>CAVUDH010000008.1:0-67439 GCA_963740185.1 uncultured Verrucomicrobiae bacterium
ACACGCGGGGAGATTCAGTTCGAAGTGGTTTGCTTGCCGGCGAGCGAGGTTGATGACTCGAGGAGACGTCCGATGTTCGGCAGATCGGCTTCTCCGTAGGCGGGTCCGACGAGTTGGAGACTGGTCACCGGGAAGTCTCCGGTCGCCAGAGGGACGGGGAGGGCCAGAGCGGGGACGCCGGCGTAGTTTACTGCGACCGTGTTCTGAATCTCCATGAACTTCTCCTTCGAAAGAGGGTCACGAGGATCGAGCGTTGCTTCGGGGGAATCGTCTTCAGCACCGGGAGTGCGATGGCATCGAGGTCTCGAAATTTTCCGGCGAGCACGGTCCGCCATTCGTCCCTCCGGGCGATGGCTGCGGTGCGCTTCTCTTCGCTGGAATACAGGCGGGAGAAAATGAGGTCGCCGAAGAGGATGGACAGGCGTGATCGGCGGCTGATTTCGTTTTCGCGAAGCAGCGCTTCGTTATTGAAATACGACGAGGCTGCGGCGATCCGGTTGCCGTCCCGCTGAGCTTGAAGCCAGGTTTTTCCGGAAGTCGTCGGTGAGGGGGACGACGGTGAATCCGGCGCTTTCGAGTTCGCGATCGATCGCCTCGTCGATGGCGCGATCGGTTCCCGGGAATTCGGAGCCTCCCGATCCGGATGTCTTTGGCCAAAGGTTTGTCGGCTTTCGCCTGTCGGTATTGCGCGGCGAATCCGGGTTGGAGGAGCTTCATCCCTTCAACGAGGCCGCCGACGTCGGCGGCCATCGGGCCCACGGTGTCGAGATAGCGGGGCGAGATGGGATAGACGCCTTCGATCGAGATGAGTCCGAAGGTGGTCTTGAGTCCGGCGATCCCGCAGCAGGCGGCGGGTACGCGGATTGATCCGGCGGTGTCGGTGCCGAGGGCGATGTCGGCCAATCCCATCGCCACGGCGACGGCCGATCCGCTCGAGGATCCGCCGGGAATGCGGGTGGGATCGAGCGGGTTGATCGGCGTCCCGAAATAGTCGTTCGATCCGGTCACGCCGATCGCAAATTCGCTGAGGTTCGTTTTTCCGACGATCCGGGCGTCGCTCTGGCGGATCAATCGAAGACAGGCGGCGTCGCGGGCGGCGGGTTTGGCATTTTTGTAGAGATACTCGGAGCCAGCGGATGTCACCTCGCCCTTGATATTGATCAAATCCTTCACCCCGACTCGCACCGCGTCGTCACCAGTCGGTTCCGCGTCGTAGGAAATGAATGCGTGGGGTGGAGGGGTGGCCGGAACGTCATCCCGAGCGGTTGTGCAACCGGCCAGCGCAAGGGCCAAGGGTAAAAGCCCGGCTACAGCCCGCGAGTAGGAGGTAGGGAATGGGGGAGTTGCTCGGGATGCCGACGAGGGCTCAAGCGGTGGGCGGACCTTCATGGTGGGGATCGGTTGGATTCCCCGAGGTATAGCCTCTCTCCAGTCCTGGACGCGAGGACTTGCCGAGGAAGTCCGTCTCGCCGCGGTCGGATTCGGGTGGTCCTAGCAGAAGATTCGTCGGTCAGCGGGGTGGGGTTGGCTGGTCAGCGGGCGGATCTGCTTGGCCGACGATGTCTCGGTAGGAAGGCCTCACCCTTTTCACGATTGGTCACGGATGCTCTCCTGACCCGATCAACGGGTCACGCTTCGACAATGGCGCGGAAGCCGCCGTAGGCCATGCGTTTGTAGTCGAAGGACGGGTTTTCGGGATCACACATTTCGTGGAGGCGCGGATCGGCCATGACTTTTTCATTCACGGCGTCGCGGTGTTCGCGGGATTCGAAGACGATGTAGGCGAAGACGACCGTTTCTTCGGGGTTCGCGCCGGCCATGCGGGTGAAGGGGACCTGGTCCTTGACGTCGAGGTCATCGCCGACGGCTTCGAGGTATTCCAAGGCACCGTGTTCCTTCCAGAGGGCGGCGGCTTTTTCTGCAACCTGGCGGTAGCTTTCGATTTTGGTCGGGGAAATCGGGATCAGGAACCCGTCGATGTACTTTGGCATGGTGTTGGTGGTTTTTGGTTTCGAGATGAGACGAATGCCAGCGGGGGTTTCGGACAAGGAATTAACGATTTTTTACTGATGACGCCATCAAACGCGCTTACCCACTCCAATCTCAGGCTCCTTGCCACTCCCAATTCGAACGGTCGTGTGATGATTCGGTATTTTCAGATCGGCCTCAAACTACCGCCTCAACGCCTTCGATTCGCGCCCGCACTTCTCGCGCGTCACGCCCCGGCGGCACGCCAAAAAGCCGACGGTATTCCCGGCTGAACTGCGACGCGCTCTCGTAGCCGACTTCGAATCCCACGCTCGCCGCGTCCCCGCCATCGGCCAACAGGATCCGCCGCGCCTCCTGCAGGCGGATTTGTTTCTGAAATTGCAACGGACTCATCGTCGTGACCGCCCGGAAGTGCCGGTGGAACGAGGGCCCGCTCATCCCCGCCGCACGCGCGAGGTCCGGCATCGTCAGCGCCTCGCCGAAGTTCTCGCGAATAGCCGCCACGGCCCGGCTGATTTGCATCGACCGGCTCGCCGGCAGCACCCGCTGCCGCAAGATCCCACCCTGCTCGCCGTTCAAGAGGCGATAGTAGACCTCCCGCCGGATCAACGGCGCCAGCACGCCGATGTCCTGCGGCGAAACCAGCAGCTGCAATAATCGCAGCAGCGCGCCGAGCAGATCTCCATCGACCGCGCCCGGGTAACGCATTATCTGACCGGAATCCGCTTCGCAGCCTGCTCACTGAGACCCGGGGCACCAAGCGAGCAAACTCCCTGCTCGTAAGATAATCAGAAGCCATAGATTGTATCTCGCGGTTCTCTGTGCAAATCTGGCGCTGATCCAATCATGAAACTCGTCGCCGCTCTTCTGCTAACCGCAATCCTTCCGCTACGCGCTCAGCTTACCACCAATCAGGCGGCTGATTTGGTTTTGGGACAACCCGACTTTGTCACCGCGATTTCGGGGCTCGCTGCCAATCGACTTGCATTCCCGACCGATATCGCCATCGATCCGGCGACCGGTAAGGTTTTCATCGCGGATTTCTTCAATCATCGAGTCCTTCGGTTTTCATCCGCTGCTGCGATGACGAGTGGCGCCGCCGCGGAAGCCGTATTGGGTCAGATCGACTTCGAGAGTAAAAGCTCCGGCAACAGCCAGTTTAAGATGAATAACCCGGGAGCCATTGTGATCGACACGGGCGGTCGTCTCTGGGTTGCTGATCGAAACAACAACCGTGTCCTGCGGTTCAATAACGCAGCGACTGCTCTCACCGGTGCGGGAGCCTCGCGTGTTTTCGGTCAGCCGGCTTTCGGACTCGCAGATCCAGCGACCACCCAGGCCGGAATGGACACCCCCTTTGATGTTTCCGTGGGTCCCAACGGGACACTTTGGGTTGCGGATTATGGGAACAACCGCGTCCTGCGGTTCGACAACGCAGCGGATAAATTTACCGGTTCAGCTGCCGACGGCGTCCTGGGTCAGGACGATTTCATTTCCGGGAACGAAGGCACCGATAGCTCACACTTCGACTCTCCCGCGGCCCTCACCGTCGCTCCGAACGGAAGCTTGTTTGTCGCGGACAGAGGCAACAACCGGATCCTTCGTTTCGACGGCGCACGACTCAAGGCAGACGGCGGCACCGCCGACGGCGTGATCGGCCAGAGCAATCCCAATGGCGCAAACTCCGCCGGACTGTCCCGAACAGCTCTTGATAGCCCCCTTGGAGTGGCGCTCGATTCCGCGGGAAATCTGTTCGTTTCTGACACTGACAATGCCCGCGTTCTGATGTTCGCAAGCGCGACTACCACGTTCGATGGTCCGCCCGCTGCGCTCGTGCTTGGCCAATCCGACTTCGATTCCGACGTTCTGGGCGTTTCCGCCAACTCCGTGCCGACCTGTCAGGGAATCGCCTTTGATTCCAGCGGACACTTCTTCGTAGCGCAGGCGCTAGCGCACCGTGTCACCCGCTTCAGCACCGCTCTTCCGCCTGCACCTTCCATCGACACCCCCGCCATCGACTCGACTCCTCCGACGATCAAAGTGAAGGGCCGTCGTTCCGTCGACAGCCTCCGCAACCGAGTCATCTTCCGCGGCACCACCTCAGACGCGGACGCCATCGCCGGAGTCGAGTTTCGAGCCTCGGGACAGGCTGGCTTCCGGAAAGCCCGCGGCACCACCCGTTGGAAAGCCGTTGTCCGCCCCGACAAAAAGAAGCGCAAAACCGTCGTCCGCGTCCGCGCCATCGACGCCTCCGGCAACAAATCCCGCTTTCTGAAACTGAAGATCTTCCGCCGCTGAGGCCAAAACTCTAAAAACCAGTAACGAGCCATCATGCGATCCGCCGCCCTGCTTCTTCTCACTGCCGTGCTGCCAGTCCACGCGCAATTCACCACCAATCAAGCAGCGGATGTTGTTTTGGGGCAAAGAAGCTTCCTCAGAAGCGGATTTGGCCTCGCCTCAGACGAGCTATCCGCCATCCTCGATGTCGCCATCGATCCCGCATCAGGAAAGCTCTTTGTCGCGGACTTTGAAAATAACCGGGTTCTCCGCTTTTCTTCCGCCGCCGCACAGACAAGCGGCAGTGCCGCGGAAGGAGTCTTTGGCCAGCCGAACTTCGTGTCCCGCGGCACGGGCATTACCCGCTCGGAAATGAACCGTCCAAGTGGAATTACCATCGACTCCGACGGCAACCTCTGGGTCGCGGATTCTGACAATCATCGCGTTCTGCGTTTTGACGACGCCGCAACGGCCGACTTCGGATCAGGTGCGGGAGGCGTCTTTGGGCAGGCGGCCTTTGGGCAGGCCATCTCCGCGACCACTCAGAACGGGATGTCCGGGCCCTCCGCTGTGGCGGTCGGCCCCAACGGGACGCTCTGGGTCGCAGATGCCGGCAACAATCGTGTCCTGCGTTTCGACAACGCCGCAGACAAACTCAACGGTCCTGATGCCGATGGCGTTCTCGGACAAAGCGATTTCGTATCCGGCGCGGCAGGATCGACGGCATCTCGTCTCAACGATCCGAGGGGCTTTGCGGTCGACGCTGCGGGCGTGTTGTTTGTTGCGGACAGTGGGAATCATCGAATCCTTCGTTTCGACAGTGCGGCAATCAAGCCCAACGGCGCTGCCGCCAACGGCGTCATTGGCCAGACCAACCCCAATGGCGCAAATTCGCCGGGCCTCTCTCCGACCTCGCTAACGGGACCCAAGGGACTGGCACTCGATGCCGCTGGGAATCTTTTCGTCGCTGACACGGTCAACTCGCGCGTGTTGGTCTTTGTCAGCGCAGTCACGACCTTCGATGGCGTGCGCGCCAGCCTCGTCCTGGGACAACCCGACTTTGACACCAAGGAATTCCAAACTTCGATCACCTCAACGAATTCGCCCCGTGGACTCGCTTTTGACAACGCCGGCCGCCTTTTCGTCAGCCAAGCCACTGCTCGGCGCGTGACTCGCTTCAGTCCCGCCATCCCGCCTGCGCCTGCGCCCGCCATCGACACAATCCCTCCGACGATCAAAGCGAAGGGCCGCCGCTCCGTCGACAGCCTCCGCAACCGCGTCGTCTTCCGGGGCACCACCTCCGACGCAGGTGCCATCGCCGGCGTTGAGTTTCGAGCCTCCGGACAGGCCGGATTCCGGAAAGCCCACGGCACCACCCGTTGGAAAGCCGTTGTCCGCCCCGACAAAAAGAAGCGCAAAACCGTCGTCCGCGTCCGCGCCATCGACGCCTCCGGAAACAAATCCGGCTTTCTCAAACTCAAAATCTTCCGCCGCTAAAAACCTCAAAAAACAGAAACTCAAAACTTCAAAACCTCATGATCTTGAAATTTGCCCTTACCGCTCTCTTTCTCGGAATCGCTAGTCTTCCGATCCACGCTCAATTCTCAACCGGTCAAGCTGCCGATATCGTCCTCGGCCAAGCCATCTTCACCACCAGCACAATCGGCAACTCGGATAGCGAAATGAACACTCCCGAGTTTGTTCTGGTCGACCCGACCACGGGCAAGGTCTTCGTCGCCGACTCGACCAACAATCGGGTCCTCCGCTTCTCCTCAGCCGCAGCCATGATGAGTGGCAGCGCGGCGGAGGCTGTCCTCGGGCAACCGGCCTTTGGTTCCGGAAGTTCGGATAATCCGACAATTGCACTCGGAATGGACGAACCAATCGCCCTCGCCATGAGTCCCGCCGGCACCCTCTGGGTGGCCGACACAAGCAACAATCGCGTCCTTCGCTTTAACAACGCCGCAATTATTCCGTCCGGATCACAGGCCAACGGTGTTCTGGGTCAGGTGAACCTGAGCTCCTCTGCCTTCGCAACCTCCCAGGCCGGAATGGACCGACCCGCTGGCCTCGCTCTCGACAATTTGGGAAACCTCTGGGTGGCCGATTACGGCAACAACCGCGTGACCCGCTTCGACAATGCTGCTGCGAAGGCCAACGGTGCTCACGCTGACGCTGTCCTCGGCCAAGAAACCTTCCTCACGGCGGGGTTTGCCACCGATCGCGATGGCATGGACAGCCCCTACGGAATCACGATCACTCCCGACGGCACCCTGTGGGTTTGCGACGCCGGCAACAATCGCGTTCTACGCTTCGATGACGCCGCTGACAAATTGGACGGTGACGATGCCGACGGCGTCGTTGGCCAAGCGAATTTCAATTCCAATGGGACTGGACTTTCCGACATCGCCCTCGGGGACTTCCCGTCCGGTATCGCTGTCGACCCTGCCGGGAATCTTTTCGTTTCAGACTCCGACAACCACCGCGTCCTCTTCTTTCCAGCAGCGGCCAGTCTAACCAACGGGCCCCGAGCAACGATCGTCATTGGCCAACCGAATTTTACAACCAATGACATGGCAACCACCCAGACCAGCCTCGGGTTTAACAGCGGAATCACCATCGATTCCAGCGGAAAACTCTGGATCGCCGACGGCACCAATCATCGCATCCTCCGGTTCTCCCCCGCAAATCCTCCCGTTCCCACTCCGACACCCATCGTCGACACCACTCGTCCGACCATCAAAGTGAAGGGCCGCCGCTCCGTCGACAGCCTCCGCAACCGCGTCGTCTTCCGCGGCACCACCTCCGACGCGGACGCGATCGCCGGAGTCGAGTTTCGCGTGTCCGGCAAAGCTGGCTTCCAGCAGGCCCGCGGCACCACGCGTTGGAAGGCCGTCGTGCGGCCAGACAAAAACAAACGCAAAACCGTCGTCCGCGTCCGCGCCATCGACGCCTCCGGCAACAAATCCCGCTTTCTCAAACTCAAAATCTTCCGCCGCTGACGCCAGAGTCCTCGCCGTTAAAACCCGAATCAAATGAAAACCTCTCTTCTTCCAACACTCTCTTTCTTTGGACTCATTCTCGGAATGGCCAGCCCATCGCTACGCGCGCAATTTGTCAGCGGTCAACCCGCTCAGTCCGTGCTGGGGCAGCCAACTTTCGCCACGTCGGCAATCGGATCTGGGGTCGCCGGACTGAACGCTCCGACGCGAACAACGGTGGATCGCATTACGGGCGCCGTTTACGTCGCTGATTCTGGAAATAATCGGGTGCTCCGCTACGCCAACGCCGACGCAATGGCCAACGG
Source organism: uncultured Verrucomicrobiae bacterium (assembly GCA_963740185.1). Taxonomy (GTDB): domain Bacteria; phylum Verrucomicrobiota; class Verrucomicrobiia; order Chthoniobacterales; family JAATET01; genus CAVVKW01. The sequence goes on from CAVUDH010000008.1 coordinate 7,574, forward strand.
CGCTGCCGCGGAGCTCGTCCTGGGCCAGCCGGACTTCGTCACCACAACGGCGGGAACGTCAGCTGTCAAAATGAGCGATCCCCGCGGACTCGCGATTACCAGTGCAGGGCAACTGTGGGTCGCCGACCGGATGAATCACCGCGTTCTGCGATTTGACGACGCTCGCAACGCCAGCACCGGCGATCCCGCCGACGCGGTGTTGGGACAGCCCCTCTTCGATTCCAACATGGCCGCCACTTCTCAAAGCGGAATGCGGAATCCTGAAGGCGTTGCGGTTCAAACCACCGGGACGCTCTTCGTGGCTGACGCAAACAATCACCGGGTGGTCTTCTTCACGAACGCCAGCCTCGCAGCCAATGGAGCTGACGCGGCCGGCGTCTTGGGCCAGGCGGATTTCGTGTCGAGCAGCATCGGCACCACGGCCACGACCTTCACCGGCCCGACCGACGTCGAAGTGAACGGGCTCGGAACCCTCTTCGTCACCGACTCCGGCAACAACCGGATCATCCGGTTCAATTTTGCGTCTGCCAAAGCCAACGGCGCTGCCGCCGATGGCGTGCTCGGTCAGGCGGACTTCGTCACCAGCTCAGTAGGTATCTCGGCCAGCGAGTTCTCCAACCCGGTCGCGATCAGCCTCAGCCAGTCCGGTGCGCTCTACATCGCCGACGAGCAGAACAATCGGGTCCTCAAGATCGAAGATGCCGCCAATGAATCGGGAGAAATCGACGCCAACCTCGTACTCGGGCAGAGCAATTTCGTCTCGAACGCTCCCAGCCTCTCAGCCCCGGGTCTCGGCGGTCCCTCCGGAGTTGTCATCAGTCCCTTCACCGAGGTTTATGCGGTTCAACCAAACGCCAATCGGGTCTCCCGCTTTGGCATCTTCACGCCGGCTCCTGCCCCGAACCCCACACCAGCGCCCACCGCAGACACGACTCGTCCCATCGTCCGCGTGAAAGGCAGGCGCTCCGTTGATTCGAGGCGAAACCGGGTCGTTTTCCGGGGCACCGCGACCGACGCGACGGGGATTGCCAAGGTCGAATACAAAGTCTCCGGTCAGCGAGGGTTTAAGAAAGCCCGCGGAACCTCCAGATGGAAGGCCGTCATTCGACCCAACAAAAAGAAACGCAAAACCGTCGTTCGAGTGCGCGCCATCGATCCAGCAGGCAATCGATCCTCCATCCTCAAGCTGAAAATTTTTCGCCGTTAGCAGATCCGTGGAAATTGGGGACAGGCTCTCCTGACGTTGACTCTCGCAGACCTTGCGTTTATCGGCCTTTCATGTCGCCTGACTCTGATTTTCTCTGATCCGGAGATGGGCGATCGTGGCGTTTACCCGGTTCCCTTGATAGAACTGCCCGAAACCCCTATCTGCCATGGCGAAGAAAACAGCGAAGAAAAAACGATCTCCTAACAGGAAGGCCGAAGGACGTGTCGACCGCTTCCGCGCTCTCAGCGAGCGCATGGCGGAAGGAAGCGAGATGGTGCCGCCGGTGCTGTTGAAAGGGCAGGCCCGGCGGGAACACGTGCGCAGCACCCTGCGCGAGGATCACGCCCGCCGCATCGAGCAGCAGGAGAAGGGTGCGAAAGACAAGTTCGACGTGCTCGCCGGCAGCCTGTTCAAGTTCTTCCGCGGGACCGCCCTGCTCTTCTACCGCGACATGGTCGGAGAGGACCTCCGGATGCCCTCGGTGCTCGCCCTCGGCGACGTCCATCCGGGCAACTTCGGGATCATGCCCGATGAGAATGGCGCCCCGATCTTCGGGGTGAACGATTTCGACGAGACGATCTACGCGCCCTTCACCTGGGACATCAAGCGCGGCGCGGTCGGCTTCTCGCTCGCGGCGAAGGAGGTCGGCGGGGCGAAGAAGAAGCAGCGACGGAAGGTCGTGAAATCCTTCGTCAAGGGCTACCTGAAGGCGATGAAACGCTACGCCCGCCATTCCACCGAAAAGTCGGAGGACTACCGGTTCGACAACTCGCCCAAGGTCATCCGCAAGCTCTTCGAGGAGGCGTGGGAGGAGCGCGAGGAGTGGCTTTGGGACGACTACCTGAAAGGATCGGGCACTGGCTTCCGCTCGGACGACGAGCTCCAGCCGCTGTCGAGCCAGATCGACAAATTCCAGAAAGCGATCAGGGATCTCGCCAAGGCCAACGACCTCGACGTCCCCGACCGCTCTCCCGAGTTGCGCGTCAAGGACGTCTGCGTTCGTCATGGCCAAGGCACCGCCTCGCTCGGACTTCCTCGCTACTACGTGCTTCTCGAAGGTCCCTCGAAAGACGCCACCGACGACATGATCGTCGAATTCAAGAAGGCCCGGGAGTCCGCCCTCGACGGGCTCACTCCGCCACTCGATTTCAACGAAGGCGAGGAGGACGGCAAGGCGGACCGCATCGCCCACGGGCAGAAGGTCCAGCTCGCCCACGGCGACATCTTCTACGGTTCGGTCAAAATCGACGGAGAGAGTTTCATGACTCGCGAGCGGGCACCCTTCCGCGACGACATCGACCTCGACGAGCTCAGCGACAAGACCTGGCGGGAATACGCGAAGGTCTGCGGCGCGGCTCTCGCCAAGGCGCATGCCCTGTCCGACGACCTTGGCCGCATCGACTACGACGTCGAGCCATCGATCATGGAGGCCACCCGTCCGAAAAAGCTGTTCAAAGCTGACATCGTGCGCTTTTCGCAAGAAGCGACGAAGCGCCTTGCCAAGGATCACGAGATGTTCCGCGAAGACCACGCGAACGGTGCCTTCGATCAAGTGGAAAAGGCGTTTCGCTGATCCGCCCAATACCGGGTTACGAGGCGACATCGACCGGCTAAGGGGCCAGCCGATGATTTCTCACAAATCTCAGTCGACCCAGCCACAGTCAGCGCCAGCGCCCATTGACCATTTGTCCGATCCGGGGCCGCAACCCAATCAGATCTCGTGTCGCCGCCGTCGATAGAGTTGCTGACTGAGGTGGTGCTGAAAATGCGGACATGGGATAGACCAAGAAAAAAGCCGTGAACGAAAACAAGAACGAGAAGAGTAAAAGGTGCCGATAGGACGAAGAGTTCAAGCGAAGCGCGGTGGAGATGCTGGAAAGCGGAGGGTGAAGCGCAACCCAATTGGCAAGTGAGCTGGGAAATTGGGTTCAGTGTGTAAAAAGCAATGATCCCTCCGCGAAATTCATGGCGGTCTGTGCTGCCGTGGATTTCGGCAACGACCAGCCGTTCCTTGCTCAGCTGTCTCGGAAAAGCCAGCTCATGAGGTCGAATTCCTCCATGGACTCCGGCAGCAAGTCGATCTCACTCAGATCAAGATTTCGGGTCATGGCGTATGGATTCGCCACGGTAAAAGTGCCGGCGGTGCGAGCTGCGCGGAGGGCGTCCAGCGAATCTTCGAGTGCGACGGCCTCGGTCGCGTCCGTTGATAAAGCTCGTGCCAGCGGGGTCATGCGATCCTTTCTGACAAGTCCGCTCCGCTTCCGGCGACGGGGCTTGGTCATCTCAGATCACTGAGCGTGGAGTCGGGAGTTCTGCGCGACGATTCGTTTGGTCATCACGAAGGCTTCGGAGGTCAGGGTGGGACGCTTGGTCAGTAGGCGGATTTGCTCGCCCGAAGATGGGTCGTTACAACGGAACGACCCCGTCTTAGCGAGCCGTCAGGATGAAGGATCAATCCGATTCGTGCTGGTCAGGAATGATCGACGGACCCCTTTCACAGTCGAGAAATTCACCCGGCAGGCGTAGTTCTGCTAAGGACTCCTCGCGTCTTGGGGAATTCTTTCGCCGCAGTTCTACCGCCTCGGCTTCAACTTCATCCGCAAGGTACCCACTGATGACTTGCTCGCGTCGGTCATACTCGTTGCCTGGATCCGGATTTTGACTTTCGTCTTCCGGCTGACCTTTCGCCGCTGATTGAACTTTACGATTAGCCGCGCCTGCGCCCCTGCAGCAATTTCCACGGTCGCCCGTCCCTTCTTGAGGGCGTTGGCCACGTTCTTTCCACCGAGCCGATACTTTACCCGATAGTTTTTCCGCTCCTTCGAGGGGGAAAATTTCTCTCGTCCCAGTCGTTTCAATCGGAACGTATCGGTCGCTTCACCCCGATTTTGGATCGTGAAGACCGCTTTCTTTCCCTTTCCTTTGAATGAGGCTTTGACCGCCACGACGGCTGCCGGCGGTTCGATGAATAACTTCCAAAGGATCGCTTCAGTCCGACCGAGCGTATCGTTTTGAGCGTATCCAACCACGTAAACTTCGGTTCCGTCCGTCCACATCCCATTGGCCCGCGAAGTCCCGTAATTCGCCGGTAGCACGCCGTGCAAATCGAAGAAACTCTCAGCCGTTCCCGCCCAAACTCCCGCATGGGACTGACCCGCAAACGTCGCAAAACCGGCCTGACGTGTCCCGACCGTCGCATACAGCCTCGATTGTGAAGCTCCAGCCGGGTGCACACTCTGAAAGCTCGCCTTCGTTCCCGCCCAAATTCCCCCTTCGATCACTCCATCAAGCGTAGCGTATCCTGCCTGCTGCGTTCCGGTCGTCGCATAGATCCGAGACTGGGTCGCGTCCACCGGATTCAGATCTTGGAAGCTCTCCGGGGTTCCAGCCCAAATTCCTGCCGACAAAATGCCAGCCAGGAGCGCGGATCCAGCCTGCTGACCGGTCGCCATTCCATTGATTTCAGAATTTGTCGCACCATTCGGAGTGAGGTCCACGAAACTCACCGCCGTCCCCGACCAGAGCGCCGCCTGATTCGATCCCCCATTTGCGAAGAATCCGGCCTGCTGACCGCCGATCGTGGCGTTGATCTCGGAAGTCGCGTTCAGAGGTGGCTGCAAATTGACGAAGCTCCCGGCACTCCCCGCCCAGATTCCCGCGTTGGCTTCTCCTCCTGAGCTCACGTATCCGCCCTGCTGAGCTCCGGTTGTTGACGTCAGGTAAGAATATTCCGCCCCAACAGGGTGGACGTCGGCAAAACTGGCTGCCGTTCCCTGCCAAATCCCTGCGTGATCAAATCCCGCAAAATCCGCCCGCCCGACCTGCTGACTCCCAGTCGTCGCTGACAGTGCCGAACTATCCGCGCCGGCCGGATGCAGAAAAACCGGAATCCACGTCTCCGCCCGCATTGGCAAGACCGCCAACCCCATACTCAATAAGCTGAGAGCAATCTGACGGGGGAAAATCGGCGAAGGTCGGGAAATTTTGATCACGGAAATTAGAGTTGTTATAGTTAATGGGTAAGGTAGTTGATCGCTAGAATACTGCCAAGTTAATCATCCGCTCCGATTGAACCATGCGGTTTTCCGAGATGGCGTCGGATCAATGATGATCGGAAATTCCTCACTCCCGAGGAACCAAAGACGGCACCCGAAGCGATCGGGCGAGACGCAACCCATTCGTAAAACATTTTATTCTTTTGCTGACCCTCGGTCTGATGGGAGGGAAAGGGGTCGGTTCTTCAGATGGACACTTGGACTGGCTCAATTGATTGCCAGGGTCGCGCGTTCGGTTGGTGGCTGCCGTCGACGCTTCCGGTGCGCGGAGGTTCAATCATCGCGTGGACGATGACCTGGAGGACGCGACTGGCAGATGTCCGGTCGCATCACGCGGGGTCAGATTTTCGCCGTCACCCCGCAGTTGTCGGTTCCGGTTGATCGTCCTCCCCCGTCCCCGGGCCCTGCCCGGCATCAACGATGATGCGGACTTGTTTTTAGGCGGATTGAAAGCGGTTGGCGGTTTCGGATTCGTCGACTTGGAGGACTAAGTCATCCAAGTCGGGGAGCTGGGCCAATATCTCGGCGACGTCGGTCTTCAATTCGCGGCGGAGGGTGATGCGGTTGTCGATGACGGCTTCGAAGGCCTGGACGGCACCGTCGAGCGTGGTGGCGCGGGCCGTCCTGCGCAGCGGAGTCAGTCGATCAATTCGGACAAGTCCGCTCCACTTCCGGCGTCGGGGACCGGACATCTGAGATCACTGAGCGTGGATTCAGGAGTTCAGCGCGACGATTCGTCTGGCCTCGCGAAGGTTTCGGCGGTCAGGGGTGGGGGCGGTTGGTCAGAGCGCGGATTTGCTCGCCCGATGATGGGTCGTTGCAAACGAGCGACCCCGTCGTGGCGGAGCGTCAGTAGGAAGGGACAACTTTATTCGCATCTGGCCGGCGGTGATCGACTGACCCCATTCACGGCTGCCCCCACGATTTCGAAACTGTGAGTCACTACCCAATCCCAGATCATTGACCGCCGACGAGATGACTGCGACGGTCTTCGAATGTTTCGATCCAAGATCACCTGTGCGGCCGCCTTCGCGGTCATCTCGACGTGGAGTCTGGCGGTCGCTCGCGATTTGGACGTTCCCGGCGAACTGAACAGCCGCTTTTCCATTTCCGGAGTCGACCGAGATCAGCCCAGCGTCTTTATCTACTTCACTCAGTTTCGGGTCCTGCCAGACGGGAGGATCAAGGCGCGAGCCACCTACGGAGAAGATTACGCGATCCGTGTTGGCTATCGCAAAGACGGTCGGATCGGCATCCGCAGCGACCGGACCTCCGGCCTCCGGGGGAAAGCGGTTGACGTTCAGCAGCAGGAAGACGGGCGGATTTCCGCCGTCCTCGCCGGCCGCGGTGGGGGACTGAAGTTCAGGCTTCGTATCGCGAATTTCGTCGGTCGGGCTGACGCCTTCAAAGGCAAAGGATGGGTGAGGTATCGCGGCAAGCGTTACCGCGTCAAAGTGAACAACACGCGATCGTTCGCCTCGACGGTTACGCCCTTCTGACGCGGCTTCGCGGGGGTAATCAAATTGGGGTCGGTGTGCAAAAAGCAATGATCCCTCCGCGAAATTCATGGTCTCGGACTATGCTGCCGTGGATATCGGCAACGACCAGCCGTCCCTTGCTCAGCTGTCTGGGAAAGGCCAGCTCGTGAGGTCGAATTCCTCCATGGACTCCGGCAGCAAATCGGCCTCACTCAGATCAAGATTTCGGGTCATGGCATTTGGAACCACCGCGGTGAAAATGCCGGAGGTACGCGGGCGGCGCGGAAGCAAGCGCCCAGGCAATTCTTCGAGTGCGATGGCCTCGCTTGCGTCCAGTCCGAGCTTCGCGAGCGTCGGTTGATAAAGCTCGTGCCAGCGGGGTCAGGCTATCATTTCTGACAAGTCCGCTCCCGATTCCGGTCGGGGGAGTCGGTCCTCTTAGATCAGTGAGCGTGGAGTCGGGAGTTCTGCGCGACGATTCGTTTGGTCACCACGAAGGCTTCGGAGGTCAGGGTGGAACGCTTGGTCAGTAGGCGGATTTGCTCGGGGATGATGGGTCGTTGCAACGGAACGACCCTGTCTCGGCGAGCCGTCAGGATAAAGGAGCAACCCGATTCGTGCTGGTCAGGAATGATCGACGGACCCCATTCACGCCAAAGACTCCTCGCGAGAATTGATTTTTGCACACTGACCCCGATTCCCAATCTAGTTGAACGACTTGGCTTCCGCGAATGTGTCTTGTTCCGAGAGCATGCCGCCCGTATCAATCTGATCTGACTATGGTATCGAGCGCAGTCCAAAAACCACTTTTCCCCGCACTGGAGGTAACTCCAGTTCCAGCTGTTGCGGCTGCGTATCCGGAGTTTCGCTACATGGGCAGCAAGCACCGCCTCATGCCCTGGATTTTCGAGGTCATGAATCCGCTGGAATTCGACAGCGTCATGGACCCCTTTTGTGGAAGTGGCTGTGTGAGCTATTTGCTTAAGTGCATGGGCAAACGGGTGATTGCTAGAGATTTTCTGGAATTTCCCGCGACGCTGGCAAGGGCGACCGTCGAAAACAGTAGCCACACCATCGATGGACCAACGATGAAGCTCCTACTCGGCCCGGGCCGTAAGGGTTGGACCTTCATTGAACGCACCTTCCAGGATATTTTCTATGCGAAGGAGGACCTCCAGTTTCTCGACCGCATTTCATCCAATATCGCGCAAATCAGTCAACCGCAGTTAAGCGCGTTGGCTCATGCGGTTCTCCTTAGGTCCTGTCTCAAAAAGCAGCCGAGAGGGGTCTTCACCTTCTCCGGCAACCGCTACGACGATGGGCGAAGAGATCTTAGGCTTTCAATCGAGGAGCACTTTCACGAACAGGTGGAAGTCTTCAATCGAATCATCTTCTCGAACGGAAAACGCAACACGGCCTCCCGGGGCGATATTTTTTCCGCCTCTCCTCGCGGAGTCGATCTCGTTTACTTAGACCCTCCTTACGTTCCCCGTTCCGACGATAACTGTTACATCAAACGCTACCATTTCCTTGAAGGCCTTGTGACTTATTGGAAGGAGGCGCCAGTGATGGAAGCCAGCAAAGTGAAGAAGCTTGGCAAGAGGTTTACCCCCTTCAGCTATAGGAAGACTGCCGTGGAAGCCTTCGACGCAATGTTCAAGAACTTCAGATCCAGCAAAATAGTGCTCTCTTACAGTTCGAATGGGTTTCCTGATCTTTCCGTGCTGGAAGAGTTGCTAAGCCGCTACAAGGACTCTGTGGTAACTTACAAAAAGCCACACCGTTATCATTTCGGCACTCATGCGGGTGTGCAGCGCGCGAGCGTGGACGAATACCTAATCGTTGGCACCTGATGAGGCTCGAAAAGCAAAGCGTAGAGCAGATCCTGCTCAACCTCGAAGTCATTGAGGTTGATTGGCAGGACGACACGGCACGGCACGTCATCACCAAATTAAACAAACTTCCGCTCAAAAAGACCTATTCCCGGAAGGATATAGTCTACCTCCTCAAGAACGACTTTATTGAAGGCAGCTTGATCTTGCGGCTTTTCCTGGGCCTCTCCAAAGACAACTACGAAGCTCAACTCCAAGCCTTACTTGGCAAAGGCAGCACCGGCGTCACGAAATTCCGAACATCGGAGGACGAGTATCTCGGAGCATTGGAGAAGCTCGGAGCGTTGGATGCGATGGCTGTGGAGGTTAATCGTCAGGTTCATTGGAGCGATGTTCTGGTGGAACGTCTGCGCAGTGGCCGCGGCAGCGCTATTAGTGGACAGAAGCGCGGGCGCGGCGCAGAAGATCTAGCCGAAGAGCTGGTGAAAGCTGTGTTCCACGACCATTACAATAAGCGGTGTAATTTTACGGGAGCCAAAGGGAACGAAGCAAAGTGCGATTTCGCTATTCCGTCAAAATCCGAACCGCAGATCGTAATAGAGGCAAAAGCCTACGGTGCTACCGGCTCAAAGATGACTGACGTGATCGGCGACATCGAAAAGATCATTTCGGCTAAACGTCCCGACACCGCCTTCCTCTTCTTCACGGACGGGCTCCCGTGGCGGCAGCGCGAAAGCGATCTCCGCAAGATCATCAAATACCAGAACCAGGGAGATATCACGCGTATCTATACCTTCTCAATGCGTGCTCAATTCCAGGCGGATCTCCAAACTCTCAAAGCTGAGTTCGCTTTGTAATAAAATAGATAACGACGGAGCAGGGCAGACCGGACCGCGGAAAGGGTTCGAACATTCATATTGGCACGTGAATTCCGTCCGGCGATCGCGTTTGGTTGGTCGCTGATCGGTGGATCGGGCGCGGATTGCTGAGAGAATCGTGGGGATTCGGTTGGTCGTCACCCGGATTCACGTGGTCGTCACTAAGATTTGGGAGGTCGGGGCGTAGAATTGCTTGGTCAGTACGCGAATTCGACTGGTCAACCTCGGGAAGTCATCGGTCATCGTCTGGATTTACCCGGACATCACCTGCAAGTGCGTGGTCATCGTCGAGAAGCGCTCGGTCATCACCGGGAAGTGGCTGGTCATCGTCGGGAAGTGCGTGGTCATCACGTGGATTCGGTCGGTCATCGCATGGATCTGGAAGGGCGGCGGGGTGGGGCGTGAGGTTTTGATTCGCTGGCAGTTTATATTTGATTGAACGGGACGGGAGTTGGGTGATAGGACGCTGACAATTCAACCGAAAAACCACTGATTATGAGCGAAATTCCCGAAGCGACGATGAAGGCCCGGCGGAAGCTGGCAGAGCAGGATCAAAAGATTGCGAACGACATCAGTGCGGCGTTGACGCTGATGGAGACGACGCGGGACGATGAGGATCTTCAGACCGAGCTGGCTCCGATGGGCTACGACGTGGCGGCGCTGGACGAAGCGATCGAGAATCTGCACGGGCCGGCGCAGGCGGCTTACGAGGCGCGGGCGGCGGCGATGGGGAAGGCGGATTCGGCGCAGGACCTTCTGGATGAGACGGTGGCGACGGAGCGGCAGGATTTCACGGATTACCGCGAAATCGCGCGGGCCAGCTTCACGGATCCCGCGGACAAGGTGGCGCTGGGGCTGAATGGGACGCTGGTGAAGGATTTGCAGAAGTTCCTGACGGCGGCGAAGGCGTCCTACTCGGCGGGGAAGAAGGCTCCTTACACGGAGAAATTGACAAAGCGGGGTTACTCCCCGGCGCGGATCGACGCGGAGCTGGCGGGGATCAAGCTGGCGGGGGATCTGTCGGCCGGCGCGAAGCGGGCGGCGGGCGCGGCGGAGAAGGCGACGAAGGATCGGAACGCGGCATACTCGTCGCTGAAGAGCTGGGTGAGCGAATTCCGGCGGATCGCGAAGCGCGCGCTGCGGGGCCGTGCGGATCTGCGGACGAAGCTTGGGTTTTAGGTGGCGCGTGGCTGGTGGCTGACTGAATTTTTCAGTGCCGGAGGGGGGCGGCTCCGGAGCGCGAGGACCGAGGTCTTTACTGCCGACGGTGCCGGTTTGCCGTCTAAAGATTAGCGGCGTTTTCTATACACGTGGAGCCTCTCGACGTGACGTTTTCCGCTGCCGTCTTCCGACCGAATGAGAATCAAGTTTCGGCCATATTTAAGCCGTGGGCGAATGCGCCACTTGCCTGACGGGCGCTGACTCGCGATTCGCCACTTTTGGCCGCTAGAGCGGTAGCTCATCTGTCCCGAAGATTTTCCGCGAACGACTGCTGCCCGCCTCGTCGTGGTTCTTGGTGGCTTCTTCGATACCTTGAAGACTGACTCCGACGCGGGGAGCGATGTCGGCGTCTGGACCGCTACTGGGACGGATGGCAGATTCGTCGTTTGTTCGAATGGGACAAATGGGCCGGGTGTGAGGAGGAAGGCATGCCGAGCATGGGTGATGGAATCGTAATAGTCCCCAGCGATTTGTCCCGAGGCGTTCACGACTGCAACCGAACTCGAATACGCCGAGGGCGGGAGAAAATCATCAAGCTCAGTGACCTGACCGTCCTCGATTATCAAACTATGGCGCGATGTGTTTGCCTCCCTATAAGTGACGATTCTCACTCCTTGAGCATTTGGACGCCCTACAAAGGGAGAGCTATCTCCCGCAGGAGAAAGATACTCACCGTCTTTCCAAATAAAACCGCCGAGTCCGTCAGTGTCATCTTCTCTATATTGGCCGATCCAATAGCCAGCATCGTCAATCTCAGTAATGCGATCCGTTTTCCCACCCGCGGGATCTTCCCAACGCTGGAAAGAACCACTCTTCCACAGGAAGGGGTGCGAAACTATCTGTTTCGTGACGGGGTCTTCGATATGCCACAGGCCCGCCACCTCGCCCCCGTTGCCCATCGCAGTGATCTCCCCATAAACCTCGCTCGGATGAGACAAATCGGTGCTTTTCCCCTGATACCACACAAAGGGATGACTCCCCTGACCCGCCTGTCGTCCATAGACACCACCCACGAATCCAGTATCCGTGATCTGGTCAATCCACACTGAGGCAGCAGAGACTGGCGATTCGATCGACTGGTAGACTCCATTGTCCCACAGAAAAGCATAGCTTTTGCGCTCGGCATCGATCCATTCGATTAGATAGCGATCCGGGAGTTCCGCGTCGACCACGTGAAGATCCGTCGCGTTCGTTAACTCCTCCGGACCGAGTTTAATCAACGTGTTGTCCTTGAAGACCCAGGCGTGAGCGGCACCATCGCCGTTTGCAGAACTTCCGATGATTGCACCATCAGGAGAAATGTCCATCCCCTGGCTGCTCACGGCGCCAGGGGGTGTCAAAGACGAAAAAATGCCATCCTTCCAAGTGAAAGCTCGATAGACGTGACCTTCCGTATACTCAAGTGCGAGCACGCGGCCATCTTCTGTCATTCGATGGACGAAACTTTCAGAGTTTTCCTGCGTTTCCCCTGGGCTTAAGTCCGTTAAGACACCGTTCTCCCACGTGAACGCGTGGGAGCGCTTCTCCGCGTCCTCGTAGGTTCCTTCGAGCTGTCCAGCTGAATTCGTGGTGTTGACTGTGCTGTGCGTTGAATCAGGAAACAGCGTCGTGAACACCCCCTCCCTCCAAACGTAGGCGTAGACTTTCGCAGGCGAGCCTTGCACCCAGTAGCTTCCCGCAATCTGCCCGATGTCAGGATTGATTGGCTGGTCTCTCCCATACAGATATGAATCTTGCCCGGGCAGGAGATTCTGCGTTTGACCGTCTTTCCAGCTAAACAAGTGGTGGTTTCCACTGAAATCGGTGAACTTCCCAACCAGAAACCCTCCTGGTGTTCCCATGTACATTTCGGCGGATCGAACAGTGGGCGTAAGAGCTGCAACTCCTCCCGGATAACGCACGTAAGCATGGGCGGTATAGTTATAGGGCATATGACGGATTGTTCCTCCAAACACGCCATTTCCCGTCGATGCGGTGACATTTCCTTCGAATCCGTCCCAACCGAGCGGATTCACCACACCATTTTTCCAGAGAGCTGAATATTCGGTGGTCCCGGCGTTCCCGATGTTTATGACGCCCTCTGGCGTGACTGAGCCTATATTTCCGACGTCTGTTAGCGGAACGATACCGAATTCGCCATTTTCCCAGATAAATAACTGATTCACGCGGTCGTCGACATTGGGACTGGATCCGATCTCCATTACGCCGGTCACCCGGCCCATGTCATCCAGCCCCGTGCAATAGCTCGAGTAGCTTCCGGGAGCAGGATTGGTGAAAGTATAAGACTCAGCACTTTGCGCGAGGCGGGCTCCCTGTCCAAGAGAAGCGAGCATGAAGAATATGAGTGCCTTTTGCATTTGAATTGCCATCGAGCCTAACGATTTTGGGGATGCAGTCAAAAGGTTAGAAAAGGCGTAGGTCCATCATCTCGACAGATAGCTTCCGTCCAGCCATTGCATTTGGTTGCTCGTTGACCGGGGGACAATGCGAGGGATGCGTGTTGATTCGGCCGGTCATCACCCGGTGGCGATGGGCCGTGGTGGCGGACCCGCCCTTGTCGATGTCCGTGGGCGGCTGTAGCCTCTTGCCACCGCTTCTGACCCGGATCAGTGATCCGGTTGCACCAACGATAGAAATAGGAACGCTTTCCAAATGAACCCTTCTCAATCAGTCAAAACCCAGTCGATTCTCGTCATTGGTGCCGGAGAACTCGGGATGCCGGTGCTCCGCAATCTGGCGCGTAAAGCCAAGGACCGGGAGGGGGCAACGATCAGCGTTCTTCTGCGCGAGGCCACCGCTGAATCGATGGATCCAGTCAAAAAGCAGAACGTCTCCGAAATCCGCGAACTGGGGATCGAGATCGTCCCGGGCGATATCCTGGCGGCTTCGATCAGCGAGCTGGCAGCGATCTTTGCGCGTTACGATACGGTGATCGGCTGCGCGGGCTTTTCCGCTGGCCGAAACACTCCGATGAAAATGGCCAAGGCTGCCCTCGAAGCGAACCTCGAGCGGTATTTTCCCTGGCAGTTTGGTGTCGATTTCGACGTCATTGGTCGTGGCAGCCCCCAGGACTTGAAAAATAGGGGTCAGTGTGCAAAAAGCAATGATTTCTCCGCGAAATTCATGGTCTCGGACTACGCTGCCGTGGATTTCGGCAACGATCAGCCGTCCCTTGGTCCGCTATCCGCTTCCGGGTGAGGTTTGGGGAGTAGACGAAGAGCGCGGACTCATCCGCCGCAATTGAAGGTGCCGATCGCGGAGTCGATCGAGGAGTCGATCGAGGATCTCCAGTTTCTGCGTCCAAGGCAGATCGCGCAGGCGACGCCGCTCGGCGTCCTTGGATAGCAGGATTTTTGGAGGTGAGTGCTCACGGTTGGAGGAAACGATTCTCGAACTTCGCCCACGCATCACGCAGGGAATGCCGAGCGAGAATGTCGCGCAGGCGATCAGGATTGGTCGCCCCGGCTTCGGAGAACGTAATCAATCGGGCGTGATATCGAAATCCGATCGGGCGGAAGTCGACGGCGATCCGTTTTGAGCATTAATCTTGAGCGACGATGATAACGCGGGAGATGCGACTGGTGGGGCTTGAGCACGAGGACTTTTTTGTCCGGAGCGCTCTGCTTTCAATTTTCAAGGATGATGCGGACCGAGACATCGCCGCGACGCGAGCGGTGATGGCGATGATTGATCGCTACGGGTGGCTGGAGAGTTTCGAATGGGCCGGTCAGATCACGGATTTGCCGATCGACGAGGGCGCGGCTGATTGGGCGCTGAAGCGAATCGAATCGCGGCGGTTTGACGGGGAGAACGACCGGGCGTCGATGGGACTTTTTCGGTGGGTAGCTCGGGCCCCGGTCCCGATCGTCGCGGAGCGACTGGCGCGTCTGGTGGAGTTGGCGGGGTTGAATCTCAGCGAGGGCAGGAATGCCGAGATGGTCGAGGCGGAAATCACGCACGCTCGGCGGCGAGTGGGGATGGCGGCGATGAGCGAGGCGCAGGGCTTGGCGCGTCTGGAGGAGATTTGCGAAGAATGCGGAGCGGCCGAGGAGTTCCCTCATGAACTGGTGGAAGAGGCGAATGATCTGGGTGAGCGATTGACGATCGCGGGAGAAAGCGCGGCGGTTCGCGATCGGGCCCTGGCCTGGATCGAGCTGCTGCCCGGCACGCCGGGCGGGGACTGGCGGATCATCTTTGGAGTGATTCTGGCTGGTCGGCTGCGGCTGCGTGAGACGGCTTCATTTCTCATCGAACTCCTGGATCTCGATTGGGAATATCTGAATGAGTGCATCGAGAAGGCACTGACTCGGATGGGTGATCCGGACGTGGTCCGTGAGATCATCAGCCAATTTGCAGACTTGGAATTCCACGCTCGCCTGTTTCTCAGTGGCGTCCTTGGCAGCGTGCGGATCCCGGAGCTGGAAGAGGCGGTGCGGGAACTGACCGAGGAGGAAGAGGATCCGCTGCTGCGGGGGATCCTGGGGGCAGATCATCGCCGCTTACGGGAGTCCGCGTGGCCTGGAGGTCGCGCGAGGAATTTTGTCGGAGTCTCCGGAGGATCGGGATTATTTCCAGATCGCTGAGACGTGCTACGCGTTTGACCGACTGCTGGGGCGATCAGCCGATGCGCCGGAACTGGCGGAGTGGCGAATCGAGATGCAGAAGAATCTCGAGAGGGCTCGAAATCCGGATCTTTCCTTCGAAAAATGTCCAGGTCGTCTTGGTGACATGCTGGCGGCCTTCGAGGGCGATGAGGACGACGATTTCCCGATGCCGGCGGAGGCGCCTCCGAAGATCGGACGGAACGATCCGTGTCCCTGTGGAAGTGGGAAAAAATACAAGAAGTGCTGCGTGGGGCGGTGAGACCGCGGTGGACGGGAAGCGGCTGATGGTCGCAGACGGGGGTAGTCGCTGATCACTGTCGCGGACCCGACGTTCCAGCGGGTGGAGGGGAAGTTTGCGGCTGCGCCGATGGGGTGGGGTGCCGGGCAGGGATGCCCGGCACGACAGGCAGGATGCCTGTTCTACCCGGGTGTCGAGGGCTGTGATCTTGACGATAAAAGCTAAACGTAAATTGGTCAGCTGTCTCGGAACGGCCATTTCGTGAGGTCCAGTTTTTCCATGGACTCGAGCAGCAAGTCGGCTTCGCTCAGATCAAGATTTCGGGTCATGGAGTTTGGAATCACCACGGTGAAAATGCCGGCGGTGCGCGCTGCGCGGAGGCCGTTGAGCGAATCTTCGAGCGCGATGGCTTCGCTCGCGTCCACTCCGAGCGCCGCGAGCGCCCGTTGGTAAAGCTCGGGATGGGGTTTCACCTTCTCGACCAAGTCAGCCGTCTGCAGGGTCTCGAAGAAGTCGGCGATGCCGAGCCGTGACAGGTGGGGCTCGACCCAGGCCGCGCGACGAACTGGAGGCCAGGCCGATCCGGAGATTGGCGTCTCGCGCGGCTTGCAGGGTCGAGAGGACTCCGGGTCGGAGCGTTTCGCGGGCGGTCAGCTTTTCGTTGCAGAGCTTGCGGGCCGAGGTGATTTCCTGCCGATCGAGGGTGCCCCCGGTCAACGTTTCCAGATGCGTGTGGGGATCGAAGACCGAGCCGGTGCCGATGCAGGGCAGCCAGTCTTCGAGGGCCAGCTCGGTGCCGTGGCGACGGTAGATCTCCTGCCAGGCGTGGAACTCCGGCGTTTCCGTGTCGAGGATCAGGCCGTCGAAATCGAAGATTAATGCGCGGAGCATGAGACTGTGAGGGCCGGACGTTTTTGGGGTCGTCCGCTTGGAAGGTGCTCGGGAAGTTTGCGGCTGCGCCGACGGGGTCGGGTGCCGGGCAGAGATGCCCGGCACGACAGGCTGGAAGCCTGTTTTACCCGTGTGCGCCGAGGGCTTTGACGGCTTCGTCGAGGGTGGCGGCGTTGGAGATCGAGATGACTTCGGTGCCCTTGCGGATGCGGTTGACGAGGCCGGCGAGGACGCCGCCGGGGCCGAGTTCGATCAGGAGATCGCAGTGCTCGTGGTCGAGGAGGTATTCCACGCTCTCGGTCCAGCGGACCGTGCCGGTGACCTGGTCGGCGAGGGCACGGCGGATCTTGTCGGGGTCGGAGACCGGGATGGCGTCGACGTTGCAGATCACGGGGACCTTCGGCGTCTCGATGGCGGTGTCGGCGAGCGCGTCGGAGAGGCTCTGGTAGGCGGACTCCATGAGGCGGGAGTGAAAGGCTCCGGCGACGGTGAGCTCGACGGCTTTGCGGGCGCCGTATTCGCGGGCGAGGGACACGGCGAGGACGACCTTCGAGGATTGGCCGGAGATGACGACCTGGCCGGGGCAATTCAGATTCGCGATGTCGACGTCGGCGGCGGCGGCGAGGTCGCGGATGGAATTTTCCTCGGCTCCGATGACGGCGGCCATCCCGCCTTCGGTCTCGTCGCAGGCTTGCTGCATGGCATTGGCGCGCTTCGCGACGAGGTCGAGGCCGGTGGCGAAGTCGAAGGTGCCGGCGGCGGCGTGGGCGGTGAATTCGCCGAGCGAGAGGCCGGCGGCGGCGGAGAAGGTGAAGCCGGGGAGGCGCTCGCGGAGGGCGGCGAGGCAGGCGAGGCCGTGGACGTAGAGCGCGGGCTGGCAGACAGAGGTCTTCGTGAGTTCTTCGGTTGGGCCTTCGAAGCTGGTCTGGCTGAGAGCGGAATCCGAGTTGGGCGTCGGCCTGCTCGTAGAGCGCGGCGGCGGCGGGTGAGGCGGCGGCGAGGTCTTTGCCCATGCCGACGGCTTGAGCGCCTTGGCCGGCGAAGAGGAGTGCAATTTTCTTGGTCATACGAAGTTTGGGAGAGAAAGGAGTCTGGCGACCCGCTCGGCGGCGCGCGAGAGAAGAATGGCGGCATCGGCCATCGCGGCGTCGAGATCCATGGGATGGGGGATGATCGGGATGCAGACGTCGAAGGTGCGGTGCAGGGAGTCGTGATGATCGAGGTGCCCGGCGAAGGCGATCACGGGTTTGCCGGCGTCGCGGGCGAGTCGGGCTATGCCGGCGGGGCCTTTGCCTTCGGCGGTGGTGGGATCGAGGCGGCCCTCGGCGGTGATCACGAGATCGGCGGCGGCGAGGTGGCGGTGAATTTCGAAGAGTTCGGCGCAGGCGTCGAAGCCGGGGCGGATTTCGGCGTTGAGGAAGGTGAGTAGTCCGTAGCCCAGTCCGCCGGCCGCGCCCGCGCCCGGGGTTTCGGAATGGTTGTGGCCGAGGTCGCGGGTCGCGATATTTGCAAGGTGGGTGAGGGCGGCTTCGAGTTCGTCGAGATTGGTCGCGCCCTTTTGTGGTCCGTAGGTTCGGGTGGCACCGCGGGGGCCGAGGAGGGGATTGGTGACATCGGAGAGTGCGGTGATGCGGACGGGCAGTGGCGTGGTCGGGGGGACGATGCGGGCGATCTTCTGAAAGGACGATGGAATCGGGTCGATGGCGCGATCGTCGGCGTCGAGGAATTGGTAGCCGAGGCTGGCGGCGAGTCCGGCACCGGCGTCGTTGGTGGCGCTGCCACCGAGACCGATGAGCACGTGGCGGGCGCCGCGGTTTATCGCGTCGAGAACGAGGAGTCCGGTGCCGCGGGTGGAGGTGCGGGCGGGATCGCGTTCGTTCGCAACGAGAAGCGAAAGACCGGAGGCGGCGCTCATGTCGATGACGGCTTCTTCGCGATCGGGAAGAAGGGTGTAGGCGGCGGTGATTGGTCGACCGAGCGGGTCGGTGGTTGCGGATTCGATCAACTCGCCGTGGAGGGCTTCGCGAAAAAGCTCGGCGGTGCCTTCGCCGCCGTCGGCAATGGGCAGGCGGATCGCCTCGAAATCTGGGAAAACGAGGCGGAAGCCGGTTTCGATGGCGTCCGCGGCTTCGGGGGCCGAGAGCGAGCCTTTGAATTTATCCGGCGCGACGACGATCCGCATGAGCGCGGAGCCTGTCAGCGAAAACCGCGGGGCGCGAGCTTGCGATTTTCGGCGGGATCGGCTTAGGTGAGTTCTTCGACAGGAGGGGTGGTAGAGTGGTCGATTGCGCCAGTCTTGAAAACTGGAGAGCCGCAAGGCTCCGTGGGTTCGAATCCCACCCCCTCCGCTCCATTGTTCTGGAAGGCGCGATTGAGAGCTGTCGAAGGGCTTTCGTCGAAGTGTCGAGGATCACTGATTCTGAGAAAGTTTTGATACTGGAAAGTGAGAAACGTGATCGTTGAATATGAGAAACCCTCATAGATGCAGGGCTCCGGTTTGGTGGAATTCTCACAATCACCGATCGTCCGGGCGCTTTTCGAGTAATCTGCGCAGCAAATGCCATCCTCCGATTCCCTTGATTTTGAGAAAGAAATGGCCGGGAACGTGAGAATCAGTGACTTAAGACACCGACGAGGCCGACGACATTATCGTATTCTTTTCCGACATCCGTTTCAGCCTGTTCGAACAAGCTCCGATTCGGGGCGATCTCCGCTCGCTACCGCGTAGAAAACCAGAACTTCTCGGGGGGAATCCAGGAATCATTTTGGATGAGCAGCGACACCCCAACTCTTATCCACCAATTTGGAGGGATACGGATCTGCGAATTTTCGGGTCGGAGACGTCAGGGGCGCAGTGAGGGCGACATCGAGCTAGGCGGGCGGGAAATACCCTTCCAATCCCCGTATCACATTCGCCGGGCTGAGTTTCTTAGCGAAAGATACGATGGGAATCTCCAGGTCCGCGAAATCGCGGGCCTTGCTTTCCGCTACCGCGATCAGGATGGAATGGTTCTCGAATAGGGCAAGCGTCTGCCGTTTGGCTTCGAGATACGCGGGTTCCCAAAAGCCGACTATCTCCAGATGGACCACCCGCCCATCTGTATGGTCTAGGCGGAAATCCGGAACGAACACCTTCTGCCCAACGGCGAGAACCTCGGATTCGCGTGAGAGCGACCAACCTTCCCGCACCTTTTCTTCCCACTTTTCAGCGAAGTCGGCTTCGAGATCCGAGTCGTATTCGCCGGGTGGCACCACGGGGCTTTTCAAGTTGGACGTGTGGTTGAGATGAAAGGTTGAACGGCCACCCTTGGAGAAAAACGCCGTCAACTTCCACCCCTTGCACGCGAGCAATCCCGGAATCATCCGGGCCATTCGGTGGCCATAGATGCGGGTGTTCCGGTGAACCGATGCTGGACCGTCGAACTCGAACAGGTATCGACCGTCATCGAGGCGAGTTATCGCGTGCATGAGTCGCGCCAGCTTCGCATATCGGAGAATCTCTTTGAAATCCTCGCTGGCGAGAACGGTCAAGCGCTCGGCGTCGTAGAGGCAGGCTTGGGACCTGGGCGACATTGTAGCGATTGAGCAGGTCACGCGCGGACACCGACGCATCGAAGGCTTTGAGACGCTGAAAGCTTTCCACATCATTGAAGAGGGCGTCCTCGATTTCCTGCCAAGGGCGGGTCAACTCCGCTTCGATGGCCGCAGTGGCTTCGGCCCGGGGATTGCCGAAAAGGCCCTGAGGTGCGGAAACGAGGGGATAATCCGCTGCCGCTCGCGAAAACACTTTTCGCCTCAAGGCGACCGCTTCGTTCCCGCGATCATAATTCGAACGTTCATCGAGCAGACGGCAGAGTGCAGAAATACGCACTTCGTGAAAGTGCGGGTCATCGTCGAAGATTTCTTCGACCGCCAAATGAAGGTCATGGCGTCGCATGCCAACGCCCGAGACATATACCGCGATGGCTCGTTCCATGCGGTGTGGATAGTCCACATGTCGAGTCGGAGTGAGCCTGTCGGGTTTGCGGCAGCCTCTATCGTAGTCGTAGATGGCGAGATCCTTTGTAAGCATCGTTCCTCCGCTTCGCTTTCACCTTCGCTTCCTCACCCGTGCTCTCGCAGAACACGTCGTAGTAGATGGCTTTCTGCTCACCGCTGCGGCGCAGAACACGACCTAACCGTTGAATATCCTGGGATGAGCCTTTTCTTCCGCCCAAGCAAATGGCGACTTTTGCATCTGGCACATTGACGCCTTCGTCCAAGACCTCGTTCGCGACGATTGCCGGATATTTCCCGCTCTTGAACCCGCCGAGGACCTCTGCGCGTTCTGGCCCGAGGCAATGGCTCAAGATACATGGAATCAAGAAGAGCCGGGAGACGTCGAACGCCGACGCATTCGTTTTCGTAAAGATGATGGTCTGCACGGAGCCATGAAGCTCCAGCAAGTCCTCGACGACTCGAAGCTTCTCGGGTGCCCGTTCCTCGATTCTCTCGCGCATGCGTTTGGCGCGGATAACACTGCGAGCCACCGCATCGGTGCGAGCCTCATGGTGAATCTTCGACCAGATCCAATGAGGGTCGTCCCTTATCCGGTCGAGATAAAAACTCGAAATCTGCCTTCCCAGTAACTGATAGCGCTCCCGGGTCTCGTTATCGAGCTGCACCGGAACACGAATCACCTCGTATTCAGCGAGCTGGCTGCCCGCGGATTCTTTTACTCCCCGACGATGGACTACCGACCCGATGAGAGGCTTCAGTTTCTCCTCCTGGGCGGGCGTGATCGTCGCGGAGAGCCCAAGGCGATAGAGGGCCGCGCTCATCAGAGCGGCGTTGGCAATCTCACCATGCGGGAGATGGTGACACTCGTCGAATACAATGAAGCGGAACTGATTTCCCAGCTTGTGCATGTGAATCATCGCCGACTTGTAAGTGGTGCAGGACACCGGCTTCACAATGTGATGGTTGTCCCCGATGATTCCGGAGGTATATCCGAACGCCTCTTTGATTTCGCGCTGCCACTGATACATGAGGTCTCGAACGGGGGCGACAATCAGCGTCGAACATTTCAACTCGGACATAAGGGCTAGCGCCATGTTGGTTTTCCCCAAGCCGGTGGCGAGGTTGAAAATTCCCATGCACTGGTGTCCATACCACTCGGTCATTGCCTCGCGTTGGTAGGACCGGGGCTCATGAAGCTTGGACTCTGAAAACATCACCTCAGGCCAAGCAGGAATTTCGTCTCGGTAGGCCGCTCGAAAATCCTCATCAAGGTGACACGAAGAATAATTCTTGGCGTCTGAGGTCCACATCAAAAGTCGCGAATCGAACCGCCACTGTTTCCGTTCGGGAACGAAAGGGGAAGTCTCCCGCGTCCCCGGTATGACGAGAAGTCCCTCGAAGAATGATACCGCAGTTCGCTCGTCCATCTTACCGACGCTATTCCGCCTTCGCCTCTGGCCATGAGAGAATGGTGACGGCGTAGTCGGTTCTCCGAGGCGAGCGCTCTCAGTCCACAGCTTCGCGCCGTAGTTGCGGGAGGAAAACCAATCCGAGGTGTGAGAGGCGTCCTCAATGATTTCATTGGGTTCCCGGGACAGGCACGACAGTGCCGCGCTGTTATCGGGCACAAACCGATTGGCGAGAATCCCGAATCCCATGTCGTCTGCCCAACGCGATGAGCGCGCTCGGATGATTGCGTTTCCCTTTGAGAAGACTGCCACGCAGGCGTCGTCGGTGGTCATGACATACCGGAAGGCAGTGGCTTGAATGCTTGCTTTGGCAAGGTCCGCGAGCTGGAGGATGGCACCGAGAGAAAGGAAAGAGCGGCTCCCGGTGAATTTCCGAAGGGTATCTTCGGGAATCAGAAGCGCCGCCGCGAACAAGTCCGCTTCACGTTCGATGCGATCCTTCACGGAACGAAACGGCTCGACCGAATTGTGAACCCGACCGCTTACAATGAGGTCGCGATGTTCTTCGATATAGAAATGACCCAATTCGTGACAGATGGAGAATCTGATGCGACCGAGCGAAAGGTTCCGATCCGGGAGAGGATGGAAAAGGATGAAGACGCCCTCCGACGGATGAAATTCAAGCCGTCCATGGAAACGCCGCGAAAAATCTCCGGGAGCCAACTCGATACCTTCCTCCCGGCAGACAAGCTCCAAGTCCACCGGGAGCGTGAGTTTGAAGGTCTTGGCTACCGAGGCAGCAAGCGACTCGATGGCGATCTCATTCATCCCGCCGATCACGCCGCTCCTGGATACGACGCAGGACTTCCTCACGCTTGCGGGCAAGTTCAGCTTTGATTTCCTCGTCCATTTCATCGGTTGAGAGGGAGCGGTGCATCGCTTCGAATTCGCCTGCCAACTCCGGAACATGTAACTCCTCGGCCTCTCGCTCGACACCAGCGAGCGGGTCGTCGCCGAGTCGTTCCAAGGCTGCCTTCCCCTCGGCGGACAGCTTGCATTCCGAGGCCAGAAACTTTTCGACCTTTTCCTCGGAAATTTCCGCTGAATAGGTGTGCAGCGCCCCGGACACCAGCGCTTCAAGTGCGCGCTCTTCACGCTCAGAGTTGGGATTCATCAACGCACCCCCTTCTGTTTGAGAATACCACGGAATTTATTAATCAGGGCTTGTTTCGCACCTTTGACTTCGACTGCGGAAACCACGATGCGCCTGCGATTATAAATTTCTTTCGCGATTTCCTGCGGTCCCCAGCCAACCCCATCGGCCATTACCTCCGCCACCATCTTCTGTTTGGGAGGCAGAGTCGGAACGAACGCGCGAAATTCCGCGAAGATGCTTTCAGCGAGGTCACCTTCTCCACAGAAGATTTTCCACGCGCTTCCGGTATCGGTTCCCGAGAGAGCTTCGCCGATATCCGCGGCGAATTCGTCGTCCTGTTTCTGCCGGGCGGAGCGTTTTCGGACCTCATCGACGGCACGGCGATAGGAGATGTTGAAGAGCAATGGTCGGAGCGGTCTGTTGACATCCAATGTTCGGGCGCACGCCTTCTCATAGATGATTTTGAACGTGTCATTAACCGCGTTCGCCGCCTCGTCCGAAGGGAGATAGGCGATTTTGGATTCGAGGAAGCACATCAATCGCTCCCTGTAACGGAGGTAGAGGACGCGGATTGCGTCTCGCTTTTCGGAGTCATCGCCGAGCAGGCCCAGTTGAGCCTCCAGGTCGAGATCCGTCTCGTCGCTGACTTGGGGGGGCACGCGTTCATAAAACTCATTTCATAGGTGGCTCGCAAGAAATCGTCGCTCGGAACAAAAAATTTTGTTCCGAGACGGCTTCGGCTCCGAGCTTCTTCTGAAACCGCACATACGCGGACCTTCCGTGAAGGAGCAGCTACTTCGCGCCAGACATTGCACATTACCGAGGCTCTGCAAGCTGCGCATCCCACCAAAAGCCATGCCCTGGCAAATCCAAATCAACCGCGCGAAACCGAACCCGGCAGGAAAAGACAAATCCGGAAGCTATCCAATCCCTCAGCAGTTGCTGGGAGAGTGGGTGGACCTGAAAAACATCGGTGACGCGAACGTCACGCTCTCGATGCTTCACCTTTCGGACACCGACTTCGGGCTCGGCTGTGTGGCGAAGCAAGCCACCATTTATTGGAATGGCTCACAACACACGACCTTGAAACCGGGTGAGATTGTCCGCGTGCATACCGGGAAGAGTGCCGATGCCGCGTCCATGCGATCGGAAGACAAGAGCGGCATCCACTATCACGCCTATGCCGAGAAGGGAAACTTCGTCCTAAACAATACCTGCGGAGACACCCTCGCTGTCTGGTATAAGGGCAAGAACGGGGCGTGGCAAAAAGACGATGGGGCCGGTTACAGCCCGAAGCCACCCGAAGGGTCCGTGCTCTATCGGGTAGGTGGCATCCTAGTTCCTGCGGCGGGGGTGGCACGATGAGCGCCAGCTTCGATGGGGCGGTCATTCGGGAACAGGGTATCACCTTTGCATGCGTTGTGGTGAAGCCTCACGTGTTGAACTCGAACACCGCCGCCAACCAAGCCATAGCGTCGTTTTCCGCATATTTCCCGAGTATGCCAGTTGTTCTGGCGGCACGAGGATCAAGGGGATTAACCTACTTCGGCAGGAAGGACATTTCCCGCTTCCTCGCATCGGTGAGTCCGAGCCGGATTCCATGGAAGCGATACACGTTCTCGCGCTAGCGGAGAGCAGAACCAAGGAGCGACCGTCATGAAAATAATCTTCTCTGGCTCACCGCAATACGCGGCAGAACTCTTTGATGTCGATTGGGAAGGAAAGCCCCTCCGGGGCGAAGCGCAAAAGCGGTTCTGCGTGCTCGTGGATCTGGAGTGTGCATCTGCCGACCGCTCAATCGACGTCGCAATATCACTGAAGTCGCGAATCCCGCTTGAGCGGATGCCGTCTTTGGAAAATTCCGCGCAAACGTATGCAGCCGCGGCAACGGCATTGCGAGTCGCCATGGAAATGCTGCCTAGGAGACAGGAGTGGAAGTTCTACAATGCAACTGAAGTCGGAATACCTGATGAAATCTCCGTTGAGGGAGACTGCAAACGCATTGAGACGGAGGTGGAGCTATCCGCGGCATTGGAAAACCAGCTTTCGCGGGTGAGTGCCCAACACCGGGAAGTCCACGAAGCTTTTGAATCGGCAAAAAAATTCCTTTCCACCCATCTACATTCCGCCCCGCACTACGCCCACGAAATGGCTGAAGCGGCTTTTTTTCTAGCTAGCTGCATGCGCGCTGACGGTAGCTTTTTCATGGGAGCGTGGAACCGAGAGAAATCTAGCGCGCTGCTCTCGGCAATCGGTGATCTGACCAGACGGAAAAACACTTCACATCATGGCTACTCTAGCAGCGCGGACAGAGTATCAAGCATCCTCTACAGCATCCATCCACCAAAAGTTTGGGCAGATTATCCGCCTTCCCTGCAAAGCTGGAGATAGTGTGCCTGGGTCCAACTAATTGGTCCAATTCGTGTGAGAGTTTTCCGGGCAAACGGTTGGTTTCGGCTTTCTCGGTTGTTTTGGGTTGGATGACCTCGGTGGTGGAGGGAGGGCACTTTTGAAACAGGCTGAAATCGCCTCTTTAACGGCATCAATTGCCGATTTCGAGGGGGCGTTGAGCGGATTTACGCCCACGCCTGCTCAGTCATGCCGCAGGCAAGTGAGAGCTGAGTCATTGCTCCAATGACGATATCTTCGGGTAGGCCCTGCTCATCCAGAGAGCAAAAGATGCCGTGCAGGAGACGCTGAGCCTCCATCGCATCAAATCTAACGGCAACGGAGCCAGAGCGGTCTTCCGCCGCTTGCAGGTTCGGCATCAGCCCGAGAAGTATCTCACGAGTCAATTCGCTTCCCGGCGCTAGGACTACGAACTGCAATCCATCCAAAGATCGGTGGAGGGACAGCGCCCAGTCACGGAAGTCCGGGTCAACGCACGGGATTCGAGGTGACTCCGGGAGACTCAAGGACAGTGACCCGTGCGCATGATGCGCGAAGCGGATCGCCTGCGCTACGGCACTCACTGGGGCAAGAAGCCCTTTCCGCTCGCTCGCTGCCGGGTATCGAAATGTCACTTCTGTCGTCACTTCCCGAGAGTGTATCGGAAACACCTGGCAGACGAAAAGGGGGCGAGACGCTTTTGTGGTTGATGACACCTCCGATCTCTCGACAGTCCGTATCTCGGCTCGCCGGTCGAAACCTTCAATGCACGAATATGACGCCCAGCAATTCCTGTGTCTGCTCTTCGAGCTGGATTCTCTAGTCGATGGCCGATACGACGCAGACACGCTCGTAGTTGACGAACTGCGAGCCGCGATGTTTCAGACTCTCAACGGAATCTGCGCCTGCTACGGAATTCCTTCACCCCGTGAGATTTTCAAGTTTCGCCGACACCGGCGATCCATTGACCTGCTCATCGAAGCGAGACGCGCGCTCGAAGTGCCCAATGCTCGCCGCCGGGAGTTCCTGGTCGGCAAAAGTCCTGAGCTTGATGTGGCCGAATCGATTTGCTCCCTCATCGCCCCCAGCATTGAGCAGCTCGATCAAATGATCGCGGAGCAACTCGGAATCGTAGGAAAGAATGTGCCTGATGACGATGTCGTATCTCGTGGGGGGTATCGCCATGTTGCCCTGCAAAAGGTGATGGCAGAGTCATTTTAGTCGTCCCGTCTTCGTCGTCAGTTGTCGCCGAAGATGTCCGAGGCCGAGACTCTCAGTTTCTTCGCAACCGTTGAAACGGTTGCCAGGGACGAGCCCTGCTCACCCGCAATGATCCGGTGGATGGTGGCATCACTGACGCCCACCTTGTTGCTCATTGCAGCGAAAGTCAGGTTGTGCTGCCTCATGTAGTGCCGCAGAAACGCACTGAACCTGCGATCCAAATCCGACTGAGGTGCGCTTGCCACTCAGCCAGAGTGGCAAACAAGGCATTACAGATGTGTAATATCGAGTTGATATTACGCATTTGTAATGAGAGGATGCCCAAGAGGCCATCTCTGAGATGCGTCTGATCCGCAACATGCGCACTCCATCTTCTCACTTTCCCAAGGCGCTACTCGGTGCCAGCACAATTTTGAGCCTCTTGGTGGCATTCGCCACGCAGAGCGCTTTTGCGTATCTCGACATAACTAGCCCAACCGCGGGCCAGGCGTTCCAGCAGAACGGCCCAATCACCGTGACTTGGAACACCGACCAGCCCGGTGACGTCACTGTATTCTTCGTTGCTGACGCTACTCCCGATGCGACCTATCGAAATATCGGAACGTTCCCCGCGTCGGCAGGCTCAGCGACGTTTTACATTAGAAACGCCGGCAACGAAGGATACAGCTACGATATCTACGACGCAACGAACACAACTCGTATCGTTGGAGGCAACCTCCCTGGAACCAATGCGCGGTTCGAAATCTCTGCCGTCGCATCAAGCTCTTTCACAATCGCTGACCCAACCATTGCGCTCACATCCCAGCCAGCCCCAACCTACGGTCTAGGGCAAAAGTATCGACTGTCATGGCAGACGACCGGATTTGGCGACCAGGACTGGGTAAATGAGACACACTGGGTGACCAAAGTCGCCCTGCGTGGATTTATTGGGATTTCAATCTCATCCGACTTCGGAGCATCCTGGCAGACCTGGTTCTCCTACATCGAAAACACCGGCACCTTTGATGTCCGCTTTGGAAATAGTGGTGATGATGGGGACACGTTTTTCGTTTACACCGCGGCATCGAAAGAGCAACGGCTGTTCCGAGCATCGATCGGACAGACTTTGATGCTTCGACTTCAGGTGGGGAATACCCCCATCTACGCAACAACGACATCATTCATCGTTTCGGATGGAGCGACAGGGCTGAACCGTCAGAAACTTCGTGGCAAGGTTAAAAAGCGCGTCAAATTCCGAGTTCGCGGGATCGAATCTCACGCGAAAATGCGAGGAAAGCTTCCTCGCGGCCTGCGCTACAAGAATGCCCGCAACATGATTGTGGGACGCCCGCTTAAGGCCGGAAACCGCAGGGTTACCTTTGTTGACTCAAATTCGAACAAAGTCAGAGTGAAGGTTGTGATTAAGGCACAGCGGGCGAAGTAGCCCCGGAGCCATGCAGGATCGCCCGCGAAGAGGCTGCTTGTAAGCCCCCTGCTAAACTCAATTCCATCGGAAGCGGTAACGATCGCTAGAGTGCTTACGTGGACGCTAGCAGGGATAACATTGAGATCCCCGGAAAACCCGATTGATTCGTGGAATAGGTCATTTCCGGCAAGAACTCTGATCTTTCGCGTCATTGAAGCTGTAAAGCTTATTCAGCTTCAAATTTTCCTCTTCGCACCACGTAAGAATACGTTCCATCAGCAAGTCAGGAATTACGTCTGCCTCGAGGGTCTCAGATGAATCAACCTCGAACTGTTCCCGTTCCTCAGTCGAGAGTGTGATCTCGTTTCGATCAGATTCGTCGTAGTAGACCTCCATTTCATTTGGTGGGCCGTGGTCTCCCTCCTGATCGATCAATTCGCGTCCCTTTTCGGTTGCCCAGACAATTTTGCCACTCCCCGAAGAGGGCTCAATCAATTCGCCCTCCGGCCTCTCGACAAATTTAGGACCGACGCTGTTCCTCGGCGAGAACGATGTAAACTCTTCAGCAACCCATCGGAGCCCCAGACCGCGAGCGTGAAGCTTCATTTGCTCTACGAGAGTTGCCTCTGTATCCACGGAGATCGACGGAAGGTTGGAGCCCCATGTGGGAAAATCCCTCTCGTGGTCCGACAGACGGCGAGCAAATTCGGCGCGGAGAACCGAATTTGCTCCTTTTTCAAGATAGATGGTCCCGCTGTATTTTCGTCCATCATCTCCACCTTCGAACTGTGCAATGTAGGTATGGATTGTCATGGCATTTGAGTAAGTTTGTCGTGATTTTCATCTTTCGATGCAACATGGAAGGTGAGATCGCGCATATCTATGGGCCGCAACTGATCGAGAGCAGTGGAATTCTCGATCACCGCGACAACTATGCCTTCGGAATCCACGGCAAGGCATGTCCCGACCCCAAGGTATTGACTGGGATCGATTGGTGATGGCCGACCGAAAAACCTGTCGTCAGGTGCATGATCTCCCAAGTGGGCGGGAGTCAAGCGACACAGAATTCCAGACCTGCTCGCAGCCGACGGATAAAGATGGTCATCCGGGTAGAGCTTGTCCGCCACTCTCCGCCACACTTCTTCGCCGAAAGGCTTCAAATCTTCCGGCCATTCATCGACATCGTCCGGATGTAGCTCTGGATGAAGAAAACTCAGCGCGAACCAGAATCGGCTGAATTCCTCGTTCGCAAGAGCAATCAGGTCCAGTCCAACTGCATCAGCCAGAATTTGTTCGGCCTCTTCGACCGACCGCGGGATCAAACTGTTCATTACGTCGAAGATACTGGAATCGGGAACCTGAATTTCGAACATTCTCAAAAAAACTTCATCCGTCCCCTTGATGGATTTTCATGTTCAGGATATCACTCTGGGAAGAAAACCGGACGCAATGACCTCAATATGACACTTCCAGACGAACCCAGTGCCGCTTTTGCAGATGCTCGCCGCTTTTACAGCCAGCAGGAGCTTGCGGCCATGTTGAAACGCTCAGTTCGTCAGATTCGGCGATGGGAAGCCGGGGAAACCACCCCTGATCCATTGATTGTTCCTGCCTTGAGGACTGCGATGGAGGACACGACCCGTGTCGGACGGGGCGCGTTCAAATTCATCGATCTATTCGCAGGGATTGGGGGGATGCGAAAAGGGTTCGAATCGATTGGTGGCGAGTGTGTTTACACCAGCGAGTGGGATAAAAACTCGCAGATCACCTACAAACACAATTTCCGCGACACACACGAGATCCACGGGGATATCACCCTTCAACAGAACAAGGAAGCCATCCCCGAGCACGATGTGCTTCTGGCCGGGTTTCCCTGTCAGCCCTTTTCTCTTGCTGGTGTGAGCAAGAAAAACAGCTTGGGCAAGAAGCACGGTTTCGAAGATGCAACCCAAGGCACGCTATTTTTTAACATTTGTAAGATCATCGAACAGCACCGACCCAAGGCATTTCTGTTGGAAAACGTCAAAAACCTCCGGAGCCACGACAAGGGAAAGACATTCGAGGTCATCAAACGGGCACTTACCGAGGAACTGGGCTACAGAATCAGCTACCGAGTGATTGATGCCCGGCATTGGGTTCCGCAGCACCGCGAGCGGATATTCATCGTCGGCTTCAGGGACCCCACGCCATTCGATTTAAAGACCCACTTCTTCGCTGAAGAGCGGGATGAGGATCTTTTCAAGAAACAGGAAAAACCGCGGATTGGGTCGATTCTGCACAAACCGGATGAAGAGGCTGAGAAACACTTTACCATTTCGAAGCGCAACAAAACAGTTCCAGCGGACCGCTACACACTTTCGGATCACCTCTGGGGATATTTGCAGGCTTATGCAGCGAAGCACAAAGCGAAAGGAAATGGGTTTGGCTGCACGGTGGTTGACCAGGACGATGTGGCCCGGACGCTGTCAGCCCGATATCATAAGGACGGTTCTGAGATATTGGTGAGTAATGGGAGGAAAAATCCGCGAAGGCTTACTCCGCGAGAATGCGCTCGGTTGATGGGA
Organism: uncultured Verrucomicrobiae bacterium; assembly: GCA_963740185.1. GTDB lineage: Bacteria > Verrucomicrobiota > Verrucomicrobiia > Chthoniobacterales > JAATET01 > CAVVKW01. The sequence continues at coordinate 38,120 of CAVUDH010000008.1, forward strand.
TTTGATTCAGACGGGCAAGAGCCATTTAAAATTGAAGTCAGCGATACGCAGGCATATCGGCAGTTTGGGAACTCGGTCGCTGTCCCCGTCATCAAAGCCATCGCTGGGGCAATTAGGCCGTTCATTACCTCTGGGTCGCAACTCGCACGGTAGTGCCCGACGTGTTCACAACCGAGAAGCGCTCGGAAGTGATGTCAAAGATACGCGGATCGGGAAACCGATCGACGGAGATGCGTCTGATCGCCCTCATGAAGTCCGCGAAGATTACCGGCTGGCGAAGGGGATATCCGTTGGAGGGAAAACCGGACTTCGTCTTTCCAAAAGCTAGACTCGCCGTTTTTGTGGATGGAGACTTTTGGCACGGCCATCCCAAAAACTTCAAAATGCCATCGAACAACGGGGAATTCTGGAAACGAAAAATTGATGCCAATAGGCGGAGAGATCGCAAGGTAGGAAAGATACTGGAAAGCCGAGGCTGGAAGGTGATGCGAATATGGGAAAGCAGTCTTAAAAATATACCTTCTCGCGTGGTAGCCAGACTCACTCGAGCATTGAACCATCCAACCCATGGTTGCCGGAAGACTCTTCAAGGTCGGAGTTGAAGCTCAGCCACTGTTGGACCTTTTACACCAACGCGATCTTGATCCGTGCATCTTATTGACCAAGGAGAGATTTCAAGTTTTCCGGCCCCCATGGATGTTTTTGCCAAGCGAAGCAACTTGGACAGAGGAAGGAGGTGTTTTGAGAAAATCAAGCAACATTCGACAATCGCCCCTTCCGTGGCGAATCGAATTGCGGTAGTAACCAGGTAATATGGCTGCGGAAATAAAAGAAGTTCTTCCTGATGCATCCCGACTCGTGGAGGGATTGAGGGATACTGGTTATCAGTTCAATACCGCGGTTGCCGACGTGGTCGACAACTCGGTAGCTGCTGAAGCCAAACACATCGACATTTTTCTACCCATGGACCCAATGGGCAGAGTCACGCTGAAGATTTTCGATGACGGGATCGGCATGGACAGGGAGGGGCTTGTTGACGCCATGCGTTACGGAGCGAAGCGCCGACCATCACCCAGCAGCCTCGGGAAATTCGGGTTGGGCCTTAAAACCGCATCAACGGCATTTTGTCGGAAGCTTTCCGTCATATCCCGGAAAGATGCATCTGCACCTCTATTTAAGGCGACATGGGATCTGGATCGCATTGCTTCGGAGGGCAAATGGAATCTGGTCATTGACGATGCTTCCCTCGGAGAGGTGAAGGAGTTCGAAAAGCAGATTCCCGGTGGAGTGGGAACATATGTCATTTGGAGCGAAGTTGATCGGCTTCACAAGAGCTACAAACAGACTGGCGGCGCCGCAGCGAGGAAAGCCATCAACGCCATTGTGACGAAGCTGCGAGATCATTTGTCGATGGTCTATCAACGGTTTTTGGAGCCCGTTGATGGCCGTTCGCACACTATCGAAATGACGCTCGATGGTGAGAACGTCGAGGCATGGGATCCATTTTGTGAGGGCGTTTCCACTCTTGGAGCAGAAAAGAAAATTGTTGCTGAGATGCCAGAAGGTGGGGAGGCAGAATTTCAAATTCGAGCCTTTATTCTCCCTCGCAAGGAACAGTTCGAGAACGCTGAAGCAGCCAGTAACGCTAGGATTTCAAACGCAAATCAGGGAATCTACGTCTATCGCGAGAATCGGCTCATTCATGGTCCGACCTGGCTTGGAATACGGTCCAAAGAGCCCCACTTTTCGCTCCTTCGCGTGGAGTTTTCGTTCGACCATCGCCTCGATGAGGCGTTTCAGATCGACATTAAGAAATCTCAGATCCTACTCGATGAAACCCTGAACGAAGTCATCACGGATTTTCTGAATCCGGTTATCAGAGCCGCTGAGGATCTGTATCGACGAGGGAGCCGCGACAAGACCAATAAAACTGCCGCTGGAGCGCACGACGACTCGAACCGAAACATTGCCAGCAAGCAGGGGCAGATCAATCAGGCTCAGATCAAAGGAACTGATCCGAAGACCGGGGAAACATCGATCACAAACTCGAAGGGGACCGTTCGTTTAAAGTTGAGCATTTCAACCGCCGAGAAACCCTTTGAAATCTTTGTCAAGGCGGTGCCCGAGATCGAAGACGGCCTCCTTTGGCAGCCTGCTCTGATCCAAGATGAAGAGGGTGTGACCCACAATGGCGTGGAGGTCAACACGGGCCATCCTTACTACGCAAAGGTCTACGTCCCTAATTTGAGCGCTGGCGTCACTGTTCAAGGAATGGACGCGTTGTTGTGGGGATTGTGCATCGCGGAATTGAATTCCGTCACAGATGCAACCAAGAGCACTTTCGAGGATGTGCGATTCGGTGTCAGTCAGAACCTGAGAAAGCTTGTCCGCGATCTACCGGATCCGAGTGTCGAGTGATGACTCCGGAGCTGGCAGATAGGGCGGTTGCTCTTGTTGTTGACCGTATTGGGATTGATGTAAAAGCGTCTCCAGAAAACGATGATGGACTCGCTTTTTGGCCGGCGGATTTTGACCCTAGGGAATCATTTCGGGTGCGGTTCTCGCTCGGTCTGCATAGTGCCGAAGCGGTCCTCGAGCCGGGAATGTTTGCAAAGGCCCTGCTCCAATCGATATCCCGACCATCAGAACAGGGACTGATTTCTTTTTCGGCGTTCGCGAGGGGTATAAGCCTGCACAACACACAGTTGTCCGTGAAGGCGAACGGACGGGATATTGATGTTGGAGAAAATCCCGTTAAGTGGCCTGAGCATATCGACCTCTTCGAGATTAGAGTTGGACGCCGGCACGTAGAATTCGACCACAAATCGGATGCCGATATCTTGGAGCTGGTCGATGATATCGTCCCGCCAATTTTTGGCATGATCGCAAGCCTGCTTGGAACCGAAGACGTCGAGTCCGAGCACGTCAGCGAAGTGGAAGGCGGTGAGTCCGTGGTCCGTCTCACGAGATATGAACGTAGCAAGTCGAACCGAGAGGCGTGTCTCCGCTATCACGGTCGAGTCTGTAAGGCTTGCGGATTTGATTTCGAAGTTTTCTATGGGGAACCAGCACGCGGTTTCATCGAGGTTCATCACGTCGAGCGCCTTGCCGATTACGGAGGGGCGAGATTGGTGGATCCAGTTCAGGATTTGGTCCCACTTTGTTCCAACTGCCACTCTGTTGCCCACAAGCATACTCCTCCCTACACCGTGAATGAAATCCGGCGGATGATCGAATTGAGTCGAAACAGAGAGCTGGCGGCATGATCGATCTTGATGGCGGCATTTTGCGTATCAGCAACGGTGAGAAGAAGTTCGCTCCCGAGGCTGCTGAGATTTGGGCGGCGGTCTTCGACGGAAATGCAACCATCCGTGATATTCCCGTGGAAAAAGCGGATCTTGCTGCCTTGGGATTGGAGTTCGAATCCTCAACAGCCCTTCCAGAAATCCATATCACTGCGACGCAGGGTGACGGGGTTCCGATTTTGGGATGTCAGTCCTTCGGGGCATTTGCGGGAACATCAGCTCCAATATCGACCCACGCAGGTCGGGCTTTGGATTATGTGATTCTTGATGGGACTTGGTATCCGTTGCCATTTGGTAGTAGCGATGAGATCGCTCAATTCTTGTCCCGATTCGAACTCGGACCCGCTGGAGAAATCACCTTCGGGAAATACATGGAGCTGGTCGCTTGTCGCGACGCTCCAGTTCCCATTGTCGATTCCGCCTCTGAGGCTCTCGTGGCGGTCGATGTTGCGGACCATGCCATTTCTCCGCTTCCAGTCGCTTTTCGAGGTCGCCTTTTTCCATATCAGCAATCGGGCTACGGCTGGCTGTCCTTCATGGCGACCCAAGGCATAGGGTGCATACTCGCAGATGAAATGGGCTTGGGTAAAACGGTCCAGGTCGTCTGCACCGTCATGCGGTTGCGTGAACTCGGGCAGCCCGCGGCGTTGATTGTGGCCCCGGCGACTCTGCTTGAAAATTGGCGCCGGGAGTTTGGGAAATTTACTCCAAGCGCCACGGTGCTGATTCACCGAGGTTCGCGCCGCGCCGGCCTCGCAAATGACATGGCGGGATATGATGTCGTAGTCACATCGTTCGAGACGGCGGTATCCGATATCTCCTTGTTGACCGACATGACGTGGAGCGCCGTGATTGTCGATGAGGCGCAAGGGATAAAGAATCCTGACGCAAAACGAACCGGCGCACTCAAAAGGTTGCCGCGATCATTTGCCATCGCTGTGACGGGAACGCCTGTGGAAAATAGCCTTCGCGATCTGTGGTCTGTTACTGATTTCGTTGCGCCAAACCTGCTGGGAACTCTGAATCAATTCGAGAAGGATCATCCAGACACGATCCAAGGGGCTCTTGATATCGAACCTCGTGTTACTCCGATTGTATTAAGGCGGAGAGTAAGGGATGTTGCAAAAGATCTGCCTGAGCGAATCGATATCCCTGTCGCTTTGGAAATGAGTGCGACTTCGGCCGGCGAATACGAACGGCTGAGACAGGAGGCGCATCAAAAATACGGCAGATCCGGGGGGCTTGTCGCTCTGGGGATTCTTCGCCAATTTTGTGCGCATCCTTGGATGGCGGATTGTTTTTCAGAAGATGATGCGGCAGTTTGTTCTCCGAAATTGACGCGAACATTGGAAATCCTTGAGGAGATTCTTGCCTGTGGTGAGAAGGCAATCATCTTTGCGGCATTTCAAGAAGCAGTGGATTTGGTGGCCGCTCAAATCTCGAACCGACTCGGCGTAAGATCGACGGTGATTGACGGTCGCACTCCGGTTCCGGCGCGGCAGGTGCTCGTCGATGAATTCGGCGCATACAGTGGGACGGCAACGCTTGTGATGATTCCAAAAGCAACCGGGGTGGGTCTCAATATAACGGCAGCAAACCACGTGATCCACTACACACCAGAGTGGAATCCAGCGATTGAGGACCAGGCATCAGCCCGTGCTCATCGCCGTGGACAGGACAAAGTCGTTCGAATTCATCGCCTTTTCTATTCCGGAACTGTGGAGGAAGTCATGAGTGACCGGATGGAAATGAAGCGTGGCCTCGCAGATGCTGCTGTTATCGGCGGCGACGGCTCTTCTGTCGATACTGCCGATCTCATGCGAGCTATGACAATCACACCGCAACTAATCCCATGAATAGTCACCTGCAAATCGAAAAGAAACTGACTCAAAATGATACTGACACGGGGGACAAGAAGACAAACCAAGCGGGAGTCCTGATCCCGAAGCAGGCTGGGTTTCTGGGATTTTTTCCGCCCCTCGATCCGAAGACATTCAATCCCCGAGTCGTGATGGATTTCGTGGATGACGCGGGAAAGGAATGGTCCTTTAATTTTATCTATTACAACAACAAGCTTTTTCAGAAAGGAACACGAAACGAATATCGCTTGACTGGCATGACGGCTTTCTGCCGCGAGCATAGTTTGAAAGCAGGCGACACGTTAATAATCCGGAAGGGGAATCGCCAAGCGCACGAGATCAGTTATCGTCGACTAAATAGTGACCAACTCGATTCGGGACGGATCAAATTGGGAGCTGGGAGTTGGAAGTTGATCGAGTTCTCTGATGACTAATCTAATCTTTACGAATTGAATCTCATTTGGCTTCTGAGGATAGAAGTGGCCTGCTGGAGTGGGGTAAAACAAAAGAGAATCTATGGCCAAAAATTCAAATCAAGACGCTTTACTGCGGTTCAGGAAAAAACTGTCGAAAAGACAGTTGAAGAAACTTGATCTGGAAATTCAAGACCTGAAGCGGCGGCTAAAGCCGAAAACGCGGGGGCTGTATGGAGTTTTCTCGGGAATCTGGAAACGCACATACTTAGTCGGAGTGTCCGTCTGCTTCTTAGTTGCACTTGCGGGAACCTTTCTGTTGTGGAACATGTGGCCTAGTATAGTTCGCGAAGCGGTTTCGGATCCAGACTCTGTAACAGAGACTGTGGTGCCAACAGCCCCTGAACGGATGGGACTGTGGGGAGATCAATTTGGTGGGCTGAACACGCTGTTCACAGGATTTGCATTCTCGGCAGTAGGGGTGGCTTTCGTCTTGCAGGTTTTGCAAGCTTCGAGAGCGGATCGCGAGCGGCGTGTTGACGCTTTTGAAAGACGACTGTTCAACTTTTCTGAAATTCTTCGGCAGGCTCGTGAAACGCTCTCAGTTAACGGAGCTCGCGGACATCTTCGATTCTTGGTCGGCAAAGATTAGCCGTGGTGGTGTTAAGGCGCCAGGGGGGTTCAATGAAACTGCCAATGGCGTTGAAGCGTTTGAAAAAATCTGCGATCTCCTAGAACTCGCCCCTGCTTCTGGAGACCCCGAAAGAAAAGCATTTGAAAACGAAGTTGAATTATACAATGAGATATTCGAGCGCTTTGACGCTCAGCTAGGGGCGTATTTCAGAATACTCTATAACTCCTTAAAGCATATTCAGCGACTCGAAATTAGAGAGGAAGAGGAATTTGCCGCCTCCTTGTTGCGTGCTTCCATCACCCAAGCAGAGGCTCACATCATTGCAATCAATTGCCTGACGCCTCAAGGTGATAAGCTTCGTTCCATTGTCGAAGATTTGCACATATTGAAGCATGCAAGGTTAAAGAAAAATCTCGTCGATTCCCAAATCCTTTCGAAGGCTTATGCCGATGACGGTGATGAATCCAATGAAATAACAGAACTCTTAATTGAGAAATTCGCAAAACAAGCAGAGCATATCCATGAGGCAAGCTTGGCAACCGAAGATCGGGTCAATAGCTGATTCTGAAACCGTAGTTCGAAATGGGCAGATGCTTTTCTGAATTACCTTTGAGAACCTGAAATCAGCTCGACGCTTAAAACGTGTGTGGAGGCGAGCGCTGTCCCAACCGTCCCCGTGATGGGAATATTATAAACTGCGCTTGAGAGAAGATGCTGATCGTTAGAATGCTCCGTAGATCATGCTTAGATACAAAGCCCGCGCTTCGAAAGGATCGGAATCATCGGAAGACCATTTCCAGTCCACGTAGGCGGCGACCTGAGCGAGCCAGTAACCCTTCTCTGTGAACAATGGCGTTTGTGGCCAGGCTACTTCCGCGAGATGACGGTTCACGTTGAAGTGTTTTGCGTCGCCGTCCCGCGTATCGGCGACAGCGCAGAGGATGATTCTAGCTGCTTTGGCCCTGTTCGTGAGCTTCGGAATGCGCCCGACCCAGGGAGGGACTGTTTCGGAGCGTGCCAAGTCCATCATTTTGATAAATCCGGTCTCGATTGCGATCTGCTGCACCTCCTCGGTGTCCATGACCGGTCCCCATTCCTTGAGAAACCCTGCGATTGCATTCAGGCCGTAGCGCTCTTGGTTGGTTCCTACCAGGTAGAGCGCCTGCTGAGGGATTCCCCTTCGAACATGCTGCCGCATCCGCTCCTGAATCGTGTGAAGGTCGAATGCCTTCTGCCAGGCCGGATCTTCATCCGGGGCGTAGAAGACCAAGTTGTTGTAGATGCCGACCCGAAACACACGCTCGCAGCCGTTGAATTCTCGTGACGCCTTGATGAGCAACTGGCCCGGGGCCTGACAGAGAAGAGGGCGCGAAACGGGGAATTTCTTCCATCGCTGGGCCAAATCCCGCGATGAGACAGGGCGTTTCAGGTGTTCTGCGAGAACCCGCACTTCCCGGAGGAGCTGAGACTTTTCGGACTTCACGTTGCGCTGTCCTCCTCCTGTTGCGATGCGAGGCGTTCCAATGTGGAGGCGACGGTGCTCGCTGTGACGATCTTCCCCGCGTGGTGGCGGTTGTAGAGGCGGACAAAGAAATTGAGCCGACGCAAGTTGCCGCCTGTATGGCGAAAAATGTCTGAGCTGAGCTTCGTGGCTCCCGTGTCTCCTTCATCGACCTTCTTCGAGAAGATGTGAAACTCGTCGCTCCATAAAGACAGCATTCCAAGCATGTCCTCTTCCTCCACATACTCGGAATGAATGGTTCGGAGAGTGCGCGTCGCGGCGGATTCTTCGGGAGTGAGCCATTCCGGATTGTCACGCATCGAGGCAATCACCGCGGCAACCGGATGGTCATTCGCACGGAGGTAGTCGAGCATCGCGACGATCCCCAGCATCGCCTCTGCGTCTAATCGCTGAGATTCGTCAAGAAGCAGGCAACGGATGTTCCGGCGTTTGAAATCCCTGAGAGCGAGCTTCAGAATCATCTGCATCGACGCTCCGTGGCCCTGAGCGATGATAGCGCCGCCGATCCCATGCTCCATGAGGATGTCTTTCACCCCGCGTGTCGGTCCCGCGTTGGCTTGGCAGCAGAAATACAAGCATTGCCCCGGGAGCTTGTGAGTCTGGTAACGCGCGTCGAGGCGCTTTAAGGCCACTGTCTTGCCCGTTCCAGCGGGACCAGTAATCAGGCCGATTCCACCGGTTGCCACGCAATCGAGAAGCAGCTCCGTTGCCGCTTCAATGATAGGAAGCGTCACAATCAATGACGGGTTCCGATCCGTCGATTCATCGGAGACGACGGTAAACGCCGGAGTTTCGGCAGAGCGCTTCATGTGTCCGCGCCCTCTGTTTTCTCGACCCCGAGGCGACGTGTCTTTGGTGCCGCCTTCTTCTTGGTTTTCCGTTTCGTCTTGGTGATGCGCTTCTTCTCTGCAACGGGATTAACAGTTTCGGCCGCGCCAACCGGTGGTGTCTTTTTGAGAGAATCACGGACTTTTTTGCGGAACGCCGAGAGGGAGACCTTCCGAGCCGTCCGTGTCGTATTGATCTCTGTCGTGACAAGTTCCCGCGGACGGAGTTTCCCGATGAATTTCCCGCGGTGATAAGCATCGACCGATTGATCGCCACCGAACGCAGAACTTAAGACGGTTACGGAGTCCTCAACAAGTCCCGTCAAGCAAGCGCCGGAGTAGTTGGAGCCCAGAACCGTGACGCCTTCGCGGGTGACTCCGCACGGGATCTCAATCCGCATGTTGCGGCGAATCTCTGCCGGCGGAATGAAATAGCCCGGTGCGTCGGAGATCTGTTCGTGCCATGCCTCCCAAGGCGTCAGACCGATCTCACTGTGAACGGAGCTGTGGTATTCGAGCAGGTAACGCTTCAGCAGGTGCCGCAAGACCTCGAAGGGTATGACGCCACCTTGTTTGGCTTTCTGCATGCCATGGGATTGGCGGGAATATCCCTCCAATTTTCGCGCGAATTGAGTTTTGAAAGTTCCAAAGAACCTCTCGATTTTGCCATTTGCGCCCGGACACTTGATTGGAGTGTTGTCGAGCACGATTCCAGCTCGATTCGCCACGCCCGACATGACTTCTCCAACGTAGATCGAAGCGTTGTCAGTCTGAAGAACCTCTGGTTGGCCAAAGAAGGGATGCGCTGGATCTCCGGACGGCAGAAACGCGGTGGTGATTGCAGCGACAGAATCGATGGCGTTTGGCTCCGCAAGGTGCATCTCCACGTTCATGACGACTCGGCTGTAGCAATCGATGATCCCCGTGATCCACGGCTTGATGAGTGCACCCGATCCGGGATGAATCGTCCAAATCGGAAATTCACTCGCATCCATCTGCAATCGCTGAAGCGGTCGCTGTTCGAGCTGCTTGCCTACGACCGATGTCTTCTCAAAAGTGGCTTTCGAACCCTCCGCGAGGAGGATACGCAGATCAGACGGGAGCTTTTTAATTGCGCGTTTCAGAAGCCTGGTAGTTCGTCTCTGGCCATTTTTCTCGATCAGCTACCGCGTTCAACTCGCGACACACGACTGAAATTGGAACGCTTTGATGTGCAGACATGTAAGCCAGCGCCCACCCCAGTCGTGTGTCGTCGATTGCACTGGATCCACCAAGGTTCAGCCTTCGCTGATCGAACAGACTCTTTCCTTCCCGTGCTCTTTTTGTGAGGCGATACAGATTAGAAAGAGGAATGCCTTCGGCTTTGGCGGTCTCCTTCATCCCCAACAATTCCACCTTCTTAAGGAGCGCGTGGGAACGTGCGATTTCCATCGCGATTGTTGGTTTTGGAAGATCTGAGATTGGAGCAGCCATGAGTGGTTCGTGGTTAGAGGTCCGTGCTGAGAAGATACTGGGACATTTCCTCCCGGTGCTTCTCCATGAGGGATTTGGATGCGCCTGCCTCGACGCCCATCTCGTAGATCGAATCAACTTCGGCGGCGACGAGGGGCAAATAAAGACTCCCATCGACCGCCAGACTGCCCTGCTCACCTCGCTGAGCGGCGGCAACATTCCCAGCTATTGCGAAGAGATAGTTCCTGTAAAATGACCCTATTTCAGCGTAGAAACCAAAATCGCCATGAAAGCGCCGAAGCTTTCGCGCAAATTCGACAAACCCGGGAGTCAGAACCAAGGGGACTGATTCATCTGGCAGGTCAGTGACCTCAACAGAAAGGCAGGCCAGCACCGTTTGTGGATGGGTTTGAGCAGTGGATCGAAGCTCCCTGATGACGGTTCCAAGGCGTTTGAGACTCTTTGACTGGATATCAGAGTAGGGAATCGAAATGGCGAGGCGCTGTTTCATGCTTGAGAAGATACTGGCCGCCACTTTGGAGCGGAATTGCTCAAGAGATCCGGCTACTACCCAAAACTCTTCTCACGCGGTCTTCGTGCCGGTATGAAAACTAGGTCGCTCTTCTGAAATGTTTGGCCTGACTGATTATAGCTTTGAGAAGCAGGAAGCGGCACCCGGGGAAATTTTGGTCCACGTGAAGCCGCCCGACTCGGTGATTGCCTGCTGCGGGAGCGCTGATCTGGTCAAAAACGGCACCAAGCCCCTGCGCATTCGCGATGTCTCACTGGGGGAGACCCGGGTGGGAGCGGTAATTCATCGGCAGCGATACAAATGTCGAAACTGCGGAGCAACGCTCTATCAGCCCACGCCTCACGTGAGCGAGCGGCACCAAATGACCGAGCGGCTCGAGAGATGGATCGAGAGCGAAGCGAAAGAGCGGCCATTCGCCCAAATTGCTGATGAGATTGCGATCAGCGAAAAAACCGTTCGATCAATATTCAACGTCCGGGTCGCCAAGCTCCACGCGGAATTCAAGACACTGACGCCGGCGGTGATCGGAATTGATGAGGTGTTTACCCGCAAGCGGTGCATGGGGCTTATCACCAATATCGTGTCTCGAACAATCGTGGATATTCTCCCAGACCGATCACGGAATACGATTTTCGAATTCTTTTCCAACCTTCCTGATCGGGAGAGAGTCGAGTGGGTCGTTATGGATTTCTGGCCTCCCTACCGAGAAGCCGTGAGACGCCACCTACCGGATGCACGCGTTGTGGTGGACCGGTGGCACGCCGAGGCAAATTGCAGTCGGGCTCTTGAATCAGTCAGGAAAGTGGTGCGGCGCGAATCCACGAGGGGTCATCTGGATACTTTGAGGGGCGACCGAGTCATTCTGGCAAAAAAAGAATCAACGCTCTCCGCTGAAGAGCAGGGAAACCTCGCCAAAATGCTGGGTCAAAACCCCCTTCTTGCAGACGCCCACAGGGTGAAAGAGGGATTCGGCAAGGTCTTCGAATCGAGCGATATTGATGAGGCGAGAGCGCGCCTCGATGAATGGTTTGCAGCGATGCCGGGTAGCGTCAGCGAATACTTCAAAAAGTTCGTCCGGGAATGCCGGGAGTGGAGAGCTGAAATCGTCGCTTTCACCGAATCGAAGCTGACGAACGCCTCGACCGAGCGAGCAGTGCGCGACATCCGAGATCTTTTCAGGAGTGGCTCCGGATACTCGTTTGAGATCATCCGAGCGAAAATCCTGCTTACAAAACGTTTTCGGAAAGAAGCCAAGGTCAGCTTCGGTTGGGCGGGGACGAGCATGATGGGGTTCCAATCTGGTGGGTCGGCAGATGGGTTGGATTTGGGAGTCGATCTTCGGGAGTTGGAAGCGTTTTTAGCCGAGATTGCAGACTCGGGGGATACGCGGAAAATTGGGTTGATAGACTCGTGGGACTCATCGTGGGCGAGGCCGGTTGAGCTTGATATGAGCTGGTATGAGCCGGAATAGAGGGAATTTTCCGTCGCCCGATATCGCCGAATCACCAACAGGCGATTTCTCAAGAAATCGCCGCCGAGTATGGCCGCCCGGCAAATGCGGCCGAGAGGGCCGAAATCGATCCTCCGATCCATCAACCCCCGAGTGATTTTCCGGGACGTTTTTGGACCCCGTTCAGTGGCAATATACGAAAAATGAGGTCGGTATCTTCACCTCATGGAAGGTTCAAAAAATGCCGAGAGTGAGTTAGATCGAGATGACCTCGTTCATGATTTTTTAGCTGTCGCGAGATCGGAAGCTGTCGATCTTACAGATGCGGAGCGGAAGGAATATTACCGTCGCAAGGCGGTGCTTCGTTCGGCCAAAGAATTGGGTCTACCGCTTTATCGATACCGCAAGTTGCTTGCCACAGACGCGGCTGAGCGCGAGAAGAACGGGATTCTAACACTTGAAGACGTTCCTTCAGTCGCAAAATTATATCGCTGGGACGGGAAGAAGGACGATCCCAAAGCCTTGATCCGTGGTGTCGGTGGGATTGGTGCACCTCCGAAAATGTCCAATTGGCACGTTCTCTTCATCTTGGAGATGATGGCCGTGAATTGGGATTCTAAGGCATCATATATTCATGAAACCATGAAGAAATTTGCTGATTTTCATGGGTTGGCCATGGTCGGACAAAAAGCCGTCCGGAACTTTGTCCGAAAGTGTAATTCGCGGGGAGGAATCAACGACATCCTTTCAAAATTCCGCCAAGGCAAGATCTACTCAGAGTATCGGGTGGCGTTTCACCGGGTGTATCGCGAATCCAATGAGGTGTGGGAAACGGACGGAACCAGTTTACCCCTAGTCATTTACATCAAGGGAATTGGCAAAATCAAACCCTACCTCTTGCTGACTATCGATTGCTTTAGCGGTCTGCCTGTTGGTTGGACTCTACTCAAAGGAGTGGCAAACAGCGCGGACAACATTGCCCATATGCTAGACGCCATGCTTCCGAAGGGTGATGGTCCGGCCTGGGGAGGCATTCCCCGTGAAATCCAGAGCGACAATGCGAAGATCTACGAGTCCGCTGAAATGGAGCGGATGGGAGAGAAACTCAACATCAAGATCGAAAAATCTCCGCCATATTGCCCCAGTGCGAATGGGCTGGTTGAGCGTTTGAACAAAACAGTCAAAGATCGGTTCGTTTCCGGATTCGTCGGATATGTGAAATCGCGGAAACGACTTTCGAAGGCGTCGTTTTACTACACTGGAACCTGGGAATCCCTCTGCAAAGAGTTTGAGAGCTTCATGATCGAGTATGCGCACACTCACGTGCGGCGTGGTCATGACCAAACTGTTCTCGGTGAGTGGATGGAAGGGATGGAAGACCTCGAGTCAGTGTTTGGCAACGAGGACCTTCTGCACAAATCTTGCCTGATCGAATACGAGGGGACGATGCAAACCGATGGGGTTCACGTCCGCGGAATCCCCTATGTCTCTGACCAACTTCAAGTGAGCCGCGGCAAAAGAGTTACGCTGCTCATCAATCCTGGCTCTGAGCCCAAAGTCGTCATCGCGCGGGTTCGAGGTCAGGACATTCCACTGGTTCGAAATTCTCGGGCAGATCTGGAACTCGTGCGCCGCTGTCGAAAAGCTCAAGACGACGAGAACGAGGCATTGATCGAGACCTGCAAGGTCCTCCGGGAAGCCAAAGGACGGTTGGACATATATGCGCCAAGCACGGCGGCCGGTCTCAAGGATCGCCGCGCCAGGTCAAAACCGACGCCTCCAACGAAGGACCCGTCCATCCGGATCGAGATCCCAACTTTCCGCAAATCCAACCTCAACCACTGAAAGCCATGAAACCCAAACATCCCATCGTCATCCTCGATTACGTCGAAGACTACATCAAAAGAGCCATCCAGGCGCTCAACCATGGCAATGCCGTGGTGTTTCACGGAGATCAAGGCGCCGGGGTGACCACTCTATTGCACGAGACCGTTGATTCCTGGGAGCAGGACTCGAAAAAATCGGCTCTGTTCATGACTGCGATCGAAGAGACCGACCATCTCAAGCTCTTGCAGCATTTGGGTCGAAAGATCCTCCGTGACAAGATGCCTCAGGCGGGGAGTCAGCACTGCGCTTCCACGTTGATCGATTTGATGACCGCGAGCCTCACGGATGCTCAGATCGGCCTGATTGTTGTCGATCGTGCGGAGGCAGCGCAGGGAGCGTTTCTCGATGCCGTTCTGACGATGGCGGCTGATTGCGGGAATCTCGGCGTGTTGCTGGGTATGCGGACACCACCGCAGGGCGAACTACTGCCGACGTTCAGTCACACCTGCGTCGCGTTCTCCGGTCATCTTCGCCCGGTTACACCTGGAGCGGCAGCGGTGCTGGTCTCACAAATGATTCCGAATGGGGGTAAGCTCTTCTTCGAAAAGATTCTCGCCGGTGATTCTGTTGCCAACGAGGCAGCAAACGAGCTGGTGAAAAAGACCGCGGGGAACGCGCGGAAGTTCATTCAGTTCTGCCAATATCTCGCCGATCTTGAGCATGTAGAGTTCACCGCGAAAAACATCGGCGACCTGTGGGAATCTGCCACCGGCTTTACCCCACGCTTTGGATGATCGTTCCTCGTTCCTCGACACAATAAAGCCCGGCGTTGTGCCGGGCTTTATCCTGAAAACGAGTGAAAGCTGTGCAGCATAGTTGGAAAAACGCTACTGCTCTTCGCGCGATTCGGCGACAAGCGGGCAATAGCACAGATGCAGTTCCAGCCACCAAATGTTGAGCGCAGCCTCACCATGACATTCCGCGGCTTCAGCAAATCCGTGAGCGATATTGTTCCGAAATGCGTAGCCGTGCTTCTCGGTCAGGTGACCGCGTAGCTCGAAAACCAGGCTTTCCCCCAACATTTTTTTCAGTTCCGGCATAGCGAGGAGTGCCCCCAGCGTCTTTACGGGTTGCGTCAAGTCCGACTCCAGATTCGAGACATCCACTCCCTCTTTCTCCAGAATGTATCGAAGAGAGTTCTCGAACTGAGGCGCTAGGAGATGGCTGGCCACCAGAAAATCCCCGGCCAGCCCGTAGTAGAAGCCACGAAGAAAAATTTCCTCATGGCCGGGAGGAATGAACGGATTGTTGAGGACCAGAAACTGAAAATCTCCGAATACCGGACGGTGATCGGACCATATCTGCCGCCGTGCAGGTTCGATGTTAACGCGCGCTCGGAAGTTCCAGATGAATTGCGCGGCATGAGAAAGCATTTCGGCGTCCAAGGCCGCGGCTTCCGCATCTCCAGATGCGGAGAGAACCCCTTGCTTGTGCGCGACATATCGCCCCTCCCGAGATACCACAGTTGACGACATCAGATGGCTCAATGGATTGGCCTTCGCCAACTTCCGCACTGATCTCTCGATATCCGAGACATCGACCGTCTCCTTGGCGAATGCCAATCGCTTGAGCGCTTCTCGAAAATCTTCGTGCGAGACAAACGCTGCCGCAGCCTCTGCGGCTTTCTCGCCTGGCTCTCCAATTCGGGGCTGACCGGCATTTGGATGGTCTTCATCTCCCGCAGAGAGAGTTTCTGATAATCCGACAATCGGTGCCTCAGCTCTTTTACCGCATCTTGATTTTCACCGGCCTGCCGCAACGCCTCGACACCTTGCGCCAGAAAGTGGACGCTCGCCATGTAACTCGGCGGAGTGCGCTCCAGACATTGCTCCGCCTGGTCGATATAGGTTCTCGCCGCGTTGAGTCGCGCGTCGGAGGCGCGAGTGGAATCCTCAAGCGCTGCCGAAAAAGCCGCCTCGTGTTCAAGATAGTTCCGCCGGCGCTCATGGTCTTTGGAAGCGGCAGCCAAGGTCGCCTGTTGCGCCGCAATATCAGCCAACTTCCCCGGTTCCCCAACTCCCGCTCTGAACACCACGTAGAGGAGATGAGAAACGTAATTCCCCTCCGTCTGGGCGATTGGATTTTCGAGGGCCGTGAGGAGTCTCTCGGATGCATCGCCATACGGGGCGTTCTTTCTGCCCAATCGATTCGCGATCTGGAGCGCACGTTTGTAGAGCGGTGGGGCGTGGATCCACGAGTCCGGGGTTACCAATGCGTCGGCAGCATCCAAGAAATCGTAGATGGCGTCCCGACCAATTTGATGTGCTGACTTTTCCCGCAGCCAGATGAGGTCGCCGCTGCGGGCACGCAGGGCCTTGTTCGTCAGTCTGGGGAGGATTGCCTGGAGCGTGAGAATGTCGGCGCTGGTCAGCTTGTGGTGCGCCGGACCGTATGGAGAGGCGACATCTCCAAAGGTCTGATGGAGCGAACTGACCGTCGCCAAGGTTCGGTAGGCATTTGCCCAAGCTTCATCACCTTCTTTTTCCGCTTTCGAGCCCGCGCTCCATAAACAGGAAGCCAGGTGATAGAAGGCTGCGGATTGCGCGTCCTGGAGAGGTCCCTCCAAATCCCCCGAAGGAATATCGCTGCCGGTGCTGGGAAGGATGTCTTGATCGTTCATCGCATGTTCCGCCGACGCCTGATGATTGGAACGGAGCGTCAGAGATGGAGGCTTTGGGCCTTCAAATAAACACGTCCTGTTCCGTGCTCGTGAGCCAGCGTCGGACCACCGATCTCACCAGCTATGAGATGAAACTGCGAGTTCCTTCAGACTCGAACGGCCCCGAATGTGGAAACACGATGAGGTTTTCTCACATTCCCCGATCATGTTTTCTCACATTCCCCGATCACATTCCTTCTCAAATTCACCGATCATCGACAGGTGGGGTTCGAACCCACGGGGTTACCAAATGGTTCGATTCGGAGCGAAGCGGAGAAAGCCTCGGCCCTGCGGGGCAATCCCACCCCATCCGCCATCCTTCAAACTGAAACTGGGGTGGGGTTCGAACCCACGGGGTTACCAAATGGTTCGATTCGGAGCGAAGCGGAGAAAGCCTCGGCCCTGCGGGGCAATCCCACCCCATCCGCCATCCTTCAAACTGAAACTGGGGTGGGGTTCGAACCCACGGGGTTACCAAATGGTTCGATTCGGAGCGAAGCGGAGAAAGCCTTGGCTCTGCGGGGCAATCCCACCCCATCCGCCATTCTTCAAACTGAAACTGGGGTAGGGTTCGAACCCACGGAGTTTCCAAATGGTTCGATTCGGAGCGAAGCGGAGAAAGCCTCGGCCCTGCGGGGCAATCCCACCCCATCCGCCACTTTTCAGACTGCTTCTCGGATGGTGCGAACACCTCACTCGTTTGGCGGGCTTCCGGGCTCGAAGCCCGGCAGGGCGGGCAGGGTGCCCGAGTGCCCCGTTTGGGTTTAGGGATTTGTGAGGATGCTGGGTTGGCCGGTGCAGGCGATGACGCTCTGCCAGAGATCGCCGAAGGGGTCGACGCTGCGGCGCTGCCGGGTGACCAAGCTCGCGGGAAGGTGAACGTAGTGGTAGCTCCAGCGACCGACGACGATCCCGGTCTTGCCGGCCATGCCCGCGTGGACGGCGTTCTGGCCGAGGCGCGAGCAATACAGGGCATCTGGCGGGGCGGCGGGGACGCTCCGGATCAGGTAGCTTGGGTCCATGTATTTGAGGTTGATCGGGAGCTGCTGGGCTGCGAAGTGGGATTCGATCTCGGCTCTGAGGTGCAGGCCGATGTCGCCGAGGCGGACGTTGCCGCTGGCGTCTTCGTCCCCGCTGGCGGTGAGGTGCTCCTGGCCCGCCCCCTCGGCGACCAGAATGACGGCGTGACCGCGCAGGCGCAGGCGCTCGGAAAGGTGATGGAGTAGGCCGCCGTTGCCGTGGAGATCGAAGGGCAGCTCGGGGACGAGGACGAAGTTCACGTCGGTGCGGGAGAGGGCGGCGTGGCAGGCGATGAACCCGGCCTCGCGGCCCATGAGCTTGACCAAGCCGATTCCGTTCGGCGCTCCTTTGGCTTCGGCGTGGGCGCAATCGATGGCGTTGACGGCTTGGGAGAAAGCGGTCTCGAAGCCGAAGCTCTTATCGAGAAAGACCATGTCGTTGTCGATGGTCTTGGGGACGCCGACGATGGCGATCTTCTCGTTGCGGGCTTGGGCGGCAGCTTGGATGGCCATTCCGCCGCGTTGACTGCCGTCGCCGCCGATGATGATGAGAATGCCGACCTCGTGCTTGACAAGCCAATCGACGATCTTGTTCTCGTCCTGGCGCCCGCGGGAGGAAGCGAGGACGGTGCCTCCGTGGGAGCCGATGTCGGTGACACTGCGGGGGGTAAGCATCAGGGGCTCGTGGCCGTATTCTTCGATAAACCCTTGGAATCCGTAGCGGATCCCGTAGATGCGGGGGACGCCGTAGCGGTAGTGGGACTCGAGCGTGATGGCACGGATGACGTTGTTGAGTCCGGGGCAGAGGCCGCCGCAGGTGACGACGGCGACGTTGGTGCGGTGGGGGTCGAAGTAGATCTCGCGGCGAGGCCCGGCCTTTTCGACGAAGGGGATCTGGCTGCCGGTCTCGATGAGGTGGCGAAGGTGGCGCTCTCGGAGTTCGAACACGAGGTGGTCGTCCTCTTCGACGAAATGGGCGATGCCCTGCGAGGTCCGGGCGAGCGCGTGAAGCGGTGATTCGATGGTGCAGGGTCCGAGTTTTGGGACGGCAAGTTCGGACGCTTCAATGTCGAGGATGGTCGGCATGGGGTGGGTGTTTAGAAAATTTTTCGACGGGAGTCAGGTCTTTTGCGCAATCGGTTGTAAACGCGAGCGAGGTCAGTCAAGCCGGAGGGTCAGGCAGTCGTTTGAGTTTGATTACGCTTGACCGGGTCGGGGGGGTGGGGGTGTCTTTTTCGCTGCGGTGGGGTATTCGGAATTGTTTGATGAGGCGGGGGTCCCTCGGGCGGTCTACAAGCCGCTTTTTGCTCGGATGCAGGGGGCCTCGCGTGCAGATCTGCGGCGGCTCGACGAGCAGCTCGAGGCGACGATGCGGGAGATGGGAGTGACCTTCGACATCGGCCGAGACCGACCGTGGGGGCGGCGTCCGTGGTATTGCGACCTGCTTCCGCAGGTGTTCCCGGCGGCGGAGTGGGCGCCTTTGGCGCGCGGGGTGGCCCAGCGGATGCAAGCTTACGAGTGTTTCTTACGAGACGTCTACGGGGAGCAACGGATCCTGCGGTCGGGTCAGGTGCCGCTGCAGCCGGTGCTGGGGAGTCCGCATTATCAACGGGCGGCGAGTGGCTTGGTGGCCCCGGGCGGGGCGTTTTTGCACGTGGGGGGAATGGTGTTGTCGCGCGAGGAGAGTGGTCAAATGGTGGTGAAGCACCACTACCTCAGCCACGCTTCGGGGATCTCCTACATGATTCAGAACCGGCGGGCGATGGCGCGGGTGATGCCGGAGGCCTTTCGCGATTACTCGGTTCATTCCATCGCGGATGCGCCGACGGAGATGATGGAGGTGATGCGGGGCTTCTCTGGCGAGGTGGACCCGACGGTCGTGCTCTTGTCGTCGGGTCAGGGCAGTGCGGTCTATTCCGAGCACAGCTTCCTGGCGCGGCGGATGGGGATCCCGCTGGTGCAGGGAGGGGACCTCCTCGTGATGAACGATCGAGTTTATCTCAAAACGGTGTCGGGGCTGGAGGCGGTGGAAGTGATCTACTCGCGGATCTCGGATCAGTGGTTGGACCCGCTGGTCTTCCGGCGGGATTCGATGCTGGGGGTGCCGGGGCTCGTGCAGTGCATCCGGCTGGGGACGGTGACGGTCGTGAACGCGGTGGGGGCGCAGTTGGTCGACGACCGGGCGTTGCTGGCGTTTGCCCCGACGTTGATCCGGTATTATCTCGGGGAAACGCCGGTGCTCGACGGGCTGGATACCTTCTGGCTGGGCGATCTGGATCAGCGAGAGATGGTGTTGGGGGATCTGGACCGGTATCTCATCCGACCGGTTTACGGCGAGCGCGTGCTCACGCCGGTGCGGGGGCGCGATCTCGATGAGCGGAAGCGGGCAGGGATCATCCGCGAGATCCTGGCTCATCCGGCGGGCTTCGTGGCGCAGCCCCGGGGGGTGGACGCGGTGACGCTCTGCCACGACGGCGGGAAGGCCGAGGAGCGGTATCAGGACCACATCTTTTTCGCCCTGCGGCGGGGAGAGGGGGACTACGACGTGTTCCCGGGATCGTTGACGCGGATCACCGGTGAAGGATCGCAGGCGACGGCTTCGGAACTGGGTGGCGGGAGCAAGGATACGTGGGTGGAAGTCGGGCCGGGCGAGACCGTGTCGGGATTGGCCCCGCGGCTGGCGGCGGACGTGCGGGCGCCGATGCAGCTGGTGACCAGCCGGGTGGCGGAGTCTTTTTACTGGACGGGTCGTCACCTCGAACGGGCGCGGAATCTGGCCGGGATGATCGGCGTGATCGAGGCGCTTGAGACGGAGGAACTCAATCCAACGGAGCGGATGCTTTACCGTCCGGTGTGGAACCGCATGCTGCCGCCGCTCGAAGGCGAGGGGGCGCGGCGATCGATCTCCAACGCCGATGGGCGGTATCGGCTGACCCTGGACCCGAACGAGCGGGGGTCGGTGGTGAATCTGGTGCAGCGGGCGACTTGGAACGGCGAGTCCGTGCTGGAATGTCTGAGCATGGAGGCGTGGGGGACGCTCAGCCGTCTGCAGGGGCGCTTCGCGCGGACGCGGATGCGCCGGACGCTCTCGGACGTCGAGCGGGCAGCGGTGACTCGGAAGATGTGCGATCACTCAACGGATTTGGTTGCGCAATTTTTCGGGACAGCGCAGATGACGATGATCGCGGACGGCGGCTGGAGTTTCTGCAAGATCGGGCGGGAGGTCGAGCGGGCGGTGACGACGGCGAACGCGGTCGCGTCGATGGTGCGCTCGCTGGTGCGGACCTGCGGTCCGGGGAAGGAGCACGCGCGGGAGCTCCAAGTGTCGGCATTCTTGCGCCTGCTTGCGAGCCGGGACGTCTACCGGCGGGTCTACCAGATGCGGGTCGAGACGGGGTCGATGCTGCGGATGTTTTTGCAGAACGAGGTCGCTCCGCGGTCGGTGGCGCGGTGCCTGGCGGAGTGTCGGCAATTGCTCGAGGGGTCGCAGGCGGAATCCCAAGCTGCGCTGGAGCGGACGGCGGTGGCGATCTCGGCGTTGCACGCGGAGGTCATGCACACGGATTGGGAGGGGCTGGTGGCGCGCGAGATCGAGTGGGCGACGGAGCCGGTGCCGGTCGCGGAGAGTGAGCTCGTGCGGGCGGTGGACGCGGCGCTGGAGCGGACGCTCTCGATCCATGGTCTGGTGGCGGATGGATTTCTGAATCATCAGATCCACATGAGCGCGCCGATGCAGCCCGTCTTTGATCTATGATCGGTGATCTCGGGCAGGGAGGGACGCGGGTGCGTCGGGGACGATGAAGTTCGAGATCACGCATCGGACGGAATACCGCTACGTGGTGCCGGCGACGGAGGCTTACCTGGAGGCGCGGTTGCTGGCTCCGGATACGGCGGCGCAGACGGTGGAGCATCGGGAGATGAAGACCGAACCGGATCTGCCGACGTCGCACTACGTCGATGCATTTGGCAACGGGGTGGAATTTTTCTCCATGACGCTTCGGCACGAGCGCTTGGTGATCGAGAACAAGATGGTGGTGAAGACGCGGGCGGTGGAGTTGCCCGAGTCGGCACTGGCGGTCCCGGTCGCGGAAGCGCGGCAGGTGTTTTCGCAGAATCTGATCGATCATTTCGACTACCTGCAACCGACGGTCGCGGTGCCGCTGGGTGGGGCGGCGTTGTTGTGGGCGAGTCGGCACTTGGGGGGGGCGCGACCGCTGGGTGAGGCTCTGGGGGACCTGAACGAGGCGATCTTCCGGGGGTTCGAATACAAATCGGGGTCGACCGATAACTCGACGCTGCTGGCGACCGTGTGGAAACGGAAGCGCGGGGTGTGTCAGGATTTTGCCCACATCATGCTGGCGGTGCTGCGGTCGGCGGGGTTGCCGGCTCGGTACGTGTGCGGCTACATCGAGACGGACGCGCCGCCGGGTCGGCGGCGGTTGGTCGGATCGGTGGCGACGCACGCGTGGGTCGAGGTGCTGGTGCCGGGGATGACGTGGGTGGCGCTGGATCCGACGAATGACCAGTGGTGCGGCGAGCGGCACGTGGCCGTGTCGTTTGGGCGGGACAGTCGCGACGCAGCTCCGGTGCGGGGGACATTCAAGGGGTCTGGAACGCAGGACATGCGGGTGAAGGTGCGGATGCGGCGGGTGGCGAGTCCGGCTGGCCGCAAAAATGCGCGAAAGGCGCGGGGATAAAGGCGGACTGGAGGAGCGGAGGTCACGTTGCTCGCACCGCGATCTTTACGCTTTTTTTACGACATTTGCCGTCCGTTTGATTCACGCTCGCGCGGCAAAACGGCCACGGTGGGGCCATGCAAGCAGACCAGTCGGCGCGTTCTTCGTTTTTCGATCCCACCCTCGTCCGGGGCGCGTTGGTCGATGCCTTTCGCAAACTCGATCCGCGACACCTGCTGCGTAATCCGGTCGTTTTCATCGTCTGGCTGGGATCGCTGATCACGACCGGGTTCGCGATTTTCGACTTCAGCTCCTTCACCCTCCAACTTTCGCTGTGGTTGTGGTTCACGGTGCTCTTCGCGAATTTTGCCGAAGCCATCGCGGAGGGCCGGGGCAAGGCGCAGGCGGCTTCGCTGCGGAAACTGCGGACGCAGACCGTGGCGCGGCGCCTCGCGGATTCCGGCGAGGAGAGCGTGAGCGCGGCGGATCTGCGGAAGGGCGACCGCGTGGTGTGCGAGAGTGGCGACACGATCCCGTCGGACGGCGATGTCGTGGAGGGGATCGCGACGGTGGACGAATCGGCGATCACGGGGGAATCCGCGCCGGTCGTGCGGGAGAGTGGCGGCGACCGGAGCGCGGTCACGGGCGGCACGCGGGTGCTCAGCGACCGGATCGTGGTCGAGATCACGACGGAGCCGGGCGCGAGCTTCCTGGACCGCATGATCGGAATGGTCGAGTCGGCCAAGCGGCAGCCAACGCCGAACGAGCGGGCGCTCAGCGCACTGTTGCTCAGCCTGACGGCGGTCTTCGTGCTGGTGGTGGTGACGTTGCCAGCGTTCGTGGCCTACGCGGACGGGCAGAGCGGCGGGGAGAGCGTGATCTCGATCCCGGTGCTGATCGCCCTGTTAGTGTGCCTGATTCCGACGACGATCGGGGCGTTGCTGAGTGCGATCGGGATCAGCGGGATCGACCGGCTGACGCGGCGCAACGTGATGGCGATGAGCGGGCGGGCGGTCGAGGCGGCGGGCGACATCGACGTCCTTCTCCTCGACAAGACGGGCACGATCACGCTGGGCAACCGCGAGGCCGTCGCGTTCCTGCCGGCCCCGGGGATCGACGAGGCGCGGCTGGCGGAGGCGGGGCAGATCGCTTCGCTCGCCGACGAGACGCCGGAGGGCCGGTCGATCGTGGTGCTGGCGAAGAAGCGGTACAACCTGCGCGGGCGCGAGATGGCGGAGGGCGATTTCGAATTCGTCCCCTTCACGGCGCAGACGCGCATGAGCGGTGTGGACGCGCGGGTCGATGGGCGGCAGATCCGCAAGGGGGCGGCAGACTCGGTGGCTCGGTGGGTGCGCGAGCAGGGCGGCGACGTGCCGGAGGCGGCGCTGCGCAGCGCCGAGCAGGTGTCGCGGGCGGGGGGGACGCCGCTGATGGTGGCGGAGAACGCAACGGTGCTCGGTGTGGTGCAGCTCAAGGACATCGTGAAGGGGGGGATCAGCGAGCGGTTCGCGGAGTTGCGGCGGATGGGGATTCGCACGGTGATGGTGACGGGGGATAATCCGCTCACGGCGGCGGCCATCGCGGCGGAGGCGGGGTTGGACGACTTCATGGCCGAGGCGAAGCCGGAGGAGAAGTTACAGCGCATCCGCGACGAACAGAAAGCGGGGCACCTGGTGGCGATGACCGGTGACGGCACGAACGACGCCCCCGCCCTCGCGCAAGCCGACGTGGGCGTGGCCATGAACACCGGCACGCAGGCGGCGCGGGAGGCCGGCAACATGGTCGATCTCGACAGCAACCCGACGAAGCTCATCGAGGTCGTCGAGATCGGGAAGCAGCTCCTCATGACGCGCGGCGCGCTCACGACGTTCAGTCTGGCGAACGACGTGGCGAAGTATTTCGCGATCCTCCCGGCGCTCTTCGTCGGTCTTTACGCGACGGGCGGCGCGCCGGGTCCGCTGGCGGCGCTCGACGTGATGCGGCTGCATTCGCCGGAGTCCGCGATCCTGAGCGCGGTGATCTTCAACGCGGTCGTCATCATCGCGCTCATCCCGCTGGCCCTGCGTGGCGTGGCGTATCCGCCGATGTCGGCGGCCGCGACGCTGCGGCGCAACCTGCTCATTTACGGGCTGGGCGGGATCATCGCGCCGTTCATCGGAATCAAGCTCATCGACCTTGCGCTCGTCGCGCTCCGACTCGTCTAAAAACCGCTCAAACCAACCACCAACCGCACGACCATGTCCGATTTCCTCACCTTCGTTCTCATCCTGGGCGGCACGACGCTGTTGTCGTGGCCGCTGGGCAAATACCTCGCCGCCGTCCTCGAGCCGGGGCCACGCGTCGTCGGCGCGCACGCCCGCGTCGAGGGCCTCTTCGCACGGATCGCGGCGCCCTCGCGTCCGCGACGCAGGATTGGAAGGCTTACCTGCTGGCGATGTTCGGGTTCAATCTCGTGATGTTCGTCTTCGTCTTCGGCGTGCTCGCGACGCAGCAATGGCTGCCGCTCAACCCCGACGGCAAGGGTCCGCTCACGCTGGATCTGATCTTCAACACGACGGCGTCGTTCGTGACGAACACGAACCTCCAGCACTACTCGGGCGAGGTCTCGATGTCGTATTTCTCGCAAATTTTCGGCCTCATGTGGCTGCAATTCGTCTCCGCGGCGACGGGCATCGCCTGCCTCGCGGCGTTGGCTCGCGGGCTGCGCGGGTCGACCGGGATGGGGAATTTCTTCGTCGACGTGCAGCGCGCGGCGTTCCTCGTGCTCCTGCCGCTGGCGGTCGCGATGGCGCTCATCCTCGTGGTCGGCGGGTTGCCGATGACGTTTGGCGGCGCGGTCGAGGCCCGCACGCTCGAGGGGGTGGCGCAGACCATCGCCCGCGGGCCGGTGGCGGCGTTCGTGGCGATCAAGCAGCTCGGCACGAACGGCGGCGGGTTCTTCGGACCCAACAGCACGCACCCGCTCGAGAACACCGGCTACTTCACGAACGCCGCGTCGATGATCGCGATCCTGCTCGTGCCGATGGCGTGCGTCTGGATGTTTGGGTTGATCACGGGGCGGCCGAAGCACGCGGCCGTGATCTTCGGCGTGATGATCGTGCTGCTCGTCGGCAAGGGCACGTTCGCAACGTGGGCGGAGAGCGCGCCGAGTCCGGCTTTGGCCGAGCTGCCGGTGGCGGCGTCGGGGAATCTCGAGGGCAAGGAGCTGCGGCTCGGGACGACGACCGGGCCGCTCTGGTCGGTGCTGACGACATCGACGAGTAACGGGTCGGTCGGCGCGATGCACGATAGCCTCAATCCGCTCACCGGCCTGGCTCCGCTCACCGGGATGTGGCTCAACGAGACCTTCGGCGGCGTCGGCGTCGGGATGATCAACATGTTCGGCTACGTCGTGATCGCGGTCTTCCTGGCCGGGATGATGATCGGGCGGACGCCGGAGTATTTCGGCAAGCGGATCGAGGCCCGCGAGATGCTGCTTGCGGCGCTGATGTTGCTCTTCCACCCGCTGTTCATCCTGGGCGGGACGGCGATCTTCGCCACGTCGGAGTGGGGTGTCGCGACCATTGCGAATGCCGGGCCGCACGGCTTCTCGGAGATTCTCTACGAATTCTCGTCCGCCGCCGCGAACAACGGCTCGGGCTTCGAGGGACTCGGGGACAACACCGTGCCGTGGAACGTCGCGACGGGGCTGGTGATGTTGTTCGGGCGCTACCTGCCGATCATCCTGCCACTCGCCATCGTCGGTTTGCTCGCGCGAAAATCCGCCGTGGCCGAGAGCGCCGGGACGTTGCGCGTGGACGTGCCGACGTTTGGCGTGATGTTGCTGGCGGTCATCCTGCTCTTCGGCGCGCTCACCTTCCTGCCCGCCGGATTGCTCGGACCCGTCGTCGAACACCTGATCACCCTGCGCTAGTCTCACCACGACTCGAACCCACCGATAATGAAAACCATCCTCGCCTCACTCCGCATCGCCGCCGTCACGCTGCTCGTCTGCTGCGTCGCTTACCCGCTCGTCATCCTGGCCGCGGCGAAAGTCATCGCGCCCGCCTCGGCCGAGGGCAGCCTCGTGCGCGCCGCCGACGGGACGGTCGCCGGCAGTCGGCAGGTCGCGCAGGCCTTCACGCAGCCGCGCTACTTCTGGCCGCGCCCGTCGGCGGTCGATTACAACGGCACCGGTGCTGGCGGGAGCAACCTGTCGCCCGCCAGCCCGGCTCTCGCCGAGCGCGCCCGCGAGACGCTCGCGAGCTACGGCACGACGACACCGATCCCGGCGGACCTCGTGACGGCCTCCGGCAGCGGACTCGACCCGCACATTTCGCTGGCGGGAGCGCAATATCAGGCGAGCCGAGTGGCGGCGGCGCGTGGGTTGCCCGAGGAGCGCGTGCGTGAGCTGATCGAGACCGAGGCGCAGGTGGTCGGCGCGTCGTTTGCGCCCGAGCGCATCGTCAACGTGCTCGAGATCAACGTGGCGCTCGACCAGCTCGACCAGCTCGACCAGCTCGACCAGATCGGCCCGCAACGGTGAGCGCCGGGCGGCTGCGCATTTTCCTCGGGATGTGTCCCGGGGTCGGGAAGACGTATCCATGCTGCTGGCCGCGCAGCAGCGTCAGGAGGAGGGCGTCAAAGTGGTCATCGGTTGGGTCGAAACCCACGGCCCGGATCGAGACGGCGGCGCTCACCGCGGGGTTGCGCCGCATTCCGCCACGGGAGTTCGAGCACCGGGGTGTCGCGCTCGAGGAGATGGACCTCGACGCCATCCTCGAGCGCCGGCCCACCCTGGTGCTCGTCGACGAACTCGCGCACACGAACGTCCCCGGCTCCCGGCACCCGAAGCGCTACCAGGACGTGCTCGAGATCCTGGAGGCCGGGATCGACGTGTATTCCACCGTCAACGTCCAGCACCTCGAGAGTCTGCGCGACGCCGTGGCCGGGATCACCGGCGTCGCCGTGCGCGAGACGTTGCCCGACTCCGTGCTCGATCACGCCGCCGAGATCGAGCTGATCGACGTGACGCCGGAGCAACTCCGCGCCCGCCTCGGCGAGGGCAAGGTCTACGGCGGCGACCGCGCCGACCGCGCGGCGGACGCGTTTTTTCGCGAGGGCAATCTGCGGGCGCTGCGCGAAATGGCGTTGCGCGTCGTGGCTGATCGCGCCGACCGGCAGGTCCGCGGCTTCCTCAAGGACAACGCCATCCAGGGACCGTGGCGATCCCGCGAGCGCCTGATGGTCGCCGTCGGGGGGAGTCCGCACGCCGAGGGTTTGATCCGCATCACCAAGCGCATCGCCGACGCGCTCGACGCGACCTGGATCGCCGTTCACGTCGAGGCCGGTGACGCCGAGGACGAGTCGACCCGCGCCCGCACCGCCGCGAATCTATCGTTGGCGCGGTCGCTGGGCGCGGAGACGATCTCGGTGAGCGGCACCGATCCGGTCGAAGCGCTGCTCGACTGCAGTCGCCGCGAGAACGCCACGCAGATCGTCCTCGGCAAGACGACGGAGAGCACCTGGTGGTCGCGGCTGGCCGGGACGGGCATCACCGAGCGGCTCGCCCGGCAAAGCGGCGGCGTGGACCTCCTGCTCGTCCATTCCGACGAAGCCGCCGCCGGGCCGACCGCGCGCCTCCACACCGGCCGCGCCCGAACCCTGGATCAAGGCCGCCGCCGTGCTCCTGGTCACTTCGCTGGTGGCCGCCGCGCTGGAACCCGTCATCGGCTACCGCTCGGTGACCATGGTCTACATGCTCGGCGTTGCCGTGGCCGGACTTTCGCTCACGCGGCTACCGCTGATCGCGCTCGCCGTGATGAGCGGCATCTCGTGGAATCTGCTCTTCACCCAGCCGCGGGGATCGCTCGCGATGTGGCACAGCGAGGACGTCTTTTTGCTCCTCACCTTCCTCATCGTTGCCCTCGTGATCGGGCACCAGACCGCGCGACTCCTGCGCCGTGAGGCCTCGAGTCAGGACGCCGAGAGTCGCGCCCGCGCGCTCTCGAACTCACTCGCATCCTGTCCTCCAGCGACGACCTGACGCCGGCGTTGGCGCGGGCCATCGAGCAGATCGAGCGCACGTTCGGCTGTCGGGCCTGGGTGCTCCTCGGGCGGGAACAACTCGCCGCCGCCGAGGCCGACACGCTCACCGAGAAGGAATGGTCGGTCTGCCAGTGGTCGCTGAAAAACCGCGTGGCCGCCGGGCGTTTCACCGGGACGCTTCCGGAATCCACCGTGCTCGCGATCCCGCTGCTCGCTGCGGACCACGGCGTCGGCGTGCTCGCGCTGCGTCCGCTGGCCGATGACCTGTCGAATCCCCTCCGGCGCGATTTGCTCGAGGCCTTCGGCGCGCACCTGGCCGTCCTCGTCGAGCGCGCCAAGCGCAGCGCGTCGGCCGCGACGCCCGGGTCCAGGCCGACTCGCACCGGCTCCAGCGCGCCCTGCTCGACGACGTCGCGCACGAGCTGCGGACGCCGGTCGCCGTGATCGGAGCGGCCGTGGAGCGGCTCGGGGCGGAAGCCGAACCGACCGCCCGGGCCGGGCTGCTCGACGACGTGAAGGTGGCCACGCGGCGGCTCGACCGCGTGATGACTCAGCTCGTGACGTTGTCCCGCCTGGAGGCCGGACTCATCGAGCCGCGCCCCGAGGTCGTCGACGCGACCGACTTCCTGGAGGAAGTCGTCGCCGACGTGCGGCGGGGCCGCGACCGGGTCGTCGTGGAGTGCGAGGACTTCACGTTTTCGACCGACGCCTCGCTGCTGCACACGGCACTCTCGAACTTACTGCACAACGCCATCCGGTATTCACCCGACGGGACGCCCGTCACGCTGCGGGCGGCGGTTCGTTCGGGTCAGGTGGAGTTGGTCGTGGAAGACCGAGGCCCCGGCATCCCGGCGGATCAGCGCGAGCGGCTCTTCGAGCGCTTCCAGCGCGGCGACGTGGTGCCGGAGGGGATGGGGTTGGGACTGTCGATCGCCAAACAGTTCGTCGCGTGGATCGGGCGACCCTGCTCGGCGGACGAACGCCCGGGCGGCGGCGCAATTTTTTGCATCCGACTCCCGTTCCCGCGTTAGGGTGCCTTCCGCCATGGGTGCCCGCGT
>CAVUDH010000009.1:0-110904 GCA_963740185.1 uncultured Verrucomicrobiae bacterium
CGAAACAGGCTTTACGGTAAAGGCTCTTGTGGGGCCCGGAAAGGGACTTTCCGCTTTCCCGACAGAATGCCCCGTCGCATTAGTGTGAGACACCCGGGGTGCCTCAGCTGTCGCCCCGAACCACCCCCTCAACCGATGAAAAATAGCCCTTCCACTCAAGTCCCTCGCCCTTGTTCTCACGATCAGTCTTCTCGTTTGGTTCGGCTGCCCGAGCCTGGCTCACGCGGCACCTGATGGTTGGCAAGTCTACGGTGATGGTGACGCCACGATGACGGACGGAACGATGAAGGTTGCCGGCGCTGGCGACCTGACGATCGTTGCAAAAACGCAGCCGGGTGCTGGAAATGTGGAGACATCAGGGAAAATCCGCATCGGAGCGGATACCGGGGCGCGAGTGGCGTTCATGACAATCGGCAATCCCGAGCAAGGTTGGGTGATGGCTGGTTTCTTCACAGGGTCGAAGAAAATGGCGATCCAGCAGCTCGATAAGGACTTGAACGTGATCGCGAGTGCCTTCCGTACGGTGGAAATCACGTCAGAGGGCGAATGGCAGGTCAGCCTTGGGGTCGATATGGGTAAGAGGGGGGCCACCTTCGAGGTCGAGGGCATCGGCAAGAACTTTCTGGGTCTGAAAGGGGAACGATACGGTTCGACGGCCCACGGTTTCGCCGTCCGGTCAGATACGATCGCCTATTTTTCGGATTTCAAGACGTCGGCGAGCGCTTCGGATCAGGCTGCGGGCAAGCCAGCAAAGCCCACCGCGCCTTTTACGGACGTCGTCCAGGACTACCAGAAATCGACCGAGCCATTCTTCAAGTCCGGCCTCGGCAGCCTTCTCGCCGGTCGACCTTGCGGTCAAAGATCGGTGCGCTCAACGTCGATATCCGGGGCACTGGCTGGATGGACGGCAAGCTGCCGCCCCTCCAAGCCGGCAAAGTCTATCAGCTGAAGGTGACCGGACGCTCCGTGGGGCAGGTCGAGCGGATCATGCCGGTGATCACCGGCACGGTGGTGAAGGGATTCTGGCCGGTCGCCGAAGATTGGACGACCTACGAGATGCAGTTCCGCCTGAAAAGCGATGCGCGGAACCCGAAGCTTCAGTTTCAGTATCGTGGCGTTGGCACGTGGCAGGTCAAGGAGTTCAGCCTCCGCGAATCCGACGAATTCGAGATCCCGACGCCGCCCACCGCCGACCGCGGCGAGTTGGTGCGCAACTACGATTTCGCGGTGGGAGAAGATGGCTGGTATCGCGGACACCCGGGCGACTACTCCCACTATATTGACCCAAAGCAGTTCGGCGAATATCGCTGGGACGCGGAGCGGAGTAAGTATTACCTCGATCTCCCAGCGGCTGAAGGTGAGCGGCAGATCACTTCGCAGGAGCGTTTCCCAGTTTACTTCGGCAAAAGCTACACGCTGCGAATCGAGGGCGTCGGTGATACCGGGTTCGAGTTTTCGTTCCGCTATCCGATCTACGGCGATCAGGCGCCGACGGTGATGGAAACCGTGCGCGGCGAAGTGAAGGATGGAGTTTTCGAGAAGACCTTCACGCTCGAGCCTCCGAAAGACGGAATGCTCGCGGATGGCGAGCCGGTCTTCGTCCAGTTGCGCGTGTCGGGCGAGCCCTTCCGACTCGATGCAATCAGCTTGGTCGAGGGGGAACCTGGTGCCGCGAAGGCCGCCAGCGCAGTGAAGTTGATCGACGTTGCCGACACGATGGGCAGGAGTGCCTGGGCCAACGAACCAATTGCTTTTGAGGCGCTTGTCAACGGCGTGGAATCGGGGACGAAGGGCGAGCTCGTCGTCCGCGATCAGCTCGGAGAAGAGGTGCTGCGCCAACCCGCGACGGTCGAACCGCGCGAAAACGGGCAGCAATCGGCGAAGGGCACCGTGGAAGCTCTGCCGAGCGGATGGTTTACTCTTCAGTTCGAGAGCGGAGGTTCGGAAATGAACGCCTACGACCATGAAATCGTCGTGTTGCCGCGTCCGCTGACACTGGAAAATGACAATGCCTTCATGGGGACGCATTATCGCGGTCTCCACGTTGCTCGCGGGAAGCCAAACTTCATTCTGCCCGAGCGTATCGTGGAGATTCGTAACCTTGGGATTTTCAATCAGCGCCAGTTCACCGACTGGGAGCGTTACGTCCCGGTTGCCGGGGTTGAAAATGACGCCACTGAAGATGTGGAGAAGCAGGTTAATGGGGGGCTTCGCATCCTCATGCAGCTGGGCGGACCGGATAAACTGAAAGGCGACAAGTGGGAAAGCTACGCCGACCTCGTGCGCCGCACGGCCGAGCGTTGGAAGGGTAAAGTCAATGCCTACGAAGTTTGGAACGAACCCGATCTCGAGCGCGTTGACATCGAAGAGCACGTGAAGGCGTGTCAGATCGCCTACGAGCAAATCAAAGCTGTTGATCCCGACGCCATCGTCGTGGCGGGTGCTGTCACCACGAGCGGTCGCATTTATCTGGAAAAGTCCATTCAAGCTGGGATGCTCGACCACTGCGACGTTGTTTCCTTCCACGGTTATGTCCGCGAACAGGCGTCCGACGCTGGCCCGGCATCGTTCAACGAGTTCCTCGATCCCATCCGGGCTCTGATGAAGGAAAAGGGAAAAGAGAAGCCAATCTGGGACACGGAATCCGGCTTCGGAATCGAGTCGGGGCGCGAGGGATTGGAAGGCAGTCGCACTTTCTTGAAAGCACTCTTTGCCCGGCGCGCTGCGGGGATCGAACGTTACTATAGTTACATGGCGGCGGTGAAAGGGTTCCCCGGGTGCAGTCACTTCAACCTCTTCACCGGGTTCAACTTTCGGCCGGTGATCTCGCAATCGCTCACCGCCGCTTTTAACCGGATCACCGGTGAGACAAGCTCCGTCGCCGAAGTCGCGCCAGCCGATCCGCAGATCCAGCTCTTCAGCTTCGACTCCAAAGATGGTGGGGCCGTTGTGCTCGGCGGTTGGGCTTTACCCGGGGCATTGAAGGACGGAACCACTGAGTTCGCGCAGGATCGTATCAAGTCGGGCGTCGTCCTGGATGAGACCGGTCGAAAGGTTGGCACATTTGCCGATGGCAAGCTGCCGCTCACGCGTCAGGTGCAGTATTTCGTGCCGGAAAGCGCATCGAGTATAGTCGGAGCATTAAATCCTTGAAGTCTCAGGACCGGGAAACACTCGCCAGATATGTTCGACCAGCCTTACCCCGCGTGGCTGACCGACGCCGTACTCTACCAGATCTATCCGCAGTCTTTTCAGGACAGTGATGGTGACGGGATCGGCGATCTGCGCGGGATCATTCAGCGGCTCGATTACATTGCCAGCCTGGGTGTCAATACGCTTTGGCTGAATCCGTGTTTCGATTCGCCCTTCGGCGATGCGGGCTACGACATCCGGGATTTCTACAAGGTGGCACCCCGATACGGCACCGAAGATGACATGGTGGAGCTTTTCGACGAAGCCCATGAGCGCGGAATGCGTGTGGTGCTGGACTTCGTCGCTGGTCACACCTCGATGGACCATCCCGTTTTCCAAGCCGAGGCTTCGAATCCCAAGTCTTCCGATTCCAATCGCTACATTTGGGTCAACCGTGACTTCGACCCTGTGAAGGGACCAAGCCGGGAGGATTTTCTGGCAAATTTCTTCTGGTATCAACCGGCGTTGAACTACGGCTGGGACGTCCCGACTGAGCCTTGGCAGGATCCGATCGATGCTCCCGGGCCATCGAAGAATCGGGCCGAGTTACGCAAGATCATGGCGTTTTGGTTCGACCGTGGATGTGACGGTTTTCGCGTGGACATGGCCGCTTCGCTGGTGAAATCAACCCGGGAATTCCGCGGGGAAGGCGGACCTGGAAATACGCAACTCTGGCAGGAAGTCCGGCGGTGGATCGATTCGGAGTATCCTGACCGCCTGCTCGTTGCGGAGTGGGGTCATCCAGCCAATTCGATCCGTGCGGGATTTCATCTGGACTTTCTGATGCACTTCAACGCACCCGGCTATCCCTCGCTGTTTTTCAACGGCGAGGGAACGATCCCCGATAAGGAAGGCCCCTGTTATTTCGATGCTCAAGGCGGCGGGAGTTTGCAGACATTTAGCGAGTCGATTGACCATCACCTAGCGGTTTGTCATGGGCGGGGCTACATTTCCTTGCCGACGGCAAATCACGATTTTCAGCGGCTCCGCTGCGGCCCCCGTGGCAGCGAATGCGCTCTGGCCTGCCTGGGTTTTGCTAATGACGCAGCCGGGCATTCCAACGATCTACTATGGGGATGAGATTGGGATGCGCTTCGTTCCCGACACGCCTGCGAAAGAAGGCTCAACCCTGTTAAACATCACCGCAGTGAATGCGGGAGCGGCAAATGGCGAGCGCGCAGGCACCCGCACGCCGATGCAGTGGGACGACTCGCACAACGCGGGCTTCTCGACCGCTTCGCCAGATGATCTCTATCTCCCGCTCGATCCCGATCTCGACCGGCCATCGGTGGCCGCGCAGGAGGAAGATGCGAATTCGCTTCTAAATTTCGTGCGGAAGCTGTTGCAACTCCGCCGCGAGCATTCTGCGCTCGGTGCCGACGCCTCTTTCGACATTCTCAATCCCCCGGGAGTCGAGTATCCGCTGACCTATTTGCGTCAAGGCGGCTTCGAAAAGTGCCTCATCACGGTGAATCCGACCGCATTACCAAGAAAGCTGGAAGTGCCCTGCAGCGCCGACGTATGCCGAAGTGTTCCTCAGCTCCGAGACCCAAATTACGCTCGATGGTGAACGTGCAACTTTGACCGTTGGCCCTTTCGGCTACGGGATCGTTCTACTCAATCCACGATTTTCCGAAGGCACAGCCTCCCAATAAAATCACATGATTCGACTCGACGCTACGCGGTCGCTGCCGCCCCTGAAAATGCCTTGGAAGAAGGCCGTTGCCGTCGGGCGCGGATACGAGCTTCTCCGGCGAGATTTGCTTGATCACCTTGCGATCCTCCAGAAGGAGATTGGGTTCAAATACACTCGTTTCCACGCGATTTTTCACGACGACATGGACGTCTATCGCGAAAATCGCCGACGGCACTGCGATCTATCGCTGGCATCACGTGGACAAGATTCTCGATGCGACCCGGGAGCTGGGATTCAAGCACGTGTTGGAACTCAATCCGATGCCCGCGACCCTCGCGTCGGGCAATCAGACGATGTTTCACTTCAAGATGAACGTCACCCCTCCGAAGTGCTATCGGAAGTGGGAGGATCTCGTCCGCGCTTTCGTGCAGCACGTCGTCGATCGCTACGGTCGCGAGGAAATTCTCGATTGGTATTTCGAAGTCTGGAACGAGCCGAATCTCCCAGGGTTTTGGTCCGGTCACCAGGAGGAGTATTTCAAGCTCTACGACGCTTCGGCCCGCGCCGTGAAGTCCGTTGACCCTCGCTTCCGCATCGGCGGGCCTGCCAGTTCCAAGTGCGCTTGGGTCGAAGAAACGATCAGACACTGCGTGGAAGGCCGCGTGCCGATCGACTTCATTTCCACCCATCTCTACCCGCAGGACGAATACGTCGAATATCCCGGTCGCGTTGGTTCCCCCCATGAGCCAGGCATGTTCTTCATCGATACCGTCAAGGCCGCTCGCGACGCGGTCCGGTCATCATCGCTTCCCGACCTGCCGATTCTGTTTACCGAGTGGAATACGATGTCTTGCGCGACCGACCGCAAGGTAAGTTGGACCGACAATCCTGATGTGGATACGCTCTACGGAGCGAGCATGGTGCTTCACCTCTGCCACCATCTTGATGATGTGCTCGATATCTTCGCTTGGTGGGTGGCCAGCGACATTTTCGAGGAAGGCGGAATCCCGGCCGAGCCATTCAGTTGTACTTACGGATTGCTCACGATCCGCGGAACGCCCAAGGCCAGTTGCAACGCCTTCAAGTTGCTGGCCCGCATGGTCGGACCACGGATCGGACTCAACATTGAATCCGCGCCCAAGCTCGCCAACGCCGTTGCCACGATCACGGAAGGCCAGATTCGTGTGCTCGCATGGAACCACGTCCCCCACGAGGCAGAGTCGGCGTGTTGGGAGGATAGCATCAACATCCAACTGCCCGCCTCGCTCCGCAATCTTCCTGCCCTTCAAGTCCTCTCAGCCAGCATCCGCAAAGGCTCCGGCAGCGCGCAAGAATCCTGGGACGCGATGGGACGCCCGCTGAATCTCACTCCGTGGCAGGAGCGTATTCTAGCAGCGCACAGCGAGCCCGACTACCGCATCACGCTGATCGAAGTCACAGAAGGAGCCGTCGAGATTCCCATTCGTCTCGATGCTTGCGAGGTCGGCTATTTCGAGATCGCGGCGGTGCCGCAGCCAGTTGGTGGTCGACCCGTCTCCGAAGATCTCGCCCATTGGGATAAGCTAATGGGCGAGATCTCTCGTTAGAGGCAGAGACTGCCGTCGGTTTGTGATCTGGACAGGTCGGCCTGCGGATGGGGCACCGCGAGTGATCACGGCTGCTGGGAAGACCGGCATTTGCTGATGAGCAGCACCGTTTGCATGCGTCCCGTCCGCCTTACTCAAGAAACAGCGCGTTCGCTTCAGAGCCATTCAAGGTAATCGAATAGATTCGGAAATCATCTACCTTGCCCTGAAAGAACTGCGTGTTGTTGCCCGGACTACCGAAGGAAATGCCATTTGTTGTGAAGTCGTCGCGGGTTGCGACGGAGTCACCGACCGAGATGCCGTCCCAATAGAAACTGCACTCTCCCGAATTTCGGTTCACCGCGACAACTAAGTGATGCCATTGTCCATCGCGATCGACTGTGCCGGAATCCGAGAAAGCGCTGAGCGAGGTCGTCCCGTTCCCCGCTTGAAACTCTACTCGGTTGCCATTGAGGCGTATTACGAAACCGTCGGCTTTGGAGCTGGTGCCCTTGTTAGACAACAGCACCTGACTGCCGCTCGTCGTAGTGGGTATCTGAACCCAGGTCGCAATCGAGAATGAGTTTCCTGGGTCAAGGGAGACGCCGCCAACCTTCGACGTGCCGGGGAGGTCGATCGATTGTGTTCCCTCAATCCGGTCTGAAGAGTAGGTCGGAGTGAAGGTGGAAAGAAAGTTCAAATCATTCCCATTCCCGCTAGCGTCAACTCCATTGTTGTCAAATAGCCAGCGCACGACCTGCTGAGCCGGATCTGGGATCGATAGCGAACCGCCAGCCTGAGCGAATATCTGGCTTTCAGTCAGTAGAGAATTATAGATCCGGACGTCATCCATTTGGCCTTGGAAATGGTCAGTGTTATTGTCGGGCCGACCGATCTTGAAATTTCCGCTCATGGGGAAATCTGTTTTGATAAAGTTGCTATTTGCTTCAGTGACGGGAGCTCCGTTCTTGTAAAAATGGACTTCACCGGCATCGCGATCGACGACGACTGCGATATGTTGCCATTGGTTGTCGTAACTGACCGAATTGGGAATCGACTTGCCGATCGCAGACGATGCGCCATTGCTCGAGTTGAGTTCAATGCGGCTGGAAGTTAAACGTAAAATCATTCCCGCGTTCTGATAATTCAGGCCGCGGTTCGCTAAGATTACATTATTTCCGGTAGCCGCAGCCGGCAGTTTCATCCAAGCCGTGAACGTGATCTGAGAAGGCAGATCAAGACTCAAGCTCGCAAAATCATCCACCCCATCGAGCTTCAGCGAGTGGGATCCCTCCACACTATCGGCGGTGAAAAGCGCACCGTTCTGTAAGTTGAGATTCGCACCCAGCGGGCCAGAGTCAGAGCCATT
Organism: uncultured Verrucomicrobiae bacterium; assembly: GCA_963740185.1. Lineage (GTDB taxonomy): Bacteria > Verrucomicrobiota > Verrucomicrobiia > Chthoniobacterales > JAATET01 > CAVVKW01. The sequence goes on from CAVUDH010000009.1 coordinate 7,763, forward strand.
GCCGTTCATATTCCATCCGTGCATCGGGCTGCCGGTATCTCCACCCGAAACGTCGGCGGCACCGGAGAAAAAGGAGACGTAGTGGGAAGGAACGTCAGCCTGCAATAGATCACGGGTTTCATTTCCTCGAACTTCCCTTACCTTGACGGGATACCGATTCAATCCACTGAAGGTTGGCTCTTTAAATGAGCCCGTCAGCCGAGAATTCTCGATGAGAATCATCGGATTTGGGTTGTTTGACGGCGCACCGGCGGGATGTGCCAGCAGCCCCATCAATTCAACTACCGCATTATTCTTCGCGTGAAGGTTAATACCGCCCTTCTCGGTTTTCATGCCGAGGATCCAAGCTGTCGTCGCGTCAACGGTAACCATCGTTGCGCTGTCCTCGACGTTCAGTTGGCGCGCAAAGACCGGACCGCCTTCGAGGACAATCGGCGAACCCGCCGTATCTTCCAGGAACAAAGCGCCGGTCCCCTTATGGACGAGTTGTCCCTCCAAACCAACGTGAGAAATGACCGTCGTTCGGGTTGTGTTGACCTCCCATTGGAGAGAGCCTCCCGACGGCCCGATTCGCTTCATCAGATTATCAACGAAGACAGTCGGCGCGGACCCATTTTCTACAATGATCTTGCCGCTACCCGCGAGGATACCTTCAAACCCGGTCAGCCTGACGACATTGCCGCGTAAATGTACCGTCCCGTTGATTGTGTAGCTTGAATTTTGGTCGGAACCAATATTTGGGAAGTAAACGACTTGTGAGTTTGCATCGTCGATTGCCGCCTGAATCGCGGCGGTGTCGTCAATCCCATCTCCGGCCACTGCTCCTTTGGAGGTAACGCTGACCCAATTGGATAACGCTATCTGAGGGGGCTGCGGCATTTCTTCCACGGGGATGTTCAGTCCCTCGCTAATGGCGTCGTCGTAAAGCTGAACCGTGCCGTTCGAACTCCAATGGCTGTAGTTCCCGTTGGGGTAAGCGTAGGTGATTGAATTGTTGAACTTCTGTTCTATTCCGTCCCCAAATCCACTGATGGCTACGTCTTGCAGGAATGTGCGGGTGTTGTTGCTATTTTTCCCGGATATCACGCCGCTGAGGCTGGATGCGTTGCCGACGCCTTGGAGTGAACTGTCGGTCAATACAACAAATCCCAGATTGTCCGAGTTGCTAATGGCAGTGACCTCACCTATCGTTTTCAGCCCTCTGACGAAAATCGGAGCATTCTGGCACTTAAATGCGAAAATGTTCTGATATCTCAGCTCGATATGCTCGAAGGTCTGCCCGTTAGTTTGACGTTGTGAATGAATGCCTATGTCGAATCCCTCGATCATAAGATTTCTAACCATCAATGGTCCCACTTCGGGGGTAAATCGCAGGTCGAGGCCGATCGCCCCCTTTCGTGGTGTTCCTCCAGCCCGAATCACGACATCGCGGAGAATCCCTCGATTGCTGGCGTTGAATTGAATGCCGATTGCACCGGGATTGTTGCTTCCCACGTCGACGGTTAGCGTCTTGATGCTATTTCCAAATCGCTGCGCTGGAGCGAGTCCCGTATTGATAACCGCACGAGGCGATGATGCATTGTTGAAACTTGGGTGGTTGTTAGGAATCTGGAGGGTTACGCCGTCAGTCGACTGCCCGACCAGCGACAGCAATCGATCCTTCCTTGAGTCGGGCAGAGCAGGGTCGTCGGGCCACTCGAGCGTGTTGGAAATTTTGTAGACTCCGTCGGGGAGGTAGATGATTCGACTTGTCCCGGGAAATGCGTCTATTGCAGCTTGAATTGCCGCCGTGTCGTCAGTGGAGTCATCCGGGGTTGCTCCATAACTCTGGACGTTGATTACACCGGAGTCAGGCGGCGCGACGAATGTATTGGGGCCTTGATAGCCCGGAGCGCCGAACGAAGCCAGAGCTATTGACGAGGGAACGACGATGCTGAGTAGTCTGAGGGGAGACATATTTTTGGTGCGAGCCAGAGCGTGCCAATGATTTGAATTGGGCAATTTGGTTCGCTTTGAATTGGGTTTGATTTTGGGGGCTCGCGAAGCTGCGTGACATTGACGTGGCTTTCGTTGCCGAAGAGCTTGAGCGAAATCCCATATTTCCAACAGTCGAGATGTTCATTACCGTAAACGGGTGCTGCGAAATGGTTCTCGATGCGAATTATGACCATTTGCCAATGCGGGGGAATGCCACGAGTCCGCGCGAAACTTACGGTAAAGTTTCAGCTTGCTTTTGGCTGAGTCACCTTCCGCGATAGTCTGCGACGATATGAGGTTTTCTCTGCCTTTTAGATGTCTCCAGATCGGCACAGCCAACGGCTCTGTCGTTCGAACCTTTGGTAGTGGCGCGGAACCTGGTGCATATCTGGAGATATACTTCGAGCCAGTCAGACTTTGTCGACCCGCCGCAATTGGAAGCGATCGGGGCAGTTCCCAATCATTCGATTGCGGCGTATTCCGAGCGGATGGGCCTCAAATTGCTTCTCTTTTACGATGACAACCACCATTCACAACGACAAGCCACGCCGCGATATCCACGGCGAGATCCTCGACGCTCATGACGGAAGCCTTGAGCTTTTCGACGGCAAATACTGGCTCTACGGAGTGCGCTATCGCGATACGACCGGCTATGTCAAAACCAATCGGTATGTGTGCTACAGCTCGCCCGATTTGGAGAATTGGAAGCCTCACGGCGAACTTCTCCCGGAGCTCGCGCCGGCAATCTACTTCAGGCCGTATGTGAAGTTCAATGCACGCACTGGCAAATACGTTCTTTGGTTCAACTGGTATGAGCAGTGGACGGGCACGACGAACTGGAGCGCGGGCGACGGGCCGACGCCGGGGCGATTTGGCGTAGCGGTCGCGGAAAAACCGGAAGGTCCGTTCGAAGTCGTGACCATGGAAGCGACACTCACCCGCAAGGTCGGTGTTGGGGACTTTAACCTCTTCGTCGATGAGGATGGAAGTGGTTACATCGTGTATGCAGCCCCAAAGCAAAATTTTAAGATGATCGTCGAGCGGCTCACCGACGATTTTTGCGGCTCGACTGGCGAGTGCAGCGAAGTGCTCGCGGAAAAGGTGGAGGCTCCCGCAATTTTTAAACGCGGCACGTTTTACTACGTGCTTTTTGGCCGACTCTGCTGCTTCTGTCCAGAGGGCTCGGGCGCGATGGTCTTCCGTGCGACGAATCCGCTCGGCCCCTACGAATACAGAAATAATATCAACCGCGTCACGTCGCCAGTCGGAGTGCCAGATGATTCTGACGCGAGTTGCTCAGACCAGATTATCCACGCGCAGCAGACGCAGGTCTCGCAGATTCTGACAAGCAGCGGCATCGCCTACATCTGGCGCGGCGACCGTTGGGACTCAACGCCCGATGGCATCAAGGGCCATGATTTTCAATATTGGAGCGAGCCGCTGCGCTTCGATTCCAATGCTGACATTGAGCCGCTGCGCTGGACGGATTCCTGGAGCACGAAACTGAACGCCTCGCAAACGTAACGGCAACGACGAGTATATTTCCACGGTCGATTGCCCTGGCTCGGGAGATGTCGTCTCTCGCGCGTTCCGACCGGCGGTTACGCGAGTGGTTTCTGAGACTAGGTTTTTGATCTTGCGCACCCTACTATTTCAGAATCGCGACGACCCACAATGCAGGGGGAATCGATAATCAGTTTCTTTGCGGTGATGTTCTGTTGGTCTCGTCGATCCTCGCTCTGGGCGACGTCCGCGAAGTTTACCTCCCGGACGGGCCGTGAATTGACGTCAGGATTGGCGAGATAGTTCAAGGCCCGCGCTGGCTACGAAAAGTCGAAAGGTCACTCGATCGCTTACCCGGCTTCGCCACCGAGGGTGCGACGATCAACCTCTACCCGGAGTCGGCGGACCACACGGGCGAGATGGATCTCGGCGACAGCGTCGCCACGCGCTCCGCCACATCGCCCGCAGCGATTGGATCCACGCCGGTCGACGCGACGATCGACTTGTAATGGGCGGATCCGATGGGACGATATATTTACCGTAAAGCTCAGATGGAATGGCGGGGCGATTCCATGCGTCCTACCCTGTCTCGGCCCTCAAAACCCCATCGCTCCTCCATCCCATGATCAATCTGAAAATTCTCCTCTCCTTTGCCGCTCTCGCGGTCTCGACATCCGCACCTCTTCGAGCTGCGGACTCGGTGGACCCTGCCGAATCGATCCTTTTCGAGGAGTCTTACTCCGACGGAGATGTCGGCACCTGGCAGACCAAATCCCCAGGGGCATCGGTTGAACGAGTGGGCGACGTCTTCGCCACCGACGGTGCGATGATCAGCCTCTCCCCGCTGGCAGACCACACTTGGGCGAGATGGCTCTCGGCGAGACGGTCGCCACGCGGTTCGCCACATCAATCGCTGGGATTGGTTCCACGCCGGTCGCGCGGTGATCGACTTGTGTTGGTCGGATCCGACGAGATGGTATATTTACCGTAAAGCTCAGATGGAATGGCGGGGTGATTCCATGCGTCCTACCATATCTCGGCCCTCATCAACCCCATCGCTCCTCCATCCTATGATCTATTCGAAGATTTTCCTCTCCATCGCCGCCCTCGCCGTCTCGACATCCGCACTTCTTCTAGCTGCGGACGTGACGGACCCCGCCGAATCCATCCTTTTCGAGGAGTCTTACGCCGACGGAGATGTCGGCACTTGGCAGACCAAATCCTCAGGGGCATCGGTCGAACGAGCGGACGATGCGCTTATTTTGTCTTACAAACAGAGTTCAAAGCCAGGATCAGCGACGCGATTTACCTTTGGTTCTCTGGGATCCATCGCTCCGAACGACTTGGATGGCAGTCTGATCGCTCGATTTGAAATGCGTGGCGAGCCCGGGGACTCCGCGATTATTTTCCTGAAAGATTTCCGGAACGAACGTTTCCAGACCGCAAGTTTCAAGATCAGCTCCGAATGGTCGACGGTCGATGTCTCGCTCTCCGAAAAGCTCAACGCGATCAAACCTCTGGACGACGGCGAGCCGATGGTCGAATGGCCGCTTACCCTTTTTCAAATCATGATTGAGCCCGGGAAGGATGCGGAGGCGAAGGGTGGACAGCATCAGATCCAGCTCCGGAGCTTCCAGCTCATCGAACGCTCGAAGTAGGCAGCCGCCAACCCGTCATCTGGATCGCCCGACCATGGGGCCTCTCTAATCATCTACAGCATCCGAGTAGTCGCTGGACGCTCTCGGCTCCCGGGAAACGGGTGGCGTCTTTAATTGATTTTTTACCTCATGAATAACCCACCGCTCACCCTTCGCTTCCGCCAGGTCCACCTCGATTTTCACACGTCGCCTGACATTGCCGGGATCGGATCGCGCTTTGACAAGGGGCGGTGGCAGGAAACTTTGATGCGGGCAGCCGTCGACTCGATCACGTTGTTCTCGAAGTGCCATCACGGCTGGAGTTATCACCCGACCGAGGTCGGTAAGATGCATCCCCATCTCGAGTTCGACCTCCTTCGTGCGCAATACGAGGCGACGAAGGAGATCGGTATCAATTGTCCGATCTACCTATCAGCCGGATTCGACAACATGGTCACTGTCGAGCATCCGGATTGGCGAGAGGTGAACAGTGAGGGGCGATTTCCGGGCGGGGCAGCCTGTCCCTTGGACGCGGGGTTTCACCTGATGGACTTCCACAGCCCCTACCTGGGGTATCTGTGTGCGCAGATTCGGGAGGTGGTTGCGCTGTTTCCGGACTGCGACGGGATCTTCCTTGATATCATCACACAGCAGCAGTCGTGCACGCGCTGGAGCAAGGAATTCATGCAGGCGAACGGACTCGATCCGCTCAAGGAAGAAGATCGACTCGAGTCCTCCCGTCGCGCTCTCGAGTCCTACTACGAGCAGACGACGGCGGCGTCAACGAGCGGTCGAGCGGACATGCCCGTCTTCCATAATTCTGGCCACATTAGCCGTGGCCGGCACGATCTACTGCGCCATTTCAGTCACCTCGAACTTGAGTCGCTGCCGACCGGTGGGTGGGGATACGATCATTTCCCCATGTCGGCGAAATACGCCTGCAATCTTCCCTTCGATTTCCTCGGGATGACCGGAAAATTTCACACCACGTGGGGTGAGTTCGGCGGTTACAAACACCCGAACGCATTACGCTACGAATGCGCGGCGATGCTGGCCTTCGGGGCGAAGTGCAGCGTCGGCGATCAGCTTCATCCGAACGGCGAACTTGATCCTTCGACTTACGAGATTATCGGCGAAGCCTATCGTGAAGTGGCTGAGAAAGAGCCGTGGTGCCAGGATGTCGAACACGTGTTCGATCTCGCGATTCTGTCCGGAGAAGGGACGGGGGACGACCGCATCGCCGTCTCCGACGAAGGGGCGAGTCGCATCTTCCTGGAGAGCCATTTTCTCTTCTGCGTGGTCGATCGCACGATGGACTGGACCCGCTACAAGGCTCTCGTCCTGCCGGACACGGTGCGCATCGATGATGAGTTGAAAGGATTGCTCGATGCCTACCTCGCGGGGGGCGGGAAGCTCATCCTCTCGGGAGAAAGCGGCCTATGGAAGGACCGGTGTGAGTTTGCCTTCGACATCGGGGCGGAATACGAGGGACCAAGTCCCTGCCAGCCGCCGCGTGGCGAAAAGCACCGAGGGCACGATTACGTGCTCCCAGCCGATCAATTTCGAGCCCAATTCGTCCGTGGTCCCCAGATTCAATACGTTCGTTCGCAGAGGATTCGCGCCACGTCAGGGAAGTCGCTAGGGCAGGTGTTCGATCCGTATTTTGATCGCACGTGGGAGCATTTTTGCAGTCACCAACACGCACCCAACCAACCAAAACCGTCGGGCTACGATTGCGGAGTGTGGCACGGGTCGATCCTCTATTTCAGCCATGCGGTTTTTCGCAATTACCGGGGCTGGGGAGCCGTGAGCGACCGGGAGTTTGTCTCCCGAGCGATCCGATCCTTCATGGGAGACGACCTGACGCTGCTGACGAATCTCCCGTCGGCGGCCCGAGTCTCGCTGACGAAGCTGACCGCGAAGCCGGACCATCATGTGCTCCATCTGCTCTATGCGCCAACGGTCAGCCGTGGCGGAAAGATTTCGCCCGTAGAACCGGGCTTGGAGGAGGGCGGCGCGGTCGAGGTGATTGAGGACATTGTTCCTCTCCACGGCATCGAGGTTTCGCTCCGGCTGTCGCCACCGCCAAGCCAAGCCCGCACCGTGCCTCACGAGGAGAAAGTGGAAGTGAAAACCGAGGGGGCTGTCACGGTCGTCACTGTCTCGGAATTCTCCTGTCACCAGATGATCGAACTCTCGGCCTGAGGATCTCCGCGCTTCGTTCGATGCCAACGCCTCAGCCGTTTCTCCAACTCGTCATCAACCGAGCGCACGCCGCACTCCAACGCCTTGACGCTCAGATTTGGGAATCTCTCGGCGCGCTGCCGACCGAGGCAACGCCGTGCTTCAGCCATCCCATGTCGTTGCACGAGGCAACCAATCAGACGCTTCAACCCCTCGAGACGCCCGAGCATTGGGGGAAGCTCTACAATTTTCGGTGGTTCCGCGTCGTCGTGCCGCCGGGAGCGCCGGGGGAGATGCGTTACCTCAAGTGGGAGGATCAGAGCCAGGGCTGCGCGTGGCTCGATGGGGTGCCCTATCATGGCTTCGACTACGCCCATCGCTACTGTCCGGTTCCGGAAGCGGGTGGTGAATTTTGGATCGAAAGCACCTGCCTGAGTCCGTTCATTGGACCCTGGATCGAGCTGTCGTCGGACGGCACGCGGTGCCTGGGCGCGTCACTCCATCGGCGCAACGATACGGTCTGGAGCGCCTTTCATGGCCTGCAAGTCCTCTACGACTTGGCCATCGAGGAGCGGCGACGGATTCATCCCGAAATGGGAAAAGAGCCGAGATTGATCGGGTATCAGCCGGAACTCCCGTCGGTCCCGCCGCTCTACCGGAGAGTCTTGCGGCGGATCGACGAATGCGTGACCGCCTACGATACCGGCGGTGCCCAGGCCCTCGAGTCCGCACTCGCGCGGGCGTACGAGATGCTCCGCGACGATGGATCGCAGACCATGCGATGCACGCTCGTCGGCCACGCGCACATCGACCTTGTGTGGCTCTGGCCGGAGCGGATCGGCGACTTCAAAGCTCAGCACACTTTCGCCACGGTGAACCGGCTGATGGAGTCGTATCCCGAACTCCGCTTCCTCCACTCGCAGACGGCAAGCTATCGCGCCGTCGAAAAGCGCGCGCCGACGTTGATGCCCGCTGTGCGGCAACGGATCGCCGAGGGCCGCTGGGAAGCAACGGGTGCGATGGAAGTCGAGTCGGACACGTTCCTGGCTTGCGGCGAGGGACTCGCGCGTAGCTTTTTGCTCGGGCAGGAGCGCTTCGCCGCGCTGACCGGGAGCCCCTCCCGCGTGCTCTGGCTGCCGGACGTGTTCGGCTACACCGGGTGTCTTCCGCAACTGATGCGGGCGTTTGGCGTCGATTATTTCTTCACGACCAAGTTGAGCTGGAATGCCTTGAACCGCTTTCCGGACAGCAGCTTCCGGTGGCGCGGGCAGGACGGAACATCCGAAGTCATCGCGCATCTGACCCAGGACATTGGCTACAACGGCTCGGTGGGACTCGATGATCTGCGGCTCGGCGAGAGTTCCTACCGGCAGTCGGATGTTCACGGGGAATTCCTCGTCCCGACCGGATATGGCGACGGCGGTGGCGGACCCACGGCGGAAATGTGTGAACGAGCCCGCCGACTCGAAAATCTCGCGGGAGCGCCGAAGGTGGCGTGGGGCACGGCGACTTCATTTTTCGACCGGCTGGCCGAAGTGCGGGACGACCTTCCCGTGCACGAAGGCGAACTTTACTTCGAATACCATCGCGGGACCTACACGACTCAATGCGCGGTGAAGGTGGCATTTCGCGAGGCGGAGCGTGCCCTCCAAGCTGCGGAGGCGGTTCACGTCGTTCGCGGGCTGGGGCGTATCGAGGAGAGGTGGTGGGACCGGGTGGTTTTTGCGCAATTTCACGATTACATCACGGGCACCTCGGTGCCGCCCGTGTTCCAGGAGGCGCTCGTCGATCTGGCCGCCGTGTGCGGCGACGCTCTCGCGGCCGCATCCGCGGCTCTGGATGGCGATGGGGGCGGAGACTGTCTTTTCAATCCGCTGCCGCATCCGGTGGTGGTCAACCGCGGTGATAGACTCATGCGGATTCCGCCGCTGGCGGGCTGCCGCGTCGACGACGACGCGCTCGTCGAGGATGCGGCCCCGGTCACGGTGTCCGCCGAGCGGCTGTCCAACGGGATCGTCGAGGCACTCGTCGATGCTGATGGTCGGCTGACGGAACTCCGGATTAGGAGGCGGAGTGTCGCTCTCGCGAAGGGCGCGGGACAAATGTGGCTTTATGATGATCGCCCCGCCCTGTTCGAGTCGTGGGACATCGACCGGCAGACGCTCGATACGGGTAGGCCGGTGGATGGACCTGCGGAAATCCTCGTGGAGCGTCGTCCGGATGGAGCGGGCGTGATTGCGGTGCTTCGTAAGGTTGGCGCGACAAGCACAATGGCGGTCCGCTTCATCTTGCGACCGGATCGAGACGTCTTGGAGTTCGAACTCGACTGCGATTGGCAGGAGGAAAACGCGATGCTGAAGATTCAATTTCCCACTCGCTACGGCGGGCAGATGGCGCGCTACGGCGCTCCGTTCGGGAGTGTGCTCCGGTCGCAGAAGCCGGGTGATCCCCGGGCCGAGGCCATGTGGGAAGTCCCGGCGAGTCGTTATGCGGTGGTGCAGGACGACAGTGGAAGCGAGGGCCTTTTTATCGTGACAGAAGCCAAATACGGATTTTCCTGCCGCAGCGGGAATCTTGCGTTGACTCTCATTCGGACGCCTCTGCACACCGGTGCCCCCGGCGAGTGGCACGAGTTCATGTATCCCGAGGCGCTGCGGACCGAACCGCCCGTGCCCCGACACACGGATATTGGCGCTCACCGGATCCGCTTTGCTGTCGGGTTGTATCAGGGTGATCTGCCGCGGGACTCGCAGCCAGCGACCCTCGCCGAGACACTTTACGCCGACCCGTTGCCGTATTGCGGGACGCCGTGTGAATCCGGATTTGTTGGCTTGGACGGCGGGAGTTCTCTCCTGACCTCGTGGGCGCAGCCGCTCGATGGCGGAGCCTGGATCCTGCGGCTGCACGAGGTGCTCGGTCGACGCGGCACTGCCGTCCTGCGGCTGGCACCCGGCTGGTCGGCGCGGCGATCCTCGTTCAAGGGCGAGGAGATGGATCAATCGACACTCACGAGCATCGATTTTGAGCCGTATGAAATTGTCAGCCTCGTTTTCCGCAACGACTCGTCCGACCGACCGATCACCATCAACTCCTGAACCCACATGTCTGAGATTTCTGCCTCCGCTTCTGAGCCTGAGCCCACGAAACCCGCTGCCGAAACTCCGGCTCTGGAGGCTCGGATCGCCGAGTGGCAGGGGGCGGTCTCCATGGTGCGCGAGGAGATCGGTAAGGCGATCATCGGCCAATCGTATCTCGTGGATCGTTTGCTGATCGGGATGCTGGCCAACGGACACGTGCTGCTTGAGGGTCTGCCCGGCCTCGCGAAGACCACCGTCATCAAGAGTCTCTCGCGGGTGCTCCGCTGCTCGTTCCGTCGCATTCAGTTCACGCCGGATTTGCTGCCATCGGACATCATGGGCACTCTGATCTACAACCCGAAGTCGGCGGAATACACCACGCGACTCGGTCCGATCTTCGCCAACATCGTGCTGGCCGACGAGATCAACCGCGCGCCAGCCAAAACGCAGAGCGCGCTGCTCGAGGCGATGGGGGAGTATCAGGTCACCATCGGCGAGGAGTCGCACGCGCTACCCAAACCGTTCCTTGTGATGGCGACGATGAACCCAATCGAGCAGGAGGGAACCTATCGACTGCCCGAGGCGCAGCTCGACCGATTTATGCTCAAGGTGTCGGTCGTCTATCCCACCTACGAGCAGGAAATGGGCGTTCTCAATCTTGCCGCGGGTGAGGCGACCGCAGCGCGACCGGAGCCCGTGCTGGACTCCGAGCACATCCTCGCCATGCGCGACCTCGTGTCGGAAATCTTCGTCAGCGAGGACATCAAACACTACATCCTGCGCTTGGTCTTTGCGACGAGGGAACCGGCCCACTACGCTCCCGGACTCGACAATCTTCTGCGGGTCGGAGCCTCCCCGCGCGCCACGATCAACCTCACTCTCGCCGCGCGGGCTCACGCCTTTCTTCAGGGCCGGGCCTACGTGGACGCAGACGACGTGAAGGCCGTGGCTCCCGATGTCGTTCAGCATCGCGTGATCCTCTCCTACGAGGCGGAAGCCGAGGGGCTGACGCAACGCGATTTTGTCGAGCGGTTGTTGGCCACGGTGAAGGTGCCTTGATTGCGCCATGATTTCCGCCGAGATCCGGAAGAAGATCCGGCAAATTGAAATCCGGACGCACCGGCTCGTGAGTGACCAACTCGCCGGGGCCTATCACTCCGCTTTCAAGGGGCAGGGGATGGACTTCGAGGACGTGCGTCCTTATGAGGTCGGCGACGACGTCCGCCGGATGCATTGGAACATCTCCGCCCGCGTTGGCGAACCCCACATCAAACGCTTCCGCGAGGAACGCGAGATGACGGTGATGCTGCTGGTCGACGTGAGCGGTTCGGGGGATTTCGGGTCCGGGAGCGGGAGCCGCAAGGAGTTCGCTGCCGAGCTGGCCTCGGTGCTCGCCTTCAGCGCAATGATGAATCAGGACCACGTCGGACTCATGCTTTTCTCCGACCGGCTGGAGCGCTACGTGCCACCCGCGAAGGGGGACACCCACGTCCTGCGGCTAATTCGAGACATCCTTTCCTTCGAACCCGAGCACCACGGGACCGATATCTCGGCGGCTCTGCACGAACTCCAGGCTCTGATCCATCGCAAGGCGTTGGTCTTTCTCATGTCGGATTTTCTCGATCCCGGCTATCTCGCCCGCCTGCCGGTGGTCGCCCGCCAGCACGATCTGGTCGCCTTACACCTGATTGATCCTCGCGAACTCGTCCTCCCCGATGCGGGCTTTGTCACCCTCGAAGATTGTGAAACCGGTGAGCTGCTCTCCGTGAACACCTCCGACCGAAAACTCCGTGAGCGCTACGCCGCGGCCGCGCTGGAGCGGCTGGACCGGACGAGGAAGGAGATCCGCAAATGCGGGGTCGACGTGCTCGAGATGCAGATCGACCACCCGTATCTGCCGTTGCTGAAGAAATTCTTCGCCACGCGGAGGGCCCGACTTTGAAACCTGGCATAACCCCGAGTCCGCTCGTCGAGGACCTGCAGCTCGTCATGCCGACGGTCGAAGGCGTCGTGCCGACCTGGCTGATCGCGGTGGTGGTCGTCGGAATCGCGCTCGCTGGGTGGTGGTTTCTTCGTTCCCGAGCGGTCAAGATTGCCCCGCCGGAGCCGCCGGAGATCATCGCTCGGCGCGAACTCGCGGAGGCGGCCCAGCTCATCGAGAGCGAGCCCGGCGTGCTTTGCCTTCGCGCGGTCGCCGCCGCCATGCGGCGCTATCTTGAGGGCAGGTTTGGCATTCGCGCACCGACCCTGACGACGCGCGAGTTTTTGATGCTTGCCGCCGGACACGAGGCCCTCGAGTCCCACCGTTCCGAGTTGGGGCGCTTTCTCGCGGTGTGCGACGGGGCGATGTTTGCTGGGCGCTCGAGCACGCGGACCGAGCGGCAGGGAATGCATCGCCAAGCGGTCGCGTTCGTCGAGACGACGAGCACGGGAGGGGCGCGGTGAACGAGTTCCAGCAGTTCGTCGTGGCGTTTGATTTTGGTCGACCATGGTTCCTCCTCCTTTTGCCCGCGCTCGGTCCGTTGCTCTGGTTGCTTGGTCGTCCGGGACCCGTTCCGGCCGTTCGTTTCTCGTCCGTGGCCCTGCTCCGCTCGGTGGCCGTCCCCGGTCCCCGGTTGCGGCCCCATGCTTTCCGGGCCGCGGCGAAACTGGGAGTCCTTATCCTGCTGGTCGTGGCTCTGGCGCAGCCGCGCATCGACCGGGGCGTGTTCGAGCAGGAGGCGGAGGGCATCGATATCATGCTCGTGTTGGACATTTCGTTTTCCATGGAAGCGACCGACCTGCGGAGAGACGGTCAGCCAGCCAGTCGGTTCGAAGTTGTCCGCAATATCGTCGGCGAATTTATTGAGCGGAGGGAGTTTGACCGCGTCGGGGTGATTGGGTTCGCGCGGGACGCGTATCTGGTGAGCCCGCTCACCTTGGACAAAGACTGGGTCCGGCAATGCATGGAATACGTCGAATTCCAGGGAGGCACGAACATCGGGGGCGGGATGGACGCCGCCACCCGCTTTTTGAGCGCCAGCGAATCATCGACGCGCATCGCAATCCTTCTCACCGACGGCGGCCAGACCGTGGGGACCGATCCGTCCGAGGCGATTCCCCGGGCGAAGGAGGCCGGTATTCGCTTCTACACGGCCGCCATCGTTTCCCCGCAGCGCAACAACCCGACAATCGCCGCCGCACACCCGCTTGCAGACGTAGCCCGCGAGACGGGCGGACAGTTTTTCTTGGCATCGGATAGCGAGGCCCTGCGAGCCATCTACGACCAAATCGACAAGCTGGAGAGCACGACGTTTCGTCAGAGCCGTTCGTCCGCCTATCAAGATCTGTTCCCGTGGCTGGTCATCCCAGCGTTCACCCTGCTGATCGTCGGCGAGCTTTATCGATCCCTCGTGCGAAAGGAGATCCGATGAGGTTTGGTTCCCTCTTGTGGCTTTGGATCGCGGCAGCGATCCCAATCCTCATGGTTGGATGGTTTTACCTGCGCCGGCTCCTGACCTCCCGGCGCGTTGCCGCTTTGGTCGGCGGCCCGATGGCGGCTCGGCTCTACGTCTCAGGCGACCCCTTCCGGATCCGGCTCAAGTTCATTCTCTTCACCGCGACCCTCAGCCTGCTGGCACTCACCATGGCCCGACCGCTCGGTGGCCTGAAAGACCCGGCGGCTAACGAGTCGTCGGGACTCGACGTCGTGCTGCTCATCGACGTCTCGCGCTCGATGCTCGTCCAGGATGGCGATCCCGACCGGCTCCACCTCGCGGTCGCCGCAATGTCAGATCTCCTCGACTCGATGGGTGGTGATCGTATTGCCGCCATTGTCTTCAAGGGCCAGGCGAACTTGGTCGCCCCGCTCACCTTTGACAAACAGGCCGTCCGTCTCGTCCTCGAAAATCTCAGCCCGGACATGATCGGTGAGCCGGGCACGAACATTGGCGAGGCGTTGGTGATGGCTGCGGAGCGCTTTGGCCCGAAGGACAAAAATCCGCGCGCCGTCATCATCATCAGCGACGGCGAGAATCTTGAAGGCGACCCGGTCTTTGCAGCTCGGACGGCCGCGCTCGCGGGCCTACGCATTTTCACCGCCGGAGTGGGATCCGCCGACGGCGGCAAGGTTCCCGCGCCCATCAAAAAAACACGCCGTGATGGGGAGAAACCAGAACCTTTCGTCCGGAGTCAGGGCCGGGAAGTCGTCTCGAAACTCGACGAGTCGATGTTGCGACGCATCGCACTCGCGGGTGCCGGGGAATACGTCCACATCACGCAGGAAACCGATCTGGCCGATCTCTACCGCGAAAAGATCGAATCCCTTTCCGGCAACACCCTGAGCGGCGACCTGGCTGATTTCGAAGACCTTTCCTACATTCCGCTGATGATCGCGCTCTCCACATTGATCGCCTGCCTCGTGCTGCGAGTCCGCCCGGCCCGGTCCTCCGCGTTGCGCCGGAGTCTCGTCGCTGCGCTTGCGGCTCTGGCAATCGGGATGGGGAATCTCCATGCCGACGCGACCCGCGACTTCATCACCCAAGCGAGAACACTCTTGGATGAGAGCCCCGGAGAAGCGGTTGCCGTCCTGCAGGACGCGGTGATTCGGGCACCCGAGGAACCCGCGCTCATCTACAACTACGCCATCGCGCTCCACGCCGCTGGCGACTACGCCTCCGCTGACCAGTCCTGGCGACGACTGAGTTTGGAATTTCCAGACTACCTGCCCGGCCGAGTCGCGTTCGCGCGCTCTAACACGAATCATCGGATCGCTGAAGCGGCCATGCGCACCCGGGATTTCGACGGGGCTGCGATCCATTTTCGAGAGTCCCTGCTGCTTCAGGAGGTGGCGGCTTCAGCGGGCGGCGTCACACCCCGCGATATCGAGACGAATCGCGCGCTCACGACCGCGCAGCTCAATGGAGTCTTGCGGCAGGCGGCTCAGAAATTCCGCGACGAGGCGCAGCGAGACCTCGAGCGTAATCGGTCCAATCTGGCCGAGCGCGCGATGGAGCAATACCAATCCGCGGTAGCCCGGATCGACGAAGCCGCGGATATCCTTCCGGATGATCCCGCTACCGTCTCCGCTCGGACGGAGATTCGAAACGAATTCGCTCAACTCATGGCTTCGATGGCGTCGGAGCAAGAGGCGCTCGCGGCGGATTCGCTGGCGGGGATTCCCGAGAATCAGAGAAAGAGTGGGAATCCACGGGAAAAAGGCACCTACGAAAACCTCTCCGACGCCGCTGCGCTACTGACTCAGGCCGACGAAATGGCCGTAGGCGAAAACGACTATCGACTCGCGGGCCGACGGAGTCGAAGCAAAACTCGCCGATCTGCATGAGCAGACTGCCGACGACTTTGCCTCCGAAGCCGCAAAAATAGAGGGCAAGCCGGGCACCGAAGTCGCCAATTTGAGATGGGCTGTCCATCACATTGAAGCGGTCGAAGCACTCGAGCCGGACAGCTCCGCGGTCGCCACGAAGGCCGACTCCATGCGGGAGGATTTTCAAACTGCTCTCGAGAACGACGGCGACAAGTATCTCGAGGAGGGAGGCACCGCTCGGAAGCTCGATCAATCGATTCGTTTATCCAGCAGGGCACTGGACAACTATCAAACCGCGCAGACGCTCGAGTCCGCCAAGGCTACACCCGACTCGGCGGTCGAGTCGCGGCTCGCCGAGAAGATCGAAGCGACCGGACAGCTCTTGGGCCAGGCCAAGATCGAGGAGGCAAAAACATTTGAAGCCGCCGCCAACCGGCTCGCGGAGCAGGGCAAACTCGAAGCCGGGATCGCGCAAATGGAAGAAGCCGTCGGCGTATTGCAATCCGCCGCAGAGTTGGTGTCGACCGCGCAGGAGCCGCTCGCCGCTGCGATTTCCGCGGCGGAGGACCTGCGAGATCAACTAGCGGACCAACGCAGTGCCGCCGTCGCCACCTCCGGTCCCGCCGAGATTGGGGACCCCTCGGAGGCTTTTGGCGACGTAAAGGTCCAGATCTCACTATCCGGGGCTGGTTCCGGCGGAGAACCCCGCCGCACCCGCTCTTCACCGAAAACCGGCGACTGGTAGCGAAATATCGGTGATCAACCAGTTTTGGGGACCGTGCCGTTCGATTCGAACCTTTCGGCTGGTGCCGCGGGCAATTTCAACAACGGGATGACGTAGGATGCCGACGGTTCCCCACGCAGTTCTGGAATCTTCGGCGTTTTCCACGACGATCCGGAGATCGGCATCGTGGGATGTCGGGTTGCCAAGAACAAGTTGAACGACGTCCGCAGACTCGAAATGCGTGTTCGTCAGCTCGAAGTGATCGAGCATCCAGCTCCGCCCGAGGTCCGGCCGGACGTAGATGCCTGGCAACTCTGTCGAAGTGAGTGTGCAAGCGGTCTCCGCCCACGTCGATCCGAAGAAAATCTCTCCCACCGGCTCGTTCCAATCGCTGGTATTCACGCGCTCGTTGACGAAGCCGGATGGCATGGGTTGGCGCCCAATCGGGCGGTCGGGTCGGCTGACGTATTGGGTGATGTTGCGGGCGGTGATCCGGAGCAAATCCAGGAAACGGAAATCGCCGGTTGCGCGGGCAAGCTTGAACAGCGAATCGCCCGAGAGTGTGCAGATGCCCGGCGAGCCGTGTTTGTTTTGCACGTTGGCAAACACGCAGCCGGCACTCTTTATTCCGAGTCGACCGAAGGTCGAGTCAGCGGGGAAAGTGTAATCGAAGGCGGAGATCCAGGATGCGCACTGCCACGCGGTTTTTCGGGCAAAGTCGAGCCAATCGACGTCGGATGTCTCTTCGTAAAGAACGACGAAGGATTCGAGAAGGGCGAAGGCGGATTCGCTGTCGACGGCTTGGAGAGCATCGCCGGGACCACCGTTCAAGAGCCCGGACTCGAGTTCGTGCTCGGCATAGCGACGAGCCGCAGCCTTGGCAACCGTGAGGTAGCGAGGATCGGCGAGGATGCGGGCGGCGCACGCCAGCGCTCCGGGTGCCATCGCGCCGGACGCCGTCCCACCTCGGAGCAGCGTTCCACTTTCCCAGTCGACGTATTGCCCGAACTCGTGCTCCAGATCCCAGAGCGAAGCGAACGCATCGGCGGCCCGCCGCATCGCGTCCAACCACGCCGCCGGGATCGGCGAGCGCGGATGCCGAACTGCCCGGAGAACGTCGATGTGCTTGGCGATAAAATAGAGGAGATCAGCGCTCCTCCTTACCAAGTGGCATCGGGAATTTCGGTCGCGGGCGTCGTCCGAACGCCACGACCCTTCATGGTAGATGCTCTTGAAAAATCCGCTCGAACCCTGGCCCTCGGTTGTAGCGAAATCCAGCGTGGCAAAGACGCGCTCGACAGAACGAGGGTCACCCGTGGTCAGCAGCGGCAACGAATTGATTCCTCCGCCAGTCCACCCCGTCTGCCAATTTTGGCCCGCCTGTTCCTGAAGTCCGACCGCGTAATATCCGGGGACGGGGACCCAATTCCACCGATCTGTCTTGTCGTGAATCAGTGACCGGGCCCGGCTCCAGGGCAGCCCGATGGGCGGCTGGATTCTGCGGATGAAATCGTCCTGCACTTGGAACAGACGCTCAAACAAATCATGAACCGAGTCGCACGCGAAGCGAATGACCCGGACCTCAGTATCGAACCGCGAGTTGCCGGGAATCACGATGACTTCCGGATTCGCCGTACGCTCCCAGCGACACTTTCTGAAAATTCTCTGCCGGACGCCCGGGAGATCGATCCTGAGAACGCCCAACTCCGCGTCGCAGGTGAAGCCAGTTGGCCCCCAGGGAGATTCGGTTGGCCCGATCAAGATGGTCGCCCGTCCTTGCTTGCGTTGCCACACCGCGACGCACGGAAAAGCGAGATCGCCAGACAACTGTTCCACCATAAGATTCTCCGCATCCATCCGTGGCAGGTCGCGTTGGATCGGCGGAGCATGCTTTCCCCAGTCGCCGACACTCTCCGGTCGTTCCGTGTAGCCCACCGGACTCACCTGGAACGGATTTCGCCCGTAGATGGCCGCAGGCATGAGCACGTAGTCGTTCGCGAAATCGGTCGGGCACTCGATCGAAATCGAGAAGTGACCATCAATGGCGTCCTCGGCGAGATTACCGAGCTGAACGGCGTATCTCGACTCGTCGTCAACACCTGCCGCACGCGATGTAGCTTCAGTGTGCATCCTCAGAAAATCACTCTGAGAAGCGATTGCGGAACTGAAACGAACCGTGGGAATCGAAGCGTCGATGAATCCATTTTGAGACAACTTGGCCGAGTCAGTCACCAGAAAACTTAATGGATGTTGTGTGCCACAACGATCGGCTGCGCTTCGCGATCATCTGAAGTCGTCGTCTGCGGAACGGAGTGTCGATTGTCGAGCCCTCAACGCATCCGTTTGGTCTCGCAACAATCGGTGAGCGTCGATCTGCCGCGCAAGACGATTCGACAGTGAAACACCGCGCAAGTCGGGATGAAATTTCAGCCTGATCTGGAGTTCGGAATTGAAGGTCTCGATCAATTTCAGACAAGGGACACGCTCTCTCTCCTCTTCAACGAACAAATTTTCCTCAAGAACAAGTGGTCTAATTCGAAGCCCCCTAAAAAATTCCGAATCTCAATGTCGCCCGCGCTTGGGCCATCAAAGAAAGCTTCCGCGCTTCCACAACGACCGAACTGGAATCCTCTTCTTCTGTGCTCGACTAGATTTCTTTCCTATCCTTCACCCACGCTGATCCCGGAAGAACCCCACGAGTGCATCGTGGCTCAATATGGTCGAACGCTTCTTCCGCGATCTCACCGTCAATAGCTTACGCCGGGGCATCTTCCGCACCGTTGAAGAAGTCACCAGCGCCGTCAAGGCTCACATCGATCTCCATAACGATGACCCCAAACCCTTCATCTGGACTGCCTCAGCTTCGACATCCTCGAAAAAGTAAAGCGTGTCCGCCGGAGGCTCGATAATATTCAGTCCATTCCTGGATAGCGCTGTCGGTGAGGCGCTCTGCTGATTCTGCCAAAGCGCGGGCTCGCGCTTGTGGTCGGAATTTGTTGGTTGCCGTCGTGTGGTCCTCTTCTTCTTTGCTGCCGGAGGCTACAAGGCTTTTGACCTCAGCCGCGATGTCGCGGTCCATCTTTTCGAAGATCTCGGGGCAGGCAATGGCCAGTAATTGACTCACGCTCGACTGACGTGCCGTCGTGGACGGCTTCAACGATCCGAGAAGATAGACGGCGACAATCTGCTGAATGGTCGTCTGTTTGCCGTCCTTGTAGCCAGGAGCAAATCGCTCCCTCGCGGAGTTTCAGAGGGATTGAGCGGTCTTCGTGGCCTCCTTCCGATTGGCGGTATGTAGACTATGGTGAATTTTCTCACCACGAAACCTTAAACGGACATAGTAGCTGCTTCGACCAGCCGGAATGTAGATCTTCATGTATGAAGATATTGGTTTGGGGGTGCGCACTTTCTGCGCACCCTGAAAAACTTTTGGATTTGTGCGAGATTGTGCAACCCTGTGCAAGACAGGGAGTTGGCGATTTGGGTGTTGAAACCGCCAAATCCCCCTGAAAGTCGGGGTTTTACTCTGTAAATCGCCCGATTTTGCCCTTCGATTAATTTGACTCTTAATCAATTGGTTCCCGGTTCGAGCCCGGGGGGGTGCAGGCTTGATGACGTTCTGATTGAGGTCCTCTAAAACTAAATCGCTTTCGATTGGTTTGAAGTGTTTGACTCTCTCGGTGTTTGCGAGCCGTGACCCCCAGCTTCGGATCGGCGGCTTCAAAATTCACTGAGATCGCAATGTCCAAGTCTGATTTCCGAATGGCAGTCTTCGCGAGGTGCCTTGGCTTCGGAGCGATCGTGTGCGCCCTTTCCATTCTCGATTCCCGTGGTGCCGAAACTCTCCGGTATGATTTGGGATTCGTGAATCAGCTCCTGGACTTGGCCGAGCCCGGGGATACGGAAGTCGCCTCGGGCGATACCCTCCACCGAGTCGCGGATCTCGAAGCCCTCCGCGAGCAGCTTCTCGCTGGCGGATCCTCCAGGCGCACCGCCAATGGCTCGGTTCAGATCTCCGTCACTCTCTGGCCTGCCGGGCGGGTTCCCTACCAATTCGACGCCAACGTTTCGTCCATTCAGCGCCAACGCTTCCTCGCTGCGGCGGCTGAATGGGAGGCTGTGGCCAACGTCGATTTTGTTCCCGCCACGCCCACCGACGCGAACTTCGTTCACGTTCAGGACTCGGACTGGAACAGCTCGTTCATCGGCATGGTCGGGGGCTCTCAGGCCATCAATATCTCCCAATGGAATAGCCGGTTCCTGATCGCTCACGAACTTGCTCACGCCCTCGGGGTCAGTCACGAACACAGTCGCTCGGATCGTGACACCTACGTGCGGATCAACACCCAGAGCATTGAATCGGGCAAGGAACACAATTTCACCATTCGCAACAGCACGAGTCTCATGCCCTACGACTTCGAGTCGATCATGCATTACGGTCGCTACTCATTCTCTTCCAATGGATTGCCGACCATCGAAGCCCGACCCGCGCACGAGGGCGCGGCCCGCAGGATGGGCAACCTGAGCTACCTTTCGCGCTACGATATCTCGAACATGGCCGAGCTTTACGCGGATTCCTCGCCGCTGGGTCTGGTTTCCACGACAACCGTTGACGAGCCCGCCGCCGGAAATCCAGACGGCACCATCCAACCCGGCGAGTCGGTCCAGATCGTTCTCGCGGTTCAAAACAAGGTCTCTTAAGAGCGGAATCCTGCCCTTGCTCAAGCCAACCAAATCGGTGTTTACCGGAAGTCGCCTGAGATTGCTCTACCTCGACATCGACTCCCTCCGCCCTGACCATTTGGGGTGTTACGGATATCATCGAAACACTTCTCCCCACATTGACTCGCTCGCCAAACGCGGACTGCGGATGGAGGGAATGCATGGTCCGACGCGCCGTGCTTGCCGTCCCGAACCGCGATGTATACCGGTCGCTTTGGTATTCATACGGGTGTGGTGAGTCACGGTGGCACCGCCGCCGATCCCCGGATCGATGGACGAACGCGAGGGACGCGCGATTTGATCGAGGACACCTCGTTCCCGAGGTTTCTGCAGGATCGGGGACTCCACACGGCTCAGATGAGGCCGTTCGGACAGCGCCATGCTGCCCGGCACTTTTACGCGGGTTTCAAAGAAATCCACATTAAGGGAGGAGAGGGGATGGAGTCTGCCGAAGCCGTGACGCCCATCGTCGAAAAATGGATCAAAGACAACGCGGCGACGGAAAGTTGGCATCTCCACGTCAACTATTGGGATCCGCACACTCCGTAACGCACCTCGGAGGATTACCCGAATCCTTTCGAGAACGATCCTCTTCCCAGATTGGCTGACGGATGAGGTCCTGGAGCAGCACCAGCAGAAGGTTGGCCCGCACGGAGCCCGCGAAATTAACATGTTTGACGACACGGTTGATCCTCGTTACCCGGAGCATCCGGGACGTCTTTCCAATCGCGACGATCTCCGTCGGATGATCGACGGATACGACACTGCGGTTCGCTACGTCGACGATCAGATCGGGAAATCCTTGGCTGGCTGGAGGAAGCGGGGGTTCTGGAGGAAACTGCCATCATCATCTCAGCCGATCACGGTGAGAAATGAAGGAACGTGGGTTGGTTTATGATCGCGGCAAGCTACCGAAATACTGCGAACGGCTGATGGCGACCGGGCGGGGCTGGGCTGGGCTGTTCCTGAACTCAAGCGTCGCCATCCTCACGAGTGGCCGGAATGAAGGTCGGCTCGATGGGCGATTGGTTGATCGACTATTCTGTTGTAAAGCCGTGGGCTAAACTGATTGCGGTATGGCCCGAGCTGAAATGACTCCCCGAACGCTGGGTTTTCAGCCTCTTTTTAATTTTTAAATCCAAGATAGCGGGCGTCTGCGCGGCGATCGCGGCGGCGCGTGAGGGCGCGAAGGTTGTCCCTTTCATAACGTCGATTCTTTAGCAAAAGAACAGCGTGGCGGTTTGGAAACGGGAGTAACCCGGGAATCGGCAGACCGCTCCGACGACACCATCTGAATTTTCGAACCGCAGATTTCCCAGAGGACGCAGAGACACAAAAGCCCATGGTTCGCGAGCACGGCTCACCGCCCGCGATCTGTGGTTTCCTTGTATTTCCCGAAATTCAAACGACTCCACCGTAGCAGGTTACGAAATGTATTACTCAGGAGGCATCCGGCCCCCCACCGCCCGGCAACGCTCTGTTGATCAGCCTTTCGTGCCGCCCGAGTCTTTGCCGTCCTTGAACCCCGGAATTCGGGGTTGTTCGGGCCAACGGACGTTGTCGCGGACTCGTTCGGGTCGCTCTGGGTTCTTGAGCGGGGGAACAACCGGGCGCTTCGGTTTGATGGTTTGAGTTCGAACGCCATTCAGCCGATTGCCGACGCGGTGTTGGGTCAGGCGAACTTTTCCTCGGGATCGTCGGGTTTGGCGGCGAATCGGTTTGACATCGGTGCCCAGTCGAAGCTTTTCGTCGAACCGAGTGGGAATCTTTGGGTGTGTGATGGCGATAATAGCCGGGTGCTTCGATTCTCGCGTCCAGTTCCGGCGATCACTCCTGATACGACGAGACCAAAAATCAAGCTGCGGGGTCGCAAAACGATCGAGACGCTCCGGAAGCGAGTTGTTTTCCGCAGAACGGCGACGGACGAATCGGGAATTGCAGAAATCGACGTAAGGACCCGGAGAGGGGCGGAGGTGAGGCGGGTGAGATCCGGTGCGCGCTGGAAAGTGGTGCTGCGGGTGACGAAGGATCGGGGGCGGGTGGTCGTGAAATTTCGCGCGGTGGATGACGCGGGGAATCGGTCGAGATTCACGCGGGCGCGTATCCTACGGAGGTAGCGGGCGGCAGCGGGCTCCCCTTACGGAGGGGCTGCTGATCCCCGAGGCGGCGGGGGAATGCCGGGTTCGCCCGGACGACAATGCTCCGTCGTGCATTCTGGCGGCGGATCTGTATTCTGCCGCGATGCGCGACGAGCACGAGCCGAAGATCTACCTGCTGCCGAACTTGATGACGGCGGGAAACCTTTTTTGTGGTTTTGCCGCGGTGCTTCGGATCATCGAGGGCGCGCTGGCGAGCAACGGAGAGGCGCTGGCTAGCGGGAAATACCACGAGGCGATTGCGTTCATCCTCGGTGCCTGCGTCTTCGATCTGCTGGATGGGCGGGTCGCCCGACTTGGCGGCAACGAGAGTCCGTTTGGGCGGGAGTTTGACTCACTGGCCGACGTGGTCAGCTTCGGCGTGGCACCGGCGCTGCTGGTCTTTGACATCGTGTTGCAGGAGTTCACCCGGACGGGCTGGGTGATCGCGTTCTTCTACCTGCTGTGCGGGACGCTAAGGCTGGCGCGATTCAACTGCGTGGCGGCGGTGAATTCCCAGGAGGCGAACAAGGAATTTCGCGGGTTTCCGATCCCGGCGGCGGCGGGGGTGATCGCGTCGCTCACGCTGTTCATGCTGTGGATGGACGAGGGCCAGCGGCAGATCGGGAATTGGAAATTCGTCCTCCCGCCGCTGATGATTTTTCTCTCGGTGCTGATGTTCAGCGGTGTGCGTTATCCGAGTTTCAAGTCGATCAATTGGCGGACGCAGCGTTCCATCCCGGCGTTTCTGGCGCTGATCGTGGTGATCGTTTTCAGCGCGCTGAATTACGAATGGATGCCGGCGATTCTGTTCGTCTCCTACTTGATTTACGGTTTTGTGCGGCCGTTCGTGAGCAAGGCGTTTCGGCGGGGCTTGGAAGACGGTGGTGAAGATGAGGATGGGGATGAGGGGGAAGGCAGTGGCAAGTCAGCTTGATTTTTCGCTCACCGATCCAGAGCCGGACGAGCCGGTGAGCGCCGAGCCTCGGGTCTTGTCCGTGGGCGAATTGACTCGGAACGTGCGGGATGTGCTCGAGAACGAGATTGGGGAGGTCTGGGTGCGGGGCGAGGTGTCGAACCATCGCAAACAAGCATCGGGTCACCAGTATTTCACGCTCAAGGATGCGACGAGTCAGGTGCCCTGCGTGCTCTTCGCGGGGTCGGCGCGGCGGGCGGGTCCGGCGCGGCTGGGCGATGGGCTGGAGATGGAAATTCAGGGTGAGCTGACGGTCTACGAGGCTCGTGGGCAGTATCAGATCATCGTGCGGCAGGTGCGTCCGGCGGGAGTTGGCGCGTTGCAGGCGAAATTTGATGAACTCAAGGCGCGTCTGGCAGCCGAGGGTTTGTTCGATGCGGATCGGAAACGGGACTTACCGCAATTTCCCGCTCGGATCGGCGTGGTGACGTCACCGACCGGCGCGGCGGTGCAGGATTTTCTGAACGTCCTGACCCGGCGAATGCCGGGCGTCGACGTGCTCATTCATCCGGTGCGAGTGCAGGGCCGGGGAGCGGCGGCGGAGATCGCGGCGGCGGTGCGGGATTTCTCCGTCGCGGGATGGCTGCCGCCGGTCGATCTCGTCGTGGTGACGCGGGGCGGCGGGAGTCTGGAAGACTTGTGGGAGTTCAACGAAGAAATCGTCGCGCGGGCCATCGCGGAATCGCTGGTGCCGGTGGTTAGCGCCGTGGGGCACGAAATTGATTTCACCATCGCGGATTTCGCGGCCGACCTGCGAGCGCCCACGCCGAGCGCGGCGGCGGAGCTGATCGTCCCGGATGGCGAGGAGCTCCAGCGGATCGTCACCGCGCTGGCGGGCCGACTTCGCCGCGAGCTGAGCGAGGCGGTGCGGTTCCAGCGATCTCGGCTGGACGGCTTGGTTGCCGCTGGCTTGTTCCGATCTCCGGAACGTGCGTTGCGGGAGAAACGTCTGCTCGTTGATTCCTTGTCCGAAAGCCTCTCCGTCACGCTCGCGCGCGAGCTGCGCGACCGAACGGAGCGCGTGCGTCACGCCGGGGAGGTGCTTCGTGCCCGCCGACCGGACGCCGCGCTGGCAACGGTGCGGGCCCGCCTCGCGGAGACGAAACGCCGCCTCGGCGAGCTGGCGAAGCGGGCCGTGATCGAGGACCGCCGTCGGCTCGCGACGGCGCGAGGGATGCTCGGGGTGTTGAGTCCGCAGTCGACGTTGGAGCGAGGCTTTACCATGACCCTCGACGTCGCCGGGCGGCTGGTTCGGCACCGGGCGGACGTGGCGGCTGGGGATGAACTCGTGACGAAATTCTCCGACGGCGAGGTCGCCGTACGGGTGGAGAAGTCGAGATCGATGAATTCCTGACGCCGGTTTTTAAAGGGATTTGGCGCCGGGTTCGGCGTGCCACGCGTATGTGGCGACGGGACGATGGACATTTTTGAAGTTCATGGGCTCGGTCCGGTGGAAGCGGGGTAGGGTGTCGGCGTTGAGCCGCTCGCGGAAGTCGGCGCTGACGAGGACTTCCCAGGGGCGGGCGTGATCGCAGAGGCGTGAAGCGAGGTTTACCGTGTGGCCGATGGCGGTGAAATCCCGGCGGGTTTCCGAACCGATCGATCCGACCACCGCCGGTCCGCAGTGAATCCCGATTCCGAGACTGAGCGGCCATTGGGTCCGGTCGGTCTCGTCGCGGACGCGCTGGATCAGGCGGGCGGCGCACTCGAACACGCTGTCGGGTGAATGTTCGTCATCGAGAAAAACGGCCATCACGGCGTCGCCGATAAATTTGTCCACGTCGCCGCCCGCCGAGACGACGACGTCGGCCTGTACCGAGAGGAGGCTATTGAGTTCGCGCACGAGCGATGTCGCGTCGCGAGCCTCGGAAAAGCGGGTGAATCCGCGGAGGTCTGCGAAGAGCACGGAGACGCTCTGCTCCGTTCCGGTGAGCCAGCTGGGGTCGGAGCGGCTGCGACGCACCGCTTCGGCGGTGAAGCGGGAGACGTAGGGCAGGAGCGCGAGTTTCTCCGCGAGGGAGAGGATCATCTCGTTGAAGACGGAACCAAGCGCTTCGATCTCGTCACCGGTCTTGAGGGCAACCTGGACATCCGGCTGACCGTCGCGAAAGCGCTGCATGCCGGCGGAGAGAAGCTTGATGCCGCCAGTGATGCGGTTCGCGAGGATCACCGCCGGGATCATCGCCAAAGCGAGCGCCAGGATGCCGGCCCCGGCGGAGATCGCGAGGTCGGTGCCAAGACGGTTGATGAAGGTCGAAATTTCCACGTCGACGACGACCATCGCGAAGGGTTGGCCCTCGGCGTCAAAGAGTGGCGCGTAGCCGCTGATGTAACGTCCGTATTCGTCGGTGTAGGGACGGGTGGCGGCCGGGAGCATCTTGGAAACCGCCGACCGGAGCGCCACCCGGTTGGACTCGGGAATGGAATACCGATCACCGATGAACGTGTCGCGCTGCAGCATCACGAGGAACTGCATTTCGAAAGGACCGTCGTCGGTCGCGTGGAGGATGTAAATCTCGTCCTCCCTGAGCCCGTTGATCCGGCGTGAGTCCTCGAGAATTTTGCGAACCCTTCGGAACTCCGGCGTGCCGTGATCATTCGGATCATCGATCGCCGCGACGTCGCTGGGGGCGATGGCGATGGCAGTGGTCCCGGCTACGGAGCGAACGAACGTCTGAAAATCGCCCAGAATTTCCCCGTAGCGGAAGTAGCCCGAGACGGCGATGCTGGCGGCTACGACCACCAGGCCGACCAGCGCCATCGCGAGACTGATCTTGGTCCGAAGATTCAACGGCAGGGGGAGGGGGTCTTCACGAGCGGTCGAAACTCAATCGGCCCGGTCCGATGAAGAGCATGGCGAGGAAGACAATCGCCATCTCGATGGGGTGGGCGGCTGCGAAGAAGGATTGCTCGGGCAGGTATTTCATGAGTGCGGCGACGATCATGGTGAACGCAAGCCCGGCGGCAGCGGGGCGGAAGAGGAAACCGACGGCGAAGAGCAAGCCGCCGCCGAATTCGGTGATCGCGGCCATGAAGCCCCAGAACTCGGGGGCGAAATTGATCCCGAGATTGCCCATGGCGCCGCCCAGCTTTGCCCAGGTTTCCATTCCGCCCGCGATCTTTGGCCAGCCATGGACGAAGGCAAACATCGTCCCGATACCGAGGCGCAAAAAGAGGAGTCCGAAATCGCGATACTTGGTGAGGCCAGTCATGATCATAGCGGCGCGGAGAATGCCGTTTCCGCAGAGCGAAGGCGAGGGAAAGCGATGCCCGCGAGCCGGGGCTGGAATGGTTGGTATTCTTTGCTAAGTTCGCCCGCGTGGCGGTGATTCCGGAAGAATTGGTCGAGCGGGCTGCCCGGTTGCGGGTGCGGGAGGGGGACCTACGCATTGCCATCGCGCGCGCCAGCGGACCCGGTGGCCAGCACGTCAACAAGGTGTCGACTGCGGTGACGATCTTTCACGACGAGAGTGGGACGATGGCGACGGCGAGTGACTCGCGATCGCAGCTGACAAACCGGTTCGTCGCCGTTCAGCGGTTGCTCGAGAAGCTGGAGGCCCAGCGGGCCGCGGCGACGCAGGAACGCCGGGCCGCGGCTTCGAAGCGGCGGGCCCAGCGGGGGAAACGCCCGCCGGGCGTGAAGCGGAAAATTTTGGCGGACAAAAAAAAGCGTTCGGAGACGAAGGCCGCTCGTAAGAAAGTGTCGTTCTGAATGGCTTTTTCTTTCGGTTGCGACGGCAATGTCCTCCAGCAGCAGATCGGCGTCGCGTTTAGACATCGATAAGCTCTGGTTCCAACTGTTTCCAGAGCGAAGGTTTGAGCGCCCGGCGCGAGACGAGATCCACCCGCTTGCCCAGGTAAGACTCCAGCCGCTCGGCCTGCTCCACAAAACGAAGGCCAATCGAGGCTGGCACCTCCACGAGGATGTCCACGTCGCTATCCACGGTCTCTTCCCCCGAAGCCATCAAACCAAACAACGCCAGCCGCTCCACGGAAAACTCCGCGACAAGAGCCGTCTTGCATTCCCGTAGGCGGTCCAGAATCCGTTCGCGATCCCCAGTCATGGAACCCGCAATTCCGAGCCCCTAACAAACCATGATTGCCCCAATAGCGCGGCGACATCGGAAAATGGGGTCAAAAATGGGGTCCTTCACATTGGCACATCGGGATGAGTTGGTAGCGGTGGCGAGAAGGCAGGTTCACGTTAGGGTCGCTATGGGTTGGTGCAGCATCGGTCGTGCAAATATCGCAGTCTCTCGCTGATTCTTCACCTCGACTTCACAGCAATTATCGAAAATGTGTCAATGTGAAGGACCGACCGTCTTGACGACCCTTTTGACAAAATCCTGACCCCATAATCTCTGTCAGGATTCATCGGCTGACCCCTTCCGCTGACCCCATAATCTCTGTCAGGATTCATCGGCTGACCCCTTCCGCGTCGCTATCCACGGTCTGTTCCCCCGAAGCCATCAAACCAAACAACGCCAGCCGCTCCACGGAAAACTCCGCGACAAGAGCCGTCTTGCATTCCCGTAGGCGGTCCAGAATCCGTTCGCGATCCCCAGTCATGGAACCCGCAATTCCGAGCCCCTAACAAACCATGATTGCCCCAATAGCCCGGCGACATCGGAAAATGGGGTCAAAAATGGGGTCCTTCACATTGGCACATCGGGATGAGTTGGTAGCGGTGGCGAGAAGGCAGGTTCACGTTAGGGTCGCTATGGGTTGGTGCAGCATCGGTCGTGCAAATATCGCAGTCTCTCGCTGATTCTTCACCTCGACTTCACAGCAATTATCGAAAATGTGTCAATGTGAAGGACCGACCGTCTTGACGACCCTTTTGACAAAATCCTGACCCCATAATCTCTGTCAGAATTCATCGGCTGACCCCTTCCGCAATAGCCCGGCGACATCGGAAAATGGGGTCAAAAATGGGGTCCTTCACATTGGCACATCGGGATGAGTTGGTAGCGGTGGCGAGAAGGCAGGTTCACGTTAGGGTCGCTATGGGTTGGTGCAGCATCGGTCGTGCAAATATCGCAGTCTCTCGCTGATTCTTCACCTCGACTTCACAGCAATTATCGAAAATGTGTCAATGTGAAGGACCGACCGTCTTGACGACCCTTTTGACAAAATCCTGACCCCATAATCTCTGTCAGAATTCATCGGCTGACCCCTTCCGCATAATCTCTGTCAGAATTCATCGGCTGACCCCTTCCGGAATTCATCGGCTGACCCCTTCCGGACCCCTTTCGCATCGGCTGACCCCTTCCGCCTTCCGCTTCCGGACCCCTTCCGCTGTCCGGCAGGCGGTATGAACCGAGGACATGGGTGACAGATTGACCGAGGACATGGGTGACAAATCGGAGCGGAGGGGGCAGCCGATGATTTCTGATTGACGGCAGAAATTTTTGCCCGGCTTTCAGATCCAAAGGCAGAGTTCGGCGAGGCGATTGCTGTGATGCGACGCAGCGGCAGCCCGGTCGTCAGTTCAGGGGGGTAGATCAGGGGTGTGATCAGGGGTGTGATCAGGATGAATCTGATGTTGACGCGGTCGGGAGCGGTGGTGGCGGTATCGGTGCCGCCGCGTGAGGGAAGTGGTCTCGTTGCACTCGACTGGGGGACGGGCGTTGGGCTGGAAGCCCAACGCGACAGGCAGGATGCCTGTTCTCCCCATTCGCTGCCGAAGGGGGGAGCCGATGAAATCTGGACGCGATGCCGGGTTACCAGAGGGTGATGGCTTTTTCGAGGACTTCGGTGGGGGTGATTTCGTGGGTGTCGGTGGTTGGATTGTGGTCAGCGAGGATGGCCTGGCTGGTGGGGGTGGGGGAGTGCCAGTTGCGGGGGTTGGTGCGGAGGAAGAGGGTGAGGCTTGTGCCGCCGAAGGCGTTGGCGAGGTGGGAGGCGGCTCCGTCGACGCCGAGGATCATGCGGGCTCGGGAAACGAGGTGGAGAAATTCGCGGAGGCTGGTCCGGCCGCCGAGGAGGGTGACGCGGGGATCGTCGAGGGTGGTGGTGATGCGGGTGGCGTGTTCGATTTGCCAATCCTGATCTCCGCTGGTGACGAGGATGCGGGGGATGCCGTGATCGAGGAGGCTGCGGAGGACCGTCGCCCAGCCGGAGGGTTTCCAGCGTTTGCTCTTCCAGCCGGCGGTGGAGTTGAGGAGGAGGTAGTCTCCGGTGGGGGCGGCGGGGGGAGCCCAGGCGGCGGGGGGGAGGTCGAGGCGGGGGAGGCGGTAGGGGTGCGTGGTTTCGGCGTGGGTGTGGTCCCAGTTGTATTTCGCCAGAAACTCGTCGCCGATGCCGGGGGCGCTTATTTTGTCGAAGGCGATGCGGTGAAGTTTCGTGATCTCGTCGGGATCCCGGAGGAGGAGTTCCTTTTTGGGTGAGAGGGCGGAGAGGGTGTGGATGGCGGATTTGTCGAGGTGGTCGTAGCAGTAGATGGCGGTGTAACGCCGGAGCCAGACGCGGGGGACCTGGCGGACGTTTGCCATGAGGGCGATGAGCGGGGCGTGACCGCTGCGGGTGAGCAGGTGCACGGGGCCGCCGTGGGCGTCGGCGAGGCGGGCGAGGGCGGGCTCGAGCAGCACCATGTCGCCGAGCTGCTTGTGACAAATCACCAAGGATTTTCGATTTTCGATTTTCGATTTTCGATTTTGCACGGGCGGGGACCTTGGCGGATTCGGGGATGGGTTGCAGCTCGGAAGATGTTCTGGAGTTTCGCAAGGCGTCGTGACGGCGGACGGGAGGCGTGCGATAGGTGCCGGTGATGGTGACTCGGGTTTTCCTGGCTTTGATATTGGTGGGGTGGACGGGGTGCGCGGCGTTCACGCCGCCGCGCGATGGCGGGTCGGAGTTTCTGGAGCGGGCGGAGGCGAAGAGTGATGCGAAGGTGCGGGTGGCGGCGGCGGTGCTCAGTGACCGCGAGGCGGATCGGCATTTTGGCTCGCGACTCGGGCGGAATGCGGTGCAGCCGGTGTGGGTGGAGATTCGGAACGGGCGGGACGAGGAATTATTGGTGATGCCGATCGCGATCGATCCGGATTACTTCTCGCCGTCGGAAGCGGCGTGGCGGAGTCGGCGGCTGTTTGAGCGGCGGTCGCGGGAGAAGATGAGTTATTACAGCGAGCGGCAGTTGCCGATGTTCGTCCCACCGAAGTCGGAGGTGTCGGGATTCGTCTTCGCGAACCGGGATCCGGGGATGAAGGCTTTTACGGTGCAGTTGATCGGTGACCGGGAGAGTCATGATTTTGAGTTTCATCAATTTGTCCCCGGCTTGCGGACGGACTTCGAGAACGCCCGACCGACGTTGGAGCGAGTGTCGGCGGGGGCAACCGATCTGAATCAAGAGGCGCTGCGGGATTACTTGGAGAATCTGCCGCGGGCGGCGCTCGGTGGGGACCGGAAAACGGACGGGGATCCGCTGAACATTGTCGTGGTGGGTGACAAATCGTTGGTGCTGGCGACGCTGGCGCGGCGGGGCTGGGACGTCACGGAGACGATCCATCCCGGAAGCGTGCTGCGGACGGTGATGGCGTCGGTATTCAAATCGAACTACCGAACGTCGCCGGTTTCGGCGCTGCACCTCTTTGGTCGGCGGCAGGACTTCGCGCTGCAGAAGACGCGGGGCAACGTGGACGAGCGGAACCATTTGAGGCTGTGGCTGGCACCGGTCACGTTCGAGGGCGAGCCGGTGTGGGCGGGCCAGATCAGTCGCGATATCGGGGTGAAGCTGAGCGCCCGGACCTTGGTGACGCACAAGATCGATCCGCAGGTGGATGATGCGCGGTCATTTTTCATGCAGGATCTGCTGAGCAGCGGATCGACGCGGGCGGTGGGATTCGTTCGTGGTGTGGGGGAATCGGGGGAGGACGCGCCCAGGCGGAATTTTACCCGCGATGCGTTTTATACGGATGGGCTGCGGGTGGTGATAGTGTTGACCGGGGAGGCGACGGGGATCGATGAGGTCGATTGGCTGGACTGGGAGTGGCCAGCGGGAGGCTGATTGGGCAATTTTTCTGATTCGGGATGGGCGGGTGAGTTTCTCAGCTCGGACGCTCGTCGTGCTGCTTCTCGTTCCGGGCTTTTCTGGCGGTGCGGGTTGCGGGCGCTGACAACACTTGCCGGTCGCGGGAGAAAAGTCGCGCTTCGCGCCAGGGGACGGGCGGCGGGCTGGAAGCCCGCCGCAGCGAGCAGGATGCTCGCGCTCCCCATCTGGACAATGCGGGGCGGGCGTTGTTTAGTCGCGGTCTCATGTCTGATTTTGGCCCCGTTGATGCGACTGCTCTCTACAATGTCGACCGTTGGGGGGGTGGGTATTTCCAGGTGAATTCCAAGGGGCACGTGGCGGTGCTGCCGACCGGGAAAAAAAAGGAGTCCATCGATCTGATGGAGTTGGTGGAGGAGGCGAAGGGGCGGGATCTGGCTTTTCCGATGGTGATTCGCTTTCAGGATCTGCTGCGGCATCGGGTGGAGACGGTGAACCGGGCGTTTGCTGACGCGGTGGCGGGTGAGGGTTACCAGAACCACTACCGGGGGGTGTTTCCGATCAAGGTGAATCAGCTGCGTGAAGTGGTGGAGGAGATCCTGGATGGCGGGAAGGATTTCCATTTCGGACTGGAGGCCGGGAGCAAGCCGGAGCTGATGGCGGCGCTGGCGATGCACACGGACCCGGAGAGCCTGATCATTTGCAACGGTTACAAGGACACGGAGTTGATCCGGATGGCGTTGCTGGGACGGCGGCTGGGGAAGATGGTAATTCTGGTCGTGGAGAAGCTGGAAGAGCTGGCGCACATTCTGGAGGTGGCGGCGGTGGCGAAGGTGGAGCCGATGATCGGGCTGCGGGTGAGGTTGCTTTCCAAGGGTGCGGGCAAGTGGGCGACGAGTGGGGGGGAGAACGCGAAGTTTGGTTTGTCGACGGCGGATCTGGTGACGGCGAGTGACATGCTGCACGCGGCGGGGATGGCGGACGCGCTGCGGCTGATTCACTTTCACGTCGGGTCGCAGGTGCCGGACATTCGGACGATCAAGCGGGCGACCCGGGAGGCGGCGCGGTTTTACGCGAAGCTCAAGAAGATGGGGCACGAGCTGGGATATCTGGACGTGGGGGGCGGATTGGGCGTGGACTACGATGGGTCGCGGACGACGTTTGACAGTTCGACCAATTATTCGCTGAACGAATACGCGCGCGACATCGTGGCCTCGATTCAAGAGATCTGCGACGCGGAGGAGGTGGCGCATCCGACGATCGTGAGTGAGAGCGGTCGGGCGCTGGTGGCGCATCACTCGGTGTTGGTGGTGGAGGCGTTTGGGTCGATCGAGAAAAGCGCGGAGCACGCGGAGGTGGTGGCGGAGGAGGGGGATCCCGAGCCGGTGCACGACATGGTGGAAATCCACGCGAATCTGGGGAAGAAGAACCGGCTGGAGAATTTGCACGACGCGCAGGAGATCCGGGACCGGGCGCAGTCGATGTTCGACCTGGGGATGCTGGATCTGCGGGCGAAGGCGAAGGTGGAGACGATCTACTGGGAGATCGCGGAGGATATCGTGGAGGCATTTCGCGGAGCGCGGTACGTGCCCGAGGAGGTGAAAGACATGGAGGTGGCGCTGGGTGACCAGTATCTGTGTAATTTCTCGGTGTTTCAGTCGTTGCTGGATCACTGGGCGCTGGGCCAGCTCTTTCCGGTGATGCCGATTCACCGGCTGAAGGAATTGCCGGATCGCAACGGAACGCTGGTCGACATCACGTGCGATTCCGACGGGAAGGTCAGCAAGTTTGTCGACCTGCACGACGTGAAGGAGACGTTGCCGCTGCATCGGTGGGAGCCGGGAAAGCCTTACTACATCGGGTTTTTTCTGACCGGGGCCTATCAGGACATCATGGGGGACATGCACAATTTGTTCGGCCGGGTGAACGAGATGCACGTGTTCCTCGATGAGGACGAGGACAGTGGGTATTACGTCGAGGAGGTGCTGGAGGGGAGCACGGTGGGGCAGGTGCTGTCGCTGACGCAGTGGGATACGAAGGAGCTGACGCGGCGGGTGAAGGCGCAGACGGATGCGGCGATCAAGAGTGACCGGCTGAAGCCGAACGAGGCGATGCGGTTGCTCAAGAGCTACGAAAAGGTGCTGGGGAGTTACACGTATCTGGATTTGTCGGAGTGAGGGTGATGCGGTAGGTCCTGATCTCACGCGGAGGCGCGGAGGCGCGGAGAGATGCGAGTTTCTGAAAATGCGCTCCGCTCCAATGAGGGAGTGGTTTTGATTTGCGGGTGGGGTGGGAAGGTCGTTGTATCGACGCCCATGAAGGCTCTGGCATTTGGGGAGACTCGGACTCGGGTGGGCGCGCGACACGCGGTGATCGCGCCCGACGGATTGGTGCCGAGCGTGGTGCCGGGATTTTCGGGGGCGGTCGTGAACGTGATCATCTCACCGGCGTTGGGCGCGGGGCTGACGCAATTGCTCGTGACGTTCGAGGCTGGTGGGCGGTGGGAGTTCTGCTCGGAGTCGGTGGAGGCTTTTTTTTACGTGTTGGAGGGTGGGTGTTCGGCGCGGATCGGCGATGAAAGTCACGAGCTGGGGGTGGGCGGGTTTGCGTTCGTTCCGGCGGATGATTCGCTGGATTTGACGGCGGCGGGCGCGGGGACGCGGGTGGCAGTTTTTCAAAAGGATTTCGTGGCGCTCGGCGGTGGGGCGCTGCCAAAACCGGTGGTTGGGGATTCGGCTGACGTGGTGGGTGCGCCGTTTCTGGGTGATCCGGATGCGGTTCTCAAAGTGTTGTTGCCGGAGTCGGTCGAGTTCGATTTTGCGGTGAACGTGTTCACCTATCAACCGGGGGCGCGGTTGCCCTTCGTCGAGACGCACGTGATGGAGCACGGGCTCCTCATGCTGGAAGGGGAGGGAGTTTATCGGCTGGAGGATTCGTGGTATCCGGTGCGGGCCGGCGACGCGATCTGGATGGCGCCCTATTGCCCGCAGTGGTTCGTGGCGATGGGGAAGGGGCCGACGAGTTACCTCTACTGCAAGGACGTGAATCGGAATCCGTAAGCGTAGGAATTTTGGATTTTCGATTTTGGAATTTGGATTGGGGGAGGGTGTGGCGTTGAGCGTGGGATCGGGGCGGTTGGACGCGGAAATCGAGGAGCTGGCGGGGATCTCGTCGTGGGAGGCTCCGGCGGTGACGCGGGTGCTGTTTTCGGAGGAGGATCTGGCGGCGCGGGAGTGGCTGGTCGGGAAGTTCGAGGCGGCGGGGCTGGTGGTGCGGCGCGACGGGGTGGGGAATGTTTTTGCGCGGTGGGTCGGGAGCGAGCCGGAGCTGCCGGCGGTGGCGACGGGTTCGCACATCGACGCGATTCCGAATGCCGGCCGGTTCGACGGGGTGGTCGGGGTGTTGGGTGGGTTGGAGGCGGTGCGGCGCTTGCAGGCGGAGGGTTTTCGTCCCCGGCGGTCGATCGAGATCGTGATGTTCACGGCGGAGGAGCCGACGCGGTTCGGGCTGGGGTGCCTGGGAAGTCGGTTGATGAGTGGGGCGTTGGGGGTGGACGAGGCGGCGGCGCTGACGGATGGGGAGGGGAATTCATTGGAGCGACTTCGGCGGGAGGTCGGGTGCGAGGGGGGACTGTCGGACGTGCTGCTCGAGGAGGGGTTTTACGATTCGTTCGTCGAGCTTCACATCGAGCAGGGGCCGATTTTGGAATGCGAGGACGTTGCGATTGGCGCGGTGGAAAAAATCGCGGCGCCGGCGGCGTTTCGGGTTCGGATCGAGGGCGAGGGCGGCCACGCGGGGGCGGTGCTGATGCCGGTTCGGAAGGATGCCGGGTGCGCGGCGGCGGAGATTGTTTTGGGGGTGGAGCGGGCCGCGAAGGAGTCGGGGAGTGCGGATACGGTGGGGACGACGGGGGTGGTCCGAATCGAGCCGGGGGCGATCAACAGCGTGCCGGTGCGAGCGACTCTGGAGATCGACCTGCGGGACACGAGCCTGGAAACGCGCGATGCGGCCGAAGCGGCGATCCGGGCGGCGGTGGCGGACGTGGCTTCGCGGCGGGGCGTCGAGATCTCGGTGGAGACGATCAACTCGGATCCGCCGGCGATTTGTGATTCGGGGTTGGTGGATTCGATTTTGCACGTGGCCGAGGTGGAGGGTCTGTCGTCGATGCGGATGATTAGTCGGGCATACCACGATTCGCTCTTCATGGCGCAGGTGTGCCCGACGGCGATGGTGTTCATTCCGTGCCGAAATGGATGGAGTCATCGACCCGATGAGTTCGCGAGTTCGGAGTCGATTGCGGCCGGAGTGCGGGTGCTGGCGGGCGTGTTGCGGGAGCGAGCGGCGTGATCACGACGGGCTCTGAGAACGCGGCGGCGGAACTTTCGTTGGTGGTCAATGGGGTGGAGCGTTCGTTGCGCGGCGTGACTCCCGAAACGACGCTGCTGGAATGGCTGCGTGAGAGTCGTGGGCTGACGGGGACGAAAATGGGCTGCTCGGAGGGGGATTGCGGGGCGTGCACGGTGGTGTTGATCGGGCGGGATGCGGCCGGCGAGCGCGCGGTGCGGTCGATTAATTCGTGCATTGCGCTGGTGAGCGCTTTGGCGGGACGGGAGATCGTGACGGTCGAGGGGCTGGCGGGTGACGGCGGGGAATTGCATCCGGTGCAGTCGGCGATGGTGGAGTGCAATGGGTCGCAGTGCGGGTTTTGCACGCCGGGGTTCGTGATGTCGCTTTATGAGGGGTTCGAGCGGGGGGTGTTGGGGGATTCGGACAAGGTGGCGGATCAGCTTTGTGGCAACCTGTGCCGGTGCACGGGGTATCGGGCGATTGCGGAAGCGGCGGGGATGGCGGGTGAGGGAGGTGCGGCTGCGCCGTTGGGGACGAGTCCCGAGCTGGAAGCTCGGGACGGCGGGCTGGAAGCCCGCGCTCCCCATTTGCCGCTGGCGCGGCTGCTTGAGCTTCGGGCGGAGCATCCGGGGGCGGTGCTGGTGGCGGGGGCGACGGAAGTTGGCGTGGAGGTGACGAAGCGGTTTCGGCGGCTGCCGATGGTGATCTCGTTGGATGGCGTTCCGGAGTTGAAGTGGTGCGAGCGGATGGAGGAGGGTTGGCGGATCGGGGCGGGGGCGACGTTGACCGAGGTGGAGGAGTTTTTGGCGGGGGAGCTTCCGGTCTACGATGAAATGTCGCGCTGGTTTGCGTCTCGGCAGATTCGGAATCGCGCCACGCTGGGCGGCAATCTGGTGACGGCCTCGCCGATCGGGGATTCGGCTCCGGTGCTGCTGGCGCTGGGGGCGAGCGTGGAGCTGGCGAGCGTGCGGGGGACGAGGGTTGTGGCGCTGGAGGACTTTTTCGTCGGGTATCGGACGACGGTGATGGCACCGGACGAGGTGATGGTGGCGGTGATTGTGCCACGTCCGTTGAGCGACGGGCGGGCGGAATTTTACAAGGTCTCGAAGCGGCGGGAGATGGACATCTCGATTGTCTCGGCGGCGTTCGTTCAGCTGGGGGACGCGGTGCGATGTGCGTTCGGCGGGGTGGCGGCGACCCCGGTGCTGCTGACGGTCACGTGCGGATCAGCGGACGACGTGGAGCGCGTTGCTGACGAGCTGGCGGAAAAGTTTCAACCACTCACCGACGCGCGCGGCTCGGCCGCCTACCGTCGCGGACTGGTCGCGGACCTGTGGCGGAAATTCGCCGGAAGTGACAACGCTGTCGGCATCGGGAGCTCCACTAATCACCAATCACCAGTCACGAATCACGAGCCCCCGGCTCTCCCGCACGAGTCGGCGGTCGGGCACGTGACGGGTGCCGCGCAATACGTGGACGATATCGCGCTGCGCCGGGGGACTCTGACGATGTGGCCGGTGTGCTCGGAGCAGGCTCACGCGCGGGTGCTCAGTCTGGACGTGGAGGCGGCTCGATCCATGCCGGGGGTGGCGGCGGTGCTGACGGCGGCGGACGTGCCGGGGGTGAATGACGTGGGGTGTTCTCGGCCCGACGAGACGCTCTTTGCCGACAAACTGGTGGAGTTTCACGGTCATCTTCTGGCCGTGGTGATCGGAGAGTCGGAGGCGGTCTGCCGGGCGGCGGCGAAGGCGGTGGTGGTGGAATACGAGAAGCTGCCGATGGTGCTGACCATCGCGGAGGCGCGGGAGGCGGAGAGTTTTCACACGGACTCGAACGCGATTCGGCGCGGGGACGCGGGGGCGGCACTCGCGGGTGCGCCGCGGCGGTTACGCGGGGAATTCGAGTTCGGTGGACAGGAGCATTTTTATTTGGAGACGCAGGCGGCGTGGGCCGAGGTGGCGGCGGATGGGGGGATTCACGTCTGCTCCTCGACGCAGCATCCGACGGAGATCCAGATCATCGTGGCGAGGGTGCTGGGATTGTCGCGGAACGAGGTCGTCGTCGAAGCGCCTCGGATGGGTGGGGGATTTGGGGGGAAGGAGACGCAGGGGAATACGTGGGCGGCACTGGCGGCGCTGGGTGCGGTCAAAACCGGTCGGCCCGTGCGGGTGATGTTGGACCGGGATCTGGACATGAGGTTGACCGGGAAGCGGCATCCGTTTTGGTCGGAGTTCGAGGTTGGGTTCGATGACGAGGGGCGGCTGCTGGGAATGCGGGTGGACCTAGTGTCGAACGGGGGCTGGTCGCTTGACCTGTCGATGCCGATTGCGGACCGGGCGTTGTTTCATTTGGACAACGCGTATTACGTTCCGTCGGCGAAATTTTCGGCGCGGGTTGCGAAAACGAATGTCGTGTCGAATACGGCGTTTCGGGGTTTTGGGGGTCCGCAGGGAATGTTGGTAATGGAGGAAATCCTGGACCGGATCGCGCGGGAGTTGGGGGTAGCTCCGGAGGTGGTGCGGGAGCGTAATCTCTATCGCGGCAGTGGGGAGACGAATACGACGCACTACGGTCAGGAGGTCGGGGACAACCGGGTGCGGGACATGTGGCTTTCGTTGAAGGAGTCGGCCGGGTTGGCCGAGCGGCGGGCGGAAATTTCCCGCTGGAACGATGGGTCGGGAATGGTGAAGCGGGGGATCGCGATGACGCCGGTGAAGTTCGGGATTTCGTTTACCTACACGCCCTACAACCAGGCTGGTGCATTGGTGCTCGTGTTTGCGGATGGGACGGTGCAGGTGAATCACGGCGGAACGGAGATGGGGCAGGGGCTGCACACGAAGATTCTCGGGATCGTGATGCGGGAGTTGGGCGTGCCGCGGGAACGGGTGCGGATGATGTTCACGCGGACGGACAAGGTGCCGAACACGTCGGCGACGGCGGCGTCGAGCGGCGCGGATCTGAACGGGGCGGCGGTGGCGGACGCGTGCCGGAAGTTGGTGGAGCGGATGCGACCGATTGCGGCGGAAATGCTGGACGTTGCGCCGGACGCAGAACTTCGAATGGCGGACGGAAAGGTGTGGGCGGCTGGGAATCCGGAGAAGACCGTTTCTTTCCCGCAGCTCTGCAATGAAATGCACATGCGGCGGGTGTCGCTGTCGGCGACGGGATTTTACAAGACGCCGGGAATCGAGTGGGATCGGGCGACGGGGAAAGGGCGGCCGTTTGCTTACTTCGCGTGCGGCGTGGCGGTCAGCGAGGTGGAGGTCGATGGACTGACCGGGATGCACCGGGTGCTTCGGACGGATATTTTGCACGACGTGGGGGACTCGTTGAACGAGCGGGTGGACCGCGGACAGATCGAGGGGGGATTCGTGCAGGGAATGGGTTGGCTAACGCGTGAAGACCTCAAGTGGGACGGCGAGGGGCGGTTGCTGACGCACAGCGCGAGCACCTACGCGATCCCGGCGTTCTCGGATCGACCGGCGGATTTCCGCGTGTCGCTGCTGGAGAAGGCGACGCAGGAGGGAGTGGTCGGCGGAAGTAAGGCGGTGGGGGAACCGCCGCTGATGTTGGCGATTTCGGTGCGGGAGGCAATTCGGGATGCCGTGGCGGCGTTTGGGGACGCGGATGGCGCCGTGGAGTTGGCTTCGCCGGCTAGCGTGGAGGCGATCTGGTGGGCGGTGCGGCGGAGGTTGCAGCCAACTAAACAGGATTGACTGGATTGGCAGAATTAACGGGATTTTTTAATTTTTATGCAGGTGGTTTCGGGACAGTTGGTGGATGTGGTGGCGCGGGAGATTTATCCGGCGGCGGTGACGGTTTTAGAGGGGAGGATTGCGGCAATCTCGCGGATCGAAGAGGCACCGGACGTTTTTTTGATTCCGGGGTTTGTCGATGCGCACGTTCACGTGGAGAGTTCGATGCTGCCGCCGTGCGAATTTGCGCGGATTGCGACGCGGCACGGGACGGTGGCGACGGTGAGTGATCCGCACGAGATCGCGAACGTGCTGGGAGTGGCGGGGGTGGAGTTCATGCTGGACGAGGCGAAACGGACGCCGTTCAAGTTCTGCTTCGGGGCGCCAAGCTGCGTGCCGGCGACGACGTTTGAGACCGCCGGGGGCGAGATCGACGTGGAGGGGGTGACGGCTTTGTTGGCGCGGGAAGATGTCGGCTATCTGAGCGAGGTGATGAATTGGCCGGGGGTCCTGGGCGGCGATCCGGGGATGCTGGCGAAGATCGCGGCGGCGAAGGCGGTGGGGAAACGGGTGGACGGTCACGCGCCGGGGTTGCGGGGTGATGACGCTAAGAAGTATGCCGCGGCGGGGATCGAGACGGACCACGAGTGTTTCACGCTGGAGGAGGCGCTGGATAAAATCGACGCCGGGATGTTGATCGCGATCCGGGAGGGGTCGGCGGCGAAGAATTTTGAAGCGCTCAAGCCATTACTGAAGTCTCACCCGGACCGTTGCATGTTGTGCAGTGACGACGTGCATCCGAACTCGCTGGTGCGTGGTCATGTCGACCGGTTGGTTGCGCGAGCCGTCGCGGGCGGGGCGGATCTTTTTGATGTGTTGGCGGCGGCTTGCGTGCGGCCGGTGGAACACTACGGGTTGCCGGTGGGGCTGTTGCGGGAGGGAGACGCGGCGGACTTTGTGGTGGTCGAGGATCTCGTTGATTTCCGGGTCCGGGAGACGTGGATCGACGGGGAGTGCGTGGCGCGGAACGGGGAGTCGTTATTGCCTCGTCGTGAGGTGGTCGAGGTGGCAAATCGCTTCGTAGGACGGCACGTGGCTGAGGCGGAACTGGCGGTAGACGCTGAGACGGTCAACGTGATCGTGGCGAGGGATGGTCAGTTGGTGACGGGAGCTGAGGTTGCCAAGGTGACGGACGAGGACGTGCTCAAAATCGTGGTGGTCAATCGCTACGCGGAGGCCCCGGCGGCGGTGGGGTTTGTGCGGGGGTTCGGGTTGAAGCGCGGAGCCATCGCTTCGTCGGTGGCGCACGATTCGCACAATGTGGTGGCGGTCGGGACGTCGGACGCCGAACTGGTGAGGGCGATCGACGCGGTGATGGACGCGCGGGGCGGGGTTTGCGCCGTGGATGGAGAAGACGCGGAATTGCTGCCGCTGGAAATCGCGGGACTAATGGCAACGGGCGACGGCGACGAGGTCGCGGCGAGCTACGAGCGGGTGGCGGGGTTTGCGAAGGACCGACTGGGGGCGACGTTGGGCGATCCTTTCATGACGTTGTCGTTCATGGCGTTGCTGGTGATTCCGGATTTGAAAATGAGTGACCGGGGCTTATTTTCGGGAACTGCTTTTGAGTTCCGGAAGGTCGGAATTCTTTAGACAGGATTCACAGGATTTTCAGGATTATGAATCAATCCTGTAAATCTTGTTAACCCGGAAAAATCACCGGGGGGAATGGACGGGGGCGGATGAGTTTCGTAATATCTTGGTGTGAAACAGAATAAGACAAAAGCAGCACCCGCCGCCCGCCAAACAGAGTGTGTCACCGAGCCGATGTGGTTTCAAGATTTGGGAGCGCGAAAAGTGGAGGCCGATTTCAGCGGAGGGCGACTCAGTAGCGACGGCGGAGCGGTTCTCCTGGGGCAGGCGAGCCGAGGTCTGGGTTTGACGCGGATGTTGGCGCGGTGTTTTACGGATCGGCGTGATCCGGAGTTGGTTGAGCACAGTGTGGAGGAGTTGGTGGCGCAGCGCACGATTGCTCTGGCGCTGGGTTACGAAGACCTCAACGACCACGCCGATCTGCGACGTGATCCGCTGCTGGCAGCGGTCGTCGGCAAAGAGGATGTGTTGGGCCAGGAACGTCGCAGCAGCAAGGATCGGGGGTTTGCGTGTGCCAGTGCGGCCACGCTCAATCGGCTCGAACTGGGCACGAAGTTTTCCGACCGCTACCGCAAGCTGCACGCGCAGCCCGAGGCCGTGGAGGACGCGTTACTGGAAGCCGGGGTGCGGTGTTTGCCCAAGGGACAGAAGGTCTTTGTTCTGGATTTCGATGCGACGGACGACCCGCTGCACGGCCAGCAGGAGGGACGATTTTTCCACGGTTACTACGACTCGTATTGCTACCTGCCGCTCTACTGTTTTTGCGGGTCGGTGGTGCTGTGGGCCGAGTTGCGGGAGAGTGGCCAGGATGGCAGCGCGGGAACGGTCGAGGCATTGGAAAAAATCACCGCAGCGATCCGGCGTCGTTTTCCCAAGGCCCGGATCATCGTGCGGGCCGACTCGGGCTTTGCGCGCAAGCCGATCATGGCGTGGTGCGAGGAGCGCGAGAACGTCCATTACCTCCTTGGGCTGGCACGCAACAAACGCCTGCAAGCCTTGCTGGAAGAGGCGATGGTGAGCGCGCGGATGCGTTCGTGTCTGTGCGGCACGGCCTGCCGCCAATACGTGGACAGCCGCTACCGCACGCTCGACTCCTGGAGCAAAGAGCGGCGGGTTCTGGGCAAAGCCGAGGTGCTTACCCCCGACAAAGAAAACCCTCGCTTCGTGGTGACCAACATCCCACCGGGCGGCATCAGCTCCCACGGTGGAAAGCGGCTCGTTAGTGGCGACATCGAGAGCCTCTACGAGCAGGACTACTGCGGGCGCGGCAACGCCGAGAACATGATCAAACAGATGAGCCTGGGCCTCAAAGCCGCCCGCACGTCCAGTTCGTGGATGGCGGCCAACCAGTTGCGGCTTTGGTTTTCGGCCTTCGCTTATTTACTGCTCGAGCGCGTGCGCACGATCGGACTGGTCGGCAGCACCCTGGCCACGGCCACGCTCGGGAGTGTGCGCCTGCGGTTGCTCAAAATCGCCGCCGTTGTCCGCGTCAGCGTTCGTCGAATCCACGTCGCACTTTGTTCGGCCTACCCGCTCCAGAGTGTTTTTGCTCAGGCCCAGCAGCGCCTGGCCGGTTGCGTCCCGCCCGCCTGAGTCAGCCTCGCCCCAGGCCACCTCATTGCGGCTTTGATTGCCTGCGCTGTTTTGCGCTTGGCCCGGCAAGTCGTGCCTGCCTCGGCGCAAAATCCACCCCATTGCCGCCCAAACCCACCGAAATCGATCCCAGCGCGACTCCCCGCCGCCGTTCACTCCTTGGCAACCCACCAATCTTGCTGCATTCCGGCTCAAACTCGCTTCGTCTCCTACCGGTGATTTTTCCGGGTTAATCCTGTCTGGATCTCTTCCCGGATCGCTTTTTTCCGGTCTTGTAGCTCACTGACTTCCGTGGGCTGATTTTTTCGATGCCGGCGCCGGCTTGGAGTTCGGCGATCTGGTCGCGGAGGAGGGCGGCGCGTTCGTATTCCATGTTGGCGGCGGCGGTGGCCATGTCGCGCTGGAGCTCCTGCATGAGCTCGTGGAGATCAAGGCCGCCGGGTGTCTCCGCCACGATGGAGCTGTCGGGGTCATCGCCTTTGAGGATGACGTGGAGACTCTCTTGGACGGCGCGGACGACCGACTTCGGCGTGATGCCGTGCTCTTTG
This sequence comes from uncultured Verrucomicrobiae bacterium, assembly GCA_963740185.1. Classification (GTDB taxonomy): domain Bacteria; phylum Verrucomicrobiota; class Verrucomicrobiia; order Chthoniobacterales; family JAATET01; genus CAVVKW01. The sequence goes on from CAVUDH010000009.1 coordinate 51,826, forward strand.
TTGTAGGCGATCTGGCGGTCGCGGCGGTAGTCGCTGATGGCGATCAGGGCCTGGATGCTTTGGGTGATGACGTCGGCGAAGAGGATGACTTCGCCGTTGACGTGGCGGGCGGCGCGGCCGGCGGTTTGGATGAGCGAGGTTTGGCTGCGGAGGTAGCCTTCCTTGTCGGCATCGAGGATGCAGATGAGCGAAACTTCGGGCAGATCGAGGCCTTCGCGGAGGAGGTTGATGCCGATGAGGATGTCGAATTCGCCGGCGCGGAGGCCTCGGAGAATTTCCACCCGCTCGATGGTGTCGATGTCGGAGTGGAGGTAGCGGACCTTGAGGTCGATGTCGCGGAGGTAGTCGGCGAGGTCTTCGGCGGTGCGCTTGGTGAGCGTGGTGATGAGAACGCGCTCCTTTTTTCGATTCGTTGGCGGCAGCGCTCGATGGTCTCGTCGATCTGGCCCTTGAGTGGCCGGATGATGATTTTGGGATCGAGGAGGCCGGTGGGGCGGATGATTTGCTCGGCGATGAGAGGGGCGGAGGAATTTTCGAGTTTCGAGTTTCGATTTTCGAGGGCTCCGGCGACCAGGGTGGGGTCGTGCTGTTGCTTGAAGCCGCCTTTGGCGGGGATGTAGCCGGTGTTGCCGACGACGGAATTGATGATCTCGAAATTCCCCGGCGTCGCGCTGACGTAAACGATTTGCCGGGTGTTCTCCATGAATTCGGGGAATTCGAGCGGGCGGTTATCGAGGGCACTGGGGAGGCGGAAGCCGTAGTCGACGAGGACCTGTTTGCGCGAGCGGTCGCCGGCGAACATGCCGCCGACCTGCGGGATGGTCGCGTGGGATTCGTCGACGACGAGGAGGGTGTCGTCGGGCAGGAAGTCCATGAGGGTGTAGGGCTTCGAGTTCGGCGGGCGGCCGGTGAGGTGGCGGGAGTAATTTTCGATTCCGTTGCAGAAACCCATTTCCTGCATCATCTCGAGGTCGAATTCGGTTCGCATCTTGATCCGTTGCGCCTCGATGAGCTGGCCGTGTTTCTCGAAATAGGCGACGCGGGCGTCGAGTTCTTCGCGGATGTCGCGCATGGCGCGGTTGAGCTTGTCGTGGGGGGTGACGAATTGCTTGGCGGGGTAGAGCGTCAGGTTCGTGAGGCGTGCGTTGACGTGGCCGGTGAGCGGATCGAATTCGCTGATGCGGTCGATCTCGTCGCCGAAGAACTCGACGCGGATGGCGCGGTCGTCGACCTGGGCGGGGTGGACCTCGACCGTGTCGCCGCGGACCCGAAAACGCCCGCGTTCGAAGGCGATGTCGTTCCGCTCGTAGAGCATGTCGATGAGTTTGGCCAGGAACGCCTCCCGCGAAAGCTGCTGGCCTTCGCGGATGGTGCAGAGCATCTGGAGGAAATCCTCCGGTGAGGCGAGACCGTAGATGCAGGATACGCTGGCGACGACGAGGACGTCCCGGCGGGAGAGGAGCGAACTGACGGTGGAGAGCCGAAGGCGCTCGATCTCCTCGTTGATCGAGGAATCCTTCTCGATGTAGGTGTCGGAGCGTGGGATGTAGGCCTCGGGTTGGTAGTAGTCGAAGTAGCTGACGAAATACTCGACCGCGTTGTTCGGGAAGAATTGCTTGAACTCGCTGTAGAGCTGCGCGGCGAGCGTCTTGTTGTGCGACATGACGAGCGTCGGGCGGTCGAGTTCGCGAACGATGTTCGCGACGGTGAACGTCTTGCCGGAACCGGTGACGCCGAGCAGCGTCTGGTGGCGATTGCCGGCGATGAGCGACCGGGTCAGCTTGTCGATGGCCTGTCCCTGATCACCGCGGGGTTCGTAGGTGGAGGAGAGGTCGAAGGGCATGGCGGTGGGAGGATACTTGGCCGCCGGTGGGTCGCAAGGGTTGTTGGCGCGGGAGCGCAGGGGTGGGGTGCTGCGGTGGACGTCGTTTTGTCCCGGAACGGTTTGCGTCGCAGAGTGCTTTTGGCAGGATGCCAAAAGCGACAGGCTGGAAGCCTGTTTTCCCCGACTACCCGAGTCGCTCCGCGACGCTCGCGGGGAGATCGCGCTTTTGCTCTTCGGCGTAGAAACCGGTGAGGCTGCCCGAGGCGTCGCGCTTGGGGTGGATTTTGACCCAGACCCAGTAGGGGGTGCCGTCTTTGTGAAAGTTAAGCATTTCGACTTCGGCTTCCGATCCCGAGCGGACGGCGTCGCGTAGGATGGCGACAATGGCAGGGTCGGTGTCGGGACCTTGAAGAATCGTGCCGGGCTTTTTGCCGCGAATTTCGCTAAAGCTGTAGCCGCAGAGGCCGGTGAAGGCGGAGTTGATCTCAGTGATGTATCCTTGGGTATCGGTGTGGACGCGGGGCGGGACGAGGTCCACCAAATTGAGGATGCTGCGCTTGAGGGTATCCGAGGGAAGGTGGATCGCTGTCGTCGACGAACTCAGGTTGGTCAGGGTGTCGTTGAGGTCATCAACGGTGCGGGCCAGGTCAGAGTCGGACGCGACGTTGGCTTCGAACGCGCGCTCGTCCTTCGGATCGAGTAATCCGAGAACGTGCAGGCAGGCGGCTTCTTCTTTTTGATCTTCGAGCATCAGCGTGCAATGGATACCATTCATTTTTACGATTAACAAGTGAGCACGAAGGAACCGATCGACGACCGTAGCATTGAAATTCGGACTTATTTTGTCCGGGGCAGAAACGCCCTCGTGGCCCGAGGGGACTTCTCCCAAATTTACGTCGATTATTACCTTCACTTGGCTGATTACGCTCTGACGGTCGATCCCGACGCAGCGGAATTTGCAAAAATGGCGTTGGCGGCGATGACGCTGCACTGCGCTTCCCGACCGCAGCGCGAGCGGGCAGCCTGGACGGTGAATTTCCAGACCCCTCTTCTCAATGTCTTCGCGGCGGGTGATAATCCGGCCGGGACGGTGGTGGCGAACGTCTACACGGAGGGCGTGAAGGAGGCGGCGACGGGGATGTTTTACGCGGACGTGATCGCGGACGGTGGCGAGCCGAGGCGAAGCGTGGTGGATTTCGAGGCGAGCGATTTCTTCGCGGCGGCGGAGCGGTATTACGCCCACAGCGAGCAGCGGCCGGGGCGGTTTTTCCGTCATTCTGACGACGATTTCGTGTTGGTCGGGGCGCAGCCGGATTGCGATCTGGAATGGCTGGAAGGACTCACGCCGGAGTCGATTCGGGGGATGGACGAGCAGGAGGAATTGAGCCTGCTGGAGCAACGGTTTTATCGGTACGAGTGCGGGTGTAATCAGGATCGGATGATGCAGGTTCTGATGCCGCTTTATGAAAGGGACGCGGGGGATCTGTTCGCCGACGGGGAGGTGATCCGCATCGGGTGTCCGCGCTGCGGGGCGAAACACGCGATCACGAAGGAGGGGCTGGAGGCGTTCGCGGGGGTTTGAGGTAACGGAAGGATTCTTTTTGAACAGAAGGGAACGAAGAAAACGAAGGGTGAGAAAAAATTCAAAAGGGGTATCTCGAGCATAGCCCGAGGCACCCCTTTTTCGGTCTTCGCGACCTTATGTTCTAACTCTATTTGTATTCTTCGTTCTCTTCGTTCCCTTCTGTTCAGATTCGCATTTACCGACGGTAGTAGTGGCCACGGCGACTGACTTTGTAGCCGGTGTTGCAGGAGGAGCCGCCGCGATAGTAGACGGGTGCCGGGCGGCGATAGATGACGCGAGGCTGGACGTAGACGACGGGTCGCGGGCGGTAGTAGGTGACGGGTGGCGCGCAGCGGTAGCCGGGCGATCCAATTGAGATATTCAGGAATCCGCCGGCTTCAGCTTTGGGAACCGCGGACAACAGTCCGAGCGTGAACACGATGGCGAGGAGTGGTTTGAGCGTTTTCATGTTGCTGAGAGTGACGGGGGAGTGAGCGGAGTTATTCAGTTTCGGTTTTCAGTTTGCAGATTTCGGTGTTCAGTCGGTTCGTGAGCGAGAGACCCATCATTGATCGACCGGAGCGGGACGGGAAGGTGCTGCTGCACTCGTGCTGCGCGCCGTGCTCGGGCGAGGTGATGGAGGCAATGCGGGACGCGGGGGTGGAGTATTCGATCTTTTTTTACAATCCGAACATCCATCCTCGGCGTGAATACGAGCTTCGGAAGGAGGAGAACGTGAGGTTCGCGGAGAAGGAGGGGATCGAGTTCGTCGACGTGGATTACGACACGGACAATTGGTTTCAGCGGGTGAAGGGGCTGGAGTGGGCTCCGGAGCGGGGGGAGCGGTGCACGCAATGCTTCGACATGCGGTTCGAGCGGACTGCCTTGTACGCGCACGAGCATGAGTTTCCGATCATCACAAGCTGCCTGGGGATCTCGCGGTGGAAGAACATGGAGCAGATCAATGGGAGCGGTCAGCGGGCGGCGGCGCGTTACGACGGGATGTCCTATTGGACCTACAATTGGCGGAAGAAGGGCGGGGCGTCGCGGATGGTCGAGATCTCGAAGCGGGAGCAATTTTATCAGCAGGAGTATTGCGGTTGCATCTACTCGCTGCGGGACACGAACAAGTGGCGGCTGGCCAATGGCCGCGAGAAAATCCGGATCGGTGAACAATACTACGGGACCGCGACGGAAGGGGACGGCAGCTGCGCTTAGCGTCGCGTCACGCTGGGCGGCGGGCGAGGTAGACGGTGCTGGCGGAGTCGGTGCCTCGGATCGGATTGGTGAAGGTCACGATCTCGGTGCGGACGTCGATGAAGACTTCGCGGAGCGTCGTGAGGAACGGCTCGTCGGGCGGATCGTCGGACCACATCGCGAACGTGCCGCCGGGGTGAAGTTTTTTGGAGAATTCGCGGAGCGCACCGGGGGTATAGAAGGCCGCGTGGCGGGGGTGGAGCAGCTTGTCCGGCGAATGGTCGATGTCGAGGAGGACGGCGTGGAAGCGGCGGGTCGGATCGGCGGGGTCGAAGCTGAAATTCGGTGAGGTCGCCAGAGCAAAAAAGTCACCTTGGATGAGCTGGCAGCGGGGATCGGCGGTGAGCTCGGGACCGAGGGGGACGAGTCCGGCTTCGTGCCAATCGATCACGGGTGCGAGGGCCTCGACGACGAGGAGCGATCGGACGTTGGAATTCCGAAGCGCGGCTCGGGCGGTGTATCCGAGTCCGAGGCCGCCAACGACGACGTCGAGCGGGGCGTGGGATCCTTTGAGCCCCAGGTCAGCGAGGGCGACCTCGACGTCGTGGAAGAGGCTGGACATGAGGAATTCCTCGCCGAGCTTGACCTCGAAAACGTCGAGGTTGTCGAGCAAGGGAACCTGCCGCCGACGGAGCGTGATGGGCCCGAGCGGGGTATCAGTGTGGGCGAGTTCTTCGAAGGCGCGGGACACGGGCGGGTGGCGGGTGATTGGTGATTGGTGATTGGTGATTGGTGGCGGGAAACTTATCCCAACGGGATTGGATCTTCCAGCCCAGGGTTGGTCGCCTCCGGCGAGCTACCCTGGGTTCTGCGTCTCGGGGAAGTCTAACCCAACGGGGTTGAATCAATCCCACACGTGGTGATCGTTGAAATCGATCCCGTGTTTTTGCAGGAGCGCCCGGAATTCGTCTTGGAAACTGAGGCGCGCGTGGTGCTCGAGCTGACCGGCGATGTTGTCCCGGACGGCGTCGAGATTGGAGGCGCTTACCGAGAAAGTTCCGTAACCCGCTTGCCAGGCGAATTTCGTGATCTTCGGAAATCGGTCCTGAATCCACAGGTTGGAACTGCGTTTGAGCTCTTTTATCAAATCGGCTTGGGTGGTGGTTCGACCGAGGCTAAGGAGAAGATGGACGTGGTCGGCCACGCCGTCGACGAGGATCGGTGGACAATCGCGTTGTTTGGCGATGCCGCCGAGGAACGCGTGGATTTGGGCGCGGGTGTCGGCGTCGGAGAAAAAGGGAAAGCGGTCTTTCGTCGAGAAGACGACGTGGAGGTAGACGGCGGAGAGGGATTGGGGCATGGCGGGGGGAGGATACAACCCCGTTGGGGTAGGTCATTTCGAGGGGGTGTTTTCCCAGGGTGGTCCCGCTGGGGCGGGACGACCCTGGGCTGGGGGAGGGAATCCCGTTGGGATACCTTGCTGCCGGGCGGTTAAGCTTTTTTGACCGTTTGGATCCGGAGGTCGCGGAGTTGGTGGGGATCGACTTGGGCGGGGCTGTGGGACATGAGGTCCTGGCCGCGGTTGTTCTTGGGGAAGGCCATGACGTCGCGGATGGACTCGGCTCCGGCGAGGAGCATGACGAGTCGGTCCAATCCAAACGCGATGCCGCCGTGGGGTGGCGCGCCGAAACGGAAGGCATCGAGGATGTGGCCGAAGAGCGTGGACTGTTCTTCGTCGGTCACGCCGAGGGTGGTGAACATCTTCTTCTGCAAATCGGCTTCGTGGATTCGCAGGCTGCCGCCGCCGAGTTCGACGCCGTTGAGGACGACGTCGTAGGCGACGGCGCGGAGGGTCGAGAGATCGACGTCGGGCTCGGTGAGCTTGGCGGCGTCGTCGGGGTGCGGGCGGGTGAATGGGTGGTGGACGGCGTTCCACTTGTTGTCTTCGGCCGACCAGGCGAGGAGGGGGAATTCGGTCACCCAGAGGAAGTTGAGCGCGGTGTTGTCGGCGAGGAGGTTGAGTATTTCCGCGACGCGGAGGCGGACGCGTCCGAGGACTTCGCAGGCGGTGTCCCACGTGTCGGCTCCGAAGAGAATGAGGTCGCCTTCCTCGATGGTCATGGCTTCGGTGAGAGCGGTCTTCTCGGCGTCGGTGAAGAATTTGACGATGGGAGATTTCCACTCGCCGTTTTCGATTTTGATGAAGGCGAGGCCCTTGGCACCGAATTGCTTGGCCATTTCGGTGAGTTCATTGATTTGGCCGGTGGTGATGCCGGCGAGGCCCTTGGCGTTGATGGCCTTGACCACGCCGCCTTTGTCGAGTGCGCCGCGGAAGACTTTGAATTCGGTCGTCGCGAAAACGGAAGCGAGGTCGACAATTTCGACGCCGAAGCGGGTGTCGGGTTTGTCGCTGCCGTAGCGGTTCATCGCGTCGGCGTAGGTGAGACGTGGGAAGGGGAGCGCGATGTCGACGTCGTGGGAGAGCTTGACGACGGCGGCGAGCATGCGCTCGGCGAGCGTGAGAACGTCTTCCTCGGTGATGAAGGAGGCTTCGACGTCGAGTTGGGTGAATTCGGGCTGACGGTCGGCGCGGAGGTCTTCGTCGCGGAAGCAACGGGCGATCTGAAAGTAGCGCTCGATGCCGCCGACCATGAGGAGCTGCTTGTATTGCTGCGGGGCCTGGGGGAGGGCGTAGAAACTGCCGGGTGTGAGGCGTGAGGGGACCAGGAAATCGCGGGCACCTTCCGGGGTGCTCTTCGACAGGATGGGGGTTTCGATTTCGAGAAACCCTTCGCCGTCCATGAAGTCGCGGATCGTCTTGATGACGCGGTGGCGGAGGCGGAGGTTGTCGCGCATGGCGGCGCGGCGGATGTCGAGGTAGCGGTATTCGAGCCGCAGGTCTTCGTTGGCGACGCGGCCTTCGATGGGGAAGGGGAGGACGTCAGCTTTGTTGAGGACGGTGAGTTCGGTGGCGACGATCTCGACCTCGCCGGTGGGGAGCTTGGGGTTCTCCGTGCCGAAGACGCGTGGCGCGACGGTGCCGGTGAGGGTGATCACGTCTTCGCCGCGGAGACCGTGGGATTGAGTGGCGACTTGTGGGTGTTCTTCCGGGCGGAAGACGATCTGCGTGATGCCTTCGCGGTCGCGAAGGTCGATGAAGATGACGCCGCCGTGATCGCGGCGGGAATCGACCCAGCCGCTGAGGGTGACGGTCGAACCGGCGTCGGTGGCACGGAGGGCGGAACAGTGGTGAGTGCGGTACATACTGGTGAAAAACTAAACAGGATTAACTGGATTGGCGGGATTGACAGGATTTTTGGAGGAAGGGAATGAGGTCGATGGCCGGGATCGTGAGCTCGTCGCGCGTGGCGAGGGTCTTGAGTTTGAGGTCGGGGTATTCGGTTCCGACGATGATGGCGGTCTGGGCGCCGAGGGCTTCGGCGGTTTGGAATTGTTTGTTGAGCTTGGTTGCCGTGAGGGGGAAGTCGGTGCGGAGTCCGGCGGTGCGGAGGTTGGTGATCAGTGCGAGAGCCTGGGGGCGTTTGGTTTCGTCGGCGATGATGACGTAGAGGTCGGTAGCGGTGGGGGTCGGGCGCTTGGCGGCGGCGGCGGGGGTGTTGTCGATGAAGTCGCCGAGGACGACGTCACCCATGCCGAAACCGACCGCGGGCAGGTCGCACGAGCCATCGCTGAGATCGCTCATGAGTGTGTCGTAGCGTCCGCCGCCGGCGAGGGCGCGGTTGTTTTTTCCGCAGTCGAAGGCCTCGAAGACGAGTCCGGTGTAATAGGCGAGACCGCGGACGATGGAGAGGTCGATCTCGACGAAATCACGGAGGCCGCGCGCGGTGAGGTCGGCGAGGAGGTCGCTGAAATCGTCCGGGCTGCCGCTGGCGATGAACTCGCGGACTTCGGCGGTAGTGAGGCCGTGGGGGGCGAGTTTGGCGTCGAGGGATTCGGCGGATTCGCGCTCGATCTTGTCGACGATCGCAAGCACCTCGCGGGGTTCGGCGACGTGGCGGGACTCGAGGAAGCGAGTCCAGGCGCGGCGGTCGCTCAGGCGAAGGACGAAGTCGTCGGAGGTGAAGCCGAGGTCATGGAGGATGTCGATGACGAGGGCGATGAGTTCCGCGTCGGCCCCGGGCGAGGAGTCGCCGATGATGTCGGCGTTGAATTGGATGAACTCCCGGAGGCGCCCCTTCTGCGGGCGTTCGTAGCGGAAAAAGCTGGCGATGGAGAACCACTTGAGCGGCTTCCGGTAGTGGCGCTCGCGGGCGGCAACCATGCGGGCGAGCGTGGGCGTGAGCTCGGGGCGGAGGGAGACGTCGCGACCGCCTTTGTCGGTGAAGTTGTAGAGCTGGCGCATGATCTCGGCGCCGGTCTCGTTTTTCTTGGCGTAGAGTTCCGTGGGCTCGAGGACGGGGCTGTCAATTTCCACGAAGCCGGAGCGGCGCGCGACGGCTCGCCAACGCCCGAGGAGGTAATCTCGTCGGGCGCAGTCTTCGGGATAAAAATCCCGAAATCCGTTGAGGGACTGCATCGGCATCGGGGTAGGGAAGGGGATTTTGCGGGGCGAGGGAATCAGGAAATGGGCTGGTGCCGGGCGAAATTTCGCGCGTGACATTTTGCGGGCCAGGGCGTTTAACTTTCTGCCATGACTTGGCTGCTTATCGCCGGTGGTATGATGGTGTCTCAGACGACGACCACGCAAACCACGACGTTCCCCGAAATGTATAATCACACCCTGCTGGGTGAGTTGGTCCTGGCCGATGAGGTCGTCACCCGTAACCGCTGGGGCACGCCGATGCTTCCGGACGGAAAGGGTGGCTACAGCTTGATCGCGCCGATTAACGAGGAGTTCATCGCGCAGAGCCTGATCATCCCGCCGATCACCTCCGGGGTGGCGTTCCGACCGCTGCCGGCGGTCACCGTCCCGAGTGAAATCGCTGTGACGCAATAGCCGGCGGTTAAGTGAATTTTCGAGCCCGCGACGAGTCGACTCGTCGCGGGTTTTCTTTTGCCCGGGTGCGAGTTGCTGTGATTCCGGGCGTGGTGGTGGTGCTGGCACTGGGCGGGATGGGATTCCCGGCGGTCGCGGCGGACGCGATTCAATTGAAGACCGGGGAATTGGTTTACGGCGACATTACGAGCGCGACGGCCACGGATCTGGTGATCGTGATGGACTACGGGGTCCACCGCTACCGGATGGATGAAATCGCGCGGATCTCGGCGGACGATGGCCGGGTGACGCTGCCGGACGCGGAGCGGGAAAAATCGCGGCGGAAATTCCCGAGTTGGCGGGCGATGTACGGTCGGCTGATCCAGATGCCGTGGGGAGCGGATGCGCACCAAGCTCCGGCGGCGGTGATCACGGAGGGTGTCCTGGCGGGGGTGCCTTACACGTCGTATCGCAGTGGGGCGGGCGGATACGAAATGAACATTTACGGAGATCCGGACCAACCGGCTGCGGTCGAGATCGGCGTCTACGACGAGTTGATCGGTGATCGGGAGGCGCAGCAGAACTGCCGGGATTTTATTGCAGGAATGCTCGATTTTCCGCCGGACGCGGATGCGGTAATGGAGATCGATCCGGCGGGGGGACGGGCCGATCGGGGGAATTTAAGGGTGGAGATCACGCCGCCGGGTGCGCCGGGGTCCTACGGTGGCTGGTGGGTGCTGGCGAGCCGACCGGAGATGCTGGACGAGATGCGGGCGACGGCGGCAGAAATTGACCAAATTTCGGAGCCGGTGCGGGAGGCTCGCAAGGGCGAGGCGGGGTGGACGAAGGTGGAAATGGAGGAGTTCCGCGGGACGGGTGAGGAGAGTGACCGGGTCTTTGATCGGGGTTTTTTCCGGGATTCGGCCGGGGCCTACGCCAGCGGCACGACGAATCCGGAACCCAAATCGTGGTGGCAGCGGATCTTCGGGCGGTAAGACTGTTTTGCCGGAGGTTTGCGAGGTTACTCATTAACTTGACCTTAGTCTGCGTGAGACAGGAGGTTGTTTGAGTCAGGCTGATAGCTCGTCGGAATGCCTCCCCTTTCGAGCCTGAATTTTCTCAATTGAAGGCATTGGCTGACTATTTGGCCTCTCGAACGGGTGCGCTACCAAGTCGAGAACATTAACAGGCATCGGCTGAGGAGGCAGGTGGGGGATCTACCAGACCTCAACGACATCGATCTTCGGGTCGGTTTCCAGAAATTGAATTCGGGGAAAGCAGGTACGGATTCGGCGTTCGATTTCCGTCACCGTCTGGTTGCCACAGCGAAGCCAAAGAATCTTTGGTGGTGCGCCTCGTAAGCGGTTCCAGTCTGCGAAATCTGAGTCCTGCGTAGCGATGACGTAGCCATGTCCGCGCGCGTATTCCCAGATCGTGAGATCACCTTCGCTCTCCATGCCGATCTGTCGGACGTGAATGGAATCCGGGAAGATGTCGCCCAGTCGTTGGATGAGGCGGTGGCTGAGATTATGATCGAAGAGGATCTTCAAGCGACGCGTCCAACGAGGTGTTGGTCACGATCGGCGGCAAACGCGAGGCAGGCACGAATGTCGTCGGGGTTCAGGTCGGGGAAATCCTCGAGAATTTCGGCGTGAGACATTCCGGCGGAGAGCCAGCCGAGCACGTCGTAAACGGTGATCCGCATCCCGCGAACGCAAGGCTTCCCGCCCCGCTTGCCCGGCTCGATGGTGATGATTCCGCGATAGTCCATCTGTGAAAGCTTCGAGCCGAAAGTGGAGTGGGGCAAGGAAGGATTTGGCGGGTTCATTGTTCGTTGGGGTAGTCTAACCAGTGTCCCCACCCCCGCTTCCACCGTCTCCCGGGCCGGTAGGCCCCTCTTCGCGGAAGGGCTCTGCGAATTCTTCATCGGAAGTTGAGATTTCGACGTGTATTCTTGCTGGAGCGTCGCCTGTTCGCCGTTGGTCGCGCGGCGGAAGCCGATAGGATGAATTCGTTTCGCCGGGAATTGCTCCAATCGCATCGAACCATTGGTAGGTTGCATCCTGAATCGGACAGACGTCGACAAAAAGATCGCCGACGTATTCGCCAGGATAAGAAATCCCGCGACTGGGTCCGTCCGGTCCCAGATGAATTCCCGAGCGATCCGACAGCTCTATTGGGCTGATAATGAGTTCTTCGGGAGCGGGGTTGGGGGACGCTTCGCACCAGTTCCTTTCGAAAAGGCTGAGATCAGCTTTCGGGAAGCCGTTGTCAATGGTGGTGAAAGCGATGGAGAGTCCGGCGGACAGGCGCGCAAATGCGTGGTTTTCCCAGATTATTCCTTCGAGGTCCCCGTTCTCGATTTTCCATTTCGTGGTGGTCCCAACGGTCGGCTCGGTGGAAACGAACACGCCGGCGAGGCTGTCGAGCAGAACGTCGAGTCGACCCTCAAGGCCCAAATCGATCGTGCCGTCGCCGTCGACCTGGTATTCCGACGAATCGAATCCGAGGGCTTCCTCGAAAAGAGTGCCCCGAGCGGAGGACGTCCAGATCGGTTCGATGCCGCGGATGTAGGTCACGGACGTTCGAAGGGAACCTCGGCGCGAGAAGCCGGTGCGGAAGTCTCCGCTTCCGCTGATGGTTGCGGCGAGATTGGCGGTGAGGGTGAAATCGAGTTCGATCCAGATCGGCACGATTCCAATGAAACCGATCAGGCGAAATACGTCCCGATTGTGGAGTTCGCGTGAGTCGGAGAGGCTCGACGATGCGGAATACTGCAATCGCGGAATCAGACTGGCACGGACACCGGCGGCGGCCATTGCGGTGAGGCGTTCGAGTTGGCTGTCCTCAATGTCGAAGGAAACGCGGAGGTAGGGTGAAATCTCGTATCCGGCTTCGGCCAGAGATGCCCGAGCCACGCCGACATCGGCGAGTGTGACGTCCCGGTAAATCTCTCCGAAGGTGCCCGCGTCCCAGCCGAAGGAACCGGAGAGGTCGAAAGAGCCGAGTAGCGCGCTATGTTTTGTATTGGGTGGCAGCAGCGCGGACGAAGACGCGACGGTCGAATCGAGCACGATGAATCCATCACCGGTGAGATGGAGTGATCCGTTGATGATGAAGTCGGTCAGCGGGACGTCGACGGTTGTGAGCGTGATCGTGCCGACTCCATTGTCGCTGATGGCGGTGATGCGGCGGTAGAATATCTCGTTGGCGGTCGGAGGCGCGCCGTTGCAGATCAGACCGTCCACGGCGAATACGGGAGGGGTGCCGGTGTAGCTGATCTCGATTTCGTTGGCGCTGATCGAGGTCAGTTCCCACGAGGTGCCCGGAGCCAAGACGGCTTTCGCCGTCGCGGGTGGAAACGCGGCTCGGGCGGCGACCGCGGTGGCGGCGGGAGAGAGCGCCTGACCGGAGGCTTGAGTCTGCGGAGACCCGAATACGGTGACATTCGGCGCGACTTCGGGCGTTCGGGCCAGCTCAAATTCCCAAGAGAGCGAGTGAATACGACCGGAATAATCCTGGCAGGTGATCTCGGCTTGGATGGTTTGTGCGGGAGAGCCGAGCGCGGTGGCCGGGGTGAAACGGGCTTGGTTGCCGACGAATGTCAGCGGCGGATTGCTGGACCGGGTGACGACTTGGTTGCCGACGCTGAGAACGAGCGTGGACGGATCAATCGCGGCGACATTATCGATGGCGATTAGCACCTGGGTGGTCGGGCTGACGCCGAAGTCGTTTGGCGCGGGCGAGACCGCGAGGATCTTGGAGATTCCGGGGTCGGTCGCTCCGCCGCGGCCATTGGCGGTTCGGCGTTTGCCCTTGCGAAACACGATTTTGGTGGGCGGGTTGCCCGAGATTTTGTCGATTCGGAAGAGACGCTTTCCTTTGACGATGAAACGCTGGGTGAATTTCTCGGTCCATTTCTCTCCAGTTTCGGTGGTGATTTTTCGTTTGCCGCGCAGGACGAGAGTCCTGCCTCGCTGCTTCCATTTGCCAGTTGTAACGACCTTCGACATCTCGGAGCCGTTGGTTTCCGTGAGGACAAGCGCCCGGGTGGATTGCCGGAAACGACCGCGGTCGTCGAAAGTCCCCTTTCCTTTGGCGGCAGGGGCGATGAAGCGGATCGAGAAACCGTCATCGTGAGCGGGTTCAAATTTCAAGATCAGGTCTTCCTGATACCAAAGCGCCCCGTTCGAGCGGAACACGTCGATCGTCGTGCTCCACGGTCCCGCCATTTTCTCGGGCAGGGCGATCTCGCGAGCGGGTGCTCCGTAGATTGTCAGCGCAATGAGTGCCGGGAGAATGAAGTAGGAAAGCGGTTTCAGGAGGCGGTGAGCACGCATTTTTTTTTGGGTCGGTCAGCCTAATGGTGGAGTTCAACTGAGCCTATCTGAAATAGTGTGGCGGGCAAACACCGATGGTCGCAGATTTGCGCGTTTGCTGGTCGGTGGAGAATCGCGTGGCAATGGGAGCTCATAGTTGGTGGCAGCGGATCTTCGGACGGTAGCGGATGCTCCCGGTTTGGAAATTGTTGCTGGGCGGGATTGCGATTGCCTGATTGTTTGTCGAAATGGCAGCCGCGCCGGATAGCAAATCTCCTCAATTGAACGTGTTGGCGGATCATCTTGCCTCGCGGAAAAGTGAACTCATGAATGCGTGGTTGTCGTCGATGCGGGCGCACCCTGATATCGCCTCGACGGAGAGCATGACGCGGAATCAGTTGGCGGATCATCTACCTTTGCTTTTCGAGAATCTCGTCGAGCGTCTGCGCACGGCGACGGCGATCAAGCAGGAGGGTCCCGGTCCGGAAGCTCGCAAGCACGGGACTCACCGCTGGAGCCAGGGTTACCGGATCGACGAGCTTTTCAAGGAGTCGGCGCTGTTACGGAACATCGTGATACGACACACGTTCCAGGCTTTCGACGCCGATGGGGGGCAGCTTTCCCGGGAGGACGAGCGGTTCGCCAAGGACGTGGTTCAGGATTTTTTCGACCGTTTGGTGGCGGATTCGGTCGAGCAATACGTGGATGAGCAGCAGCGCCAGATTAAGCAATTTTCGACCGAGCTCGAGCGGCACAATCTGTTGTTGACGGAGGCGAACGAATCGCGGGTCGGCCTGATGAGATCGGTCTCGCACGAACTGCGCAATTCGCTCGAGGCGCAGCGGGTGATTCTGGCGGTGGTCTCGCGATCAGTTGCCGAGTTCGAGGATGATAATCTGATCGGTGTGGCCCAGCGCAATCTCAACGACATGGGGGTCATGTTGGGTCAGCTCCTGGATTATTCGGAGCTCGTGGCGGGGCAAGCTCAGGGGGAGTGCGATGGATTTTCCGCGAAGGAATTTTTCGAAGAACTCATGGCGACCTGGGTTCCGTTGGGGGAGGAGTCGGGGGTCACGGTGGAAGGCGATTTCGACGACGGGTTGACGACGATCTCGAGCGATCGGACGAAGCTTGGTCAGGTTGCCCGCAACTTGCTTTCGAACGCGGTGAAGTTCCGTTCGGACGAACGTCCCCCGAAGGTGGAGTTGATCTTCACGAAGATCGATGACCTGCGGTGGCGGTTCTCGGTCGCGGATAACGGGATCGGGATCCGGGAGTCGGACGTCGGGCGGTTGTTCAAGGAGTTCTCCCGGATTGATCCTCGGGAAGACGTGGCGGGCACTGGTCTGGGACTGGCGATTACGCAGCAACTGGTGGAACTGCTTGGCGGACGGATCGACGTGACGTCGGTGGTCGGCGAAGGGACAAAATTTGACGTGAATCTGCCGCTGGCAGATGGAGAAAATTGATGAACGAACGAATGGATAGCCCGAAGTGGGTGGATAGTTTTGCGAGGATTGGCTACCTCGCCAAAGGAGTGATTTACCTGACGATTGCCGGGCTGGCGGTCAACCAGGCCATGGGAAGCGGGGGCGATTCACCGGATGCCAAATCGGCGCTGGCAGCATTCGCGGGTCACCCGTTGGGTTGGGTGGTTTTGATTTTGTTGATGGTGGGATTGGTCTGCTACGTCGTGTGGCGGGTGGTCTCGACCTTTGCACCGATGGGTGGTGACAAGTCGGGCTTGGAAAAATTGGCCGAGCGTGCCGGACGGGCGGCGAGTGGATTCGTCTACGCCGGACTGGCGGTGGCGGCGGGCAAACACCTGATGGGAATGAGCACGGGCGGACAGGAGGGAACTGCCGCCATGAGCGAGACGGCGATGGACCAGCCGCTTGGTGAGTGGGCGGTGATCGGCGCGGGGTTGGTGATGATCGGGGTGGCGATTCGGTTTGCCTACCAGGCTTGGACGGCGAGCTACCGGAAAAAATTCACCGTGACGGACGGGAATGGTGAGATGCGCCGGGGGCTGGATCACATCGCCCGCGCGGGCATCGCGGCGCGAAGCGTGGTGTTTTTTCTGATGGGCGGCTTTCTGGTGTTAGCTGGCTGGAGGTCAGACGCCGACGAGGCGGAGGGAATGGGAGGGGCGCTCCGCTCGTTGGAGACCCAACCCTACGGTGCCTGGCTGCTGGGGATCGTGGCAGCGGGATTGGCCGCTTACGGAGTCTATTGCTTCGTGCGCGCGCGCTATGGGCACATTAAGTAAGGATTTGCGCAGCCCGGCGTGGGTTCCTCCAGCGCACGGGCGCGATAAGCATTGAGTTTTCCGCGCAAACGGCGTTTTCAATACTCCCAACAT
Organism: uncultured Verrucomicrobiae bacterium; assembly: GCA_963740185.1. Lineage (GTDB taxonomy): Bacteria > Verrucomicrobiota > Verrucomicrobiia > Chthoniobacterales > JAATET01 > CAVVKW01. The sequence goes on from CAVUDH010000009.1 coordinate 68,029, forward strand.
GAAGCGATTTTTCTCACTCCTCCTCCTCACCGCGCTGGCCTCTGGTCTCACTGGCTGCGCCAACAAACGCGGCTCCGATGGTGACTATGTCGGGGTCGACGGCGACTACGTTACGGGCACGCCCCTGCCGGAGCGCATCGAAGGCTCGAATTTCTTTGGCTCGACCGTGAATCGAAGCCAATTCCCCCCGGTGTACTTCGGCTACGATAGCGTGACGGTGGCGGATTCCGAATACACGACCCTGGACACCGTGGCCTCCTCGATGCAGGGGATCGAAAGCGACATCATTATCGCCGGATTCACCGATGAGCGTGGGACCGAGGAATACAACCGCGGACTCGGCGAGCGTCGTGCTCAGGCCGTTCGCGAGGCGCTGATCGGCATGGGAATCAGCGGGAGTCGCATCCAGACCGTTAGCTTTGGCGAGGAAATGCCGGCTGATGCTGGTGGTGGCGACGCTGCGTGGGCGGCGAACCGCCGGGCAGAGTTTGGCGTGATACGGTAGGTTCGTCCGGTGGCTGTCCCCCTTCTCGATCTCTCCCGCCAATACGCCAGAATCCGCGATGCCGTGGCGGCCGAGCTGGAGTCCGTTGTCGCTTCGCAGTCCTTTATTCTTGGGCCCAAGGTCGAGGAACTGGAAGCCAACGTGGTCGCGTCCACGGGTGCGGGCCACGCGGTCGGGATGTCATCCGGCACGGACGCGTGGCTGGCGATCCTGATGGCTGAAGGGTGGGGACGCGGTGACGCGGTGATCACGACGCCCTACACGTTCTTCGCGACGGTCGGATGTCTGCACCGGCTCGGGATCGAGACGGTCTTCGTGGACATCGACCCCGTCACCTACAACCTCGATCCGACCAAACTCGAGGCGCGCCTCGCCGGCATGACCGCTGACTCTTCGGGCACGATCCGGACGCCCCACGGCAATGTCGTGCGCGCCATCGTCCCGGTGCATCTCTTCGGGCTTTGCTGTGAGATGGATGCCGTCATGGCCCTGGCTGGGCGCCACGGATTGAAGGTCGTCGAAGACGCCGCGCAAGCGATCGGGGCGGACTACCCGGGAGTGGGCGGCACCGCCCAGGCCGGAGCCATCGGCGAATACGGTTACTTCAGCTTTTTCCCCGCCAAAAATCTCGGAGCCTACGGAGACGCCGGGCTCTCGACCTGCCGCGAGGCTGACGACGCGGCGCGGCTCCGGCTGATGCGAAATCACGGAATGGAACAGCGGTATTTCCACCACGAGGTGGGCGGAAATTTTCGCCTCGATGCGCTGCAAGCGGCGATTCTGAACGTGAAACTCCCGCACGTCGCGACGTGGAATGCGGAGCGGCGGGCGAACTCCGAGCGCTACGCCGCCGCGTTTGACGAAGCCGGGCTGGTCGGGAAGCTGACGTTGCCGACGAGGCCCTTTCGCGGGCGGGTCGAGAGCGACCACATTTTTCATCAATACGTGATGCGCGCTCCCCGGCGGGATGAACTCTCACAACATCTTGCCGCGAATGGGATTGGGCACGGGATCTATTACCCGGTCCCGCTCCATCGCCAGGAGTGCTTCGCTTATCTCGGCTATCCCGAGGGCAGTCTGCCCGAAGCCGAGTCCGCTGCGTTGGAGACCATTGCGTTGCCGATCTACTCGGAGCTGCGCGAGGACGAGGTCGCCGAGGTGGTTGGCGTGATCGCGTCTTTCTACGAATAAGAAATGTTCCGATCGAACCCACACTGAACGCCGTCGACGCGCGTAACATTGGGGATGGAATCGCGAATAGACCCGATTGACTTGCCCGAAACGTTGGGCGTAATCGCCCTGCCGGGAACGATCCTTTTTCCCAATGCCTTGCTGCCGCTCTACATTTTCGAGCCGAGGTATCGCGAAATGTTGGCCGACTCGTTGAGTCAGGAGCGGGTGTTCGGAGTCGCGATGCTGAACTCCGACGAGGCCGACGTCCGCGAAGTCGGCGGGGCCGGGCTGGTGCGCGCGTGCGTGCGAAATGTCGACGGGACTTCGCACCTCGTTTTGCACGGAGTGGCCCGCGTGCGATTCACCGACTGGGTGCAGACGGAGCCTTACCGGATCGCGAGGATTGAGCCGCTTCCCTCCGAGAATACGGACGATCCCGAGGCCGAAGAATTGGCCCGGACGGTTCGGAAGGTCTGCCACGGCCTCCGCGACCAGGGCTACGAGTTGCCGAAGCACTTCGAGGCATTTTTGGAGGATGCGAAGAGCCCGGAGGCGTTGAGTAATGCCGTCTGCTCGACGCTGATTCCGGACGCCGAGACGCGGCAGGCCCTGCTGCAGGAATTAAACGTGACGACAAGGTTGCGCGGATTTCTTGCGAGTCTCCAGCGGACGCTGGATTGAGCCTGGAAGAGGGAGGGTAAAAGGGTGGGTTGACCGCTTGCGCAGCTTCTTAGCGAGCGCCGCCGCTACTGTTCCCTCCGGACGAAGGGTTGCCGTTGCTGCTGGATGATGCTCCGGTCGAGTTCGAAGCGTTCCCGGTGCTGTTATCCGAAGGATTGGAGTTGGTGTCAGTTGCGGACTCGTCACCGCCAGCAGCTTGCTTGTTGGTGCTGTTGCTCGTCGAATCGGCGCTTCCCATCTGATCGCTGGAATTTCCGGTCTGATTGGCACCGTTGGTGCCGTTGTGGTGAGTTGATTGTTCCCGGTGGCGTTGTTCGGGCCGCCATTGTCGTTCAGACCATTGGTCGTCCCGGTGGGGCTGAGCGCGTTCGTGTCGATGCCTCCAACCAGGTCGGCGTCGTCATCGACATTTCCACCGGCGGCCCCCGAGTTATTTCCATCATTCCCGGAGTCGAGGCCCGAGGAATTTGCTGCGCCTTTGTTCATCCCGGCTCTCATCGTGGAATCGTCGGCGTTGCCACGGTCCACCTGGTAGGTTGATCCGTCGGGCTCGACGCCGAGGGCCGGAGCTTTGACGAGTCGTCCGTCGGTGGTGAGCATGAGGCCGGCCGGGATGGTCATTTCCTCCCCTTCGAATCCGATCACTCGTCCATCGGGCCGGATCTGAAGGGTGATGGTCTTGGTGAGTTGGTAAACGCGACCGTCTTTGAGGACGTAGGTCGTGTCGTCCATGGTGACGTATCCATTTGGGACGGATGGCGTGACGCGGTCGGCCATGCCCTGAACGGTGCCCGTCGCGATGCCGGTGGGACTCGAAACGGCAGGATTGACGGTGTCGGAGGGGACTTGTGCGCTGACCGCGAGTGGCAGACTGAGGAAAGTGAGGGCGAGTAGGGACTTCATATCCCTGAGATCGGCCCTGATCGAATGGCTGGCTGGGTCGGGATCGCCTAGCGGTCGAGGTAAAGGAGATCGAGACCCTGGAGCGTGGATTTGTCGAGGCGACCGGTGGCGCGGAAGTCGGCGGATCGCTGATAATCCACGATGGCGCGGGTCAGCGCTGGCCCGGGGTTGCCGTCGAGCGGGCAGGCGTAGTAGCCGAGTGTGCGAAGGTTTTTCTGAGCTGCGGTGATGACCCGAATCTGGTAGGCGGTGGGTGCATTCAAGTAGGGACCGCCTTTGAAGACGTCGGGGATCGCTTGGTAGAGCGGCAGGGGCGTGGGCGTCGGGCGAGCGGTGCGCCGGGATCGGGAATCCCGAGTTTCGACGCGGATGCGTAGGCTCGACAGCGTCGAACTCGTGAGGGTCGCGGTGATCTCGAGGTCTTGGTCCGACTGGTAGCGGCTTACCGCAGCAGCTGTGCGGGGCCCCCAGGCGCCGTCGATCGTAAAATCAAAATACCCGAGTTCCTGAAGCCGGATCTGCGCGGCGCGGACGACGGGATCGGCGGAGACTGTGCCCAAGGTGGCGATGAAGAGGAGGGCAAGGGTGGCGAGGCGGAAGTTCATGGCGACGAGCAAGAGTTTAGACACCTTTGACGGAATTTTCAGGTTCGGAATTCAAATTGGTTTCGATGGCGTGGTTGAGACTCGTTCTTGGTGAGGAAGTTTCGGTAGGGTGACGAGATGAGTTACCAACCGATTGAAAACTACGGGGTTGTCGGGGATCTGCACACGGTCGCCCTGGTGGGGATGGACGGATCGATCGATTTCATGTGTTTTCCGCATTTTGACTCGCCGACGATTTTCGCGGCGATCCTGGATGACAAGAAGGGTGGGCGTTTCACCATTGCGCCGGAGATGCGCGACCAACGTCATCGGCAGATGTATCTGCCGGACACGAATATTCTCATCACGCGGTTTCTGGCGCAGGACGGAATTGCGGAGGTGTCGGACTTCATGCCGGTGGAAGAGGAGGGTCACGCGCATCAACTGATCCGCCGGGCAAAAGCGGTCCGGGGCGACATCCGGTTTCGGCTCGAGTTCGCCCCGGCGTTCAATTACGGGAGATCGACGCACAAGGTCGAGCGGACGACGGAAGGAATCGTCTTCAGCAGCGACGGGCCGGATGGAACCAAGCTTCTTCTCAACGTCCAGGCCGAGGTGGAGATGGAAATCGAAGGCGGTCGTGCTATCGCGCACTTCAAGCTGCACGCCGGGGAGACGGCGTTCGTGATCATGGAGGACGCGAGGGATTGCAACTCGCCGCACAACCGACGGAAATCCGACGTGGCGGACCTCTTCAAGGAGACGTTAAATTTCTGGCGCCGGTGGTGTCACCACTCGAGTTACCGGGGACGGTGGCGCGAGATGGTGAAGCGGTCGGCATTGACCCTCAAGATGTTGGTGTCGCACCCGCACGGGGCCATCGTGGCCGCGCCGACGTTTGGGCTGCCGGAAACCATTGGGGGAGGGCGAAATTGGGACTACCGTTACACGTGGATTCGCGACGCGTCGTTCACAATCTACGGGTTGATGCGGCTGGGCTACACGGCGGAGGCCAAGCATTTCATGGGCTGGATCGAGGAGCGTTGCCGCGAGTTGGCCGACGGACAGATGGACATCATGTATTCCATCGCGGGGCGGTCGGACCTGCCCGAGGAGACGCTCGATCACTGGGAGGGCTACCGGGGATCCAGTCCCGTGCGCATCGGCAACGCCGCTCACAATCAGCTCCAGCTCGACATCTACGGCGAGCTGATGGACTCGGTCTATCTCTACAACAAATACGGCGAGCCGATCTCGTATGACCTCTGGGAAAGCCTGACCCGGATGATTGATTGGGTCTGCGACAACTGGAACAAGCCTGACGAAGGGATCTGGGAAATCCGTGGCCCCAAGCAACACTTCACCTATTCCCGGGTGTTGTGTTGGGTCGCGGTGGATCGAGGTATCCGATTGGCATTGAAACGGTCGTTCCCGGCACCGCTTGATCGCTGGCTCAAGGTGCGGGACGAAATTTATCACGACGTTTACCGCAATTTCTGGAATGCCGATCTGAAGACGTTCGTTCAGTATCGGGGTGGGACGAGCGTGGACGCGGCGTGTCTGCTGATGCCGTTGGTCAAGTTCATCGGGCCGACCGATCCCAGGTGGATTTCCACCCTGCGCGCGATCGAGAAGTCGCTGGTCGAGGATTCGACGGTCTACCGTTACAATTTGGCCAACGGCGCGTATGACGGTCTCGAAGGCACTGAGGGGACGTTTTCGATGTGTTCGTTTTGGTACGTCGAGTGCCTGTCCCGGGCGGGCGATGTGGACAAGGCGAGGTTTCTTTTCGAGAAGACACTCGGCTACGCCAATCACCTCGGGCTGTATTCGGAGGAACTGGGTCCGTGCGGCGAACACCTCGGGAATTTCCCGCAGGCCTTCACGCATCTCGCGCTCATCAGCGCGGCCTACAACCTCGATCAGGAACTGACCGCGCGGCGCTAGCGCGAGACGTTCGCGCGTTCGGATCTGGTTCGCGGGCTGCGTCCGGGATAGGCTCGCGCGATGAAACTATTGTCGGGGTTACTGGTCGGGTTGGTTTTCGTTGGAGCATTGCGGGCTGAGGTGGTGACGCGGGAGGTCAGCTACCCCGCTGGTGACGTAACGGCCAAGGGGCTGCTGGCAATTCCTGAAGCGGACGGAAAACGGCCGGGTGTCCTGGTGGTCCACGAGTGGTGGGGGATCAACGACTACGCCCGCCACCGCGCCCGGATGCTGGCCGAGCTGGGTTACGTGGCACTCGCGGTCGACATGTACGGCGAAGGCAAGGTGGCGACCCATCCGGAGGAAGCGGGAGCTTTCGCCAAGGCAGTCATGACCGATCTGCCCGAGGCAACGGCGCGGTTCGAGGCGGGGCTGCAATTTCTTCGATCTCAACCCGAGGTCGACCCCGAGAAGGTGGCAGCGATCGGGTATTGTTTCGGCGGCGGTGTGGTGCTGCAGATGGCGGCGAGTGGGATCGAGGGACTGGATGCGGTGGCGAGTTTTCACGGCTCGCTCGGAGCCGAGGTTCCGGAGGGGACGGAGCCGACCGCCAGAATGCTGGTGCTCACGGGTACCGCCGACGAGTTCGTGCCGGACGACGCGGTCGAGGAATTCGAGCAACGGATGAACACTGCCGGAGCAAGCGTGACCGTCGTTCGCTATCCGGGGGCGAAGCACGGGTTTACCAATCCGGGTGCGGATGCTGGAGCCGAGGAGTTTGATCTTCCCGTTGGATACGACGCCCAGGCCGACCGCGAATCCTGGAGTGAAATGCAGGAGTTTCTCTCCGGCGCGTTCGGATCGGCGGGCCAGCGCGTTGCGGACTGACGCGGGCTAACCGCCCGTCTCGAAGCCGGGATAAAGGGTCATGCCGCCATCGACGAAGAGCGTGATCCCGTGCACGTAGTCGGAGTCGTCGGACGCGAGCCACACGGCCGCGCGGCCGATTTCCTCGGGCTCGCCGATGCGGTTGTAGGGAATGAGTTTGAGGAGTTGCTCATACTGCTCCGGATCGCTCCACACTTCCTTGTTGATCGGAGTCTGGATGGCACCCGGGCCGATGCTGTTCACGCGAATCCGGTAGGGGGCGACCTCCTGCGCGATGGACTTCATCATGAGCATGACGCCGCCCTTCGACGCCGCGTAGTTCACGTGGCCAGCCCACGGGATGACTTCGTGGACGGAACTCATGCAGATAATTTTCCCGGCGGCGCAGGAGATTTCCGGTCGCACGCCCCGGCGTTTGAACTCCCGAACAGCCGCACGGGCGCAGAGAAATTGGCCCGTGAGGTTGATGTCGATGACCTTGCGCCACTGGTCGAGGGTCAGCTCGTCGAACGGCGCGTCGTTTTGGATGCCCGCATTGTTGACCAGAATGTCGACGGTGCCAAATTCCTCGATGGTCCGGGCAAACATGTCCTCCACGTCTGACTCGACCGAAACATCGGCCTGAATGGGAATCGCCCGTCCGCCGCCCTCTTTAATTGTTTGGGCGACCTCCTGGGCTTTTTCCTGACTGCCGACGTAATTCACGACAACGTCGGCGCCCGCACTCCCCAGAGCGATGGCGACCGCCTTCCCCAGTCCCGAGCTTGCTCCCGTGACGATGGCTTTCTGTCCCTCGAGGCGGCGGGAGATTGGACAACTGGGCGGGACGGGAGCGGGGTGAGTCGGTGAGTTCATCGCTGGGAAGTTTGCTGATTGGATCTCGTGAATGGCGAGCCTGGATCGCACGAATACTGGAAATTCAGTCGGTATCCTCAGAATAATCTGGATTATTAAAAGAAACGAATGATACTCTATGTGAAACAGCGGGTAAGGCTGGCAAAAATGGATAAACTAGGAAAAGGCCGGGAAATTGCATCGTTCCTGAAGACGTTTGAAGGAGCCGCCGCCACGTTTTCGCAGGAAGATTCCATGTGGTCGCTCTGGTTGCCCGAGGTCACCGCCGGAGAACGCCCGATCACCCCCGCCTCCCAGTTGTATTTCGCAGTAATTTTGCGCCACGATCAAAAGGCGTTCGCGATCCGCTTCTTCTACGACTGCTCGACGGGAAAAATTCGCTACTACACGAGTGCGGTGCCTCAGGAGATCGCCAGCGCCCCTGAATTCGAGAACGCCGTGTCGGAGTTGTTCCGCCACACGCTTCCAGTGGAGCCGATCCGGCAGCGAAAACTGAGACGATTGCCCGGGCGGCGGTCACGGCGGAATTTGGAGAATGAAGTCAGCCCTTCGCTTCCGAAGCGGCAGATCCCCACCGAAATGGCTGAGCCGATCGAAATCGAGTTGCCGCCTCCATCCAGATTGGATGCCAGCGAACCCGTTGCTGAGATCAAACCGGCTGAGAAAGATCCCGCCCTCGTCGAGCCGGAGCCCGTAATTACGGCGAAGGTTCCTGTCTCTGTCTCTGTCCCCGTTGCAGAGCCGCCGAAAGCCCGCTCGTCGGCACCCGTGCGAATGGTCGCCAGAGTCGAGCGGCCCCGCTCCGAGCCGGCCGAGCCGTCCTCGCCCGGGCCGGCTCGACGTCAGGAAGCCGAGCGCAATGATCAACGGGCGCTGGCGGTCACGGCACCCCGCCAGATCGAAGTCACGCCGCGTCAGATTGCGCCAGCCGAAGACGAACGCCGGGAAGCTTCGGCGGATGTTCAGGCGGTCCGGAAGGTTCAGTTCGACGTTGGCGAGAGAATGAGATCGGTCCTGATGGCGATCATCGTCGTGTGCGGGATCGTTTCCGGCCTGGGGATCGTGGCCTACACCTACATGGTGATGAACGAAGATCCCGGCGTGAAGCACCACCGGCTGCAAAACGAGCTGGATGGGAGTCCCAGCGCGGTCGGGAAGAGGCCTTGCCGGAGACAGCGGTTTTTGAATTGACCGGATCGGGGTGGGCTCCTACTTTCTCGCCTCCCGGAAACGCGCGGTTAGCTCAGCGGTAGAGCACCTCCCTGACACGGAGGGGGTCACTGGTTCGAACCCAGTATCGCGCACCATCCTCGTTTCTAGTAGCTTATAGAGAATTGGATCTGGAATTGGGGCTTTTTCATAACAGAATCATAACATCCGTTTTCTCGGGTTCGAATTCCTCGTTATGACTCTGATTTGTGGGAGTAGGAGTCGGACGTCACTCAGCCCCTTCCCAGGGACGCCAATTTTCGCGGAGTTGGGGTGGTCTTGGCAGTTCTAGGTGATACACTTCGATCATGGAAAACGACGAGTGGCTTCGCCTGCCAGCTCAGGGTCAGAGGTGTCGAGTGACTGGACTCTATCGAACGTCCCTATTGGAAATTCTGAACGAGCGCGACGCGTTGACGGGCGAGAAGAGCGTCCTATCCATCGAACGTCGGAAGGAGGATGCCAAACGCGGTATCCGGCTGATCAACAGGGAATCGCTCTTGAGGCATCTGAAACGGTGCGCTGAATCGCAGAATGGACTTCGATGGGGCGACCACGTTCGAAATCCAGATCACTATACCGTCCAGGATGTGATCGGGGATCGTGAGCTTTTTTCCCTCTTTCTTGGAACAGACTACCTCATCTCGGATGAGGCGTGGGAGATCGGATGTTTCTCGTCTCGATCTGGACGGATCCAAGCGTTGCTCGGAAATGGAACGCTCTTTAAAGTCACGTGATTGGACGAGAACCGAAGAGCTTTCTGCGTTTTCCTGCGGTGTCGTAGTCTGGCGCCTCCAATCCAACTTATTGCGATGGGTTGATTAGAATCCTCGATCAGCCGCGATGGTTGGCATTTTATCTCAGGGCAGATTCTTCGGATTTCGGATTTGGAGATAGGATGAGACGGCTGCGAATCGACCCTCCTCCTGCTGGTTTTCGGATACCGGCCCGTGCGTGCAGGGAGGCACCCGTCGGTTGGCAGCTTCGCAGAAACGCTGCGAGTTCTCTGAGCCGCATGGTCGCCAAGAGTTGATCAGCTCGCTGGGTGATCGTGACGTTGTCCATCAAGCAGCACGCAGCCATCGCGAGGCTGTCACTTTCCAAGTCGGAGAAAAATGTCCAGCAAGGCTGCCAACGATGACATTGGCGAAGATACGCCCGGACCTCGGGGATCGCGCAGAGTGACTCGGGCCTTTCGTCGTATCCGTCCACGGCGAAGATCACTTTCCCGAGCATTCGCCGCAGAGTGGCGGGATCGTTCTGGGGCTGAATGTTCCAAGAAATTCCATGATGTCGTGTTGCTCGATTTGCTCGCGGGTGATTGCGTAAACGGCACGTTCGTCTCCCGCTCGCGCTCGCGCGGTGAGCTCTTCAAATTCAAATCCGAGCTTTCCAGTTCGGGCGTCCATGAGCCGTTTGTGCGTCTTCATGACAAGGGAAACTCCTCCGCGTCCACTGCTTCCCGGAGGTAGCGTCGAACCGGGTCCAGGCATTGACTGATTGCTTGCCTGCTGACGCCACGAGTGTCCGCCAGTTCAGATTGGGAACAACCTTCGCTGAGAAGCGTCCGCGCAATCTCGATGCTGTTTGCCGAGAGAGACCCCTCAATTGCAGCTCTTCTCAGAGCGCGATCAATAATCTGAATTCGCTCGTCGAGCGAGAGTTCAGTTACGACCGTCCTTTGAGCAGGATGGCGGCATGAGTTCGCGAGCTTGTCATCGAACTCGCCCGAAGAGTCGAATAGCTGGCAATACGCACGAAAGCGTCGGCGAAACTCCCGGATCGTGGTCTGCAAGCTGGTCCAAGCTGCGGCGTGGATCTGGTTTTCGATCTCGGCCCGATCCGCCCGCTTTGACGCCTCGGTCAGTCGCTTGTTCCCAACAAGGTAGCGCCAATACAGGAGATGTCCGGCTTCCTGAAGGACATCATGTCGCCACGAAGGCGGAGTCCCACGGAAACGCCTTGAAAGAAAATTCCGGAGGATGGGATCGATTTCAACACCGACGCGATTGAGCGCTTCGGTGTCCTCGGGTTCTTGCCAGAACGCCAGCCAGGCCCTGGCCAAGCTGAAATATTCATCGGAGGATGTGTCGTTGTCTGTTGCAGAGGTGTTTTTGGTATTCACACCGTGCCTCAATCTTTTCCTGGTCCGCCCACCTTGAAAAAGGTGGGCGCGGCCAATTGCTGAAACTGATTTTCGAGAAACCGGGTTTACAACGAGAGGGTCGATGCCTGATCCGGGTATGGACGACTTCTACGACAATTACGGGCTCACCATTGATGACCTGCACAGGTTCGACGCCTCCGTCGGCAGGGATTCTCTGATCAATGGAATCCTTGATGATGCCGCCGCGCAGTGGCGGTATCATCTTCGGCCAGGGTTAAAAACCGAGGGGAACTGTCGACGGCGATTCCTGGAAATCATCACGGGTCGGAACGGGATGCGTGTTCCGACTGGGGCGGGCATGGAAGAACTTCCAACGCTCGCCCGCTATCTCTGCATGAGAGTCGAGCGGCGCGTTCGAGAACTGGACGCAGCCGATAACTGTTCCTTAACAAATTGGCAGCATGCGCCTGTTCGTAGTGAAAACCAATGAAAACTACGCACACCTGCATCCGGCCCAACTTGGGCAGCGTCATCGAAATCTGCGTCCGCCAAGGTCGCATCACGTTCACCGTCGGCCACTGCCGAGGGCTGATTCTGTCCGAAGGATTGATCCGTTTTGTCGGAGGGTTCCGGCGCTGCACCGACCCTGCAATGAGCGTCACGTGGGCGGAAGCATCCGACTGGCGCTTCCTTGCAAAGCGTCAGTTTTCGATCGCTTGCGTGCCGGAGCAGGAGTGGATGACTCCATTGATTCCACACGCCGCAGCCCCTCAGCCAGAGGAGGCAGCGTGAAACTTCTTTGGCTGACCGATCTCCATCTGGACCGAGTCGAACCGGGCTCGAAGCAACAATTCTATCGACGACTGGAATCCGAACCGTTCGACGCGGTCGTCATCACGGGCGATATTTCCGTCGCCCGGCTGCTTTCTCAGCACTTGTGCGAGATTGCGGAAGTTTGCTCCCCGCGCATGGTGCATTTCGTTTTGGGAAATCATGACTTTTACGGTTCGAGCTTCATCGAGGTGGAGCGGATCGCGGCTGAATGCTGCGTCAGGAACCAGAACCTCAAACATCTTGGCAGCGCGGAGGAAGTGCGGCTCACGCCGACGACGGCTTTGATCGGGCACCGCGGATGGGCTGATGGACGAGCTTGGGGGAGTCGTCGAACTTCCAGACAAGACCCGGATCGGTTCAGTATCCGCGACCTGCGCGGCCATTCGGCCAAGTCTGCTTACCAGAAGATGGATGAGCTTGGACGGGAGTCGGGAAACTATTTCAGGCGCATGCTGCCACGAATTTTGACGTTCTACCGAGACGTCATCATCGCGACGCACGTCCCGCCGTTTGCGCGAGCTGCGCTGTTCAACGGGACAAATTGCGATCGAACCCGGTTGCCTCACTACACCAATATTTCGGCGGGCGGCGTTATCCAACGGATCACGGAACAGTTTCCGCAAACCCGGACGACGGTGCTGTGTGGACACACCCACCACTCCGCGACGATTTCCATCACACCCAATCTCGACGTTCGCGTCGGCGGGGCGAGAGTTGGGCTTCCCGGAGTGCAGGACTGTATCGACCTGTAAACGGCGTCGGTGTCGAACAGGAGAATGGCTCCCGAGTTGCCTGCGCTTCGGCTCATTCTCGCAACCCAAGGAGCATGAGTTTATTCCGTAATCGAACGCTTCCGAGATGGTTTTTCCAACGATGAGGTCCAGAACCGTGAACGCCGGGAGCGCATGGTCGGCCCCTCCGGCAATCAGCGGTTCAACAAGGAGTCCCAAGAGCAACGCAAGGCTCCCTGTAATCGAAAAATGGTCGTTAGGAGTATGTTCAGCTGGCCGGCTTCGATTTTCTGAACCGTTCGTGGGTTGATGTCTGCCAGTTCGGCGAGCTTTTCTTGAGTCAACCTACAGGCAACCCGCTCTCGTCGGAGATTGGCTCCGAAAGCAGAAAGCTCCGGCTGGATTGAGCGTTTTTCTGCCACGCCCCATGAGGGCGCATTATCGACTTGAAGAACACGCCCCACTGGGGCGTAATCGTTCGTTGGACATGATGCATATCACTTTTTCATTGTTTGAACGTCGGTCGCCCCCAAGCCAGCATCGGTCGTGGGTTTTCTTAGCACTGGCATTTGCTCTCGCGGGATGTGGCGGCCCGAATTACGCGAGGGATTTCGAAGAATGGCTGGGACTCAAACTTGCCTCGACGCAGCCAATGAAACTGGAACGCGTGACTGTCGAGGAGATCAGCGGCGGCAAAGCCGAATCCGTATTCACGTTCTGCGCTCAGTTTAGCGTCACCGAAGATCTCTATGAGGAAGCAGAATTGCCGGATGAATTGAGCTTCGGGTTCATTATCGGTCGTTTCTCCGAGGTGGGCCAGTTCGATAAAGGGATCGCCGCGCTCTATGCCATCGAGGAACTGAATACCGAATTTCTGAGAGTCGCAACTCCGAAGGGCAGCGAAGGAGAGTTCGCTGGAAAAGCCAGGGCGGAGAAAAATCACGATGGGTCTTGGGCTTTCGCGGTGCTCGACGGCGATGGGACTGTCCTCAAGGGTAGGCGGCCACCGCAGGAGAAGAAATGGGTCATCGAGGGCAGTGACGAGGCGAGGGAGGTCCTCGCGACGTTGAACATCAAGATCGACGCACTGCGAGACTTGGCCGACCAAACCGAAAAGGACGCTGCTGAAGCGAAACGGAGAGCCGAGGAGAAATGAGTATTCGTTCTCATCAATTGTGGTGTCGCTTGGCGTTGACGTTTTTTGTCCCTGCCGTGAGTGCGCTGGCCGCCGAAGCAGCCTTTCTGGCCGCGCCGACCGAAATGCCGATCATCATCGACGGAAGATCGTTCGGCAAAATGACGTTGCCGATAGGCGCTCCGGTGCAAGTCCTCGAGCGCCGCGGTGGACGGGTGCGAATCCGCGCCCGCATGGGCAACGAACTTTGGATCTCCGAGAATGGCATCACGGCAGAATCCGTCCAGGCAGTTCAGGTTGCCCCATCGCTCAAGGCTGAGCCGTCCGGAAGTAAATGGGAGTGGGCTATCAAGCCCCGTTATGACGATGCGACTCGGTTCGGCTCGTCCGGTTTTGCTTGGGTGAATCGGCAGGGTAAGTGGTTTCTACTCGACCGGCAGGGCCGAGAAATCCTCCAAACTCCATTCGAGCGCGTGGCAGCTTTTTCCGAACACGGTTGTGCCACTGGCGAGATTGTCCGTGGGTCCGAGCGCAAGGTTGGGTTGGTGGGGCCGGATGGAAAGCTGGTTCTGAAACCGGAATGGGAGGAGGTCGGGGAGCTGATCCGGGGGTTCGTGCCCGTGAAGCGCGACGAGAAATGGGGCTATGCGGATGCGAGTGGAAAACTGGTCATTCCCTGCGAGTGGAATGATGTCTGGCGCTTTTCACCCGTAGGAACAGCGATTGTCACGCGCGATGGCAAACGGGGCTTCATCGATGCCAAGGGAAAACTGCTGGTCGAGCCCGTCTGGGATGGCGCAATCAATCATGCTGCGGAGGGAATTGGCGCGGTGCGACGCGGCGAGAGCTGGGCGCTCATCGATCGGAACGGCACCCTCCTTTGCGAGCCGGAATGGCGAATGCGCTGGGCGCAGCAACGGTTCGACCTCGGCTGGATCCCGGTGTGGAAGACCGAAGGGGGGCGGGACAAGATCGGCCTGCTGGGCAAGGACGGCGAGCTGCTCGTCGCAACGGAATGGGACGGCCTTCTGCCTGCGGATGGCGGCGTCTTTCTCTACAAGACCGACGGAGAGGGCATTTTTGTCGCGGCAGGCGGGAAGGTCATTTTTACCGCGCCGCAGGGCGTGGTCGGCATTCCCGAGGCGAGGGTCGGATTTTTCGATGGCCTCGCGATGGTTTCCGGCGCGGGCGAGACCGATGGTTTTCTGCGCGGCTTCATCGACGAGCAAGGGAAACTCGCGGTGCCGTTTCGCCCCGGCGAATTCCTGCCGTTCTCAGAGGGCCTCGCCGCCCATCGAGTCGAGGGAAAATGGGGATTCGTGGATCGCGCTGGTAACGATGCCGTACCCCATGAATGGGACGAAGTGCGATCGTATTCCGAAAAACACGCGGCTGTCTGCCGCGCTGGAAGGTGGGGATTTATTGACGCCAGCGGAAAAGTGATCGCCGCGCCCGAATGGGACGCCGCCGGCGACTACATTGAGGGGCTTGCCGCCGTGGCGAAAGAGATCAACGGGAGAAACGTTTGGACGTTTCTGACCTTGGACGGCTCCGAAGCATTTACTGTCGATCCGAAAATCCGACCAACGCTTTTCGAAGACCGTGAAGAGCGAGTTTCTGCCGCAGCGGCCGAGTTTCCGCGTTTTCGTAAAGGATTCCTCAAAGCCTACGCCGACGGCGTGATCCGGTTCGACAACGCGGGCCGCATTGTTTCGAGGTATCCCATTTCGGACTCCAGCCTCTTCCTCGCCGGACTGCCAACGCCTTTTGCCCGGCGTTACCCGGAATGGGACGGATTCCGCCGGAAGTATGACTACGGTGGCGGACGCCATCTGGATCTGGTGGACAGGGATGGAAAAATCGTGCTTCCCGCCGTTTCGTCGGACCTCGATTTCGCCTCGGAATTGATCCCCTATCCCGGCATCCCGGCCTATGGCTGGATTGACGACGCAACGGGCAAGGTGATCGCGCCTCCGGCCTTCGATTATGTCCGGCAGCTTTCGGACGATCTGATTCTCGTCCGAAAAGACGGGAAATTCGGCGTCAGCACCCGAACAGGGCAACCGGTGCTTGCGGTCGAATGGGATTCCATCAGCATCGAAGGGCACGGATTGTTGCTGGCGACTCGTAATGAGAAGAACGAATTATTCACCGCTGAAGGACGTCGGATCGAGTTTCCCAGCGCGTTGCCGGGGTGCGAGTACGTTGATTTCTACGGGCCGGATTTCATGGTTCGCCAGCCAGATGGCAAATACAGCCTTTGTTCAACGGCGACCGGCGAGTTCGTCACATTCCCGGATGCCGCGAAGGTCTATTGGAATGGGAATCAGGCCAAAGCCGGCCTGCTTTGGGTTCAGGAGTCGATGACCGGAAGATGGTCGCTCGTGCGCCGGGATGGAACTCCGCTCGGATTCTTTGAAAAGGAGAAACCGCGTGATTGGATGCACCACAGTTCCTTCGGCTTGGTGCGGGACGCCGAAGGGCAGGCGTTCTTTATCGATTCGAACGGAAAGCCGCTCGGCAGCGAGCGGTGGGACGACGCCCGCCCTTTCCAAAACGGCTTTGCTGCCGTGAATCGCAAAGGGCAAGGCTGGGGATATATCGGCGAGGACGGCCAGGTGAAAATCTCTCCAGACTGGGATTTCGCCACTTCCTTCAAGAATGTAGGAACCGAAGCAGCTCCGAAACTCGTCGCCAACGTCTCGCGTCAAGTCGATGGCCAGAGCAAGGGCAGGAGGGCTTCGATCTGGGGGATCATCGACGCGAGTGGAAAGACACTTTTGGAGCCGCAATCCGACACTCCGGTTCGAGTGTATTCAGACCGCAGCAAATGGGTCGCCTCCATCCGGATGAACGATCAATATGAACGAGTTCCCATCGAGCTGGGCGAAGATAGCCAGGAGGTTACGTCGCCTGCTGAAATTGTCAGAAATCACGGCAACGACACGGCTGAGTTGGTCGATGCGACAGGACGAACATTGATTCCCGCCGACTGGGAGAGCATCGTTCCTGTCGGTCGTGGACTTTTTCTATGCTGGAACGAATCTACAGGCGCGCTGCTTGATCGCGAAGGTCAAGCCGTCTTCCGCGACACGCGAGATACGCGTTTGGTGCGGCTCGATAAACGATCGTCTGCGCCTGAATTCAGTCATCCGGTTATCTTCGTCGAGCGACCTCCAGCCTGGGGCTATGTAAAGATAAAGGACTAGATCATTCGCCGAGAATGCAAAGAATCCCATCACCTCAATAGTTCCCCCCTAGCCGTAGGGAGGGGGCCAGCGGGGGAGGGAAAGGGCAATGACTCTCCCTCCCCCGCGAGATCGGTCAAAGAGTCGCATCGTGAGTCGTAGACAGAAAGACGGAAGGAATACCTGACCCACGGAGGGGCCAGCCGTCACCCGACTCATCATGAATCGAAAAAGAATCGATCTGATCGCACTTGAGCCGAATGAAGCAATTACAACCCACAATAAAAATCCCGGTGCGCGTTTCCGCACACCGGGCAGAGATGAATTGGTAATTTCAAACTCCAAAGAGTTCGAGATGGCAAATTTTTCTCTGGGCTTATTGCCAAAGGTTCCTCGCTTCCGCGAAGTTCAGGGGAAAGCTACGAGAGATTCTCTCGATGGCAAGAAGAAATTTTCGATTTCTGCAGTCGATGGATTGCACCGATGCCTTGAACGTGATTGAGCGTGCGCATGAGACCAGCAGCGATGCTCCAAAAGTCCTTGTCGCAATGAGATCAGGAGGTGGCCTGGCTGCGGAGAACTAAAGAGGGGCCTCATTGAGCCGAATGAGACCGAGTGCGACGAGACTCTGATACGGACTCAACTTTCCGGACTGATAGCCGACGACGAATCGTTGAAATTGAGTTCCAGCTCTGGGGAGGAAGGCGTGAAACTTCGCAGGGCGGAGCGTTCGATCAGGAGCGTATCGAGCATAAGTTCTTCCAAAAAACGCGTGCCCTGCCGTAGCCGGGCGACTTCCGGTATTCTGGCACTCCCAAGTTCAAGGAATGTTTTCCGAAGATAAGCCGGAACCAGCGACACCGTCGAGTCGAGCATCGCTTCGTAGTCACTTAGTGTCAAAGGTGGCAAAATTTGAATCTCACTGCGAAATCGGTTAATCAGTTCGGTCGGGAGAATTTCCGTAAGAGTGCGCAAGGTTGGCAATGCTTGTTCGGGCTGCTCGCTACCAAATCCGATCTGAACAGTGTCCGACTCTTCCCAAATATTCTGAAATGCCCCTGCTCCAATGATCATCGTACGATTCGCGAGGACCTCTTCAATCTCGGACAAATCATTCGGGCTAAAAGTTCGTTCGCCCTCCTCGCGGTCGATTTTTGCCGACAGGCCGCAGGGAACCCGCAGATCGAGCAGTGAAAAGAGTTCCACCCTCAGAAATCGCTCCCAGGAACTGTCGCCGCAAGCGTGTTGAATCTCATCAATGCAGATTACTACTCCTTCCTTCCGGCGATTGATTTGGAGAAAGCGAGCAATAGACGGCCACGTGTTGATCCCGCCGCGCTCGCTACATCCCGCCAGAATCCAATCTGCTACAGAAATCGGGAGAAAGGGGACGCCAAGGTGGTCGGCAACGGCCTTGGCGAGAAAAGTCTTTCCAGAGCCGCTTTGGCCGATCAGCAGACTCTGAGGTCGGATCGCTAGAGGGAGCGAATTGCGGGCGCTGAAAAAGCACGCCTTCGTGATTTCAACCAGACGGTCGAAAGCATAACGCTGATGCGGCAATATGATCCGGCTGCCCTCTGCCGGAGGGGCAGGTTGTATTGATTCCATGAGATATGGACGTAGGCGGGGCAACGTTGCCCCGCCCACGCAGTGTTTATTATCGCGGCAAGGTGGCGCGCAGTGCCTCGAGGTGATGAGGTTCGAGGACCTTCTCAAGGAACTCCCACTCTTCCTCGTCGCTCACGGGATGGATCACCGCTTCCAGCGGGCGAATCGCTTCGAATTCACTAGGATCGGTCTTTTCAAGGATCTCCGCTATCGGAGCCGGTTGTCGCCCAACGGAGAGACTGTAGGTCGGATATTTGGCTCCGGGAGCCTTGTTCTTCGTCACAGCGATCAGAACACCCCGCTCAGGATGGACCGGCTCAGCCGTGAGAGCGCCAGTTTCATCGGTGCGTTTGGTCAGTCGTAGAATCTGGTCTCCGAGTCCCGATACACCTCCGCGCGAACCATCGTATCCACTCGCCTGAACCAGCCGAGCAACATAGCGACCTTTAGTCTCAACCAATGCCCAGAACACGCAGACCGGATCTGAGAGCAATCGGATGCCATCTCGGTTGGCTTTGGAGAACAAGGCGCCTGGGTCATTCTCTTTCAGCCAGGAATATGCACCGTCGAAGGCGGATTGGGCCTTCTGCGCAAGGGTTTTTGGATGAGCGAAGACCGCCCCCGGCACGCTCAAAGAGTGGGCACCGAGCATCCAGCCGTATGGCGAAGATGCAAAAGCCGGCACGATCCGCAGCCACGTCTGACCGGATTCGAATCGGAGTCTCCGGGAACGGAATTCCTCTTTCAGAATTACGTCGCGAAATGGCTCGGATTTCGTCCGCTGCCATGGATTATTGTTGTTATTGTCGTCATTGGACGACCATTCGATGTCTCGTTTCATTGTATTTGTTAGTTTTCGGTAACGACATTTTGTCGATCCCGGGTTGATTGCCCTCAGCTTTAGAATCTAGAGAAGACCTTCTTCTCCTTTGTTCCGCCTCGGACACTTGAGAGATTTTTTGCACTCAGCGATCGTCCCTCGAAAGAGGGGCGCTATTCGCAGGTCATCGCATGAATTACTTCCGGCTCGGCTTGGGATAGTATTTTCGTGAAGACCGCAGATCAGCTTCGGCTCGCCGCTGTTTAATCAGATTTGACCGCCCCAACTTGCGTATCTCCCCTATTTGGATATAATCCCAGAGATAACAGCTGCGGGCACACAATCCGGGCTCACCATTCCGGGTTCGTTAGCTACTGGAGCCGCCGGGCAAATAAACTGCCCGGCTTTTTTGTCCCCAAAATCCTGGGTCGATTTAAAGGGACGAAAATATGATCTACACAAAAATCCAGTGGGCCACCTCAACCGTAAATCCGATTATGGGATGCGGTGGCTGCGAGCTATTCCCGCCTCCGAAAAAAATCTTCAAGAATTTAGATCAAGCCATCGGCGCCATTGTCGCTTGGCCCACCGGGCGTAGCCGGTCGATTTTCAAGCTTTTGATCGAGGAGGCATTTTCTCGAATCGATACACCGCTCAAGGGACATACGCGGGCGCTCTCGGTGACGAACATTTGGCACCTCCGCGAGCGCTTTGTGGCAGTCGTCGCATCAGATAACGGAGGTCCTGCGGCGGAAGCTGCGGCGAGGGCCATCGGGATGAGCGTTTCCTGTTACGCGGCGAAACTCCATCTCAATAAGGGCCGGAGCATTGCGAACTCAGATCGCCAAGTGAATGGAGGATACGCGCCAACATTTGAGAGAATTACCAGATTTGACGGTCGCGTCCGATCGATGGCTCAAGCGAAGGATTTGCTAGGATGCGACGATCCTGAGAAGCCGTGGATGAACGGATTACCGCGGCTGATCTTCTTGAGCGACATGGGCGACGCTTTCTCCCGCAACTCGGATTTCAGCTTTCTCGAGACCGAGGTGATGGACCCCATCCGCTCTCAAGAAGGCTCGAGACACCTC
This sequence comes from uncultured Verrucomicrobiae bacterium, assembly GCA_963740185.1. GTDB lineage: Bacteria > Verrucomicrobiota > Verrucomicrobiia > Chthoniobacterales > JAATET01 > CAVVKW01. The sequence continues at coordinate 88,267 of CAVUDH010000009.1, forward strand.
TGGCTGTGGCTGACGAAGCGACCTGACCGAATGGCTCGGTTTCGGAGAGAGCATCGGCGGCTTTCCACCTAACGTCTGCGCCATGACGACAATTACCGGTCCAGATACGGTTGGGCGGATCGATGCGTTGCGACGAGTGCCAGCCGCGATCCGAGGCCTGTCGTTGGAGCCTCTGTGGGACCGCATCCCGACCGCGCAATTGGACTTGTCGGAAATCGCGTGGATGATTGTTGGGGGTGAAAGTGGGCGTCGCGATTTCGTCCGACCATTTCACCTCGAATGGGCCGTGGAACTGCGGGAGACCTGCCGTTCACAAGGTGCCGCATACTTCCTCAAACAGCTCGGTCGTACCCCGTATCAAGACGGGCGTCCTCTAACGCTGAAGGACAGTCACGGCGGGGATTGGGCAGAATGGGACGAGTCTCTTCGGTGCCGGGACTTTCCTGCGCGCTTCCATCAGTATCGTGAGAATTCTGCTTCAACGCGTCCCCAGTGATGCGGAACTCACTGGTCTTGTTCCCACCGGACGGTCTGTTCATGCGCGAGCAGGTCGATCAGAGGATTGATATTGTGGCGAAACGACGCTTCCTCAAGTGCGTTCCGATAGCGGTAAAGCTGGGCCGCCCGAATGATCGTCCAAGGATAGCCCGCATCCGCAAACAGGAAATTCATCGTGAATCGGGCGAGGATTCCGGATTGCTTGCGGTCAAGATCAACGAGGAAGAAATGAGCGAGAATGGCCCGGACAGCGCCGGAAGGTTCCTCAGCTACAAGCTTCCCGATGGTCTTCATTCCCGTGGACAACGGGTGCCGCGGGAGGGGTGGCCGCCGGATTGCCTCGGCATCGGTTCGAAAGTCAGACTCAACGTGCCAGGAAGCCAAACCGGCCATCAAGACATCGTGAATTGGGGCGCCGGCTCCGGTTTGTTCGATGCTCCTCAGCACCGCAGTATGGATGGTGAGGTATTTGCGCACTTGCAGAACCGTCGTATCATCGACATCGGTGGGCAGCTGGCCGTCGATGATTCGAGCGACGTTGGGTTGGCTGACGTCGTAGTCTTCAAGTTGCAAGGAATGCGAAGCATCGAAGTCCCTGAGGTTACGAGCGCGCTCGAGCCAGCGAACAGAATCAAGCACCCAGGTAGGGGGCGGCATTCGATTCTCAATCACAGTTCGCATCCGTCGCCACAGGAACTCGATTCGAGCCGAGGACAACTCGGCGTTTGTTCTCGAACCGTAGGGGTCAATCGCGCGAGCAGCTCTGATCGACCTCATGAGAAAGCGGACCTGATCCGCTTTTTCGAAAAGACCGAGCGCGTCGAGTCCACCGAGGACTCGTTGTGCGCCTGCGGTGTTCCGAGCAGACAGGATACCACCGGCGAGATCGTCGGCTTCCAAGGTTCGCAAGACGAGCTCGGACTGCGGTCGTGCCGCCCGGTAAAACTTCGGGGAAATCGTGGCCATTGCATATCCCGCAGGAAGGACTCGGAGACCATCGATGATCTCGACGTCGGCAGGAAGCCGCGCTTGCCGGAACAAGATCGAAATGCCGACGCCTCCGAAGCGGCACAGCATCCTGTTATTCCCACCGGATGTTCTGATGACCGTTGCGTCAGATGGTGGAGAACTGCTGGCGAATTGCAAAGCGAGAGACAACTCTGGGCCAAGCCGATGGTCACCCTCGCCCACAAGGTAGAACCGCAGAAAGGCCCACAGCTTTTTCTTAAATGGGCTGGAATCCACGGCTGCGTCTTTGTCAGCCTCAAGCCAATACCAACCCTTGATGATCTGGTGCAGCATCCCCTCACTGATCAGCAACTGACGAATTTCCGGGGGAAGGTCGGGGCCACGGACAATGCTTTCACGGGCGACCCCTGCCGCAAACTCGACTGCTTCCGACCGTTGGCTGAATCTCATGATTCTATATTCAATACTTTTATAGTATTTTAAATTGAAAGCCAAGGGGTAGCAATGGAATTTGGCGGGCCAGCTTTTCCAATGCTCCCCCAACTGCTACCGAAAGGCGGATGCTGTCGGTGCTTATTTGCAAAAAAACCAGTCTGCATAAGTATGACCGCCAAACCCGGGTGGAGCTATCGGACAGTGAGGGGGCTGGAACCGTGATCAGCTTGTATCCGCGCTACGATCCCGCCGAGTTCTGGAGCTACCACCAGAACGATTTCACCGGCAAAATTTGGGAGTCCAGGTTGTCAGTGGGCGGTTATGGGCTTCCAAAGATCGCCCGATTATCGACCCAGGACACCGGCCCTATCGTCTGGCAATGCCTCTCGGTGGATCGTTTCCGTGGGATCATAGCGACAATTCAAGAGCAGCTTGGGTATGAATCTCTGCCTCCAAAGTTGGAGAGAATGCGGCTAGCCACGCTCGATCTGATCTTCTCTCCCGATAAAAAGTTCTCAATTGGGGCCTTGGCCGCTCCTAAAATCAACGTCGAGTTGTTGGACTTACACGGCCGAGCGGTTGATCAGACGCTCGCTTTCGGGCGACAGTTTTTGCGGACAAGACGAGTTGATCCATCCAAATTCTGTGTCGAGGTGCTCCGGTTCCCGCACCCGACCAGTGCTCGAAACGATCCCCAAGTTCATGAACATGTGTCCCTGTGTTGGCTGCTCGATGGATGCGAAGACCAAGGTGCCTTGCATGGCTATCCGCTCTTTTTCCACCGCCGTGCACTTGAATCTTACTACCACCGTGCGCTCGCCAACCTCCTGTTGGGTGCCGGCCGTCGCGCTGGAATTCTCACGCCGCAGTAAAGAAATTGTGGCGTGGTCAGACACTTGGTCAGACTACGAATCGTCGGGGGCTGCTCGTCGTTTTGCCTCGTTGGGTTCCCGGCGATTCCTCCCGAAAACGCCCGATATTTCCCTTGAGGAGGCGCGGGAAGGGTGGGACCGCCGCATTGCCCAAGATCGATGTGTGCCTCAGAAGGGCGCTCCTTTTCACCAAACGTCGATCAAGATTGGCGACCTGAAACAGTATTTTCAGGCGTCAGCGGTGGTCACCCGGACGATGCTAACGGGACGAATGTTCGACCGTAATGTCGCTCATGGCGTGCCCATCGACGATGCTTGCAAGCAGATCGATGCCGCGATTGACGCAGCGGTCATGGCCAAAGAGTTGGTTGACGGGAATAAGATTCACCGTCTGTCACCCGGAGGTTTTCCGGGTGGAGCAGGAGATCATGTCAATTGTTCGGGAGGGCCTTGGGAAAGGGCACCGATGTCGTCTTGTGCAGTCGGAGCGTGGTCTAACCGACTCGAACGCAACCGTGATTTCAAGGTCTCTCCACTCGGCAGCAGGTCGCGCCGACCGTGTGCGGATCATTTCAGCTCAAGGGCGCTCCCTCGACCATGGGGTCAACATGGAGTGCGCTTCTCCCAAAGCTGAAGCGGAAACTCCTTGGTTGCTTCAGATTCCGAGGTGGAACCGCGACGAGGTCCGAGCTCATTTGGATGAGGATGAACGGGAGACGGGTGGTCGGAGGGACATTCTGATCGTTGTCGAAGAATGCGCCCACGCGGGCGACTTTCTTCAACTGGCGAGTCAGATCGCATCCATACCGGCGGCTGAGTCACTGGCCCGGGCTCGCCAACTCAAGGTTCATCGGCAGCCTCTGGAGTTCGTGGATGGTTCGCTTCCGACGAAGACGAAGGGTCGATTGCCTCCCTTCAAGGGGAGAAAACCATCGGAGCTACGGCTAATTATCGTCGGCGAAGACTACCCTGAAGATGCCCGCCTCGGGTGGAATGATCGAATTGGTCGGGAGTGGATTCTCTCTCTCCCAGATGAGCAGCGAGGGAGGTTTGTTCAGTTGGATTCAACAATCCCGTGGCCCACTGAAGATGAGGATTTCGACTGGGTGGGGAAAGAGCTGTTCGGGTATCGACGGGGATTGCTCGAAATTGGAACGCGTCGGAAAATCGAGGGGGTAAAAATCAATCCGACGCGTCTGAGGATCGAGGGCGTTCAAAGGTCGAGGACAGTGTCTTTAGAAGAACTGCTGAGAGACGGGGCAAACGTCGCCCTGGTCCAGCCAATGCCTTTCCGCTTCACTACGGGTCTTCAGTTGGAGGTGTTGTTGGATTTCAAAAAGGACGGCATGAAGCTCAAGAAGGGTGAGGTCGTGTTGGTCGAAAGGGTCTCAGATGATGAACTGAAACTGCGCGACGGACGGGTCGTTCCGTCGCTGTTTCGTGCGTTCGCGCCGGGTGGGATCGTTCGAGAGGCAGCGGGCTTTAACTCGAATCGACCTGACGTGGTTTACGTGACGAACCCCCTGACTGCCGATATTTTCGAGCGCCTGCAGGGTTATCCAGTTTCGAGCAGAAAAATTATTTTAACCGACGACGTTCCAGGAGCGAAGGCCCACATTGCAAATCAGATTCACAGAGACTCTGAAGCCAAGAGACTTCGCAAAATAGAACGGCTTATTGCTGGTAACTCTGACAATCAGTTTGGAGTGCTTCCGCTGCGGGGCTCTTGGGAAGTCAGAGCTGAGCAACCCGAACGGGCGATAACCCACCCCGGATCGACACAATTGAAACGAGCCGCTGCCCCAGTTGGTTCGAAAGCTCCAGTTTTGCCGACTGCGCCTGATGAGGCCTGTCCTTCCCGAGACCGATCGGCATATACAGATTCAAATGCCGGAGCAGGCAAGTCTACCGCGCCAGCCGATTCTGCGGAAGCGCCCCAAAGTGGTCTTTCATTTCATGGTCTCGTCCTACCTTCTCAGCACGATGAAGAGGATGAAAACACGGCCACCAAACCAATTTCAGATCCTAATTCGGCTAAGAGCGACGCGAGGACCGGTGCAGATGTTCCAGATGCCCCTTCCGGGAAACTGAAGCACTCCAAAAAGAAGGCGAAAAAGAAGAAAACAGGAAAGGCGACGAAGCAGATGGAAGAGGATCGCGATCTCCCACGGTAGAAATCTTTCAAGCGATCGAGTTCATGTCCCACGCGTGGAACATGCTCACGAGAGCCGCTGATCGAACCGTTCAAAGGCGGCGGTGACCATGAAATCGAGGATTTCCTGTCTCAGGTCGGGGTGCTCCTCCTCAATCAATCTAAGTAAATTTTTCCGCTGTTCCAATTTGTCCCTCTGTCTCTTCCCCCGCGTTGTGGCTCGGATGGCCGAGAGGTATTGCCGACCAACCGAAGATTTCTTTCGATACATGTTGCTCAGGACGCGGGACGAAAGAATTGCGTGGAGGTCGGGTTCGAGGAGATCGGCAAGCCTGCGGTCGGTCATCTGCGTTCGAGCTTTAGTCACGAATGACGGTTGACTTGATTTGTCCCTGAACTCGCACGAATCGGGAGCTTCGGGATCGCGTGGAGGCGATCGGTCCTCAAGTAATTCACCACGGAGGGGCAAACGTCGACGTGCCGAGTATCTTGACAACTCTACTTCAAGTGCCGTCTTGCTGATCCGCATGCTGGGACATCTAGTGCTGACGTCCCGCCAGAATGGAACCCAATGTCGACGCGGGAGTCGGCCGATGAGAACGCTTTGATTCTGGGTTGGCAGGATGTCGATGGCACCAGCGGCGGCAAATAGCAGGCCGAATTTGGCGTGAACGATGCGCCGATGGAGCGTCGTGCGCGAATAGGAACGCCCGGTCTCCGACTTCACGAATTTTTCGAATCGCGGAAAGCCAGAGCAAACGTGAGCTTGTGAATCATGGTCGCGCAAGAGCTGCATGTTGAGATTCATTGTCGCCACGTCTTCTTCGGCAGCAAGTTCGCGGAGGCGCATCCCTGTCGGAACGAGTGCTTCGGCTCCGCCCAAATCTGCACCGTGGACAGCCCGTAAATAGTCGCGAGCGAACAGAGTGTAGTTCAGGTTTCCGTGAATCACCGGCTCCCCGAAACGAGGCGCGATCTCCTCCTCAGACAACGCTCCGTCAAGTTCATGGGGTGGAATCATGTAGGCGGCGCCGACTTCGATTGCTCGAATGATTAGCGATTGTGCGCTCGGGATTGCGCCTGGAAGCTGTATTTGCTCGTCAGGTTCGGGCGTGGAATTTTGGTTTGAAGAGTCCATTTTTTCGAGTTGTTGATGTTTTTGATGCTCAACTATCGGATTTCCTTTCTTCTGCAGGAGAAGGCAAAGAATATTTGTAATCCCCTCCAGCAAGCCGCTTTGCAGAAGCGAATAGCCTATCCAGCAGGTCGGATCCCCATGGGACCATGGACGTTAAAAAAACTTGCCGGCGGGTGGTAAAAACCGGAGATCACATAGTTTTGCCGCGATTGACCAAAAGCTCGCCGAGAGGATCGACTCGCATTCCGTGCGAGGGGGAAGCCGTGATCACGCAGGTGGACTCGGTGTTGCTCAAGCCGATGATGAAAACGCGCTGGCCCGACAGCTCCTTGAGGACGGCGTCGGGCTGAGGTCCTGAGGGTATCAATGATCGCGAGGAAACACGCCGATTGGCTTTCGATTGGCGAAGGCCCCGGCTACATTCTGCGACGCGAATATGCGACCGCCGATGAACCCGAGCCGCCCGCCTTCATTTTGGGAGCTGGGTGCCATTCCATTCCAAGAACTGTCTCGGGATGTCCTGCGGGAGGATTCCGAGGTAAAGGAATGCCACATTTATGGCAAAAACGGACAAAGCCAGTTCGGCATCGATCAGGAGGCGGCTCTTCACGCTGGGGGTTATTGGGCAGGCCAGTCCAAGGCGTATGAAACGCTGACCTGGACGGATCTTCGCGACGCAGCAGATGAATTTTGGAAGCATCGAGCACGTTGGAAAGAGCGCGGTGTGAAGCGGTTTATCGTCCTAGCGGGCGGCGGGGTTGATGACACAAAGACTTGGGAGCAGGTTCGCCTTCAGCGGGAGAAATTCGAGGGTGAAGAGATTAGGTTCGATCTTTGGGACAGCCGTGAGCTGGTCTCGCGACTTCGACCGCATCGCGCCATTGTCGAGCGGCATTGCAAGGTCGGCTGGGCTGAGATCATCTGCGGCACGGCGACTGCCGGTCTCGCCGTGGCGGCGACGGGTATCACGGGTGGGGCGATAACGTTCTCAATACCATTGGTGGACGAAATCAGCGGCCTTCGTGGCCACCGCTTGTCGGAAATCCGCGATTTGGTCCGTGCGGGGAAGGAAATTTCGGCCGAGCGGGAACTGGCAGAGATGTGCGAGGCACCATCGTGGGAGGCGCTGGAACCGAAGATTCGGGCGCGCGCTCTGCGGCAGCGAATCGGTCTCGCGCTCGGGCGCCGGAAGGACGTAGCGGGCGCGCGTAACCTACTGGCTGAGGCAAAGGCGATCTCTCCGAACGCGCCGCTCAAAGTGCCGGAGGCGCTCATCGCACATCACGAAGAGGGTGCCGAAGCTGCGCTGAAAATTTTAGAATCACCAACCGACCTGGACGAGTGGAACCTCCAACTCGGGTTGCTACTCTGTCTCGGTCGGAAGGCAGAGGCTTTGGAAGAATTGGAAGCGCCACGGTTTCAGCCGGATGCGGAAACGTGGCGACTGCGCGCTATCGCGATGCTATCCAAGCGGAATATCGCTGGCGCGCGGCTCGCAATCACAAACGCGCTCGGGATGAATCCGACTTGGCGGAAACTTCAAGAGGCTGCGGCTGTGATCGACTACTACTCCGCCCTGTCGCCCGCGGTGGATCCATGGCTGAACTTCGAGTGGCCGACGCCTCCTGAATGGCAGTTTATTCGTCGCGATGATGAGAGCATCGCGGCTTTGCGCCGGGCTGCCGAGTGTTTCGAGGCCCTCGCGGCTGCCCCGGAAATTACCGAGACAGAACGAAAAGGGCTGCAAGTCTGGCATCTGGCCGCGCTCGCAAACGATGCCGCGCGCGAGACTGAATCCAGAGGTCTTGCGAAAGTGCTTCTTGACTGTGACCCATCTCATATTCGGGTCGCGATCTGGGCTTCTCACCGGGGTTATGAATTTGATCGAGGCAGCGTGCGCGCGGCCCTCGAGCGCGAGTGCGACGAGACGCCTGCAAGTATCGAACCCGTCCAGGCGCTTTTCGCCATGCTCGTCAACGAAAACGAAGTGACCGCCGCAGGCCGACTTCTCGACACCCATCTCGATCTCTACGAGCAGCGGGGAGCGGCGAGCATCTGGCGATTCCAGCGCGCTCAAGCGTGGATGGCGACCGATGAAAAGGAGAAGGCACGCGCATTGCTTGCCGAAGAAAATGACGAAGGAGAGCGACGCAAGTTAGAGGCGGTGCTTGCACGAGTAGAGGCATCCCGGGGCGGTTCGCACGCGGACGTTGCGTCCGCATTTGCGAAGCATTTTGCGGCGACCAACGCAGACCCGGATTTGTTTGCGGCCTGCGAGGCGCATCTTTACGGCAAACTTCCCGCGTATGTGGCTGGCCACGCAAGAGAGCTGGTCCGGCGGATCAATACCGAATCTGCGCTGCGGCTGGCGCTCGATGGATGCTTCGCCGTCGGGGAGTATGACCTGTGCTTGGAAATGCTCGATGGGCACCTTGATCTCTTCTCCGGTCGGGAGGCTCCGCCGGTGGTCCATCGACTGCGCGTGGATTGCTTGCGTCGCACCGGTCAGCTCGTCGAAGCGCAGCGCGCGGCGGAAATTCTCGCTCACGAGGTCGGCGAATCGAGGGACCTCTTTGCTGTGTTCGAAACGCAGCGTGCTGCTGGCGACATGGGTGCGGCGGCGGTAACCGGGCGACAGCTTCTCCTTCGGCCTGACGTCACCCCGGATGGGCTGCTGCATCTTTCGATGCATCTCAAGATAGACGCGCCCGAGATCGCAAAGGAGGCATTCGAGAAAGTTTTGCAGGGAGAGTTGGAGACGGCGCAGCAAGCTGCGGTGGCGATGCAGATTGGATTCGATCTGGGGTTCGACGATCAGCTTGGTCCGGTGATCACGCAGACCATCGCGGCAGTAGGACAACCGGGCGCTCCGCTCGTGGCATTCACCATTGACGGCACTCTGGAAATGATGTCTCAGCGCCGGGGCGCGAGCGAGGAGTCTGCCGCGGCCTACGACCGGGGCGAGATCCCGATCCATCTGTACGTTCAAACGCATCAGATCTCACTCGCCAACCTCTACCGTGGAGCTTTCCAGCTGAATGAGGAGGCGGAGCTGCCTTCCCGCTCATTCGCGACCATGATCCGACACGGTTCTCGGGACGAACCCCGGTCTCTCGCGAAGGACAGCGGCGCGGGGCTGTTCCTCGACGTCACGTCGTATCTACTGGCTGGGCAACTCGGACTACTTGATCTTCTCGAAGCGGAGTTTGCCCCGGTACAAGTATCGCCGCATCTGCCCTCGAGTCTGCAGGGTCAACTCGTGACGCTGGCGAGCGAGCAAGTCGCGCGGCAGCCCCCGAAGACCGAAGTTCTCGATCTGGTCGCCGAGCAGCGCATCGCTCTCTTCGAAGTCGGCACCACGGAGACACAGGAAGAGCTGACCCTCACCGCCGAAATGGGCACCCGGTGGAGCGCGCTTCTGGCTCACGCACAAACGAGCAGCGGCTACCTCATCGACTTTCTTCCGCTCTCCAGTAACGACGCAGCCATGGAAAGGGTCAAAGTGCCGCCGAATGTGGCCGCTCGCCTCCGCAGCACCGGCGATGTGGCGAATGGCTTGAAGCAAAGCGGAGCACTCACCGCGGAACAATACGACCTAGCGATGCAGCGCCTCGGCGGCGAAGGAGCGATTTCCGGCGCTCACCTCCCGCTGGAGCCGGGTGCGTGCGTCGTTCTCGAATCCCGGATAGCGGAGAACCTCGCGCACGCCGGGGTTTTACGCGCTTTAGCGAGTCGCTGCCGCGTCACCATCGGAATCGACGAGCATCGACGACTCTTGGGCGAGACAGCCGCGCGGCGCGTGCGAATGGGATTGGTCGCCTGGTTGCGACAGCTACGAGATCGTCTACAGCGGGGACTTCACGAAGGAATCTACGTCTCGAAGGGGCGCGGCCAAGTCCACGAAGAGGAGGCAGATTTCACGAACACGCCGGAGGGGCAATGCGTTTTGGATTTGCTTGATGACACACGAAGCTCGGAGATCTGGACGTGTTGTGATGATCGCTTCATCGGACGATTCGAAAATGTCGGCGAATCCCGCCTGATCGACGTCTTCGATCTGCTCCACGAACTGCGCCGGCGCGACAAAATCTCGACCGAAGTATTCCATTCACATCTCGCCCGACTCCGCGCAGGCAATGCGCGGTATCTACCGATCTCCCACGAGGAAATCCTTCACCAACTTTCTCGCGCGACCCACAGTGCGAAGGGTCTGGTCGAAACGCCGGAGTTAGCTTCCTTGCGTCGTTACGCCGCCGCCTGCGTGCTTGATACGGAGCGGCTGCAACGACCGCCGCCCGACCATCTGAAAGCGCGCGAGCTCACCGAGCTCAAATGCATCATGGCCTTTCACAGCGAGGGCACGGAAGCTCTACTGCGACTCTGGCGAGATGAATCCCTGCCTTCGGAGCGGCTGCTCGCCATGTCGGATTGGCTCCTTCAGCAATTCCTCTTCGATCTCGCTGGCGCGCTCGAAGTCTGGAATCACGGAAACCTACCGATCGGGAAAGAAATAGCGGGACTCTGCGATGCGAATCTGATTTTTCGCGCGATAGCCCTCGGTGACCGCAAGCGCACACCGAAGGATCAAGAGGCACCGCGTCAGAAAGTGTTTGTTCGCTGGCTCATGTCCCGCCTCGACCCGGACGCGGATCGCCTCGCTCAAATCGGACCGCATCTCCGCGCGGCGTTACTCGAGCCGGTGCGTCGGGCGCGTTCGGGCAAGTCCCGCCTCGTCGCAGCGCTCGTGTGCAGTGAGCTTTACGCGGCTTTTCCGCACGACTTGCAGCTCGAGATCGGTTTGAAGAAGACTGAACTCTCGGCGTTGAAGCTGGCCCAGTGGCAGCCGATGGCTCTCGGTGACGTTTCATTTGATCTCCGCGACTTCTGGCGGGCCGCCGAACTCGCCCATCGTCGCGGTCAGTCCGAGTTGGGAGCGCGTGTCCCCGCCGGGTTGAAGTTTCAGATGCGTCCCGAGCGAAAAGGCAAGCACTTGGCCGTTATCCTCGAGTCTGCAAAGCCAAAGAAACGGCTGCGCGTTTCCGACGCGTCTCTCGGGTTGGTGCAGACTGATTCGGGAAAACGCGAAGCATGCATCTCCGCAGAACGGCGCTGGCTGGACGTATCGCAAGCCGACGCTGACGTCGTTTTTCCTCGGATCGCGCGCATCAAAAATCTTCAGGAGCGAATGCGTCAGTATTACGACCTGCGAGAGAATTCTCTCGCGCTGCATTTCGGCTCGCTCGCGGAACTAATTTCCCAAGGGGACGATGTTTGCGCGGATGCGCTCAAACCGCCGAAACCGGAAGTCATCCTGAATCATCTTCGCCTCCCGGCTATACTGCCCGCTGGCGGATTGGGCGATTCGCTAGAGCTGGCTGCCGCGACCCTTCTCGCGGACGAAGGGTTCGAGGAAGCTTTCGTGCGGATCGCGGCCCTTCCCGTCGCGTTGCCAGCCGCGTTTGCAGTTGCTTTTGCTGGCTTGGACTCTCTCCGCCGCGACAAGTGGGTGCGGCAGGCGCTGGCCGAAATCACGACGCCGATCATGCGCATCCATTTGGCGGGCTTATTGCTCGACGGGAACGACGAAGAGATCCGGTCAGCTGTGGATGTGATTTGCGGATTCGCGAGCGACGAAGGAGTCGAGCGATTCGACGCGTTCGAGGCGGTGTTCTCGTGGACCTATCGCGAGATCATCACCTCCGCCCAAGACGATCTGTCGGAAGCGGCGGTCCTCACCGCCGTCTGGTGTTACGCCGCTCGACTGCATCATCTGCTTTCGGTCTTTAGCGAGCAGGCGGAGATTGTGCGATCGTTCGAGGAAGGTGCAAAACCGCGCCCGCGCGAGCTGCTTCGCCCGCAACACAGATTCTGGTCAGACGTGGCGGGTCCGCAGCTTGTCTGCCATGAGACGCTGACCGTGCATGGTGCCGCCGCGATTCTCGAGGGCCGAACCTTGCCAACGGATCTGAACGAAAAGCTCGAGAGTGCCCTCCGCAAACTGTGCTTCCCGTTCCCAGACAGCCCGACGGTCCCCGCCCTGCCTCTCCTTCGCATCAGATCGGCGCAGCTTGACGCGCTCGGCAGCTTTCTCGCGGTCTGCCGGACGGAGACGCTCGGGCGTCACCTCGGCGCGGACGAAGCGCAACGCTTCTGCGATTCCGAACTTCACCGCGAGGTCGAGCGACTGATCGATCTCCTTACGAAGCAGCCGCACGACAAAGAGGCGTGGGTGAATTTACTGCCATACCTCGGAATGCTCCCGCCTTCTGCTGATTTGCGTGAGCGATTTCGTCGTTGCCTGCTGGCAGCGGACTGGACGCGCTTCGCCGACGCGAGCGACTCGATGCGTCAAGTCATCGTGCATTTTCTCACAAGCCAATCGGCGAATTTCCCGGACGACGAAGTGCGGGGACACTTCCGCGCTCAACTGGCATCGCTGGCCCGCCACTTTGCGGCATCCCTCACGGATCGGATCGAGATCGAGTCCGCGGCACTGCTGCTGATGCACGGTGCCCACTTCCTCGCAATCAGCCGGGGCAACGAAGCAAACGCGGCGGAAACGCTCGTCTCGAGCCTTGGCGACATCTGCGACGCATGGCCAGGAGCGGCCAACCACATCTGGCGGCTGAACGCGCCGCTTCTGCACCGGCAACCAGCCTCAACGTATCCAAAGCTCTGGCCGCTGATCTTCCGCTTGAGGGCGACGGCCTCACGTTTAGAGCCGTGACGCCAGTGAGACGCAACGTCGTCAGCGCCGACCAGCCGGTTCAAATATCCGGAAAACGGAGACCAATTTGTCACCGACAGTGTTTGAGAGAGCGTTGGGGTCCTGCGCGGGAGAAATCAAAACCACAAGGCTCATCAAGGTTCGATTCCGAGTGGTAAAAGTTTCCCCTGAATCCGTGAGATAGATTTCACTATCGAGCCACGGCTCGATTTTCTCCGGCGGATGGACGGCTTTCCCGCCGTTTTTGCGGACTCGAAGGTCGCGCAAGGGGATTTGGTGATGAAATCGCGTCGGCAGCTTCTCGTGGAGGCGTTGATTTGCGGTCGGAAGCACGCCAATGCCGCCAGCCCGTGGCCGGATTGCCTGCTGCAACGCGCGGTTTGCAGTCAGACCCGCAAGGGCGACCGGGCGATGTCGGCAATCACGCCGAACCACGGGCAGCTCTTGCCAAAGTGAAGCCGAATACCCCGCGCGTGGCGAATGACTCGCACGGCGCAGTAAACGATATTCTGCAACACCGTTTTCAAACGCCAGCGGCGCACTTTGATCTTGGTTGGTGCGAGGTGGGCGCGGGCGATGACCTCCTGGCCCACCGTGCGCAGAAGATTGAAGGCGAGCATGCCGCAGAGCATCACGATTTTGTTGACGCAAAATTTGCCCGAAGGCAGTTGCTCGATGCCCAGATCGCTCTTGAGCTCGCTGTGGAACTGCTCGCTGGTGCCGTGGTCGTGGTAAAGCGAGATGACGTCATCGGCCGTGCAGACCAGATTGCTCCAGTAGGTGTTCACTTCGATCTGCGGCAGCAGCAATGGGTTGCCGTCGGGATCGGTCAGCCGTTCGATCACCTCGAAGGCCACTGAGACTGCGGACATGCTGGATTTCGCCCCGCCCGGGCGCAGGTGATCGACGAATCCGGTGTAGACGTTCTTGCCCTCGCGGCAGTCTTGCGGTTCGCCGACCCGGCGAGCGGTGGCCAGCCACTGCTCGGGAGCTTCCCGGCGCAGGTTACGTTTGATGATGAAAAAATTGTCGCCGAAGTGCCCGAAGTTTTCCTCCGCGTCGTTGCCGCCGTCCAGACGGATGAGGCTGCGTCCGTCCAAACCAAGGTGCCCGAGTTTTTCCACGCACGCGCCGATGAATTGTGGAGTCTGTTCCTGGCAATGCTGTTTGCCCGGGCGCAGTTCGTGATCGAGCAGGTAGCCCTCACTCCCGACGTAAGCCAAGATCGGGGCGTAGCCGTCGTGCTTCTTGTAGGTGAAGGACACGCCCTGCTTGTGCGAGCCCGAGTTGTCCAGCGGACTCACATCGATGTCCACGGGAACCAGGTCCAGATGCCCGGCGCGCACCGTTCCCAAAGTGCGTGTGCTCAGCAAAGACAGATTCAACGCACGCAGCGCCGACTCGCTGCGCTGCGCGGGCAGTTCGTCCAAACGCTGCCGCAACGTCGCCTCGGATGGCAACTCCTCGATCCCGAAGGATTGCGCGAAGACCGTATCGTCGACATACAGATTCACGTTGGTGAAGTCCGTGCGCGAGTTGCACAGCATCCCTGTCATCGTCAGCAGGCAATCGCGGTCGCTGATCGCATCGCTGCGCCGATCTGCAAAATTCATGGGCAAATGTTCCCGCGACCTTTCCTTCAAAAATTGCCCGCACAAAAAATTGCCGCCTGTGCTGTTGAGTTCTTCCTTGCCGCGTTCTGGTTTTAGTCGCATTGATCTTTCACCTGTTGGGTGTTCGGTTCTTGTTTCAAACGGCTATCTTAGCCGCTGAACCCCAACAGGTTCCATCTTTTACTGCGTCTTTATCTCACGGATTCAGGTTTCCCTATTTCAGAGGGAATCCCACCTCATCCGCCATATTTTCCTCGCAAAGCTTCGGAGCGGATTGCCTCAATTTGCCCGGTATGTTCCCGCGAATCCGATCCTGCAACTCACGCTGCCACGCTGCCGCGCCGCGCTGGACCGGATTCGCGCCAAAGTCTGGACGGTCGTCGGTCGTCCGCGATTACGTTATGGTGGCTCCTTCGAGCGACCGATCTTGTCGGCCGACGCCGGTGCTCTGACCTACGTCGACGTGACGGTGCCCTTCATCTGGGGGCGTTTATTCGATCAGGGTTGGTTCGAGGTCGAGTGGTCGGCGGAAGATGGGGATCGCTACCTGCATTGGCAGGAGCAAGGGGGAGGCCACTTTGTTTATCGATGGCCTGCCGTTTTACGGCTTTGACGTTGCGCACCGATATTGCCCGCTGCCGCCGGGTGGTGGACGCGCTCGGGTCGAATCGCTTTGCTTGCAGAGTGCTTTTGGCATCCCGCCGCGTCGGGACTGAGCGCCGAGGGCAGTCGAGTCGATTCGGTCGCGCTTTGCACCCGGGACGACGAAGCTTGGGCGTGCAGTCATGATCTCGAACTGCTCATGGACCTCGCGCAGGAGGAACATCGAAAGTGCTGCCCGCTCGAGAATCTCAACCTTGCTGGCGTCGGGTATCAGGCTCCGCTCGAGAACGTTTCCGTGCTCTATCGCCGATTGCTGCGAGGGCTCGACGACGCGGTGAACGCGTTGGACCGGAATGGGATCTCCGCGATGCGCGAAGTTCTCGCTCGGACTTACTCGGTCCTCGAGGGTCGGCCCGATCTGATCCGCAGCGTGCTGACTGGGCACGCGCACATCGATCTGGTCTGGCTCTGGCCGGAGCACGTCGGGGAATACAAAGCGGTGCATACTTTTGCGACGGCGAACCGAACGATGGAGCGCTACCCGGAGTTTCGCTTTGCCTACAGTCAAGCGGCCTCGTATGCGGCGGTGCGGAAGCGTTCGCCGGAACTCTGGGACGCGGTCCAGCGCCGGGTTCGCGACGGTGTGGGGGAGCCGCAAGGCGCGCTCGAGGTCGAATCGGACACGCTTCTCGCTTGCGGAGAGGCTTTGGCGAGGAGCTTTGTCGTCGGTCAACGACGATTCGAGGAGATGTTTGGAAAACGCTCGACGGTGCTTTGGCTGCCGGACGTCTTTGGTTATTCAGGGTGCCTCCCGCAGATGGCGGTCGAGCGCGGGGTGCATCATTTTTTCACGACGAAGCTGACTTGGTCGAACGTCAACCGATTTCCCTACAGCTCGTTTCGCTGGCGCGGGATCGATGGTTCAACCTTGTTGACTGACGACGCTGGGGAATTTCTATGCCGCGACGGGGCACCGGGATGATTTTTTCCGCTCGGAGTATTCGATCTCGACCCCGCTCTTGTCCAGGGGGGCGATCTGACCAACCGCTCGGGTTATCTCTTCACCGCACTGGCGGCCGTCCAGTCGAAGGTGACCGTCCGCTTGGAGGCAGTTCGCAGGTCCACATTGTCTTGGGTATGCGCTGGACGTGGGACGGTGGCGCGCTATCGTGGAGAGCTCGACGAGTGACCGGGTCGAGGCCTGGCCGAAGACGCGATGCAGTTCGAACTGGATCGCGCGGAGAGTTTCCAGATCGAGGTGGGCAATCCGAACCTCGACGCGCTGATCAGCCATTTCGCCAAGAGGCAACTCCACTCGTATCTCATCAACAAAAACGGTTTTCGCGATAATTTGCAGGTCACCCTCGCGTTCTCAATGGCTGACTGAGCCTGCGGCCGAGCGGTCCTGCGTAAGCGTCACGCGGAGCACCGGTAGGAGAGAGAGCACCATAGATGTCATAATTGAGGGTTATGACAAATATGGAAGCAAGTGGAGAAGATCAGATCCTCAAGGTAGACACGCGAGGGCGGGTGCGAGTGTCGCGCCAGCGACGCGGAGAGTTGCTGGCGGAGTATGATCGCAGTTCAATGAGCGCGGCGGCGTTCGCGGAGTGGGCCGGAATCAAATATCCGACGTTCGCGTGGTGGCTGCAGGAACGCCGACGGGATCAGCGAAGTCATGGCGGAGCAGAGGAAGGAGGCAAAACTTTGAGTTGGGTGGAAGCCGTCGTCGACAATGGCGGTGATGGCAGTCGTGATCCCCGCGCTGGACAGAGATCGGAATTGGGATTGGTGATCGCATTGCCGGGGGGAGTCCGGATGGAAGTCGGGGATCGAGTGGGGGCTGAGTTGGCCGCGGAGGTTCTTCGTCAACTGGGAGGAGGTGCGCGATGCTAAGTTTTACGGGCGGACTCAAGGTGATGGTAGCTCTGGAAGCGTGTGACATGCGCAAGGGCTTTAACGGGCTGGCGGCGTTGGTGAGCGAGCGACTCGGCGAGGACGTGCGAGGTGGAACGATCTACGTGTTTGGGAACCGACGTCGCACGCGTATCAAGGTTCTTTACTGGGACGGAACGGGACTGTGGGTGATGACCAAACGGTTGGAGGCGGGCACGTTCTCGTGGCCGAGTCGAGCGGATGGCGGGCAGATCAAGTTGCGACTGGCACCAGAGGCGTTTGCTATGCTCACCGACGGAGTTGATCTCAAAGCCGGACGGCTGCGCGCGTGGTATGAGCGGGAGGAAGAAAAAGAAGAAAAAGGCGCTAAAATCTAAGTTATTGGCACGTTGGATGCTAAAATAATGGGTGTTAATGGAGCATCTTAGTAAAGCAGAGTTGATCGCCGAGATCGGCAAGCGTGACGCCCGCATCGAGGTTCTCGAGCGCGAGAACACGCTCCTGCATCAGAAGGTTGATTTACTGGTTCGCCGCATCTTCGGCAAGAGCAGCGAGGCACTGAGTCCAGATCAACTCGAACTGCTGCTGGGCGGGCAAGGGTATGAACCGAGGACATAGGTGACAGATTGACCGAGGACATGGGTGACAGTTCAGGGTGGTAAATGCCCTGGGAAAACGAGTCACCGATGGAACAAAAACAGAGATTTGTAAGTTTACTAACGAGCGAGCGATTCACGATGGTGGAGCTGTGCGAAAGTTTCGGCATCTCGCGCAAGACGGGTCACAAGTGGAAGGCTCGATACGAGGCCCATGGGATGGGCGGACTCGAGGATCGAAGTCCAAGCGCCGAAGACGGTCACGAGCAGGACGGAATAGGCGGTGGAGCGGCTGATCGTAGCCGAGAAGCGGCTATATCCGACGTGGGGACCAAAGAAAATCCAGCGAGTGCTCGAAGTGAAGCACGAACTGGATCGTATACCGGTGGTGAGCACGGTGGGAGAGGTTCTCAAGCGGCATGGGCTTGCGAAGGCGCGCAAGCGGCGAGGAGGACTCTTCACCATGGAACGAGGAACGCTGACGCCGCCCGAACGCAGCAATCACGTGCTCGGAGTGGACTACAAGGGATGGTTCCTGCTGGGCGACGGCAAGTGTTGCGATGCTTTGACAGTGAGCGATCTGCACAGTCGATACCTGATGAAAGCGGAGGCGATGCCGGACATGACAGTGAGGTGGACGCAGCGAGAGTTCCGCAGTGTTTTCAAGCGCTACGGGCTACCTGAGATCATTCGTGTGGACAATGGCTCCCCGTTCGCGTCGATGGGACCGGCGGGATTAAGCCGACTGAGCGTTTGGTGGATCGGACTGGGTATCGAGGTGCAGTTCAGCCGCCCTGGCTGCCCGCAGGACAACGGCTGCCACGAACGGATGCATCGCACGATGAAGGCCGAATGCTGTCCAGCCGGCAAGCGCGAACCGGTGGGCTCAACAGCAACGGTTTGACCGGTGGCGGAGGGTGTTCAACGACGAACGTCCGCACGAGGGGATCGGCATGAGGACACCGGCGCAAGTCTATCAACCCTCCGCGCGGCGTCTGGACGAACGCATCGAGCCCGCGCTCTATGAGGCGGGGGTCGAAACTAAGCGGGTGAACAAGGCGGGCTTCATCTCCATTAATGGAAACAACTGCTTCGTCGGCGAGTCGCTCATCGGGGTGGATGTCGCTGTGGAGGAGTCGCCGGAGACGGGTTTACTGGCCGTTCGTTACGCGAACGTGAAGCTCGGTTGGCTGGAGCGATTCTCCCAACGCTCGGCTCCGGCCTACGCCGAGCGTTGGGAGTCGAAGCTTGCTCCCGCAAGCCACCAAAACTAACGTTCTAAGTGTTACCCATGTGGTCGGTTTATCTGTAACCCATGTTCCCGTTCATACCAAGCGGCGGATCAGTCACCGGGAAAAGCCGACGCCTCCTGGGCTGATGAGCCGCAGGAGGCTCCCGACACATGATCCCCGCGGCAAAAGTCGACGCCGGGGTGCCCGGGAGCGCTGGCCCGAAGACCTGCCCATTGTTGAACGAGTGCTTGAGCCCGCGGAGGTCCAGGCCGATCCGAGTGCTTGGCGACGCATCGGAGCCGAAGTCAGCGAACAACTCGATTACGAGCCAGCCCGCTTTTTACGCTGTCGTCTGATTCGCCCGAGTATGTTTTCCGCGTCGGCCTCGATGTCGTGCCAGTCATCGCCGATCTTCCGCCAATGCTCCAGGAACGCTGCGTGGCCGGTCCCGGACTCATCGCCGCAATCATCGTTGGAAAATACTGCGATCATCTCCCCCTCTACCGGCAGGAAAACATCTTTACAATCCCGCCGACAACGTTCTTCATCCTGCCGCGTCAAAGTCAGGCCCGCTGGGTGGAACTTGCCGCCGATTGGCTAAGACCCATCTACGACGCCATCGGAGCGGACATCCTCGAAGGCGGATACGTGCAAGTCGACGAGACGCCAATTAGCTATCTTGCCCCCGGCAATGGCCAAACCAAACGAGGCTATCTTTGGACGACTCACAAGCCCCGAGGCGACGTGATCTACCGATGGGAAACCAGCCGGGAAGCCAAGTGCCTGGAAAACGTCATCCCCGGTGGACTTCACCGGCACCATCCAGTGCGACGGCTATAGTGCCTATCCCGCCTTTGCCGCCACTCACGCTCGGAAAATTGAACTCGTTGGCTGCTGGGCTCACGCCCGACGCAACTTCTACGACGCTCGCGAGCACGCGCCGCAGCACGCCGGGTTCATCCTCCGTCAGATCGGCGCCCTTTACCAAATTGAAGCCCGGCTCAGAAAATCCGCTCTCAGCCCGAAACTCCGGGCCGCAGTCCGCAGCTACGAAAGCCGTCCCATTATCGAGCGCATCAACAAAATCTTGCGTGCCTGGAAAATCAATCATCGCTTTTTGCCTAAGTCCACCATGGGTCAGGCCATCAGCTATACACTCTCTCAAATGGTCGCTCTGGAAGCCTACCTCGCCGACGGTCGAGTCGAGATCGACAACAACCTCGTAGAGAAACTCCATTCGCCCCACTGCCATCGGAAAGAAGAACTGGCTCTTCATCGGTGCCGCCCAAGCCGGGCAACGCTCGGCCATTCTTTTCACCATTATTGAAAGCTGCCGCCGTCGTGGCATCAATCCCTTCGAATATCTCCGTGATGTCCTCACTCGCCTGCCATCCATGACCAACTGGCAGATCAAAGACATCACTCCCGCCGCTTGGGCTGCCGCCCAAAGTCCCGCACCGCTCCCCCAAGCCGCTTAACCCGTAGATGTCATTGGCGCTGCCAATGACATCCATGACGACTCTTCCGTCAACAGGCACTCCGCGTGACGCTTACGGTCCTGCTGCGGCGCTGGCGAGTCAGCATTCCGAGGGTTGGGCACCCTGCTGCTTTCGACCGCTGGACAACGAGCGGCGGGCCGACCAGCCGACTTGGATCCTCATGGCCGTGGCCGCTCTGGTGAAGGAAAGCGGCGAAGTTGGCCTGCTGGACGAGATGGTTCCCTAACAGGATGGCGGTGGCGGATCGGTGCTCGATCACGTCGTGCGCGCGATGCGCTACCTTGCGAACGACGTTCGGACCCATGGGCTCTGCGACCTGCGGAGCGGGGATTGGAACGACTGTTGTCTCCGATTGGCGCAGAGAACACTGGTCGGCACAGCGTGATGGTGAGCGAACAATTTTGCTACGGCCTGCTCGAGGTCGCGGAATTGGCCGACCACGTGGGGAACCCGGGATTGGCCGCCGAGGCGCGCGATTTGCAACGCGAGTTCGCCCGTCGGATCAACGAGCACGCTTGGGACGGCGAATGGTATCAGCGGGTGCTCTGCGACAACGACTACGTCATCGGAACGCCCACGGCGGAGGAAGGCCGCATCTTTATGAACGCGCAGACTGGGCGATCCTCGGGTGGGTCGCGCCGCCGGAGCGTGCGGTGCAGTGCATGGACAAGGTCGAGGAGTTGCTGAAATTGGACATCGGCTATCGCATCTGCTTTCCGCCTTTCAGCAAACGCGACGAGCGCGTCGGGCATTCGTCGACGGGCTGCCGGGGGACATCGAAAACGGGGGGTGCTACAACCACGCGGCGGGGTTCAAGGGCGTGGCCGACTGCATTCTGGGTCGACCGGAACAGGCTTGGGAAACGTTCCGCAAGATTGCGCCGGATAACCCGGTTTCCCACTCCGGAAATGAGCCTTTCGCCTTCGTCAATTTGTTCTTCGCGCACGAGTATTCCTACGGCAAGCCCTTCTATCCTTGGCGGACGGGGACGGCCGCGTGGTTCACGATCCTGATCGTCGAATGGATCCTTGGAGCCCGGCGGCATCACGCCGGGTTGATGATCGATCCGTGCCTGACGCGGACGGTGCCAATGGCGCGGGTTGTGCGGAAGTTCTGTGGGGCGACGTTCGACATCCGGCTCGACAACCGGGCGGGCTGCTGTCGCGGGACGCGATCGATCCACTGCGACGGGCAGCTCGTCGAGGGGAACATCCTACCCGACTACCGCGAAGGCCGGCACCAGGTGGATATGGTGATCTAGCGGCTATGGCTCGGAGGCAATCGTCAGATTCCGGCTCGGGCGCACCGCCAGCGAGATGAGGATGAGGCCGGTGCCGAGGAACAAGATGCCCGCCAGCGCGATGAGTGCGGTGCTTCCCCATTGTCCGAAGAGTCCTTCGCAATACTCGCTGAACCACGCGAGCGGCTTGCTTCCGACGGAGCCGGGATCGGACATGAGGATGGCTTCAACGGGATTCGCGGGATCGTAGTAGACGCGACACGGCCCGAAGAGAACGAGAGCGAGCTGATCGACCCGCCATGTCGACCGATGTGCGAGAGACGGGCGACGGGTTGGCCGTCTGCGATGAACCCAAAAACGGGAAGGAATTGAGTCGTATAAGGCTCCGTCCGCAGGAAGAAATCCTTCTGCTCGGGTTCGACGGGTTGGCCGTCACGCAGGAATTGATAGTCCACGAGCGAGTCGCCCCGATTCTGGTTGAGAACGGCAGGATCTGAGTGATCGAACACAGCGCGAACGGTCACCGCCCCGGTTGGTGCGGGCTTTCCGTGCTGAGCGGCCAGCGTCAGTCGACCCGCATCGAGCACGAGAGGCGGGAACGAGGCGATGCCGAAGGCCCCGTGGACGGTTTCGGTCTTCTCGATCCGCACGACCCGACGGGGGTCGTCGACGCGGCGACTTTCCCGAAGTAGTGCCCAGCGGACATCCTCGGCAGCTCCGCGAACGACGTCGCCCAACACGGCTTCCAGCGCAGGTGAAAGCTTGGAGTCCTCCGTCGCGGGCCAGGCTGCCAGCTTCGGTAGATGAAGAACCCGCTGGCTGGAGGGTCGATGATTCGAGCGAATAGTCGCGGTAGCTGGCGCGGACTTGCTCGCCGTTGGCCAGAGTCAGGATGAGTTCCGTGTCGATGCCGGTGACGAGATCGCTGCCGCCTTCGCGTTCCAGCGCCATCCCGACGATGCGACCTTCCGCGGCTTCGCCGAAGAGGCGTAAGCGGAAGTCCCGAGCGCTCCAAAACCAAGCGGTCGCCAGCAGAACGAGACCGATCAGCGGGAAGGTCGCTAGCGTGAGGAACCGCTTCATGCCTTGCTCGTCGCTCCCGTTTCGGGGGTCGCCTCCTCAATAGGGTGAAATTCCGTGAGGCCAAGTGGTTTGATCCTACCGCGTC
>CAVUDH010000010.1:0-83404 GCA_963740185.1 uncultured Verrucomicrobiae bacterium
TTCACCAGAAGGTCGAAATCACGAAAATCGACATCCTCGACACTCGGAAAGTGAAGGACGGTGCCAACCAGTTCCTACGAAGCGGTCAGCGTTCGCGCGGCAGGCAATCTCGTCCGCACGGGGACGGTCAACGATCTCGAATTCCGTGAGCCAGTGAAATTTCAAATAGAATTCCTCCTCGTCCGCAATCCCGACCTCCTCGGCAACGGGCGTCTCCCGCTCGTCGTGCAGGACTTCAAGTATTCGGAGCAACCATTCTGATTGACAGATGGCGGCGAGGAGCGGGAAGCGACCCAAAGGTGATTCGGCCCGTGCGCCACATGAGATAGGGAATTCCTTTTGCCGATGTCGGCCAAATAGGGAACGGCGACGCTACAGATTTGGTAAAAGTAGCTGGGCGCTATTAGCCGCGGCCGCTGGCCAAAAACTCAGCGAAGGAGCTATAGTTCTTCTCGTGACGTTTTTTCTTCCGCTCCCCAGCGCGGTGGCGTCGATCTTGCGTTTGATCAAAACGCAGACCTCATCGAAGCGCGATAGACCAAGGTCTTTTGGTAGGCCGCCTAGTTCTCTGGCAGAATTGCGCGGGTGGCACCGTCATGGATTTTTCCCGGACGCTTTTGGCCAAAGCTCTTTCTGGCCTCGCGAAACTTCGTGAGCTTTTTGATCAAACTCTCCACGTAGTTGTAGTGCTTCGTCGACGCGCCGATGCTGTCCGGCAATATGATGGAGGCAGCGCGGCCTTTGTTCTTCGGGGCTGCATGGTAAGTGAGATTTTGGATCGTTGTCGCCGCGATGCCGAAATTGTCGTGGGCCACGACTGGGTCGGTAACTGGGAGTTTGCCGCGTTGGTTCGGCAGATTTCCAATTCGGGCCATGCTTTTCCAAATGCTGATACTGTTGGAGGTAAGAACGCCGGCTGTGGCTTGGTGGTGGCAATTTGCGCAGAGTAGGATCAAGTTCTCGGCGGTGCTTTTCGAGCGGTCTCCATCAATGTGGTGGAGTTCGTGAGTGGCGGTATTCCAAACTCGGCAGTCCGGGTTGGCACAAGCTTGGCCGCATTCGTCACGTACTTGGTGCTCTACGGCTTTGGTGGGACGGCGACGTTTCGGAGCGGGCATCGGTTGGAACTCTCTAGTAGGGCACGGTCGAATACTTCTCCACTAGATCACTGGGCGCGAGATAATGCACATCGATCAGCTCTTGGAGCTTCGCTTCGGATAGGCTCTGCAGGTCCATTCCGCGGATTTCTGCAAAGAATCGCCTCGCGTTTCTTACGAGAAACCTCAGTTCCTTGCGTCGCATAATTTGCGTCGGTTCGGTGAAGCCGGCCCCGATTCCCAATTTCGGAGTGGGGATGACCATGATGTTTGTGCAAGCGGCACCCGGATATTCCTTCTGGAACCACGCCGCTGAGTTATTCATCTGCCCGGTTTCTCTCTTGTGAATCTCAGCCCTTTTGAGGTCCACATCGTTCTTGCATTCGAAGAGGATGAGTTCGCCATCCTGAAGTCCCCATAGATTGTCCGGCCCTTCGCCCCACTGCTTATCAGGTCGCTGGCACTCGAATCCGAGGGCATTGCCCAACGAATTAAAGGCCTGCTCAAAACGATCTGCATCTACGCCAAACGCCAGACTGGCAAAGATCTCGTTCATGCGTAATCCCAGTTCCTTGCCGTCGGCGCATTGGCTAAGCCAAGCTTTGATCCGCTCAACTCTCTTGTGACTAATAGGGACGATCTTGTCGATCTGCATCCCATCGCGAGGTTTTAGAAGCAGACTATTGCGGCGATGGGCCGCAATCTGTAGATCGTTGCTTTTTGATTTACCAATGGCATGAGTATAGCGAGCCATCTCCTGTAGATACCACCCCTTGTCATCATCGTCGTGAATTCGTGAGTCGACGAGAGTTTGAAGAATTTTGACGGCCAAGGTCGGATTACCATCCTGATAGGCCTGTTCCGCTTCGAGTTCTCTTTCAAAAATTTCTAGGATGTTCGTTGGCGCGGTAGCTGGGGGGACGGTGCCCATCTGTTCGATATAGAACTCCTTCCACCCGCCATCGCGCTTGATACATTGATTTACCAACGATTGGAGGGCGTCGATCGGCTCAATCGCAGTATGCAAATCTTCCCGTGCTAGTTTTGCGACTTCCAAGCCTATCTCGATTTGAGCCCTTGTCTGCGGCGAGAGGAGTTTACGCGACTCGCGCCCGCGTACAGCCGCCACCAATTCATCCCCAACGATAATGATCGCGCAGTAGTCTTTTTCGCCCCGTACGCTACGCCCGAGGCCCTGCTCAATGGCGCGCGCCGCTCGCGTTGCGGTTACCTCGCTCGCAATACGGCAACTCTCCGCGTAGCGATCAGCGAGTGTTTCTCCGTAGGGCTTGGAGTCGAAGATCAGCAGCCGACACGTATCGTCGGGCAGGTCGATGCCGTCATACCTGTTCGCGAAAACGAGCGTCGTGCCAAATGAGCGTCGTCGCAATTTGCTGACCTCATCATTGATGTCTTCGGTGTTTGCGACGCGGGCACCGTAGGCTGCCCAGTCTTTTGTATTCGCGAAACTTGGCGTCAAAGCAACGCACCCGTGAGGGCGCGATTTCTGAGGCGCGAAGGTTTCGACGATTTTCGACCGAGTCAAACTCTCGTCTATGAGCGAGGGGATTAGGATCATCTTCTCACCCGACCACTTCTCATTTGCCACGGTCAAAGGGTTCGTGATGGCTGCGGCAGGCAAACGTAGATCGCGTACCAGAAAGGAATCGTCGGTGACGGTCGCGGACATAAAGACGCGATGCTTCGCACGGGTGTAGGTTCCAAACTTCTCAAGCGGTGCTAGATACGGAGAGATTTCCAGCCCGCGGCTCAAGATATAACACTGGCAGTCGCGCAATTCATCTTTGAGTAGTGGCCACGGAAATTTGATTTCGTCAGTTTGTCGCGACTTTGCGAGGATACGCGTGACTTCTGTGACCTTTTCCTGCCAAGCCCAATAGGGAACCGGTAGTAAGACATTGCCATGTCCATCGGCAATATCGGCAAACGTCCCGGCTCCCTGATGCTCAAGATCGTCGCTGAAAAGATCTAAAAGCTTCGAATACACCGGGTGATTCTTTGCTAGCTTCACGCAAAACGCAGCACGAATGGCGTCCACGCAGGCGTGCGAATCATCCAGCAAAATCGTCCCCACCGGCATCGACTTTGCCCCGAGGCCGAACTTCGTCAGCCCATTGAAAAGTTTCTGAACCGAGGTCACGAGGATCGACTCAGCGTTCTTGAACTCCTCCGGTAGTTCAGGATCCGCAACACAAGTAGCGATTCCGAACTGCCGGGCTTGCAAGCAGGTTTGCTCGATCAAAAAATTGTTGGAGCAGAGATACAGCGCGGGACCGCTACCCTCGTTCAATTTCGACTGTAGGATTAGTAGGCCAATTAGTGTTTTGCCTTGGCCAGTGTGCAATTTGAGCACCAGCTGTGTATTGGCGCGCAGGCTCGTGTGCCACTGTTCGAGCACTGCTCGCTGTACAGATCGAAGCTCTCCCTTATCGCTCGCCCGATCTAGTGTTTCATAGACGTCAAACGGGTCTAACGGCCTGCTGGCGGCCTTTCTGACAAACGTTTTGTAAAATCCACCATAATCAGCCGAGAAAGGAGGCAGAATGGAACTTTGGTTTGCTACTGGCTAGAAAAAAGAGGACAGAAAAAAGAGGACGAGTGACTCGGGCTGGCGACTACTCTGGAGTTGCTCCAAAACGAGATCGCATCCCGCAAACTCTATGGCCCAAGGGGGCCATAAATCAGCAGTGGCCCTCTTCTGTCTCCTCGCTGCCGCTCGCACAGCATGCCAGTTCGAGCACGAAAAATACCGTTTGATGAATCCGCTATGTGTGGCGTTCCAATCCGAGACGACGCGACATCGGCTTATTCGAATGGCTCTGACTGTCGCTTGGTCCACATCGCGGTCGTGCGGAATTTCAAATATCCAGCAGGGCCGCTTTGATTGTCGGCAACGTGGACGCCCTCACTGTCAAATGATCGCAACTCCTTCGGCGAAAAGTTGGGCCAGGAGTTCCGCGTCGTCGTAAGCCGATCCGACTTTTTGTCGGGACAGTAGGCGACCTTTAGTTGCCGTTGTCTCGAATAACGCGAGGCACAGTCCGGGGTTCTGGCGGGTGGATTCGTAAAGAATTCCATCGGCTCCGGCGTTCATGAGGGCCATGGCCCAGGCGCGGGCGGTTGCGTGATCGGCGGAAAAGCAGGCGGACGTTCTCGCGCCGACTGACCGGCGGGCGGCGGCACTGGTCGTGTCGAAAATTTGTAGTCCGCCCGTGTTGAGGGTTGCCGTAAATTCGGAACGATTTTTCAAATCGGATTCGGCGATTGTGAGATCTTCCGGCATTCGGGAATTCAGATCGCGGCCCAAGCCACTTTCCCAAAAACAGGCAATCCGATTGGCTCCCAGATAAAGGACCCCATGCGGCAGGTTGGGACCGCTGAATCGGCCGAGCGTTCTGGTGAACGCGAACGGATCGGGACTGTTCTTGTGGCTGTTTCGCCACCATCGGGTTGGAACCGTCTCGGCCCACCGGATACTCTTACCGCTAATTCGGCCCGGGCCGTTGGGCCTACCGGGGTCGTCAGCTGATGGAGGCATCGGCGGCGGCCAGTAGATCCTCGGCGACGGTGGAACCTCGGAGCAGTCGCGTCAGATACGACTCGCCGTCGAATTCCTTTCGTCCAGCCGTCAGGAAAGCCAGTGCGGACCAGCCATCGGGAAGACGCTCGAGCAGTTGCGGAACCCACTCTCGCACGGCACTTCCGTCGAACTGGAAAGCCGGAAAATATTCCCCTCTCCGATCGGCGAACGAGACCGCAAGCAGCTTCTTCTTTGCCTTGAGGTTGTGCACCGACTGCCGCGACGAGAGACCCAGGCTCTCGGCTGTTTCCTCGGTCGAGAGCAGTTGACCGGCGCGCTGAAGAATCTCGGTTTGAGCCGCCGTGCCGCGCAGTTTGAGTGCCCCGCGCAATCCTTTCAGATCACGAGCGGTCGCCGGGCGGACGTTCAGATACGACGCAAACACTTCCGCCATTTCCCCGACGGATAGATCGAATTTTGCCAACAACTGGAAAGCCGCCTGCTTCTCGAATTTCGGATCAACGGTGAGTGCTGTGGACATAATGGACGAATAACTGAATTGGGTCCAATCGTCAGCGCGGGAATGTTGCTCCCAAACGGGAGCAGGGTTGCAGGAGAAGGGTGCGATTCTCTCCACCATGAAGCATCTGAAAACCCTCGGTCTCGCGGTCGCTTTCATCGGAAGCCTGACCGCCGGCCCGATCACCCAAAAGCCGCTTGACGAGTTCGTCATCTACGATGTTCCAGTGGCCTTCGAGTCGGGAACGACGACGGTCATGTTTCCGTCCGAAGTTTCCGGCCTCTTCGCCAAATCAGTCGCGATTCAGGAGCAGGAGAATGCGAACTTCCTCATTTCGTTCACGCCCGGCAATTTCTACTTCACGCTCCGGGCGTTGAAGCCGGATGCGGACGACCACTTGACGGTAATTTTCAACCGCAAGGCCTACGTCCTGCATTTGCAGGCGTCGGAGAGGCCATTCTACAACGTCACCTTTTATCAGGATGAGCGGAACGGTCAGGATGGGGATCGGGTCGCCGTCGTCCCCGAGCGGTTGCTTTCGCTCATGGACAAGGCAAAGGCGTATCCGCTCTTCGTCGAGAATCATCCCGACGCGCTCGCGGGTGTGCTCCACGCAGCCCCGGAGATCACGAACTACTACGACGATTTCAAGGTTCATATTCGGGACGTGTGGCGGTTCGAGCAGGAAGACACGCTGATCTTCCGACTGGAATTGGAGAATACGTCCGACGCCGCGATCTACTACCAGCCGCAGGATTTGGCCGCTCGACTCGACGAGCGGATTTACACGCAATCGCTCGCGGACGCTTCCGGCGTCATGCCGCCGAAGTCCGTGACGCCCGCATTCTTCGCCATCACCGGCAACGGGGAGGGCGGACGCAACAACCTCGCGCCCGACAACCAATGGAACGTGCTCGTCGTCCGCGCCGCCGCCGCAACCCTCACTCCTGACTTCAAATGAACCTTCGCAAGCTTGTCACTGAACTCTTTCAGAAACCCACCGGTCGGTTGATCCTCTTCCTGTTGGCCGGGGCGTTGATTCTCGCGTTCGTCTTCTCGCGAAGCGGTCGCCGGTCGCCCGAGCCAGTCAATACTGCCGTCCCGGCGCAGGCGACTCAGGCCACCGGTTATTCGTTTCAGGAAAACATCCCGGAACCGGTAGCAGCCAAATCGGCCGAGCCGTCGCGGACGCCGACGAAAGAAGCGGTCGCACGACCTGCACCTACGCCCAAGGCACCGCCGCCCATTCCGCAAGCGATCTTCGCCACGAAGGAACCTGCGCGAAGCGAATTCTATCTCCCGTTCGGTCGTCTTCTCCGGTGCGAGTTGGTCAACACGGTGGACTCGACGAATATCGAGACGCCGATCATCGGATTGATCATCGAAGACGTTTGGCACGATGGCCGGTTGATCGTTCCAGCGGGAACGGAGGTTCACGGTGTCGCTCAAAAGAATGCCGCTCGTGAGCGCATCGGGTCCGAGCGGAAATGGGTGTTCGTCTTTCAGGATGGTCGGGAACTGCCGGTCTCCGGGACGGTGCTGGACTACGCCCCGGATGGCGACGACCCCGACGCCTGGGAGGAGACGGATGGCTCCGCCGGATTGC
Source organism: uncultured Verrucomicrobiae bacterium (assembly GCA_963740185.1). Classification (GTDB taxonomy): domain Bacteria; phylum Verrucomicrobiota; class Verrucomicrobiia; order Chthoniobacterales; family JAATET01; genus CAVVKW01. The sequence goes on from CAVUDH010000010.1 coordinate 6,765, forward strand.
GCGGCTACATGATTGCCTCCGACAAATACGCGGAAGCCAAGGCGGTTCTCGCGGCGATGATTTCTGCGGGTGCCGGAGCTTTTCCGGCCACGACGAACGTCATTTCGCCGCTGACCGGCGGCGTGACGCAGGTCCAGGACGGAGGACTCACCGACGCCGTGTCGGCAGGCGTTCAGGCCGGAGGGCAAATCTACGCGCAGCGGCTTTTGGAAAAGCTCGACCAGGACCCCTACTACGTCCGAGTTCCCGCCGGGACGCTCTTCTACCTCTACGTCACCCAGACCGTGGACCTCGACCAAGCCACGACCGGGCTTTCCGTCGCCAACTCAACCCCATCAGCCCAATGAAATCGCTCCTCATCGTATTGACCCTTTGCCTCTGCTCCGGCTGCGCCGCCACGCGTGATCCTCAACCGAACGACAAACCGATCGTAGTGCATTCGTCTCCACCCTCCCGGAAAAAGACGGCCAAGGTTCGCACCGACGAGACGGTCAAAGCCTACCCGGTCGGGCGCTACACCGATCCGAATTACCCGAATGAAATGCACGAGCGGCATACCGTCTATCGACGGGAGCAGTCCCCCGATTGGAACTACCTGCCGGACGAACCCTATTCGCTGCCGATGGGGCCGATGGTGGCGACTTCCAAACCATCGCCGTCCTACTACGTCAAGACGGACAACGAGCTGATGAACGCCCAGCAGCGCGCGTATGCCGAATCGCTTCGCGAACAGAACCGGGCGTTGAAAACGCGGATCGAATCCTTGCAGCAGGACGCGGAGAAAGTTTCCGGAACTCAAGGAGGAGATCGAAGACCTGCAACGGCAGCTCGACGCGATGCCCGAGCCCCCGCCAACCGCGCCCGTCGAACCGGACAGTCCCTCGGAACCGTGGGATGACTTTTCTCTCACCGAGCCGCTCCCGCCCGGCGAAGAGCCGTTGCCGTCGATCTGACCGGTTCCGTTCCGCGATTTCGCCACGTCATTTCCTTCAACCCAAACCACACCATGAAAAACACCAGACCCGCCAACATCACAGTCGCCCTCGATGACGACACGTTTGCCACCTTCAAAGAGGCATCGGAGATCGTCGAGAAAGCCGGAATCCGCGTCCCGACCGGGCAGCTCGTCCAGACGATGCTCAACGCCGAAATGCAGCGTCTCAGCGGCCGCAAGATCGCCCAACGCTTCCTCAAATCCCTGATTCAGCAGATCGGCGGCGGACGCAACAACCCGATTGAACGACGAGGACGACGACCAGATTCCCGACCTCAAGCCCGCTGTCGCCAGACCTTAAACCCTCAACCCGAGAAACCCGTCAATCCGCCTGGCTACGGGTCCCAAACGCCGAGCAACAACATCCATCAAATATGGCCATCGCATCCGCAAAAAAGAAAATCGACACCGCCCAGCAGTTCAAAATCAACCCCGAGATCAACGCCAAGCTCGATGCCTTCATGAAGGCCGAGCCGGGCCTGGTCGAATTCGTCAAGGAACTGCCCCGCGAGCAACTGGAAAGGAAGTTCCTCCTTCGCAAGATGCAGGATCAGGAACAGAAGCAGAACTACACGGCCAAGGTGAAGGCTTGGCTGGAAAATCCGGAACAGGCCGATCTCGTCAAGAGCATCAAGGCTACCATCAGCCCGAACATGACCCCGGACCGCCAACAGCAGGCCGTCGTCACCCAGGCGAAGAACTTCATCCGCAACCGCGGCGTCAAACTCGGGTGAACGGATCGCCAACGCCGGAAATCCGGTCGGTTCCATTCCGACCGGATTTCTCCACTCGTCTCGACCTACGACCCTTTACTGACTGCAAATCCGAGCATCCCATCGAAAAACCAAACTCCCATGACACCCACACTCTCTCAGGAAGAAGATCGTCTGATTGATTTCAAGGAAACGGCCCGGTTGCTCGGCGATATTTCCGAGCGTTCGGTGAGACGATTGATCGCGCGCGGTGATCTTCCGCAGCCCGTCAAAATTCTGAGCGCTCCGCGGCTGTATCATTCCGACGTTCGGGGCTACCTCGAACGTCTCCGAAACAAACGATTCGGCAAACGTCGATAGCTGCCGCTTTGCGTTTTTACGGATGGAGAGACGCTTGCGCCGTTTTGTGAATCGTTGTATGATTCACGGCGATATGAAAACTGCCACCGTTCGCGATTTACGCACTCGTTTTCCCGTTGTTCAAGGTTGGCTTGCTGAAGGCGAACCCGTGGCAATTACCAAATCCGGTAAACGCGTTGCCATGCTGACGAAAGCTGGCCCGATTCCTGATGAATCTCCCCGTAGCGCTTTCGCGAAACGCTTCGGAAGCCCCCTTGGACCGTCCAGCCGGACGACGCATCTTGCGCAATCCTTGATCGAAGACCGGGGCCAATGACCTACTGTGATTCTTCATTTCTCGTCTCGCTCTACGTGGCGACGGACACGTTCAACCCGCTTGCTCGCCGGGAAGCGGCGCGATTCACCAGCCTGATGCCCTACACGTTGCTGAATGAACTGGAATTCCTGAACTCGATCCGGCGAGGGGTCGGCGACGGGGCGATCGATCAGTCCGAGCACGACGGAATCGTTCGGGACATTGACCGGGACGAAGCGGACGGGTTGCTCGAACGGACCTCCCTCAACCAGATCAAACTTTACGAGAAAGCGTTGGAACTCTCGAAAAAATACACGCCGACGCTCGCTTGCCGATCGCTCGACATTCTGCACGTCGCTTCTGCCCTCGTTCTTGGATCGAGGAGGTTCGCCAGCTTTGACATTCGGCAGCGGAAACTCGCCGAAACGGTTGGCTTGACGCTCGTGCCGTTGTCCATTCCGAAAACCAAACTCAATCCCTCCAAGACAAAATGATCCTGACAATCTTTCGCCCGAAACGAACGAAGAACGGAAAAACGCGGGTTTCCCGGAGTTATCGCGGTCGATACCGCCTCGACGGTGCCCCCAAGATCGAGGACATCCCGCTTCACACGACCGACAAACGGGTTGCCCAGCAGCGACTCGAACAGATCGTTCGGGAAAAACAAATGGAGTCAGTGGGACTCCTCGCTCCACAGGGTCAGCGAGCCGCCGCGCTCATCCCTCTCGAAAAGCACCTTCAAGACTTCGCGTCTGATCTCGAAACCATCGGTCGGGACGCGCAATACGTCTACGATCTGAAAAGCCGAGTTATGCGGGTCATCGAAGAATGCGGATGGAAGACCATCAAGGATGTCTCGTCCGACTCCTTCGTGAAGTGGCGGGCCAGACAAGCGCTGGCACCCAAAACGATCAACGAGTATCTGGCATCCGTTCGCACGCTGTTCAACTGGATGCAGAAACACGAGCGAATCGAACGGAATCCTTTGTTTCCCGTGCAGAAGGTCGAAAGCAATGGCAAGCAGAGTCGCCCGCGCCGCGCCTACACGCGCGACGAGATCATTCGGCTTCTCGAGGTCGCGGGGCCGCGCAGGGCGGTTTATCTGACAGCCGTGCATACCGGATTGCGCCACAACGAACTCAAACAACTCGAAGTGGACGACCTGCATTTGGACGCGGAGCAACCGTTCGTGAACGTTCGGGCGTCCACGACGAAGAATCACAAGATGGCCGTGATCGCGCTGCATCCCGACGTCGTCGGGGAACTTCGAAAACTTCCGCTCGTGCCGGGCGAGAAGGTTTTCGCCACCGTGCCCAAGATCGACACCTTGAAGCGCGATCTCGAGCGCGCTGGAATCCCGCGCATCGACGCAAAAGGCCGGAGACTGGATTTCCATTCGCTGCGGCACACGCTCGGAACCAACCTCGCTCTCGCCGGAACCGCTCCGCGGGTGGCGATGGAGGCCATGCGTCATAGTGACATGCGGCTGACCACAAAAACTTACACCGATACAGGTCTGTTGCCCGTGTCCGACGCGATTACCAAGCTCCCATCTTTCCTTGTTCCCTTCACCGAAGACGGGCAGGCGGACTCACAAATAGACTCACAAGACTCACAAATAGACTCACAAAATTTGGTCCGGCGGGGTCCATGCGTGTCCACGATGGTCAACGGAATCGTTGTTGATGAGGATTTCCAAGGCGCTGGAAACCAGGACTTTAGTCCCTCTCTGACCGCGCTGGTCACGGCCTGTCCAGACATCGTAAAAAAATCGGGGCGACAGGATTCGAACCTGCGACCTCATGGTCCCAAACCACGCGCTCTACCAAGCTGAGCCACGCCCCGTAATTTTCGACTGACTGAACCCGCAAACTGCACGAGCCCGGGCGGAAACGCAATCGGAAATCTAGTGCACGTCGCGAATGTGAATGGAGTCGTAGCGATCTTCGCCGGCGAGGATGTCGCTGATGACGACGAGTCGGTAGCCGCTCTCGACCAGGCCCCGCTCGAGCAGGATTTTTTCAGCCTTGGCAACGGTCGCTTCCGGACGGTCTTCGAAATCCATTTGGATTGCTTCGGTGGCCCAGTTCAGGCTGAGCTTGCGAACGACGTTGGTGCTGGGCGCAAAGGCGTAGATGGCGGCGCTCTTGGGGCGGAGGTGGCTGACGTGATCGGCCATTTCTCCGCCGCGGGTGAAGACGACGATGGTGGCGTGCTCGAAGGAGTCGGCGAGAACGATGGCGGAATTGACCAGCTTGTGGCGATGGTTGACGATCTGGGCGGCATCGGCGTAGTTGGCTCCGCCGGTGCGCTCGATGCGCCGGGCGACGGTGTCGAATACCTCGATGCACTTCACCGGATATTTGCCGGTGGCGGTCTCGCCGCTGAGCATGATGGCGTCGGCTTGTTCAAAGACGGCGTTGGCGACGTCGGTGACTTCCGCGCGGGTCGGAAGGGGGTTCTCGATCATGGACTCGAGCATGTGCGTGGCGACGATGACGGGCGTGCCGACTTCGAGGCAGGTCTTGACGATGCGTCGCTGGATGATGGGGAGATCTTCCATCGGGCATTCGATCGCCGAGGTCGCCGCGGGCGACCATGATGGCGTCGGCGGCGGCGATGATGTCGTCGATGACGGTGATGGCGTGCTGGTCCTCGATCTTGGCGATGGTGCGGGCTTTGCTGCCGTGCTCGTCGAGCACGCGGCGAAGTTCGAGGATGTCGGCGGCTTCGCGGCAGAAGCTGAGGGCGACGAAATCGACGCCGACTTCGACGCCGAGTGCGATGTCGGCGAGGTCCTTCTCGGTGAGCGGGGGGAGATTGACTTTGACGCCGGGCAGATTGATGTGGCGGCGGGAGCCGAGGGCGCCGGGGGTGAGGACTTCGCAGCGGATCTTGTTGTCGTTCTTGACGAGGACCTTGAGGTGAATGACGCCGTTGTCGACGAGCACGGTGTCGCCGACGTTGATGTCGTTGATGAGGCCGTCGTAGTTCACGTCGACGGAATATTCTTCTTCGCTGCGGGCACCGCGGACGGTGAATTCGAGGATGTCGCCGATCTTGAGATCGAGCTTGGCGTCGATGTCGCCGGTGCGGATGGCGGGGCCCTGGGTGTCGAGGAGGATGCCGGTGTTGGTGCCGAGTTCGGTCGCGGAACCGTCGCGGATGGTCTTGGTCGACTTCGCGGACCCAATCGTGTTTGGCGTGGCTCATGTTGAGCCGGAAAATGTTGGCACCGGCCTTGATGAGGGATCGCACCATTTCGGGCGAGTCGGAGGCGGGTCCAAGGGTCGAGATGATCTTCGTCTTTCTGAGCATGCGTCGAGAAACCGAAATCGGCGCGAGATTGCAAGTCCCGGGGTGGGGTGTGGGGGTGGCGGGGGAGGTGCCGCTGCGCGGTTGGTTTGGGGGATTCGGGCAGGGTGCCCGAATCGACAGGCTGGAAGCCTGTTCTCCCCTGATAGGTTTACGCTTCGCGTTTGCGGGTGAGCCAGAGGGAGAGGAAGAAAATCAGGAGGAGGAGGGTGCCGAGGGCGGCGCCGAAGGGTTGGTTGTTGGCGGAGGTGAATTGATTCTGGATGACGTCGCCGACGGTCGGGACGCGACCGCCTCCCATGAGGGTGGTGATGGCGAACATGGCGATGGAGGGGACGAAGACGAGGAGCGCGCCGGCGACGATGCCGGGGCGGGTGAGGGGGATGATGACTTTGGAAAATGCACGGACGGGTCCGGCGCCGAGGTCGTAGGCGGCCTCGATCATCGCGCTGTCGAGCCGCTCGACGCTGGTGTAGATCGGGAGGATCATGAAGGGGAGGTAGGCGTAGACCAGGCCGAGGACGACGGCGAAGGGCGTGTACATGAACCCAATGGGGGTGGTGATGACCCCAGTGGAAATCAACGCTTTCGTTGAGAATGCCGTTGCTGCTGAGAATGGAGATCCAGGCGTAGGTCCGGATGAGGAAACTCGTCCAGAAGGGGATCATTACGAAGGTGATCAGGAGAGCTGCGAACGCGCTCGGGGGCGCGACCGATGAAGTAGGCGGCCGGGTAGCCGACGGCCATGCAGATGATGGTGGTGAGAAACGCATACCAGACGGAGTAGAGGAGAATTTTGAGGAATCTCCAATCAAAGGCGCGGAGGTAGTTTTCCCAACTGAACTCGAAGACGATGCGACCGAGTCCGTCGCGCTGGAGGAAGCTGTAAAAGACGAGCATCCCGGTGGGGATGATCACGAAGAGGAGCAGCCACAGGAGAAGTGGCGCGAGGAAAAGCCAAGCGCCCCAGCCGGGCCGACGCTCGTAAGCGGCGGTGGCTGGGGCGAGTGGATTTTCGATTTTCGAATTGCCGATTTTCGATTGGTGTGGGGATCTACTGGATCTTGACCGTCGTGACGACGTCGTCGACGGCGGCGGCCTGGGTGCCGATGGCTTCGAAGGTTTCCATGCGGGCGAGCTCTTCGTCGCTCGGGAAGGAGGCCGGGTTGGAGAGCTGCTCGGGGGTCATTTCCTTGCGGGCGGCGGCGTTGGGATTCAGGTAGGGGAACTCTTCGGAGATCATGAGGCTGATGTTGGGCCGCAGGATGAAGTTCATGAAGAGCTCGGCGTTTTTGGGGTGCTTGGCGGTTTTGGGGATCGCGAGGCTGTCGACGAAGAGGTGGGCGCCTTCTTCGGGGAGGGCCCAGGTGAACGCGTCGGGTTCTTCGTTGAGGATGATGGCGCCTTCGCCGCTCCAGACGATGCCGACGGCGACGTCGCGGTTGAAGAGGGCGGTCTTCGGGCTGTCGGAGTCGTAGACCTTGACCTGCGGGAGCCAGGTTTCGAGGACGGTCTTTACCTTGGCGAGGTTTTCGTCGGTGACTTCGTTGACGGGGAGTCCGAGGGAGGCCATCGCCCAACTGACGGTCTCGCGCGGGTCGTCGAGGATCACGATTTTTCCATCGTATTTGCCGGAGAAAACGTCGGCGTAGCTGGTGACGGGGTCGGGCGCGAGTTCGTTGTTTTTGATGATGCCCACGGTGCCGGCCATCCACGGGATCGAGTATTTGTTGCCGGGATCGAAGGGGAGGTTGGCGAGTTCGGGCGCGATGTTTTTGGCGTTGGAGACGGCGTCCTTGTCGATGGGGCGGAGGAGGCCTTCTTCGATGAAGGCTTCAACGGTGTATTCGCTGGGCTGGATGAGATCGTAGTTGCCACCGCCGGAAAGAAGCTTCTGCTGCATTTCTTCGTTGGAGGCGTAGTTCTCGACGTTGACTTTGATGCCGGTCTGCTTCTCGAATTTGTCGATGACGGACTGCGGGACGTATTCCGACCAGCAGAAAAGGTTGAGGACTTTTTCCTCGCCGGTGTCGTATTCGTCCTTGGGCGTGGAAGCGGGTTTGGCGGCGGTCTCACCGTCGGTGGACGCCGGGGATTCGGTCGGCTCGGCGGCGGGTGGGGTGGTGGATTCGGCGGCGGGTTGGTCGCAGCCGGTGAGGGCGAAGGCACCGACGACGAGGGCGGCGAATGGAATGAGGTTTTTTTTCATGTTTGGTTTTTTCTTCGGGTGAGGTGACTGAACAACACGACGAGGATCGTGACGAGAATGAAGATGGCGCTCAGGGCGTTGAGCTGCGGGTTGAGGCCGACCTTGGCCATGCCGTAAATTTTGAGCGGGAGAGTCTGCGAGCCGACGCCGGAGGTGAAGACGGAGACGATGTATTCGTCGAAGGAGAGGGTGAACGACATGAGCGCTCCGGCGAGGATGGCGGGTGAGAGGTAGGGGACGATCACTTTCCAGAAAGCTTGGATGGGCGTGGCGCCGAGGTCCATGGCGGCTTCTTCGAGGAAGGGATCGATGCCTTCGAGCCGGGCCTGGACGCCGACGAGGACGAAGGGAAAGCAGAAGGTGGTGTGGGCGATGATGAGGGTGAGGTAGCCGCGGTCGAGGTTGAGATTGACGAAGAGAATGAGGAGGCTGACGCCCATCAGGACCTCGGGCATGACCATGGGGATGAACACGAGGAGATTGAGCGTGTGACGAAACGGGAAGCGGTAGCGGAACATCAACCAGGCGCCGACGGTGCCGAGGACGGTGGCGAGGATGGTCGTGACGGAGGCGACGATGAGACTGTTCTTGAACGCGGTGAGGAGGACGGAGTTGCCGAGGAGCTCGGCGTACCAGCGGGTCGTGAAGCCGGTCCACTGGATGTTGAGCTTCGAGTCGTTGAACGAGTAGACGACCAGCAGGATGATCGGGATGTAGAGGAACAGGAAGACGAGCCCCGTCCAGCCGCCGAGGAGGGCGGTCTGGATCTGGGGACCAGTCGGGCGACGCCACCGGGAAGGTGCCGTGGGGAAAGGTGCCGTCGCCTCCGCCATGGCGTGTTTTACGCCGGTGGGAGCGCGGGAGTCGAGGGGGAATGCGTGGGGGGGTGCTGGGTTGCGGGGGAAGTGCGGCTGCGCCGTTGGGGGGGGCGTCCGGCTGGAAGCCGGACGCGGCGACTTGGAAGGTCGCGCTCCCCGGGTGAGGTCAGCCGACGAAGGCGAGTTCGGTGGGTTGGGGGATGAGGCCGGCGGCGTGGCCTTCTTCGAGGAATTGGCGGATGGCGCGTTTGCCGGATTCGCCGTAGTCGAGGGTGTAGTCGTTGACGTACATGCCGATGAATTCGTCGGCGAGCGGGTCGTCCATTCCTCGGGCGTGGGCCATGCTGTGGGAGACGGCGGCGGCACGATTTTCGAGGCCGTAGGCGATGCTTTCGTGGAGGATCTGGGAAAGCTCGAGCTGGACGTCGTCGGGGATGTCGCGGCGAATGACGTTGCCGCCGAGGGGGAGCGGAAGGCCGGTGCGGCCCTTCCACCACTGCCCGAGGTCGACGACTTTGTCGAAGCCGTCGCGGGCGTAGGTGAGCTGGCCTTCGTGGATGATGACTCCGGCGTCGACGCGACCGGAGCGGACGGCGTCGAAGATTTGATCAAAGGGGACGACTTCGTAGTTGGTCATCCTGCCGAGCAGGAGTTGGGCGGAGAGGAAGGCGCTGGTCATCTCACCGGGGATGGCGATTTTTTTGGAACGGAGCCAGTCCTTGCGTTCGTCCAGGGTGGCGGTGTCGGCGGGGCCGGTGCCGTGATTGACGATGAACATGGGGCCGTAGCCGTCGCCCATGGAGGCGCCGCTGGCGAGGAGCGCGTATTGGTCGAGAATGTAGGAGAGCGAGTGGATCGAGACGGCGGTGATGTGGAGTTCGCCGCGGGTGGCGCGTTCGTTGAGGGTCTGGATGTCCTGGAGCGTGTGCTCGAAGCGGTAGCCTCGGAGGTCGATCTTTTCCTCGGCCATGGCGTAAAACATGAAGGCGTCGTCGGGGTCGGGTGAGTGGCCGAGGGTGAGTGGGGTGGATTTCCAGGCGGACATGGTGAGAACTAAACAGGATTAACTGGATTTTTTGGATTAACAGGATTTCGGAGAAAAATTGCAGATGCCTCGGATGAGGTCGGGTCCGTGGTATACGAATCCGGTGTAGATTTGGACGAGATCGGCGCCGGCGTCGAGGCGGGCGTGGGCGTGGGTGGGATTCATGATGCCGCCGGATGCGATGAGTGGGAGCGAGGTGCGGTCGCGGAGGGCGGTGAGGATGGAGTGGGCTCGCTCGGCGATGGGTGCGCCGCTGAGGCCGCCGGTTTCGTCGCGGTCGGTTGGGAGGACGGAGTGGTCGAGGGAGGTGTTGGTGGCGACGAAACCGGAGATGCCGGGAACGCTGACGAGGGGATCGAGGTCGTCGGGGGTGCGGTCGGGGGCGATCTTGACGAAGATGGGCTTGGTCGCGTCGACGGAGCGGAGGGCGTCCATGATGGCGCGGAGGGAATCGACGTGCTGGAGTGAGCGGAGGCCGGGGGTGTTCGGGCTGCTGACGTTGACGACGAAGTAGTCGCCGAAGTCGCGGAGGTGTTCGAAGGAGGCGCGGTAGTCGGCGGGGGCTTCTTCGAGCGGGGTGATCTTGGATTTGCCGATGTTCACGCCGACGGGGATGGTCGGCCAGCGCCCGGCGTCGCGGAGGCGGGTGAGGCGATGGGCGATGGTGGGTGCGCCGTCGTTGTTGAAGCCGAAGCGGTTCACGAGGGCGTCGAGTTCGGGGTAGCGAAAGAGGCGGGGTCGGGGGTTGCCGGGTTGGGGGTGGGCGGTGATGGTGCCGACTTCGATGAAGCCGAAGCCGATGGCCTCCCAGGCGGGGAGGGCGATGGCATTTTTGTCCATCCCGGCGGCGAGACCGACCGGGTTGGGGAAGCGGACGCCGCAGACGCGGCGTTCGGCGCGGGGGGCGGATCCGCCGAAGGCGGCGGCCAGGAGGGCGGGGAAGTGGCCGCCGAGGCGGAGTCCGGCGAGGGCGAGGTGATGGGCGCGCTCGGCGTCGAGGCGGAAGAGCAACGGCTTGAGGAGGTCGGTATAGAGGCTCATGCGCGCCAGGAATACAATGCTGGGACCTCGCGCAGAGGCGCAGAGACACAGAGATTCTTATGAATTTCCCTCTCTGCGCTTCTGCGTCTCTGCGCGAGAATCACTATTTTTTCGGGATTGGGTCTCATTTGCCGATGCAGAAGGAACTGAAGATTTTGCCGAGGATGTCTTCGGAGTCAATGCGACCGACGATTTCGCCGACGGCGTCGAGGGCGGCGCGGAGGTCGAGGGAGATGAATTCGGGTTCGACGTCGGCGCGGAGGGCGGTGGTGGCGGCGGCGAGCGCGTCGTCCGCGCGGGTGAGGCAGGCTTGGTGGCGGGCGTTGATGGCGGCGAGGGATTCGCTGGATTGGGTCGGGGCGACGCGGGCGACGAGGAGGTCGACGAGGGCGTCGATGCCGTCGCCGGTGACGCACGAGATCGAGTGGTCGCCGGGTTCCGTGGAGGAAGGGGCGAGGTCGGATTTGTTGAAGACAAGAATTTCGTCGGGGGTGGCCGGGGCGTCGGAATGGGAGTCTGGGTCGGTGCCGTCGACGAGGCGGACGACGAGATCGGCACGCTCGATGGCGCGGTGGGCCCGATCGACTCCTTCGCGCTCGACCGAGTCGGCGGTGTCGCGGAGGCCGGCGGTGTCGACGATGCGGAAGGGGATGCCGCGCAGGCTGATGGATTCCTCGATGGTGTCGCGGGTGGTTCCGGCGGTGGGGCTGACGATGGCGCGCTCGAAGCCGAGAAGGTGATTGAGGAGGCTGGATTTGCCGGCGTTGGGTCGACCGCAGAGGGCGAGGCGGACGCCTTCGCGGAGCACGCGTCCCTCGTCGGCGGTGGCGAGGAGGGTGGCGATCTTCGAGCGGGCGGTCTTGAGTTTGGTGAGGAGGAGCTGGCCGGTGGCTGGGTTGATGCCTTCCTCGGGGAAATCGATGTGGGCTTCGACGTGGGCGGTGATGTCGACGATGTCGTCGCGGATGGCGTTGGTGGCGTCGCCGATGCGGCCCTCGAGTTGCTCGGCGGCGGCGCGGGCGGCACGGGGAGTCTGGGCGCGGATGAGATCCATGATGGCCTCGGCCTGGGTGAGATCGAGTTTGCCGTTGAGAAAAGCGCGCTGGGTGAATTCGCCGGGTCCGGCGGCGGTTGCTCCGGCGGCGAGAATGGTCTGGAGGACGCGGGCGGCGATGAGGATACCGCCGTGACAGGTGATCTCGGCGACGTCCTCGCCGGTGTAGCTGCCGGGTGCCGGCGTAGGTCGTGACGACGACCTGATCAACGCGAGCGCCGTCGCGGTCGACGATGTGGCCGAGGGTGGCGGCGCGCGGAGCTGGCGGGCGGGTGGAGCGGAAGGTGCGGGTGAGGATTTGGAGCGCTTCGGGACCGGAGATCCGGATTAGCGCGACGGCGCCTTCGCCGGGAGGCGTGGAGAGAGCGGCGATGGTCGGTTCGAGGCTGGGCACGGGGTGGGTGAGGCGGTTACGCTGGTGATTGGTGATTAGTGATTGGTGGGTTGCTGGTCGAGTCTGCTCGGATGCAAGGTGCGCTTTTTGCACCCTGACCAGTCTCCCGTCCTTCGACATTCAGTTTGAAGTCGGTAGTTTTGGCATAGGTTAAGGCCTATGGTGTAGCAGGAGAAGACGAGGGGGCGAATTGCGCGGCTTTTTCGGAACGGGCGCAATCAAGCGGTGCGGATTCCGAGGGAGTTCGAGTTTGCCGGCGGCGAGGTTCTGCTTCGACGGGAGGGGCGGCAAATGATCGTGGAGGAGGTCGAGGTGCCAGGCGGTCTGTTGGAGACGCTCCGAGGCCTGAGCCCGCTCGACGAGACTTTCCCCGACATCGACGAAACCTTGCTCCCCACGGACGATATCGAGATTTGAGTCCAGAGGTCGCCGTGACGCCGAAGTTCCTGCTCGATACCAACATTGTGTCCGATCTGATTCGGAATCCGCAGGGCCGCGTCGCCGACCAGATCACGCGAGTGGGCGAGGATGCCTTCTGCGTGAATCCAGTGGTCGCAGGCGAAATCCGCTTCGGAGTGCTCAAACGCGGATCGGCCAAGCTCGCCCGGCAGGCCGAACGCATCCTTGGTGCGGTGCGGATTGTTGTGATGGAATTTCCAACGGAGGTGCATTACGCAGCGATTCGTTGGGCGCTGGAACGGGCAGGAACGCCGATAGGGCCAAACGATCTCTTGATCGCCGCGCACGCGAAGACCCTCGATCTGACCGTGGTCACGACAACCGAAGAGGAGTTCAGTCGGGTGGAGGGGTTGTGGGTGGAGAACTGGCTCGTTCGCCCCTGATGCCTTACGCTACGCCACTTCGCCGTGGAGGCTCGGTGAATCAACAGTGAATTTTCCCGGCGACTCCCATCGCTCCACCCCCGATTCCGCAGCAAGCGCTTCGACGCGCTCCCGAGGAGCTACGTTCAGAAGGAAATTCGGAATGTTTGAAGTGTGGTGCGGCGGATATTGAGCATCCAGAGCTACGTGGACTGGCGGGCTGATCCGCCGTTGACACCACTGACCAGCTACGCGTTGCGGGAGGTGCGATTGCGCTTGAGGATCGCAAAGATCACCCCGATAGCTCCGAAAAGCAGGGTCGATGGCTCTGGCACTGGGGTGGCGTCGAGGCGCACGTTGTCGAAGTTGACCTCGATCCCAGGACCGTTGAGGTTGACCAGACGAATGGCCATCGCCTGACCCGCATTTGGGTGGCTATTCCCCGTGGTGAACATCACGACCGAGGTTTCGAAGATCCCTTCCCCCGGCGACAGGGTGTTGGAGTCCAATGCGAGCAAGGTGCCGCCCGCGAAGAGTTCCACCCGGTATCCGGGGAATCCGGAGAAGTCGAACGACCCACCGTCGGCGTCCGAAAAGTTACCCACGTCAACCGTGAGCGAGTATTGCGTCGAAAGTTGAAGCGTGGCCGTCAGTGTCTGCCGGAGGCCTGCCTCTGCGAGGTCGGTCGTATTCTCCAGGAAAACCACACCCACATTCGCTCCGTCGGGCGCGCCATTCACAAACGAGTTCGTCGTGGAAGGATTCCACACCCCGAAGAATCGCTGACCATTCGTCGCTCCCGAATTGTAGACTGTCCAGTCCGTCGGCCCGGACGCCTGGCCCCCCGCGAACGTCCCAGGTGCCGTCACGGGGCTTTCAAAACTCGGATTGTTGATTGCCACGAAAGCGGCCTCCGCATTCGTGGTCAGTGCTAATGAAATGAGTGAAAGTAGCGAAACTCGGAGTGACCTTAATTTAATGCAACTCATATTGTTAGGATCAGTAGTGTGGGTGAGGGACAAATTATTAGCAACGCCGTAACGCTTGAAGCTTCAATCGAGAATTTTTCCGAGGGAATGCCGGTCTCACTCGCCTTGGAAGCGTTTGCCACCGGAACGGGCGTGAATCCGGTTTGTTACTGCCGGTCCAACCCGGCGAAATATTCTCCGCCTCGCTACCACGCCGGCTCGGTAGCCGGCCTGGACTGCGGAGTGAGCAAATTTTGGATCGACGCTGGGGAACGTGTGCATCCTGGCCGCTGCCTTGGCCTTCTAGCTCGAAGTTCGTAATCTGTTTCGCGAGAGCAGGGAGTTTCTCCGGCTGCGAGTCGCGAAAAATGCGGGTTCGACGGGAGACTGCCGGAGAATGAGTGCCGCCGGCGGCTGGAAGCCCGCGCTCCCCGTGACATCGATTGACCCATTGATCACTGGTGGGCAAGGAACCTGATCGGATCGCTTTTGGAGTCTTGCGCGGGGGCGGGGGTTGTTTTTTACTGCGCGGCTATGTCCACGGATGCTGCTCCTGTTTTTTCGCGTAAAAACCCATTTCCCGCGCCCATGTCGATCAATCGTAAGTTGACGGGCGAGGCGTCAGAGAAGGATACCCGGCACTTCGAGATCTCGCTCGAAGGCTCGGATCTGAAATACGAGGTGGGGGATTCGCTGGGAGTGTTTCCGAAGAATGATCCGGAGTTGGTGGACGAGCTTTTGAGGGCGCTGGAGTTCTCGGGTGATGAACCGGTGCCGAATCCGGCGGGCGAGACGGTGCCGATCCGGCAGGCGCTGACTGACAGCTACATCATCACGGCTCCGTCGAAGCAGTTGCTGACGGCGATTGCCGAGAAGGATTCGAGCGCGGTGTTCCTGAAGGATCTGCTGGATCCGATGGTTAAGACGGAACTCGATACCTGGCTGTGGGGGCGGGACGTGTTGGATCCGTTGCAGGAATTCACGGCGGCGAAGTTCACGCCGGAGGAATTTGTGGGCGTGCTGCGGAAGTTGCAGGCGCGGCTGTATTCGATCGCTTCATCGCAGCGGGTGGTTGGTGAGTCGGTGCATCTGACCGTGGCGCTGGTGCGCTACGAGGCGCACAACCGTCCGCGGGCGGGAGTGGCGTCGGTGTATCTGGCGGAGCGGACGGAGGAGCCGGAGCGGATTTCGGTGTTCGTCCACAGCGCGAAGCATTTCCGGGTGCCGGAAGATGCCGCGACGGACGTGATCATGGTCGGGCCGGGAACCGGGATTGCGCCGTTTCGGGCAATGCTGCAGGAGCGGAAGGCGACGGGTGCGACGGGTCGGAACTGGTTGTTCTTCGGCGAGCAGCGCTCGGCGACGGACTTTTTGTACGAAGAAGAGTTCGAGGGTTACGTGGCGGACGGGACGTTGCATCAATTCGACACCGCGTTTTCGCGGGACCAGGATTACAAAATTTACGTTCAGCATCGGATTCTCGAGCACGCGAAGCAGATGTTCGAGTGGCTGGAGAGTGGCGCGTATTTTTACGTGTGCGGCGACGCTTCGCGGATGGCGAAGGATGTCGACTCGGCTCTGCACGAGGTCGTGCAGCGCGAGGGTGGGAAGTCGCCGGAGGAGGCGATCGAATACATTGATGCGTTGAAGAAGGCGAAACGGTATCGGAAGGACGTCTACTAGGGACGGGCGGGGCTGGAGCGAATTAAACGGGATTAACTGGATTTTCTGGATCAACTGGATTTCGATTTTGTTGTTGAAGAACGTTCATTTTCTGGGGGTTTGCGGGACGGCGATGGGGGCCGTGGCTGCGGCGATGCGCGACGCGGGTTACGTGGTGACCGGGCAGGACGCGTCGGTTTATCCGCCGATGTCGACGTTCCTCGCCGAGAAGGGGGTCGAGATCACGAGCGGATTTGATCCGGCGGACATTCCGGAATCGGCGGAGATCGTGGTGGTCGGCAACGCGATGTCGCGGGGGAATGAGGCGGTGGAGGCGGTCTTGAATCGCAAGCTGCTCTACGTGTCGATGCCGGAGGCGCTGAAGCAATTTTTCCTAAGGGGTCGGCACAACCTGGTGGTGGCGGGGACGCACGGGAAGACGACGACGACGTCGATGCTGGCGTGGATTTTCGAGAGTGCGGGGCGGGCTCCGGGGTATCTGATCGGAGGAATTCCGGCGAATCTGGGGCAGGGTGCGTGCCTGCGGGAGTCGCCGTATTTTGTGATCGAGGGCGACGAATACGACACGGCGTTTTTCGACAAGCGGTCGAAGTTTATCCATTACCTGCCGGAGCTGGTGATTCTGAACAACATCGAGTTCGATCACGCCGACATTTTTCGCGATTTGGAAGCAATCAAGACGAGCTTCCGGCATTTGCTGAACCTGGTCCCGAGCGAGGGAATGGTGCTGCTCAACGCGGACGACCCTAATTGCGTGGACGTGGCGCGGACGAGCCCGGCGCCGATCGTGGAGGTGGGATTCTCGGAGAACGCTGGGAATCAGATTCGCGACGTGCGGCACGGTGCGGACGGGGTTTCGTTTGAGTTGTTTGGCGAGCGGTTCGACCTGCCGATGCTGGGGGATTTCAACATTCGGAACGCGGCGATGGCGGCGTCGGCGGCGCATTTTTACGGAATCTCCGCGGAGGAGATTCGGACGGCACTGGCCGGCTTTCAGGGGATCAAGCGGCGGCAGGAAGTGCGCGGTGAGGCGGGGGGCGTGAAGGTGATCGATGATTTTGGTCATCATCCGACGGCGATTCGCGAGACCCTCAGCGGGCTGCGGAAGCGCGGTGGTGACGGGAAGCTGTGGGCGATCTTCGAGCCGCGTTCGAACACGACGCGGCGGGCAGTTTTTCAAGAGAGTTTGCCGGCGGCCTTCGTGGAAGCGGACGGCGTGTTCATCGCGGAGATCGCGCGGCTGGAGCAGATTGCGGAAGGCGAGCGGTTGAACCCCGAGCGGGTGGTGGCCGACATCGCGGCGACCGGGCGGCCGGCGTTTTACGAGAAGACGGCGGCGGATATCGTCGAGCGGATCGTGCCGCTGGTGTCGGCGGG
Organism: uncultured Verrucomicrobiae bacterium; assembly: GCA_963740185.1. Taxonomy (GTDB): domain Bacteria; phylum Verrucomicrobiota; class Verrucomicrobiia; order Chthoniobacterales; family JAATET01; genus CAVVKW01. The sequence continues at coordinate 23,852 of CAVUDH010000010.1, forward strand.
TGATTTGATCGTGGTTTTCAGCAACGGCGGATTCGACGGAATCCACGAGAAGTTGCTGAGCGCGTTGGGGAAGTAGACTCTACGCTTTTTCGCGTTCGCCGTTCCATCGTTGGAGGGATTCGGCGTGGAGGTGGCGGGGGCGGAGTGCGCGGGTGACGATGCCGTAGCGGGGGCTGAAGAGGTAGGCGGCGATGAAGGCGGTGCCGAGGACCATGACGATGGCCGGGCCGGATGGAACGTTGATCCAGAAGGAGATGAGGAGTCCGATCTGGGAGCCGACGACGCCGAGGGCGGCGCCGCCCCAGGACATGGCTTGGTAGGAATCCGAGAGCAGATACATCGTGGCGGCGGGGAGGATGAGGAGTCCGAGTGAGAGGAGAACGCCGACGGCCTGGAGGGAGGCGAGCATGGCGAGGACGATCAGGACGATGAGAATCGTCATCATGGCCTGGACGGGGATGCCCTGGGTGCGGGCGACGGCGCTCTCGAAGAGCGTGAGGAGGAGCGGGCGCTGGAGGGCGATGAGGGTGATCAGGATCACGGCGCTAATGCCGAAGGCGGTCCAGATGTCGCCGTTGCCCACGCCGAGGATGTTGCCGAAGAGGAAGTGGCCGAGGTCGATCTTGACCCGGGCGTATTTGATGAGGATGATCCCGAGAGCGAAGGCCATGATGTAGAGCGAGGCGATGGCGGTCTCGTCTTTGAGCCGGGAACTCTGGGCAATGAGCTGGCCGCCGACGGCGACAAAAAGCGCGGCGAGGAGTCCACCGACGAGGAGTCCGCCGGGGGAGAGGCCGATGAAAATGGCGGCAAGGGCCAGGCCGGGGAGCAGGCTGTGGGAGAGGGCGTCGGCCATGAGGGCGAGTCGGCGCAGGACGATGAACGCGCCGAGGAACCCATTGGTAAAGCCGATGAGCAGGCAGACGAGCATGGCGCGCTGCATGAATTCGTAGCGGAAAGGCTCCCAAAGAAAGTTCATGGTTATTGGTTGTTAGTTATTGGTTGATGCCTTGGTAGCGGGGTTGTTGGTTTTTCGGGCGGGGGTGGGTGCCGACGTGAGGTGACTTTTTGCCAATAACCAATAACCATGAATCAATAACACTCCGCCTCAGTGGCCGGTGAAGACTTTGGTCTGGAAGGCGGTGTCGACGTTGGACTCGGTGAAGGTGGATTCCGTCGGGCCGGCGGCGAGGAGTTCGCCGTTCATGAGGATGACGTGGTCGAAAATGTCGGGGACGTCGGTGAGTTCGTGGTGGCTGACGATGATGAGTTTGCCTTGGCTGCGGAGATGGTGGAGGGCGGTGGTGAAGGCCTGGCGGGCATTTTTGTCGAGGCCGGTGTAGGGCTCGTCGAGGAGGTAGATGTCGGAACGTTGCGCCCAGGCGCGGGCGAGGAAGGCGCGTTGTTGTTGGCCACCGGAGAGAGCGCTGATTTGGCGATCCGCGAGGGATTCGAGGTCCATGATACGGAGGGCTTCCGTGACGATGTCGTGGTCGGATTTTTTAAAGGGTCTCCACCAGCCGAGCTCGGGGTAGCGGCCCATTTCGACGAGGCCGCGGACGTGGATGGGGAAATCCCAGTCCACGGCTTCGCGCTGCGGGACGTAGGCGATGGCCCGGCCTTCGAGGTGGCCGGGATGGTCGGCGTGACCTTGGAAGGTGATGGTGCCGGTCTCGCGGGGGAGAAGTCCGGCGATGGCTTTGAGGAGGGTGGTCTTGCCGGCTCCGTTGGGGCCGAGCAGGCCGACGCAGGAACCGCAGGCGAGCTCGAGGTTGAAGTGGTGGACGGCGGGGATGCGATCGAAGGAGACGGTGAGGTCTTGGAGGATGAGGTGATGGCTCATCGGTCGTCCCCCGGTGGTTCGGTGGCCGTCGAGAGTCCGGGGATCGTGAGGACGTCGGCGAGGGTGTCGGTGGTCCAGAAGGTTTGGTCGACGAGGGGCAGTCCGTCGACGGAGGCGACGACGCGGAGGGCGTGGGCCGTGGTTTCGGGCCAGGTGGCGCGGACGATGATGTCGGTCGTGGCGGTCGGGAGTTCAGTGGTGAAGGGGGCGTTCGGATCGGTGGCGAGGGTGCGGGCGGTGGCGTCGAGCGTGAGGGTGGCTGGCGGGGTGGTCGCGGTGACGGCGAAGGAGACGAGGCGGGTGGTGATTGGTTCGGTGGTGGGCTGGCTGGCGGGGGCGACGGGTGCCGTCGGGCGGGCGGTGATGCGGGCCAGCGGGATGGCTAGCAGGGCCAACGCAATGAGGATCAGCGCGAGGCGAAGGAGCGGGGATCCGGTCACTGGTTGGTTTTTAGTTGGTAGTTATTGGTTATTAGCTGGATGTGAGGTGTGGTTATTGGAGGGCTTGGACGATGGTGGTGGCGTTGTGGCGCATCATGGCCTCGTAGGTGTCGGCTTCGGTGGTTCCGAGACCGTCGGCGTAGAGGGTGCCGCCGAGTTTCGCGCCGGTCTCGCGGGTGATTTCGGAGAGAATTTTTGGGTTTTGGACGTTTTCGCTAAAGAGAGCTTTCACGTTCTCGGCGCGGACTTGCTCGATGAGATCACGGATCTTTCGGGACGATGGCTGGTCGGTGCTGCTGATTCCGGCAACGGGATGGATCTCGAATTCGAAGTCACGGGCGAAGTAGCCCAGCGCGTCGTGGCTGGTCACGAGAACCCGGCGGTCGCGTGGGAGCGCGGCGACGATGAGACGGAGGTCTTTGGAGAGAGCGGTGAGGCGAGTCTGGAAGGCGGCGGCATTGGCGCGGTAGGCGGACTCGTTGGCTGGATCGGCTCCGCTGAACGCGTCGCGGATGAGGTTGGTCGCGATCTGGACGTTGGCGACGCTGTGCCACCAGTGGGGGTCGGGAATCTGACCTTCCGAATTGGCTTCGCCGTGGTGATGGTGGTCGTGATCATGGTCGTGACCATCAGCTTCGGTCGAGAAAATCGGAGTGATCGCGTCACCGACGACGACGAATGTCGGGCCGGGTCCGGTGCTGTGCTGGAGGTCGCCGAGAAAGGACTCGAAGCCGAGGCCGCTGGCGAGGACGAGTTGGGAACCGGTGATTTCGCGAATGTCGCCGGCGGTCAGCTCGAAGGCGTGGGCGTCGGTGTCTGGCGGAATGAGGTTGAAGATCTCGACGTGGTCGCCGCCGACGTTGCTCGCGAGGTCGGCGAGGACGGAGGTGAGCGTGGCGACGCGGAGTTTCTCGGCGTGGGCGGCGGTGAGAGGCGTGGCGATGACGACGAATGCGAGGGCGGCGCGGGTAACGAGAGGGAGTTTCATTCGGGAAGTGACTTGCGTTTGGGGAGTGAACGGGAGGGGGGTGGTTTTGGCAATGGGAATGTCGAGAGGGTCGCGGCTGGGGGCGTGATCGGGAGCGGGGTTGGGTTTCCGGGCGTGGTGGCGGCAGGGAGGGGCGCTGCCTAGCGGGAGAGGGTGGGGCTGCCGTCGAACCGATGGTGGTGAAAGGTCGTTGGTTTGAGTGGGAGCTGCGGGATGACGATTGAGGTGAGGAGAGGCGGATGCGTGGCGTGGCGGCGGTTCGCGCCGAGCGTCGTGACCTCCGCTTCTACGAGGCTGGTGATGAGCGCTGGAGCGATAAAAGTGACTTTGGTCGCGGGGGTGGTGCCGACTAGCGGGAGAGGGCGCGGAGTTGGGTGTGGAGATGCTGGAGGCGGGGAGTGGGGACGTTGGCGGCCTGGGCGCGGCGGAGGGGGGCGCCCCAGATGGCGTCGATCTCGAGTTCCTGGCCGGCGAGGTGGTCGGTGAGGGTGGAGGGGGCGTAGGCGCCCATCTGGCGGGTGCGCGTGAGTTGCTCGTCAACGAATTCGGTCGGGATCGGGTGGCCCAGGGCGGCGGCCGTGGCGAGGACTTCGTGCATCAAGGCGTGGGTGTCGGCGGCGAGGGCGGGGTCGGCGAGGATCCGGTCGACGGTGAGACCGCCGGCAGCGACCGCGAGGCCATTGAAGGGGACGTTCCAAACGAGTTTACGCCAGCGAGCGGCGGCGAGGGTCGCGGTGAGATTGGTCTCGATGTCGGCGGATCGGAACGCGTTGATGAGGGTCTGGGTGCGCGGTCGGGGTTGGCCGTCGAATTCACCGATCGTGAGGGTGCCGTGGCCGACGTGGCGAACGCTGGCGGGAGTTTTCCGCGTGAGGCAGACGAAGCAGAGGCCGCCGAGGACTCGCTGCGGACCAAAGTTTTCGGCAAGGAAGTCGTCGCTGCCGAGGCCGTTTTGGAGGGTGAGCAGTGCGGTGTCGGGAGCGAGCAGAGGGGGGATGAGCTCGGTGAGGAGAGGATTTTGCGTGGTCTTGAGAGCGATGATGATGAGGTCGCTGGGGCCGATGGTGTCGGGACTGGCGTGGGCGTTGGCGGGCTGGATGTGATGGGGGCCTTCCTCTTCGCTGTCGATTCGGATGCCGTCTTGACGGGCTTCGTCGAGGCCGGAGCGGAGGAGGAAGTGGACGTCGTGGCCGGTGAGGGCGAGGTGGGTGCCGTAGTAGAGTCCGATGGCTCCGGAGCCGAGAATGGCGATCTTCATGAGGGGGAATCCCGATCTCGGGCAGCTACGCGTCGCGCTCGTCCAGGACGGCGAGGAGTCGGGAGTAATATTTCTCGACGTCGGCAAGGTCGTGGGTTTGCTGGACTTCGCGCCGGGCGGTGTCGGCGATCATTTGACCGTGGCGTCGCACGGTGTCGCGTCGTTCGGGGCTGTTGGCAACCTCGGCGATGCTGGTGAGGATTTGAATCAGGCGGACGAGGACGCCGACGGAGCCGCGAGTGTTCTGGCGGATTTGATTGAAAGCAGCATTGGTGTGCCCGTCGAATCCGGAGGCGGCCACGACGACCCGGAGATTCCCATCGGCATCGTGTTTTTGCTTTAGGGATTCGGGACGATTGGCGAGGCGGCGGATGGCGGAGCCGAGGCGGTCGACGCACGAGATGGCGGTGAAAGGGTCGTTGATGCCGGGGGAGAGGGAGCGAACGGCGACTTCCACGAGCTGGAGGATGCCGTATTCGACGTCCTGGGTGGGGGTGCGGGAGTTGCCGAAAATGGTGAGCAGGCGCACGCGGCGGCGGACTTCGTCGGTGAGTTCGGGATAGACGAGGGCGAAGTCGTCGTCGTCGGCGACGAAGTCTCCGGGGCGTCGGGTGAAGCTGATGATCAGATCGTGTTTGGCGGCGAGTTCGGCGATGCCGTCGAGGTCGACGCCTTGGACGTAGTTGCCGTGCGCGACGGTGACTGGGCTGGCCCGGTCTTTGAAATCGTCGGGCAGGTCGCTGGGTGGGTGGCTTCCTTCGGGGGCTTCTTCGGGGAAGAGGCGGGTGATGGTGTGGCGGAGTTCTTCGTCGACCGCGCTGACGACCTGGTCGGCTTGAATGATCTCGGCGATGTGATGGACGAAGTAGATGAGGACGGCGGTGCTGAAGACGGCGAAGATGAGCGCGAGGGTGGCGGAGATCTGGGGGACGAAGGCTTCTTCGCCGCCGCGGATGGTGCGGAGGATGAGCAGCGAATAGACGAAGGTGGCGATGAAGACACCCAGCGTGAACTGGCTGCCTCGGTCGGACATGAAGTTTCGCAGGAGGCGGGGGCCGAACTGGCTGGAGGCGAGGGTGAGGGCGACGATGGTGATGGAGAAGACGACGCTGGTGACCGACATCATCGCGGTGGCGACGGCGGAGAGGACGTTGCGCGCGCCTTCGGCCCCTCCGGCGTAGATCCAGCCGGGGAGTTCGACCTCGCCGTCACCGACGAGCGCCCGGTCGAAGGCGACGGCGCCAATGGCCAGGGCGACCGCCGAGATCACCATGATGCTGGGGACGAACCAATAGCTGGCGCGGAGGCTATCCCAAATTTTGGTGACCCAGAGTTTCATTTCGCCTGGGCTTGAGCTGGCGACATCATGCCAGGATCTCCCGGAGGTTCCCGGTGATCTGGCCGTCGTAGAGGGCTTTGCCGATGATGGCTCCGTAGAGGCCGGGGAGAGCGGCGAGGCGTTGGAGGTCCTCGGCGGAGGAGACGCCGCCGCTGGCGATGAGTTGGCAGCGAATGCGGGTCTGGAGGGCGGCGAGCTCGGCGAAATTGGGCCCTTCGAGCATGCCGTCGGTGGCGATGTCGGTGTAAATGATGGTGCCGACACCGGCGGCTTCTACGGCGCTGGCGAGGTCGGCGGCGGGTTGGGTGGTGGTCTCGGTCCAGCCTTTGACCGCGACGAGACCGTCGCGGGCGTCGATGCCGACGGCGATGCGGTCGCCGCCGAAGCGGTCGCAGGCTTCGCGGACGAAGTCGATGGATTGGCTGGCGCGGGTGCCGAGGATCACGCGGGAGACTCCGGCGCCGAGGGCGGCTTCGATGGCGTCGTGCGAGCGGATGCCGCCGCCGAGTTCGCAGGGGATGGAAACGGCCGAGCAGATGGCACGGACGGAGTCGAGGTTGGTCGTCTCGCCCGAAAACGCGGCGTCGAGGTCGACGATGTGCAGCCAATCGCCGCCGTCGGCCTCCCACTTGCGCGCGAAGGCGGCGGGGTCGGAGGAATAGACGGTCTTGGCCGTCTTTTCGCCGCGCTGGAGGCGGACGACCTCGCCGCCCATGAGATCAATCGCGGGAAGTAATAGCATTTTCGATTTTCGATTTTCGATTTTCGATTGGGGAAGTCACGTCGATTGTGGTGATGAAGTTCGTGAGGATGGCGAGGCCGGTTTTCTGGCTTTTTTCGGGGTGAAATTGGGTGGCGCTGAGATTGCCGCGGGAGACGCTTGCGGCGAAGTCGACGCCGTGGTGGCAGGTGGCGGAGACGATGGAGTCGTCGGCGGGAGCGGGGTAGTAGGAGTGGACGAAGTAGACTTCGATGGGGTCGGTGAGGCCGCGGTAGAGGCGGTCGGAAGATTTTGCCTGGAGGCGGTTCCAGCCCATATGAGGGATTTTTAGTTCGGTGGGTGGGAAGTGGCGGACGGTGCCGGCGAAGACGCCGAGGCCACGGACGTCGGGGGATTCTTCGCTGGATTCGAAGAGGAGCTGGTAGCCGACGCAAATGCCGAGGAAGGGGCGGTCGGCGGCGATCCAGGATTTGATCGGTTCCCAGAGGCCGGACTCGCGGAGGTTCCGGGCGCAGTCGCCGAAGGAACCCTGTCCGGGGACGATGAGGGCGTCGCAGTCGGCGAGTTCGGCGGGGGCGGTGACGTAGGTGCAGGTGCCGCCGCAGCGCTCGGCGGCTTTGAAGGCGCTGCGGAGGTTGCCGCTGCCGTAGTCGACGATACCGACTTTTGGAGAGTTCTTAGTTATTGGTTATTGGTTGTTGGAGTGAATCAGATGGTGCCTTTGGTGCTGGGGATGCCTTGGACGCGGGAGTCGAGGGTGGTGGCGGCGTCGAGGCTTTTGGCCAGGGCTTTGAAGAGGCCTTCGGCCATGTGGTGGGCGTCGCGTCCGTAGAGGACTTCGGCGTGCAGGTTCATGGCGGCGTGGACGCTGAGGCCGCGGAAAAATTCTTCGACGAGTTGGAACGAGAAGTTGCGGATGGACTCCATGCCGCCGGGGGCGCGGTATTCGAGGAAGGGACGTCCGCTGAGATCGACGACGCAGCGGACGAGGGTTTCATCCATGGGGACGTAGGCGAAGCCGTAGCGCCGGATGCCGCGCTTGTCGCCGAGGGCCTGGCTGATGGCCTGGCCGAGGCAAATACCGGTATCTTCGACGGTGTGGTGGAGGTCGACTTCGAGGTCGCCGGTCGCCGTGACCTCGAGGTCGAAGAGGCCGTGCCGGGCGAAGAGCGTGAGCATGTGGTCAAGAAAGGGAATGCCGGTGTCGATGCGGGATTCACCGGAGCCGTCGATGGTGAGGTCGAGACGAATCCTGGTCTCGGCGGTGTAGCGTTCGATCCTGGCGCGGCGTGGGTTCATGGGATGCGGTGCCGGGGCGGCGTTGGTGAGTTAGTCGGATTTTTTCGCGGCGGCTTCCTCGGCGCGTTTTTTCGCGGCGTCGTCGCTCTTCATCTTCGAGATGGCGGCCTTGATGCGGGGGAGTCCGGCGTATTTCGACCAGGCTTCGCTGAGGGCGTTGGCGGAGGCCTCGGCGGCGGCGTGGTCGCCTTTTTCAATCGCGGCATCGGTCCTGGCCACGAGGGTCACGCCACGCTCGAGGCTGGCGGTATCCACGGCGGAGAGTTCCTCGGAAAGCTTCCGGGCGGCCTGCTGCATGGCGGTCATCCCCTCTTCATCGTAGCGCAGGATTTGGTAGAAAGTCTGGCGGCTGGATTTGGCGCGATCGGAGAGTTCCCTGGCGTAGGCGTCTTCGCGGGCGATGGCGGCTTCGACCTGGGGCCGCTGGGCGACGCCGGCGCGGTCGAGGGTCTGCTGACGCTCGGCGAGCGTTTTTGGGAGGTTGCGGAGTTCGAAGGTGGTCTTTTTGATGATGCCCTCGGCGGCGGTGCGGGCGAGGGGGATGGCGCGGACGTAGGCGGTGGTGCCGCTGGCTTTGCTGCTGAGAAAATCAAATTCGTTGAGGGCGGCGCCGAACTCGCTGGCGGCGACGAGTTTTTTGATTTCGAGGTAAACCCGGGCGGCTTCGATCTGGGTTTGTTCGTCTGCCTGCTGGGCGGGGGTGATCCAGCGCCCGAAGAGCTTGATGTCGCCTTCCTCGAGGCGGGCGACCTCGGCTTCGAGGGATTTGATGCGGGCGCTGACGTCGGCGGCGTAGCTGGAGGTGGGGTAGGACTCGACGAAGGGTCGGAGGCGGCCTTCGAGCAGTTCGTTCAGGTCGGCTGCGCTGAGCGCGGTGTCCGGAGTTGGAGTGGCGGCGAGCTTGTCGAACGTGAGTTTGTCGGTGGACTCCTTCTGAACGGCGATGATCTGGTCGCGCGGGATGGTGCGCTTCTCCATGATGGTCTCGGAGAAGGGGACTTCGACGACGACGAAGGAGTCGCTTTCGGACAGGATCTTTCCTTCGATCAGCTCACCGGATTTGGTGATGACGGAGTCCGCGAGGGCGGCGGAGGTAAAAAGGCAAAGAAGCGGGAGGAGAAATTTTCGCTGCACAAGTCGTTTGATTGCTGCAGCGACATTAGTGAGATGTGGCGGGTTGGCAACTCTGGCGACAGCGATGCTCGGGTCTGAGTGGCGCTGCGCGCTTGGGAACGGGTCCCGAGCTGGAAGCTCAGGACGGCGGGCTGGAAGCCCGCGCTCCCCGGAGGTCGTCGAGTTGGGCGAGTTGGATGAGGCGTTGGACGACGGCGACGTGGGCGTCGACGCGGGCGTCGATGGAGTATTCGGACGGGGTCTCGATGGTGAAGGTGCGGTCGGCGTGTTCGAAGTGGAGCGTGAAGGCCTCGGGGTGGAGGGGCATGGTCTTGGCGCGGATGGAGCGGCGGACGAGTCCGGTCGTGGTGGCGCGGCGGCCTTCGATGGATTTTCGCGTGTCGATGGGGACGTGGTGGGAGGCGGCGAGGAGAAGTTGCTCGCCCCAGGGTTGGGGTTTGTGACGCTGCGGGCGCTGGACTTCGTAGACGTAGGCTCCGGTGGCGTCGTAGTCTTCGTGGAGCGTGGAGGCGGCGAGGAAGTGGCGGTTGTGGAGGATGGCTTTGTGGGCGGCGGTCTGCGGGACGGCGTCGTCGTGGTAGGTGCGGTTGAGGTCGCGACCGTCGGCGTCGGTGCGGCAGTTATTGATCAGGCCGAAGGGGTTGAGGCAGGGGAAGAGGAGAAAATTGAAGCGCGCGAGGTCGGCGGGGTGGCGCTCCGCCCAGGTGAGAAGGCCTTCGGTGGCGGCAGGTTCGTCGCCGTGAATGCCGGCTGAAAGGTAGATCCAGGGTTGGTCGGAGCGGGGGCGGCGGGGTTCGGCGTAGTGAAGGGGGAGGTCGGCGGCGGTGCCAAATTTGCGAAGGACGTAGCCGGTCGGGCGGAGGACGGCCCGCCAGCGGCGGATGAGGTGACGGAAGTCGTGGGAGCGGTTCGCTTGGACGGCGGTCGGAGATTTTTTTGAGATCCTGGCCATGGATCAATCGATGAGGCGGCGGGTGATCTCTCCGTAGGCGTCGATGCGGCGGTCGCGGAGGAAGGGCCAGTGGGTGCGCTGGGTGTCGACGGAGCCGAGGTCGACCTCGGTGACGAGGATGGCTTCCTGGTCGTCGGGGGCCTTGTCGAGGATCATGCCGGAGGGATCGCAGACGAACGACTGGCCCCAGAATTCGATGCCGTCGCCGCCGATGGGGGTTTCGAGTCCGACGCGGTTCGGGGCGGCGACGTAGCAGCCATTGGCGACGGCGTGGCCGCGCTGGACGGTTTCCCAGGCGGTGTGTTGACGGACGCCGTGGGTGGGTTTTTCGCCGGGATGCCAGCCGATGGCGGTGGGGTAGAAGAGGATCTGGGCCCCGCAGAGGGCGGTGAGGCGGGCGGCTTCGGGATACCATTGGTCCCAGCAGATGCAGACGCCGATGCGACCGTAGCGGGTGTCGTAGGCTTTGAATCCGAGGTCGCCGGGCGTGAAGTAAAATTTCTCGTAGAAGAGGGGGTCGTCGGGAATGTGCATCTTGCGATATTTCCCGAGGTAGCTGCCGTCGGCGTCGATGACGGCGGCGGTGTTGTGATAGACGCCGGGGGCGCGGCGTTCGAAGAGGGAGGCGATGATGACGACGCCGAGTTCGGCTGCGAGGGGGGTGAGGGCTTCGGTGGTGGGGCCGGGGATGGACTCGGCGAGCTCGAAATTCGCGTGGTCCTCGCTCTGGCAGAAGTAGGGGGTGAGGAAGAGCTCCTGAAGGCAGATGATCTGCGCGCCGCGCTCGGCGGCGGCGCGGATGTTGCGCTGGGCGATGGCGAGGTTTTCGCCGGGTGCGGAGACGCTGCGGCTTTGGATCAGGCCGATCTTGATTTTACCGGAGGTGGCGGACATGGGCGGAGGGGGGTGCGGTTACGGGCGTGATTGGTGACTGGTGAATGGTGATTGGTGGAGTGTGCGGGCGGAGGTGGTTGGTGGGTGCGGTTGTTCGAGTTGTTGGCGATGGGGATCGGGGAAGTCAAAGATTTTTCGCTTCGCTCAAAATGGTGGGTTGGTGGAGGGTGGGTTGGTGGTGATCGAATGGCGGGGGGTGGACTTGCGGTTTGGAGAACGCTCGGTTTTCGAGGGGTTCTCGCTGGCCGTCGGCGAGGGTGAGCGGGTGGTGATCCGGGGGGCTTCGGGTCGGGGGAAGTCGACTTTGTTCCGACTGCTGCTGGGATTTGCGCGGGTGGACGCGGGGGCGGTGTTTTTCCGTGGCCGGGAGGTCGATGAAAGCTCGGTGTGGGACGTGCGGCGGGCGGTGGCCTTCGTGCCGCAGCGGGTTCCGCTGGGGACGGGGACGGTGCGGGCGGCGGTGGAGAGCGTGCTGGGATTTCGGGCGAACCGGGCGGAGTTGAGGCCGGAGGTTTTCGGGGAGCTGGGATTGCCGGCGGGGATTCTGGAGCAGGAGGCGGCGGGGCTGTCGGGTGGGGAGCGTCAGCGGGTGGGATTGGCGGTCGGGTTGTCGCTGGGGCGGAAGGTATTTTTGTTGGATGAGCCGACGGCGGCGCTGGACGAGACGTCGCGGGCGTTGGTGCTGGACCGATTTTGCTCACTGCGGGGGGATTGCACGGTGGTGGTGATCGCGCACGACGAGGCGTGGTCGGAACGGGCGCGGGTGGTTTCGCTGTGACGGGGGGGGCACCGGATCTGGGTTGGGGTCAATTGGTTGCGGCGGTGGCGCTGATTCTCGTGCCGCTCGGGGTGTCGTGGATGTGGCGGTTGGGGCTGATGCGGGACATTGGGCTGGCGGGGGCTCGGATGAGCGTGCAGCTGGTGCTGGCGGGGCTGTATTTGCAGTTTTTGTTCGAGCTGAATTCGGCGTGGCTGAACCTGGCGTGGCTGCTGGTGATGATCCTGGCGGCGGCGGCGAGTGCGTGTCGGAACAGCGATCTGCGTTGGCAGCGGATGCTGTTGCCGGTGGGTGGGGCGACGGCGATCTCGGCGCTGGTGGTGGTGATGTATTTCAACGGGTTGATTGTGCAAATCGATCGGCTCTTCGACGCGCGGTATCTGGTCGTGATCAGCGGGATGCTGCTGGGTAATACGATGTCGGGAAACGTGGTGGCGCTGACGCATTTCTTCGAGGCGGCTCGAGGGGCTGCGGCGGATTACGAGTATCGGCTGGCGGGTGGGGCGACTCGGGAGGAGGCGTTGCGTCCGCTCTATCGCGAGGCGGCGAGGCGGGCGTTGCGGCCGATGATTGCGTCGATGATGACGATGGGAATCGTGTCGCTGCCGGGAATGATGACGGGGCAGATCCTGGCGGGTGCGTCGCCGGTGGAGGCGATCAAGTATCAGATCGCGATCATGTTCGCGATTTTGGCGGTGATGGCGATCGGGGTGGTGCTGGCGCTGCGGTTCGCGGCGGTCGCTGGATTCGACCGGTGGGGGAGCGTGAAGGCGGAGGTTTTCGCCAACTAAACGGGATTGACTGGATTTACAGGATTAACGGGATTTTTTATTCGACGACGACGAGGGTGCCGATGGGGGTGGCGTGGTAGAATTCTTTGGCGTCGCGGAGGGGCATGCGGATGCAGCCGTGGCTGGCGGGGTAGCCGGGTAACTCGCCGGCGTGGAGACCGAAGTCGCCGCAGGAGAAGCGCATGAAATAGGGCATGCGGGCGTCGAAGAGGGTGGAGGTGTGGTCGCGGTGTTTGCTGGTGATGAGGAACGTGCCGGTCTCGGTGGGGGTGGACTTTTTTCCGGACGAAATTTTCGAAAATAGGATAATTTTGTCGCCTTCCCAGAGGACGACGCGCTGGTCCTTCAGGCTGACCTTGATCCGGTAGCGGAGGACATCGGATCCGGGGACGATGCCCATGAGGATGCGCATGATGTCGATGTGACCGGCGCGGGACGCGAGGTAAAGGGCGGACGTCCGGGAGCGCTCGGTGTAGAGGGTTTTTTTAGCTCCGGCGGCGAGGAGCGTCCGGACGGCGGGTTCGTTGCCAATGGTGGCGGCGAACATGAGGGGCGTGAAACCGGGTTCGACGCGAAGGTAATACACGAGGTCGGTGCCTTCATAAAAGGAGGTGAATTCCTTGGGGCCGGGGCGCGGAAAGAGGCCGTCGGGATCGGCTCCGGATTGCAGGAGTCGGGCGAGCCAGGTGGCGTCTTCGGCGGCGATGGCCGAGAAAATTTCCAGCGGAGCCGGGGTTGGGGGTTGAAGAGGGGGTGAGGGGGAGAGGGTGGGAGGGGGAGAGCTGGGTTGGGGGATCGTCTGGGCAGGTGAAGGAGTGGAGAAGGCGCGGAGGGCGGCGAGGGATTCCGCGAGGGGATCCGAGTCTTGCGCGGTGCTGCTGAGCGCTGCCATCAAGAGGAGGCAGACCACCCAGAATGGAGCTCGGATCGCGGTCATTTTGATGGAGATTATCGTGAATTTCCCTGCGGCTCGCAACTCTGAGTGCGGGTTCCCGATGCGAATCGAACAGAAGGGAACAAAGGAAACGAAGAAGCTGGGCTGCCGAAATCGGCATCGCCGATCGATCCCAACGTGGGTCGGGTGTGACTGGTTGCTGCGCATCGCCTAGGTGTCGGGTCGCGCTGCCGAGTTTTAGTAGTCGAGGACGGTGAGGTTGGGGATTCTTTGGAAACCGGCGGTGTTGTGGCTGACGAGGGGGAGGTCGAATCGACGATCATTTCTCAGCCCAAAGGTCGCGGGGTGGCTCATCCAGACGCTGAGCTTCGTCCATCAGGTCGAGGTCGAGTGACTTGAGCGACTCCTGGTGCTTTTCAAAGTGAGCGAGCAGTTCCCCGCCCGTGATGCCGGGCTTGGGGATTTCGGCGCGGCGGACGACAGCGGTGAAGGATTCGCCGAGGCGTTTGGCGCTGCGGAGTTTTTCGTAGGCATCGAGCTCCAACGTAATCGTCTTGGTGGCCATGCACGAATCATGCACGAAATGAAGGTGAATTCAACGAGGTGATTGGCCCGCGAATGACGCGAATGGACACGAATCTGGGGGGATTTGTTTTCTGATGGGGGAGCCGGGTTTCAATACGTGTGTCCTTTCGTTACTTTGCCTTGAATCCAAATCAGAGGTGAGCAGAATACGAGCCGGAGAAGGTCGAGCATGGTGTTAGCTTTGCCTTGAATCCAAATCAGAGGTGAGCAGAATTGGAACCGAATCGCGAGTCTGCGAGGACAGCTTTGCCTTGAATCCAAATCAGAGGTGAGCAGAATCCCTGTCCGTAAGTTGTTATACCGGAGGGGCTACCAGAGTTGAATCTGCTCCGGTAGTTCCTCCGGATTGGCCGGGGTTGCGGGTGATCCGTTGATCACGAAGCTGCGTTCCCACTGAGCCCGTGTCACGAAAATCGCTCTCACGCTTCCTTCCAGTGGAAGATTTTTCTTCACGCGATCAACGTGCGTCAGTTGCCGGGCGTAGGTCACGCAAGCGCGCGCGTAAACGCTGAACTGAAGCATCTGGTAGCCGTCGTCTTTCAGCCATTCGCGGAAGTCGCTCGCCGCCTTGCGCTGGGGCTTCGAACCTACTGGCAGATCAAACGCGACAATCAGCCAGCCCATTTTGAATTTTTCGGTGTCCATGGTTTGTAAAGCGCAGGTTTCCCATGCAGAACGGCTCGGCGGAAATTTCGCACCACGCCCTCGATGCAACCCCTTACCTCCAGATCGAGATCGAGGTAGCCGACCCGCTCGAGCGGGAAGCCAGTCACCCACTTGCGAAAGGCCGGGGTGACTTCCCACGTCTCCACCTCCGGATGACGCCGCACCCACTGCGCCACCCGCCAATCCACGCACGGACGAAACGGTTCCATCAGATCGTAGGCCAGCGGTGTGGACCGCTCGCGGGGCACGTGGGAAATGCCGAAAGTCGGATCCAGGCCAACGGCAAAAAGTTTTTGCAGGATTGTCGAGAGCAGCACCGCGTACCCGTAGTTGAGCAAACTGTTCAGTCCGCCCGCCCCCCGTTCCCGCGTGAACTGACTGCTGCCCAGGCTCCGACCGAAGACGTTCCAAAAATACTTCGCGCACACCGCCTCCTTGTGGGCCTTGCGACCAGCCGCTGCGGAACGCAGAGCGCCGAGTGCGAAATCTTCCGGCGACAGACATTCGGCCAGGGCGACCTGATTCCGGCATTTTGCGTCCACCGTCATCTGCCAGAGTCGGGTGCACGTTTTTGCATCCAGTTTCAAAAGCGCGCGAGACAGCAGCGTGTCCGTCGAGCGATTGGCCGGTAGCACCAGACTTGTCGGCTTGAAATCCTCGCAAATGATGAGCGAAACACCGTGCCGCGCGGCCTCCAGAAAGAGATGACTGTGAATCTGCGCCGAAAAGCTCGTGATGATGATCGAAGCCACGTCCTCCAGCGGCAGCGAACGGTCGCTTCTCCCGGGACCCGGCAGGTCAACTGTCTATCGCGGCAACTGATCGAGCACTGGGGCGAATCGATGCTGACGATGTGGTAGGACATATCCCGCGTTCGCTACGCATCCTCTGGCAGCAGCGAATCCCTGCTCGCGATGAATTCAAGTTCCGAATCTGCCTGCCACCGCACCCGCCCGTCGGACAGGGCTTCCGTGATCACGCCGTGCAGCGAGCCCTTCAGAGTTCGGACCCGATCTCCAACTCCGAGGTCCGCCGCGCGGCAAAGCGATTCGACCAAATCGATTGCGACCTCTCGATCCATTACTCCCGCCACATAATGAGCCAACGCAGACGTCGTGAGTCTCAGGCGGGGTGTCGGCAGTTCGCGAAATAGGATGCCGCCCAAAGCCCTCGCGATATCCGCGAAGGTATTCCCGTTGAAGAAGAGAAAAGGAGCCTTGCGGTGATACCGCCGGAGCCCGTCCAATGCCTCGGCTAAGCTGATTTCTTGCTGTCTCGCTGCTTCCCACTCGCACTCTGCCGCGCTTCCACTCTCTGAATTAAGACCGAATTGCGCACCTCCTCGCTCGCAGAGTCTTCGGTTGAGGTCGGTGACAGACTGCCAACTCCAGTTTGCGAAAAACGCGGCTCGGGCTCGTAGCGGTGATTGTTCGCCAGCGCCACCTCCGCCACATCGTCCATCGTCAGATGCTCCAAAAGATCTGTCCGAAGTTTCATTCATACGATCTTCCGCTGATCGACGATCTAATTCAAGCTGAAGCTCCTCTGATCACCGTGTTGGACAGCTTTTGCCTCATTTGAGATCGACATGGCCTACATAGGTCTGCTTAAGAATGCAAATATTGTCCGCTCCCAGCGATTTGACCGCAACCTCGCGCCAAACCGAAGCCCCCCTTTTTGGGCGCCCGATTTGATCGGCCTTTACCAGATCGATCTTGAGTGAAGCTTGGACGCTGTAAATTCGCCAAATACCATCCCGTTCATTCTTCGGTTTCGTATTCACGAGACGCACCAGCATCCCATTGCGCAGGACTCGCACGGGGCGTCCGCCGTTTTTTTCGCGCAATTCGCGGAGGCGCACCCAGACCTTGTGAAAGGGGATGATCGTCGGCTCGGGGTCGAGTGCGAGGCCGTAGTTTTCGCCGATGATCAAAGCGGCCTTGAGGTTGTGGAGTTTTCCCGGGCGCAGACCGACGAGCTTGCCGGGACGTTCCTTTCGCAGCTTCTCCGGGCGGCTGCCATCGGGTTGGCGAATGCGCTGTCGGAGCCACATCTGCTCGCCGTCCGTCGTAGGGCCGACCACTCGCCACGCGTTCAGCTCGGCCCGAAGGCCCCGGAGTTCCGCAGGAACGTGCTGAACGACCCGCCGCTCGGCAAGCCGATCCCGAAGCTGATTTTTCAAAGTCACCGGCAGATCGATCAATCGGAGTTGCCCGTCGGTTCCAAACCGCACGTAGTTTCCGAAGAGTTCCCGCGCCCGCGTCTGTTCGTCCGCCGTCAGCCGCCGCTTCACGAGCAATTGCCAGGCGCGACCGTCCCGGCCCTGACCGGGCAGAAATCGCGAAGCCAGTGCCAGCACACTCGCGTCGAGCGCGTGGTGGAGGTGCGTCACGTCGCGGATCTCCGTCTTGGTCCGAATCTTCCCCGAGTCGCTGTCGCGAACGTTCGGATTCGCCGCTTCCAAACAACCCACGACGTCCCAGCACTTGCGAATCGCCCCGGTGACGCTCCCCGGCAGCGACGTGATAACGGGCTGATGCTCCCGCCCTTGGTAGAGACGCTCCAGCGTCTGCGCCCCGAGCCGCACGAGCTGCGATGTCTGGGTCAGATCTCGGGGCGTGAATTCTTTCTCGACGTAATCCCGCAGCCCGAGCAGGCGCTTCCGATTGCGCTTGCGGCGTTTGTCGTCGTCGTGCCCCTTGAAGGCCTCGAGTCCATCGATGTCCTTCAAATATCGAACCGCCGGCTTGACGGTCAGTTGGTCCAGACCCTCGACCGATTTCCCGCCGCAGTCTTCAACGAATTGCACGGCCGTCCGCTTACCCTTCATCCGATTCACCTCTGCGAACGTGATCACCAGCGAGTCAAGGCTGTCGCTCATTCGAAGGCTTCGCGGCACGATGTGGTCTTTATCGACGTCTCGATTGACAAGATTGAACACGTCGTAGGGTTTCCCCGTGTAGGGACAGGTCCAGCCGAGGTCCTCCGCGATCCGGGCCTTGCGAATGAGGCCCGCCGTGATCGGAATGTTCTTCCCGGCGAGTTGCTTCTCCATTTTCTCGGAGACCGATTTGAAATTGCCCAGGCGCCGTCCGAGATCCTGTTCGATTTCCTTGTTGGTCTTTCCCGACATTGCGCGCAAATCACGGTTGACCTCGATGGTGATTCGCTCGATGTGATCGGCGTCGTTTTCCGAGAAGGTCGCGATGAGGTCCCGATGCAATCGGTCCAGAATCGACAGCCGATGACGCACGAGATGATTGTTTGTCTGCTCGTCGATTCGGCGCCGCAATTGCGCTGCGCGAATCGCCTCGCTCCGGTAGAGCGGCCCGCCTTCCTCAGCCGGGTGATGATCCGTCGAGAAGACGAACTCCACCACTTCGCGCATCACCGTCCGGCTGTGCGGCGCCCGGCCGCTGAGCGGCTCGACCCGCAGCGAGCGGGAAAGAATCTCTTCCCGGGTGAGCGCTACCGCGTTCTTCGAACGCTTCGTGTTAATTGCGTCCAACTCGTGCTCGACGATTCGGTCGAATTCGGCAGCGTCGTCGAGCCACTCGCGCAACGTCCCAATTGTCACCGGTTTCCCGCGGCGGAGTTTTCCGGCCAGCCGTTTTTGCAAGCCTTCCGATAGAGTGGCCACGTAGGGCGTCCAATCCTTGTCACTGAGCTTCCGCCGGGCCGGATCGACGACCAGAGCTTTCTCCGCGTCGGGATGGAGGAGCATTTGCTCAAGATTGTCCGACGCACCACCCGTCAGTGCCCGGACGGCCTTTTTGAACTCACCCTTTGTCAGCGCTCCGGACTTCCGCATCCGCTCGTCCAATGCCCGTCGCTCTTCCGCCGTGAGTCGTCGTGTCCGGCGTCCGTCCTCGACCGAGATCTGGACGTTCGCCAATTGCATCGCCCACCGGTATCGCAGGAAATCCCCACAATCCGCCGCCGGCACCTTCGCCAGTCGCTTGGCGCGGTCGCGGGCCATCCGTTCGTCGCCTTCCTCCGCGAGTGCCTCCTGGTAGATGCGTTCGAACGTGATCGGACACCGCCCGATGATCCGATTATCGAATCTTGGCACCAACTGACCGAAAAGGAGACCTCCCTGATATCGCCCGGCCAACTTGATCCCCGCACCCGGCACTGCCGTCCAATCCCGCAGCAATGCCTCGATCAACGCCTCGTCGATTCCCGGCAATTTCCCGACGTGGGCACGCAGCACAGTCTCCAGTTCGCCGACCACCACTTCGCGCGGAAAGGCTGCGTTCTGCGCTTTCGGTCGCTCGTTGCCGGCCAACGCACAAGACGTCCGGTCACCCAGAGGGTCGAGCCCGCTGATCGCACACCACGTCTCCGCCATCGTCCGAGTGCCGTGTTGTTCCAATAAGGCAAAGGCCGCTTGCACCTTCTCGGTATCCTCTTTCTCAGCCACCGCGTCCTCTTCCTGTCGGCTCCAGGCCCGATTTCCGTCGTAGCCGCGGTTGTGCGCATACCAACGCAGCACGTCCCACAGCTCCCGCCACGTCAACGTTTTCGCTCCTCCGCTGCGCAAGACCCGCGCGGCCAACAGCCAGGGAGAAGAGCTGCTCACCTCGTCGAGCTCCTTCGCCGACAAGATTCGGAGGTGAGCCAGTAACATTTTCATCCGGAAAATCCTCAGCCGCGTGGATCGGATGTTGCGCCGCTGCCTCCGAAACGTTCGGCGTTGCGAAGCCAGACAATCGTCCGCTGGAAAAATGACCGAGCCGCACCCGAGGATGTCGGGCATCTCGGATTCGTTCCGCAAGACGGCCCAGCCGATGGAGCTGTGGCCGACGTCGAAAGCGAGGTGAAGATTTGGAGACGACTTTCTCGTTGATCGGTCGATTGAAAGCATTCAGCGTCCTACCGGATTCAAGACAAAGTTAGATAGCGCAAACCGTTTCCCTGGCCGCCAGTCGGCTCACATCGTGTCAAAAGGCGTTTTCTTTTCAAGGCGGGCGAAACCTCAGGGTTTCGTCCGCTTTTTCGTGGCTGAATCGCTCTGTGGCGTACGTGGGGTGGTTCCCGGAGCAGTTCGGGCTTGTTGGGGAGCGGGTGTGGGCGCACGATTCGGGGCCAATCTTTAACTTCTCTCTATTATGCAATTTGGAATGATCGGTCTCGGGCGCATGGGCGCGAACATGGTGCGACGAACTCTCAAGGACGGGCATTCGTGCGTGGTCTTCGACATGAATCAGGACGTGGTGAAGGAACTCGTCGGTGAGGGTGCGACGGGGGCGAGCTCGTTGGAGGATCTGGTCAGCAAGCTGGAGGGGCCGCGGAACGTGTGGATCATGATCCCGGCGGCGATCACGGACACGGTGGTCGACGAGCTGGCGGGGTTGCTCTCGGCGGATGATACGATCATCGATGGTGGGAACTCGTACTTCCGCGATGACCGGCGGCGGGCGGCGCACTTGAAGCCGAAGGGAATTCACTACCTCGATGTGGGGACGAGCGGCGGCGTGTGGGGGCTGGAGCGCGGGTATTGCATGATGATCGGTGGCGACAAGGTGGCGGTGGAGCGGATGGATCCGATCTTCAAATCGCTCGCGCCGGGCAAGGGCGACGTGCCGCCGACTCCGGGGCGCGAGAAGCTGGGTGGCACACCGGATGAGGGATATTTGCACTGCGGGCACGCGGGTGCGGGCCACTTCGTGAAGATGGTTCACAACGGGATCGAATACGGGATCATGGCTGCATTCGGGGAGGGGTTCGATATTTTGGCGAACGCCAACATCGACCTGAAGGAGCATGACAAGGACGCGGAGACGGCGCCGCGGATGAACAACGATCTGGATTACGAATTCAACCTGGCGGACGTGTCAGAGGTCTGGCGTCGCGGGAGCGTGATCGGGAGTTGGTTGCTGGATCTGGCGGCGATCTCGTTCGCGGGTGATCCGAAGTTGGACAACTACTCGGGCCGGGTTTCGGATTCGGGCGAGGGTCGGTGGACGATCATGGCGGCGATCGAGGAGGCGGTGGATTGCGACGTGCTGACGTCGGCGCTGTATTCGCGCTTTCGGTCGCGGAAGGATCACACGATGGCGGAGAAGGTGTGCTCGGCGATGCGGTATCAATTTGGCGGCCATCTCGAGAAGCCTGCGGGCGGGTAGAATACAAATACGTTTGAACAGAAGGGAAGGAAGGTAACAAAGAGGTGAAGCGCGGCTTCGCCACGCATTGGATTTCAAACCCTTCTGTATCCTTCGTTTCCTTTCTTATCTTCTGTTCAAAATGTATTCCCGAATCGCGGATGACACCTTTTGTGAAATGACGTAGCGTCCGGGCCGATGCACGACGTGGCGATCATTGGCGGGGGGCCGGCGGGGAGTTCGGCGGCGACGTTGCTGGCGCAGCGCGGGAGGTCGGTCGTTGTGTTCGAGCGGGAGAAGTTCCCGCGGTTTCACATTGGTGAGTCGTTGCTGCCGTTTTCGATGGCGGCGCTGGACCGGCTGGGCGTGATGGAGAAGGTGGAGGCGGCGGGGTTCATGCCGAAGCACGGGGCGGGGGTGTCGACGGGGACGGGTGAGCGGGAGGTGCAGTTCTATTTCAAGAACGGATTTCGGCCGGAGCGGGAGACGGCGTTTCAGGTGGAGCGGTCGCGGTTCGACGAATTGCTGCTGGACCACGCGGAGGAGGCGGGGGCGGAAGTTTTTCAGGAGACGTCGGTGAGCGGCGTCGATTTCTCGGAGGAGGGCGTGGAGCTGAGCGTGCGGGGGAAGGACGGGGTGGAGCGCAGGGAATCGGCTCGGTATTTGCTGGATTGCAGTGGGCGGAACGCGGTGGTCGGGCAGAAATTTGACCTCAAGCGGGTGTATCCGAAGCTCAGGAAATTCGCGATTTACGCGCATTACGACGGGGTGGTGATGCCGGATGGGGTGGACGGGACGTTGACGCGGATGGTTCGGACGGAGGACGCGTGGTTCTGGCTGATCCCGCTGACGCGGGAGCGGGTGAGCGTGGGGGTGGTGATGGATACGGCGCGGTTCAAGGCGGCGGGACTGTCGGCGGAGGCGATGCTGGAGCGGGAGATCGGGGGGGCGGATGCGGTGCGGGAGCGGATGCGGGACGCGCGGCTGGTGTCGAAGGTTTACGCCGGTGGGGATTATTCCTACCGGAGCGAGCGGTTGCACGGTGGACGGTGGCTGGCGGCGGGGGACGCGGCGGGGTTCATTGACCCGATTTTTTCGAGTGGGGTTTTTCTGGCGTTGCTGGGTGGTGAGCGGGCGGCGGATGCGTTGGACGCGGCGCTGACCGATGGTCGCGTGGCGGGGCGGGAGTTTTCGGCGTATTCGAGGGAACTGCGGTCGGTGATGAAGCTGTATCTGGGATTTGTGAACGGGTGGTATCGGCGCGAATTCGTGGAGACGTTGCTGAATCCGACGGAGTTTTTCGACGTGGTGCCGGCGGTGAACGCGGTGTTGGCGGGGAATTTGGGTCGGGATTTTGCGATCCGGTGGCGGCTGTGGGTGTTTCGTGCGGTGGTGACGGTGCAGCGGTGGGTGCCGTTGTCGCCACGGGTGGCCTTGGGATGATGCGGGCGGGATTTTTCGGATTGTTGATGCTGTCGCTGGCGGGGTGCGCGGTGACCTTGCCGGAATTTGCGCCGACCGAGACGCGGCGGGCGGCGGTGAGCGTGAAGGGTGAGGTCGGGACGTTGGAGGCGCGGGGTGTCTTTCAGCGCGATCAGGCCGGGAACGTGCGGATTACGATCGAGTCGGACGAGGAGGCGATGCTGACGCTGGCCCGGATCCCGGGTGGGTGGGCGGCGGTCGGGCCGCTGGCGAAAGGCGGCTGGGAGGGGCACCCGGACAACGCGCCACCTTATCTGGCGGGTTGGGTTGTGCTCGGCGAAGCCTTCGAGGCGGCGACGCACATGGACGGTCGGAAGGCGGAATACCGGAGTGGAAGACTCAGCGTGATCTTCACCTTCGAAGAGGTTCACCTGAAGTCGATGGAAGTGAGAGCGATTGCGACGGGGGAGAGGTATCGGGTGAAGTTTTGAGAGTTGCGGCGCGTTGAGCCAACTAAACGGGATTATGCAGGATTGACGGGATTAACTGGATTTGAAGAAATTTTGTTAATCCTGTGAATCCAGTTAATCCCGTTTAGTTGGCTGAGGATTTATTGATAGCGGACGGGTGTTGCGTTTGGTATCCCGTTTGCCCATGCCTCCGGAACGTATCCCGGCCCGGGCAGCGTGCTTGTCGCGCGGTGGCGGAGGGAACGTGCGGTCGGAGCGCTTGGGATCGCGGCGTCGGTGCTGGGTGGTCTGTGCCTGGCTCTGATCGGGGCGGTTTTCCTGGTGTCGGGTTCGGTCGTTTTTTTAGGGTGGATGTTGGGGCTTTTAGGCGTGGGTGGCCTGGTGGTCGCGGGTTACGTGGTTTACCGGGGGACGCGGACGCCGTCGGATGCGGTGTTGGCGAAGCGGGCGGATCGGGTGTTGGGATTGCCGGACGATTTGTTGGCGGGGTCGGAGCTGGCGGACGATGCGAGGTGGGGCGGGGTCGTGCGGCGGCGGGCCGTGGACGCGGTGGATGCGGAAACGGTGAGGAGCCGGTGGCCGATTCGAGTCCCGGTGCGGACGCGGTGGCTGGTGGGAGTGGCGGGGGGCTTGGTGGTTTTATTCGCGGGGGTTTGGTCGGTGAAGTGGAGCGCGGAGTGGGGGCGATTGGCGGAGCTGGCGGCGGCTCGGGACGAGCGGGTGGCGGCGGCGGAGGAGGTCGTGTCGGATTGGGAGCAGTTCGTGGAAATGACGGATGATCCGGAGCTGCGGAAATTTTTTGCCGAGGCGTTGGAGCTGCGGGGGGCGCTGGAGGACCCGGATCCGATGGTGGCGATGCTGAAGATGAACGAACTGGAGTCGGGGATGGGGGCGCTGGAGCAGGCTCTCGCCGAGGAGAGTCTGGCGTCGCAGTCGGCGGCGATGGCGGAGGCGCTGGAGGCGTTCGAGGGATTGGGGGCGATGAGCGCGGCGATGCGGAATGAGGATTTCTCGGCGGCGGCTGAGGCGGCGGCGAAGCGGGCGGCGGAGTTGGCGAAGGACCCGGGGGGGCAATCGGCGGTGCGCCGGAACGCGGCGGTGTCGGAGATGCTGGGCGCGGAGTCGAAGACGGCGGCGGAGCGGGGGAACGAGAGCCTGAGCAAGACGCTGGGTGAACTGTCGGAGGCGGCGAAGCGGGCGCAGAAGTCGGGCGGCGTGCCGAATGAACAGATGGCGAAACACCTTCAATCGCTGCGCGATCAGCTCGCGAAGGCGGCGATGGGTCAGGATCGCGGGCGGATGCTGGCGCTGAGCAAGCAGCAATTGGACGAGCTGCGGAGGCGGATGCTGGGTCGGAAGGAGGGTGCGGGATTTTGTCCTTCGTTGTGTCTCGCGATGGGGACGCAGCCGGGTGGAAAGCAGGCGGGCAGCGGGACGAGCGATCCGGTGGGCGAGGCGGCGGAGCTGGCGGCGGCCGGGGTGACGGAGCAATTGACCGGCGTGGCGACGGATGGCGAATCGGAGGTGCGGACGCTGACCGATACGATGGGCTCGGCGACCGCGGCTTCGGCGGGGCGTGAGCAGGGATTTGCCGATTACGCGGAGCTGTCGCAGCAGGCGGTGGCGGACGAGAATCTTCCGCTGGCGCATCGCCGGCTCATTCGCACGTATTTCGAACGCATCCGCCCGGTGGCGGAAAACCCGAACCTGACTCCATGATGACTGATGCCCCGCCGAACCCGACCGCCGCTCCTGAGGAGCAGATCGAACGTTTTCAGGAACAATTCAAGCGGCTGGAGGCGGAGCTGGGGAAGGCGGTGATCGGTCAGCACGAGGTGGTGCGCTACGCGCTGATCGCGTTGGTCGGCGGCGGCCACGTGCTGCTGGAGGGCGTGCCGGGACTGGGGAAGACGCTGCTGGTGAAGACGATCGCGGCGGCGTTGGATTTGAATTTTCAGCGGGTGCAATTCACGCCGGATCTGATGCCGTCGGATCTGCTCGGGACGACGCTGCTGGTGGACGACGGGAAGGGTCAGCATCGGTTTCACTTCGAGCCGGGGCCGATCTTTTGCAACATTCTGCTGGGGGACGAAATCAATCGCGCCACGCCGAAGACGCAGTCGGCGCTGCTGGAGGCGATGCAGGAGGGGCACGTGACGGTGGGCGGTGCGACGCGGGAGTTGGAGCAGCCGTTCTTCGTGCTGGCGACTCAGAATCCGCTCGAGATGGAGGGGACGTATCCGCTGCCGGAGGCGCAGATGGATCGGTTTTTCTTTCAGTTGCTGGTGCCGTATCCGACGGAGGAGGAGTTTGCGAAGGTGCTGGCGCTGACGACGGCGGGGGCGCCGCCGAAGGTCGAGCGGGTGCTGGGAGCGGAGGATTTGCTGGGGATGCGGCGGCTGGCGGCTTCGTTGCCGGCGACGCCGACGATGCACGAGCGGGCGGTGCGGTTGGTGATGGCCACGCACCCGGAATCGGCTTACGCGACGGCGGAGGTGAAGCGTTACGTGCGATACGGGGCGAGTCCGCGGGCGGGGCAGGCGTGCATCGCGGCGGCGAAGATCGCGGCGGCGATGAGCGGGCGGTTTCACGTGGCGTCGGAGGATCTCGTCGCGGTGGCGCACCCGGTGCTGCGTCATCGAATGATGCTGAACTTCGAGGCGCAGGCGGATGGCGTGGCGGCGGATGGGATTCTGGACGACGTGATCGCGAGTTGCCGGGCGGCGTGGGACGCCGAGGCGGAGTAGACGATTAGGCCGTGATTGGTGACTGGTGATTGGTGGATGATGGATTCGGCTTGCTTTGCTTCGCCTGTTGTTGGCGGCAGGATGCCACCACTCCGTTGCAGATGAGTGCGTTGTTTCCTCCGGAGTTTTTGAAGCAGCTCGAGGGGCTTCACCTTTTGGCGCGGCAGATTTCGCGGGGGAGGTCGCGGGCGGAGCGGCGGAGTCTGAAGCGCGGGGTGGGGTTGGAATTTGCGGACTATCGGGCGTTCTCGCCGGGGGACGATATTCGGGCGATCGATTGGCGGGCTTACGCGCGGAACCGTCATCTGCTGCTGAAACTTTTCGAGGAGGAGGAGGATCTGCACGTGCATCTGCTGCTGGATTGCACGGCGTCGATGGGGTGGGGTGATCCGCCGAAGTTCGATCCGGCGCGGCGGGTGGTGGCGGGATTGGCTTACCTGGCTCTCGCGAATCTTGATCGGGCGGGGGTGGCGCCGTTGGGGCCGTCGGTGCCGCTGCCGTGGGCTCCGAGTCGGGGGCGGGCGCGGTTTTTGCGGCTGCTCCGCTACTTGGAACGTTGTGAGGCGGGGGTCGGGGAGTGCGGGTTGCGGGAGGTGGTCGGGCGGTGGTTGGCGTCGCGCCCGCGGCGGGGATTGGTGATCTGGGTGACGGATGGGTGGGGGCGGACGCTGGACGATGCGTTTGAGGCGCTGGACCGGTTGCGCTACGCGCGGCACGATGTCGGGGTGGTGCAGATCCGGCACGCGGACGAGGCTGAGGCGGGGGAGCTGGGTGAATTTGCCTACGAGGACGTGGAGACGGGGGTGGCGAAGACGTTGATCGTGGATCGGCAGGCGGCGTCGGCTTACCGGAACGCGGTGGCGGCCTACGAGGAGCGCTTGACGGAGTATTGCCGGCGGCACGGGATCGCGCGGTTGCGGGCGGATGCGGGGGAGTCGGCGGTCGAGGTGTTGCGCCGGGCGCTGCTGGCGGGAGGGTTCGCGCGATGAATTTTTTGCTGCCGATGGCGGGATGGCTGGGATTGCTGGCGTTGCCGGTGATCGGATTTTATCTGCTGAAGAGTCGGCAGCGGCGGCGGGTGGTGAGCACGTTGCTGTTCTGGGAGCAACTGAATCCGAAGCTGGAGAACAGTCCGTTCTGGCGGAAATTGCGGCGCTGGGTGTCGTTGGCGCTGCAGCTTCTCATTCTGGCGTTGCTGGTGGCGGCGGTGGCGCGACCGGCGTTTGACTGGGAACGGCGTGCCCCGGCGGCGACGGTGGTGATCGTCGATCCGTCGGCGAGCATGGCGGCGGCGGGGAGTTGGGATGCGGCGCTGGCGGGCGTGGATGCGGCGGTGGCGCGGTTGCGGCTGGAGGATGAGATGGCGATCGTGACGGCGGAGAATCCGCCGCGAGTGGTGAGCGGCTGGACGTCGAGCAAGCGGGATCTGCGGCGGGCGGTGGCGGGAGTGGAGCGGGTGATGCGGGGGACGGATCCGCGACCGGCGGCGGAGTTGGCGCGGTCGTTGGCGACGCTGCGGGAGGGCGCGGAGGTGGTGGTGTTTTCGGATTCGGTCTGGCCGGAAGCGGTCGCGGATCCGGGGGTGGTCGGGGTCGTGGCGGAGGATCTGGCGAACGCGGGGTTCTCGCTGTTTGCGGTGCGGCGGTCGCCGGAGTCGCCGGGGGATTGGCAACTGGACGCGGAGGTGGTGGCGACGGAGGAATTTGCGGGGGTATTGGAGATCCGTCGCGACGGGGTGCCGATGGATCGGGTCGAGGTGGTGGTGACGCCGGGGGCGCCGTGGCGGAAGAGCTGGCGGGGGAGTGACGAGGCGCGGGTGAATTTCGACGCGACGCTGGGGGTGATGGGGGGTGACGTTTTTCGAAACGACGACGGGGCGGCGGCGACCTTGCCGGAGTTGTCGAGCGTGCGGGTGTTGGTCGTGGGGGCGGCGAATCCGTTTCTGGACGCGGTGCTCGAGTCGGTGCCGCTGGTCGAGTGGTCGCGGGTGGCGGAATTTCCGGCGGCGTGGCCGGAGGGCGATCGATCTGGTGATCGCGGAGTCGGGGAGTGAGCCGACGGAGGTGCCGGGGGGCGCGGCGGTCCCGGTGGTGTTGATCGATCCGGCGGGCGGGGGATTTTGGGGGGAGCGGATTGGGGAGCAGGAGGGGGCCCGGGTGACGGATGTCGATGGGCGGAGTCCGCCTCGATTCGGCACGTGGCGCTGGGGACGGTGGCCATCGACGAGGCGGGGCGGTGGGTGCCGCCAGCGGGGGCGGAGGTGTTGGCGGCGAGTCTGGAGGAGCCGGTGATCTACGGTCGGTGGGATCGGGATCCCGTTGGCTGGTGATCGGGTTTGATCCGGCGGAATCGGATTTTCTGCTGCGGACGGCGTTTCCGGTGTTGGTTGGAAATATTCTGCAGTCGGTGCGGGAGGCGAAAGGGGATCGGGACGGGACGGCGGCGGAGTTGCCGGGCGCGGTCGAGTCGAGGCTGGTTCCGCTGGCCGAAGCGGATGGGATGGAGGTGGCGAGGGCGGCGGTGGGCCGATCTTGCCGGGTTGGTGGATCGTGCTGTTCGGCGGGTTGGTGCTGCTGGTCGGTGAGTGGGGATTGTTTCAATCGGAGGGTGACGGATTGAACGTGGACATGCTGCGCCCGGCGGCGCTTTGGCTTTTGCTCGTGCTTCCCTTGGTCGGGTGGTGGCACGTGCGGTCATCGTCGGCTCTGCGGGGGCGGCGGAAAGTGGCGGCTCTGGTTGCGCGGGGGGTGGTGGTGACGTTGGTCGTTCTCGGCTTTGGCGGAACCGCGGTGGCTGAGCTCGACGAGGGACGAGGAGGTTTTTCTGATGGTGGACGAGAGCGCGAGCGTCGGGGGTGGGCGACGGAGGCGGCGCGGGATTTCGTGGAGCGGCGGATTTGGCGATGCGGACGTGGCGTGGCTGACTTTCGCGGGTGAGGGCAAGGTTTTCGGCGATGCGGAGGGTGCGGCGGAGGCGGATCGCGGCTGCGCTCGATCCGTCTCGGACGCGGATCGACGACGGCGCTGTCCCTGGCGGCGGCGAGTTTTCGTCCGGGTCGGGTGCGGACGGTGGTGGTGTTTTCGGACGGGGTGGAGACGGACGGACGGGGGTGCCGTGGGGCGCGGATGCAGGGGATTCGGATTCACGCGGTGCCGGTGACGCCGCCGGATCGTCCGGAGGTCTGGTGCGGGAGGTGCGGGTGCCGGCTGCGGTGCGGGCGGATGAACCGGTGGCGGTCGAGGCGGTGATTCAGAGCAATCGGGTGACGGACGCGTAGGTGGATTTTTTTCGGAACGGGGTGCGGATCGGGAATCGAAGGAAGTCGAGCTGAAGGTGGGGCCGAATCGCGGTGTCGTTCGAGGATCGGGCGGGCGACGAGAAGTTGCTGCACTACGAGGTGGCGGTGCGGGCGGCGGACGACACCGTCGCGCAGAATAATCAAGCGGGTGCGGCGGCGGTGTCGGAGGGGACGGCTCGGGTGCTGCTGCTGTCTGACGCGCCGGAGTCGGCGCGGCACTTCGAGTGGGCGCTGCGGCAGGAGGGGATCGAGTTGAACGTCCGGCCGGCGGAGGGTGCGCCGACGCAGATCAGCGATCTGCGGAATTTCGATACGGTGATCATCGACAATGTTCCGGCGTCGGCGTTGAGCCGGGAGCAGATGGAGTTGCTGCGGGGATACGTGCGGGATTTTGGCGGTGGGTTGATCATGCTCGGGGGTGACGAGGCGTTTGGGTTGGGCGGGTATTTCCGGACTGCGGTCGAGGACGTGTTGCCGGTGCAGTGCGATTTTCAGAAGGAGGAGGAGACGCCGTCGCTGGCGTTGTCGTTGGTCATCGACCGGAGCGGGAGCATGTCGGGGATTCCGATCGAGTTGGCGAAGGCGGCGGCGAAGGCGAGCGTCGATCTGCTGGGGCCGCGGGATTACGCGAGCGTGATCGCGTTCGACAGTGCGGCGTATCCGGTGGTGCCGTTGCAGTCGGCGGCGAACGCGGCGGCGATCGGGGCGGACATTGCGTCGATCACGGCGGGCGGTGGGACGAGCATGGCTCCGGCGATGGAGGAGGCGCTGCGGCAATTGAGCACGAGCACGGCGAAGTTAAAGCACGTGATTCTGCTGACGGACGGGGTTTCGACGCCGGGGCCGTTCGATCAGTTGGCGGGTGAGATGGCGCGGTCGGGGATCACGGTGAGCACGGTGGCGGTGGGTGGCGCGGACACGGCGCTGCTCGCGCAGATCGCGGAGTGGGGGAACGGGCGGTATTACGAAACGAGCGACTGGTCGACGATCCCGCAAATTTTCACGAAGGAGACGATGACGGCGTCGAAGTCGGCGATCCAGGAGTTTCCGTTTCTGGCGACGCCGGTGCGGGCGGTGGATTTTTTGGAAGGCGTGCCGTGGGACGCGGCACCGTTTTTGCTGGGATACGTGCGGACGAAAGCAAAGCCGACTTCGGAGACGTGGCTGGTGACGGAGCGGGGCGATCCGCTGCTGACGACGTGGCGGTTTGGCTTGGGGACGACGGCGGCTTTTACGTCGGACGCGCGAAATCGGTGGGCGGTGGAGTGGCTGCGGTGGCCGGGTTACGGGAAGTTCTGGGGTCAGTTGCTGCGGCGGCTGGGGCGTCCGCCGACGCTGGGATGGTCGGAGGTCGCGCTGGAGGATCGGGGTGAGGCGGTGGAGTTGCGGGTGGACGCGTTGGACCCGGAGGCGGCGGGGTTTCCGGATGGGGTGAGGGGTTCGGTGCGGGTGGCGGGGCCGGACGGGGAGTTCCGACCGGATCGAGCTGGAGAAGGTGATGCCGGGGCGGTGGAGGGCGGAGTTTCCGGCGGGCGAGCGGGGGATCTATTCGGGTCAGGTGGTGTTGGAGCGCGGGGAGGAGATTTTTGAATCGCGGTTTTTCACGCACGCGCGCGGATTTTCGCGGGAATATTTGTTCGAGCCGACGGATGAGAAATTTTTGGGCGAGCTGGCGGAGGGGAGTGGGGGCGTGCTGCGACCGGATGGGGCGAGGGTTTTCCGGGAGGATGAACGGACGGCTGCGGCGGAGCGGGAGCTGTGGCCGTGGCTGGCGGCGTTGGCGCTGTTGATTTTTGTGGGTGACGTCGGGATTCGGCGTTGGCCGGAGTGAGATTTTTTAACCGCGGATGACGCGGATGAACGCGGATAGAATACGATGATGATGAAGGTTTTTTTGGTTTTGGCTTTTGGGTGGGTTGCCGGCTACTCGGCGCTTTCGGCGGATGTCGAGTTGACGCAGGAGATTGCGGATCGATATGAGCAGATGCTGGAGCGGTCGCCGGAGCCGGGGGCGGCTTTTGATCGGGTGATCGAATGGTATTCGACCGAGGGCGGGGGGCTGGAAGTGCTGCAGGCGCGGTGGGGGGCGATGGATGATTCCGCGTTGCACGAGGTGCTGCTTGGGATGCTGGCGGAGGAGATGCGGACGCCGGACGAGGCGCGGACGCACTACCGGGAGGCGCTCGGAGCGGCGGACGCGGGGATGGCGACGGTGGCGGCCCGGCGGTTGGCGGAGCTGGAGACGGGCGAGGGGAATTTTTCCGAAGCCGCGGTGGCTTACGAGCGGGCGTTGGCGAGCGATGCGCTGGTGCCGTTGGACCGGATGGAACTGATGCGGTCTTTGGCGTTGCTGCACCAGCGGGCGTTCGACGACGAGAAGGCGATGGCGGTGTGGCGGTCGGCGCTGGAGCGATTTCCGGATGATGCGTTCGTTTTGGAGGAAGCGGGGGAAGCGTTTCTCGCGAGCGGGCAGCACGACGAGGCGCGGGCGGCGTTCACGAAACTGGGAGAGATGGTGGGTCGGGATCCGTTTCGCAAAGTTGCGGCGTCGCTGCGGTTGGCGCGGGCGGAGGAACTGGCGGGGAACGCGGAGGAAGCGGTGGCGGTTTTTGGACGGACTCTGGAGGAGACGAGCGAGGGGAGCTGGATCAATCGCGAGGTGCGGGCGCGGATCGAGGAGTTGTTTCGCCGGAGGGACGACCTCCCGGGGCTGCTGGCGTTTTACGAACAGCGGAGCGAGGCGTTTCCGCGGGACCCGGTGTCGCGGGCAGCGCGGGCGGCGGTGCTCGTTGATCTTGGACGCGGCGACGAGGCGGTGGAGCAATTGCGCGAAGCCACCGAACTCGCCCCGGAGGATCGAGAGCTGCGTGTCGCGCTTATCCAGCAACTGACCGATCTCGGACGGAGCGACGAGGCGCTGACCGAGGCGCGGGAGCTGGCGCGGCCGGCGAACGCGCCGCCGGAGGTCTTGATTTTGCTCGGTAATCTGGAGTTCGAAACGTCGAAGGAAGCGGCGCTCGCGGCGTGGCGGCGAATTGCGCCGGAGGGGACGACGGACGTGGCGGCGGTCGCGCAGCTGGCGGAAATTTTCGCGCGGACGGGACGAGCTGGACGCGGCCTTCGCGGAGTGGGAGCGGATCGTCGAGTTGTCGCCGGGGGCGTCCGACGCGCGGTTGCGAATGGCGGAAGTGCTGCGGGACCGGGGCGACGAGGCGGCGGCGAAGGCGAGTGCTGGCCGGGTTCGTGGACGGAGATCGGGCGCGCCCGGAGAATTATCTCACTCTGGCGAACCTCCAGGGCCGGATGGAATGGCCGGACGACGCGCGCGCGACGATGGGTCAGGCGTTGGAATTGTTTCCCGAAGATTTTGACGTGCTGAGTCTGGCCTTCCGGCAGGTGACGGAGGACGAGGACGCGAAGGCGGGGGATTCGCGATGCGCTGTTTGAGCGGGCGTGGCGGGCGGCCCCGAACGCGTTTTTCGCGGATGACGTGGTGAAGCGTCAGGTGGCTTTCGTGGAGTCGAAGGGCGCGGGGGAAGAGACGCTGGCGCGGTTGGAGAGAAATTTGGACGAGCCGGTGAACGGGGTGTTTTTATTCCAACTCGCGGTGGCGCGGGGGAACGAGGCGGCGGCGGAGCAGGCTTTGGAGACCATGGACGAGCCGGTGCGGAAGGCGCGGGCGAGGGCGGGATTCGCGACACGGTTCGGCTCGATTGACGAGCAGATCTCAGCGGAGCGGGCGGTGGCTGCAGCGGATTCGCGGCTCGCGACGCCGAGTCTGCAGCGGGTGGCGCGGTTGCACGACGAGGTAGGGCAGGTGGACGAGGCGTTGGCGGCGGCGGATGAGGTGATCGAACGCTCGCCTGGAGATCCGAGTGCCTATGGTCTCTACGCGACGATTGCTGCCGGCGCTGGCCGCTACGAGGCGGCGGTGGACCGGCTGCGGGAGGCGATCCGCGTGGTTGATGACGGGACGCCGTTGCGGCTGCAGATGGCCGAGCTCTTGCAGGCGCAGGCGCGGAATGACGAGGCGGCGGAAATTTTACAGGAAGCGTTCGAGCGCGAAGAGAGCGAGGGGCGGCGGTTCGACGTTTTCCGGCGGCAGATCGAATTGGCGATGGTATCGGGGACGGTGGACGATCTCATCGCGTCGCTGCGCGAGCGCCAATCGCGCGAAGAGGGGGGCGCGCGCTACGGAGCGTATCTGGCGGAGATTTTCATTCTGCAAAACGACTACCTTGCGGCCCGCGAAGAGTTGGCCAGGAGTCTCGGGCAGAACCCGGATGACGCGGTGGCGCTCCGGAAATTGATCGAGCTGTCCGAGCGGGGCGGGGACGTGGAGGAGACGCTCCGGCTGACGAAGCGGCTCAGCGAGGTGGACCCAAGTGCTGAGAATCGGGCGGACTACGTCGCGAGGCTTCTGGAATCGGGTGAGACCGACGATGTGCTTCCGATGATCGCGGCAGCGCGGAGCGAAATACTCGGGGACCCGTCGGAGTGGGGTGGCGTGATCGCGGCGATGCGCGGGGCTGGGCTTAATGATGATTACGATGCGCTGATCGAGGACATCGCGGTGGCAGCGGGCGATGATCCGGAAAACCTGCTGGAGCTCGCGAAGTTGAGGTTGGCGCAGTTGGACTTCGTGGCAGCCGAGAAGATTCTCTGGCAGATTGCGGAGGACGGGGGGCTGGCGAAGTCGCTGGATGAAGTCCTGTCTGCGATGCCGAAGACCAACGTTCTTCCTTATCAGGTGAACCGGGTCTGGATGCGATCGAGGGTGATCAGTCAGCTCAACCAGGAGGTGCAAAATTCGCTGCAGCAGTTGTTTCAAGCACCCAACGGTCGGCGGCGTATTTTTCGACGTTCTTTCAATCCGTACGGAGTTGCGACGAGCGGTCTCGATGTGGCGGCTCGAGCGCGACTGCAGGCGATCTTGTTACTGGGGCATCTGGCGCGGGTGCAGTCCTGGGAGGAGAAATTCAGCGAGCGGCTGGAGCAGGTGATGCGCAGCGAGAACGTCGCCGTGGTGGATCAAATCCCGGTGTTTTTGAGCACGCAATCGATGGACGCCATCGAGCGGTTGGTTCGTCGGCAGGCGGAAGCCAGTGATCCGGATCCGGTCGCCGACGAGATGATCGCGAGCATGTATCCTGCGGAGAGCGAGGGGCTGGAGGAGTCGGTGAAGAAAATCCGGGAGCGGGCGGAACGGTCGGACCCAGCACTGGAATTCAGTCGTCTGACGAGTGAGTTGATGAAGGATTTGACGCCATCCTTGACTCGAGGTGAGCCGATGGATCCTGAGAAGGCGGAGGAAGCGATCGCCAAGGTGTCGGAACTCAGGAAACACCCGGCGCTGGGCGAGAATCCGGCGTTGGTCGCGCAGTTGGCGAACGCGGCGGCGGTCGCGGGTGATTTCGATCTCGCCCTGACTCTCTACGACGGGCTGGGCGAGAATTTGGACTCCGGAGAATTGAAGCTGCAGATGAATCGGAAGGCGATCGAGGATCAGATGGCGAGGATGCGGATGACGGTGGTGGCGCGGATGATGGTCGCGGGAGATGAGCGGGCGGATGAGGAGTTCGCGAAGGGGCTGACGGTATTGGCGGGAATGCCGATGGGTGGGCGGGCGACCCACTACTCCGGGATGCGCGGACAGGTCTCCCCGCTGTCAATGGCCGGCGAAGAACTGGTGGTGGGCGACGAGGAATTTTCGTTTCCGATTTACACGAGCCTGAATCAAATCGCGCAGAGCGTCGGCGGCGAAGACGCGCTGGATCAATGGTTTTCAGAGCGGGCCAGCGCGAGTGAACTGACGCCCGCAACGGTCGGCGTGTTTTATTCAGAATGGGTCGACGGGGAGAAGGCTGCGGCCATCGAAAGGATTGCTTCCGTCCACGAACAGAATCCGACTCCGCGATCGGCGGCGCTGTTGCTGGAGGCGAACGAACGACTGGGACAGGCCAGGGAGGCGCTGGCCGTGATCGATCTGGCGGAGCTCCAGGAGGGGGAAACGGTGGAGGTGCGGTCGCTGCGAAAGCTGAGGCTGCTCCGGACTGCCGGGGAGCTGGATGCTGCCAGGGCGGTGGGTGAACGGATGGTGCGGACTCGGGTGTCGACCGGGATCCGGGATCAACTGCTGGCCGAGCTGAGTTCGCTCGGGGTGCCGCCGCAGAATCTGCAACGGCTGCAGAGTCGAAGTTCTTCGCGGAGAAATACGCCGAATCGGTCGCAGATTCTCAGCAAGCAGATTCAGCGTTTGTTGGATGCCGACAAGGCCGGTGAGGCGGAGAAAATCGCCCGGGACCAGCTGGCGCAATTGTTGCCGGGTTCCGACGACTATCAAACGATCAATGCACGGCAGGAAATGCTGCGACAACTGAAGTCGATGAAGCGCCTCGACGCGGTGAGGTCCGAGCTGCGGGCCGAGCTGGACGCGGACCCGGGTGACATTGACGCAGCCCTGCGGGTGGCTGAAGCCGATGGGGTGGAGAATCGGGAGGAAGCGGCGAAAGCGTTGGTCGCCGTGGTGACTGCGCATCCGGATCGTGTCGACGAGGCGGGACCGGTCTTCCGGCAGCTCCAGCGCTTTGGCGGGAACGAGAAATTTGTGGCGCAGGTTGTCTGTGCCTTGCTCGAGGAGAATCCCGAGTCGGTTTTCGGGCCAGGATTCCAACCTTCCGAATTACTGAACTACCTTCGGGATCCGGAGTTGGGGGAGCGGGCGGCGAAGGCCTTGGCGGGGATCGATCGGGCGGAATATGACCGGTTGATGTGGGGAACGCGCCTGACCAACGCCACGAACGAGATCCAGATGCTGATGCAGGTCGCGACGCTGGGCGGGAATTCGCCCGCAGCGGCCGAATTACTCGAACGGGCTTCGGAAGGCGCCCGAGCCCAGCGTCAAACGGACATGGTCTATCAAGTCGGTTTACGCCTGGCCGAGGTGCAGACTGAGCTCGGTCGGAAGGAGGCTGCGAAGGCGACCATGATGGCGATGATCGAGCCGGATGAGGGCGTGGCTCAACCGTTCGGCGCGCGCGGTTTTGAATTAATCAATTTCCTGATGAACTCGATTCGCAACCGCCAGAACGCGGCAGGGAGCGGGCCGATCGAGCAATTGGCCGAGCTGAGTCAGCGGACGGGGACGACTGAGGCCCTGCTGACGAGGCTGGACGAGCAGATGAAGGATCGTCCGGGATTCTCACCGGCTTTGTTGGTTCGGTCGGCCCTGGGTGTGGCCGGGACGGCGGCGGAGTGGCAGGAAGCGGCGAAGCAACCGGGGGTCTTCGACAACTACGGGGGGATGCAACTGGCGGCGACGGCGATCGCCGCACTGGCCGCTGGACCCAACGGCGACGAGACGGTGCCGAAGTTTCTCTCGAGCTTGCCGAAACAGTTTCAGAACGGTGGCGGCGACGAATCTCTCCGCGTGCTGGTCGAGGTGCTCCCGACTCTTGAGCCTTTGAACGATCGAGAAGAGGTCGGCAACTTCATCCGCTCACTCGTCGCTTCGGCAATGGCGGAGCAGCGGTTTGCAAATTACTACGTCCATTCCGGCGAATACCAGTCGTCGATCCGGGGTCTGCTCAAGCTCGGGTATGCGCCGGAGGCTCGGCGTTTGTTTGATTTCACCGCGAGTGAGCGGGCTCAGCCGGGTCGGGGACACAACGAGGAGCTGCGAGATCTGGAGGCGCGCCTCTTGGCTGCAGAGGGGGATGTCGAGCGAGTCGAGATCACCGCGATTGCGGAATTGTCATCGGCCGTGGAGGGAGTCGGCGTGCGCTGGCAGATGGCTCCCGCCATTGACTCTGCAGCGGCCTCTCAGGATTCGATTGCGGCGGCTTGGGATCTCGAAGCGATGTCGGTGCCGGCGGAGGCTCGTCCGAAATCGCTGAAAGTCCTCGCTGGACCGAATCCGGCGATGCTCGAACCGGTCGCGTCGGTCTCCAAGCCGGACGCTGAAGGCCGGGTGGTGGTGGATCTGCCGGGCGCGGTGGGACTCTTGCAGGTTCGCTGGGTGGGAGCTGACGGGGTCACGCGGGCGGGGCCGCTGTCCGCCTACGTGGTCGGAAAAAATCTCGTGGAGGAGCCGGTGAATGATTCCAATCGAAATGCATTGAGACAGGTGTCGGGGCCGCTGGGCGAGCAGTCGGCGAGGGCATTCGATGGAGAATCGATGATCTCGGAGGTGAGGGTGCCATTGGTTTTGGGCTTGGAGGTGCAAGCGGACGCGGATGAGGCGTTCGTCGTGAATGTCTGGGTGGCTCGTTCGGGCTCCTACGGGTCTCCGCCGAGATTTGAGGTGACGTGGACCGACGGAACGGGGAAGGAGTCGGACTGGTCCGAGAGTACCCGCTCCGGCAGGCAGGGAGAGTGGATGCAGATCGCGCGAGTCTGGGCCGCGAAGAATAGCAACCGCAACGTGCCGGAGGAGTCTCAAAAGCTGGACCTGGAGCTGCGGTTGAATTCGGGTAGAAGCTATAATTCGACCTACGAGATCGTGGGAAGGTGGGATGGAGTGCAGCTCGTCCGGGTGCCGGTGAGCGAGTTGATACCGGAGATCGGCGAGATGGTGGCTGAGGCGAGGAAATTGGCCGGTGACGGGAAGGACGGGGAGGCGGTCGATGCGTATCTTTCCGCAATCCGCCTGAATCCGGAAGATGGTTTGCGTCAGAATGGCGGGCAGATCTTCGAGACTTTTAAGAAGGCGAAACGGCTCGAAGAACTCTTCGATCTACTGGCGCAGATCAGCCTCTACCTGCCGAATCCGTGGGACGGTAATCAGGTCACCATGCGGAACGAAACTCTGCTGACGCTTCTGGTGGAAGAGGCGTTGTCGGAGGATGGGTCGAGCGCTGCAAAGCGATGGTTGGCGGCGGTAAAGGACGGGCCCCTTGATCGGCAGCAACGCTATCTCGTGGATGCGGCGGTTACGTTGGAAGCCGCTCGGAATGACTCAGCGGTGCTCGCACCGGGCCGCGTGCTGGAGTTTTTGGGTTTCGCCGGGGAGAAGCCCGATGAGCGGCGAATGCAAATGATCTGGTCGGGCGGACATCGGTCGACGCTTCGAGATCCTGGAAGCGATGGAGCTCGGGGCGGAAGGGGATCAGGGGGTGGAGGAATTGCGCAAGATCGTGCTGCCCCTGCCGTATCAATCGGGCCATCGATTTCTGGAAGCGTGGTGGTTGGCGTCGGCCGATCCGAAGGCGGCGACCCAACTTTGGCAGGAGTCCGTGGCCATGCGACAGAACGAGAATTCGGTCAGCTTCCGGGACGACGTGGATGAGGAACTCATCACGCGGCTGGCGGCGAATCACCCGCAACCGCACGATCTCGTGGCGGCGATGCGGCTGTGGATCACCCAACGAAATCGTGATGAAAGCCGTCAGCGGCAGAAGCTGGCGGAGCTGCTCTATCGAATCCATGAATCTTCCGCTGACGGGGAGGCGTCCGCGACGCAGGCTGAGTGGAGAACTTTGTGGATGGACGCGGAGCTGGCGGGATTGGGGTCGTCCAACACGAGCGCGACTCGTGGTCGCATGAGCAAGTTATCGAAGTTGCTGCTGCAGGAGCGGGATTGGGAGCGGTTGGAACGAATGGTTTCGCTATCGGAAAAGCGGGACTGGTCGTCCTTCCAGCAGGAAGAATTCGCAATGATGAAGAAGCTGCTGGCCTTCGCGCGGGGCGATCAGGGCGTGGCGTGGCCGGTGGTGTGGATCGGCGGTGATCCGGCGGGAGAGGCGATGGTGAAGTGGCAGTGGCACCTGCGCGATGTCGACGAAAAGGGTGGGGATTTCGAGGCGGCGGTGAGCGTAGCTGACGAGCCCCTGGTCCCTGAAATCGAGGGGCAAACGAAGGTGGAAATCGAGTTCGGTGAAATGCCTTCGACGATGGCGGTGATCGTCAGCGCGGACGGCAACGCTGCGGCGGGTGAGGCACTGGTGAGGCTGCCGTCAAAAAATGGATTCCTGCGGGCGATTGCGACGGTTGGTGGCGAGCGGCTGGCAGGACCGGTGTTTCCGGTCGTGAGCGGGCGGCGGATTTTCCCGGCGGATGGGGAATCGTTGGAGGAAATGCTGGGCCGCGGTGAGGAGCCGTTCGGGCTTCTGTCGATGGAGGATGGTCGGAAAGCGCCCGACGGTGAATCTGCGGTGCGGATCGAGACCGATAACGAGCGGACCCGAGTCAGCTTCGTTGGGTCGGACTACGTGGTGGAGCCTGGGAAATTTTACGTCCTCCGTGGCTGGGTGCGGCGGGCGGGAACGGGGTTGATTGGCTTGAGCGGGGAATACCGAGTGGGCGAGGGGAAGTCGGGTCGGCCGCTGAACATGATCCTCTGTGACGACCGGGGGACGACGGACCAGTGGACCTATTACGCACGGGCCGTTCCGACGTTTTCGCAACACACCTTCTGGTTGAACAAGAGTGACGTGGAATCGGTGGTGCCGAGGATCGCGAACGTGAACCGGGGGACCGAGATCGCGGGGTTCGAGTTGGTCGAGGTCGACGGGTGGAAATACGGTCAGTGGATTGGCGAGCTGGCCGCGCTGCGGGAGGCGAACTCCGACGCTGCGGACCAGGCGACCCTCGACCGGGCTCTGGAGTTGGCCGGGATCGAGCCGCTGTCGGCGTTGGATTACCACGGGAGCTGGCTGGTGGATCGGGCGTTGGAAGCGGATCGTGCGCCGGAGGTGCTCGAGCTTTTCCGCACCGCGATGGCGGCGGAAGCGAACCCGCTTTTTGCGAAGCCGAAACGATATCGCATCATCCACAGTCTCCTGACTTTGGCCGATAGTCGGCGAGCGTCGGCAGCGGTGCGCGCACGAGCGGCGGAAGTCGGGCTGGGCGGCTGGGAAGCGGTTGCTCCCGAGGTGCGAATGGGCTTTTCGACGGCCCGGGTGCGGTCGATCCGTGAGCAGGGTGAGCCAACGGGATCGGCCGAGAAGGAACTGGCGAAATTTCTGCAAGTCGGCGTCGATAACTCCGAGGAATCTCGCAATTTTCTGCGCAGATCGATCGAGCGGTCCGACAGCGTCGAGAATCGTGCGGTCAATCGTCTGGTCGCCGCCGCCCAGGCTCTGGGCGACCCGGAGGTGACTGCTGGATTGATCGCGTCGTTGAACCGGGACACCGACTACAAGGACGAACGCGGGCGCATGGCCCTGGTCAAGCTGGCGCTGGAAGCGGATCTGCCGGAGTGGTCTGCGAATGACGAATGGACGGAACGGGTGGACGCGGCGTTCGAGTTGGCGACCACGACCGATTTGGTTCGCGAAGTCGTCGACCTACCGGGAGTGCTCGGCGATTCGCTGGCTGCCAACGATGCCGGAGCCGCCGAGGCGGTGTCGCTGCGGCGACGGATTTTCGAACTGGTGAGGGAAAAGAACGGGCCGGACGACGGAAAGCCTTCCCGTGAAATCGCGGTTGCGGGGCTGGCGCTTCTCGAGAGCGCGCAGCGGGCGGGCGACGTGGAATCGGCGCGTGACGTAGCGGCAAAACTCGTCGGTCCTCAGCCTGCCTATCACTCGCGGGGGTTACTGGAGGAGGCGAGCTCCTTGCTGGATGAGATGGGGTTGGGAGAGGAGGCGGCGAAGATCCGGGAGGCGTCGGTCGCGGAATGATTTTTGCCCGCGAATGACGCGAATGAGCGCGAATTGAATACGATGAAACGAAAATTCCCTTTGGTTTTTCTATTGGGATGGATTTCGGCTTTTTGCGCTTTTTCAGCCGACGTCGAACTGACTCCGGAGATCGCGGACCGCTACGAGCAATTGCTCGAGCGTTCGCCGGAGCCGGGTCCGGCTCTTGATCGAGTGATCGAATGGTATTCGACCGAGGGCGGCGGGCTGGAAGTGCTGCGCGAGCACTGGGAATCGCAGGACGTGCTGCTCGGCCTGCTGGCCGAGAAAATGCGCGATCCGGACGAAGCGCGGAAGCACTACCAGGCGGCGCTCGCCTCTCCGGACGAAACGACGGCGGCTCGGCGGCTGGCGGAACTCGAAACAACCGAAGGAAATTTCCCCGAGGCGGCGGCGGCTTACGAGCGAGCGTTGGAGAGCGAGACGCTGGTGCCGCTGGACCGAATGGAATTGATGCGGTCCCTGGCGTTACTGCACCAGCGGGCTTTCGATGACGAGAAGGCGATGGCGGTCTGGCGCTCGGCGCTGGAGCGCTTCCCCGACGATCCGTTCGTGCTGGAGGAGGCGGGTGAGGCGTTTTTAGCGAGCGGTCAAACCGACGAGGCGCGGGCGGCGTTCGCGAAACTGGGTGAGATGGTGGGTCGCGATCCGTTCCGGAAAGTCGCCGCTTCATTGCGGTTGGCGCGGATCGAGGAGTTGGCGGGGAACGCGGACGAAGCGGCAGCCATTTTCAATCGCACGCTGGAGGAAACGAGCGCCGGGAGTTGGATCAATCGCGAGGTGCGGGCGCGGATCGAGGAATTGTTTCGCCGGAAGGATGATCTGCCGGGACTGCTTGCGTTTTACGAAGAGCGGGGCGAGGCGTTTCCGCGGGACCCGGTGTCGCGGGCGGCGCGGGCGGCGGTGCTCGTTGATCTTGGACGCGGCGACGAGGCGGTGGAGCAATTGCGCGAAGCCACCGAACTCGCCCCGGAGGATCGAGAGCTTCGCATTGCCCTCATCCAACAATTGACCGATCTCGGACAACGCGACCAAGCGCTGAGCGAGGCGCGGGAGCTGGCGCGACCGGCGAGCGCGCCGCCGGAGGTCTTGATCTTGCTCGGGAATTTGGAATTCGAATCGTCGAAGGAAGCGGCGCTCGCGGCGTGGCGACGGATCGCGCCGGAGGGGACGACGGACGTGGCGGCGGTCGCGCAGCTGGCGGAAATTTTCGCCGGACGGGACGAGCTGGACGCGGCCTTCGCGGAGTGGGAGCGGATCGTCGAGTTGTCGCCGGGGGCGTCCGACGCGCGGTTGCGAATGGCGGAAGTGCTGCGGGACCGGGGCGACGAGGCGGCGGCGAAGGCGGTGCTGGCCGGGCTCGTGGACGGAGATCGGGCGCGCCCGGAGAATTATCTCACTCTGGCGAACCTCCAGGGCCGGATGGAATGGCCGGACGACGCGCGCGCGACGATGGGTCGGGCGGTGGAATTATTCCCCGAAGATTTCGACGTGCTCAGTCTGGCCTTCCGGCAGGTGACGGACGACGACGGCGCCGCGGCGGGGGATTCGGATGCGCTGTTCGAGCGGGCGTGGCGGGCGACCCCGAACGCGTTCTTCGCCGACGACGTGGTGAAGCGACAGGTCGCGTTCATCGAGTCGCGCGAGGCGGGCGACGAAACCGATGCGCGCCTGCGCGGGGCGCTGGATCAGGCGATCAATGCGGTCCTGCTTTTCCGACTCGCGCTGTCGCGGGATGACGAGGAATCGGCCGCCCTCGCACTGGAGAATATGAAGAACCCGCTGCGGGCGCGGGCGGATTTTGCGGCGCGGTTTGGGTCGGTCGACGATCAGATCGCTGCGGAGCGGGCGGTGGCCGGGTCCGATCGACGACTGGCGTCTGAGAGTCTGCAACGCATTGCGCGACTGCAGGACGGATCCGGGCGGCTCGACGAGGCGTTGGCGACGGTGGAGGAAGTCATTAAGCGGTCGCCCGCGAACGCCGAGGCCTACGCGCTCTACGCGAGCATCGCGGCGGACGCGGGTCGCTATGACGCGGCGGTGGAGCAGTTGCGGGTCGCGGTTCGCGTGGTGGATGAGGGGACGGCGTTGCGGTTGCAGATGGCCGACCTCCTCCAGGCGCAGGCCCGGAACGACGAGGCGGCGGAGGTGTTGCAGGAGGCGTTCGAGTGGGAGGAGAGCGAGGGGCGGCGACTGGAGATCTTCCGGCGTCAGATTGGTCTGGCCATGATGTCCGGGACGGTCGACGACCTGATCTCTTCCCTGCGCAAGCGTCAGGTGCGGGAGGCGGGCGGGGGCCGCTACGGCGCGTATCTGGCGGAGATTTTCATTCTGCAGGGTGACTTCCTCGCGGCGCGCGAGGAGTTGTCGCGGAGTCTGGGACGGAATCCGGATGACGCGGTGGCGATTGAAAAATTGATCGACCTGTCGGAGCGGGGTGGGGACGTCGCAGAGGTCCTGCGGCTGACGAAGCGTCTGGGCGAGGTGGCGCCGACCCCGGAGAACCGGGCGGACTATTTGGCGAAGCTTTTGGAGTCCGGCGCGGTCGACGAAGCGCGAACCAAGTTGGTTGCGGCGCGGGAGGAAATCGTCGTAGACCCGGCGGCCTGGGGCGACGTGATGGCGGCGATGCGGGGCGCGGGGTTGGACGCGGAAGTCGATGCGTTGATCGAGTCCATGGCCTTGGCGGCGGGGGACGAGCCCGAGGATCGGTTGGAGCTGGCGAAGCTGCGGCTGGGGCAGCGGAAGATCGCCGAGGCGAAGCGGATACTTTGGGAGATCGCGGAGGATGGTGGGTTCGGGACGGCGTTGACGAACATTCTCGCCAGCACGCCGACGAGCAACCTGATGCCGCATCAGGCGAACTTGGTGTGGATGCGCGCCCAGGCTCTGGTCGCGCTCGACGGCGAAGTGATGAACGAGGTGCGGCAAATGTTTCAGCTGCAGAACCGCGGGCGCGGTGGGTTCAATCCCTTCGGGTCGGCGGCGACGATCACGGTCGACGCTTCGGATCGGGCGCGGTTGCAGGCAGTGATGTTGCTGGATCAGTTGGCGCGGGTCGACGGGAGCGACGTGGAAAAATTCAACAAGCGGATCGAGCGGTTGCTGGACCGGGAAAACGTGCCGGT
Organism: uncultured Verrucomicrobiae bacterium; assembly: GCA_963740185.1. GTDB lineage: Bacteria > Verrucomicrobiota > Verrucomicrobiia > Chthoniobacterales > JAATET01 > CAVVKW01. Next base: position 67,246 of record CAVUDH010000010.1, read on the forward strand.
CGTCGAGCGGTTGCCGTTGTTCCAGATGACAAGCACGTCGGCGCTCTCCGGGTTGGGGGCGCTGATTCGGAAACAGGCGATTGCGGAGTATCCCGACCCGGAGGCGGATCGCATGATCGCGAGTCTGTATCAGCCTGGAACGACGGCGATGGAGGAGCCGTTGAAGGTGATCCGCGCCCGCGCGGAGGCGGTGGACCCGGCGCTCGGGCTGAGGAGATCGGTCGGGGAGTTGATGAAGGATTTGCCGAATGCCGAGTCGAAAGGGGGAACGGCGCGATTGATCGAACGGATCGACGAGCTCCGCGCCCATTCGGCGCTGGCCGAAAATATCGGACTGGCCGGGCAGCTTGCGAACGCGGCGGCGGTCGCGGGAGATTTCGATCTGGCGTTTGCGATCTACGCCGATTTCGAGAAGGCGAGCGCGGCGCCGGCGTTGAATCAATTGGTCGTCGAGCAGCAGTTGCTCCAGGGTCGAGTCGCGTTGGTCGCCCGCGCGATCGTGATGGGAGACGAGCGGGCGGAGGCGGAGTTCGAGGCGACTGCGGCGACGATTGCCTCCATGTATTTGGGAATGAGAAGCCAACCGTCGCCGTTGCTGTCGGGGGGTGACCAGTTGGTGGCGGGCGATTCGGCGTTTCCGTTTCCGGCGTTTACGGTTCTCAAGGAAATGGCGCAGGGCCTGAAAAAGGAGGACGAATTCCGGGAATGGTTCGTCGCGCGGGCGAGCGACGCGGAGCTGACGTCGGCGACCCTCGGGGTGATTTATGCGGATTGGATGGCCGACGAGAAAGCAGCGGCCATCGAGCGGATCGTGAAAATCCACGAGGCAAATCCCACGCCGCGCTCGGCGGCGTTGTTGTTCGAGGCCTACGAGCGGAGCGGCCAGGCGAAGGAGGCCCTTTCCGTGATCGACGCGGCGGAGTTGCAGATGGGTGAGACGACGGACGTGCGTTCGCTGCGGCGGTTGAGATTGCTGCGTGCGGCGGGCGAAACGGAACCCGCGCTCGAGCTGGGTGAGCGAATGGCGCAGGGGCGGGTTTCGGTCGGGGTGCGGGATCAATTGGCGAACGAGCTGAATCAATTAGGCGTGGTGCCGCAGAAGCTCCAGCGTCTGCAGTCCGCCCATCGCTCGCGGCGGAGTCCGCCGGATCGCGGCGAGGTCCTGCGGAATCAGGTGAAGAAGCTGCTCGAGGCGGAGAAGCCGGACGAGGCGGAGCGGATCGCCCGCGAGCAGTTGGCCCGCTCGCTGCCGACTGACGACGACCGTCAGACGATCAAGGCGCGCCAAGACATGGTGCGCGTTTTGAAGGAAATGAAGCGCCTCGATGGGCTGCGGGCCGATTTGCGGGCGAGGCTGGATGCCGACCCGGGCGACCTCGATACGGCGTTTCGGCTGGCGGAGATCGACGGTCAGGAAGATCGCGACGCGGCGGGCCGGGCGCTGGCCGCAGTTGTGATCGCGCACGCTGATCAGGTCGATGACGGCGGGGCGATGCTGAGTCGGCTTCGGCAATACGGGGTGGACGAAAAATCGCTCGCCGACTTGACGGTGACGCTGCTGGAGGAGAATCCGGCAGGGCTTTTCGACAGCGGAGTCCAGATGCGTGAGCTGACGAATATCGCTCGGGACCAGGAATCGGGTGAGAGGGTGGCGGCGGCTTTCGCAGCCATTGACGAGGCGGATTACGACCGCCTGATGCTGGGAACCCGCTTGACCGATGCGGGCGGCGAATTTTTGACATTATCGCAAGTTGCGGGTCTGGCGGGGGCGGTGCCGTCGGCGGCGGTGGTGCTCGAGCGCGCGTGGGACAGCGTGCGGAAGTTTCAGCAGGGAGACGTGGTCTATCAGATCGGGATGCGGTTGGCCGCATTGCAACTCGAACTCAACCGGCCCGACGACGCGAAGACGACCATGCTGGAAATGATCGACCCGGCGAGCGGCACGGTCATCGCACTGCGCAATCCTCAATTCGGGCTGAGCAATTTCCTGATGAATTTGCTGCGGAACCAACAGAATCCGGGAGCGGCGAGTCCGATCGACGAACTGGCCGAACTGGTTCGGAAGACCGGGACGGTCGATGCGTTGCTGGCGCGATTGGAGGAGGAGTCGACCGAACGCTTGGGGAGTGCTCCGACGCTTGTGATTCGCTCGGCGCTGGGTCTGCCCGGGACGGGTGCGGCGTGGGTTGCCGCCGCACGGCAGCAGAAGGAGATATTTTCGCAATACGGCGGGTTGCAACTCGCGGCGACGGCGATTTCTGATCTGGCGGAGCAACCGGATGCCGCGGAGGTGCTGCCGAAATTTCTGACCGCGCTGCCGACGACCTTTCAGGGCTCGGGAAGCGAGCACCTGTTGGTTGCGCTCGATCAGGTGGTGTCGGCGCTGGAGCCAATCAAGGATCGGGCGGAGGTCGCGGCTTTTTTGCGATCCGTGATCGCGAGTGCAATGTCGGAGCGGCAGCTCGCGGGGAATTTTGCCCATTCCGACAGCTACCCGAGGGCGATCCGGGCGCTTTTGAGGTTGGGTTACGTCGAGGAGGCTCGGCAATTCTTCGACTTCACGGCGGAGGCCCGGGCGGCGAATAACTGGAACAACGAGGACCGGATTCGGGACCTTGAAGCGCGGCTGTTGGCGGCGGAGGGCGCGGTGGAGCGGATCAGCATCGTTTGTGCGGCGGAAGTGGCGGAGGGGACGTCGGGCGTGGGTGTCCGCTGGCAGATGGCTCCGGTGATCGTGACTCGGGAGGTCGCGCGGGACGCGGGCGTGGCGGCTTGGGACCCCGATCCCGCAGACGTCGCGAAGGAGGTGCGTCCGGGATCGCTGGAGATCCTGGCGGGCGGGAATCCGGCGACGCTCGAGCCGGTGGCGACGGTTGCGAAGCCGGCTGTGTCGGGGCGGATCGAGGTGGATTTGCCGGGTCCGGTCGGGCTCTTGCAGGCGCGCTGGTGGGGGCCGGATGGGGTGACGCGATCCGGCCCGTTATCGGCTTACGTCGTCGGGCCGAATGCGGTCGCCAAGCCGACCGGGGACAATCTCCCGCTGGTCGCAACGGCGGGACCGCTGGGCGACGAGTCAGCCGCGATCTACGCGGATGGCTCAGCGGTATCGGAGGTGCGGATGCCATTGGTTTCCCACTTGCCGCTCGATCCGGAGGTCGGGGGACAGTTGGTGCTCAACGCCTGGGTTTGGAATGGCGGAAGCAACGCATCGCCGCCGAAAGTCGTCCTGACCTGGATCGATGGCGACGGCGGAACGTCGGAGCGCACGGAACAGTCGAGGTCGAAGTGGGTGGGTGATTGGACTCAAATTACCCGGGTTTTTCAAATGATGAAGGGCGGCGGCGACGTGCGTGGTGACGTGCGATCCGTGAAGCTCGATCTGCAGTTGGAGGGGCGAGGAAGCTACAATTCCGGGTACGAAATCGACGGAGCCTGGGACGGCGTGCAATTCGTGAAACTGGCGGGGGGTAGTCCGGGGCCGAGGTTTGATAAACTCCTTTCCGGAGCGCGGCGCAAATTGAAGGAGGGTGAGGGCTCTGCGGCGGTCGACGACGCGTTGGAGGCCCTGCGCCTGGACCCGGAAGTGGCAATCCGGGGTAGCGGCGAAGAGTTATTTGGAATCTTCGAGAAGGCTGGTCGACTGGACGAGCTGTTCGAGTTTCTCGCGACGGACAGTCTTTACCTCCCAAATCCGCTGAATTACGGGCGGGCGTCCGTGCAGAACGAGGGCCTGTTGCGGCTGATCGCGAACGAGGCGCTGGTCGATGGCGTGTCGGCGGCGGAGGCGCGCTGGTTGGCGGTGGTCGGCGAAGCGCCGCTGGCGGAGGAGTCGCGGCAGATCGTGGATGCGGCGGGGCTGCGGGCGGCGGCGAAGGCTGATCCCGATTCGCTGGATCCGGAGCGCGTGCTGGAGTTTTTTGGCATTTTGGCCGATCAGCCGGACGAGTCGCGGATGCGGATGACTTGGTCCGACGGGCGGGAGTCGGCGATGGCGGTGCTCGCGGCGGTGGAGTCGGCGGGTCGGGCGGAGGATGTGCTCGCGGCGTTGCGGGAGATCGAGTTGCCGGTGGGGTATCAATCCGGGCAGAAATTTCTGGAGGCCTGGCTTTTGGCGGCGAGCGATCCGGAGGCGGCGACGCGGGTGTGGCAGGAATCCATCGCGCTGCGACGGGGCCAGAATTCCGTCAATTTTCGCGACGAGGTGGACGTCGCGTTGGCGGTGCGATTGGCGTCGAGACACCCGGAGGCCCGTGATTTTTTGGCCGCGCTGAGATCGTGGATCGGTGGGGCGAACCAGAGTTCGAGTTCGCAGCAGCAGAAGCTGACCGAGACGCTTTATGAGATCCAAAAGCAATTAAGTGGCGGCTCCCCTTGGCGGGGATACTGGATTGACGCCGAACTGGCGGTGTTTGCGTTGACCAATTCGAGTTTCCGTCCCGAACGAACGAGCGAACTCATGGTTGCGCTATCCGAGGCTCGGGACCGGGAGCGGGCCGATCGGATGTTGACGCTGGCAGAAAAAAAGAGGTGGTCGTCCGATATGAAGCAAGAGTTCGCGATGATGCGAAAGCTCGTGGCATTCGCCCGGGGCGATCTGGACGGAGCGTGGCCGGTCGCCTGGGTGGTCGGTAAGCCGGCGGACGAAGTGACCATCAAATGGCAGTGGAGCCGCCGGGCTGTGGATCAGGAAAGAGAAGACTTCGGAACTGCGTTGAGGGTGGACGATCAACTCATCGTCCCCAACGTTGTCGGACAGACCCGGATGGAGATCGAGTTCGGTGACCTCCAGTCGACGATGATGGTGGTCGCAACCAGCGAGGGCGACGCGGGTGGAGGTGAAACGGAGGTGACCTTGCCGACTGGCAACGGATTCTTGCGCGCGGTTGCCATCGTGGGCGAGCGGCGGATCGCGGGACCATTGTACCCAGTCGTGTCGGGGAGGCGGATATTCCCGGCGAACTCAAAGTCGCTGCTGGAAATCGTGATCGAACGTCCTGAAGCGCTGAAGCTGGTGACGTTGAAAGATGGTGGGACGGCTCCCGACGGCACGACTGCGCTGCGAATTGAAACCAAAAATAAGCGAACCAAGCTGGACTTCTCAGGAGATCTTTACCCGGTGAAATCGGATAAATTCTACGTTCTGCGCGCGTGGGTGCGGTGCGTTGGTCTGGATCGGCTGAGCCTTGCTGCCGAGTATAGGACCGACCGAGAGAGGCGAGCTCGTCACCAGAACCCGATCATTTGTGATGGTCGTCGGGCTTCGGAGAGGTGGACCTATTATTCCCGCATCGTGCCGACATTTGCCGAGCGAGGAGATTCCCAAGGGTTTGTGATGCCGGAGATCGACAATCTCAACATTAACTCGGAGATCGCGTCCTTCGAGGTGCTGGAGATCGATGACTGGGCCTACGGCGAGTGGATCACGGAATTGGCGGCCCTGCGGCGAAATAACTCCGAAGCGGCGGACGAGGCGACCCTCGGCCGGGCGATCTCGTTGGCCTCGATCGAGCCGCTGACCGCGTTGGTCGATCACGCGAGCTGGCTGATCGATCGCGCGTTGGAGGTGGGCCGGGGTGGCGAGGTGCTGGAGCTTTTCCGCGCGGCATTGACTGCGGCTCCCAATCCACTTTTCGATCCGCCGGGAACCGGATGGATTTTGGCAAATATTCTCCCGCTCGCTGAAGACGGGCGCGTGGAAGTCGATCTGCGATTGGAGGCTGCAAAACTTGCTCTCGAAGAGTCGGATCTAATGGGCGCGTCGACGACGTTGAGATTCCTTGTGGCCAAATTGCTGGCGGTTCGAGAACGAGAAGGGGAAGGAGAAATGGTTGCTGCTGCCGGGACGGAGATTAGCGAATTCTTCGAGCCGCCGCCCGGGGAAGACTCGCGGAACAGGAGTCTGGCCGGCGATTTTTATCGGCTGCGGAATTACCGAAATCACGAGCCCGAAAATGTTTTGGTGAACGCAATTGTGAGAGCGAATGACCGGGACGTCACATCGAGCGCGCTGGCACTTCTCCGGGCGGCTCCATCCAACGAGGAGGATCAGTGCAAAAAGGCTTTCGCAGTTCTGGCATTGGAGGCGTTGCTGCCGGGTTGGGAGGCGGACGCTGCGTGGATGAAACGTGTGGACGAGGCTTTCAAGAAGACAGGAACGATCGTTTCGCCAGCGGAGGCCATCCATATGCCGATCGTTTTCGGAGATTCGCTGGCGACCCACGAGGCGACTCAGGCCGAGGCACTGCGGGTGCGTCGACTGACCGTCGAGCTGGCACAAAAACTCAACGCAAGGCTTCCCGGGGTGGCCTACCGCGAGTTAGCGGGCGCGGGGTTGGCGCTGATCCGGTCGGCGCAGTCGGCGGAGGACATGGACCTTGCACGCGAAGTGGTGGACGTGATGCTTAAAGGTGCCCCGGACAAAATTCGATCCGGGAATGTGCAACAGCACGCGCAGCGGTTGACCGATTCCGTGCGTGACGTGCTTGACGAAATGGGGCTGGGCGCCGAGGCCGTACGATTGAAGAGTGCGGGGGGTTCGCCTTGATCACATCCGCTCGGGGACGTTGATGCCGAGGAGGTGGAGGCCGGTCTTGAGTATGCCGGCGGTCGCGGCGCACAGCGCGATGCGGGAAGCGCGGGTGGGGCCTTCCGATTTCAAGACCGGGCAGGCTTCGTAGAAGGCGTGGAAGGTCGTTGCCAACTCGTAGAGATAGTTGGCGAGGAGATTGGGGCGATGGTCGGCGAGGACTTGCGGGAGGATTTCCGCGAATTGGAGCTGTTTGAGGGCGAGGGCGCGCTCGGTGACGGTGGTGATGTGATTGGTGACTGGTGATTGGTGATTGGTGGGATCCCCGGCGTCTTCTGTTTTTCGGAAGATGCTTTGGATGCGGACGTAGGCGTTTTGGAGGTAGGGGGCGGTGTTGCCCTGGAAGGAGAGCATTTTGTCCCAGGCGAAGATGTAGTCGGTCATCCGGTGCTGGGAGAGCTCGGCGTATTTGACCGCGCCGAGGCCGATCGTTTGCGCGATTGCGTCAGTCTCGTTGGCGGGGAGGTCGGAATTTTTTTCCGCGATGATGGCGCGGGCCCGGTCGACGGCTTCGGTGAGGACGTCGGCGAGCTGGACGTTTTCGCCGGAGCGGGTGCGCATGATTTTCCGGTCGGCTCCGAGGATGCTACCGAAAGCGATGTGTTGGGTGTCGACGGTGATCCCCATTTTCCGGGCGGCGGCGAAGACTTGCTGGAAGTGGAGGGCCTGGGGCGCGCCGGTGACGTACCAGATGGCGTCGGGGCGGTGGCGGGCGACGCGGTCTTCGATGGTGGCGAGGTCGGTGGTCGCGTAGAGGAAGCCGCCGTCGGTCTTGCGGATCAGGCAGGGTTTCTCGGCGAGGTCGGGCTCGTCGGGGAAGAAAATGCAGGCCGCGCCTTCGCTGATGGTTGCCGTGCCGTCGGCGAGGAGTCGGTCGACCAGCGGCGCGAGCGCGTCGCGGTAAGCGCTCTCGCCGAGGCGTTCGTCGAACTCGATTTCGAGCAGTGAGTAGAATTGATCGAATCCGCGCCAGGAGAAATCGATGACCTGCTGCCAGATGGCGAGGTTTTCGGCGTCGCCGGATTGGAGTTTGACGAGTTCTTCGCGGACAGAGCGGGCGAGGTCGGCGTCATCGGCTTCGAGGGTGTTGACGTGGCGGTAGAGACGGAGGAGTTCCGGGATTGGGTCGGCTTCGAGGGCGTCCCGGTCGAGGAAGTGCTTCCAGCCGTAGATGACTTTGCCAAATTGCGTGCCCCAGTCGCCGATGTGGTTGTCGGTGATGACGCGGTGGCCGAGGAAGCGGGCGATGCGGGCGAGGGCGTCGCCGATGAACGTGCTCCGGATGTGGCCGACGTGCATGGGCTTGGCGACATTCGGTGCGCTGAAATCGATGACGATGGTGCGAGGGGCAACGGTCGGGTCGACGCCGCAGCGGGGATCGGCGGCGAGGGCGGTCGCGGCTTCGGACACGAAGGTATCGGTGAGGCGAAAATTCAGGAAGCCAGGCCCGGCAATGGTCGGGGATTCTCCGACGCCTTCGAGGTCGATGGCGTCCGCGAGTCGAGTGGCAAGTTCGCGCGGGTTGCGGCGCTGGCTTTTGGCCAGAACCATGGCGGCGTTGGTCTGGTAGTCGCCGAAGCGCGGGTCGGCGGTCGGGGTGATCTCAGCGGCGGCGGGGTCGAGATCGAGTGAGGTGAGCGCGGTGCGCAGTCGTGCCTCGAGGAGGTCGCGGACGGTAGGCATGATGGGCGGGGACGGAGCGGGCCGTCAGTGGCGCGGGGCGCGATTCGTGAAGACGGAGAGGATGGATTCGGCGTCGGGGGCCTGGGCGAGTTCCTCGCGGACGGTGCGGTCGTTCAGGAATTTCGCGATTGCGGCGAGGGTGCGGAGGTGGGTCTGGAATTGGTCCCGAGGGACGATGAAGAGAACAATGAAGTGGACGGGCTCGTTGTCGAGCGAGTCAAACTCGATGCCGGTCTTCGAGCGCCCGAATCCGGCAACGACGTCTTGCACGCGGTCGGAAGACGCGTGCGGTATGGCGATGCCGAAGCCGATGCCCGTGCTCATCGTTTCTTCCCGTTGCTTGAGCGAGGCGAGGACGTTTTCGGTGTCCGAGGAATCGATGGTTCCTGATTCGACGAGCATCCGGACGATCTCCTCGATGGCCTCCCAGCGTTCTACGGCTTGCATTTCCGGGATGATTTGCCGGGCGGAGAGGAGATTTGCCAACATCATACGCAGTGCGATTCCTTTAACAGGTCGGTCACGCAACCGTAGCAATCCGCTCACCCATGACAAGTGGGGAATCGCGAGGAGAAAATCCGACCGGTTTCGTCGCTGTCTCGCTCCTGAGTAAAACGCGACATCGTGGCTTGCGCTCGATTTACGCCTGTGCTTATCTCCCCGCCAGCTTCTAGCCATTGCGAATTGATCGCATGGAGTTGCTTTGATTTATGGAAGATCGTTCGAAAGTCTTTAGCCAATTTTTAAAAAAGGCGCACTCGGGTCAGGAGAATGAACCCGACGAGGCTCCGCAGGAGGTTGCATCGCCGCCCCCTCCGCGGGGTGATTCAGGGCCAGGGCAGGGCGTGAAACGGCTGATTCTCTCGGCGACCAGCAAGGGCGGCGTCGGCAAATCCTACGTGACGGTCAACCTCATCGAGTGGCTTCAGTCGCTCGAGGTCCCGTTTATCGCGTTCGATCCGGATTGGTGTAACTCAACGCTGACTCGTTTTCACGAGACGGCGGAGTTCATCGACATTAGCGAGGAAATTCATCTCGATAACGTCATTCGCGCTTTCGAGCGCACGGACCTGGTGATTGCTGACGGCGTGGGGTCCTTGCAGATGAAATTCATCGACTGGCTCGAGGAGACCCGCGTTTTCGAGATGCGCGAAGAGCTGGGGCTGGAAATTACGCTGGTCGTGATCATTGAGGAAGACAAGGAGACCGTCTTCCAAGCGGGGCAGGCGGCGAAACGGGTCGGCAAGAACGCCAACTGGCTCGTGGTCCGCAATCTGAAGACTTCGCCGGTCACCGAAATTTACGACGGAAGCAACGCCCGCAAGGAACTCCTCGCCCTCGGCGCTCGTGAGATCACGATCGAGCGTTTGCCGTGGAACCTGAACAGCATGTTGCAGAAATCCAGCAAGAGCATCGGCGGGTTGATTCAGGACGAAAGCGTGTTTTTTCTGGAGCGTCAGCGGCTGCGGTCTTACCAGCAGCGTTTGTTCGAGGAATTCACCGCCGCGCGGGAAGTTTTGCTGCCGGATTCGCACGTGGACGTTCCCGTGGCCGAGCCGACTCCGGTCGCGGATGAGCCCATCGAAGAGCCTGAGAAAGCGGAAGAGGCCGCGCCTCCCACCACGCCTGCCCGCCCACGAATCCCGCCGCAGGACGTTTAGACTTCAGTTAGATGACCGCTGCCGACACCACCGCCTCACAGATTCCCGCTGCTCATCAAGAGGAGAGCAAGCGCCTCGTGATGGTCGCCATGGACAAGGGCGGCGTCGGGAAGTCGTTTTTCTCAATTTTGTTCGTTCAGTGGCTGCGCGAACATCAGCAAAATTTTCTCGCGTTTGATCCGGATTATCAGAATTCGACACTCACCCGCTTCGTGCCGGACGCTCAGTTTCTCGATATTCGGCACTCGGAGAATTTGGACCGGATCATCGAAGTGATGTCGGATGCTTCGCTCGTGATCGTCGACGGCGTCGGATCGCAGCAGCGAATTTTCCTCGATTGGCTCGAAGAGACCAATCTCCTCACTCTCCGCGAGGGCATGAAGCTCGAGCTGACTCTTGTGGTGATTGTCGAGGAGGACAAGGACACGGTCCACCAAGCCGGTGAGGCCGTGACTCGGATCGGCAACACGGTTGACTGGTTGGTCGTGAAAAACCAAAAGACAATGTCGAGCTCGCGGATTTATGAACAGAGCCGTGCGCGGCAGGAGTTGGAATCCGCGAACGCCCGCGAGGTGACGATTCCGAAGCTCCCGGACCACTTGGTGCTCTACCTCCAGCAAAATTCCCAGACGATCACGAGCGCGCTCGACGGCAATGGTCTCTTTCTCATTGACCGTCAGCGGATGCTTAACTACCGACGCGAGATCTTCCGGCAGTTCGATGCCCACAAAGATATCCTATTACCATGACCGATAACCCCGAAATCAAAGCCAAGATTCTCGAGTGGCAGCGCCGCTACAACATTCAGGACGGTGATCCCGCCATGGCTCTGCTCGAGCTGATTGAAATCTACGGACGCCAGCCAGCTGCCGCTCCGGCGGCGGGCGCGACGGAATCAGGCGGCCCACAGACCGTTCAGATCGAAGGATTCGACGAGGCGATGGTCGAGCAGATCCGCAGCCAGCTCGGGCCGGGGATCGAACGGTTGGGATTTCAGACCCAGGAACTGAAGCAGCGTCTGGACTCGATGAACATCGAAGGCTTCGCCGAGCAGGTCGCCGGTTATCACGAAGGAATCGATTACTGCACCAAGAAATTGGACGTCGTGAAGAAGGAATCCGATTCCATCGTCGTTCAGTTGAACAAGGTGGCGAACTCGATCAATCCCGTTTCTCGAGGAGCTGTCCTGGTGCTCATGCTGGCGTCCGGCGGGTTCGGCTGGATTCTCGGAGTGATGTTTAGCTAGTGACGCGATCCGGGGCGGCCAGTCTGACGCGAGGAGGGGACGGAGCGACCCGTTCGTCTTCGACCCCGTAATATTTTGAAAGGATTTAACTTCAGTAAGAGCCCATCGGGCGAGCACAGCAGTGCGCTGCGGGCAACGGCCATCGGGCTGATGCTCGCGATGATGGTGTTCTTCGCGGCCAACGTGACCACCGCGACCCAGCTCGCGATTGGTATCGTGGGGCTGTTGATCCTTTTCGTCCTGAACTTCTTTAAGAAGTCCGAGGCGATCCGCGTGGTCTACCTGAGCGTCGGAGCATTTCTGTCCATTGATTACGTCTTCTGGCGGACGTTCACGACGCTGACCTATTACGATCTGATTAGTTTCTCGCTCGCGATCATCCTCTATCTCGCGGAGCTCTACGGGTTCATCATTTACGGTCTCAGTATCTTCGTAAATATCGATCCGCTGAAGCGGGAGATCGAGCCGCTCCCCGAAGACGAAGCCGAATGGCCGACGCTCGACGTTCTGATTCCGACGTACAACGAAGGTCGCGAAATCCTGGAGGTCACGATGCTGGCGGCACTCGCCATCGAATACCCGGCGGACAAGATCAACGTCTTCCTCTGCGATGATGGCGGCACGGATCAACGCTGTAACCAGAGCGATCCGGCGAAGGCCGCTGAGGCGCGGGACCGACGGAAAACTCTCAAGCAACTCTGCGACGAATCCGGGGCTCACTACGTCACTCGGGCGAAGAACATTCACGCGAAAGCGGGCAACCTGAACAATGCCATGGAGGTCAGCCAGGGTGAGTTGATCCTCATTCTCGACGCCGATCACATTCCCACGGTCGACATCGCCAAGAATACCTGCGGCTGGTTCCTGCGGGATCCGAAAATGTTTCTGGTGCAGACCCCCCACTTTTTCACCAACCCGGATCCGATCGAGAAAAACCTCAAGACCTGGCGTCAGATGCCGAGCGAGAACGAAATGTTCTACGCGCAGATCCAGCGCGGTCTTGATTTCTGGAACTCGGCATTCTTCTGCGGCTCAGCGGCGGTCTTGCGGCGGGAATTCCTGCAGAAAGTCGGTGGCGTCGTGGGCGAGACGATCACGGAGGATGCCGAGACGGCACTGACTCTGCACGCGCTCGGCTATCACAGTGCCTACATCGACCGGCCGATGATTTCGGGACTCTCGCCGGAGACGCTGGGGGGTTTCATCACGCAGCGAATCCGTTGGGCGCAGGGCATGGTGCAGATTTTCCTACTCAAGAATCCGATGCTCGTCCGGGGACTCACGTTCCCGCAGCGGCTCTGTTATTTCAGTAGTAGCTTCTTCTGGTTTTTCCCGTTCGCCCGGCTGACCTTCATGCTGTCACCGCTGGCGTTCCTGTTTTTCTCCCTGAAGATCTACGACTCCAACTTCATCGACTTCCTGGCGTTCGCCGGGCCTCACTTGATCGGTGTCGTGCTGGTATCGAACTTCATGTTCGGCAAAGTGCGCTGGACCTTCGTGTCCGAGCTCTACGAGTTGATGCAGTCGATGTACAGCTTCCCGGCCATCGTGAAAGTTTTCCTGAATCCGCGGGCCCCGTCGTTCAACGTGACGGCGAAGGGCGAGATTCTCGACCGGGATTTCATCAGTCCGTTGGCGAAGCCGTTTTACATCTTCCTGTTGCTCAACGTGGTCGCATTTGCGGCTGGTGCTTACCGCTACGCCGTGTCGGCGCCCGGAGCGCAGGAGTTTGCCACGGGCATCACGATGTTCTGGGCGTTGTTCAATATCTTCATCCTGCTGGCCTGTCTCGGTGCCTTGCTCGAGCGGCGGCAGATGCGGGGGTGGGCGCGGATGGCGTGCAGCATCCCGGGCAACATGTTTCTCGGTGATCGGCAGTTTCCGATCGAAATTCGCGACATGTCGAATGGCGGTGTGAGCTTGGCGATCGACGCAGCCTACGAGCCGATGTTGAGGCCTGAGCACCTGATTCGTCTTCAACCCGACAAGACCTTCGAAGTGGAACCCGGTGAATTTAATCTCGAGATCCGGAATCTTCGTTACCGGGACCGAACGCTGATGCTCGGCTGTGAGTTCAGGCACGACGGGATCGACGAACTGAAACGCAAGATCGCCTTTGTGAATGGCAACAGCCAGCGGTGGGTCGACTTCCTGCAGGCGCGGCGTGGTGGCAAGGGTGTCATCGGTAGCGCGACGTATCTGATCTCCGCCGGTTTCCGCTACACGATCGAACACCTTGGATTGCTGTTACTGGGATCCATGCGCAAGGAGCGCACGAGTCGGACCGTCTCGTCCTGAACGCCATCCCCCCGTCTAGAGAACGACAACGAAATTAAATATTATGAAGAACCAACAGTGGAACCCATTCAGCCGGACGCTATTCGCGCTCGGCGTTGGCTTGATCCTTTCCGTCATCGGGTTGCAAGCGCAGCCAACTCCGCCAGCCGTGCCAGCCGGGCCTTCGCCCAACGTGACGTCGGCCACCGCGACTCCAGCAGCGACCGAGCGCACCGTCGGGGGAGCTTCAACCATTCGTTTGCCGCTGCGGCAGCTCATCGGAGCCGAGGAGCCGATCTTTCTGAGGAACTCGACGAGCACCTACACTATCTACGTGCCGCTCTCGCCGCGCTACAACGTCAAGAGTGCCAAGCTGCATCTGCGCTTCACGAACTCGATCGCCCTGCTAAGCGAGCGTTCGGTGATGCGCGTGGTGCTCAACAACAAAATCATCGGGCAGTTTTATCTGACCCGCGACCAGCCCTTCCACAACGTCGACATCGAGGTGCCGCTCGAGTATTTCGACCTCGCTTCGAACGAGCTCCAATTCATCGTCGCCCAGCACTACACGCTCGAATGCGAGGAGCCAGCCGCGCCGGAACTCTACACCGAGGTCCTTCCCGACGAGAGCTACTTCGAGGCGGTCGTCACGATGAACGATGTTTATCCGAAGCTTTCGTTGCTCCGCGACTTGATCGATCAGAAACTTTGGGATCCCTATAAGTTTCACATCACCATGCCCGGTGGTGCCGGTGCCGGGATGACCGATGAATCGCTCGCGCTCGGGTCCGTCGTCACGCAAGGCGTCACGCTCAACCTCGACTATCGCCCCGCGGTGGTCACCACGGGCAACGCGTTGCTCGCCGGTGTGGATAACATCGTGATCGGGACTTCGAGTGAGCTCACTCCTTACCTCACGTCGACCGAGATTGGATCGATCAACGGAAGCTTTATCGCCGTCAAGCAACTTCCCGGCGATGCCTCACGCTTCATGCTGCTGATCAGCGGACGGAGTAACGAGGAGGTCGCGCAGGCTGCCTACGCGTTTTCGCTGATCAACTTCCCGCTGCCCGACTCGCAGTTTGCCCAGATCAGTCAGATCGATTTCCCGGAAGAGCCATTCTATCTGCAGAACGCGCCCATCCGCGACCCGGGCATCTACAGCTTCCGCCAGCTCGGTTACGACGAGATGCGGACCATCAAGGGTTTCAATACCGGGTCCTACCAAATCGAGGCCTACATGCCGGGTGATCTCTCCAGCGAAGACGCCAGCAACGTCGAGCTGCGCCTCCACTTCGTTTACGGCGCTGCGTTGCGGTCCGACTCCGTGCTGAACGTTTTCGTTAATCAGGAATTTCAATACGCGATCCGGCTCGACGATATTCGTGGAGCGCTCCACGACGATCACCGTATCTACCTTCCCGTCCAGGCCTTCCAGCCGGGCCGAAACGTCGTCGATATCGCTCCGCGAATGGTCCCTTTAATCACCGATCAGTGCGAACTCCAGCAGGTCGAGAATCTGCTGTTCACCCTTTACAACGATTCGGATTTTGTGGTGCCCAACCTGGCCCGAAAGACGCGGCTTCCCAATTTTGCGCTCTTCTCGCAGACGGGATTTCCCTTCACCGCGTCGCCGGACGGTTTCGACCTCTCGATGATGGTCAGCTCGAGGGATAACACGACCATCTGCGCGGCGTGGATGCTGATGGGTAAGATGGCGCAGATCAATAGCTCGATCATGAATCGCGCTGAGATCACGTTCAGCCTCCCACGCAGTGACAAAAATCTGATCGTCGTCGGACCAGTCGACACCCTGCCGGCTGAGATCATGGATGGCGCTCCCCTTTCGCCTCAGGAGATCGGTCGAGCCCGCTACCTGGTGAGCGTCAGTCCGAAACCGGAAGCGGCAGCCAGTGGGCCGGTCGACGAGTTTTTGGCGAAACTCCGCGGCATCGAAACCCAACGTGGCGAGCGTCAGCAGCCCGCGACCGTCACGATGGGGATGCAGAGCACGCTCGAGGACGATTCCATCGCGTTCAGCTTTGAGAATCCGTTCCACGTTGGCCGCGCGGCCACGGTCTTCACGGCGGCTTCCCCGGATAATCTCTACCGCGGCCTCTACAACCTCCAGGATCGTCGTTACTGGGACAATCTCTCTGGCAGTTTGATGGTTTGGGACAGCAAGTCGCCCAAGTCCCTCGACTGCGCCCGCCTCGGTCCCGAGTTTGTCTACGGAGTCTCTTCGACGGTTTTCCAGGCGACCAATTCGATCAATCGGAATCCTTGGTTGTTCACCATCCTCGTCTTCGGGGCGATCGGTATCGTAGCTTTCCTGCTGTGGTCGATGCTGAAGCAAAAAGGAAGACCGACGAAATAGGATGAGTGGTCGCTGGCGGCCAAATTCAAAATTAATTCTTCCTGGGAGCGGTGGTTTGCAAGCGTCTTTGGCTTGCGAGCGCGCTCCGGGAATTGCAGTTTGCTGACCGATGAAGCGTCGCGTGCTCTGGATCGTTGGCGGATTGGCGCTGATCGCGCTGATTCTGATCTTCTGGCCGCGTGATCCCAATGCCCTGCCCGGTGCAGATTGGCGGACCTTCAAATCCCGGTTTCTCGATCAATCGGGTCGCGTCGTTGACACTGGCAACGGGGATATTTCGCACTCGGAAGGCCAAGGATACGGGATGCTTCTGGCGGTCGCTTTCCGTA
>CAVUDH010000011.1:0-229757 GCA_963740185.1 uncultured Verrucomicrobiae bacterium
GCGACCGCCCAAGCCCACCCCCGGCCCGACCAACACCCTCGGCAACGCGTGGCTCGAATGGAACGCCGGACGCAACGTTATCGGCCTCGCCGAACCCTGGTTCACCGGCGACGATTTTATCACCTACGCCGCCGCCGTCAGTCGCGCGAACTCCGATCACCTCCCGCCCGACCTCCGCGCGGCCCATGCCGCTGGCGAGACCCTGGCAATTTCACCGCCAGAACGCGTCGAAACCATCCTCCCAGCATCCCTGCGGGATGACCTCTCCGCCGACTGGACCACCTGGCCCGGTCGGCCCACCCCGTTTTCCCGCTGAACCCCCAACGCAAAACGCCTCCCGTTTTCACGGGAGGCGTCCTTCGATAATCTGACTAATCGTGACTACCCGTCACTCTCGGACAGGGCGGGCTCCTCGACTTCCTCCTTCACGCCACCATCGGTGTGGAACTCCAGCTTCTCGCCGGCCCGCGTGATTTTCACGGTGTCGCCTTCCTTGATCGCGCCGCGAAGAATTTCCTCCGCCATCTGATCCTCGAGATACTTCTCGACCGCCCGGCGCATCGGCCTCGCGCCATAGGCGGGATCGTATCCCTTCTCGATCAGCAATTCGTGCGCGCTCTCGTCCATCTCGATCTCGATGGACTTCGCCCGGATCCGCGCGGTGACTTTTTTCACCTCGAGATCGACGATGCGCATGAGATCAGGCTTCGTGAGCGTGTGGAAGACGATGATGTCGTCGAGACGATTCAGGAACTCCGGTTTGAAGACCCGCTTGGTCTCCTCCATGATCTTTTCCTTCATGTTGTCGTAATTGTCGTCGAGCTTCGGCGCTCCGAAACCGAGCGACGTCTGCTTCTTGATCAATTCCGCACCGACGTTCGAGGTCATGATGATGATCGTATTCCGGAAATCGATCTTGCGACCCAGGCTGTCGGTCACGCGGCCTTCTTCCAGGATTTGGAGCAGGAGATGCATCACGTCCGGGTGCGCCTTTTCGATTTCGTCGAAAAGAACGACCGAATACGGCCGCCGCCGCACGGCTTCTGAAAGCTGACCGCCCTCTTCGTAACCGACGTAGCCCGGAGGCGACCCAATCAAGCGGGAAGCGGTGAACTTCTCCATGTATTCGCTCATGTCGAGCTGGATCAGAGCGTCAGCGTCGCCAAACATGAACTCGGCAAGAGTTCTCGCCAGGAAGGTTTTACCGACGCCCGTCGGCCCAAGAAACACGAACGACCCGATCGGCCGCTTGGGGTCCTTGAGATCCGCGCGGGAGCGTCGCAGTGCCTTGCTGATCGCGATGACGCCTTCGTCCTGTCCGATCACGCGAGCCTTCACCTCGTCCTCCATCGCGAGAAGCTTGGCGGTCTCTTTCTGCTCCATCCGGTTGAGCGGGACGCCCGTCCATTTTGAAAGGACGTGCATGATGTCGTCGTCGGTGACGACGACCTCTTTTCTTCCTTCCTGGCGCGCCATTCCGCGAGCACCTGCTCGAGCTCGTCCTTGGCCTGCTTCTCGGAATCACGCAGCGCAGCGGCTTGCTCGAAGTCCTGCGCCTTGATCGCGCCTTCCTTCTCGACGCGAATGCTCTCGATCTTGGCCTCGACGTCCTTGACGTTCGGTGGACGGGTCATCGCTCCGATGCGGGCACGGGAACCCGCTTCGTCCATGATGTCGATCGCCTTATCCGGCAGAAAACGCCCGGTGAGGTAGCGATCCGAGAGCTTGGCGGCGGACTCCAACGCTTCGTCGGTGATCCGCGCCTTGTGGTGCGACTCGTATTTCGGTCGGATGCCCTTGAGGATCAGGATCGTCTGATCGACCGATGGTGGCTCGACCTTCACCTGCTGGAAGCGGCGCTCGAGCGCGGAATCCTTCTCGATGTATTTGCGGAACTCATTGAGCGTGGTCGCCCCGATGCACTGCAATTCGCCGCGGCTGAGGGCGGGCTTGATGATGTTCGAGGCGTCCATCGCACCCTCGGCTGATCCCGCGCCGACGAGCGTGTGCATCTCGTCGATGAAGAGAATCACGTTCTTCGATTTGCGAATCTCGTCCATCACGGCCTTGATGCGCTCTTCAAACTGGCCGCGATACTTCGTTCCAGCGACCATCAGCGCCAGATCGAGCGTGATCACGCGCTTCTCGTGGAGAATCTCGGGGATGTTGCCGGCGATGATCTCGGACGCCAGGCCCTCGGCGATTGCCGTCTTGCCCACACCGGCCTCGCCGATCAGCACCGGATTGTTCTTCGTGCGGCGGCAGAGGATTTGAATGACCCGCTCGATCTCCTCTTCGCGGCCAATGACGGGGTCGAGTTCGCCCTTGCGCGCCATCTCGGTGAGATCGCGGCCAAACGCCCGGAGCGCGGGATTCTTGCCCTCCTTCTTGCCGGAACCCCCAACCTCGGCTCCCACGGCCTCGCCGTCTTCGGCCGAGAAATTCGGGTCGAGTTCCTTGAGAATCTCGTTGCGGGTGCGCTCGATATCGATCTCGAGGCTCTTCAGCACGCGGGCGGCGACGCCTTCGCCTTCGCGCAGCAGACCGAGGAGGATGTGCTCGGTGCCGACGTAGGAATGCTGGAGCGCCTTGGCCTCCTTGCTGGCGAGCGCGAGCACCTTCTTCACCCGCGGGGTGTAGGGGATGTTGCCGACCATCTTGGTGTCGGGACCGGAGCCGACCTGCTTCTCGACTTCCATCCGGACGGTTTCCAAATCGAGCCCCATCTTTTGGAGGACATTCACGGCCACGCCTTGGCTGAGTTTGATCAGACCCAGGAGCAGATGCTCGGTGCCAACGTAATTGTGATTAAATCGATCGGCCTCCTTACGGGCCAACGCCAGAACTTGCTGAGCGCGTGGAGTAAAATTATTCATCATGAGATTCCTCGTTGGCCTCCGACCGGCTGGTGATCTGACCCAGGTCCGGCTCGGGCAATGGTCGCAGCTTCGCCCGGATCAAGCGGGCTCGCAAGGCGTCGCGCGCCTCGGCGGTCATTTTTTGTTCACTGGCGCCCCTCTGGAGATGGCCGGGCTGGGTTTCGATAAAGAGTTGATCGATTTCAATACGCGTCTCATCGGGAAAGAGCTGCAGATCCACGCCGAGTTTGATGGCGGAAAGGAGATTTAAAGCCTCCTTGGAACTCATCGAATGCGCGTGGGTGAGCACGCCGTAGGCCCGCCCGATCTGGTCAAGCAAAGTCGTCGGTCGGCGCTCGATCGAGAGTCGCCCGGGCGTTCCCCTCGTGCTCGATGATGTGCTCGATCACTTTGTTCAGCCGCTCGATGATCTCTTCTTCGCTTTCCCCGAGGGTGGTCTGATTCGATACTTGGAACAAGTTGCCCATCGCCTCGGATCCCTCCCCGTGGAGCCCACGGACGGCGAGTCCGATCTTGTTGACCGAATTCACGATCTTGTTGATCTGATCGCTCAGCACCAGACCGGGAAGATGCAGCATCGCGGAGGCGCGCATCCCGGTCCCGACGTTGGTCGGGCAGGCCGTCAGGTAGCCAAGCTGGTCGTGAAACGCGTAGTCGAGCCGGTCCTCGAGCTCGGTATCGGTCCGGGAAGCCAGCTCGTAGGCGCTGTTGAGCTGAAGGCCACAACGAATCGCCTGCATACGGAGGTGGTCTTCTTCGTTGATCATGAAACTCAGCGTCTGCTCGACGTTCATCACGACCGCACTTCCCGCGCCCTTGGCCGCGTGTTCGCGGCTGATCAGGTGGCGCTCCATGAGCACCTGCCGCTCCAGCGCGGTGAGCTCCGTGAGATTCTGCGCGTAGGCGTCCGCCATTTCCGGCAACGACTCGACGGCGGGGCGGATGAGTCCGAGCACGTGCTGGCGCTCGGCGCGCTTGGCCCAGCCGGGGAACGGGAGATTGGCGAGATTCCGCGCGAGGCGGATGCGGCTACTGACGACGATCTGCCGATGCGGACCGTCGCCGGAGAGCCATTCACCGGTGTGGGAGAGAATTTTCGCGAGGTTCACGGCGTGATCTCCTCTTCGATCCGACGGATCTGGTCCCTTAGCGAGGCGGCCTCTTCGAAATGCTCTTCCGCGACCGCGCGCTCGAGGTCCGTCTTCAGACCCCGCATGCGGTTCCCGAGTTCACGCTCGGCCTCCAGCCCGGCGGGAACCTTGCCGGTGTGCTCGGTGCCTTTGTGCATGTTGCCGAGCATGCCCTTGAGCCCTTCGGCGAAGGTGTCGTAGCAGGCACTGCAGCCGAGGCGGCCGGTTTTTTTGAAATCAGCCTGCGTAAATCCACAGACCGGGCATTTCACCGTGGCCGGGCTGCGGTCGATCTGCTCCGCCGCTCCGAGACCATGCAGCAGGTCGGCGAGCGCGAACCCGGTGGGATCGTCAACGTCCTTGGCCTTCGAGCAGGAATCGCAGAGGTTCACCTTCTGCATTTTCCCCTCGACGATCTGAGTCAGAAAAACGGTCGCCTCTTTTTCACCGCAAACGTCACACTGCATTCTTAATCAATCGGAGTCCCCGACTTCCCTGTCAACTCGTGGAATCTCGCGATCAGGTCCCGCGTCACCGGTCCAGGCTGCCCGTCGCCGATCAAGCGGCGGTCGAGTTCGGCCACCGGGATCACCTCCGCCGCAGTCCCGGTCAGGAAACACTCGTCGGCGGTGAAGATGTCGTAGCGCGTCATCTGGGGCTCGGAAACTTCCAGCCCGGCCTCTTTCGCCAACTCGATCACCACGTCCCGGGTGATCCCGACGAGAGCGCCCGAGGCGATGGGCGGGGTGAATATTTTCCCACGCTTCACGATGAACACGTTGTCGCCGGTGCACTCCGCGACCATGCCCTGCTCGTTGAGCATCAGGCCCTCGCCGGCCCCCGCGTGGGTGGCCTCGATCTTGGCGAGAACGTTGTTCAGATAATTCAGCGATTTCACCATCGGGCTGAGGGCACCGTGGGGAATCCGCCGCGTCGCGCAGGTCACGACCTTGAGCCCGTTCTCGTACATCTCGGCGGGGTAAAGCGTGATCTTGGATGCGATCACGATGACCGTGGACCGCGGGCAATGCTCGGGACTCAGGCCGAGGTTTCCCTCACCTCGCGTGACGACGAGACGCACGTAGCCATCCCGAAGATCATTCGCGCGAATCGTCTCGAGGACGGCTTCGGTCATTTCCGTCGGGTTCAAATTTGGCGTCAGGCAAATCGCGCGGGCCGAGTCAAAGAGTCGATCAATGTGCTGCTCCAGCCGGAACACCCGCCCGCCGTAAAACCGGATCCCCTCGAAGACGCCATCGCCGTAGAGCAGGCCGTGATCAAAAACTGAAACCTTCGCGTGCTCCCGGTCCAGGAGCTGCCCATCGATGTAAACCTTCATTGAAAGCGCGGAGCGTGCCGGGAATCTCCGCCAACATCAAGTCGCCGCCAGCGACCCGAGGAACAAATCGACGTTGCGATCATTGTCGTGAAGCTCCGCGACGAACCGGGCACTCTCGCGCTGGCAACGCGCCAGCCGGGGTTCGTCGCCGAGCAACTCGCGCACCTCCGATGCCCAGCGGCCGAAGTTCCCGTAGCCGAAGACCCCCAGCCCGAAGCGCCCAAACAGCTCGTCGGAATTGACGTCCAGCGAGCCGAGCGCCGTCGCACCCAGACCGGATTGAATGAAGCTGTTCGGCCACCCTTCGTAGGTGGAGGTATTCACGAAAATCTTCGCCGCGTCGTAGTGCGCCTGAACTTCGTGGTAAGGCACCCGCTCGATGAACTCGACGTTCGGCAGGGAGTTCGCACGTTTCGCCACGCTCTCCCAGAGCTCGACGTCCTCCCGCACGCAGACCATTTCGCACCGGGCTTCGGGCAGGCGCTCGGCCAGATCGAGAAACCGGTGCGGGCGCTTGATCCGCTGGCAACGCGCCACCCACAGGAGGTCGATGGTCTTCTCCGCCGTGAGCGGCTCGGCACGCGGCAGGATGAGATTGCGATACATCCCACAGTGCATGCCCGCCGCGATGAACAAGTCGGCCTGATCCGAAGTCATCGCCATCCGCAGATCCGCCGCCCGGACACCCCGCTCGAAGATCGCCCCGCGCACGGGATTCTCGCGGCGAAACTCCCCGTTCACCTCGGTATCCAGTCCGCAAATGAAGACGACCCGGTAGCGAAGGACGGTGCGGAACCAACTCAGAATGGTCAGCCACGTCGTCCAGCCAAGCACCCCGACGTAATCCGGGCGTTCCTCCCGCAGAATTTGCACGACCCGGGGGAGCGCCCCGAGCGCATCCCTCAAGCCGCCGGTTTGAAATTTTCCACCATTACGCAGGTTTACGCCATCTTCCACCGAATCGACCTGACCCTCGTCGCCACCCACGATCACCACCTGGTGTCCGCGCCGGACCAACTCTCGTGCGAGCAACGCGACCTGCAGTTCGGCCCCACCAGAGACCCGGTCGCTTTGCGATCAAGGACGAGGTGCGCGTAGCTGGACAAAAAGAGGAACTTCATCGAATCAACGCCGCACCGACTCTCACCCACGGCATCCGCAGAAGATCCCATTTCCCGCTCTTCCGCAACGCCCGCAGCAACCCGGCCTCCTTTCCCGCCGCCCGCGCCCGGCACCACAGCGTGAAATTTTCATCCGCCCGCACCCCCGCCAGCCCGGGCAGTTCTCCGTGACCCCGCAAGAAACCCCGCCGCAGCTCAGCCACCCCGTCGAAGTAGGCGTCCCAAGCTTCCGGCCACACCCCGGACCACGCTCCCGCGATCACGTCCGCCACCGCGGGATCCACGCCCGGCGCGGCGACGGCGATGTTTTCCCGGAGCGTCGCCCGCACGTCATCGATCCCGCCGTCGGCATTCGCGACCGCCATGATCGATCCCGCCCGCTGCCGGTATTTCACCAGCGGGCGGCGGAGAGTCACCACCGGAAACTCGCGCCCGACCCGCGACCACAGATCCAGATCCTCCGACGCCCTTCGATCCCGGTAACCGCCGAACTTCTCCACGATCACCTTCCTCCGGAAAAACGCCGAGCTGTGGGCAAACGGCGTCCGAAAGCACAACTCCCAGCGCACCAAATCCGCCGACCCCGCCGTGCGCCACCGACCGGCGTAGCCACCGCCCTCCGCGATCAGCCCCGCGTCGCAGCCAATGAGCGGCACCGCCGGATTGCCACGGGCAAAAGCAAGCTGCTCATCCAGTCGCTCCGGCGAACACCCGTCATCCGCATCCAACCGGGCAACAAAGTCACCCCGCGCAGCGGACAGCCCGCGATTCAGTGCCGCCACCGATCCCGCGTTCACGTCGCTGCGCAGCACCCGCACGCGCTCATCGCCAAAACTCGCCGCGATCTCGCCGCTCCCGTCCGTCGACCCATCGTCGACCACCAGCAGCTCCCAATCGCGGAAGGTCTGCTCGCGCACGCTCTCCATCGCTTCGCGCAGATGCCGCGCGCCGTTGAAAACCGGCATCACCACCGTGACCACCGGCTTCACCCGCGCCGCACCTCGTTAAAAATCTCGGCGTGCCGATCCACCCACGATCGTTGATCGAACGACCGCACCGCCCAGTTCCGGGCGGCTTCCGAGTACCGATCGCGATCTGCCATGATCCGCTCGACACCGTCAGCCATCCCCACCGCACTTGGCACGTGATCGCGAGTCCAGTCGTCCGGCACCGCCACCAGCACACCACAATCCTCCGGCACCAGCTCCGGCATTCCGCCGCTGCGCGATCCCACCACCGGCACTCCACAGGCCAACGACTCGATCGGAACAGTCGGACACGGATCCTTGTATTTCGGGTGCAGCAGCACGTCCGCCGAACGGTAAAGATCCGGAGCCTCGGCTTGCGAAAACTTCGGCGAAAACCGGACCCACTCCGTCAAGCCGCCCGCCTCCACGAAGCGCGCGACCTCATCCGCCGCACCGGGCCATCGCAGTTCACCCGCCACCGTCAACGTCACGTCCACTCCCCGCTTCCGCAGTTCCGTCGCGCAATCCAACGACGCGCGAACTCGATCAAAGGAATGGCACGTCCCCATCGCCAACAACCGCACTCCACCCGGAGGGGTCAGTCCTTCATTTTGACACATTTCCCCGGCGAAAATTGCTCCAAATTTACTGGATTCCACAACACCTCGCTCGGACCCGCGACCGGCCCGAGGTAGCGATCCGAACCCCACCCGGCAAAATTCACTCTGGTAGACCACGTGGTCAGCTCGCGCGATCAATCGGCGCATCGGTTCATTGAACCACGGATAAAACTCTCCCGCCCACGCCGGATACGCCACGCCATTTTGATTCACCACCACCGCCACGCCACGGGATTTCGCCCAGGCCACCAGATTCCTCCACGTTCGGGATCAGGTGAAGCAAACTGCTAACCAGATAAATCACCGAAAACTCCGTCCGCGCCTCGCCAAACCGATCGCGCAGATGCCCCAGCTTCACCCCCCCGCCGATCCGCGACTCCGCCGCACGCCGGGGCTCCTCCAGCCAACCGTAATTCACGCCGCCCCGTCCGACCGACATCCCGTCGAGCCGTCGTCGAAACGCCGTCGCCCTCGGCGCGTAAACCAACGACCGCACCGCCTCCCGCAGCCCATACCGCACCCGAGCCCCCACCGACACCGGGTCAACGAGCCGCACTCCCCATTGGTCATTCCGCATTTCAAATTTTAAATTTTCCACGGCAGCGACCTCCCAAGCAATTCCGCCAGCCGCGCGTTGTGGGGAGCGTAAAATTCCCGGAGCCGCTTCTCGACGTCCACCCCCATCGCCTCACTCATCTTCCCTTCCCCGCGCGCGAGGTCGCTCCGGCAAATCCCGCACGGGCAGCCCGACGTGGCGCTGCACCTCGGCCAACACCCGGTCGCGATTCGCCGAAAATTCCTCGCTCAGCAAAAACAGACACTGTTCGCGCGGCCACACGTCCAACCAGCGTTCGAGCGCCCGCGCGTACATCCCGGTCAACACGTAGCGCAGCGGATTCCAATTCACCCGCTCCACGGACTCGACCAACGGCTCCAACCCGTCCCGCTGAAGCCACGCCATCGCCCGGTCCACCACGGGCTCGAACTCCTCCCGCTCCGTTCCAAACTCGCGAAACATCCAGTAGTCCGACCACGCCCGCCGCACCGGATCCCTCAGCAAAAAAATCACCCGCGCCCCGGGCAAAACCTCCCGCACATTTCGCGGACCATCCGGATGCCCAAAGTATTCGACGCTCCCGTCGCCAACCACAAATCCCCCCGTCCCAAATCGAACCGGATAATTCATCGCCGCCCGCAAACGGCTCCCCGGATAATGCAGAAAATTCGTCGGCTCCTTCCGCGCCCCCCGCCGCACCCCCGGGTGCCCCACTAGATCGTCGTACAGCGACGACGTCCCACACTTCGGCGCCCCCGCGATCACGAACGAAGGCATCGCCCGCAAAGGAGCCGTCCCCAATCTCCAAGCCTTCAAAATCTCCTCCTGAATCCTCATCATCTTCCGCGCCTCTGTGCCTCTGCGCGAGAAAACTCACCCTCGATCCGCGCCGCAATCCGCCCCGCCACCGCCGCCCAGGTAAATTCCCGCCGCGCCATCTCCCGGCCCGCCGCTCCCATTCGTTCCCGCAATTCCACGTCCTCCAACAGCACCCGCAACTTCTCCGCCAGGCCCTCCCTTCCAACCAGAAAACCCGACACCCCATCCCGCACCCGCTCCACGTTGCCACCCACCGCAGTCGCCACCACCGGCAAGCCAAAACCCGCCGCCTCGGCGAGCACCGATGCCGACGGATCCATCCGACTCGGCAGGCAGAACACGTCCGCCTCCCGGTAGCACTCCGCCGTCTCCTCCCGCGACAACCGCCCCCTCACCACGACCCCCGGCTCGCTCACCGCCGGACGACAGCCCACGATCCACAACTCCGCATCCGGCACCTCCGCCCGGACATCCCGAAACGCCCGCACCAATTCCGGCCCGCCCTTCCGCTCCCAATCCACGCCCACGAACAAAATCACCTTCCCCCGCCTCACTCCCGCATCCTCCGCATCCGGCCACCGCACATTCGATCCCGATCCCACGTTGATCACCCGATCCGCCGCCACCCCGTAATCGTCCCGCACCGAAGCCGCCGCGAATTCGCTCGAAACAAACGTCCCCGCCGCCCCCGCGTAAAGCCCCCGCTCCATCGCCCGCCAACGCGGCGGCACCGGTATCGGCGGAGGATTCTCCGGGTAGCGACAACCCGCCAGGAAAGTGTGATCGGTGTAGACAAAGTTCGGCACTCCCGGGCACGACGCGTCGAAAAGCGACTGCGTCTGAAACGTAAACGCCGCCCCCGCCGCCTCCCGGCCCGACCACTTCGAGATTGCCCGCAATACCACTGGCAACCGCGGGAAAAAATCCCGGGGCGGAATCCGACCGCTCAAAATTCGCCCCCCATAGCGAATCCCCGCCTCCACCATCGCCCTCGCCGCCAGCGCGCGATCCGCCCGCACGATCTCCCGCTCCACGTCGACCTCCCGCCAATCCACGCCCGCCATTCGCTCCCGCAGCGCCGCCAGCAACCCCGCATTGATCAGCGAAAATTCCCCGATCCGAAAATAAAACGCCTTCATCGTTTGGAGTGGTGGCTTCCAGCCGCCAACACAGCATTCAAGTGTTCCCGAGCCACGACCGGCGTCGCGTAAAACTCCTCCACCACGCGCCGCGCCGCGCCCCCCCGCTCCCGCAACCCTTCCTCGCCGCCATCCAGCAACTCGTCCAATACGCTGCCCCACTCCTCACCCGTCTCGCAGACGGCAATCGCCCCATTCTCCGCCCGCTCCGCCACGTCGCGATAGCTCGGCACCGGGCTCCCCACCGCCGGCAATCCGCACGCCATGCCCAGCGTCAACTTCCATTCCGAATGACCGAAGTTGTAGGGCGAATCCAAAAACCGCGGCGATACGATGATCCCGCCCTCCGCGTACCGACCAAGAAGATCCTCGACGTTGGAAAACCGATGCACCGTGTGCGGCATCATCCCCAGAAACCGCTCCATCCGCTCCCGCACCTCCCCTGGCCAACGCCCCATTGCCCGCAGATCGTCCGTCACCAACCGCAGGTGCAGCCGGTCCTTCCGAGCCAGCAAGGCATCCTCGGCCGCCAGAAACTCAAACATCTTTTCCGCCATCCCACTCCACCAGACGTTCAGCTTCCCGTCCCGCCAGGCCGACCGTTGCGCCAACCTCGGAACCAATCGAAAATCCACGTTGTCCGGCACCCAGGACACCCGCTCATTGAAGCGCCCGCACACCCCCGCCAGATGCCGCGAGCTCGCGATCACCCCGTCGGCCAGCTCCGTCATCGCCACCGCCGCCGCCCGTTGCTCCGCCGTCGGCGCCATCCCTTCGAACCAACCCTCACCGGAAAACTCGGTGTAATAATCCACGTTCGCCTCGAAGATCACCGCCGTCCCCTGCTCGCGCAGCACTCGCGCCAGCTCGAAGCACGACTCACCCATCGACTTCAGAAACACGACCGCGTCAAAGGGCCGCCCCGGACGGTAAAGCTCGTAGGTGACCTCCTCCCGCAGCTCCCGCGCGATCCACCGGAACCGCATGAAGCTCATCGGAGACTTCGCGTCGTCCCAACCCAAAAACAGATTCCAGGGCCGCATCCCCCGCTTCATCGCGCCTACCTCCGGCACCCGCCCGTTGATGACAAATCCCACCCGCTTCATTTCGGAAAAAACCCCCTCACGTCCCGAGTTTCCTGATCGCCCCGCCGGTATTTGTCCTGTTTCCAATCCACCGCCGGCGCTCCGCCCAGCCGCTCCCGCACCGACGCCCACACCTTCCGCAGGGACCGCACGTGCCGGTCCATGATGTTTCGCCTCACCCCCGCGCCCTCACCGTCGCTCGACGATCTCCGCAGAAAACAACAGTGCAAACACCGAAAATCCGCTTCCTCCCAAGTCACGTCCTCATGCAAGGCCAGCCGACGCCCCGCGTCGAATCCTTCCCGAAACTCGATCCGCCCCCCGTGCAATCGCTCCACGATGTCGCGCCCCTCCCAACCCGTGATCGCCGCAAAATTGTAGAGCTTCGTCATGCTCCGACACGGCGGGGCCAGGTAGCCCGATGCCCTCCCCTCAACCTCGTCCAGCTCCACCACGTTCAGCACGTTTCCGAACACCACCCACCACTCGTCGAGCTCCCCCGTCTCCATCCGTCCCCGCAACCGCGCCAAACCCTCCGGATCGTAAATCTCATCCCCGTCCACGGCAAAAACCCAGGTCCCCGACCGACCCATGAACTCGCGCAGCACCAGGTGCGACTCCCGCGATTCCGCGATTCGACGCACCCGCAGCTTGTCCGAAAATTCCCGCTCCAGACGCGCCAGCACCGCCGCCGTCCCGTCACGCGAACCATGATCACACACCAGAAACTCGTCACAGAACCTGATCGCATTCCGCAGAGCCCGCTCCACGAACCGATCTTCATCACGCACCAGCATGATCCCCACAATCCAGCACGGCACAGCCATCATCCTTTCGTCAATTGGCCGCCCACCCCCGACTCCAGTTCTTCAGCCCAACCCGATCGGCCCGTGACCCGCAGGAAAAACAACAAATCCTCGTTCAATCGTCCCTTCCGCATGATCCCGCTCCAAAACAGCGGAAAGGGCCCGTGGTAGTAATGACGCACCCCCGCCAACCGATCCTCCACCGCCGCTCCCGCCCCCACCCCCATCCATCGGCGCACCCCCGCCCGGTAGACCTCGGTCGCCAGGCGCAGCACTCGCAATCCCGACGGATACCGCCCGGCTGCCATCTCCCGCCCATCGATACGATAGCTCCCCGTCTTCAACTCCAGCGGCAGGTCCGCGTCCGGCGCCCCCCCTTTCCGCTCGAAGGCCCACGGCGTCTGCTCCGCCTCCGGGAGCCCGGCGATCAAACGGTCAAGGATCTCCCTCAACGCCTCCAACCGCCAGAGCGCTGGATGCAGCGGAAATTTCCACAACGTCTCCGCCCGACACCGATCGAAATCAAACTCCCGCCACCGGACGGCATCCCCGAAGCGCTTCCGCCCCTGTCCCCACCCACTCAGCGACACGCTCACCGCCCCGAGTTCCCCCATCATTTCCGGCAACGTCCGGTTCAAGTGCTCCGAATGGCACGGCCCCAGCGGCGAATGATCATCCAAAATCACGTAAGCCGCCCCGAATCCCTCCGCCAACAAATCCTCGCACGCCGACCTCGTCACCCGCATCCAATTCCCCGGATCATCCCGCAATTCCAACCCATCCGCGTGCTTCGCCAGTCCGCACCACCTCACCGGCGGCAATTCGGCCCACTCCGCGCGCAGCCGTTTCACCGTCACCTCCGCCAGCGCGCGATAGCGCTCGCAAGTCGACAGAAGCACACAAGTCCTCGGTGCCACGTCACGACCCATGACTACTTCCCAACTTCACGCTGATCGCTCCGTTGGACGACCAGCCCCTGGATCACTTCCAGAAACTCCATCACCATCCGCTCGCCGCTCGGCATCTGGCTCAGCAATCGCCCGCGCAGTTCCGACCAGCGGCTCACGGCCTCCCGGATTGCCCCCCCCACGTCGTCTCGAAAACCCACCCCATATCGCTGACCCGCTTCCACGATTCCCCCGCCGTCCTCGTGATAGACCAACGGCAACCCGCACTGTGCCCCCTCCACGTGGTGCATCCCGCAGGGTTCCCAGCGCGACGCCGTCAGGTAGAGATGGCACTCCCGCAATTTCTCCGCCAGCGGCTTCCCCGTCAGCGGTCCCAACGTCTCCGTCGCCCGCCAATCGATCTCCTTCGGCCAGCGCCCGATTACCCGAAAGGCCACCCCCGGCAGCTCGCCCGCCGCCAGCATCCCGTCGAGCTGCTGATAAACATCGTATCCCTTCAGCCAGTTGTCCGACCAATGATGCGTCACGATCCGCACCGTCTCGCCCGCCCCAGGCGCCCGACTCCCGACAGGGTGATACACCCGGCTATCCGAGCCGTTGTAAATCACCCCGTGCGGACGCCCCCGATCAAACCACCGCTCGACGAAATATTCCCTCAACCAGTCCGCGATAAAGACCGTGTGATCCGCCAGCGCGTTCGTTCGCCGGAGCAATTCGTCGATGTCCGTCGTTCCCTTCCGCTGATCACATTCGTTGATTCGATGCACAATCGGCACTTCCGGATGTTCCACCCGAAACCGCTCCAAGTCCTCGAGACCAAACCGTTTCGCCGGGTGATCCCGCCGCGGATCGATCACCACCACCGCATCCGGCTGCGAGCGGAGGTCATAGGTCACCCGCCACCCCCGCCGCCAGATCCCCTCCGCCAGCTGCGCCACAAACGGACTCGCCCCTCCCCAAGGTCCGCCAGCCGGCACCATCGAAATTGCCACCGTCAGCTTTCTGCGCTTCATCGCCACCATCTCACCAGCCCCACCTCAAAACACAATCCTTCGCTCCAATCGCCCCGCGAAAAGCTCCGCCGTTCCCCGCTCCCGCACCCTCCCCCGCACGACCTCGCCATCCAGTGGTTCCATTTCCAAAGCTCTCCGCAGTGCCGCCACGTCACCCACCGGCACCAATCGCAAACCCTCCCCATCCGGGAAATCCTCCCCCGTCCACAACCCCCGCGTCCGCGTCATCACCACGGTCTTCCCCATCGCCATCGCCTGCAGCGCCACGCTCTGTCCCGCCGGCTGGATTGATTCCACCAGCGGCACCACCACCACTCCCGCACCCCGGTAAAGTTCCCGCAGCTCCGCATCCGTCACCGCCGGACGGTGAAACGACCCCCGCACGTGCTCAACGTTCCCCGGGAGATTCGACGGCAACTCCCGGTTAGTCAGAATTTTAACCGGACGATCCAGCTCCCGAACCGCCTCCACCAGCGTCCCGTAGTCCCGCCGCGCATCATTCCCGACCGCAAGGATGTATCCCATCTCCCCATCTCCCCCTCCCCCCATCTCCCCCTCTTCACCCCAAAAGCCCACGTCCACCCCAAACGCGTTCACCTCCGCCTCCACGCCGAACCGCCGCTCCACCTCCACCCGTTCCGCCTCCGCGAACAACACGCACCGCTGCTGCCGCAGCGCCCAGCGCGACACCACCAACCTCACCCCCGCCAGCGGAAAATTGACGATCCCGCAATGAATTCCCAACCAACCGCGTCCGCAGCAACCCGATGCCCCGCAACATTCCCAAAGCCATCGCGTGCGCCGTCGACGTCGCCACCACGCAATCGAACTCGTTCAACTCCCGCCTCACCGCCATCACCGCCAGCAGATCCTCTCCCCGCAGCTTCACCGGCGTCGCCCACCCCAGCAGCGAATTCAGGACGCCCGCCCACCATCCGACCCGCGCCGGCGCGTCGATCACCGCCACCTCGTGACCCGCCCGCTCCAGCTCGATCGCGCCATAAAAAAACTCCGTCGGCCCCCGCCCGGCCCGCGCCGCCTCCAGCCGCGCCCCCCGCCCCCCCGCATAAACAAACGCCACCCGCATCAATCCAAAATCGAAAATCGAAAATCGAAAATTAAAAGATTTTCCGTTTCCACGGACGCCCCACCCGCTCCGCCCAAGCCACTGATCCAAAGACCGCACTCAGCACCGCCGTCACCACCCGCCCCGGACCCGACAGGATTCCGAAGTGTTTCCGCTCGAGTTCCAGCACACTCGGGAGGAACACCCGGATCCCGTGACTTTCGTTCACCCAGCGCACCACCGCTTCCATGTCCGGCCCCCGCCCGTGGACGATTCGAACCGTGCAACGCCCCACCGCCGCCGCCATCACCGTGCGCAAATTATACTCCGCCGGCAGCACGTGAAACGGCACCGGCGACCGCCAAAGCGCCTCTCGAAACGCCGGCTGATCGCTCTCCAGTCGCCCCGTCGCCTCCGCTTCCCGCTCGTAAACCCGCAGCCAATCCGCGAACAGCTCACCCACCGCATCCGTCCGCCGATAGGCCACCACCCCCGTGTTCAACTCGACGAAGCAATTCGGCGTCACGAATTCCCGATCATGCCGCAGCGGAGCCTGCGCCAACGCCATCTCGAAGCGGTCCAGCACGGCAAACACGTCGTCAATCGGCGCGCAAACCAGCGTGTCCGTGTCCAGAAACAACGTCCGCTCGAAGGGCGTCTCCCGCAGCGGCGCAATCTTGTCCACAAACGAATGCCGCGGATTTTCCAGCCGCCTCACCTCGTCGAACACTCCCTCCGGCAGATCCGATTGATCCGTGTAAAGCAGGATCGGCACCCCCGGCAGCCATCGCCGCACCGACCGAGCCGAGGCCACCATCTCCTGCAGATGACGCCCCCCCGTCGCCACGTAAAGCACCCCCCGTTCGTTCATGTCAATTCAAGAGCGGCGATTTCCAATCGCCGACCCAACGTCAACCCCGCGCCAAGCCAAGCCTCAAACCTCTTCCACCGATCCCACCGGCAGCGCCCGCAGTCCCTCGATGTGTTCGTGCCGCGGCATCAGCGCCGTCGGCTTCATCACCCGGTTGCAATAATGCACCGCCGGTGCCGACTCCCACCCCTCCACGCCAAATTCCACGCACGCCCGCTCGCTCCGGTATTCCGAGCTTCGACTCTCCATCACCAGCATGTCCGACGTGTGCACGTCCCGACCCAAAAACCTCATCCAACCCGTCTTCTGATCCGCAAACCACCGGATCGCCCGCAGAAATTCCTCCCGCTTCCCGCTCACCAGACACGGCACGAACCGATCATAAAGCGTCAACTCCCCGGGCTCCCTCGGCGCGAACGAATAGTTGATCACGTCGTAATCCGACATGAACCCGCCGCCCTGCTGCGCCACCGCGATCCAGCGCAAGTAACACCAGTAATCCAGGTTGTGCTTATTCGTGCTCGGCAGCTTTTTCAGCTTGCGCGCCAACAACTCCAGGTCGTCGTCGAACTCCAGCGTGTCGTAACCCAGCACCGTCGGCTCCCACCCCATCGCCTCCCACGAGCTTTTCCACAGATCGATCAGCGCCAATTCATCGCGCTCCCGCTTTCCTTCCACCGGGGAATAAAACGTAAATACCTTCATTTTTTTCGTTCGTAAGCAGTCAGGATTTTTTTCAACAGCCGGGGCTCTTTAATTCCGTGAAAAGCGTAAGCCCCCCGGCCCGCGTGCCGGAGCGCCACCAACTTTTCCTTCGGAAGCCGGATCGTATTCCGGGAAAATCCCTCCCGCAAGGCCCGCAAATTGTGAACGGGAATTCCCAGCCGCTCTACCTGGCACCACAGCCACCGGTCCACGAAACCCCGCTGAAACGGCTCCAACGTCGCCCCCTCCGCCAGCGTCCGCAGCGAACCCGCGTCGAAGATCCACGGAAAATGCGTAAAATGCGTTCCCAGCATTCCCGGCTGCCGATTCTTGAAAACGTTCGCCTGCAGCCCCACCCGTGCTTCCGGTCGCCTCAACAAAAACGCGTCGTATTCCAGAAAAACGTAATAATCCGCTGCCAACTCCCGCGCCTTCCGCATCCCCGCCAACTGCCGCTTCAGACACTCCTCTCCGTATTTATTCGACCGCCCCGTCGCGAAGGTTCGCACCCCCGGAAGCACGTTCGGACTGTCTCCTGGAAACACCACCATCACCTCATCCGACTGCGCCCGCCAGATCGGCAAATGCCGCTCCACAACCTTCTGCCCCCCAGCGTAACTAAAAACCACCGTCGCAACTCTCATTCCACCAATCACAATTCACCAGTCACCAATCACAGGTGCGCAGCACCCCCCGGCCACCCCGTCACCATCACCGTCCGATTGGCGTAAATCCGCGCCAGCGCAAAATCCACCGCCCGCCTCGCCAACGCGTTCCCCGCCACCGTCCGCCGAAGTCGATACGCCACCCAATTTCGGTCCCACGCTCCGTTCGCCCGCCGCCCCACCTCCGCGATCTCCCGCAGCCGCTCCCAGCCCCCCGCCTCCGATTTCGTCGCCGGATAGCACCGCAGTTCAGCCAGTTCCTCGTCCACCGTCACCACCCGACCACGCTCCGCCAGCCGCATGAGCAGGTCCCAATCCATCGCGTATTCCAGCGACACGTCCAGTCCCCCGACCGCCTCGTAAGCATCCCGCCGGAAAAACATCGCCGGCTGGAGATACGTCAACGCCGTCCGGATCAATCGCGGATCAAACTCCCGCGCCGCCACCCGTTTCGTCCGGCGGCCCTCCGCGTCCACCTTCCACCCGGCCCCGCACACCGCCACCGCGTCAGGATTCGCCGCAAAAGCCGCGCCCACCACCCCCAACGCCCCCGGCAACAAAACGTCGTCCGAATTCAACCACCCCAGCACCTCACCAGTCCCGAGCCGAAACCCCTTCGCGATCGCGTCCCCCTGACCCTCATCCTTCTCCCGCAAAATCGTCAGCCCCGGGGTCCCCTCGTAGCGATCCAAGATCTCCCCCGTCCCATCATCCGACAGCGCATCCACGATCCACCAATCCAAGCCAGCGTAATCCTGCGCCAGCACGCTCCCAATCGTCGCCTCGACAAACCCCGCCTGCCGATAGCTCGGCGTCACCAAAGTCATCGTCGGCAGCATCATCATCACCTTTTCGCGCCCTTCGCGTCATTCGCGGGCCCCTCACCCCGCCAGATCAGATTCAACGAAAACGGTCGCCCGATTTCCTCCGCTCTCGCCCCCGGCCAGAACCGTTCGATCGCCCGCGGGGACATGAACAAAAATCCTTCATCATTCATCATCCGCTCCATCAGCTCCTCGGTGTCCTCGGATTCACCCAGCAGCATCCGCCCCGCCGCCGCAACTTCGAAATGCTGCGGATGGAGATAGGCCGTCCAAAAATGCAGCTGCAGTGCCCCCCGCCGCCCCATTGCCTCCAGTTCCGCCCGCGTCAACACCGCCTCCCGATCAAAACTCACCACCGCATCAAAACCCATTTCAAATTCAGCATTCGGCATTTCACATTCCACGACGAAGTCGTGGCTAACCGGTCGCAGATCGCTCAGCTCCCCGCCCAGCAAACCCACCCGCTTTCCTTTTCTGAGCAGCTTCCGAATCAACGCCGCCGCCAGCGCGCGTTGATATCCTCCCACAGAAAAGGAATGCGGCCCCGTCGCCTCCAACGACGTCCGCCGCCGAATCCAGGCCAACTGCGCCTTCCGTGAATACCGCCAGCGCTCCGGATCAAAAGTCCACCACCGCGTCGATGCCGCCACCGCCCGCGTCACCGTTTCTCCCGTCCAGCGCGCCCCCCCGATCATCCGCTCAAATCGATCATCCACCGCCCGGCCTTCGGCCAGCGACCGCCAGATCCATCCCCCCCCATCCGGCAGCACCATCGTCTCCGCCACCCCCGCCACCGCCGTGCGAAAGCTGTCAGCCTCCCCCACCAACCTCTCCGCCGCCGCGACGAACTCCTCCCGGTCGTATCCGCAAACCAATCCACTCCCGGTCTCGACGAGAAATTTTCCCGCTGCGCTCTCGGGATTCCCCACGAGGAGAACCGGCAGCCCTGCCTGCGTAAAAAGATAGATCATTCGCGACGGGAAGCTGAGCGCCGCGAACGAACGCTTATCGTCACCGGCGTCCATTCGGCCACTGGGCACCACCGCGAACGCGAAATCCGCCAGCCGCTCACGCAACTCCGAATCCGGCAAAAACCCCCGCACAAAAATTCCATCCTCCTCCAGCGCCCCCCCATCACACCCCAGCCACGCCGCCTCCACCCCCTTCCCGAACCACTCCACCGTCCACCCCGACCCCCGCACCGTCTCCCGAAAATCCTCCAACTGCCGCCGACTCCAAAAATTTCCCAACAACGCCACCCGCCGAGGGGTCAGTCCATACTTTTGACACCTCTTTTCGTTCCTCACTCGCTCCACCACAGGCGGCAGCCACCAAAACTTCCGCCCAAACTTCGCCCCATACGCCTCGCACATCGGAGCGGAAATCCCCAGGCACAGGTCACTCGCCGCCACCAGCCGCCGCACCACCGCATCCCCGACTTCCGGCGTCACGACATTTTGGTCGTCCATCACGTAGGTGCACAGCCGCGCCCCGGTCACCTCCTTCAGCAGCGCAGCCACTCGGAAATCTTCCGGGAAATACGGCACGCACAAAATCCGCTCCACGCCCCCGGCCTCCGCCCTCAATCGCCGCCGAAGATCATCGACCGAACCGAACCGATCCCCGATCAGAACCTCCCTCCCGCCAAAATTGTTCGCTCCCCCGTAAAGCGTCCGCGACCGAAAAACGACGAACGATTCATTCGCCGGAAACAGCCGACGAAGGAAAACACCCACCCCGTGCGAGTCATTCACCTCCACTCCGGTTACCAAGGCATCCATCACCGCAGCACCGACTTCCGGACGTAAACGTAGACGCGCTTTCCATCGGCCCCCTCCGCCTCGCCGCGCCGCTCGAAATCCTCCGCTCCGCGCATCGACTCCAAAAATCCGTCCATCACCCGCTCCGCCGGAAGATTCTCAAACGAATCCTGCATTCCCGGATCCTGCACGAAGACCACATCCGCCCGCCGTCGCTTCTGCTCGAACCGTTCCACCGACGGCAGAAACCCACCCTTCACCGCCGACGTCTCGTGCCCATTTCGCAGCAGCCACATCTCCACGTTCTCCCGCATCAGCGGACCCGACTGAGAGAACAATAGCCGCACCCGGTTCCTCAGGGGCAATTCCTCCAAGACGTCGATCACCTGCCGCTCCACCTTAGAAAAATTCCGCCCCGACTCCCCGGCCTGCGCCCACGCATAGTGCGGCCACCGCCACATCAAGACCGCTAAAACCGCCACCCCCACCGCGATCCACCTCCGCCGCCAAGCAATCGAAAATCGAAAATCAAAAATCGAAAATCCATACGCCCCCACGAACAAAAAGCACCCCACGAAAGCCCCCCCCAGAAACGGCGACTTCATCCCAAATCCCGAACTCAGCCCATAAGTCAGCACCAGCAACCCACCGAGCATTGACCATCTCAATCCAGAAATTCCTCTGCGACTCTGAGGTTGACTCGCTCGCTCCCGCTCGTCTCGCCCTTCGGGCTGCACCGCAGAGCCAGTGCAATCTGCCCCGAGGCTTCCCAGCCTCCGGTGCTCTGCGCGAGTCATCACCACCGCCATCCCGATCACCCCCAGCAGCAGCAACCCCGCCCAACCCAGATTATTCGCCGCCCCAAAACCCACCCCGTAATACAACCACTTCTCCGCCACGCTCACCGGAGCCCGCCAGATCGCCTCATTCGCCCCGAACGAATTCGTCCAAAAGTAATTCCACGTCCCCGCACCGAACGGAACCGCGTAAATCGCCGTCAGCCCCGCGATCACCCCCGCCTGAACCCAACCCGTTCGCCAGACTTCCCGCCAATCAATCCGTCGCGCCATTACCGACTCCAGCACCACCCGCATCCCGACCGAATAGCCAAACACGATCAACGTCATCGCAAACGTCGACGGCTTCACCCACAACGCCACCGCGCACAACACCGCGTGCGCCACCCGCGGCCCCATCCGCTCCAAATATCCCGGCACCACCAAGCCGAACACCCCGCAGAACCCCACGGCCACCGCCCACATCAGATCGGGACGAAACTCCACCACCGCCAGCGTCGCAAACGGCATCGCCAGAAAGAATACCATCCCGCTCCCCCATTCCCACCACTCCAACTCCCGCCACATCCACGACAGCGCCGCCAGGAACGCGACCACCACGAGAAAGTTGAAAGCGTAAGGTCCCCAGTCCGCGTAACCGGTGGTCAGAAAAGCCGCCACCGCCACCCCCACCGACCACGGCGAATGCAGCCCCTCGCTCCGCAATTCCTCCACGACTCCGCTCGCACCCTCCGCTCGACCCGACTCGATCAACCGCGTCGCGCTCAGAAAATACACCGCATCATCGTAATTCGGCACCGCCGCCAACCGCCCCTGCCGCTCCGACATCCCCACGCCAACCGCCGTAAAAACCGCCGCCATCACGAGCACGACGACCGCGCGTATCCGACCCGTCGTCACTCGGGTTTCCGATAATCCCCGCGGCTGAAATATTTTTCCAACCACACGTAGAGGCAGATGAACAGATAGCGACTGCCCATTTCCTTGATTTTGAGCTTCGCCTCACCCGAGCGCCGGTTCCGCCAGGTGATCGGCATCACCGTCCACGTGTAACCGCGGGTGATCGCCTTGAGCGGGATCTCGACCGTCAGATTGAAATGCGGGGAGAGCAGCGGCCGACACCCGTCGATCACGTTTCGGCGGTAGGCCTTGAACGCGTTGGTCGTGTCGTTGAGTTTGATCCGAAAGAGGACCTTGATGAACCAGTTTGCCATCCGATTCAGACGCAATTTCACCCACGGGTAATCGATCACTCCACCCCCCTTCGAGAAGCGGCTGCCGAACACGCAATCCCAGCCCTCGTTCAGCAGCTTCCAATACCGCACGACATCGCGGCAATCGTCGGACTCGTCCGCCATCATGACGACCACCGCATCACCGCGCATCACGTCAAAGCCACGAATGATCGCGCGTCCAAACCCGTGGAACTCCGTGTTCTGTATTGGCGCCAACTCCGGAATTTTCTCCTTCAGCCTGGTCAACACCTCCCACGTTCCGTCCGTGCTCCCGTCGTCCACGACCACGATCTCGTGCGGCACTCCGTGCAGCTGTAATTCCAGGTGCAAATGCTGAACCGTCAGCGGCACGGCAACCTCCTCGTCCCGAGCCGGGATCACGATTGATAACAGTTTCAATTCCTTACTCATCCCGAAAATCCCCTTCTGATCGGCTCAAGGCTTGCGGGCAATCACCAGAAATTGCTTCCCGAAAAATCGCCACGCCAGCGGCAGCCGCAGATACCAACTCACGAGCGTCAGAGGCACCTCGCGCGCGCCCACCATCGTGTAGGGCAGAAACCGCTCGTCGGCCCGCTCCACCTGAAACCCGCAGATCTCCAGCGCCTCGCCCAGGGACGTCTCGGTGAGAATCGTGTGATGATCGTAAAAGTCCCAATACAGACCTGGCAGCACCTTGATGTTCGGCCCCACCGCGATCAAGCGCCCACCAGGTCGCAGGCACCGCAAGGCTTCGCCCAGCGTCGCCGTCAGGCACGCCTTGTTTGGCAGGTGCTCGAAGAAATTCGAGGTGAAAACCACGTCCAGCGAACCATCGTCCAGCCCCCACCGCTGCGAGCAATCCTGCTCCAGAAACGTGACGTCACCATCCAGATGGCCGCGCGCGTCGGGGTTCAAATCCATCGCCCACTTTTCTCCGCAGGCGACCTGATTGATGAATTCTCCGTATCCGCAACCGAGATCCAACACGTCGTGATCGCGCTTGACCCAGCGGGGGAAAAACTCCGCCGTCAGCACCGACCAGACCTTCTTCCGATACGCCGCCGTGTCGGCGAAGCGTCTCCGGTAAATTCTCGAGAGTTCTTCTTCGTCCGTTTTCATCGCGTTCAATCGTCAGTCAGCAGGACCGACCCCAGGGCCGATCCACGAGGCGGAAAAGGTTGCGCCAACTTCCCCCCATGCGGCCAGCACGAACTCGCCCCTCAGTCTTCTTCCACTCCCGGCTCTCCCGCCTGTCCCGAGACTGCCGCTGACCTTGAGATCCTTCGCGCGGTCGGGAATTGGTCGGGGTGCCCGGCCGCTTTCGTCGTAAAGCCACGCGTGCAAGTCCACGATGCCCTCGTCGAAATTCGATGCCGGCATCTCCACCCGCCAGGCCGCCCGACCGTCCTCGCCCACGACCTCATCGACGAACGCCGCCGCGCGAAAATGGGGATCGTCGTCCGCTGTGACGAGGACGACCGCGCGAGGTTCACCCGCCATCGCTCTCCACCCAGCCGGAGAGACGCACCCTCCCGCCCGCGCGCTCACGCTAACCTCTTGGCGCGGTCATTCTCCACCGGCTTCGTCTCGCCCCGGTAATCCAGCCGCACGACCGAGTCGAATTCCCGAGTCGTCTCCCCCGGGCCGACGTCCCGCAGAGGCGTCAGCTCCCGCCAGCCCAGCTCGGTCATCATCTCCATTCCCCCGCGAATGGACTCCACCCCGCCGAAGGGATCAATCGCCGCAAAGGGCCCGGTCGCCGGGTCGTCATCCGAGGTATCGAACCGATCGACAATGGGAAGGAGTCGCTGCGCGAGGCGCAACGCCTCCGCCCGCTCATCGGCGGCCCGCATCGCCGAGACGGAATTCACGCTCACCATTGCGATCAGACCCAGGCAGACGCCGGTGAATCCAGCCACCGAGCGACGGCTCGGGGACGCTTCCACGAAGAGGCGCCACACGTGGATTCCCGCGACCACCAGCAACGGTGGCCCGGTCATGTAACGCGAGACCCGCACCACGTAATCGCCCCATTCCGAGCGTCCGTAACCGATCGCCACGCAGAACAACCCCGAAAAAATCGCCAGAGAAAGCCACGGGGCCAGCGCTCTCGCACCGGAAGCCGACGCCAACCGGCGGCCAAAAATCCCGCACCCGTCACGGCCAGCAGGATCAATCCTCCGATCACCGACAAGACCGTCGGGTCGCTCCAAAACGTCCGACCAAACTGACTGCCCAGAACGCCAAACGTCCAGACCACCGCCGCGATCGGATTCCGCTCCCGGCCACTCGCCTCCGGATTGCCCGGCAACCCCCACAGGTAAACCGCCACCGTGGCGACTCCCAGGGCAACCCAGACAATCAGACAGCAAGCGCGCGATTTCCTGGAACCTCCAACCACCGCCACGCTCGGCAAAAGTGCCGGCCAGATGAAGGGCCCGTGTAACATCGAGCACGAAGCCACCACGCCAAGCCCCCCGGCTATCGCCACCTTGACCGCTGCCGACCGCCGGGTGCCGTTCAGCACGTACACCGCCAGCAGGAACGCCGTCTGCACGATGAAGAACGCGATCTGGAAGCCCCACAGCCAATTCTCGTGCTGCATCAGCGAAAAATAAACGAACGAGCTCGCCACCAGCGCACACCCAAACACGGTGCCCGAACGCTCCCGGCTCGCCGACCTCGCCGCCAAACCGCAAATTGCCAGAAACCCGATGGCCGCCAGGACGACACTCCCGACCATCTCCGCCCGGGTGTCCCAACCGGTCAACACCGCGAGCAAATAGTAGACCAGCTTCGGCACCGCGATCCGGTGCTCGTTGTTGCCCTGCCAGAGCATCGTCCACCGATCGTTTCCGTCCCGAAGTCTCGAGAACACCTCCGGCAACGTCCATTCGTCCATGTTGGGCACGTCCACCCCGCACGCCGCGACCAACACCGCCACCCCCACCAGCGGCAGCATCGCGCCGACGATCCAGATGGGCCGAAGCGATCCAGTCGACCGCCCGCCGAGCCCGGCACATTCGGGTCCCCGTCTCACGCGCGATTGCTGAGCCCCAGCCAATCCGGGTCCCGTTCCGCCTGCTCCGCGATTTCCTCGAGGATGGCCTCCACGCCCATCTTCGGTTCCCAATCCCAGGTCGTTCGAGCCAGCCCGGAATCCAGCACCACCCACGGCAGATCGAATGGTCGGTCCTTCGCCTCGCTACCCACCGGATGCGATCCAAAGCGCTCGTCGCACCAGATCGTCAACTCCCGCAACGACCGCGCCGACTCCCGCCCACCCGACACGTTCACGACCTTCGGCTGTCCAACGCCAGCGCCCGCCTCCATCTGTTTCTCGATGAGCGGAACGAGGTCCCTCGGATGCAGGCAATCCCGCACCTGAATGCCCGCCTCCGTCGAAGCCGATGTAACGCATCGCCCGCCGCCGCGCGTGCGAATGCAGCCAGAAGCTGAAAATTCCCTGATCCGCTTTTCCAAATTGACCCGCTCCCGCCAGAACTCCGCAGCGATTCACCCAGACCGGAAATCCAAACGTCTCGCCGTATTCCGAGGCCAGTGCCTCGGAGGCCAATTTCGAAGCCCCGTAGAGCGAGACCGGAGCCAGCGTGCTGAAACCCTCACGCACACCCTCGGCGGAGAATTCCGGCGGCCACTCCGCCCGCCCGCCCGGCACGTAGGCCGCACCCTCCACCCGCACCGGCAAACCAGCCAACGGCGGGATCGATACACCCGACTCGGCTCAATAAAATGAATCCCGAGCCCGCTGAACGGCATTTTTCGAGCAGGTTCAACGTCCCGACCAGGTTATGCTCCATCAATTGCCGACTCGTGCCGTATCCAGCCGATCCCGCCAGCACACTCGGGTTCGCCGCCGCGTCAATCGTCCAATCCACGTCCGGCAATCCCTCCACGTCGCTCGCGCTGCGCAGGTCCCCGTGGATAAATTTCACCCCCAGTCTCCTGCAAAGCCGCTCGATTCACCTCGCTCCCCGGTCGGCTCAAATTGTCGAACCCGACCAATTCCCAGTCCAGCCCCGCCTCCACCACCGTTCGCGCCAATGCACTCCCGACAAATCCACACACTCCCGTGATCAATACTTTCATTTCAATTTTTCTGGTTTCCGCGCTTCTTGGGGTTGATTGAATCCCTGACCACCACCCGGCGGGGCGAGCCCGACAACTCTTCCACTCGACCCGCCTCCGGATCGTAAGACCACGCGTGCCGTCTGCCAATCGCCGGGTCCGAAGAATGACGCGGGCAGGATCGTCTGCCAATCAGTGCCCCGGGCAACGCAGCCCCCCGGAACGTCCGCTCATCGCCTCTGGTCGGAGTAGGACCACGCGGCCAGTCTCCGTATTACCGCAGAAAATCAGCCGTTTGTTGAGGACCGACGATCAGCGGATCCCGGGCGTTCTTACCGCCACCGACTGGATCGATTCCGGCAAAATTGCCCCCCCCCCCACTTTCACCCCGAACTCGAGTTGCCGCTCGAGTCGGCGAAACCCCACCTTGACGAGCGGCGGCATCGCCCGGCGCACGAACGACGCGCCATCGTAAGGCGGATCAAGACTGGGGACCACCGGGGCGAACGGATTTGACGCAGGGCGTCCACCTCCTCGTCGAAGGAACCGACGAGTGGCAAAATCTTCTCGACCAAGCGGCGCTCGTCCGCCCGCTCACTCGCCTGCCCCCACGCCCAGGCGGAGTTACTGCCACCATCGCCACCATCGCCACGCAGACGATCCCAAACAGCGCCCGCCACGCGGTCGACGCACCTTCCGAATTCAGCCGCCACAATTGAATCGTCGCGATGACCAGCAACGGCGGCCCGGTCATGTAGCGCGATATGGTCACCAACTGATCCGCACCGATCTCCGAACGGCCGTACCCCACTGCCAGACAGAAAAGCCCGCCGAACGCTCCGATCGCCAACCACGGAGCCACGTCGCGTAGGCAACTCGCCGCCACCACGCGACCCCCAGACCGCCGACGAAAGCCACGACCGTCACGAACCCGAAAATTACCGAGGGAGGACCGGATCGACCAAACGTACGGCCATACTGCCCTCCCAACACGCCGAACGTCGCGAAGGCCGCCGCCACGGGATGATTCAGCGCGTAGTTCGGGTCGTCACCGATCTCCGGACGCGAAAAGCCGACGAAGTAGCACCCGATGACCACGGCCGCAATCGCCACCCAGCATCCCACCGCCGCCCACCGCTCACGGCGCACCCGGCCGAGGGGCCACACCGCCACCGCCAGAACGATCCAGGCAAAGATTCCCTGCACCATCGAGAACGTCGCGACAAGGCAGAGCGCAGCGGCGATCAGGACGCGGACCCACGGCCGCCAGTCGTCCCGACGAAGGACGTAGACCGCCAGGAGAAATGGCCCCTGCACCAGGAAGAACGCCAACTGGAATCCCCACAACCAATTCTCCTGCTTGCGCCAATGAAAAATACACCGCAGAGACCGCCACCACGGCAGCCGCAAATACCCGCCCATCGCGACGCGAGGACCCCGTCCTCCGCGCCACGCCCCAGATCGCCGAAAAGCCGGCTACCGCGACCAGCCAGCTCGCGACCATTTCCCACTTCACGTTCCACCCGCTCGCGAAGGCCAGCGG
Organism: uncultured Verrucomicrobiae bacterium; assembly: GCA_963740185.1. Taxonomy (GTDB): domain Bacteria; phylum Verrucomicrobiota; class Verrucomicrobiia; order Chthoniobacterales; family JAATET01; genus CAVVKW01. The sequence goes on from CAVUDH010000011.1 coordinate 27,921, forward strand.
GAGAACACCAACCTCGGGAAGACAATCCGATGTTCGTTGTTCGGGATCCAGAGGTCACCCAGCCAAGGTTCGCCACTGGCCACGGATTCGAAAAAATACGGCAACCCCCACTGATCGGTGGCGGGCACATTCACGCCGGGCACCCAGATTATTCCCCAAAACGACCAGAGGCGGAAACGCCGCCACATAGATCCACGGACTCCTGGGATTCATTCCTGCAATTCTCCCGGTGTCACGCCGCGCCCCAGCGACGCGCGAGCGCGTACGTCCACCAGCATCGGCACCGGAGCCCGTCAGCAGATCCACCTTCCCCCCGTCCACGTCGCGCCAATCCACCGCAAATTCCTCCACCCGATACCCCGCTCGATCCACCAACATCAGCAACTCGACGTCGAACGCGAACCCAAACGCCCGGGCCCGCGGCAGCACCGCCTCCACGACCTCCCGCCGAAACATTTTGAACCCGCACTGCGTGTCGTAGACCTCCAGCCCCGCAATCAACGTCACCAGCGTCGCAAAAAGCCGACCCGCCACGTGCCGCGACCACTTTCGCTCCACCGTCCGCCCCCCAATCCGCCGCCGCGACCCGATCAACCCATCGACCTCCGCCGCCCGCTCGCGAGAAACACTCCCACCCCCGCACGATCTCCGCCGCGCTCACCGCCCCGTCCGCATCCGCGAAAGCCAGCACGTCGAACCCTCGCGCGAACCCCTCACGCCACCCGCGATACACCGCCGCCCCCTTCCCCTCGTTCCGCACCGCCCGCACCGGATCCAAAATCTCCGCCACCCCGCCACCTCCCGCCCCGCCAGCGACGCATTCTTCCAACTTCAAAAAATCGACATCCCCGGACCCATCATCCGAAACCAAAATCGAAAATTCCCCCGGCAGAGTTCCCGCAGATCCGTTAAAAACGGCGTTAGCCGCACCGCATCCCGATAGTGCGGAATCACCAGCAAAACCCGCTCTGCGCTCATTCTATCCGCGTTCATCCGTGCAATCCGCCGTCAATAACCTCACCTCGTCCACCTCTCAACCAACTTTCCATCCAGCTCATTCTCCGCCGTGATCCGCTTCCGCCACGACTCATCCAATCGCATCCGCTGCGGATAGCTCTCTCCCGCCCGGTTCGTCGCGACACCGATCTCCGGCACCCCCAGCACCTCCGTGACCGGACGCAAGTCATCCGTCAAGACTCCGTTCCGCCCACGAGCCAAAACCCTTCCAAGGCCCCGTTCACCCGCTCGAAAACCTCCGCCTCCGGCACCACCCCGACGTCCAGCCCCAGCCACACCCTGCCCAGCCAGAGCGTCATCCAGTTCTTCTCCTGCCAACCGTACCACTCGTCGAACTCCGCCATCCGTTCCCCCGTCACCTCTCGCTGATTCATTTCCCAATTGTAGTGCGATACCATCCGCTCAGCCGGATCCCGGAGACAGGTCACCCGCCTCACCTCCCGCCCCGGGAAATACTCCGCGTGCCGCTCCGCCACGTCGTGGCCAAACACCACCCGCACCCGCGCCACCTCCCGGGGGTCCTTCCACTCAAACGGAGTCACCCCCGCCGCCAACACGTCCCGCTCCGCCCGCCCGTCCAGATGGCACAGCTCATCGTTCCAAGGCAGGTGCGCATTCAGATGCATGGAACACCGACATTCCCGCACACTTCGGCACGTGATGAAACAAGACCACCGGACGTTCCACGTTCGGCAGCTCCACCCCACTTCCGCCGCAACATCGACCGATGAAAGGGTCGTAAAAATCTCGGCTCCTCCTCGCCCGGATAAGCCCGCGCCAACTCCTCCGCCGTCAACAACCGCTCCCTTACCACCCGTTCAAATCCCGGGAACATCGCCTCCGACACCGCACACGCATTCCCCGGCAAACCCTCCCACCGAATCTCCTCCGTCACCCTCACCAAAATCCGCAAACTCCACCTCCCCCATCCCCCCGCCGCCCACCATTCCAGCAGCCCCAGCATCACCGGATCCCCCACCACCGGTTGCCGACGCGCCCCCATCGCCGCCGCCACCCGCTCCGCCGCCGACCTTCGCTTTCCCAAAAACCACTTCATCCCTTTGCGACCTTTGCGACCTTCTGTTCAAAAAGGACTCGGCAATCCGCGCCAGCGGGAGCCGATAAAATCCCTCTTCGTTTCCTTCGTCACCTTCCGTTGAAAAGCCCCCGCCCAAGCTTCTTCACCTGCCCCCGCAGACTGGCCTCACTCTCCAGCGTCCGAATCCGCGCTGACATCTTATTGATCAGCGCCATCCGCTCATTACACGCCTTCTGCAATTCCACGAGTTGCTTTTCAAAAGGAATCCGCTCCGACCGGTCCTGCTCATCGATCGCAAATCCCTCCTTCAGCCACAGCGTCAATTTTAAGCCCTCCAAATGCCGCAGATAGAACGTCAACCCGTCCAGCTCCTCATCCTCGCCCAACTCCCCATCGACCACCAACCGCTCGAACTCACGACGCGGCAAACCCGCCACCGGACTAACGTCCACGGTATGGGTCGCCTCCGCGTCGAACCCCAAATTTGTCACCAGATTCGCCGTCGGCACCCCGTGACCCCGTCCGCGCGCCCAGGAATGAAACGCAAACTGAAAATCCCACGTGTCCAAAATTCCCGACCGCAGCGCCATCAGGATCGCCCGCCACACACTCGCCTCCAGTGTTTCCCCGTGCACCTCATCGATTACCTGATCCCATTCCTCCGCCGACCGATCCTCCAGCTTCAGCGAGTAACCCTCCCACCGATCCAACCACGTCGCCCACCCCCACATGTTGAAATATTTGGACCGATAAGCCCCGAGCGCCCCCCCAGCCTCCGCCGTCAACGCGTCCTGCATCCGCTCCGGCAAAAAGCAATCCCCCGAGATCGAGGCCACCCGGTCATCCTTCCGGCATCGCTCCAGCATCTCGGCACAAAACGGAAAAAACGTCCGCGACGGCAAAGTATCGTCCTCCAAAATAATCCCCTCCCCCGCATCCCGCAGAAACCAGTCAATAGCCTCACTCACCGCCACCCCACACCCCACGTTCTCCTCCCGATAAAGGCGCTTCACGTCGCATTCCCAATCCACGCCCTCCAAAATTTCCCGCACCGCCGCACACTTCTCGGTATCAGCCAGCACGTGCCCCCGCGCCCCATCCTGCGCCACCCACAGCCGCCTCGGCTTCACTTCCCGCAGCACGGCAAAAACCTCCGCCGTCGGCCCCGGCCGGTTAAACGCAATCAACAAAACCGGCGTCTCGAGCGCACCCGCCAGACTCAGAGCCGATTCCGTCACGCCACTCCCAGCGTTTGCCGCGCCCAGTTGAAAACTTCTCGCGCCATTTCAATTGCCTCGATTGCATCGGCGGCTTCCGGCTCGATCTCGTCGCCCGGATACCGAAATTGCACCGCGTAGGGACTCAACAGCTTGGCGTGCCGGCCAAAGTTGCTCGCGTCCACTCCGGCGTCCGTGATCAGAGCGAGCAGAGCTTCCAAGTCGTGCGTTTTTCGGAAAATCGTGCGCTTTCGAACCAGAATGGCCTTGAGAGATTTTTCAGCGGTCTGCTGACAGTGATAAACGACGATATCCCACGCCGGATCGGGAGCCGTCCTCAGAAATCCCGCCGCGGCAAGATCCCGCCGCGCTTTTTCCAACCCCACGTCCGTATCTTCAGTCTTTTCCATAAAGGCAACGCCCCTCCCGCAGAATGGTGGCCGGCAGACAGGCTGGATTATCGAGCCCTCGGTTCCATTCCTCACGCGTCCACACCAAGATGTCCCGCGACATCGAATGATCCGTCGCCACGCCGTGAGCGTGTTGGGCCCGTCGGTAGCGCGGTTCCTCCGACTCGCTGACCAGCACCATCAGATCGACATCGCTGTCTTCGTTCGCATCTCCTCGCGTGTACGACCCGAAGAGATGAATCTCCTCCGGCGACAACGCCTCCGCGAGTTGATCCACCGTCCGCTCCAGCCAGGCATCGAGATCCGGATTCATCGCTTGAACCTTTGCTTCCTCCACACGTCAGCATAGGCGATCCCGCGCCTCACTCCAACCGCTTCTGCCACGACGCCACGATCTCCCCCACGGTATCCTCCAACGACTTCGTCAGATCCCAGCCCGGATAATCCGCCCGCATCTTCCGCAGATCCGAGTAGTAGCAAATGTGATCCCCGATCCGGTTCTCATCCACGTAAGTGAACTTCTGCTCCTTCCCCGAAAACTTCTCCGCGATCTTGAACGCCTCCAGGATCGAGCACGAATTTTCCTTCCCGCCCCCCAGATTGTAAACCTCCGCCACGCGCGGCGCCTGGAAAAACGCCCACATGAACCGTGCGACATCCTCCGAGTGAATGTTATCCCGCACCTGCTTCCCCTTGTAGCCGAAGACCCGGTATTCCTTCCCCTCGAGATTGCACTTCACCAGGTAGCTCAGGAACCCGTGCAGCTCCACACCCGAGTGATTCGGCCCCGTCAGGCAGCCACCGCGCAGGCAACACGTCGGCATCTGAAAATACCGCCCGTATTCCTGCACCATCACGTCCGCCGCCACCTTCGACGCGCCGAACAACGAGTGCTTGCTCTGGTCTATTGAAAAGTCCTCCGCGATCCCGTGCTCATACGCCGCGTCCGCGTAATCCCACCGCGTTTCCAGCTCCTGCAGATCGATCGTATTCGGTCGATCCCCGTAGACCTTGTTCGTCGACATGTGGATGAACGGCGACTCCGGACAAGCCCGCCGCGCGGCTTCCAGAAAGTTCAAAGTCCCAACCGCATTGGTGTCGAAATCATCGAACGGGATCGCCGCCGCCCGGTCGTGCGACGGCTGCGCCGCCGTGTGGATGATCGCGTCCGGTTTCACGTTCGCGACCAGATCGATCACCCCCTGCCGGTCCCGGATGTCCAGTTCGTGATGAACAAATCCCGGGATCCGATCCCCCAGCCGCTGCTGATTCCAGCGCGTATCACCCTGCGGACCAAAAAACACGGCCCGCTGATTGTTATCCAGCCCATGAATCGTGCAGCCCTGCGCCGCAAAAAATAAACTCACCTCCGAGCCAATCAAACCCGAGGAACCCGTAACCAAAATCGTCTTACTCATAAATCGGAGTGGCGGCATCTTGCCGCCAACAACTCAAGTCCACCTCATCCCCCACAAATTTGCAACCGCGAGCATCCACCGCCCCTCTCACCCAAAAAAGACCCCATCCGTCGCCAACATCGTCCGCTCCCCGCCAGCCACCACCGCCGCCCGCGCCTCCTCCGGCACGCCCACCCGGACCCGCCGAAACCGCGCATCACAGACCATCTCCGGAATCCCCACCCGCACCCGCATCGCCCGTGGATAACCCTCCGTCGGAGCCGCCTCCGTCGCAAAGCCAACCTCCCGCCCGTCGATCTCCACCCGCAACCCCCGCATCACCCCGCACCCCCGATTCCGCACCACGCGAAAGCTCAACTCCAGCTCCCCACCCGACTCCGCCGGGAAAAAAGCATCCGCTACACCCCGCTCCCCCAGCCACCGAAACACCGGCTCATCCGGTCGCCCCACCTGCACCCGCGCTCCCCAGCCATCGCCATAAATCACCTCACCCGCTCTCCCGCATCTTCCCAACCAGCGACGACTCTCCTTCCCGCAAAAACCGCTCCAGCATTGCCACGTGAAGCTCGTGACCACCGCCACCCGCCAGCCCCAACTCGCCACGCATCTCCGCCACCCGATTGCTCAACAACTCATCCGCAAATCGATAAAGCTCGAAATCCAAATTCCCCTCCCGATACCCCGCCCAAGCCTCCTCCGACGCCTCGACCCCACCCGAAGCACTCCGGTTCAAGCCAAACTCAAACCGCACCGGCGGCCACCCCATCCGGTGGTTCAACACATCCACCGAATCCTGAAACCGCTCCACCAAACCAACCACCGGCACCCGCCACCCGCTCCTTCGCCGAGTCCAACACCCGTCCCCGATCCCCCTCCAAAAGCACCGCCCCCATCACGCCCCGGTCTGCGTTCAACCACCGACACTGATACCCGTGGAAACCCACGCCCCCCGAAGCCGCCGTCCGCAGAAAATCTTCAAAGGTCAACCCGCCCCGCAGCTTCGCCGCATACTCCGGATACCCCGCGATCTTCGGAACCGCCGCCTCCGAATGCTCCACCTCCAACTGCTCCACCTGATACCGATACACCGACCGGATCAGCCCCTCCGGTTCCCGCAGCCAAGTCACCCGCACGTCCTCCGGCCCGACCTCGGAGCGCCACGCGTGATGCGCTGCAAAAAAATCCCACCGCTCCCACTCCGCGTCCGGGATTCCCACCTCCGCCGGGAAATGATGACCCGGACAGACGGCCTGCAGCGGAAAAAACTGCTCCATCCACACCCTCAAACTCGTCCCCGCCGTCTTCGGCACGTGATCAAAAACAAACTTCATTCCGGCGGTCGCGCGGGCAGCCGACACGCGTTCAATCCCAACCACCGGGAAATCCGCCGACGATTTCGCGCCACGATCCGATACCCAATCTGCGCGCACCACGACACCAACGGCAGCCGAATGAAACATCCCGCCCACCGCCAACCACCGGTTCGCTTGAGCGCCTCCCCCACCGCCGCCGCGTCGCGATACCAGCGACCATCCGACAGCAGGAGTTGCACCCCGCCGTCCGCGTGACCGGCGTCCACCCCCGGCATCTTTCGCGCGAGATCGGGGTCCTGGTAGCTGACCAGCTCCAGCGACTCCGCCCCAGCCGACGCTTGTTTCTCCAACCACCCCGCCGTCGCCGAGCAGAATCCACAATCCGAATCGTAAGCCAGGATCATTTCCCGCTCCTCGGCTCACGACACACCATCACCAGATGGGAGTAAGGAATGCGCAACTGCCGGTGCATCACCTCGACCTCGACGGACTCGAATTTCCCCCGCGCCAATCGCTCGTAGGCCTCCGCCGATCTCACAAATCTCCCGCGATCCCGCAGCACCATGTATCGCGCCAGCGCCGACTGATCGTCCGTCAACACCCCATCCAGACTGACGAAGCGCCCTCCCGGTTTCAGCGCCCCCGCCGCCAGGTCCAGCATGCTCGCCGCCTCGGCGTCGTCCAAATGGTGGAGCACTCCCAATCCCAGCACCACGTCGTAATCCCGATAGCGCCCGACCAGCTCCGGCCCGACCGCCGCCACCTCGAACCGCCCCCGCCCGCCCCACCGCTCCCGCGCCGCCTCGATGTATTCCGGGTTGAAATCGATCCCGGTGTAATCCACCTCCGGCAAATATCCCAGCCAGTCCCCCGGCCCACACCCGATGTCCAGCACCCGCTCGCCAGCCTCGATCCGAAAACTCTCCCGCACCAATCGCCGCTGCAAACGCTCCGCTCCCGTCACCACGCCAAAGGCCCGGTAAACCCAGCTCCAATCGAGAGCCCGCCAGATCAATCTAAACATCGTTTTCCACGTTCCCATCTGGAACGACCTTTTTCAAAACCTTCGTCATCCGCCTACTCGTCCCGCGTCCGAAACTTGAAGATTCTCGCGACTCCCGGACGACCCGCTCCGCCGAAATCCCGCTCGGCCACCTGCTCGAGCTCGATGTGCAACGCCGATTCCACCTCCGGAATCTCCCCGCTCACCCATTGCCCGCTCGTTCCCAGAAGCACCAGAAATTTGGCGCTCTCGAGTTGTGCCGCATTGCTCGCATCCAACCCGTTCGACGGAACGATCATCGAGTAACCCCACAGAAACGTGCTGGTCAGCGCGATCTGGAATTTTTACATCAGCGGTTCGTCCGTATCCTCGACGTCGAAGGTGATTTTTTCGCCGTCCGATGTCTCGTAGATCCACCGATGCAAACCGAGAACGTCGCCCAGGAATGCCGAAGGATCCTCTTCGCGCCGCCGGGTCAGATGCTCCCGCATCGGCGGCGTTTCGCCCAGCGTTTCCGGATACTCGAGCAGCCACCCGAAATCCCGCGACGGAGCGACGACGAATATTTGCGAAAGGATCGTCAAAAACAGAATCAGCATCGCGCGCGGCACCCACCCAAACAAAAACACGACGCCAACCAGTCCGACCAAAAGGCCGAGACCACCACCGACCGCCCAACCCGAATCGAGCAGCCATCCGATCGACCATCGGCTCGTCAGCAAGGCACCCAGCAAGGCGAGCGCCCAGGCGGGAGCGACCCACGGACTCCCGAGCGGTCCGGCAAAAGCGCGATGACTCAGGATTCCCCCGACTGCGAGAGGCAGCAGGAGCACGGAAAAAAACGAGAAGACCAGAATCGGATGCCCCGTCACTTGATAGCCGCCGTAGATCAGAGCGGTCGCCAGCCAGGCCATTCCCATTGCCACGCGTCCGGAATCCGCGCCCAGCCGGAAATTTCCCGCCCGGAATTCCGTCCACAATCCCGCCAGCGCAAACCCCAACGCCACCGCCGGCAGGACCAGCCAGAACGCGCCTTGCAACCAACTCAGATCGGCCGGATTCCACGGATTTGGCTGCAGCACCGTCGACGACGCAAACCGAATGGATGGCAACAGGTGATTCCACCCATTTCCGAGGGACACGCTGATCACCTCGACCAGGCCGTAAGCCAGAACAGCGCCGATCAGCGCGAACGCCGCGTCCTTTAGCAGCGTGAAAAAACGTTTCCCGTCGGCCGTCCGAAAAAGGAAATACACCGCGAGAATCGGCGCGTTCACGACCATGAACAAATTGGTCGAGACCGTCGCCAGAAACACTCCGCCGCATCCCATCGCCCAAAGCGCCCGTCGCCCCCCTCGGTTCCGGGCCGCCAACTCCGCCAGCAGGAACGAGATGGCCGTGAAGGTCATCGCGGCCTGGGAAACGTAATCGTTCGAAAACGCAAAAAGGATCTCCGGCAACGTCAGGCACAACCCGAACCCCAACCACGCCGCACGCTTCCCCAGCGCACTCCAGAACCAGCCGCACACCGCGGAAGCAAACAGCAGCAGGAATCCCAATCGGCACAGGATCAGTCCGGCATGGTCGCCAAACACTGAAGTCAGCCCGACCCCGACCGCGATGTATGGCACCCTCCCTCCGTAATACGTATTCGGAAAATTGTGATAGTGCGCCTCGGGCGACAGGATGAAGCCCGTGTAGATGGAGTTGTCGATGCTCAGCCGATTGACCTGAAACAGATTGCCGTAGAGCAACGCCTGCAAACCCAGGACCAGGATCGCGAAAGCCACCAAGCGCGCAACCTCCACCAGCCGACGCCCCCGAGCATCGCACCCGCCACCACTCACGCTACTTGTCGGCATGGCGCTTTTGCCCGACGACCGTCAACGAGCCGCCAACCGGCAGGGAGATTCCCATCTTCATCAGAGCCTCGTCGATCCGCAGCCCGACCGTCCCGGCCGCGTTGATCGCTCCGCCCGGAGCCAGGTCCTTCATCGCTTGTTCCGACACCTCCGCCTGGCGACGACTCGACCCGCGCTGAGCCCACCGGTTGGCCAGCAACAGCGGCAGCAGCGACGTGACAAACGACGAAACGTAACGCACCTCGAATCCTGCCGACCCGACTTTCTCGAGCAAATCCGCCCGGGCGTAGCGCCGTTTGTGATCGCCGGCCTCGTCGTAGGCGCTCCACAGCCAGGCGTGCTGCGGCACCGTGATCACCACGTGCCCGCCCGGCCGCAACGCCTGATGCACACCAGCCAGCGCCTGCCGATCCTCCGTGATGTGCTCCAGCACGTCGAAGCACCCCACCACGTCGAACGCCGCCTCGAACGGCATCCCCGTCGCGTCGAGCTGACAAAACCGCGCCGTCGGCACCCTCTGCTGCGCAAACCGCAGCCCCTCGGTGTAAATCTCCGCGCCGGTCAGCGAATAAGCCGGAAACCGCTTCGCCAACCCGCTCAGCACAAACCCGGTGCCACACCCGATCTCGAGAACCTCCCGCGCCGCCTCGCCGACGAATCGGTCGAACAACCATTGCAGGATCCGGTTCCGACCCAGGAACCAAAAACTCCGCTCCTCGACGTCCGCCAGCGCCGGAAACAAATCCGCCGGAAAATCCGCATTCTCCTTCGCCAACTCCGGCGCGAACGCCGGGAATCCGTCGATCACCTCGGGCGCTCCGGCCAGCACCTCGTCCACGGAAGCCGCCGTCATCGCCGTCCGTAAAACTCCTCGATACCTGCCACCGCCACCGCAACGTCGTCCTCACTGAGACTGTAAAACATCGGCAGGCGAAGGAGCCGATCCGTGAATCGATCCGAATTCGGAAGCTCGCCATCGACGCTGCCCGCCGGATGAAACGGGCTCGAGTGCAGCGATTGATAATGAAAAACGGCGTGCACCCCGCCCCGCTTCAGATGCGCGATCAACTCGGTCCGTTCTTCGAGCGAACGACAAATCAGATAATACAAATGTCCGTTCACGGTCCCGCCCTCGCCGATCAGAGGCGAGCCGAGACCATTGCGAGCCACGACCTCGCGCAGCGACTCGTCGTAGCGGTGCCACAGCGCCACGCGGCGGGACTGGATCTCGTCCAGCGATTCCAGTTGGGACCAGAGCGTCGCGGCCGTGAGCTCCGACGGAAGGAACGACGACCCGACGTCGATCCATTGATACTTCGCCACCTCGCCCCGGAAGAACGCCGATCGATTCGTCCCTTTTTCCCAAAGAATTTCCGCCCGCTCGCACAGGTCCGCGCGGTTGATCACCAACATCCCGCCTTCGCCGCTGATGATGTTCTTCGTCTCGTGAAACGAAAACGTCGCGAGGTCCCCCAGACTCCCGAGCGGCCGCCCGTGGTAGCGCGAATCCACCGCCTGCGCCGCGTCTTCGACCACCAGGATTCCGTGCCGCCGGGCCACCTCCAGAATCCGTGTCAGGTCGACCGCGGTCCCGCCGTAATGGACCACCACGATCACCTTGGTCCGGGGCGTGATCAGTCGCTCGATGTCGGCGGGACAGACGTGCGGCCGCCCCACCTCGCTGTCGGCGAACTTGATCGTGGCCCCGCGCAGAACGAACGCGTTGGCCGTGGAAACAAACGTGTAGGACGGCACGATCACCTCGTCCCCCGGCTCGATCCGCGCGAGGAGCGCACACATTTCCAACGCGTCCGTGCAGGATTGCGTCAGCAAACACTTCGGAAATCCGTAGCGCTCCTCGAAGAAATTCTGACACCGCCGCGTGAATTCCCCGTTGCCCGCCGTCTGACCGCGCTCGAACGCCTCGGCGACATACTTCAGCTCCCGCCCGGTGTAATAAGGTTTGTTGAACGGAATCATGCCTTTCCCCAGATGTGATTCGGCGCCGCCTCGATCCCGACGTTGACGAGCAGATCGACCACCGACACCGCCCCCTCGAACGGCTCCCGGCGCTGCGGATACACCGGATAGACCGGATACTGCTTGTAGCTCAACGTCACTCCTCTTTTCGCAAAATTGTCTCCCTCGTCCGCCAGATACGACCGCGCTGCGGGTCCGGAAATGTATTCCGTCGCGCCCAGATCCCCGAGCAAACGCAGCAATCGTTCGACCCGGTCACCCTCCATGGAAAACTCGCTCGAATCCCGAATCTCCGTCCGAATGCCGAGCATCCCGCAAATCTCGCGGACGAGTGCCGCGTTCAATTCGGACAACGTTCGCCAACTCCGCGTCCGGTAAACCGATTCCAACCACGGTCCCAACTCCTCCGCGAACGGCGCCCGGGCGTAGGTCTGGGTCAGCGTCCGAAAGTGTTTTTCCTGCCACCGGTCGTTCACCAATTCCACCTCCCGGATCGTCCGGTGAATGCTGTCACCCGTCGGCACGCTCAACCACTGCAACCCGGCGCTCCCGTAAATTTGATTCCGATTGCGCCAATCGTTTTTCGTGAACTGCACGTCGTCGTAGAGCACGAAGACATCCACGTCGTGAATCAGATCGAAATAGCCCCGCCACGGCAGGTAATTCGATTGCAGAATCGCCACCTTCACAGCCGCAGAGGTCGGCTGAGTTCCCGCAGCGGATTCCCGATCACCGAGCTCCCCGCCGCGACGTCCCGCGACACCACACTCCCGATTCCGATCCGGGAACGGTCGCCCAATTTCCGGCTATCCGCCACCAGCGCGCCAGCCCCGACGAACGCGCCGATCCCGACCCGCACGAAGCCGCACAGCACGGCACCCGGCCCGACGTATGCCGCGCTTCCGACCACCGCATCGTGGCAAACCACCGCTCCGGCGTGAACGATCGCGCCGTTTTCCACGACCGCATTCTGGTCGACGCACGCTTTCGGACCGACGATCACTCCCTCGCCCAGAGTCGCACTCGGGCTCACCCAGGCCGACGGATGCACGACACTCGCGACCGCCCGACCCGCGGCCAGCAGATCGGCAACGAGTTGCCCGCGCACTCCCAGATGCAGATACCCCAGACCGACGACAAATCGCTGGTCGCTCCAGCGATCAGCCAACGCGTCCGCAAACGGGGCCACGGTCACGCCTTCCGCCTCCCGGATCGTATCGTCGAAGGCGACCACGTCCGCGACGCCGTCGCCCGATTCCGCCAGCCAGCCGAGAATCTGCCGACCGAAGTCGCCAAATCCGATCACCCCCAGCCGGGGAGCGCTCACGACTCCTGCGTCGGAGCGGATTTCTTGCGACCCATCACGCCCAGGAGCAACCCGAGCCGGATGTTGTTATACCACTTCGGAATCGCGTATTTGATTTTGTCCGAGCAGTAGGGCCACGCGTTGATGTAGGTCGGATTCTCGATTCCCGCCTCGCGGAACCATTCCTGCACCTCTTCGACGCTGTGCTCGTGGTGATACGTCGGACCATACCAATCGTAGAGGCAGCACTTCCGGATTTCGTGCGTCTTCTGCAGCGAGAACCAGAAAAACCGCTTGAAGAAGATCGGGAATGGCACCCGGTGCAAATGGCTCATCGCGCCGCAGACCTTGTCCAGCGTCGGGATCGAGAGCTTGTTCGTGATCCCGCGGAGGAATCCGTCGCTGATTCGCAGCGGCAGGACCGCCCGGCGGAAGAGCGCGATGTAAAACAACGCCCCCGGCTTCGCGAGCGGCGGCAGGTTGTCGAACGATTTCTTGGTGTTGGGCGTGTGGTGCAGCACCCCGTGGCTGTGAACGAAATCGAACGTCTCGGGCTTGAACGGATGCTTGTTCACGTCGCACTGCACGAAGTGCGCGTTCTCCCGCCCCTTGCACAACTCCGCCGCCCGCTCGACCGCGATCGAGTAATCGAACCCGATGAACGTCCCGCAATATTTCGTCATGATCCGCGCGACCCGGCCACCGCCGCAGCCCGCGTCCAACACCGTCAGGCCCGCCAGGTCTTCTTTTTTCAAATCGGTGATCTGGAAAAACTCGAACTCATCCTCGTCCCGCAGCCATTCGTAAGTCGTCCACTGGTGCCCAAACGAATCCGCGTAGACGTTGCGAATATCCTCCCGCGTCGCGATGCCATCGATAAACCGCGGAATCCCGTCGATGATCGGATACCGATGTTCGCCGCTGATGAGAAATCCCTGCCAGATCTCGCCATCACGCTCTTCGGTGATTTCGAGCGTCAGGTCGCCGCCCGTTTCGGGGCACTGTAGATAAGGAAGTAGGGTCTGTTTCATGAAATCAAAAAAAAGTCACCGGGCGTAGGTTCCGGCTGAGACGGACTCTCGCACGGGGCTGAACCTTGCCGGTTTGGACGTGGGATCGTCACCCAAAATCTGCTCTTCGACGACCGATCCGCCATCGACGTCCACGAGAAATTTTCGGACAACCTCATACTCGAAACACGTCGGCGCTTTGCGAATCGCCACGCATTCGTATTCAAACTCGTTGAGGTCAATCCCATGCGCTCCGCGCAGCGAGTCCGAATAAGTCAGCAACCGTTCGCGGAACAACTCCGGCTTGGACGGATAATATTTCCTCAGCGTGAAGACGCTCACCACCGCGATCGATTCCGTCACGTGCCACGCCCGCAGTTTCGCCAACGGGTGCTTCCATCCCGTCCAATCGAACGTGGATTCGACCACCAAGGGCCGCCAATCCTCAGCGTCCGACTTTCGCCCGTGAATCCGGAAATAAAAATTGGTCACATCCGGTGTGAACACTCGCCACATAATGATCGGCAGCAAATTCGCGTATCCACCGATCCATTTTTGCCAGGGCTCCGGCAACTGGCGGTTACCGAACACATTATAATATTGAACGAATTTGACGACGGGCAGTATGACGAGAAACGCAATAAGCAGTGTCGAAGCCGCAACCACGATCCAGCCCGGTGCCGCAACCGCCACCGCTGGCGGCATCGCCACCGCCGATTCGATCACCGCCGGAATACAGAAGACCGGCAGCAGCGCCATCAACACAGCCAGCCGCCCCAAGCGCACCAGGAGGCCCACGTAAAGAAAGCTCGCCGAGACCATCAGCGCGCCGATCAGCTGCGTCGCGGGGAATAGCAGGAGCAGACCGGCCACAATTTCCACCACCGAACCGGAAATGTTGTTCATTTTGAAAAACCACGAGTCGGGCCGCACTTTACTCAAAGGTCGCCAAGCGTATCCCCAGATCGGATTCACCGTCCCGTATTCCATCCCCTCCCCGCGGTAAAAGCCGACCGACGCTTTGTAAACTCCGGCGCAGATCATGATCACGCCCAGATCGACCCGAAAAACCAGGAAGGCCAACCGCGTCAACTCTCCCGTCGGATCGAGACACCGGGCCACCTCGAACACGATCAAATAAAGCACCGCGAAGTGCGACATGAATCCCGGCGCGCCAAAACCCCGCCGCACCGTCTTCCACCGCTTCGCGATGAACTGCCGCCGGAAGAACACCCACAGGATCACCGCCCCCGGCAAAATCACGGCACTCACGCCGGACAACAGGCAACCCGCCCCCAGCGCCCAACCGCATCCCAGCACCCAGCGTTTCCACTCCGCCGACCTCTCCCCGGCCCGGTCGCCGAAGGCGAACGCCTCGCGGAAAAATGGCAGCAGGGCCGCGAGATCGATCAAAAACAACAGACCGAGGGCCCGCACGGCCACCGAATACCAGTCCACCTCAAATCCCACTTTCTCGCTCCCAAATCGCGAACATCAGCAACGTCCACACCTTTTTGCCAACGTAAAATTCGCCCGAATCGAAAAACTGTCGCACCAGATCGAGGGCGTAATCGCGGTTGAGAAATCCGCTCCGATTGAAATCTCCGCCCAACAAATAATCTTCGGCAAAACCCCGCAGCGGCCCCTTCATCCAATGGATGTTCGGTTCGATGAACCCCTCTTTTTTCCGATAGATCAGATCCTTCGGCAGGTAGCTCTCCGCCATCCGCTTCAGCAAATATTTCGTTTCGCCGTGGCGGTTCTTGAATTCGTGCGGCAGCGAAAAAATCCATTCCACCAACCGATGATCCAGAAACGGGACCCTCGGCTCGATGGAGTGCGCCATCGCCAGCACGTCCACGTAATTCAAAATCTGCTCGGACAGTGCGTGGGCAAATTCGTATTCGAGCGCCCGATTGAGAAGATCGTCCGCCGTGAGGTGACTTTCCGCCTCCGCCATCAACGCCGGCAGCCCCCGGCCCGGCAGTCCGCTCCGCAGCAGAAGTTCCTGCTCGGCGCCCGGAAACACCGCGAACGCTTCGTAGATCTGCGCCAGGGATGATTCCCAATTCCGCTCGGCAAACGCTCGCTCGGCGTCCGGCAGTTCCGCCAGATCCTCCACCTCCCCCGTCGCCCGCGCCCGGGTCAGCGCCGCCACCGCCCGGTGAACGAAATACGAGCCGAACAATTCGTCCGGCCCGTCGCCCGTCAGCGCCACCTTGATCTGGCCGTGCATCGCGCGGCACACGAACCAGCTCGCCATCGTCGCGGAATTTGGCTGCCCGTATTGGCGCACGATCTTCGGCAACTCGGCCGCCAGCAGGTCCGGCGTGAGAAGCACCTCCGTGTGCCGCGAGCCGACTTGATCCGCCACCATCTGCGCGTATCGGCGATCCGACGATTTGTTGTAGATCTCCTCGTCGTAAACCAGGCAGTAGGTCCGCAGCGGGTAGCGCGAATACTTCGACGCCATCGCCACCACCGTGCTGGAATCCAGCCCCCCGCTGAGAAACGCGCCGACCTCGGCGTCCGCATCGAGCTGCAAGCGGATCGAATCCGTCAACCGGCTCTCGAGTTCCTCCAGAGCTCGTTCCTCGGTGAGCCCCTCCGGCGTCGGCTTCCTCACCGTCCGGTGATACCGCACGATTTCGGCCTCTCCCCCCCGTCGAAAACTCAACCGACAACCCGCCGGAATCCGCCGAATATCCGCGTCGATCGTCGCGTCGTCCGGCATCGCCTTCATTCCGAAAAACCACCGCAGCGACTCCCCGTCCACCGCGCCCCGTTCTCCGTCCTCACGCAGCGCGTTAAAATCGCTCGCGAACGCCAGCTCACCCGTCGCCGAATTTTCCCGATAATAAATCGGGCGCTCCCCCATCCGATCCCGAATGAGATGCAGCTCTTCTCGCTCAAAATCGGCAATCGCGATGGCGAACATCCCGACGAGATCACCCAAAAAATCCAACCCGCGCCGCTCGTAAAGTCGCAGCAGCACCTCCGTGTCCGAGTGGTCCGAGGCAAACTCCGCCCCCTCCCGCTCCAGCTCCGCCCGCAACGCGCGGTGGTTGTAAATCTCCCCGTTGAAAACCAGCGCGATCCTCCCGTCCGCGCTCGTGAACGGCTGCCGCCCACCCGCGAAATCCACGATCGCCAGCCGCCGCATCCCCAGGCTGCACCAATCCGTTTCGATGCGCCCGGCGTCGTCCGGGCCCCGGTGAACGATGCGACTCAACATCGTCTCGAGCCGGGACCCATCCCGCGACCGACAAATCCAGCTATCCCACACATCGGTCGTCCAAATCCTCCAGATTGATCGCCTCGTCCACCAGATACCGCGGGCGCTTCTTTACGGCTTCGAAAATCTCGCCGATGTATTCCCCGAGAATCCCCATGAAAATGCACTGCAGCCCGAGCACGAACGTCAGTAACGTCGCCAGACTGGTGAAGCCCGGCAATGGCCGGCCGCCAACGAAAAAGGAAATCACCAGAAACACCCCGAACGCAAACGCCCCCGTACTGATGATCGCTCCCACCGCCGACGACAATCGCAACAGCCTCGTCGAAAACGCCAGCACGCCCAGCCGCGAATGGGACACCAACTTGCGCAGCCCGAAACTCGATTTCCGCTCCCGGTCCACCCACCGCACCGGCTCGCGCGCCACCCGGCCTCCGACCCAAACCGTGAATCCGCCGAAAAATGGGCGTTCCGAAAACCTCAGCAGATTCGTCGCGAACTTCCGCGTCATCAGCCGCATGTTCGTCACGTTCGGCATGATCGGATGATCCGTCAGCCGACCCTGCACCCAGTAATAGAGCCGCGCCGTCCACTCCTTGAAAGCCGACCGCCGCTTGTTCTCCCGGATGCCCACCACCAGATCGAACCCCTCGCGCAACCTCGCCAGGAACGGGCCGAAATTTTCCGGCTCCTCCTCGAGGTCGGCATCGAGGATGAACAGCAACCGACCCGCCGCGCATTGCATCCCGGCCAGAATCGCCGAGTGCTGCCCGAAGTTCCGCGTCAGCGACAACACCTTCACCCGTTTGTTTTCCTCCGCGATCCCGCGCAGCACCTCCAGACTCCCGTCCGGCGAACCATCCACGACCAGGATGTATTCCCAATCGCCGACGTGCGGGCTCACCGCAGCGGCCACCCGATCCACGATTTCCCGGAGCGTGTCTTCGTTGCGATAAACCGGCGAGATGATCGAGAGTTCCATCATGGCGTTTTCTCCTCGTCGCGGCGGGATTTGATCAGAACGACCCGGACCGGCACGCCCCCGAACTCGCCCGATTCCCCGACTTTTCTGATTTTGAAGGCTTTTCGGAATCGCTGCATCTCGTCCGTCGGCCAGGCTCCCACGACCGCCACGGGCATCTGCGGCCAATCTTCGGATCGCAAATACTCCGCGTATTGCTCCACCAGCTTTGGTCGCTCGGCCTCGACCCACTCCCTTCGCAGCGAACGCCCGTGGGTGAGCGGCTCCCAAAAATCCGCCGGATTGTAGAGAAATCCCCCCAGCTCGAAACGCGACTGCCAGTCGGGATCGGCGGGGTCCACGATCGCCCCGAATCCTTGGTCGAATTCTTCGGGCGTCAGTCCCCGGAGAGCCATCGACTCGAAGAGCCGCGGCTGAAATTCCGCCCGCTGACCGGGCACCGCCCCCGGCCCATCCAGACGGTCGATCAACCGGTCGAAAGTCAGATCCCGGCTCAGCACGTAATTCGGTCTCCACCCCAGCCGGATCGCCAGATTGTCCGCGACAAATGTATCCTGACACACCACCGGGACCTCCGGGCCGATCTCGCTGTCGCGCACCGCGTCGGCGTAAGCGGTCAGCTCACGGTTGACGCCCAGATTGGCGTAATAACCCTGCGCCTGGGTCCATCCCGCCGTCGCGAGGAGAGCGATCCCCGCCGCCCCGGTCAGGGCCAGCCCCCAGCGAGCGGGAGCGCGATCCGATGTTCGCGTCATTTCTCGAAAACCCATGAACGCCAGAACCCCCGCGAACGCGACGATCTGCGCGAAGGCGAAATTCTCGAAATTGAACAGATAGATCATCCTCCCGGTGACCAATTGTTGATTCGCCATCAGGAGCGGCGCCAGACCCAACGTCCCCGCCAAGACCATCACCGGCGGAGCACCCCGCTTCCGCCAGCACGTCACGACCACGAACGTCGCGAGGACCAATCCGAGCATCCCGCTGAACAGCACCACGGGAGTCCGCGACCCAAAGACCAGCGAGCCGGAAGAACCGTCCGCCGCCGACGCGATCGCCAGGCCAAACGTGATCATTCCGCCCACCAGCGCCGGAGCGAAAAGCTCCAATCCGAGTCGGCGATTCTTGAACCACAACCCCATTCCCGCAAAACACAGCGCCCCGAAGACCGGCAGCACCGCGAGGAGATAGCCGGTGCCGCCCAGCACACAACAACCCGCGTAAAATCCCAGCCACCGCCGTTCGCCACTCTGAACCAATCGCGCCGCGGCTCCAAACAGCAGAAAGATCACGATCCAGGTGGTCTGCGGCTCCGGTGTGCGGAAGAGCCAGAACACCCCCGTGAAATTTCCCTGCGGGAAAACCCCCGCGCCCGTCGGGTCGAAATACCGCAGGACCGCTTCGATCCAATGGAAAAGGCCGAACGTCGGCGAATAGACACTCCGAAACGCAAGAATCTCGGCCGCCATCGCCATCAGCAATGCCCCCGCCCCCATGCCAATCGCCGTCCGCGTCGCCACCGCCGTCGCAAAACACGCGGCCAGCACGACCAGAAACGGCAGCACCAGATCGGCCGCGATCATCGCGCGCTCCAGCGATCCGCCGCTCGCCAGTGTCAGGACCTTCACGCAGATCGCCGCCAGCAGGCGGTGGTTGACCGGTCGATGGAACGACGCCCACCCGTAGTAACCTTCGTCGTAGGAATTGTAGAACCACGTCGCCCCCCCCTCCTCGATGGAGAATGCAACGTGCGGAGCCACTCCACATCCCGCCACCAAGGCAGCCAGGACGAGGGCCAGAGTCCACCGTCTTGCGTTCAACCCGGGCACGCTCGTCCTTGGATGGCGGACTCCAGCCCTGGCCTACGAGGCAAAGTGCCGTGCCGCCTTCTCGGCCTCCGCGCCGCCCCGGCTCATCTGCTCGTCGATCCACGCGTAGGTCTGCTCGAGACCCTTCCGCAACGAGATTCCCGGTGCCCAGCCCAGATACGATTTGATCAACGTATTCTCGCTGTTCCGCCCGCGCACGCCCTTGGGTTTGTCGAGTTGGTAATTCCGCTCCAGCTTCATGCCCCCGATGTCCTCCGCCAGATCGACGAGCTGATTGATCGTCACCATCTCATCGCTGCCGAGGTTGATCGGCTCGCGAATCTCGGAGTCCATGATCTTCATCACGCCCTCCAGACAGTCGTCGATGTACATGAAGGTCCGCGTCTGCTCACCGTCGCCCCAAATTTCGATCCCGGGATCGCCGGTCAATTTCGCATTGATCACCTTCCGGCAAATCGCCGCCGGCGCCTTCTCGCGCCCGCCGTCGTAAGTCCCCCAAGGTCCGTAAACATTGTGGAAACGCACGACCCGGCAGTCGACCCCGTAGTCTTCGTAAAAATGGCGGCACATTCGCTCGGAAAACAGCTTCTCCCAGCCGTAGCCATCCTCGGGCATCGCCGGATAAGCATCCGACTCCTTCAACCCCGGATTCTCCGGATCGACCTGTTTGTCCGCCGCGTAAACGCACGCCGACGACGCGTAGAAAAACTTCTCCACTCCGTGCTCCTTCGCCGCCATGAGCAGGTGCGTGTTGATCAACACGCTCAACATGCACAGCGCCTTATTGTTCTCGATGAACCCCATCCCGCCCATGTCGCAGGCCAGATTGAAGACCGTCCCAGCGCCCTCGAGCGACTTCAGGCAGGCCTCTTTTTCGCCGAGATCGAGCGAGAGATTCTCGGCGAAATCGAACCGCTGATACCACGCATCCAGCGGCTTCCGATCCACCGCCCGAATCGATTTGAAACCCCGCTCCTTGAGATCACGCACCATGTGTCCGCCGATGAATCCACCGGCCCCGCACACCACGACTGTTTTGTCTTTGTTCATAAATTGATTTCCTACGCCTTGATTCCCAGAAGGATGAAGCTCGGTTTGATCCAGACTAACTGCTTCATGCCACTCAATTCATCGCCCATGTTGCGGATCGCGTTCACCACGCCCCGGCTCGTCGCAAAATCCCGGACGATCTCGTCGTCCGGACAGAAATCATGCCACATCACGAGACCTCCGCTCCGAACCAAGGACAAGGCCTTCCGCGTGTCGTTCAAGACCACGTCGGCTTCGTGTCCGCCATCGATGAGCACCGTGTCGAAAAATCCTTCAGGATAAGCGCTGGTGTCCCACTTCCGCGAGTCCGAGTAGATCTGGCAGACCCGCGACCCGAGCTCCTTCATGAGGTATTTGCGTCCGATCATCGCCACCGTGTCCGTGTAAAGTTCATCGCCCGGTTTCAGACCAATTCGCTCGATCCATTCCGCGATCTCGGGGTGCTCCTCCGGCCAGGCTCCGTAGGCCCCCTCGCCCGCCGCGTTCCGCTCGCCGAACGCACCGTTGATCGTCCACACCGTCGCGTCACATTCCTCGAGCACGTAACACGTCCCCTCCCCCTTCCACGTGCCGAACTCGAGATGACGCTCCGGCGCGAAATTGCGGTAGATGTAGCGAAAGATCGGCGAATCATCGATTTCCATCCGCCAGTCGTGGAACCGCTTCTGCCGCGAATCCTCCGGGTAATCGATGGGCACACTCGACCCAATGAAATGCGGGCAGATCGTCGACCGGCAAGGCCGTCACGGGTGGAAAAAGTTCAATCATGGCTTCTGATTACCGGCTCAATCGTGTTTCCAAAGCGGGGCGACAGCCTCCACCGCCGCCTCATCGTCGAGACACCGGCCGATCGGAACGTAGCGAATCCCGGGAGCACCCTCGAGCTTGTCGCCGAGAAATCTCCAAAAATCGACCACCGTCACTTCGTCCCGATCCCGCCGAAAATCCTTCGGTTCCAAAGCCGCGAACGCATCGTCCTGCGTCGTCACGAGAATCACGTCCGCCGTGTGGAGGCATTCCTCGATGCTGCTGGCGATCAAGCGCGTGATACTGCAGCGTCGCCCGCGCGGAATCGTTGGCCAGTGGGTCGTAGGCCACGACCCGGATACCCGTGTCCGCCAGCGCCCGCGCCAGGAAAATCCCGGGCGATTCCTCGATCACGTGGGAAAGTGGTTTGTAAGCCAGGCCAAGGACCGCCACGGTCTCGGCCCCCTTGACGAACGGCTTCAACTTCTCGACGAACCGCGCGGACAATCCCTGGTTGTAGTCGTCGTTCGCCCTCAGCAACTGGCAGTCCGCCCCGAGATACTCTCCGATGAAGCTCAGCGCGACATTGTCCCGCGGGAAACACGGCCCCGCAAATCCCATCCCGCCGCTCAGGTATTTCCGCCCAATCCGCGAGTCGCTCCCCAGAGCGTCCGACACCACGTCAACGTCGCCGCCGGGCACCCGTTCACAGAGATCCGCGAGCAGGTTCGCGAAGGAAATTTTCATCGTTACGTAGCTATTGAGCGCGATCTTCGCGATCTCCGCGTTCTCGATCGTCATCCGCCGAACGACGGCCTCCTTCAGGCAAACCCGGCGGTGGATTTCCTCGAGAGCATCGCCGCTGCGCTGATCGAATTCGCCCAGTAGATAAAAATCCGGATTCAGGAAATCCCGAATCACCGTCCCCAGTGCAATGAACTCGGGGTTGTAGCACAGCCCGAAATCCGGACCGCACCGCTTCCCCGACTCCTTCTCCAGCACCGGCAGCAATCCAGCGCGCATCGCACCCGGCAGCACCGTGCTCGTCAGCACGATCACGTGATATCCGTCCTTCTTCGCCAAGGCCCGGCCCAACTCGCGAAACGCATGCTCGGCGTAGCGAATCGTAAACGCCCCCCGCTCGTCGCTCGGCGTCGGCACGATCACGAAGCTGATGTCACTCTCCAGCACCGCCTCCTCGTGGCTCATCGTCGCCCGCAGGCGCTCCTGGTTTGCGGCGATCATCTCGCCCAACCCCGTCTCCTGGACGGGTGCCCGGCCCTCGTTCACCGCGTCGACCGCCTGACGCGAAACATCCACGCCGATCACGTTCAATCCACGGCTGGCCATGCCCGCCGCCATGCTGGCACCCAATTTCCCGAGCCCGATTACCGATACATTTTCCATCACAAATCTCTCTTCGATCATCACGCCGCCAGCTTCGCACGGATCAGCAAATGCCACCCCAAGCGGCGCTCGAGCGCGCGGAACAATTCATCCGGCATCGCCGCAAACCACGGCTGCCGCTCGTATTCGTACTTCACGTATTTTTCGATCACGTAGGAAAAAATGTGGTCCTGCGCGATGTCAATCACTTCATATCCGGCCAACAAATCACGCACGTCCTGCTCGGTGTAGGTGAACGCAATCGGGCAACCCGACTGGGCTTCCGGCTGATCGAACCCCTCTTCGATCATGATCCCCTTCCAGGAATTCTGCGCGTAGAGCATGATCCGCAACTCGCCGTCGGGCTTCAGATAATTCCGCGCCGCCGCCACGACCCGGTCCGGGTTGGGCGTGTGATGAATCACCCCGAACGAATAAACCAAATCGTATTTTCCAGCCGGCACCACATCGGTCAATTGCTCCGCGTTCCCCTCGTAAAACGTTCCCTCCAGCCCGAAGACCTCAAACCTTTTTCGCGCCAACTTCAACGACTCTGCCGATAGCTCGAATCCGGTGTAATCCGCCCCGGCCCGCGCAAAATTCACCGCATCCGTCCCCAGTCCACACCCAATTTCCAGCACCCGCTTGCCCTTCCAGGCGTCGAAATTTGCGAAACCCAGGAATGTGAGGCTCCACCATGTATTTGCGCGCCTCGACCTGATCGAAATACTCGCGCGTCCCGATTTCCTCGGTCGAATGCCGGACATTGCACGGCCTTCGATTCCAATAATCTTTCACGTCCTCGACCGCCGGCGTCGCCTTGTCATTTTCCATCATCGCACTCATTTAAACATTCCAAACCGCTCCAACCATCCGAATTTCTCCCGATACCGAGCCAGGCGGTCTCGCGCGATGCGAATCCTTTCGACCGCCCCCGCTAGTTCCCCCTGGGTTTTCTCCAGCAGCTTGTTCTGCTCACTGAGTTGGGCGAGAACTGCCTCGTGCCTCTCGCGGAGCGCAGCCTCCCGTTTCGTCGCGATTTCTCGGAGATCCCGGGCGTTTTGCAAGTTACGCTGAGACTCTTCACTTGAGCGCTCGAAGGCCGCTTTGAGAAACTCGTAGCTCTTACTGGCCTCCAATTTTTCCCACATCGCGCGTCCCCGGAAGATCCCCGTGACTTCAAACTCTTCGCGCACCGCCGCCACCGGCGCGTACCGGTCCGCCTGCTCACCCTCCGGCACGCGATGAACAGTCAATCCCTCCGCTCCACATTCCGTCTCGTCCAACGGAATATCGCGCAGGCCCCACCAGTCGTGATTGAACCGCAACCCGTCCTTCTCCCGCTCCATCCGCAGGAACAGATGGTAAACCTCCTCGTAATCGAACCAACCGATCCCCTGCCGCCCCAGGCGCTCGTAGAGCGGAGCCGTCTGCCCCTCGGTGAATCCCGATCCCAACGCGTGTTCGATGTGAAAACACACCGCCGGGGGAGCCAGCCAGGCCTCCCGATATCCGGCCCGGTGAGCGCACTGCACTCCGACCGAATCGATCTGCAGGGAAAAAAATTCAAATTCCGGATAGCTCCCAATGTCCGCCCACGCGTCGCGATGCAGCATTGTAAAATCCCCGCACGCGTTGAGATGCATCGCGTTCGCCGGCAACTCCTCCTTCGACGTCAGGATCTGCACCCCGCTTTCCTCCGATTTCTCGAAGAATCCCGAATCGTCCATCCAACCCGGCCACTTCCGGTCGCCCCCCGCCGGCTCCCCAGCATCCTCGATGTCCCACGGCTTCACCCGCTCGTTTTTCCTCACCACGTGCGACCAGGCAAACTCCAGCTTGTCCTCGACACCTCGGTCGGAGATCGCCGAATCCACATCGTAGCGGTCGCAACGGTAGACCCGGTCATTCCGAAGCTCCCGCTTCGCCAGCCACCTGAACAATTCTTCCGACAGCAGAATATCGATGTTCGTCGCCAGAACAAACTCGCCCCGTGCCCGCCGAATCCCGACATTCTTCCCAATCATCTGAAACAGCGGAAATTGTCGGGCATAATTCAGCGTCATGTGACGCTCGAAAGGCACCGTGATCACCCGGCAATCGACCCATTCGTTCGCCCCCTTCCACGACAACGCTTCCGCCAGCGGCGGCTTATCCGCCGGGGGATTCCACTCCACAAGGATCAACTCGGCCCGCAACTTGTGCCGCGCACACTGCTCGAGAAACGCATCGACGAAAACCTGCGTTCGCTCGAGCGTGTTGCCACCGTGATCGTCGTTGCGACTCACTGCAACCAGCGACAAGTAGGGGTCTTCCGTCGACATCGATCAGGTCAGGACTCCGCCGAGCTCGGCTCCGCTTTGCTCCCGCCCAACTGCGCGATCTCCGCGCGCGCGTCGCTCAGGCTTCGCTCCAGCTCGCCCATCTGCCGGTGCAGCTTGTCATTCTTGTCGCTGAACGCCGCCAACTCGGCGGCGGTTACGTTCATGAGCTGGTTCGATTTCTGCAGTTCGATCCGCAGTTTCTCGAATTCGTTGAGCCGCTTCATGATCTCAGTCGTCCCGAACAGCGTCGCGTTCTGGTTTTCGAAATGAAGCTCCAACGCGTTCATCTTCCGGATTTTCTCCAGCAGTTCCGCAGCGTAGTCCGCCAACTTCCGCATCCGCCCGACGGGTCTCGTAATTTTGTCAAACATCAGTTTGTCCCTCCCTCGTCATTGGACATCGGATCCAAAAGTCCATTCCTCAAAAACAGAACATCCTTTTGCTCGAGCCGCCCGTCGTGCGGCGATCGCCACCCGCCGCATTCGTCAAAATACCGGAACCCCAGCGAATTCAACAGCTCCAGCATCTCACCAAATACCCGCGCCTCCGGCGCGAGCCGCTTCAAAGTGAGTTCCAGCAGAATCCCATCGACCTGCTCGAGGAATTTTCCGCCGCCCGCCAGCACCCGGTGTTCCGCGCACTGCACGTCCACTTTCATCAACCCGCGGCCTTCGATTTTCAGCTCGTCCGAGATTTGATCCAGCGTCTTGATCGGGACCTTCAACGGACGCCCACCCTCCGGAACGCTCTCGGCAATCAGGCTACTGTTAAACAAATCATCCGAGACGAAAAACGTCGTCTCGCCAGGCTCGTCGCTCATCGCGACCTCGAGTAGTTCGTACTCTGGATGCTTATCGAAAAACCATGAACTTTTCTCCCGATAAATTTCCGCCAGAGGCTCGACCAAAATCAAACGTGACTGCGGAAACACCCGCGAAATCAGATCGGAAAAAACGCCGTTCGACGCTCCGATGTCCAAGAAGAAATCCGGTCGATACCCCAGCCGCTTCAGACGTCGATACGGGTAATAGGACTCGTGTAATCCGTGATAAATGTCGCTCGGAGCAGCCTGCTCCATCCAAACGCTGGTGCACTCGCTCGTCGGCGCGAACGCGTTCTCGAACCGATCGTCCGCCGGAGACCCGGCCTCCAGACTCGCCCACAACCACTCGTCGATCTCCGTCGTCGGAAAACAACTGAGCGGATTCTGCTGCCAGGCCCCGAATTTCCCGCTGACGCTCCGGCTGATTGATCTCGTCGACCGCTGCAGCGAACGCCTTGGAATCATACGGACAAATCGTCCCGACCTTGAAGCGCTTCACGAACTGGCTCGAAGCCGACTGTTCGCTGCCGATCACGATCATCGGCAAATTGCCCGCCGCAACACTGGTCACGAGCCGCGTGGGGATGCTGTATTTCGCCAACCAATCTTCCTGGTCGTCCGGCGACGACGGCAACACGCCGAATGCGTATTTCCGAATCTCCGCGCAAATCTCCTTCTCGGGCAGTGCGCCCTTGAAAATGATCCCATCCTTCTCGAGGTCGGCGTCATCGAAATCCACGAACTTCCCGGCGTTGCCATACCAGTGAATCTGTTTGCCTGAGTCGCGGATCACGTGGCGGATCTCGTCGAGCCAGGTCTTGTTCCAAATATTGCCCAGCAGGACGCCCGTGTTCTTAAACTCGACCGCACTCTCCGCGACGGGCTCCGTCTGCAGATCGCTCGCCCGCACAACCGGCGGCAGCACGAACGTCTTGATTCCAAACTTCGTCTCGTAAGCATCCCGCATCTCGGGCGAGATCACGAAGACCGTCGCTGATTTCTCCAACAATTCCCGCATCACCTTGTCCGGGATCCGGTGGTTCGTCAGGTTCTGGTCGTCCATGATGTAAGTCATGAGCGGCACCCCGCGCGTGTCCGCCGCCGCCATCGCCAGATAGACGTCCTCGACGCTGAACGGCACGCACATCACCCGGCGAATCTGGTAAGGCCGCAGCGCTTCCAGCCCCGTGGAATACATTCGGTAGCGACTCGCCTTCCAGCCGCTGACAAAAATTTGGACGATTCCGAAATCGTTCACCGGATACGCCTTACACGTCCACACGTGCATGATCCGCCGCCAATCCGGGAACATCCGCTTGATGAGAATGCCCGTCCCGTGCAAATCGTTGACCTCCACGTGAGTCACCATCAGGTCGATTTCCAGCGATGAAAGCAGCTTCGCCCGCTCGTGTTCCCAATCCGGCAACCCCGCAGCCGGATCATAAGTCGGCTCCGGCTTGTCAGACTTGACCAGCTCGTTGAGCTGCACCCGCAGCTTCGACGCCCGGTCGGATAACGTTTCCAAATAACTCATATAATCTACTGCGGACGAGCGTTATCACCCACCACCCCGCCCGAACTCAAGCCCCCATTCCCGCCCAGCGCCCGTTCGTAAATGTCGTAGTCCAGGGCGTTTCTCCGCCGAAACTTCTCCCGCACCTCCGCGGACACTCCAACATCCCCGTCGACCCCCGCGTTCGCGTGCTCCAGCGGCTGCCCCGCCAGCCACTCCACCGCCGCCCGCGCCCGCTCCACCGTCGCGCTCGAAGCTGCCTCGTCCAAAATCGCTCCCATCCGCTCCAACAAAACGCCCAACCCAGCCCCGTGATGCTCGGCGGCCCCGATAAAAAAATACCGGCCCAGCACCGCGTTCAGCGAGCCAGCGTCGCAGCCCAACCGCATCGCAATCGGGTTCTCCAACGCCCCAAGATAATTTTCGAGCGACGCATAAAGCTCCGGTTCCCGAGCCACCGCAGCAGCATCGTGACGCCGGACGTGGTGGAAATTCGATACCGCCGTCGCCAGCGGATCCCGCACGAACGTGAACAATCGAAACCGTTCCGCGTCCGCCCAAATTTCCGGATACCGCCGCTGCAACAGAAATGCCCCGTGGGTGAAGTGACCGCAGACCAGCGTGTCCGCCGCCAACCGCCGCAAATCCACCGGCGCATCGTCCACCACGCCCGCCCCTCCCAGAAACTCCGTCGGATCCTCCACCCCACCAAAAACCCGCCCAAAAAACTGTCGCAGGCTCGTTCCATAGGACTTCGGCAAGTGGTTGAAAACAAACACCGGCTCCGGAGTGGCGCCATCCTGCCGCCAGCAACGCAACCCGATCCGCCGCCGCGACCGTCCACTCAGCGCCGCGACCGCCCGCTCATAAAATACCTCATCCCCCCCCCGTAGCGGTCGACGTAAGGAGACCTCGTCCGCAGCCACCTCCCCCCCGAACGCCTCGGACAACGAGCCCTCGAAATCCCGCGCCACCCGCAGAAGGATTCTCTCGCGCACCGACGTTGTCCGCTCGCACGCCACCTCCACAAACCGTCGCAGCGACTCCTCCATTCGCTCCTCGACCAGCACCAGATCGAAATCCGCAACCCGCACCCGCCGTTTCCCCAGCGCCCGGGCCAACCCCCGCGTCATCCCATCCCCCCGCGCCTCCAAAAAAGCCTCCTCCGAGCCAAACACTTCCGGTCTCCCCGTCACCAGCTCTGGCCGACTTGCGCACCAGGTGCCGATACACCCGCCGCTGCACCGTCGACCGGCTCCGCGATCACGGTTACTCTCAGCGTCCGCGGGTCCGCCAGCAGTCGTCGATACGTCCCCTCTCGCTCACCGGCAAAGTGTCCCATCAACGCCGCCTGCGAGTCGACCAGCGACTCCGGAACCGGAGGAAAGACACCGCCCGTCGGTTCATCTTCCCGCGCGCAGAACACGGCCCGCAGAAAATGTCCCAAGGCCAACCCTTGGACGCCCGGCACCCGAATGAAAACAACGCCCGGCTTTGCACCCCGGCCCGCGCGCGAAAGTCCTGCCACCGCAATCAATCCCTCATTGGTTGCCGGATGATGGTCTTCCACCTCGACGGCGCCGCCCGGCGAATGTCGCTGAGGTAAATCTCGTGATGCTTCCCCGCCCGCTCGGACTGACCGGCGATGAATTCGTGAACCTTTTCAATGGTTGGACCCTCTTCCGAAAACGGCCCGACGTGCAAAATTTGCGCTGCACGCCCCTCCCGAAATTTCTCGAATCGAATCTTATCCAATGCCGGGAGATCCTTCATCCGACTGACCTGGTCGATCACCTCCAGAATCAATTCTTCCGGCAAAAAGTCCGGCTGCATGATCATCATCGTCCACTGCCAATCCGCTCGATCATCTGACGTAAACACGGACCAATCCTCCGCCCACCACAGACCTTCCAGCGGCATCACCGTGTAATCAATCGCCGCGAGCCCACGTTTGCAGGCGAACTTCGCCTTGTACGACACGGTAAAAAGCGCCTCCACGGCCTGCGCATAGGATGGGGAATCGTTCGGATCGCCCTTCCCGTCGATCATCAAAAACGACAACTCCGGAACATCGACTTGCACTACCCGCTTCGCCGAAGCTCGGTAAAATTCGCGGTTTTCGCGTTTCAGATCTCGCTTGCTCATTGGCTACGCCACGTAGAAGCGGAGGTCACGACGCTCCCCCGCAATCTAGATCCCCTCGCCGAACAATTCCTGGTGCCGCTCACCGAGTAACGCACTCGCGTCCGCGTGCATCGCGTAGTCAATCTCGTTTTGTTCGCGGAAAATCCCCCGCACATCGTTCGATACCTCGTATGGCTTGCGCGGCGTCGCGTTAATCCGGGGAACCTCGACCGGCTCACGGTCCATCAGTTTCGCCAAGACTCGCACCGACGCGTCGTAATGCTCAGCGACTGCCACGACGAAAAATGTCTTCAGAAAGTCCCGCATCACCCCTCCCTCGAATTGATAAAACCCCAAGTGGTGAGCCATCGGGTTTTTCATCTTTTTCAGATGATCCTCCACCGTCGGCACCACCTCTTTCCCCTGACGTTGACGGTAGAAATACGCCGAGATCGCGCGTTCCATCGGATCGCGTAGCAACGTGACGATCCGCACGTTGCCAGCCGCGATCTCCTCGATGTAACGCTCCCTCGGCCGAATTCCATCGTGGATCAAATGGCCACAGATCATCGTGTCGGTCGGCAGGGAGGCGAGATTCACCTTACTATTTTTGAATTCCTCCCAGAGCGCCTTGTTCGCCTTGCCCGGCGGCTTTTCGAGAATGAGATCCAGGCCAAGGCCCCGGCAAACTTCGCGAAACGACTGCCCCGCGCACTTCGGCACGTGCTGATAGATGTAATACTGCTTGGTGGGTTCGCTCATATTCTCGTTATTTCAGTTCCGCCGTCGCCTCGGCGAGTTGTTTCACCGCGTAGTCGTAGAGCGCGTAATCCAGCGTGTTGCGCTCGCGGAAGATCGCCATCGTCTCGTCGGAAATCTCGGTCGCCTGCCGATCCCGGGCCGACTTGTTCTCGTGGGGCAACCCGATCTTCTCGACCGCCTCCAAGCCACGAAGTGCCCGGACCACGCTGCGGCTTTGCGGCGCGGATTTAAAGATTTCGTGCGTCCGGGCGACGAGGACCTTCATCGACGTCTCGACCTGATCCGCCACCCCGACAAAGAAATACCTTCCGAGAACCTCTTCGAAATTCTCCGCCGTGCATGGAAAGCTCGCCGCCATCGAATTGTAGGTTTTGCGCAGATACGCCTCCAGCGATTCGAATCGTTCGGCCTGCCGCTCAGCCACGTGCGGCTTCTTCTTCAGAGTATAATAAAAGAGAGAAGTCTGCATCTCGAGCGGCTCGCGCAGAAACGTGAAGATCTGAAAACGCTGATCCGCCAAGACCTCCGGATAGCGATCCGCCAGATACTTCCCGGAGCTATTGAAGTGCCCGAGTAAAAAATCCTCCGCGCAGAGCGTCGTCGGATCGTAGCGGAATTTGTGGAAACTTTCCTCGTCGTCGAACGTCGCGACGTAGTCCGGGTGAGGCGTCGTGAACTGCCGAAAATACTTCCGCATGCTTGTCCCGTAACACTTCGGAATGTGGTTGAAAACAATCACTGGCTCCATCACGCCACCTCCTCCAATCGCTTCACGGCCGCCCGGTAAATTTGCAAATCCAACAAATTCCGACTCAGGAACATCAACCGATCCAGCCAGCCGACCGACTTCATCAATTTCTCAACCTCGACCTCGCGTGCAGCCTCGACCGACACGCCCGCATCCCGGCGCAGTTGGTAGGCGGTCCGGGCGACGTTCGGCGACTCCGGTGCCGCTTCGATGACTCTCGTCAGAGCCCCCAGCAAGCCCCGCAGACTGTCCACCTTCCGATCATTGACTCCGACGAAAAAATACCGCGCCAACAGCGCTCGATGGTTCGCTCGGGTCGCTCCGAGAAAGAACGCCATCGGGTTGCGCCGGGATTTAAGAAAACTCGGGAATGTCCCGATCTCAGCGGCGTTGGGTCCGCGACTGACGTGAAAATACGTGACCGCCGCCAACCGCAGCGGCTCATCCACAAAGAGAAACACCTTGAACCGCTCTTCCTCGAAGAATTCGGGGTAAAGCTTGTCGATGAAGGCGCTCCCGGGCCGAAAGTGAGATCGAAAAAGAAACAACTTCGTCGCCGACAGCCACCGCGTCTCGATCGGCAGCACGGTCGCCCCCGCCACCGGCGCACCGCCGAAGGCATCCGGCTCGTCGTGAACGACCGCAAACTTCGCGTAGACGAACTCCACCAACTCACGTGATCCGCAACCCGGCACTTGGTGAAAAACAAACGTCGGCTCCGTTCCGGTCGACTCCACGCCGCCGTCGCCACTCACTTCTTGGGTCACAGCCATTCCCGACGCACGCCCCCCATCATCAAAAATCGACTGAGCTGCGAGCGAAATTGCTCGCTGTAATACAACCGCGTCATCTTCCGTCGCTTCTCCGGATCACTCCCAAAATCCGGGCGCAGCCAGCTCATTTCTGTTCGCCCCACGTCCACCATCTTCGCCGAAGTCTTCTGCTCCGCGTGCACCCGGAAGCATCCGAGAAATCGCGGGACTCGCACGATCTTCGCTCCGGCGTTGCGGAATCGCTGCAGCAAATCCCAATCCAGCGCGAAGTGAAAATCCACGTTCAAATTCCCGCCAATCTTGTCCCAGATCCGCCGCCGCCAAAACAGCGTCTCCTGCGGCACGTAATCAAAATACGTCAGCGCTTCCTCCCGGTAGGGCGGGGTCACCCACCGCCCGATTTCCTGATCGTTTTCGTTGATCAGGATCCGGTGCCCGTAGATCACGTCGACGTCCGGGTGTTGTTCAAAATAGCTCCCCACGTAAAGCAAGGTCCGCTGCATGAGAAGATCGTCGGAATTCAGCCACGCCATGATCTCGCCGTCGACCAGATCGAACGCTTTGTTGATCGCGTCCGCCTGCCCCTTATCGGGCTCGGATTTCCAGGCAAAGCGATACTCTTCGCTCAGCGGCCCGACGACACCCATCGTCCCGTCCGTCGATTTGCCGTCGTAGACCGCGTAGCTCAATCGGGGGTAGGCCTGATCCATCACGCTGCGGATGGTCCGCTCGATGAAGTTCGCTTGATTGAACGTCGGCGTGACCACCGAAATCGACGGATACTTCCCCCACGACTCCGCGAGATCCGGCGGCTGGTGAGTGATCGGGCGCGGGGAATATTGACGCAAATTTCCCATGCGCCTCGGGAATTGATTCAGACAATGCTGACACCCTCGGTCGAAGCGGTCGTTCACCCACTTGATCACCCGCGGAACGAACTTGAGCTGAAGCTTCGCGCTCGAATCAGACTTGGAGGCCGATGGAATCACTTCCGCCGGAGCCGGGCCCTCGATCTTCGGATCACTCATTCCGCCGCCGATTCCTCCGCTGCCTGCTTCTCCCGTCGCCGCTTCGCCGCACCCCGCTCGCGCTTGCCCGTGTCGATGTCGAAGTCCCACTCCCGGGGTTGAAAATACCGTCCGTCGAAACCACCCTTCCGAACCGAACCGACCCGAAACCGCTTTCCTCGGCGCCTCGCCAACAAAGTCTTCCGCGAATACAGCGACACCCGGGCCTGATACATCCCCGGCAGGAGACCCAGCCACGGAAATTTCAGCCGGATCTCGTATTCGCCCGGCTTCACTTCCACGATCCGGCTGCAATCCCGCTTGGTCGAGATTTTCAGCACCTGCTGCTCCATCATCGACTCGGCCATCGTATCCATCGTCGGCAACTTCATCACCTGCACCACGATGTTCATCAGGTCGACCCGCCCCACCACCTTCAGCACCGCCAGCAGCTCCGATGGTGATTCGTTCTGGATCATCGGCTCCCGCACGTCCCCACCCTCCCGATTGTTTTCGTTGTAGATTGCCACCGACGCCACCGTCGCCGCCTCGCTCTCGATGACCGGGTCCATCAAGGTTTCACCCCCATCCGTCTGCGAACGATCCGATCCTCCCCCGGTTTGCGAATTCCCCTTTCGCTTCGCGTGCAGCGCCTCCTCGTAGGTCTCGAGCACCTCCGCCGCCTTGCCAAAAGCCACCCGATTGCCTCCCGACACGTACATCGCCGTGTCACACACCGCCAAAAGGATATCCGGAAAGTGATGCACGATAATGAAAGACGTTCCCTCGTCTCGCAGTTGCTGCAGCGTCTTAATGCACTTCTCGCGGAATTGCATATCGCCGACCGCCAACACCTCGTCCATCAGGAGGATGTCCGGCTGCGTGTGGATCGCGCAGGCGAAACCCAGCCTCGCCGTCATCCCCGAGCTGTAAGTCTGCACCGGGGCGTCCAGCGCGTATTCGATCTCGGAATACGCCACCACGTCGTCGAACTTCGCGTCGATCTCGTTCTTCGTCAGCCCAAGGATCGACATGTTGGTGTAAATGTTCTCCCGCCCCGTGAGGATGGAATTGAATCCCGCTCCCAGCGCCAACAACGGAGCCAAACGCCCCCTCACTGTCACCCGGCCGGTGGTAGGCTTGATGATCCCCGCGATGATCCGCATCAGCGTCGTCTTCCCACTCCCGTTCGTCCCCACCAATCCCATCGCCGATCCCCGTGGCAACTCGAACCCCACATCCTGCAGCGCCCAAAACTCATTTCTCTTCAGCTCACCGACCCGCGGCGGCATGCCGACAATCTCACGCCCGATGTCCTGCACCCCGTAAAGCAGTGACCGCTTCAGATCGCGACAAAATCGCTTCGACACCCCGGTCACCTCGATGCATGGAGGCCCACCGGGTAGCTTCCGCTCACCCGGCTCCAGGTCATCATCGTCATCCTCGTCGTCATCCAGGACGTCATCGCTCAAATCCGTATCCATCACTTCACCCAATCCAAAATCCAAAATCCAAAATTCTAAGAGCTCCAGCGCTCCACGATCTGCGGCGTCGCTGCTCGCAGCAGCGCCATGGCCAAAACCAATCCGACGGCGATCACCCCCACCATCACAAAAAACTGCGGGAGCATCGTCAGGGGCTGACTCGTGGCCAGTTCCCGCGCCGTCACCAGCACCGGAGTCACCGGATTCAAACGCACCACCGTCGCGAAGACTCCCGTATTTTCCGGCGAAGGCATCGGGAAAATCACCGGGGTGATCACCAATCCCGCCATCAGCAGATAGGGAAGCATCGCGCCAATGTCCCGATACAGCAGCCCGATCGGAGCCAGCAGCAATCCAATCGTCGTCCCCAAAAACACCAACATCAGGTAGGCAAACGGAAACAGCAGCACCGTCCAGCCCAGCGGAATGTCGTAGAAAAAGAACGCCGCGATGATCAGCAGCAGGTAGACCACGATCTCCACGCCCAGCTTCATCACGTCCGCGAGAATGATCGCCTCCCGCGGGAATCTCACCTTGGTCAGAATTCCCTTGTTCAGACTCATCGCCAGCATCGGCCCCCGCAACGCCGCCTGAAACATCTGCCACATCGACATGCTGATCAGCACGTAGGCCGGGTAATAAATATCGGTCGCGCCGAGATCAGCCAGGTTGTTCCGGCGCAGAACCGTCATTCCCACGGTCCACATCACCGGCGGAATCAACAGCCAGAACCACCCCAGAAACGACTGCCGAAATTGCGCCTTGAGGTCCCGGTAGGCCAGCATCCCAGCCAACTGCCGGCTCTGGATGAGATCGTTCCACATCTCCGCGAAAAACCGCTTCGGCGATGTCACCGTGCTCTCCGCCCCGTACGTCGTCACGACGTTATGCCCGCTCTCAAGACTCATACAACCACCGCCACTAGACGCATTCCCTCACCAAAATCCAAAATCTAAAATCCAAAATCTAAAATCGCTCCAACTCCGCCAGCCACAGATCCGCGCTCGCGTCGCTCGGCATCCGCCAATCCCCGCGCGGCGACAACGCCACCGTCCCGACCTTCGGCCCATCCGGCATCGCCGAACGCTTGAACTGATTCGCAAAGAATCGCCGATAAAACGTCCGCAGAGTTTCCCGGATCTCGTCGTCCCCAAACTCCCCGTCGAACACCTCCCGCGCCAGCGCAAAAACCTTCGCCGGTCTCTCGTGCAGACGCACCGAGTGAAACAGAAAAAAGTCGTGCAGCAGATACCGCCCAATGGCCGACTCCGTCTCCTGCAGTCCGCCCTCCGTCGGCACGAGTTCCGGCGAGATCGGCGTATCCACGATGTCGCGAAGCACGTCCACGACGCCCCCCTCGAACTCCTCGTCCGCGCACCACTCGATGAGATACCGCACCAACGTCTTCGGCACGCCCGCGTTGACGTGATACATCGACATCTGATCCCCGTTGTAAGTGCACCATCCCAGCGCCAGCTCCGATAAATCCCCGGTCCCCACCACGATCCCACCAGTCTGGTTCGCCACGCTCATCAGCAGCTGCGTCCGTTCCCGCGCCTGCACGTTTTCGTAGGTCGCGTCGTGCTGACCCTCCGGATGATTGATCGCCCGCAGATGCTGTTCCACCGCGTCGCCGATTGGAATCACCCGCACGTCCGCGCCGACCGCCTCCGCCAATTTCTGAGCGTTCCCCTGCGTCCGATCCGAGCTCCCTGGCCCCGGCATCACCACCGCCACCACCACCGCCGACGACTCCAGCCCCGCTGCGGCCAGCGCCCGGATCGTCACCAGCAAAGCCAGCGTCGAATCCAGCCCACCCGACACGCCGATCACCGCCGTCTTCGACCCCGTGTGACGCAGCCGCCGCGCCAATCCCGTGCTCTGAATGGAGAAAATCTCCCGGCAAACTTCCGCCCGCCGTTCCCCCGCTGCCGGAATGAACGGCGTCTGCGCCACCAAGCGACGCAGCGCTCCACCCGCCTCCCGATCCGCCAACCGCAAAGGCACCAGCCGCCACGCATCGTCCGCCGCCGAAGCCGAAAACGAGCTGTTCCCCACCCGATCCGCCCGGACGTGCCCCAGATCCACGTCCGCAATCGCCCACGTCGTTCCAAACTCGAACCGCTTCGTCTCCGCCAGATCCGTCCCGCACTCCGCGATCAGCGAATGGCCTGAATACACGACGTCCGTCGACGACTCTCCCGGCCCCGCACTCGCGTACAAATAACCCGCCAGGCACCGTGCGCTCTGCTGACGCACCAGCTCCCGCCGATACCCCGCCTTCCCCAGCACCTCGTCGCTCGCCGAAGGATTCGCGATCACCGTCGCCCCCGCCGTTGCTAGCGGCCCACTCATCGGCTCCGCTCCCCACAAGTCCTCGCAGACCTCGATCCCCAGCCGCAGGAGCCCATCAGCCCGATCGACGAAAATTAGATCCGTTCCCAGCGGGACGACCGCATTCCCGATCACCACCTCGTCCACCGACAGCGTCGCCGCCCTCGCAAACCAACGCTCCTCGTAAAATTCCCCCGTCGTCGGCAACCACGTCTTCGGGACGATCCCAGCCACCCCGTCCACCGTCACCACCGCCGCGCAATTGTAGAGCCGCGACTCCACCGTCAGCGGCAGTCCGACCACCGCCGCCACCCCCGTCTCAGCCACGACCGCTGCCACCCGCTCCAGGCCCGCCTCCGCCGCCTCGATCAGCTCCGATTGATAGAAGAGATCCGCGCACGTGTAACCCGTCAGCCCCAGCTCCGGAAACACCGCCAAAGCCACGCCCTCGCCCGCCAGCGACCGCAGGGCCGCCGATGTCGCCTCCACGTTGAACGCCACGTCCGCCACCCGCAGTTCCGGCGTCACCACCGCACACCGCAAAAATCCAAATTCTCTCCAGTCCATTTTCACCAATCCAAAATCCAAAATCTAAAATCCAAAATCACCAAGCTACCGCCCCTGGCCGTCCGCGTGGTCGGCGGGACCTTCGAAACAGACAAAGAATTTCCCTTCCGAATCATCCGGGGATCGGCATCGCACGCTCGCGCCCAAGGAAGGCTCCAGAACCGCCACCTTGCTCTCCCGCATTCCGCCAGATCAAACAAATACGGATACCCCCTGCCCGCCAAGCCCGGGAATTGAATCGAACGAGCCGCCATCATCTTCGCGCCATCATCGTTCGCGGCATTCGCGGATTTGGCGGGCAAATCACCATCCCCCGCTCAACCCCCCAGAGCCTCCCGCACCACGTCGTCCGGAGCCACGCCCTCCGCCTCGCCCTCGAAATTCATCACAATTCGATGCCGCAGCGCAGGCAGCGCCACCGCTCGAATGTCCTCGCGCGCGACGTGAAAACGCCCCGCCAGCAGCGCCTCGATCTTCGCGCACAATACCAGCGCCTGCGCTCCCCGCGGACTCGCCCCGTATCGCACGAACCTCCTCGCTCCGCTTCCCTCCTCCGGGTGCGTGGCCAGCACCAGCCGCACCGCCTCCTCCTGCACCTCCCGCACAATCGGCACCTCCCGGATCAACCGCTGACTCGCCCGCAGCCCGTCTGCCGAAGCCACCTCCGTCGCCACCCCACCGTCCCCGGCCGCCGTCGTCCGGTCCAGAATCGTGTGCATTTCCTCACCGCTCGGATAACCCACCAACAACTTCAGCAGAAACCGGTCGAGCTGCGCCTCCGGCAGCGGATACGTCCCCTCCATCTCCAGCGGATTCTGCGTCGCCAGCACGAGAAACGGATCCGGCACCGCCCGCGACACCCCGCCCACCGTCGCGTGACGTTCCTGCATCGCCTCCAGCAGAGCGCTCTGCGTTTTCGGCGTCGCCCGGTTGATTTCATCCGCCAAAAGGATGTTCGTGAAGATCGGCCCGGGCTGAAACTCAAACCGCTTCGTGCCACCGTCGTCCACGATCAGACTCGTTCCCACGATGTCCGCCGGCATCAGGTCGGGCGTGAATTGCACCCGCGAAAACTCCAACCCCGTCGCTCCACCCAACGTCCGAACCAGCAGAGTCTTCCCCAGCCCCGGCGCACCCTCCAGCAGCACGTGGCCTCCCGCGAACAACGCCAGCAACAGCCCCCGCACCGTCTCCCGCTGCCCGACGACCACCTTCGCCAGCTCCTCCTCCAAAGCCGCGAAGCCACGCCGAAACTCCGCCACCCGCTCCTTCAACTCCTCCGTTTCGTCCACCATCGAATTCAAACCCAACCAATCACCAATCACCAATCACCAATAACACTCCACTACTCACTCCGGCGCAATCCGCTCAAAATACCGCCGCACCAACTCCCGCGAACCGAACGGCACCTCCTCCCGCGTCACCGTGTCCTCCGCCGATCGCAACGCCTCCTCGTAAGCCTCGCGGTAAGCCCGCTCGGCCCGCCCCGCTCCGTCCGCCGAGATCGTCCCCACGGCGACCGCAGCCCCCGCCCCCCGATCCAGACCCGACCGATCATCCGCGCCCATCGCCCCGGCGTCCTGCTTCGCACCCATCAACGGCCCGCCCGCGCCGACGTCCTGATCACTCCCCGGCCCACCCCCCGGTCGACCGCTCGAGCTTTCGCCCGCCGCCGCCCCCTCGCGACCGCTCTCCGCCGCCGACTCCAACTGCGCCAGCGCCTGACCACCCTGATCTCCTCCACCCTCACCTTCACCCTCGCGACCCGACTCCGGCCCGCCCCGCGCCGCCCGCTTCATCTCCTCCAGACGCGACGCCATTTCCGCCAACTCGGCCTCCGACAACCGACGACCGCCCCCAGCCGCCGGCGCGTCACTTTGCGCCATCCCATCCAGCACCGGCGGCGCACCGTCCGCCGATCCGTCCGACGCCTCGCCGCCCCCACCCGACCCATCGGCATCCGACGCTCCCCGCAAGCGCTCGACCTCCGCAGCCGCTTTCGCCAGCGCCCGCAAAGCATCCTCCCTCGGCGCGCTCGTCAGCCGCTCGCGCAGCCCCTGCGCACTTCCCCGCAACGCCGCCTCCGCCTCCGCCAACGAGGGAGCGTCCGGCTCCGCGAGCACCTCCACCGCCTGATCGACGATCTCCGCCGCAGCCTCGCGCTCCGCCAACGTCCGATCCGCCTGCATGCGAAAATTTCCAACCATCCCGGCGGCCAGCATCATTGAAACCAACGCCAACGCCGCTTGGCTCCGCCACCGCCAAGGCACCTTCTGCCCGATCGGATTGCGCCGCGCGAACTCCGTCGCTTCCGCCCCGACCAACCGGCCCCAATCCCCGTGCTCGCCAACCCCCAACGCCGTCACCAACCGGTCCTCCTCATCGACGCGCCGCGCCGCCTCGACCGGCGACACCGCCGATCCCACCAACCCAGCCAACACGACCAACCCCCATGCCCCGACCAGGATTCCGCCAATTTCGATACTGAACGGCGGCGCTCCCTCCACCAGCCGCACCACCCCGAGCGCGATCCCGGCACCGGCGACCAGCCACCACGTCCGGGCCGCTACCCGACCGACTCGCGCCAACCACATCCGCCGCGCGACCCGCGCGAGATAGGTCTGCAATTCCGCGTTCAAAATCCGCCTACCCAACCTCCACGATCAACGCCGTCGTGTTGTCCCGACCCGACGCCGCCACCGCCGCCTCCACCAACTTCCCCGCCGCGTCCCGCGCCTCCCCCTCCCGCGCCCGCTCCTCCAGCCGCGCGTCAAACATCCCGTCGATCACCCCATCCGTGCACAGTAAAAATCGGTCCCCGGGCTCAAACCCCACCCGCCCAACCTGCGGATCCACGTAGCGATGACCCGCCCCCAGCGCTTTCTGCAACACGTTTCGTCGAGGATGATTCCGAGCCTCGCGTTCATTCATCCGCCCCTGACGCACCATCCAGTCCACGTAAGTATCATCCTGCGTCACCCGCCGCATCCCCCCATCCTTCGGTAGATAATAGATCCGGCTGTCACCAATGTGGGCAAAGTACATCCATTCCGGAGTGAACCACGCCAGACTCAGCGTCGCGCCCATTCCCCGGCATTCCTCGTAGCTCAGCCCCAGATAGGTCAGCGCCCGGTGCACTTCCTGGAATAATTCCGTCAACACATCACCGAACCCCGCGTCGATCCCGGTCGCGCCCTGCCGAAACGATCGTGGCAATAATTTCGTAATCTTCTCCACCGCGATTCCACTCGCAAATTCCCCCGCCTTCGCGCCACCCATTCCGTCACTCACCGCGAAGACCGCGTCCCGCTCGGTCACCGTCGCCTCGCCAACCTTCCCCAGCAGCCACACCTCCCGCCCGTCAAACTGAAGCCCGAGAAACGAATCCTCGTTGTTTGATCGCACTCGCCCCCGATCCGACAGACCCGACCACCGCAGCACCGCCCCATCACTCATTCCGAGCCCTTCACCGTGATGTCGCCCGGCTTCAACCCCACCGGATCCCCACCACCCTCCGGCTTCAGGATCGTCGCAAACTCAAAATCGATCAGGCAAAACCGCCCGACCCGCTGATCGTACGTCACGTTGCGCAGTTCGGCATCCTCGTGACGCACCCCGTAGGTCTCCAACTCCGCGTAAAGCGCACGCAGCCGATCCTCGTCCATCCGGTCGACCCGCCCCCCGCAACTCGTCGTCACCATCGTCAATGTCTCGCGCTCCGCCGAAATCAGCTTCGGCACGAACGAGCACCCCCGCTCTTCCAAAAACCGCAACACCCGCACCTCGTTGTCAAAACGCCGCACCCGCCCCGATCCCCGGAACGTCTTCGTCACCCGCCCATCGTAGCTCATGTGAACCGTCGCCCGCATCGTATCCTTCACCTCCTTCATCGCCCCCAGACCCTACCGCCCCCGCCAGACTTTCACAATTCCCCGCTGCAAATCACGGGGAGAACAGGCTTCCAGCCTGTCGCGCCGGGCATCCCTGCCCGGCGCAGCTGCACGCAAGTGCACCCCGCGCAGCAAGCGAACGAGCGTGCGAGCCAACAACAGAGATGAACAAACGAATTGGCACATCCCCGATCCCTTGCTATTGCCTCACCCCGTGAGCGGACTCCGACGAACTCCACTTCCCGCCGCCGCCCTCGGCGTCTTCGTCAATTTCCTCACCACCACGCTCTCCTTCGCGCAGACGGATGACCCGAAGGTCCACGCCATCGCGAACATGTTCGACCCCAAGTCGACGCCCGCGCTGCTCATCCACGAAGTCTCGCTCCTCGTCCTCCTCATTTGCGCCGGCATCTTCGTCGTCGTCACCGGACTTCTCGTCTACACGGTCCTCAAGTTCCGCCGCCGCCCCGGCGACGACGGCACCGAGCCGCCGCAGGTCTACGGCAGCACCCAGATCGAGCTCGCCTGGACCGTCCTCCCGATTCTCATCACCGTCGTCCTCGTCCTCGTCACCGCCCGCACCATCGCCGACATCCAGAATGCCCGCCTCCCTGAAGACGCGTTGAAAATCAAGGTCATCGGCCACCAATGGTGGTGGGAAGTCCACTACCTCGACGACGCCGGCGAGACTCAATTCATCACCGCCAACGAAATTCACATCCCCGTCAGCCGCGCCGACGACCCCCGCCCGACCCGCATTTATCTGCAGTCCGCCGACGTGATCCACAGCTTCTGGGTCCCCCAGCTCAACGGCAAAACCGACGTCGTCCCCAACCGCACCAACGAGATGTGGCTCGAGCCCAGCGAGACCGGACTCTTCCTCGGCAACTGCGCCGAATACTGCGGCACCCAGCACGCCAACATGCTCCTCCGCGTCTTCGTTTCCGAACCCGACGAATTCGCCGCCTGGGCCAAAAACCAGGCCGCGCCTCCTGCCGAAAATCCCTCCGTCGCACTCGGCCGCGCCGCCTTCGCCAGCAACGCCTGCATCAATTGCCACATCGTCGACGGCAGCCTCACCGAGGTCGTCTTCGGTCCCGACCTCACCAAGCTCGCCACCCGCACCACCATCGCCGGCGGCAGTCTCCCGAACGACCCCGCCACCCTCTTCGACTGGATCAAAGATCCGCAATCCAAGCACATGAAGCCCGGTGCTCTCATGCCCGCCATGCAGCTCGTCGACTCCGAGATCCACGAAATCGTCAACTACCTGAAAACGCTCAAATGACACCGGAGTGGCGGCTTCCAGCCGCCAACAAAGCTAAACGAGCTCAACCACCTCTCAACCATCAACTCTCAACGATAAACTGATGCGAAGCATCTCCGACTCCCGCGAGATCCCGATCACGCCCGCGCGCCCCGGCGAAGAACCCGGCGCGCTCACCGGCATCGTGCAATCGCTCATCTACACGGTCGACCACAAGAAGCTCGGCCTCATGTACATCGGGTGCGGCCTCCTCTACTTCGTCATCGCCGGCTGCATGGCCACCGCCATCCGCATCCAGCTCGCCATCCCCAAGAACGACTTTCTCGCGCCCGACGTCTTCAATCAGCTCTTCACCATGCACGGCACCTCGATGGTGTTCTTCGTCGGCATGCCCATCATCATCGGAATGGCGAACTACCTCGTCCCGCTCATGATCGGAGCCCGCGACATGGCCTTCCCCCGCCTGAACGCCTTCGGCTTCTGGGTTTTCTTCTTCAGCGGCCTCCTCTTCTACTTCAGCTACCTCGGAGCGGAAGGACTCTACGGAGCCGGCTCCGCGCCCGACGTCGGTTGGTTCGCCTACTCTCCGCTCACCGCCAAAGCCTTCTCCCGCGGCCACTCCACCGACTACTGGACGCTCAGCATCCTCCTCAGCGGCATCGGCTCCATCGCCACCGCGCTCAACATCATCGTCACCATCATTTGCCTGCGCTGCAAGGGGATGACCCTCGCCCGCATGCCGCTCTTCGTCTGGATGTGGTTCGTCACCGCGTTCCTCATTCTCATCGCGATGCCGTCGCTCTCCGCGTGCCAGATCATGCTGACGCTCGACCGCTACCTCGACGCAAAATTCTTCGACACCCAGGCCGGCGGCTCCGCCGTTCTCTGGCAGCACTTTTTCTGGATCTTCGGCCACCCCGAAGTCTACATCCTCATGGTCCCCGGCTTCGCCATCGCGTCCGAAGTCATCCCCGTCTTCTCGCGCAAGCCCATCTTTGGATACCCCATCATGGTCGCCGCCACGATCATGATCGGGTTCATCAGCCTCGGCGTCTGGGCTCACCACATGTTCACCGTCGGGATGACCTCCATCGGCAACACCTTCTTCGCCATCTCGACGATGATCATCGCCGTCCCGACCGGCATCAAAATCTTCAATTGGCTCGGCACCATGTACGGCGGCAAGATCCGCCTCGAGCTTCCGATGATGTTCTGCATCGCGTTCCTGTTCCAATTTCTGATCGCCGGGCTGACCGGCGTCATGCTCGCCGTCGCCCCGTTCGACTGGCAGCTCAGCGACTCGTATTTCGTCGTCGCCCATTTCCACTACGTCCTCATCGGTGGACTCCTCTTCACGCTCTTCGCCGGCATCTACTATTGGTATCCGAAAGCCTTCGGTCGAATGCTCGATGTCCGTCTCGGCCACTGGCACTTCTGGCTCTTCATCGTCGGTTTCACCGTCACGTTCGCCCCGCAACACGTCTCCGGCATCCTCGGCATGCCACGCCGCATCTTCACCTACGAGGCCGGTCGTGGCTGGGAGATTTGGAACTTCATTTCGACCGTCGGCGTCGCGTTCCAGGCCGCCGGCATCCTCGCCTTCGTCGTCAATCTCGTCTGGTCCTACTTCAAGGGC
This sequence comes from uncultured Verrucomicrobiae bacterium, assembly GCA_963740185.1. GTDB lineage: Bacteria > Verrucomicrobiota > Verrucomicrobiia > Chthoniobacterales > JAATET01 > CAVVKW01. Next base: position 71,977 of record CAVUDH010000011.1, read on the forward strand.
AGAAAAGCCGGCGACGATCCGTGGGACGCCTGGACTTTGGAATGGTCGACCACCTCGCCACCGGCCGAATACAATTTCGAACGTCTCCCCGAGATTCGTTCCCGCCGCCCGCTCTGGGATCTCAAACACCCCAGCGACCCCGATTGGAAGTATGATTGAGTCGACCAACGAGCAGATGATCAACGACCCGGCCTCACCCGCCGAGGTCACCCCCTGGGTGCTGCCCTCCGTCCGCAAGGTCGGCATCATCTCGCTCATCTTCACGGAGTCCGCCCTTTTCACGATTTTCGTCGTCGCCTACCTCTTCTACATCGGGAAAAGCCTCAACGGCCCCTACCCGGAAGACGTCCTCTCGCTTCCCAATCCTCGCGTCGATCGCGCTCTTCGGCAGCAGCTTCACCGTCGTCGTCGCCGAGAAAGCCTTCCACCACGGCAAGCTCCCGACGTTTCACCTGTGGTGGGGCGGCACCATTCTTCTCGGTCTCTTCTTCATCGGCTTCACCGCCCACGAATGGTACGAGCTGATCACGCACCACGGGTTGACCATTCAGTCGAACACCTTCGGCTCCACCTTCTACTCGCTCGTCGGACTCCACGCTTTCCACGTCATCGTCGGACTCATTCTCCTGAGCCTCGTCTGGATACTCAGCATGCTCGGTCACGTGAAATCCGATCAGTTCGAGCGCATTCAGATGATCTCGTGGTATTGGCACTTCGTCGACGCCATCTGGCTCGTGGTCCTCATCGTCGTCTACGTCATCAGCACCGGCCTCATCCCGCTTTTTTAACCGCATGGACAACGACCCACATCGCCACGGCAACCACATCGACCTCCCCACGCCCACCGCGTGGCCGATGATCACTGCCTTCGGCCTCACGCTCATGTTCGCGGGTCTCGTCACCAGCCTGTTCGTCGCTGCGGTCGGGTTCATCTGCGCCGCCTTCGGAGCCGTCGGCTGGTTCCGCGACTGCCTCCCGCACGCCGCCCACGAGCCCGTCGTGATCCGCCCACCCGGCGAACGCCCCGAGCCGGTAAAGACCTCCGCCCGTTCCGTCGGTCACCTCGTCGTCGGCAAGACGCGGTCACCGCGCCCACATCCCGGTCGAAGTTCACCCCTACACCGCCGGAGCGTTCGGCGGACTCGTCGGCGGAGCGGTCATGGCCGTCCTCGCGATGATCTACGGCCTCTGGGCCGAGGGCAGCATCTGGTATCCGATCAATCTCCTCGCCGCCGCCGGCGTCAGCACCCTCGCCAACGCCGACCTCGAGACACTCCGCAGTTTCAGCCTCATCGGCCTGGTCGTCGCCATCATTGCGCACGGCTCGATCTCGATCCTCATCGGCCTGCTCTACACGACGATCCTCCCCATGCTGCCCAACAAATTCCAGTGGTTCTGGGGCGGCATCATCATGCCCCTCATCTGGACCGGCCTCCTCTACCCCGTGCTCGGAATCATCAACCCCGCCCTCGCCGACCGCATCGACTGGCCCTGGTTCATCATCTGCCAGGTCGCATTCGGACTCACCGGCGGCTTCGTGGTTTTCAAGAGCGGCAAGATCGACACCATGCAAAGCTGGTCCCTCGCGGAACGCCTCGGCGTCGAAGCCCAGGAAAAGGAGGAAGAATGAAAACTCTCCCGATCCTCGCGCTTACTCTTGTCGCGCTGGTCCTTCCAGCGTGCGACTGGATGCCCGGGGCCCCGAATGAAGCCAAACGCTGGAAGCCGGAATCCTCCATCACCGACTTCGCCACGCTCTACCGGGAAAACTGCCTCGCCTGCCACAGCGACGGGACCACGACCTCCGCGTCCATTCCGATGAATTTTCCCCGCTACCTCGAGTTCATCCCGGTCGAGACGCTCCACGACGTGATTGCCAACGGGATCCCCGGCACCGCGATGCCCGGCTTCGCGAAATCCACCGGCGGCCCGCTCACCGAAGACCAGATCAAGGCACTCGTCGCGGGCATCCTCACGTGGGACACCGGAACTTCAGCGACCGACCTCCCGCCCTATTCCGCGCCGCTCGGCAACATCGCCGCCGGAGCCACCGCGTTCCAAACCCACTGCGCCAGCTGCCACGCACCCGGCGACACCCTCCTCTCCCCCGCCTACCTCGGACTCGTCAGCGACCAATACCTCCGCACCATCACCGTCGTCGGTCGACCGAAGCTCGGCATGCCGCCCACCAACCTCACCGACCCCGAAGTCGCCGACCTCGTCGCCTTCCTCGCCTCTCACCGGAGTGACGGCATCCTGCCGTCCACCAAAAGCGACGATTTACAATCGCCGACCACCCCACCCGGCGCAGCCGCCCCCCTCCCGCCCAACCCTTCACCCGCACCATGACGCCGGACGCACCCACTCCCGATCCCTCGCCCGCCCCGACACCCTGCTGCGGCGGCGGCAACGGCGGCACGCCCGAACCCGAAAAGACCACCCGCCGCCAGCTCATGCTCAAGATCGGCATCGGGCTCAACGTCGTCGCCGGAGCCATGATCGGCATCCCCGTCCTCGGCTACGTCTTCTCCAGCTTCGTCCGCGAGATGCCGCTCTCCTGGATCCCCCTCGGCACCCTCGACAAGTTCCCGGTCAACACGACCCGCCTCGCCACCTACAAAAATCCCAAATCCCGCACCTGGGACGGCGAGACCGCCCAACTCCCCTGCTGGGTCCGCCACTTCACCGAGAACAACCAATCCAAATTCCAAGTCTTCGCCATCAACTGCGCCCACCTCGGCTGCCCCGTCCGCTGGTTCGAAGAATCCAAGCTCTTCCTCTGCCCGTGCCACGGCGGCGCCTATTACCAGGACGGCTCCTACGCCGCCGGCCCGCCCGCCGCGCGGGCTCTACGAATACGAATACAAAGTCGAATCCGGCAACTCTACGTCAAGGCGGCATCCTCCCGACCCTCGCGAACACCAACGTCTGAGGTCCCACCCACATTGCATTCTACCAATCACCACTCACCAGTCACCAATCACGAGCCCGCATGAAACCGAACCGCTTCACCAAACCGGCTCTCGATTTCTACACGTGGCTCGATGACCGACTCCACGTCACGAAGTTGTTCGAGTCAACGGCTGGCCACCACGTGCCGCAGAGCGCCGGGAGCTGGTTCTACGTTTTCGGCAGCGCGACGCTGATCTGTTTCATCATCCAAGTCCTCACCGGCACGCTCCTCGCCTTCGTCTACGTTCCCTCCGCCGCCGAGGCCTACGACACCCTCATCTACCTCACCTACACGCAGGAACTCGGCTGGTTCCTGCGCGCCGTGCACAACTGGGGCTCGAATTTCATGGTCGGCATCATGCTGCTCCACATGACCCAGGTCTTCCTCTGGGGAGCCTACAAATACCCGCGCGAGATCACCTGGATCTCCGGCTGCATCCTCCTTTTCCTCACCCTCGGCATGGCCTTCACCGGCCAGGTCCTCCGCTTCGACGAAGACGCCTACTGGGGCCTCGGCATCGGCGCCGCCATCATGGGCCGCGTCCCGTTCATCGGCGAAGGCCTCGTCCACCTCATGCTCGGCGGACCCATCATCGCCGGCGAGACGCTCTCCCGCTTCTTCTCGCTCCACGTCTTCCTGATCCCCGGCACCATCATCGCCCTCATCAGCCTGCACCTCCGCATGGTCCTCACCAAAGGCATCAACGAATACCCCACCCCCGGCGTCCTGGTAAAAAAGGAAACCTACGACCAGCACTACAAGGATATCCTGAAAAAGGAGGGCGTCCCGTTTTTCCCGAAAGCCATCGACAAGGACATCGTCGCCGGAGCCATCGTCGTCTTCGGCATCTTCCTCGCCGCCATCCTTTTCGGTGCCAAGGGCCCGTCCGGGCCACCCGACCCGACGCAGATCGACACCCTCCCGCGTCCCGACTTCTTTTTCCTCTGGATCTTCGCCATCGCCGCGCTTCTTCCCAAGGACCTGGAATCCATCGTCCTGCTCGGCGGTGCCCCCGTCGTCATTGCCATCCTGTTCGCCCTGCCGTTCGTCTGCGGAACCGGCGAAAAACACTGGCGTCGCCGCCCCGTCGCCGTCGTCACCGTGATCCTCTGCTACCTCGTCCTCGGAATGCTGACCTATCTCGGCAAGACCTCACCCTGGTCACCCGACATGAAAGCCTGGTCCAGCGACCCCACCCCGCCACAATTCATCGAGGATCGTGACTCGCTCGAACTCGCCGGAGCCAATGTCTTCCAATACAAGCAGTGTCGGGCCTGCCACGCCATCGACGGCATCGGCGGCCACCGTGGCCCCGACCTCGCCTCCGTCGGCACGCGCCTCACCGGGCCGCAACTCACCAAGCAGGTCCTACTGGGCGGCGGCAACATGCCCGCCTACGGCAAAAACCTCAGCCCCGACGAAACGACCGCCCTCGTCGCCTACCTCAGCTCACTCCGAGGCAACCGCAACCACGCCCCCGCCCGCGACTCCTGGCAACCAGCCGAGCCGACAAAAGAAGCTTCGATACGGTGATTTTGAACAAAAGGTAACGAAGGCAACAAAGATTCGAGCCTTCGGCTCGAAAATACCAATTCTTCTGTATCCTTCGTTATCTTCGTTCCCTTCTGTTCAAAGAATCCTCACCGAAACCCCTCTTCCCCATCTTGGTGTAACCCCGCACCCTGCTTGGAAATCGGTTCACAAGCCTCCTCCACCGGCACGTTCGGACACGAGTCCACCCACCGACTTCCCGTTGGCACCGCCCAGCGCACCGCGTTTTTGAGCACCAGCTTGACCTCCGCTTGGTGGTAAACCGGATACGTCTCGTGCCCCGGCCGGAAGTAAAAAATCTTCCCGTTCCCCCGCTGCCACGTCAGCCCGGACCGAAACACCTCGCCGCCCGCGAACCACGACAAAAACACCGTCTCGTCCGCCGCCGGAACCCCAAACGGCTCCCCGTACATCTCCGCGTGCGGAATTTCGAAAAACCGATCAATCCCCTGCGCGATCGGATGGCCCGGATTGCAAACCCACAGCCGCTCCTTCTCTCCGGCCTCCCGCCACGTCAGCGAGCAACTCGTTCCCATCAGCCGCTTGAAGACCTTCGCGTAGTGCCCGGAGTGCAGCACGATCAGTCCCATTCCCTGCAGCACTCGGGCCTGCACCCGATCCACGATCTCATCCGACACCTTGCCGTGCGCACAATGCCCCCACCACAGCAGGACATCGGTATTTTCCAGCACGTCCCCCGTCAGCCCGTGCTCCGGTTCGTCCAGCGTCGCGCACCGCACCTCGAACGCCGCATCCTCCTCCAACCCATCCGCGATGCAGCGATGAATCCCCTCCGGATAAATTTTGCCGACCACCTCGTTCTCGCGCTCGTGCACAAACTCGTTCCAAACCGTAACTTGAATCTTCTCGCTCATCGCCCGACGTCATAACACGGGGGAGCGCGGGCTTCCAGCCCGCCGCTCCGGGCATCCTGCCCGGAGCCCCAACCCCAAGGCGCAGCCTCAAATCTCTCACGCTACGTGCCATCAATCACCCTTCTCGCCACCCTCCTCATCTCCGCCGCCGCCAGCCTCCAAGCTCCGCTCGAGGAAATCGCCAGCACCTTCGAGGCAGCAAATCCCGACATCGAGATCAGCTTCAACTTCGGCGGCTCCAACGCCCTCGCCCGCCAGATCGAAAACGGCGCCCCCGCTGACCTCTTTCTTTCGGCTGCCGCCGACCCCGTCGATCGACTCGTCGGAGCCAAAGTCATCCCCCGCTCTGCCGTCACCCCGTTCCTCACCAACACCCTCGTCCTCATAACCAGAACGGACCTCTCCGACCTCGACACACTCAACGACCTCACGAAGCCCTCCGTTCACACCATCGCCATCGGCGAACCCGCCACCTCACCCGCCGGAGCCTACGCGTTCGAAACCCTTCGGCATCTCAACCTCCTCGAAAAACTCCGCCCAAAATTCGTTTACGCAAAAGACGTCCGCCAAGCCCTCACCTGGGTTGCCACCGGCAACGCCGACGCGGGATTCGTCTACCCCACCGACGTGACCGATCGCGTTCGCTTGGCCGCCACAATCCCGCCCAACCTCCATTCACCCATCCACACCGTCGCCGCCCTCATCCACGACACCTCGAAATCTCGCGATTTTCTCAAATTCCTCCTCAGCCCCCCAGCGCTGCAAATTTTCCAAGCCCACGGCTTTCAGATTCCAATATCCAATAACCAATAACCACCGACACGCCTCACCATGCCCGCCATCCTCGTCTCACTGCAGACCGCCCTCGTCGCGACGCTCCTCGCCCTGATCGTCGGCACCACCCTCGCCGCTTGGCGCGCCCACCGACGCTCCCGATGGCTCGTCGTCCTCGACGCCGTCTGCCTGCTCCCGCTCGTCCTCCCACCCACCGTCATCGGATTCCTGCTGCTCCTACTCTTCGGAAAACGCGGCCCACTCGGCTCGTTCCTCGAGCAAATTGGCTTTCCCATCGTCTTCAGTTGGCCCGGCACCGTCCTCGCCGCCTTCATCGTCTCCTTCCCCATCGTCTACCTCCTGACCCGGTCGGCCTTTCTCATGATCGATCCCTGCCTCCACGACGCCTCCCGTCTGCTCGGCGTCAGTCCACTCCAACGCCTCATCAAAATTGACATCCCCATCGCCCGAGCCGCCATCGCCACCGCCGCCGTCCTCGCCTTCGCCCGTGCGCTCGGCGAATTCGGGGCCACCCTCATGCTCGCTGGCAACATCCCCGGACGCACGCAGACGATGCCCATCGCCGTCTACTCCGCCACCGAATCCGGCAACCTTTCCCTCGCCGTCACCCTCTCATTGGTCCTCATCGCCCTCTCCACCGCCGTCGTTTTGACGGCCAACCGCTTCGCCTGGAAGTGAGGTGACCCTGGGTCCCGGTTATTGGTTCATGGTTATTGGTTATTGGTTGAGAAAATGAGACTTCGTCCTTTAGGCCGCCGCGCCTCGACGCGCGATCCCGTATTTCATCCTTCGCGCCTTCGCGCCTTCGCGTGAGAATCTCCACCAAATGCCCGCCGCCCCAAAATCGAAAATCGAAAATCGAAAATCGAAAATCCACTTTATCACCGGCTCCGACGAAGCCGCTGTCAAAAAGGCCGCCACCGAACTTGCCGCCCAGCTCGCTCCCTCCGACGACCCGCTCTCGATCGACACCATCGACGGAGCCGACGCCAACGCCGAACGCGCCGGCGAGTGCGTCGCCCAGACCATCGAAGCCCTCCTCACGGTTGCCTTCTTCGGCGGTGCCAAGCTGGTCTGGCTCAAGAACGCCTCCTTCCTCGCCGACAGCGTCACCGGCCGCTCCGACGCCGTCGCCACCTCGCTCGAACGCCTTCTCGACGTCCTTGAAAAAGGGATCCCCGACGACGTCACCTTCCTCCTCAGCGCCCCCGAGGCCGACAAACGCCGTAGCCCCTACAAAAAGCTCTCCAAACTCGCCACCACCACACTCCACGACAAACCCTCCTTCGGATGGGGAGCCACCGAGGCCGACGTCATCGAATGGGTGGAGCAAAAAATTGCCCCGCGCGGTCTGCGGTTCACCGCCGACGCCACCGCCGTCCTCGCCGCCCGAGTCGGCGCGGAGACCCGTCAGATCGAGATCGAACTCGACAAGCTTAGCCTTGCCTTCCCCGCCGACCACGAGATCACCGACGACGACGTCCGCAGCCTCGTTCCGTCCACCCGGGCCGGCGGGATTTTCGACCTGAGCAACGCCATCGCCAAACGCGATCTCCGTCTCAGCCTCGACACCCTCCACCAGCTTTTCAGTCAGAACGAACGAGCCGTCGGCCTTCTCCTCGCCGCCATCATCCCCACCGTCCGCAATCTCCTGTTGGTAAAAGACCTCATGGACCGCCACCGCATCCCGGTCCCCGGCCAACCCCAATTCTTCGCCGGAGCCCTCAAAAAACTCCCGGAGAAAGCCACCGCTCACCTTCCGCGTAAGAAGGACGGCACCCTCAGCACCTACCCCCTCGGCATCGCCGCCACGAACTCCCGCCGTTTCGAAATGGAAGAGCTCCAAGCCGCCTACCTCGCCTGCGCCGAAGCCAACCGCACGTTGGTCACCAGCGCCCTCGCCGAATCCGTCGTCCTCGACCGCCTCATCGTCCAGATCTGCGGACGGTGAGTTTGAACAGAAGATAACGAAGGAAACGAAGGGAAATACGGATACAGTTTCTGAACAGAAGGTCATCCCCTTTGAATCTGTATTTCTTCTGTATTCCTTCGCGCTCTTTGCGACCTTCTGTTCAAAAACCCATTTATTTGTATCCTTCGTTATCTTCGTTCCCTTCTGTTCAGGATCACCCGAGGTCGAAGACAGTCACTTCCGGGCGGCACAAAACCCGCACGTGCGGGTTCAGCGAACCCAGCCCCCGATTCACATACAGATACCGCTCGTCCCGCTGGAACAACCCCTCATCATAGTTTTTTCCCCAACTCGGTAACCGAAGCGCACCAACCAGCGGCAATCTCACCTGACCACCATGCGTGTGCCCGGAGATCTGCAGCCGAACCCGCGGATCATCGATTTCGTCGAAAGGATCCGGCTCGTGGACCAGCAAGATATGCCGTGAATCCTCCGGCGTTTCTTCCATGATCCCGGCATCCGGCTCCCCCGCCCAGTAGCTCTCCAAGCCCGTCAAATAACATCCCTCGTATCCCGGCAGCGCAACAGACTCGTTGCGAAGCACGTGAATTCCTTTCGCTCGCAGCGCCTTGCAAATTTGTTTTTCCCCCGACCAAAAATCGTGATTCCCCAGCGCCACAAACGTCCCCAATCGGGCCTGGACCGCAGCGAGAATTTCCGCCAAGTCCCCAGCTCGCGACGCGTCGTGCGAGAACAGATCACCGGTAATCACAAAGACATCAGGACGCAACGCTTTGATGCGGCGCATGACTCCAGCGAGATACTCCACTTCGTATACCGGATCGAAATGCAGATCGCTCACCGCAACCATTCGCAGTGGCCGCCCGAGCCCGAGATCCAGCGAAACCCGACACTCGTCCACCCAATGCAATTCCACTCCACCTCCGTAAGCCAATCCTCCGCCAGCCAAAGCCACCGATGCCGCTCCCCCTCGGACAAATGCCCGCCGCGATACCAAATTGCCCCCGTTTGCTTTCATCATTTGTGCTCCACACTCGCCCCATTGAATGAAACGAGGATGAAAGGTCCGTGAAATCCGCGTGAAGTCTCCCGGAGGGTCGTCCTCGACCGCCTCATCGTTCAAATCTGCGAACGGTGAGTTTGAGCAGAAGGTCATCCCCTCTAAATACGTATTTCTTCTGTATTCCTTCGCGCTCTTTGCGGCCTTCTGTTCAATCCGAATCCGCACCCGTATCCTTCGTTATCTTCGTTCCCTTCTGTTCAAATCCGAACGTCCGCCAGTTCCAGTCCATCCACCGGTCCCACGATCGTCATCGTCACCCGGCGCGGGTCGAGACACCGGCGCGCAACCCGTTGCAGATCCTCACTGGTCACTTCCCGAAGCTTTTCGTGCACAACCTCCGGTGGAGCCGCCTCCCCGTAAAACAACGCCGAATACCCGATCCGCGAATTCTGCGCCGACGTTCGCTCCAGTGACATCCGGTTCGAGCCAATCACGAAGTCCTTCGCCCGCCTCAGCTCCGCCGCTGGTACCGCCTCGTCTCGCAGCCGCGCCAACGCCCGGCCAATCAAGCCCATCGTCTTCTCCAGATTCTTCCGATCCAGCCCGACGTAAAAATTAATCACCCCCGTGTCCTCGTAAAGACTCAGACTCGAACTGACCGTGTAGCACAGCCCGCGCTTCTCGCGCAGATCTTGAAACAAGCGCGAGCTCATGTTCCCCGCCACCAAGGTACTCAGCAGACCGATGGCGTGCCGGTCCGGATCTTTGAGATCACAAGCCGGCACCGCGAAGGCGACGTGAGTCTGCTGCGTCCCGCGCCGGATCACCCGCAGCCGCGGCTCGCCAGGCAGCTCCGGCGCCCGCCCCGCCCGACTCCGTTGCCCACCCGGCAGCTCGCCCAGCAGCGCCGCCGTCCGCGCGACCACTTCGTCGTGCGTCACCTTTCCCGCCGCCGACACCACCAGGTTTCCCCCGTGATAATGCTTCGCCCGGTAGTCCAAAAATTCCGCCCGCCCGTAGCTCTCGATTGATTTCAGCGTCCCGGTCAGTGGCCGGCCCAACGCGTGACCCGGCCACAGATCCTCCCAAAGCCCCTCCTGCGCCACCTCCGATGGCTCGTCTTTGTACATGAGGATCTCTTCCCCGATGACGCCGCGCTCCCGCTTGATGTCCAACTCCGCGAACCGCGGCGACAACACCATGTCACCCAGCACGCTGCTTAGCCGCCGGAAATAATTCGCCGGTGCCGCCCCGTAGTAGACCGTGTGATCGTGCGTCGTCGTCGCGTTCAGGTAACCGCCGACGCTTTCGATCTCCTGACCGATCTGCCGCGCCGTCCGCCGCAGCGTTCCCTTGAACAGCATGTGCTCGATAAAATGGGAAATCCCCGCCAACCGCTTCGGTTCGTGCCGACCCCCGACCGCGGCCCAGACGCCGTAGGTCACCGACTCCGTCTGCGGCATCTCGCAGGTGATCACCCGCACCCCGTTGTCCAAATCCGTTGTTTCCGTCCTCAAATGATACGCCCTCCCTGAAAAGACACCCAACCTACTGCACGCCCCACCGCCCACAAATCCCAAATCCCATTTCCCCTCGCCCGCCCCTCGCCCGCCCGTTAGCCTGTCAACAATCCATTTGCATCATGTCGAACGATTCCAATTCCAAAAGCCGCCGCGATTTTCTGAAGACCGGCCTCACCGCCACCGGAGCCGCCGCAGCCATGAGTGTCCCCGGAGCAGCCGCGGCCGCCCCGGCCTCCGAACCCGTCGAGACCAATCCCTACGGCAAAAATCCCGGCGGCGGCATCAGCCTCCCGCCCTACTACAAGCCGTGGCCCGCCATTAAGAACAACAACTTCTACGCGCCCGGCACCGAGACGCTTCCCAAGAACGAGATGCGCATCTCCTTCCTCGGCAGCACCCCCTGGCCGCCGACCCGCCTCCAATCCGGCACCTCCATCCTGATCGAACTCGGCAACGGCGAATCCCAGCCCCGCCGCTTCTTTTTCGACCTCGGCAACGGCAGCATTCGCAACGCCATCGCCCTTCAGGTCCCCGCGCCCCTCATCAACGACATCTTCCTCACTCACCTCCACGCCGACCACTACGCCGACCTGCCCCTACATGTATCCGTTCCGCGCGTTCGCCGGCGGATTCACCCCGCTCCGCGTCCACGGCCCCTCCGGCGACACCCCCGAGCTCGGCACCAAGCACATGATCAAACACATGCGCGAAATGAACCGCTGGCATGAGGAAAATTTCAACGCCTGCCCCATCGGCGACGGCTTCGACATTCAGGTCAACGAGTTCGATTGGAAGCAGCGCAACGGCATCGTCTACGATCAGGACGGCGTGAAAGTCCGCTCCTGGCCCCGCTCCCACGTCAAAAACGGTGCCGTCGCCTACCGCCTCGATTGGGAGGACGCCGACCTCTCCTTCGTCTTCACCGGCGACGGTCGCCCCGACGAACTCTCCGCCGAATACGGAGCCGGTGCCGACGTTTTCGTCTCCGAAGGCACCATCGACGTGCCTTCTCTCTCCGCCATGAAACTCGGCGCGCCCTCCGAGTTGTGGGAATACACCATCGATATTTACCACACGATGTATTACGCCGCCGGCTACCTCTTCAAAAAGGCCAACCCGCGCCTCGCCGCCATCTGTCACTACGAATACGCGGGCGAGTCCCTGGCCGCGGAATCCGTCGCCGAAGTCCGCGCGAACTGGGACGGACTCTTCATGTTCGGCGGCCCCGACGTCCAGGTCGTCAACGTCACCAAGGACGCCATCTGGTCCCGTGAAGCACTGATCCCCGACGGAGCCGCTCCCGCCGCCATGGACCCCCGCTGGCTGCTCAAGCCCGGCGAAAAACTCCCGGAAACCATGGCCCTCCCCACGCCCACCACGCCCCGGGAGGATCAGCAGGATCAATTCCTCCGCGATCTCGAGATCGATCCGCACCTCTACTACCCGCCCGACGTCTACCGCAAACCCGTCCAAAAATGGCCCGGCGTCACCCTCAACCCCCGCGAAATGCTCAAGGCCAAAGGCATCGACGTCGACCCCGCATAACTCTCACCCCACCAATCACCATTCACAATTCACCAATCACGCGCGAAGCGCCCCCCAACCCCCTGGCCCCACCACCCCGCACCGAGCCGATCGTGATCCCCGGGCGCGACCCGGTCCCGATCACGCTCCTCACCGGTTTTCTCGGCAGCGGGAAGACAACGCTCCTCAATCGCATTCTCCACGGCGACCACGGCCTTCGGATCGGCGTTCTGGTCAACGACTTCGGCTCGATCAACATCGACGCCGACCTCGTCGATTCCATCGAGGAAAACACCATCCACCTCACCAATGGCTGCGTCTGCTGCGAGATCCGCGACGACCTCGTCCTCTCCTTGGAGCAAATGCTCACCCGCGACGTGGCGGTCGATTACGTCGTCCTCGAGGCCAGCGGCGTTTCCGATCCCGCCGGAATCGTGATGACCTTTCTCGACCGCAAATTTTCCCAACTCCTCCGCCTCGACAGCATCACCTGCCTGATCGATGCCGAAGCCATTTTCGCCCACGGCGACAACGCCGAGCTCAACACGCTCAAAATGCGCCAGATCGCCTTCGCCGATCTCCTGATTCTCAACAAGACCGACCTCGTCACGCCCGCCCACGTCGAAGTCGTGCATGAATGGATCGGTGCCCACCTCCAGCGCATCCGCATCGTCGAGGCCACCCACGGCGACGTCCCGCTCGAGATTCTCCTCGGTGCCGGTCGCTTCGACGCCAGCACAATCACCCCGGAGTGGCGGCATCCTGCCGCCAACAACTCAGCCAGCCAAACCTTCGAAACCTGGTCACTCGAGACCAAAGCCCCCTTCGCCCGCTCCGCCCTCGAAGAAATGGTCCGCCGCGAACTCCCGGCCACGGTCTACCGCTGCAAAGGCATTGTCGCCTTGGCCGAAGATCTGGATCATCAATACGCCCTCCAATGCGTCGGGCGCCGGACAACCCTCACCCAACTCGGCCCCTGGGAGACCCAGCAAAAAACCTCCCGCATCGTCGCCATCGGCAACGGATTTGACGCCGCCCATCTCGACCGCCAGTTCATCGGCTGCCAGGACCCAACCAACACCCCGCCGCCGCTCGTAGCGTGAAGTGATATGATCAAAACCGGCAGCAAAGTAAAATGGTCGTGGGGCAACGGATCCGCGGAAGGGAAAGTCACCGAAGTCCACCACGAGAAGGTGACCCGAAAAACCGAAGGCTCCGAAGTGACCCGCAACGGCTCCGACGACGACCCCGCCTACGTGATCGAACAGGAAGACGGCACCACCGTCCTCAAGCTCAAGAGCGAGGTCGAAAGGGCCTGACGGAGCCCGCCAGATCTCAATCGCAGCCTCGTTCGCGATGTGCTTTCTAGTCGCATGAACCAAAACGGGGCCGACTCATTTACTGCTCTCGGGTTGGAACCGCGCCCCTGGCAGGACGCGGACGTCATTCGACAGGCCTATCAACTCCGCGCCCGCTCCCTGCATCCCGACGCGGATGACGGCGACGCCGAGCGGTTTCGCGAATTAGGTGCCGCCTTCGCTCAGGTCCGATCCGTTGCCACCCGTCTGCGACTGCTTGCCGCCGAGACCGGGTCCGATCCCAATCCGGTTACCGACACCGATCTCTTTCTCCAGATCGGAGCTGCCCTCCAAACCTGCCGCAGCCTCGCGACTCAACCACCGACCGCGCTCGAGCGGGCCTTGCGGCAGGTCGAGACCCGGAAAGCTCTCGAACAATTGACGACACTCCGCCTCGCCGTGGCCGAACGCCTCGACGCGAGCACCCGCGAGCTTCGCCGCTTGGACGACCAGTGGCCGGACGTCCCGGCCATAGATCTTCTCACGCTGGCCGCCCGGTTCGAGCGCTTGGAAAAATGGCACCGCCAGATCAGCGAGGCCGAATGCGCTCTCCAGTGAGTCGCTAAACCAGTGGCAGTTTACCAAATTGCTGGCCGAGGATCGGCGCACTCGGCGTCTTCAACCAATCTTCGAGCACGCTCGCGTAGACGCTGCGGAAGTCGGTCCCGTATTTCAGATCGCCGTTCGTCAGGTCAGTGAGGCTCGGCGTCGTTCCGAACACACCACTTTTCAGTCCGCCGCCGACCATGAACAACGGCGCCGCCGCTCCGTGGTCCGTTCCGCCGCTGTTGTTTTCGGCAACCCGCCGACCGAATTCACTGAAGGTCATCAGCAGGACGCGGTTGAAGTTGCCCTGCGCCCGCAGGTCCTTGACGAACGCCGAGATCGCCTCGTCGACGTTGCCGAGCAGCTGCGCGTGACGATTGAACTGCCCCGCGTGGGTGTCGAATCCGCCCATCCCCGCGTAATACACGCGCGTCGTCATCCCACCGGCGATGAGCTGGCCGATGAGCCGGAGCTGTTGGGCCAGCCGGGTGCGCGGATAGTCGTCTCCCCCCTTGTGCTTGCGCGTGATCTCGGCGATCTGGTCGGACGCGATCCGGGTGTCGAGCGCGACGCGATCAATGAAATCGAAGGTGCTCCCGGTCGCCGCCGCACCACCGTCCAGCATCTCGATGCTGCCGCCCTCGTTCTCGGATCCATCGAGCCTCGCCGCGGCATCACCGGCCTCGGCGAGCTGACTGGCGAGGTCCCCGGGATCGTTGGCGATCCGGAAGCGGTCGGGATTCTCCAACGTCACGCCCAGCGGCTGCGGCCCGACGAAGGCCTCGGGCGTCGACCGCCCGATGGCGATTCCGACGGTCGGGTCCTCGCCGGAACAACACGCATCAAAATAACGCCCGACCCAACCGTGGTGCTCGCGCGGATCGACGGACGCCCGCTGCCAGATCTCGGTCGAACGGAAATGGCTGCGGTTGGGATTTGGGTAGCCGACACCCTGGACGATCGAGCCGCGTCCCTCCGCGATGAGACCCGCCAGACCGGGCATCGCCGGATTCAGGCCGAGCGAATCCGAGACCCGAAGCACCTTGGACTCCGGGATCGCGAGGTTGGGCCGGGCCCGGTGGTAGGCGTCGTCGGTGAAGGGGATCACCGTATTCAACCCATCGTTGCCGCCCGCGAGCTGGAGGATCACGAGGATGGGGCTGTCCTTGCCGGTCGCAAATTGCGTCGCCGACCCGGCGGCCGCCTCGTCGAGCGCGGCGAAAGTTTTGTGGACAAAACCAGGCAAGGTCCAGGCAAGGGCACCGCCGAGGACGGAGGTGCGAAGGAATCGGCGGCGGGTGTGGAGCGAGAAGGGTTCGGACATGAGATCAGGTGAGTTGGTATTCGGGGGTGCTCATGAGTTGATGAAGAACGGATCGGACGTCGTCGTCGGTGAGAGTCGGACCCAGCTGCGTAAGGCCGGCAAGGACGAGATCTCGGAGATCCGGGAAGTCGCCGGGACCGAAAAGGCGAAGCACCATGGCGTCCGCGAGGGCCTCGGGCCGGGCTCGCATCGGATCGGGCGCAAGTTCCTCGATGGGGGGGTCGAAGCGGTCGTCGCGCTGGAACAAGCGGGCGATGGATTTTTCCGTCGAGCCCAGAAGAAAGCCAGCCAGGTTGTAGCGAAGAATCAGCGTGGTGCTGTTGATCCAGGACCGCCCCCACTCCCAGCCACCAACGTTCGGCGGGACAAATGGAAGCTGACCGAGCTGAACGAGCGCGCCGGTGAGCAGCGGCGGCTCCGGGACGGGCGTCCCGAGGGTCCGGCAAGTTTGGACGAGCCATTGGACGGGCGACTTGATCTGAGTCCGCCGGACGGCCGGATCGTAGAAGGCGGCGGAGCGGAAGAGCGCGCGGAGTGCGGGTGCAATCTCGTAGTCGTTGTCGCGGAGCACCGTGGCCAGCGCATCGACGGCTTCGGGATTCGGCTGCTCAGACACGAAGTAGGTCCAAAGTTTTCCCGCCAGAAATGGAGCGCAGTGCGGACTCTCGAGCGCGAGCTGGACGACATCGTCCCCGTCGAAATTCCCCGTCTGACCGAGAATCGTCTTGTCGCCGGTGTCGTGCTGTTTGCGAATGAAAGCGAAGGTTCGAGCCGCACCATTGTATCGATACCCGGTGAAGGCGCGGGCGGTCTCCTTGATGTCCGATTCCGAGTAATTGCCTTCGCCAAGAGCGAAGAGCTCAAAGAACTCGCGGGCGAAGTTTTCGTTGGGTTGTTTTTTGTTGCTCCGGCCGAGGTCTAGCCATTTGATCATCGCGGAGTCGCGGGCGATGTCCTTAAGGAGGTAGCCAAAAGGGCCGAGCGCCCGAGCTCGTAGGGTCTCGTTTTGCACCCACATCAGGTAGGCGTCCTGAACCTTCTGATTGCTGGTGGCGAAGTGATCGTGCCAAAAGAGAGTCAATTTTTCGCGCAGCGGATGGGTGGTGAATTCCATTCGGCGCAGCCAACCGACGAGCAAATCCTCTCCCCGGACACGCTCGATTTTCCGCACTTCCCGGGCGCGCTCCATCCGCCCGATATCGGTGGTGGGTTTGCCATTCTCCTCGTTGAAGACCGTATAGAGCGAGCGGGGGTCGTTCGTCCAATCCGGCGGCGGGAACAAATCGGCGTCCTCGTCACCGGCAATGAGCGAGTCAACGGCAGCGGCGGGACCGAGGGCGTAAAGCGCTGCAATTTCCTCCGGCGTCCCCCCAAATCCGGCGCGGGCAAGGAGATGATTCGCGTGCGCGGGAGTCCAGGCGGAAGCGGGAAGCGGGGTCAGCACGGGGGATGGAACCCAGCGAGCGCCGAGGAGTTGCGCAAGAATTCTGTTTCGCGGGAGGGGGTCGGCGGGTATGAATCCGGGCAATGGAGTTTGTGACATTGGCGCGCCGGACGGAAATCGGCGCGAGTTCCCACCTTCTCAAGGTGGCGGGGAAATCGATCGTTCTGGATGCCGGGACGCATCCGAAGGGGCGGGGGCTCGAAGCGCTTCCGGAATATCAACGGGTGCCGGAAGGCACCGTGGACGCGATCGTGGTGACGCACGCGCACCAGGACCACATTGGCTCGCTCCCGGTGCTGACGCGCCGCGAGCAGGAAGCGCGGGTCTTCATGTCGGAAGGCACGTTCCGCATTGGCGAGATGATGCTGCGCAATTCCGTCAACGTGATGAGTCGGCAGCGCGAGGAGGATGAGGCCGCCCCCTTCCCGCTCTACACGCATCGAGGCGTCGATTTTTCCAAGCAGACGTGGTCAATGATCCCGTCCAATCGGCAATTCACGCTGGACGGCGAACGGGGCCGCGGGGACGGCAACGAGCCCACGGTCGAGCTGTATCACGCGGGGCACATCCTGGGTTCGTCGGGCGTGATGGTGCGGGGCGAAGGCAAAAGCGTGTTCTACACGGGCGACGTGAATTTTGATGATCAGACGATCATGCAGGCGGCGGAATTTCCGGAGGACGGCGTCGACACGCTGATCATGGAAACGACGCGAGGCGATTCGCCATCGGCGGAGGGATTCACCCGACGCAAGGAAGAAGCCCGGTTCGCGGACGCCATCGACGAGGCTTTCGAGCGCGGCGGGAGCGTGACGATCCCGGTTTTTGCGCTGGGGAAGACTCAGGAAGTGCTCGCGATCCTCTGGGAACTCCAGAAGCGCGGGCGATTCCGGAAGGTCCCGCTCTACATTGGCGGCCTCAGCACGAAAATCACCACGGCCTACGACCGCCTCGCGGAAAGTCCGGACCGCGGACACAACTCTCTTCAACTCCTCAAGGAGATGTCGCCCTACGTGATGTCGGGGCCCGACGCCCACAGCCTGGCTCTGCGTGATGGCTGCATTTTCGCGATCTCGAGCGGGATGATGACCGAGAACACGCTCTCGAACAAATTTGTGCGCAAGGTGATGCCGGATCCGCGGCAGAGTCTGTTTTTCGTCGGGTATTCCGACCCGGATTCACCCGCCGGCAAAGTGCGCGCGGCGTCGCCCGGTGACGAAGTCTTGCTGGACCGGCGACTACCAGCCGTGCCGCTGCATTGCGACGTGCAGGAGTTCAATTTCAGCGCGCACGCGCCGAGGGAGCGAATCCTGGAATACGCGGTGCGACTGCGACCCCGGAGAATCATTCTCGTCCACGGCGACCCGGGGGCGGTGGAGTGGTTCAGCGGGCAACTGCGGGAAGCGTTGCCGGAAACGGAAGTGGTCGTGCCGGATCCCGGTGGGGTGCCGATCGCGTTGTAACCCGCCGAATCTGAAATCCGCAGCCTCGCCTTAGGCGCGTGACGTCTGCGTTTGCGACTGCGACTGACCCGACGACTCGTCTGGTTCGTCGAGCCACTCGCAATAGGTGCTGCTGAGAGCGTCGGAGATTTCGAGCAACGCGTTCTGTTTGCCGTCGAGGTATTCGTGCAGGCCCTGCTTGAAGACCATTTCGATGGTGCTGAAATTCATGCTCGAAGCCAGAACGCCGGAGAGTCGTTCGGCCTCGTTCAGGAAGCCGAAGATGCCACTCCCCGAGATGCGGTGGATGGCGCGATCAAGATTGCCAACGCAATAGCGGATGGACCGTGGGAAGGCCGGATTGAGAATGATGAACTCGGCGACCTTGGCGGCGCTAACGTTGCCGACGTGGATCTTCAAGTAAGCCTCGAAACCGCTGCAGGATCGAAGCACCGCCATCCACTGGGTGATATCGACGTTGCCGCCGACCCGTTCCCCCATCGGCAGCAGGATGTGATACTTGACGTCGAGCACGCGGGAGGTGGAGTCAGCGCGCTCGAGAAATTTACCCGCTTGGAGAAAATCCCAGCCTTCGCCGTGGGTCATCGTCGCATCGGTGATCCCTTGGAAAAGGTGCGATCCCTCGGTGATGCTGTTGAAGAAGTCGTGGGGGGTATTCTGGTAATCGCTGCGGGCGTCGGGACTGCGCAGATACAGGTAGAGTTTGTTCACCTGCTCCCACATCTCGGACGAGATCTGCTCGCGGACGGTACGGGCGTTCTCGCGGGCGGAGCAGATGCACGAAAGAATCGAGTTGGGATTCTTTTTCTCGAACGTGACGAACTCCATCACGTTATCGGCCGTGATCTGTTCGTATAACTTGGTGAAGAGTTCCTTGTCTTCGAGCGTGGCCAGGATGGGCTCCCAGTGACGCTGGACCGAGCGCGCATTCTGATCCTCGAGGTCGAGCATCAGCTCCATATTGACCGTGAGGAGTCGGGCGTTGTTCTCGGCGCGCTCGATGTAGCGGCTGAGCCAGTAACAGGATTCGGCGACGCGACTTAACATATTAAATTTCCGATTTTCGATTCTTGATTTTCGAATGGAATGCCTGGCTCCCGTCCAACTTTGGACGCAAGTGGCCACTCGAAAATCGAGACTCCAGACTCGAGAATTCCATCATTCGTCCAGGACCCAGGTGTCTTTCGAGCCGCCGCCCTGGGAGGAATTCACGACGAGGCTGCCCTTTTTCATGGCAACCCGGGTGAGCCCACCGGGGATGATTTTAATGTCCTCCCCGTAAAGTGCGTAGGGGCGGAAGTCGACGTGCCGACCTTCGATAGCCCCGTCGCAATAGGAGGGTGAGCGCGAGAGCTGGATCACGGGTTGCCCGATGTAACCCCGGGGATCGTTGCGAACGAGGTCCCGGAATTTCGCGACCTCTTCCTTCGACGCGTGCAGACCGATGAGCATTCCGTAGCCGCCCGATTCGTTGGCGGCCTTGATGACGAGGTTCTCCATGTTGTCCAACATGTATTGGCGATCGTCGTCTTCGGCGGAAAGGTAGGTATCGACGTTCGGCAGGATGGGTTCCTCGCCGAGGTAGAAGTCGATCATCTTTGGCACGTAGTAATAGATCGCCTTGTCGTCGGCGACCCCGGTGCCGATCGTGTTCGCCAGGCTGACGTTGCCCGCGCGGTAGGCCTCCACGAGACCGGGAACGCCGAGGCACGAGTCTTTGCGGAAGACTTCCGGATCAAGGAAGTCGTCGTCGATGCGGCGGTAAATGGAGTCGACCTGCTTGAGCCCCTTGGTCGTCTTCATGTAGACGCGGGAGTTCTGCACCACGAGATCCGCACCGGTCACGATCTCGATCCCCATCTCGCGGGCGAGGAAGGAATGCTCGAAGTAAGCGGAATTGTAGATTCCCGGTGAAAGAACGACGACGGTCGGATCCGGATTGGACTCCGGTGCAACGTGCCTCAGCACGGACAGCAGTTCCTGCGGATAGCGATCGACGGGGCGGACGCCGCATTGATTGAAGAGCCGCGGAAAAACGCGCTTCATCGCCTGGCGATTTTCCAGCACGTAGGAGACGCCGGACGGACAGCGACCATTGTCTTCAAGAACGAGGTAACGACCATCGGCTCCGCGGATCAGGTCGGTGCCGCAGACGTGGATGTAGATGTTCTTGGGAACGTCGAATCCCATGAACTCCGGTCGGAAAAATTTCGCACTCCGGACCATGTCCTCGGGAATGACCTTCTCCTTCAGGATCCGCTGGCCGTGATAGATATCGTCCAGGAACATGTTCAGCGCCGTGAGACGCTGCTTGAGCCCGGCCTCGATGTGCGCCCACTCGTTGGCGGGGACGATGCGCGGGAGCAGATCGAACGGGAATATTCGCTCGGTGCCCTCGTCGCCACTGTAAACCGTGAAGGTGATGCCCTGGCTCAGATAAGAATGCTCGGCCAGCGCCCGCTTGCGGTCGAATTCCCCGGGCTCCATGTCGTTAAACCTGGCCAGAAGCTTTTCATAATGCGGGCGGACTTTACCCGATTCGTCGAACATCTCGTCGAAGAACCCCCCGACGTCGTAATTGCTGAACATTCCCTCCATCCGGCGGAGAAACTGTCAAATGCTGCCGCGAAATGCAAAGCGCATTTGAGAACGGCTCGTTCAGGAGCCGGGATTGCGGCGAAATACTCCGCAGAGTTTCCGGAAAATTGCGGCCAAAATCATCCCGGATAACCCCCCACTGACGACGTCGCCCGGGTAGTGTGCCCCGAGGTAAACGCGGGAAAATCCGACCGCTCCCGCCAGCCCGAAGAGCCAGCCTTTTCGTTTCGGGTAATACCGCGACAGCAAATACGCCCCGGCGAACGCGGCCGCGCTGTGCCCGCTGGGAAACGAATAGCTCGCCGGCTTGCGCCCAACGATCACGGAGTTCACCAGCGACAGGAAGGGCCGTTTCCGCCGGACGTAACGCTTGATGCCGTATTCCACCACGGAAGTAGATAACCACAGGGCCGGCATCGTCCCGAAGAGCGCGCGCTGACCACGAGCCCGATCCCAGAGCATCGTCGCAAGCGGCAGGAGCAACCAGGCGTGGCCACCGGTCATCGCAAAACTCAGCCGCTTGAACCCGACGTCGGCCGCCGACGGGTGAGGAAGACCATTGACGATCAGAAAAGCGACCGTGTCGGCGCGATCCAGCGGTCCAAGTCGATGGATCAACTCCTGGCGCAGAAGCGAACGCCCGCGCTCGACCGATTCGGAATCCTCGTGCGCCGCCGCGACAATGCCCTCGTCGATCTCTTCCGCCTCACGCTCATCGGCCTGAGCCACGTCTTCGGCAGTCTCGATGAGCGCGCGAGCCGCGGGTTCGCCGGGGTTTTCTTCGCTCCGGAGCCAGCCGCCCCGTCCCCCTGCTCCAGATCCTCCGCCGCCCGCTCAGCCTCCGTCAAAGTCCGGGCCGCGTCGGTGCCGGTTCGGATCTGCCGCAGCCCTTGTTCGATGATTTTCTTCGATCTCCTCACCGGAAATCGATCAGCGCTCGTTCATTTTTGGGATCGGAACGACGAGGACGGGAATCTCGGACCCGCTTGAGAATGCCGGTGACGACGCTCCCGGCAAAAAGATTGTAGAGCGCGCCGTGGCCGTGGGAGCCGACAAGAATCATGTCCGCCCGGTGGGTCTCCGCCGCGTCGACGATTTCCTCGGCGGCCAGCCCCAGGATGGCGACTGAGTCAGCCTGGAGGCCATCGGCGGTCGCGGCCTCCACCAAGCCGGTGAGACGCTTCTGGTGCGGCTCCAGATCGAGCTCGACCATCGGCGGCGGAGCGGTGTCGATGACGTCCATGGCGGCGCCGACGGGGATGTAATTTGCGACCGGCTCGACGACGTGAACGAAGACAATCCGGGCGGGGAGGGCTTTGGCCAACGCGTGGGCCTGGGTGATGACCTTCTGGGAAGCGTCACTGAAGTCAACGGCGGCGAGGAGGGTTTTCATCCTCCAAAAGTAGCCCGCCACGGGGATTCTTGGCGAGCGGTTTGGCGGGAAGGATTGATGACCGGGGTCGCATTGTCGATGGTCGGGGGTGATGCAGGATTTGTTTGGCGATGGGGAGGAGACGACAGCGGCGCAAGACGCTCCGCTCGCCGCGCGGATGCGTCCCCGCACGATTGGCGAGGTCGCCGGTCAGCGACACATTCTCGGCGAGGGCAAGCTCCTGCGCCGCGCGATCGAGGCGGATCGGATTTCATCGATCCTGCTCTTCGGACCCGCCGGGAACCGGCAAGACCAGCCTCGCCCACGTGATTGCGGAATCGACGGCGTCGCGATTCGAGCGTCTCAATGCGGTGGAGAGCAACGTGGCCGACATCCGCCGCGTGGCCGCCGCGGCGGCGAACCGGACCCGGAACGGCGGCCTGCGCACCATTCTTTTCGTCGACGAAATCCATCGTTTCAACAAATCGCAGCAGGATGTCCTGCTCCCGGACGTGGAAAGTGGCTTGGTGCGGCTGATCGGAGCGACGACTCATAACCCGTATTTTTACGTCAACTCCCCCCTCGTCTCGCGCTCCCAGGTCTTTGAGCTTCAGCCGCTCGGCGAGGAAGATCTCATCGCCCTGATGGAGCGCGCGGTCGCGGACGAGGAACGCGGCCTCGGACATCTCGGGATCACGCTGGAGCCTGAGGCGGCGAGGCATCTGGCTAAAATCAGCGACGGTGACGCGCGGAAGTGTCTGAACGCGCTGGAGTTGGCGGCCCTGACGACCGAGCCCGACCCGGATGCCCGGATCGTGATCTCGCTCGCGGTGGCGGAGGAGAGCATTCAGCGAAAGGCCGTCGTCTACGATGGGGATGGCGACGCGCACTACGACACGATCAGCGCGTTCATCAAGAGCATGCGCGGATCGGATCCGGACGCGACCGTCTACTGGCTGGCCAAAATGCTCTACGCCGGTGAGGACGTGCGGTTCATCGCGCGGAGGATGGTGATTTGCGCCAGCGAAGACGTGGGATTGGCTGACTCGAACGCGCTGGTCGTCGCGACGGCTGCGGCGCACGCGATCGACCTCGTCGGTCTCCCGGAGGTTCAGCTCAATCTCGCCCACGCGGCGATCTACATCGCGACGGCACCCAAGAGCAATCGGGCGACGATGGCGATCAGTGCCGCGAATCAGGATGCACGGGAGGGCCGGACGCTGGCCGTGCCGGCCCACCTGCGGGACGGGCATTACGCGGGCGCCGAAAAACTGGGGCACGGGGTCGGCTACAAACACAGCCACGATTACGATGGTGGATTCGTCCCGCAGGCCTACCTGCCCGAGGGACGCCGATACTACGGACCAACGAACAACGGGATGGAGAAGCGCGTCGGCGAAAGGCTGGCCTACTGGCGGGAGCAGTTCGAGAACGAGCAGACCGATTGATTGGCGGCGCGAGTTGCCCTTCCGATGGCCGGAGGTCTGGCGGGCGGCATCATCGCGACGGCCTGCCGGCGCTCGGGATCATTGTCCAATCAATCCACCTGCGCGGCAGCCGGGAAACGACCGGTTAGGCTACACTGCGAAATTTTTGAACCTTTTCGCCACGGCGAACGTAATAATTTGCCTCATGGAAGTTACCCATTGGACCACTCAGTTTCGCCAACTCCATTCGGTTGCAGTGGAACGGTATCGCGGCGGCGAGCGCGGAGCGGATAATTTCTTCGACGCTTCCCAGACGGAATTCCTGGCTTCCATCGGCTTGCGCCCCATTTTTCTCTACGACCACGTCGAAGATCTGTGCGGTCGCGACGAACCACTCTTCGAGACGACACTGCTCATCGCCGCGGCGCGACGGAGTTACTTTCGATTCGAGCAGGAGTCCACCTGGACCACCGACCGATTCGAAACCGAAACCCTCCCCGCCCGCACCGACGAACTCGACGGCATCGCGTGGCTGCCACGCATTCTCCAGAAAGCTCGCGGCTTCCTCCACGGCAACCTCCCGGCTGACATCATGTTTTACTGCGGCGGCGATCGCCAATTCCTCGCCCACCATCACTGCGACCCGGCTGATTTTCTGCACGCTATTCGGTTATCGAACGGCGACGACCAAAAAGTCATCGCCTATCTCAAACGAAATAATTTGTAGCTTTTGTAGGCATTTCCCCTATTTAGGCCCATCCAATCACTCAACCCGGTTCGTTCACAAACTTACTCCAATCAAAAATAATTCGCGAAAGGGGAAACTTTCTCTTGTGAGCGGACTGACTATAAATAACGTTGGAAGTCAATCTTGTTGAACAAATTCACCCAAACTAACTCAACCAAACAAAACTATGGCACACGACATGACCAATGAACTCCAGCGCTACGACCGACTCATGGAAGCGGCCCGCAAGCAACCCGACCTCAACGCCGACGCCTGTGAGATGTTTCTCACCGTGGTCCGGGACGGGAGACGCCGTCTCCGCTGTCGAAAATCAATATCTCTCTCGTCATGGCATCACGCCCGGACGGTTTGCGGTGATGATGTTGCTCTCCACCGAGGAAGAGTCCAACCTCAAGCCGAGCCAACTCGCCGAGATGACCGGTGTCACCCGTGCGACCATGACCGGCCTCCTCGACACGCTCGAGCGTGCGAACATGGTCAAGCGCTCCGCCGATCCCTCGGATCGCCGCGCGCTCCGCGTTCACGCCACGCCCGAAGGCAAAGCTGCGTTCCGCGAATTGCTCCCCGGTTACTTCCGGCTCGTCTCCGCGATCCCGGCAGTCCTCAGCGAGTCCGAGCGCGAACAATACAACGCCCTCTCGAAGAAAATTCGCGACGGGCTGATGCTCGCCGAATCACAATTCGTCAACAAGCAGTCCAATGGACACGCCGCCCCCACCGGCCAGGAAGCGGCTCTCAATGCTTAAGAGGTTTCTGCTGATGTTGGCGACGGTCCTCGCGATCGTCGCCATCATTGGCTTCATCAAAGTTAAACAAATCCAGGCCGGCATGGCCATGGGGGCGAAATTCGCGCCCCCACCTGCCGCCGTTTCGACCTTCAAGGTCGAGCAGCAGGAGTGGCAGCCCAAGCTTGCCGCCGTCGGGACCGCCAACGCCGTGCAGGGCGTTATGGTTTCCACTGACCTGCCGGGTATCATTCGTGAGATCTCGTTCCAGTCCGGCAAACCCGTCACGAAGGGTCAGGAACTCGTCAAACTCGACACCACTCAGGAAGTCGCGCAGCTCAACGCAGCCCGCGCCCGTCAGGACCTTGGCAAGGTCAACCTCGACCGCAGCGGCGAGCTTCTCGGGAAGCGCGTCGCGTCGCAATCCGACTACGACGCCGCCGCCGCAGAGTTCAAACAAGCGACCGCCGCGACCCGCGAGATCGAAGCCCTCATCGAGCGCAAGACGATCCGCGCCCCGTTTGACGGCCTGCTCGGCATCCGCGAAGTCGACCTCGGTCAGTATCTCATGAGCGGCGACGAAGTCGTCCCGCTCCAGTCGCTCGATCCCATCTACGTCGATTTCAGCCTGCCCCAACAGACTCTCGGCCAATTGGAAGTCGGTCGACCGGTGGACGTGACCGCCGACGGTCTGCCCGGAACGACTTTCTCCGGCGAGATCACCGCCATCGATCCGAACGTCAATGCGTCCACCCGCAACGTGCGGGTGCAGGCCACGCTCGAAAATCCCGACGGAAAACTTCGCTCCGGGATGTTCGTCAACGCCGCCGTCCTCCTCCCCACCCGCGACGAAGTCCTCGCGATCCCGGCGTCTGCGGTCGATTACGCGCCCTACGGCGACTCGGTTTTCATCGTCGAGCAGATCACTCCCGAGGAGGGCACACCCGCCAGACCCGGTGCTCCGACCGAGCCCTACACCGGCGTCCGTCAGCAATTCATCAAACTCGGAAGCACCCGCGGCGACCTCGTCGAGGTCACGAAGGGCCTCGATGCCGGCCAGGAAGTCGTGAGCTCCGGCACGTTCAAGATCAAAGACAAGGCCCCGGTCAACGTGAACAACGACATTCAGCCCGGCGCGGATCCCGCTCCAGAAGTCACCGAGAGCTAGCGCAGCTCGAGCTTTCGACCTACCAGTTTCTGGCAGGCCGAAGGCGCGCCAAAAGACCGCATGAAGCTCACCGATCTTTTCATCAAACGGCCCGTCCTGGCGATCGTCGTGAACTTGATCATCCTGATCGCTGGATTTCAGGCGATTCAGGTTCTCAACGTCCGGCAGTATCCGCGCAGCGACATCTCGGTCGTCACGATCACCACGGCCTACATCGGAGCCAATGCCGACCTCGTCCGGGGCTACATTACGACCCCGCTCGAACGCGTGATCGCGAGCGCGGACGGCATCGACTACATGGAATCCTCCAGCGCGCAGGGCCTCTCCACGATCTCCGTCCACCTGGAACTGAACTACGACACCAACGCGGCGCTCACCCAGATTCAGGCCAAAATCGCCCAGGTCCGCAACGACCTCCCGCCCGAAGCCGAGGCCCCCGAAGTCGAAGTCGAGAATGCCGACGACCGCTTTGCCTCGATGTACTTGAGCTTTTCGTCCGACGAGCTGGATTCCAATCAGATCACCGATTTCCTCACCCGGGTCGTTCAGCCCAAACTCACGGCCGTCAGCGGCGTTCAACGGGCCGACATTCTGGGTGCGCGCAACTTCGCGATGCGGATCTGGCTCGACCCCGCCAAAATGGCCGCCTACGGCCTCTCGCCGACCGACATTCGCGACGCCCTCTCGTCGAATAATTACCTCTCCGCAGTCGGCCGCACCAAGGGCTCGATGATGTCCGTCAACCTCGTCGCCAACACCGACCTCACCTCCGCCGAGGAATTCCGCCAGCTCGTCGTCCGCGAAAACGACGGCGTGATCGTCCGCCTCGGCGATGTCGCCAACGTCGAACTCGGTGCCGAGAGCTACGACGAGGACGTCCGATTCGACGACGAAGCCGCGACGTTCATCGGTATCTGGGCGCTGCCCACCGCCAATTCGCTGGACGTCATCAAGCTCGTCCGCGAGGAGCTTCCCAAGATCGAGGCCCTCCTTCCACCCGGCATCAAACTCGGCGTGCCCTACGACTCGACGAAATACATCGAGAACGCCATCGACGACGTCATCAAGACCCTCGCCGAGACGCTGATCATCGTCATCGCCGTCATTTTCCTGTTCCTCGGCTCCCTCCGCAGCGTGCTCATCCCCATCGTCGCGATCCCGATCTCACTCGTCGGCGCGGTGTTTCTCATGCTCATCGCCGGGTTCACCATCAACCTCCTCACGCTCCTGGCCATCGTCCTCGCGGTCGGACTGGTCGTCGACGATGCCATCGTGATCGTCGAAAACGTCGAGCGCCACCTGCAGGCGGGCATGTCGGGTTTCGACGCCGCCATCTGCGGCGCCCGCGAGCTTTACACGCCGATCATCGCGATGACGATCACCCTCGCGGCCGTTTACACACCGGTCGGGCTGCAGGGCGGGCTCACCGGCGCGCTCTTCCGGGAATTTGCCTTCACGCTGGCGGGCGCGGTGATGATCTCCGGTTTCGTCGCGCTCACGCTCTCGCCCATGATGTCGTCCAAGCTTCTGCGCAAGGGCGACTCCGAGCGAGGGTTCGCTGGCTGGGTGAATCACCGCCTCGACTGGGTCCGGGGGCGCTACCTGAGACTTCTCACGGGTTCACTCCGCTACCGCCCCGTCGTCTACACCCTCTGGATCATCGTCATGCTTCTCGGCGTGGTATTTTTCCTTTTCGTCGACCGTTTCAAGGAACTCGCGCCCAAGGAGGATCAGGGCATCGTCTTCGGCATCGTGCAGACGGCTGCCACCGCGACCCTCGATCAGGTCTCGCTCTACACCGGCAAGATTTACGACGTGTTCGCGTCCTTCCCCGAGACCGATCACGTTTTCCAACGCACCGGGCCCGGCGGCGGTTTCTCCGGTATGGTCACCAAGCCGTGGAGCGAGCGCGATACCGACACCGAAACGCTCCAATTCGCCGCCAACGCAGAAATCGCCAAGATCCCCGGCGTGCAGGTGTTCGTCACCACGCCACCCCCGCTCCCCGGCGGCAGCCAATTCCCCGTCGAGTTCGTCATTTCCTCCACCGCCGAGCCCGAGCAGCTCTACGAGATCGGTCAGGAAATCCAGGCCCGGGCCGAGGCCAGCGGGCTCTTCATCTTCACCAACCTCGACCTCAAATACGACCAGCCGCAGACCGAAATTGTCTTCGACCGCGACAAGGTGGCCGCTCTCGGCTTGGACCTCCGGCAGGTCGGAGCCGACCTCGGCACGATGGTCGGCGGCAACTTCGTCAATCGCTTTCAGATGCAGGGTCGCAGCTACAAGGTGATCCCGCAGGTCCAGCGCGCCGACCGCCTCACCGCCGAGCAGCTCAAGGACTACTACGTCAGCGGGCCGGACGGGGAGCTGGTCCAGCTCGCCACGTTTGCCGATTTGAAAACCTCCACCCACCCGCGTGAGATCAAGCGCTTCCAGCAACTCAACTCCGTCACGCTCGCCGGCGGAGTGCGCCCCGGAGCCACGATCGACGAAGCACTCGCTTTCCTCGAGCGGACCTCCGAGGAGGTGCTCCCGGCCGGGTTCGTCATCGACTACGCCGGCGAGTCCCGCCAACTCCGCGTCGAAGGCAGCAAATTTCTTCCGATGTTCGCGCTCTCACTCGTGCTGATCTTTCTCGTCCTCGCCGCGCAATTCGAGAGCTTCCGCGACCCGTTCATCATCCTGTTCGGCTCCGTCCCGCTCGCCCTCGCCGGAGCACTCCTCTTCCCGTTCATGGGCCTGACCACCCTCAACGTCTACAGCCAGGTCGGCCTGATCACCCTCGTGGGTCTCGTTTCCAAAAACGGCATCCTCATCGTGGAGTTCGCCAATCAGCTCCAACTCCAGGGGCACGACAAGCTCACCGCCATCATCGAGGCCTCCGGCACGCGACTTCGTCCGATCCTGATGACCTCCGTTGCGACCGTGGCCGGGCATTTCCCGCTCCTCCTCGCCACCGGACCCGGGGCGGGCGCGCGCAACAGCATCGGCTGGGTCCTCGTCACCGGGATGGTGATCGGCACCTGCTTCACGTTGTTCGTGGTTCCATCGATCTACATGCTGATCGCCCGTGATCGTCGCGGTGACCGACCGAAGGACTCTCCCACCTCCGATCTCGACCCCTCGCCCGCAACGCCCGAACCACTCCCCGCGTAGCGACGGCAAATCGGTGAAACGAGCGGAGCAATTGGCCACCGAGTCGCCCCTTGAAACCCACGCTTCGTCCCTTGACGCTTTTCGGGCCGCTCCATAGGTTCTCCGCTCCCATGCGTGGCGGTTTTTCCAAGTCCAGTCTTTTCCTTCTGATCGGCGCTTCGCTGGCTGGCTCGCTGGCGTCGACTCTCGCACAGGGCCGCTCGCCCGGAGCGGACATTCCCCAGGAGATCGAGCGCGCTCCCGAGATCCAGACCCGCTCGGCGGAGGAAATGACCGAAGCCGAAGCTGCGGACGCCGAAGCCATGTTCGCGGCAGCCCTGGCGCTCGACGAAAGCGGATCAGCGTCGCAGGCGATCACCGCCTACAAACGGGCGATCAAAAAATATCCGTTCGCCAAGTCATCCGGCCCGGCGCAGTTCCGAGTGGCCGAGCTGCTCGAAGCGACCGGAGACCCTTCCCGCGCATTCGACGCCTACCAAGTCCTCATCCAGCGCTATCCCGACACGCCAAATTTCGAGCGGGCGGTCGCGGCTCAGGTCACCATCGCCAACCTCTACCTCGGCGGCAAACCGCAGAAATTCCTCGGCATTCCCATCGGAAATTCCGCCGAGCGCGCGCAGGAAATGTACACCGCCATCGTCGGCAACGCTCCCTACAGCAAGTTCGCGCCGGTCGCGCAGTTCAACCTCGGGCTCGCCTACGAGAAGAAAAGCCAGCCCTTCGAAGCGATCAAGGCCTACCAGGTCCTGCTCGACAGCTACCCGAACAGCGACATCGGCGACGACGCGCTCTACCAGATCGGCTTCGTCTACATGCGCGTCGGATTCGGCTCAGGCTCTCAGGACATGTCGGCTCTGGTCGCCGCCAAGAACACGTTCGAAGATTTCCTGATCGAATTCCCCGACAGCGAAAAAGCACCCCAGGCGCGTGAAAATCTCCTCCAGCTCGACGGTAAACAGTCGACCGACATTCTGCGCATTGCGGAATTCTACGAATTCAGCAACGACCTCAAAGGCGCGGTCATCTATTACAACGAAGTCATCCGGCGCGCGCCAAACACCGAGGACGCCACCTTCGCCAAGGCCCGCATCGAGGAACTTCGCGCCCAGTACGGCGACGAGGAACTCCGCACCGGCCCGGAAAGCGCCGAGTCCGGCGAGAAGCTCGCCTTGCGGCGGCGTCTGCAGGCCCAAGTCGAGACCTCGGCACTGGCGGATTTCTCCGGCCCGCCGACCCGTTTGATCGTGCCGGACGAACTCCCCGCCTCCGCTCCCCGGATGCGGACCTCCGTCGACGACGTCCGCCCCCTCCCCGCCGTCGAGCCCGACCTCCCCACCGAATGATGCGCGCGTCCGTCAAATATTGTCTCCTCCTCGCGATCTCGGCCACCGCTCTGACCGGGTGCGGCTACCACCTCGGCCCGGCGAAACCCGCCGTGATGCGCAACGTCGAGACGCTGGCCGTCCAGACGTTTAAAAACAAAACCTACGAGCCGCGCATCGAAGTCCTGATGGCCGACACGCTGATCAAGCAGCTCCAGCAGGACGGCACCTACCGCATCATCTCGGACGAACGTGCGGACGCGATCCTGTATTGCACGCTGGACTCGATCGACCGGCGGCAGGCTCGCGCCGTCCGCAACAACGTCCTCGCCACCCAGGAATTCAGCCTCCGACTGTCGGTCCAATACGAACTGGTCGACCGCATCACCGGAGTCGTAATCCTCGCGGGCACGGTCAACG
Organism: uncultured Verrucomicrobiae bacterium; assembly: GCA_963740185.1. Lineage (GTDB taxonomy): Bacteria > Verrucomicrobiota > Verrucomicrobiia > Chthoniobacterales > JAATET01 > CAVVKW01. The sequence continues at coordinate 103,205 of CAVUDH010000011.1, forward strand.
GCGACACCTCGTTCTTCATCAACCGCGACCTCCAGACCGATGAGCGCCAAGCCATCGTCAACGCGATTCAGGGCGTCGCCGTGGAGCTGACCGGTCAGTTGACCGAAGGATTTTGAGGATTTTCGATTTTCGATTTTCGATTTTCGATTGTTGGTGAATTCGGAATGCTGACCGTTGTTCCGACGCCGATTGGGAATCTCGAGGACATCACGCTGCGGGCGCTCGCGGTGCTGAACGACGCGGACGTCGTGGCGGCGGAGGATACGCGGCACTCGGGGATTCTCCTCAAACACCACGGGATCTCGAAGCCGTTCGTGAGCTTTCACGAGCACAACGAGGCCCGGAGGACGGCGGAACTCATCGGCGACCTGCGCGCCGGTCGCCGGGTGGCGTTAATCACCGATGCGGGGATGCCCGGCGTCTCCGACCCCGGGATGCGCCTCGTCCGCGCTTGCGCGGAAGAGGGGCTGGAATACACGGTGTTGCCCGGGGCGTCGGCGGTCGTGACGGCCGTGGTGGGATCGGGATTTGACGCGACGGATTTCACGTTCATCGGTTTCCTGCCGCCGAAGTCGGGCGGGCGGCGAACGTCGCTCGAAGCCGCTCTCTCCGGGCGGGGCTCGGCGGTTTTTTTCGAATCACCCCACCGCCTCGTCAAATCACTAACCGTGCTCGCCGAGATCGGCGCCGATCGCCGGATCTGCGTCGCCCGGGAACTCACGAAAAAATTCGAAGAATACCGGATCGGGCTGCCCGGCGAATTGCTCGCCCACTACGAGGCCAAACCACCGAAGGGTGAAATTTGTCTCGTGATCGAAGGCACCGACGCCGCGGCCCGCCGGGCAAAAATCGCCGCGCGCCAAGCTTGAGCGATACCTACACGTCTTTCGGCCGGTAGACGATGATGCCGTAGTGGTCACTGGAACGGGTCAGGTAATCGCTGATCGGGACATCAAGAATGACCTTCCGCCCCCGGTCCCGGGACGACGTCGCGTGCAGGAATCGGGAGCGCGAGCCCTCGCGAATGATCATCCCGACGTGCGACGTGTAGCCCGATTTGTCGCGGGACGTGATGGCGACGATGTCGCCGGTGCGGAGTTTGCTCTCGATGCCCCGGACCTTGCTCCTGGGAATGTGGTGGACCGGCAGCGCGGACACTTGCCGCTGAATGGCGGCCATCTCCGGAAGCAGCGAGCGGTTGTTGCGCAGATAGCGGTAATGTTTCCAGGCGGACGTCATCTCCGTGATGTTGCGCCGGAGCGGAACGCCGCCGAGGGAGCGGGTGGGGTTTTCCGACAACCCCCGCTTGGTATTGTCCGCGAAGACTTCCTCGAGGAAGTGCATTCGGGAGAGATAGCCCCCGGTGCAGCGCCCATCCCGGTAGCGCTCGAGCTCGACGTAGGCGAGAAGATCGGCGGGCTGGTGGGGCGGAGATTCCGAGCGGATCATGCGGGCGAAGGCGAGCGAGATTTCGTAGAACGTCCAGCAGTCCATCCCGTCGAAGTTCACCGACGGGGCTTCGATGTGGTCGTCGATCTCGAGTGTGTAATTCTCGTAGGGCGTCCCGATGAGAGCCCGCCCGACCCGGGCCGTCCGCTCGCCGATGGGGAGCGCCCGCCAGTCCTCCCGCTCGGCCTGGGCGACCAGCTTGTCGAATTTCCCCCGGCCCTCGAAGACAGTGTCCATCGGCAGGCGAAGCGGCGACCCCGCGCCCGGCTTCGTGGCGCAGGCCAGCGGGCCGAGAGTGAGAGCCGACAGCAGGAGGACAGCAATATTTTTCATGAGGGGGATTTCCGCAGAGTCTGCCCAATTGGCAAATTCAGCAAGCGGCACGCGTCGGGATCGGCGGTAGCCCACCAGTGCGAGGGTTGAATTATTGGCATTTATGTCCGCTGATCGAAAAGCATTACCATTTTATCTCTCAAAAAAAAGTTGTTGTCAGCAGCAACAGGATGGATACTTTCACCATCCCAAGTTGACCAACCAATCCTTTTATTATGGCGACCTTCTCTGAAGGCACTATCACCCTTGAGGTTCTGAGAACCGCTTCAAGTGAAGTTTTGGGAGAAAGCACTCAAATGCGTATCGCGAAGCCTTGCTCGTTTAGTAATGCGAGAGGAGAGCTTCGTGCTGTTGACAGCTACGAGCAACTTGCTCAAGCCGCAGAAAAGGATGGCGCTGACTTTGCTGCTGCATTTTCTGGGTAGGTGCTTTAAATAGCACCAGATTTCGTTCAGCATACTTTACAGCGATGGGGGAGACGTAAATTCTCACCTTTGTAGCATTGCAGTCTACACTGACTCTTTCCTAAAAGGATAGGGCGTTGAGAACCTTCGAGTTGATTCCTCTAAATTGACCGCAGTAGCCGCTGCGCTGGTTCGACCGGACTTCCCTCATGTTGACGGTCTTGAAAAGGCTAGCCCATTCAAGAAGGCAGCAAATTTCTTCACGTGGTTCGTGGTAGAGAGGCCGATAGTTGATCCGCTACCAGCAACAATCGTCGGGAATAAGTTGAACAGCATTTCAAATCATCAAAACGTTGTGTTGGCCTACAAAATTTGCGCCCACTGTTTGCATGGCGCAAAGCTTTACCGACGTAACGATGATGGCACAGAGGAAATGGTGCAGTTATCAAATCCGATAAAGGTATCACAGCATTTTTATTGTGATTTCGTCGAAGCCTTCTCGTCTGCCGTTCTGGCATACCACTTCCACCCCGCTTCGCTTATCTTCGAGCAACTTGCGTATAGAGTAAACCCAACGGCTGCATATAAAGAAGTCGTCTGATTCGGGCACTTTGGGAAGTTGAGATACCGCTCATGTCGGGTCTTGTCATTTCCCCGACGGGGGTAAAACATGCCCCAAACCCCTGATCGACTCATGCCCGCAGAAAATTCCGGTAACTGGCAGCTCAAAAAATACGACGACGGCGAGATTTTCGGCCCGGTGAACTTTGGTAGGATCCTGGAGTGGGCGGGGACCGCGCAGATTGCGCCGCAGGACATGCTATCCGAGGATGGGCTCGTCTGGACCAAGGCCCCGATGATTTCGGCGCTGAAAATGGACTGGATCGTGAAGATGGACGAGGGCCACTACTACGGGCCGACCACCATCGGCGCGCTGATCGAGTTCCTGCAGAACAACGAGATTAACAAAGACACCGTCGTGTTGAACTGTTGCTCCGGTGAAGAGACGAGCTTCGGGGATTGCCCGTTCTATCCGGCCGAAGACCTGACGGCCGAGGATCTGATGGCCCGCGCTCCGTCGAAGGGAATTATTCGCCTCAGTCTGCAAAAGCGCATCCGCGATCTGGAGGTGAACCTCCTCGAGAAGCGACGCCAGGTCGATCTGGCGGCTGATACCATTCACCAGCTCGAGAACCGGGTGCGGGAGTTGGAATCACGCCTGCGCGAGATCCAGGGATACGGGAGCTAGGCGGACGAATCGGCTGGCTCAGGTCCGATGGAACGGGTTTTCGTTTACGGCACCCTGCGACGCGGGGATTGTCGCGACCTGACGGCCCACTATCCGGGGGCGAAGTTTTTGAGCACCGGCTGGATCGAGGGTGAATTGTTCCATTTGGGCGAGTATCCCGGGGTCCGCTTGAGCGGGACGACGAAGATCGTTGGAGAGATCTTCGAAGTGCCCGCAGCGACGCTGGCGCAGCTCGACACGATGGAGGGCGAGGAATATTCCCGCGAAACCGTGGCGGTGAACGGAGCGGACGGAACGGTGAGCTCATGCTGGGTTTACGAGGTCGGGGCAAGCGTGTGCGTCGGGTCGCCGAGGATCGCTGGCGGCGATTGGTTCGGACGATGGGTGTGATTGCGAAAACGGTGAGTGCCGAATGGCCATTGACGCGCGCCTGCTACGTGGACAAGGCCCGGAATCAGGCGGAGAGCGTGACCGTGGAGTGAAATGGTTTTTGCCCGCTAAACACGCGAATGAGCGCGAAGATTCAGCGGATTGGATCCGTTGGGGGCTCGTCGTTGAGGAGTCAGTTCGATCCGATTGAGCAAAAGAACGGCCAGGCGGGTTTGGAAGCGGGGGTCACTCGGGAATCGGCAGTCCGCACCAACCACAAGATCTGAATTTTTAAACCGCAGATTACCCCGAGGACACAGGGACTCAGAATCCAAAAAAGCCCGTGGGTCGCGAGTCCGGCTCACCATCCGCGCAATCTGTGCGATCAGTGGTTCCCTTGGATTACCCGGACCTTCAGTAGCTCCACCCTGGCAGCTTGCGGAATGGGTTGCTCAGGCGATTTCGCCGGCATTCGCGTCAATTCGCGTCATTAGCGGGCGACTCATCGTTTCGCGCGTCGGCGCACGCCGGTGGGCCAGTCGATTGGTCCCGACAGATCACGGATTTGCCGCGATCAGCTGTTGCCCCGGCAACTAGGGCTTGCCATCGGGAGTCGGGTTGACTTTGCTCGAACTTCCAAATTCCACGAAGTTTTCCTCTTATGAGCCTTGATTTTGATTCTCTCACTCTGGCCTGCCGCGACGCGCGGGGCCTCGCCATCGACGCAGTCCACAAATGCTCCTCCGGCCACCTCGGGCTGCCCCTCGGAGCGACCGAGATCGGTGCCGTCCTCTACGGGCACGCTCTCCAGCACAACCCGGACGATCCAACCTGGATCAATCGTGACCGATTCATTCTCTCCGCGGGCCACGGCAGCATGTTTCTCTACACGTGGCTGCACCTCTCGGGCTACGAACTCAGCCGCGAGGACGTCGCGAGCTTCCGCCAGCTTCACAGCAAAACGCCAGGGCATCCCGGAGCACTTCGAGACCCCCGGTGTCGACGCAACGACCGGACCGCTCGGACAGGGCGTGTCCAACGCCGTCGGCTACGCGATCTCGGCGAAACTGAGCGAAGCCAAGTTCAACACCGCCGAGCACGCGATCTTCGATCATCACATCGTGTGCCTCGCCGGCGACGGCTGCCTCCAGGAAGGGATCGCGCAGGAAGCTTCCGCGTTCGCCGCGCACCTCGGGCTGGATAATTTGATTCTGTTCTACGACTCGAACAACGTCACTCTCGATGCCATGGGACCCGTTTCCCAGAGCGAGGACACCGCCATGCGCTACCAGGCCTACGGTTGGGACGTTCATCAAATCGACGGGAACGATCTGAACGAAGTGGCCGCCGTGTTCGCGAAGGCCAAGGCGGCTGACTCGGGCAAACCGCAGTTCATCATCGCGAAGACGATGATCGGGAAAGGCATTCCGCAGGTCGAGGGCACCGAGAAAGCGCACGGCGAAGGCGGTGCCAAGTTTGCCGAAGAAGCTCGCCGGGGACTCGGGACTGCCGGAGGAGACTTTCTACGTCGCTCCTGAGACCGAGGCCTACTTCGCGGCGCGGAAGGACGAACTCAAGGCTGCCTACGACGAGTGGACCAAGAAATTCGCGGCCTGGGAGGCGGGCAACGCCGACCTCGCGAAAGAATTGGCCGACGCCAAGGCAAACGTGGTCCCCGACCTGCTGAGCCTGATTCCGAAGTTCGATCCAGAGGACAAAATGGCCACCCGCAAGGCTGGCGGCACCGTCCTCCAATCGGTCGCGAAAGCCATGCCGCTGCTCATCAGCGGCAGCGCCGACCTGCACGGGTCGACGAACAATTACATCACGGCGCCGGGAATTTCGACCGGATGAACCGTTCCGGTCGCAACTTCCACTTCGGCATCCGCGAGCACGCGATGTGCGGCATCCTCAACGGTCTGGCCTACGACGGGGTCTTCCGCCCGAGCGGCGCGACGTTCCTGGTCTTCAGCGACTACGCCCGGGGGTCGATCCGCCTGGCGGCGCTTTCCAGTCTGCCAGTCGTCTACATCTTCACGCACGACTCCGTCGGCGTCGGCGAGGACGGGCCAACCCACGAGCCGGTCGAGACCGTCGCCGCGCTGCGCGCCATTCCCAATCTGGACGTCATCCGACCCGGTGATCCCGAGGAAACTGCGGGGGCTTTTGCCGCCGCGTTCGAGCGCACGGATGGCCCGACCATGCTCGTCCTCACCCGGCAGGCGATCCCGACTCAAAATGGGATCCCCGTCGACGACCGGCGCGAAGGCGTCAAACTCGGCGGCTACGTCGCGAAAAAGGAATCGGGCACGCTCGAGACCATCCTGCTGGCCAGCGGCAGCGAGCTGCAGCACGCGATGACGGCAGCCGAGACGCTCGGCGACGGCGTTCGCGTCGTCTCGATGCCCTGCTTCGAGCGCTTCCTCGAGCAATCCGCCGAGTATCAGGAAGAGGTCCTGCCAGCCGGGTGCCGCCGCCGCGTGAGCATCGAGGCCGGTGTGAGCGACCCGTGGTTCCGATTTGTCGGCCTCGACGGCAAGGTTCTCGGCATCAATCGATTCGGCCTGAGCGCCCCGGGAGGGACGGTGATGAAGGAACTCGGAATGACCGCCGATCACGTCGTGGAGGCGGTGCGGTCGTTGGAATAGTGCCGCCGCGTGGGGGATTTGGGGCAGCGATTGGAAAAATCGCCGCTCCCTGACTCGCTCGCTTCGCTTCGCGTTGCCGAGAGCTTATGTCGCTGGAAAAATTCGATCCGGAGTTGATTCACCGGAAGGCGGAGGATTTTGAATCCGCCGATCTGGTGGAGATTCTGCGCTGGACTTGGGAGACCTACGGCGAACGCGCGGCCATCGGGACGAGCTTTCAGGGTGCCGGCCTCGTGGTCATCCATCAGGCTTACGAAAATGGCTTTCGGTTTCCGGTTTTCACGATCGACACCGGGCTCTTGTTTCCCGAAACGCTGGAACTCAAGGCCCGGCTGGAAGAACGCTTTGGGCTGGAAATTGAATCGTTGCACCCCGAACAAACGGTCGAGCAACAGGCGGCGGAGCACGGTCCGGAACTCTGGAATCGTCACCCCGACCTCTGCTGCACGATGCGGAAGGTTATTCCGCTGCAGAACAAGCTCACGCCAACTCGACGGCTGGATCACGGGGTTACGCCGCCAGCAGTCCGACGAGCGCGAGAAAACCGGAATTCTGGAACTCTACAAGTTCGACGTCCTGCACGATCGCCGGATCCTCAAGATCAATCCGATGTGCAACTGGTCGCGCGATCGGGTGCAGGCGCACCTGACGGAACATCACATCCCGACCAATCCCCTGCTCGAACGCGGCTACCGCAGCATCGGTTGCGTTCCGTGCACCCGACCGGTGTCGGAAGGTCAAAACGAACGAGCCGGTCGTTGGACCGGATTCGATAAGGCCGAGTGCGGCATCCACACCTTCCTCGGCGACAATATCTGAACGCGGATTTGGTCAGATTCCGCAGAGGGAATGCGGTGGATATGGAAGTCCTGGGCCCTGAAGATTGCGGCGGTCTGAACTCGCTTCAGGTTGTGAATTGCACGCCAGCGGCGGCGCCGAGAGCGCCGCACTGCTGCGCGGTTTGAACTTCTCTGCGAAAATCTGCGAAATCTGCGGTAGAATCCTCACCCTCAGGAATTCGACGAGGCTCTCCTGCATCGCCGCGTACAGATGGATGCGAAAGGTGGTGACACCTTCTTCGGATAAGAGGTCGGCTTCCCCGTCGTTCTCTTCGAGAACACTTTCGTCGAACGTCGCATCCGCCGCCAGCGCGAGGCGGGCCTGGTTGAGGACGTTGAGCCACGCATCCACGTGCTGAGTCGGGATGGTGACCTCGAGCAGCTGCTCGTCCTCGGGCAGACGGAGTCGACGGAGGTCGGAAGCGACGGTATCCCGGGCGGACTGAAAGTGGGCCTGGATGTCGGGCGAGACGAATGCCCGCCAATCCGCCCTCATCTCCTCGTCGTCCGGATCCGTGCTGGGGTCGGGGTAGAGTCGGCCCTCGGCTGCGTCCGAGAGGTGGTTCGGATCGACGATGAACGGCAGATTGCGGATCAGCTCGGCAACGAGCGGATGGATCTTCCGGAACGTGACTTCGTTCTCACTGTTGACCTGAAACTGCATGCGGGATCGTGATTCCTACGCCTGCTCGAGCGTGGCAAGGAGCAGGTGGAGGTGAAGTTGCTGGACGTAAAGCTCGGCCTTCTCGCGCTCCCCGGTCCAGACGATGGAGCGGCCCAGTTCGTGGACTTCCATCATGTGATGTTCGGCGCGCTCGCGGGGAAAGCCGAAGACCCGGCGAAAGATGAGCGTGACGTAGCTCATCAGGTTCACTGGATCGTTGTGCACGACGACATTCCACGGCAGATCAAGATCGTCCGAGGTTTCTTCAACCGTTTCCGGAGCATCGAGGGTACGGGTGGCCATGGGAATCGATCAGGCGGCGCGGAGTCGCGGCGAAGTCAGGTCAAGGTCGTCGAGCGTGTTTCCAGCGAAGGCGAGAGCCTTGCTCGCGGAGACGCGGGGTGAACCGGCGAGGAATTCCTGCAGCAAATAGGCACCCAGCGTGGTGCGGGTGGCGATGGAAAAGACGGCGCAACGGGCCGCGAACAGAATCGTGAAATGGCCCTGGAGGCTTCCATCGCGGATCGCGGCGTGAAGGCGCGGGAGGACCCGGTCGCCACGCGGGTCACCGGTGACCGCAGCCAGACGTCGACCCTCGGCGACCAGAGCGTCCGCGATGGCAGTCGGGGTGCGGGAAAGGACGGCAGCTTCGAGGGCGATGATCTCGCGGACCTCGCCGTTCCGGGCAAAATCGAGGGTGGCCGTGAGTGCGGGGACGAGCGTGGGCAGGAAGGTGGCGTCGCGCCAGACGGACGCAGCCAGGTCGAAGCGGGATTCGTTGCGAAACGTCAGGCGACCGACCTGCTCGAACGCGGGGCTGGCGATCTGTAGTCCCGACTCGAGCGGGTGGGGCGCGTGCGGTTCGGGTTGAATTTGATGAACGAATTCCATTGGGAAGGCTTGATCCTACAACTGATCGCGCGCGGTGTTCAAAACGTTTGCCTGACGATTCGCCATGCGGTCCGCCGCGTCCGGAGTGAGATCGTCGTAGCCGTTGAGGTGGAGCAGACCGTGAATCACGTAAAGGGCGAGCTCGTCGTCCAGCGTGGCGCGGTGGGTCGCGGCCTGCTCGACCGCGACGGCCGCGCAGATCAGGATCTCGCCGTAAGGAAAGGTGATCACGTCGGTGGGGCCGGGGATTCCGAGAAACTCCCGGTGGACGCGGGCCATTTCGCGGACGGAAAGAACGCTGACCTCGACGGCTTCGAGTTCCGCGAGAACGGGTTTCTCGTCAGGACCCGGTCGGCGGAGGACGTCCGGGACAGCGAGTTCGCCCAGTCGACGGAGGCGAGGGAGATCGAAGGCGGTCGTGCGTTGGCGATTGACGATCGTGAGCGCCGGAGACGTCACGCGGCTTCCGCAGCTTTTTCAGCCTTCGAGCGCTGGGCTTCCTTCTCCCTGGCCTCCTTGGATTTCGGATAGGCGACCCGGGAGTGAAGCATGGAGTTCAGGGTGGTGCGGAACGCCTCCGCGATGCGACGAATCTCGTCGAGGGTCAGCGGCGCTTCATCGAGTTGGTGATCGGCGATGCGGGCGTCGATCAGATCGTGAATCAAATCTTCGATCCGTTGCGGCGTGGGCCGATCCATGGATCGGGACGCGCTCTCGATCGAGTCCGCCAAGCTGACGATGGCACTCTCCCGCGTCTGCGGCCGCGGCCCGGGATAGCGGAAGGACTCCTGACGAACCTCGGGAATATCCTCCTCGCGCATGTTCATGATCTTACCGCCAAGACGGGCGTCTTCCTGCTGCTGGAGCGCACGCTGGTAGAAGTAACCGACCAGAGACGTCCCGTGATGCTGGTGGATCGCGTCGATCAGGAGTGGATTGAGGTTGTGCTTCAGACCCAGATCGACGCCTTCCTTCACGTGCGCGATGATGATCAACGAACTCATCGTGGGGGTGAGCTCGTCGTGAGGATTGTGGCCGGGGGCCATATTTTCGTTGAAGTAATCCGGCTTCACGAGCTTGCCAATGTCGTGAAAATACGAGCTGACCCGGCAAATCGTCGGGTTCGCACCGATGGCTTCGGCGGCGGCTTCGGACAGATTGGCCACGGCCAGACTGTGGTGATAGGTGCCGGGCGCCTCCATCGAAAGGCGGCGCAACAACGGATGATTCATGTCAGCCATCTCGAGCCAGGAAATGTCGGTCGTGACGCCAAAAGTGCTCTCGAGAGCAGGGAGCAATCCGCTGATCACGATGGCGGTCAGAAAGCCGGTCGCGATGGCACCAAAACTCTGCCAGCCGATGAGATTCCAATCGGTTGCCACGGGATTTTCCCAGATGATTGGTCCGACCAAACCGAACGTGGCGGCGAGCAGCCACGTGGTCGCTCCGACGTAAATCCCCGCGCGAATCAGCCGACCGCGCCGGCGAACTTGCAGCGTCACGAAGACGGCGACGAATCCGGTGATGAGTGAGATGACGAGAAAAACGGAGTCGACCCGCGGCAGGAGGAAGGCACCCCACAGGGAACAGAAGACGGCCGCGTAAAGGCCGTGATTTTTGCCGAGCAGGACCGAGAGAACGAGCGGAGCGAACGCGTAAGGAATCAGGACTGGAGCCATCACCGGGTCAATGCCATCGGGTCCGGCGTTGACGAGGATAAATTTCACTGCAATGAGCTGGAGAAAACAGACGGACAGAACGAGCAGCAACCGCGTGTTACTGACGAGGGTCTGCGGATGGTTGATCCAGAGCTGCGCCATCGCGGTGACGAACACGAGGATGCAGATGACGAATTTTTTGAGAGGCTCGGCCTGGGGACCGGCGAAAATGAGCAGGCCGAGGCCAAAAATGAAAGCCAGCGCAATTGCAAGCCGTGCGCCCCAACCGTGCTCGAGGGCATCGTGGAGTGGACTTTCGACCTGCTTGCGACGGGTCTTGGCGCTGGCCAGACCCTGACTAACGAGGCGGCGACGTTGATTTTTCCACATGGTCATTCCGAGAAATTAGAAATTAGAACTGAAGTGCCGCTGCGCGGGATTTTTGAAAATCCAAAATCCAAAATCTCAAATCCAAAATGGTTAGATGAGCGTGTCCTGAAGCCCGCGGTGTTTGCGGTAGGCGCGGAGAATGCGCTGGACGAGGGGATGGCGAACGACGTCGCTTTCCCGGAAAAGGTGGATGCCAATCCCTTCGACCGAACGAAGGATGTCGATGGCTTCAACGAGGCCGCTGCGTTTATTGGTGGGAAGATCGATCTGAGTGCGGTCACCAGTCACAACGCAGGTGGAGTCGGCACCGAGGCGGGTGAGGAACATGAACATTTGCTCGGTCGTCGTGTTCTGCGCTTCGTCGAGGATGATGAACGCGTTGTTGAGCGTGCGACCCCGCATGTAGGCCAGCGGGGCGATCTCGATCACGCCGCGGTCCATGTATTTCTGCAATTCCTCAACCTCGATCATGTCGTTGAGAGCGTCGTAAAGTGGACGCAGGTAGGGGAGGATTTTCTCCTGAAGGTCGCCGGGAAGAAATCCGAGAGCCTCGCCGGCCTCGACGGCGGGGCGGGTCAGAATGATTCGACTGACCTTCTCCTGCTTGAGCGCGGAAACGGCGAGCGCCATGGCGAGATAGGTCTTGCCGGTCCCGGCGGGCCCGATGCCGAAGGCAATGTCGTGATTGCGAATGGTCTCGATGTAGGCACGCTGGCCGTCGTTTTTCGGAACGATCGGGGGCTTTCGGGGAGAGCAAACGATCTTCTCGTCGAGCAGGGCCGAGAGGCCAGGACCACTCGGACGGTCGATTTGGTCGACCGCGTAGAGAAATTCCTGACGCCGGATCGTGAGACCACGGGACCGCGCAGCGCGAAGCTCTTCGAAAACCGTTCGGACCCGCTCGATGTCCGCCGCACTGCCCACGACGTGGAGCTGGGCGTCGCGCGCGGTGGCCCGAACGGATAGCCGATTCCCGAGTTCCTTGAGCAGCTTTTCCTCGTGAGCGTAGAGGGACTGGAGGTCCCGAGCGTTCTCGAATTCGAGAGTCGCGTTCTCCGGCGGCTTGGCCATGCGCTGACTATTGATACCCGTAGACGAGAGCCCAGTGGGTGCGTTCGATGGGGGATTTGTTCACGGTGACAATCGCGTAATACGTCCCGGATTTCTTGGGTTTTACGCTGGCTCCGGCGAAGCGGCCTTTCTGCCAGTCCTTGGACTCCACGAGTTTCCCCTGATCGTCGTAAATGTGAACGGAGAGCTCCACCTTGTTCGGATCGACATCCGTGCCGAGGCAGAACCAATAGTCATTCCCCTTAAAGAGCTGAGCAGAGACGGCTTTCTGCTCGCCGACCGCGAGGTCACCACCCCAGGCGTCTTCCCGAAAGGTGAAGCCTTTCTGAACGTAAGGCGTGGCCGCCTCGTAGGCGAAGGAGAGGGCGTCGTCGACCGTCGCGAACGCGACCCCGCCGAGAGCGAGGAGTGCAAGGGTGGTGGAAAGAAGGCGTTTCACGAGGTGGTCGGAATGATCGGGTGGGACGAGTGGTTGGGTTGTCAGGCTTCGTTGGACGAAGAAATGGTGGCGACCATCTCGCTGGTCATGCTGTGAATGCGGTCAACGCTCTTCGGACTGATATTTTGTCCGCCCCCTTCGAGAATGAGCGGTCGGATTTCGCCCAGCATCTCACGAATCTGGGTGATGAGCTCGCTCTTGCGCAGGCGGGGATTCATCGATTCGATCCGGCGGTCGAAGTAGGAAATCAACTCGGGTTGGTGGAGCAGCTCGGCGCGGTCGCTTTGGTAATCCTGCCCGACGATGGCGGTGAGGACTTCGGTCCCCCGGATCCAGCCACCGAGACTGACGAGCTGAGCGAGGTCTTCGTCGTTGAGTTCGGCCATGGCCCCCTTGACGTCCTGCTGAGCGCCGTCGAGTTCGCGGCGGACGTCGTTCCATTTCCGGGCGTCAGCAAAATCGATGATGCTCTTACTGCGCTTTTGGACCGCTTCCTGGACGCCGATCGCCTTCGAGAGATCAAGAACCTCGCGCCCGATCTGCTTCACTTGCTCGGCATCCTCGGCTTCGACGGCAATGAAGCCTTCCGCGATCACGGTGCCGAGAAGCAGCGCGACCTGCGCTCGATTCTGCGACTGCTTACCGAGGGAAGACCGAAGCTGGCCCTTCCAGTTCGGCGAACCGAGTTTATCAAGGACGTTGAAGACTTCGCTGGGAACCGGAACGACGATGTCGTCGACGGTGCTGGCCGGAAAGCTGGCGAGATCGATTTGAGACGGGGCGGACTCGGCCTGGGTTGAGGCGAGGCTACCGATGACAACGAGTGAGGCGAAAAAGGTATTTCTCATAGAGTGTGCGTTCGAGTTATGAGTTTCGGCCCTTCGTTCGGCTGGGACCGGGTCAGCGGGCGCCATGATTTATGAATTCGGAGAGAATACAACACATTCTTAAGGCTGCAGCGGGCAAGCGGATCCTCGTCATTGGCGACGTGATGCTGGACGAATTCGTCTGGGGAAAGGTGTCGCGCATCTCGCCGGAAGCGCCGGTCCCCGTGGTGGAGGTGGCCAGCCAGAGCAGCTATCCGGGCGGCGCGGCGAACGTGGCGCGGAACCTGGTCGAGTTCACGCCGAACGTGCGGGTCATGGGTGCCATTGGTCGGGACGCGCACGGGGCGGCGCTGAGGGATTTGTTGGGAGCGGAGGGAATCTCGACGGACAGCCTGGTGGAGTTGAACGACTGGCCGACCATCGTGAAAACGCGCATCATCGCGCGGCAGCAGCAGGTCGTCCGGGTGGACCGGGAACGCCGAACCCACGTGAGTGCGGAAGTTTTGGATCAAATCATGAAACGCGTTCACGAGGTCTTAACGGACACGGACGTGGTGATATTCGAGGATTACGGCAAAGGATTTTTGGGGCAGGAACTCAAAGACCGGGTTTCCGCAGCGGCGATCGAGCGCGGAATTGCGGTGTGCGTCGATCCGAATCCGGGCAACCCGATCGATTGGTCGGGGGCAACGGTCATCAAACCCAATCGCAGCGAAGCCTTCGCCGCAGCGGGAATGCCGGCGAGCGACGCAGCGGATGATCCGCTGAGCGACCCGGCACTGCTCGAAGTGGGGCGACGCTTGGTAGAGATGTGGGACGTCGACCAGCTTCTGGTGACGCTCGGCGAGCACGGAATGATGTTGTTCGAGCGAGGCAGCGAGCCCTACCACACTCCGACCCGGGCCCAGGAGGTGTTCGACGTATCGGGTGCTGGCGACACCGTCATAGCGGTCTACGCCCTGGGGCTGGCGATTGGTATCAGCGCCCAGGATGCGGCTGAGCTGGCGAATCATGCAGCTGGGATCGTCGTCGGGAAGCTGGGAACCGCCACGGTTAGTTCCTCAGAACTGGCAGCGAGCTTCGGGTAAAGCTCCGCTCGCGGTCCGGGGAGGATGCCCGTTTTTGGTTGAAACCAGCCCCCCTTTCGGTTCGTAATTAAACCTTACGACCCGCCCGCGAGCCAAAATGCCAGGGCATTCGATTTCTACCGTGGCCAAAGACCTGATTCAAAAATGCCGGGATTATCGCGATTCGGCCGACGCTAAGAAGCAGGGGTTCTATCCCTACTTTCGGCGGATCGACGAGACTGAGGGCAATCACGTGATCTGCGAGGGCGAGCGCAAAATCATGATCGGCTCGAATAACTATCTCGGCCTCGCCCAAGATCCCCGCGTCGCCGAAGCAGCAGCCGACGCGCTCCGAAAATTTGGTGCAGGGTGTACCGGATCCAGATTATTGAACGGAAACATTCTCCCCCACGAGCAACTCGAGCAAAAGTTGGCCACGTTCCTCGACCGTGAATCGGTGCTCCTGTTCTCGACCGGATTTTTCGCCAACCAGGGTGCACTTTCCACGCTGACCGAGGATGGCGACGCCATCCTCTGCGACCGTGAAAATCACGCGAGCATCATCGACGGGTGCCAATTTGCCCCGGCCAAGCTCATTCCGTTTCGGCACAACTCAGCGGAGTCGCTCCGCAACCGCTTGAAGCGTCTGCCGGAGGATTCCGGCAAGCTCATGGTGCTCGACGGCGTTTTCAGCATGTCGGGCGACATCGCTGATCTTCCCAATATCATTCCCACCGCCCGCGAATTCGGGGCCTTCACCTACGTCGATGAGGCTCACTCCCTGGGCGTCGTCGGACCCGGTGGGAGGGGGACGGTTCACGAATTTGGGCTCAACGCCGAGGTCGATCTCGTCATGGGCACTTTCTCCAAATCGCTTGGCTCGATGGGCGGATTTGTCGCGGGCAGCCACGAGGTTATCGAGTTTCTGCGCCACAAGGCCCGTTGTTTTATTTTCACCGCCGCGCTGGCTCCCGCGATCACGGGGGGTGTCACGCGGGCACTCGAGCTCATGCAGGAAGAACCCGAGCGAATCGACGCGCTCTGGCGCAATACGTGGAAAATGCACGAGGGGTTCAAGAGCTTGGGCTTCAAGATCGGGACCACGCAGACTCCCATTGTTCCGATCCTGATCGGGAGCGAAGCCCGCGCATTTCAGTTCACCCAGCGGCTTTACGAAGAGGGAATCTTTGCCACACCCGCGATCTATCCGGCCGTGCGTTACGGGGAAGCCATCGTTCGCACCAGCTTCATGGCGACCCACACCGACGAAGATCTCGATCAGGTGTTGGAAATTTTCGCCCGCCTCGCCCGCGAGCTTGGCACGTTCGATGACCCCGCCTATTCTGAGCCGGGACGACGCCGGAATGTTTTCGATTTCAGCCTGCAAGACCCGCTCGGAGCGGAAGAATTTCGAGACCCTACCGGAGCGGTTGCACGGAACGGATCCGGCGTTCATACCCCCGTTCCCGGGTAGCATCGCCAAATACCTCTCGGCGAAATGTCCGTTCGCCCTCCACGGTCGTATTCAGGGATTTCTTGCCTGGAGAGACGGGAAACCGGTCGGCCGCATCGCGGCAATCCTGAACCGATCGCACAACGAATTTCACACCGACCGCTCGGGGTTCTTCGGATTTTTTGCGTGCGAAAACGATCCGGCCACCGCCACCGCACTCTTCCGTGCTGCCACCACCGCCCTCCGTGCCCTCGGGTGCGATGAGATCGTTGGTCCTTACAACCCCAGCATCCACGACGATTGCGGGCTCCTCGTAGACGGCAACGACCTCCCCGCCTCCATCTCTATGCCGTGGAATCCAGCCTACTACGCGTCCCTTTTCGACGCGGCAGGACTCGACGCCAACCGCACGCTTTACGCCTACGAACTCGACCTCCATCGCGGTCTCCCCAACCGCGTCGACCGCGTAGCAAATCGACTCCGCGAGCGGGCAGCCGACCTTCACATTCGTTCATTCGACCTCAATCGCTTGGACGAAGAACTCCGCCTTGCCCACCGCCTTTACAACGTCACTCTGGATCGCAACAGCGGATTCTACCCGCTGGCGCTCGAAGATTTGCTTGCTTCCGCCAATGACCTCCGGGCCTTCGCCGATCCCGATTTTCTCATCTTCGCGGAGATCAAGGGTGAACCCGTGGGCTTCATGCTCACGCTCCCAAATTTTCAAGAAATCCTCCGCCGCAATCGCCGCGTTCCCCGTTGGCTGCGCGTCCCGGCAACCTTCTGGAATCTGAAGACCAAACCCATGCGCACCATTCGTCAGGCCGTTCTCGGCATCGACCCGGCGCACCGCGACCGCGGACTCGCCGCCCTGCTCTGCGCCGACATGGTCCTTCGAACTCAGAAGAAGGCTCACACCGCCGAGTTGTCGTGGATCGAGTCGAACAACGCCGAAGTCACTCGCATCATCGACCTGATGGGCGGAGTGAAAAACAAGACCTACCACCTCTACCGGAGATCGATCTGAACCTGCTCATCACCGGAGCAACCGGCTTCGTCGGTCGCAATCTCCTCCTCACCGCGCTCGAGTCCGATGGCTTCGACACCATCACTGTCTCGGTTCGCGACGAATCGAAGCTCCGCGCCCAACTCACCGCCGAGGATATCGACCCCAAGTCTCCGCGCCTCCGCATCGTCCAAGCCGACGATTTTTCCCGACTCGCCGACGTCACGCACGCCATCCACACCGTCGGCGTCTCGTTCGCCCGCGACCGGGCAACGTATTTTCAAGCCAACGTCGACTCCACCCTCGCCCTCGCCACCGCGCTTCCCTCCGCGACCCGCCTCATCGTCCTTTCCAGCCAGAGCGCCGGTGGCCCCACCCCGATCGGTCAAACGACCCGCCGCATCGACGATCCCGACGCCCCCCTCACGCTCTACGGGGAATCCAAGGTCGAAATGGAACGCCGCCTTCTCGCCGCCCGCCCGACCACCGCGATCTGGCGCCCGCCCATGATCCTGGGTCCTCGCGATGCCACCACCCTGCCACTTTTCAAAATGGCCTCATCCGTCTTCCAGATTAAATCCGGTCGCCAACCCAAGACCTACAGTTGGATCGCCGTCCACGACCTGAGCCGCGCACTCCTCAAAGCCCTCCGATCTGACGCCTGGGCGGCCACCGTAGGACGCCCCATTTACGCCGCCGCGCCCGACCCACTCACCGACGTCGACCTCATTAACCACGCCACCCAGCTCTACCACCGACGACCCCGCATCCTTCGCCTGCCGTCCGCTGCGATCCGGATCGTCTCCGCCTTCGTCGACGCCGTTCCGTCACTCCGGGCCGCCACGCCTTCCCTCACTCGCGATCGCGTTCGCGAGATTTTCGCCGATCGCTGGGTCGTCGATTCGACGGAGTTTCAACGGCACTTTCTCGATTCACCAGCCTCCTCGCTGCGCGAAACCCTCGCGCTCGCCCACGCCTCGCTCCACCCTGCCGACAAGCCCGAACCGGACTGATCGGCGATTGACAGCTGCTCAAATCTTCACCCCGAGAAAGACCGTGTGCGCGCAGCGTTTCGCGTTCGCCGTCGCCCGGGCCGCAACCACCTCGACGCGAAATCCGGCCCGCGCGAACGCCTTGGGAAATTGCCCGTCGCGCACCGCAGCCCAGATCGCCAACCGCCCCCCCGGCTTGAGCACTCGTCGGATCGCAGCCAGCCCCTTCATCCCGTAAAGCCTCGCGTTCCCGGCCGCCACCATCGCGTTCGGACCGTTGTCGACGTCTAACATCACAGCATCCAACGACTCCTCCGCAGCACCTTTGATCAACCCCACCACGTCCGCGACACGCACCCGCACCCGCTCGTCATCGAGGCACTCTCCGCACACCCCACCGAGATATTCCCGGTTCCAATCCACGATCAAGTTCGTCAGCTCTCCCACCGTCACGACCGCATCCGCACCGACCAACTCCAGCGTCCGCCGCAGCGTGAATCCGAATCCCAGTCCCCCGATCAACACTTTCACCCCCGCCCGTCCCCGCAGCCCCTCGCACGCTACCTCGGCCAACACGCGCTCCGACTCCGGCGCGTTCGTTGCCATGAGCGCCTCCCCGTCGACTCGCAGGAAATAATGATCACCCTTCGAGTGCAACGACATCAAGGCCCCGTCGGGCGCTCGGGCTTCGGCTAGATTGACAAATGGCTTCATCGAGAGGGCCGCACTCCACACCAAAACCCCCTCCAAAGCGACCCCATCTCGCAGTTACTCGTGAGTGACCCCATCCGCCGCTCCCCTCCCGGTCGATACCGTAGTTCTGGCAAATCCTGCCAGCCGTGCTAAATCCCGATCCCACCATGCGTTTCTTCAAAGAGATTCTCCGCGCCCCGCACATCACCGGAGCAATCGCCCCTTCTTCTCCCTTTCTTGCCAACGTCGTCATCGACCATGCCGACGTCGCCGAAGCCGGCCGCATTCTGGAACTCGGTCCGGGCACTGGCGTCATGACCCGTCGGATTCTCCAAAAGAAAAAAACCGACGCCCGCTTCGTCGCCATCGAGAAAAACGAAAACTTCATCCCCGAGCTCCGACGACGCTTTCCCACGGCCACCGTGATCCCCGGCGACGCCAGCGAACTGCGCCGCTACGCAACGGACGCGGAGGTCGCCCCCGCCGACAGCATCGTCTCCGGCCTGCCATGGGCCATCTTCCCACTCGACCTCCAGCGCTCCATTCTTGCGGAGATTCACGGGACTCTTGCCGATACCGGCACCTTCGTGACCTTCGCCTACTGGGGTACCCATTGGTTGCCGGCGGGTCAGTCATTTCGCCAACTCCTGAAAAGCCAGTTTCCGGTCGTCCGGACCTCCCAGGTCGTGCTGGCAAATTTTCCCCCGGCCTTCGTTTACTACTGCCGCAAGGCCTAGCAAATTTTCAGGCGGCACTAGCCACACCCCTCCCGCCAAGCGTAGAAGATCGCATGGCCCTGGCCCCAACATTTCCCGCCCCCCCGCAGTTCGACCCCGTCCCCGACGTCATCGCGGACATTCGCGCCGGACGGATGGTCATCGTGACCGACGACGCCGACCGTGAAAACGAGGGCGATCTCGTCATGGCCGCCGAGAAAGTCACCCCCGCGGCGGTCAACTTCATGTCCCGCTTCGGACGCGGACTCATCTGCGCTCCGGTCACGGAGGAGCGCGCAGCCCACCTCGGCCTGCAACGCATGGTCGCGCACAACCGCGAGCTCTACAAAACCGACTTCACCGTCTCCATCGACGCCGCGACCGGGATCACCACCGGCATCTCGGCCAGCGATCGCGCCGCCTCCATCGCCCTGCTCGCCAATCCCGACGCGACTCCGGCCGATCTCGTCCAACCCGGGCACATCTTCCCACTGCAGGCCCGCAAGGGCGGTGTCCTCCGGCGGGCCGGTCACACCGAAGCCGCCATCGACCTTTCCCGCCTCGCCGGCCTCGATCCTTCCGGCGTGATCTGCGAGATCCTCAACGAAGACGGCACCATGGCCCGCCTCCCGGACCTGCTCAAGTTCCGCGAAGAGCATGGGCTGAAGATCTGCACCATCGAAGCCCTCATCGCCCACCGCCGCCAGAGCGAGAAGCTCATTTCGCGCGAACAGACGATCAAAATGCCCACCGACTTCGGCGTGTTTGACCTCCACCTCTATCGCTCCGAGGTCGATAACCAGCACCACCTCGCCCTCGTCCGGGGCAAACTCGACCCCGACACGCCCGCCCTCGTCCGCGTCCACAGCGAATGTCTCACCGGCGATGTCTTTGGCTCGCTGCGCTGCGATTGCGGGAGCCAGCTTCACACCGCCCTTCAGCAGATCGACGAAGCCGGCGCCGGCGTCCTCGTCTACATGCGTCAGGAGGGTCGCGGCATCGGACTTCCCGCCAAGATCCACGCCTACAAACTGCAGGAGGAAGGCCTCGACACCGTCCAAGCCAACGAAAGACTCGGCTTCGCCCCCGACCTCCGCGACTACGGCCTCGGCGCGCAGATCCTCGGAGACCTCGGTGTTCGGAAAATCAAACTTCTCACCAACAACCCTCGCAAAGTCGTCGGCCTCGACGGCTACAACCTCGAAATCGTCGAGCAGGTCCCGATCCGCTCCGTCGCCAACCCGCACAACCAAGCCTACCTCGACGCCAAAAAAGCCAAACTTGGCCACCTGCTCTGAGCCCTAATCTCGAATTGGCTCCCGCCTTGCGCTCCGCGAGACGCATGAATATAACTCGATACGTTGATATGAATAATTCGTTACCCGAGCCCCTCCGCGAACTTTTGGCCACCCGCATCGCCATTCTCGACGGCGCGATGGGCACCATGGTCCAGCGCTACAAGCTCGAAGAGGCCGACTACCGGGGGGAGCGCTTCGCCGATTGGCCCAGCGACGTGAAGGGAAACAACGACCTCCTCGTGCTGACCAAGCCGGACGTGATCCGCGAGATCCACACCCAATACGCGACCGCCGGAGCCAACTTCATCGAGACCAACACCTTTAACTCGACCTCGATCTCCCAGGCCGACTACGGCATGGAAGAGCTCGTTCCGGAGCTCAATCGTGCCGCCGCCCGACTGGCCCGGGAAGCCGCCGAGGCTGCCTCCACCTCCGACCATCCCGTCTTCGTCGCCGGAGCCATCGGCCCGCTCAACCGCACGCTCACGATCTCCCGCGACGTCAACGACCCGGGCGCCCGCGACGTCACCTTCGAGCAGGTCGTCGAATCCTACACCGAACAGATCGAGGGCCTCGTCGAGGGAGGCGTCGACGTCCTGCTGGTCGAGACCATTTTCGACACCCTCAACGCGAAGGCCGCTCTCTTCGCCATCGATCAGTTCTTCCAATCGAGAATCGAAAATCAAAAATCGAAAATCCCGGTCATGGTTTCCGGCACCATCACCGATCTCAGCGGTCGCACGCTCACCGGCCAGACCGTCGAAGCGTTCCTCAATTCCATCGCGCACTTCCCGCTCCTCTCCGTCGGCTTAAACTGCGCCCTCGGCCCGAACGAAATGCGCCCCTACATCGAGGAACTTTCCAACCTCGCGCCCTTCCACGTCAGCACCTACCCAAACGCCGGCCTCCCCGACCCGCTCTCCCCGACGGGATTCCCGGAAACCCCCGAGTCCCTCGCACCCCAGCTCCGCGAATGGGCCGAGCAGGGTTGGCTGAACGTGATCGGCGGCTGCTGCGGCACCACCCCCGACCACATCCGGGCCATCGCCGAGGCCGTCCGGGGCCTCCCGCCGCGCAAAATTCCCACCCGCACCACGACCCTTCGTCTCAGCGGACTCGAACCCTTCACCGCCCGCCCCGAGATCCCGTTCATCAACATCGGCGAACGCACCAACGTCACCGGCTCCCCCCGTTTCGCCAAGCTCATCAAGGCCGACGACTACGATACCGCCCTCGCCGTGGCCCGCCAACAGGTCGAGGCTGGTGCCCAGATCATCGACGTCAACATGGACGAAGGCATGCTCGACGGCATCGCCGCCATGCGGAAATTTCTGCTCCTCGTCATGAGCGAGCCCGACATCTCGCGCGTCCCCATCATGATCGATTCCTCAAAGTGGGAAGTCATCGAAGCCGGACTCCGCTGCGTCCAGGGCAAGTGCGTCGTCAACTCGATCAGCCTCAAGGAGGGCGAGGAAAAATTTCGCCAGTCAGCAAATCTCGTCCGTCGCTACGGCGCGGCGGTCATCGTGATGGCCTTCGACGAAAATGGTCAGGCGGACAGCCTGGAAAAGAAGATCGCCATCTGCGAACGCGCCTACCGGATTCTCGTCGATGAAGTTGGGTTCCCACCCGAGGACATCATTTTCGATCCCAATATCCTCACCGTCGCCACCGGCATCGAGGAACACAACAACTACGCCGTCGACTTCATCGAAGCCACCCGCTGGATCAAGGCCAACCTCCCCCACGCCCGCGTCTCCGGCGGCATCAGCAACATCAGCTTTTCGTTCCGCGGCAACAACGCCGTCCGCGAGGCCATGCACGCCGCTTTCCTCTACCACGCGATCGCCGCCGGTCTCGACATGGGCATCGTGAACGCTGGCATGCTCGGGGTCTACGCCGACATCGAGCCCAGGCTGCTCAAGCACGTCGAAGACGTCCTCTTCAACCGCGACCCCGATGCCACCGAGCGCCTCGTCACCCTCGCCGACGAACTCAAGGAAGCCGGCACGGGCGGCGCGAAGGCCTCCGGCCCCGACCTCACCTGGCGCGAAGCCCCGGTCGCCAAACGCCTCGAGCACGCTCTGATCAAAGGCATCGTCGACTTCATTGACGAAGACACCGAGGAAGCCCGGCAGCAATTCTCCAAGCCCCTGGAAGTCATCGAAGGACCACTCATGGACGGCATGGGGATTGTCGGCGACCTCTTTGGGGCCGGAAAAATGTTTCTCCCGCAGGTGGTCAAGAGCGCCCGCGTGATGAAGCGCGCCGTCGCCTGGCTGATGCCCTACATGGACGCCGAACGCGAGGCCAATCCCGACGCCAAACCCCAGGGCCGCATTCTCATGGCGACCGTCAAAGGCGACGTTCACGACATCGGTAAGAACATCGTCGGCGTCGTCCTCGCCTGTAACAACTACGAGGTGATCGACATGGGCGTCATGGTCTCGTGCGAAAAAATTCTCGCCACCGCCAGGGAGAAGAACGTCGACATCATCGGCCTCTCCGGGCTGATCACGCCCTCGCTCGACGAGATGGTCCACGTCGCCAAGGAAATGCAGCGGCAGGGCTTCACCATCCCGCTCATGATCGGCGGAGCGACGACCAGCCGCGCCCACACGGCGGTCAAGATCACCCAACACTACGAGCCGGGAGTCGTCCACGTCCTCGACGCGTCCCGATCCGTCAACGTCGCCAGCGCACTGCTCAGCGACGAACAAAAACCCGTTTTCCTCGAAAAACTCCAGGCCGACTACGTCAAACTCCGCGAAGAGCACGGCGATCGGTCCAAGGCAAAACCGCTTCTCACCATCACCGAAGCCCGCGCCGCCGCGCCGGAAATCGACTGGGCCGCCGCTGACCTCGCCGTCCCGACCGCGTTCGGGCTCACCACCTACGACAACTTTTCGTTGGAAGAGCTCGTCACGTATTTCGATTGGTCACCCTTCTTCCACTCGTGGGAGCTCCGCGGCCGCTATCCCGCCATCTTCGAGGACAAATTCGTCGGCGCCCAGGCGCGCGAACTCTACGACGATGCGCGCAAAATTCTCGACGACATCGTGGAGAACCAACGCTTCCGCGCCCGCGCCGTCACCGCCTTCTGGCCCGCCAACAGCATCGGCGACGACATCGAACTCTACACCGACGCGGCCCGCTCCGAGACTTTCTCGACGATGCACTCCCTCCGTCAGCAAAACAAAAAGAGCAACGCGCCGAACTTCGCGCTCGCCGACTTCATCGCACCGAAATCGAGCGGCCGCGTCGACACCCTCGGCGGTTTCGCCTGCACGACGGGCGCGGAGGTGCACGATCTCGCCAGGCACTTCGAAGACAAGCACGACGACTATTCAGCGATCATCGTCAAGGCGCTGGCAGACCGCTTCGCCGAAGCCTTCGCCGAGTGTCTCCACAAAAAGACGCGCGACGTCTGGGGATTTGGGAAAACCGAAAACCTCACCAGCGACGACCTTATCCGCGAGCGGTATCGCGGAATTCGCCCGGCACCCGGCTACCCGGCCTGCCCGGATCACACCGAGAAGTGGGAGCTCTTCCGTCTGCTGAACGCCACCAAACACACCGGCATCACGCTCACCGAGAGCCTCGCCATGTATCCGGCCAGCTCCGTCAGCGGCCTCTACTTCGGCAGCCCCGAGGCCAAATATTTCGCCGTCGGCAAAATCGACCGCGACCAGATCGAGGACTACTCCGCGCGAAAGGGAATGTCCGTCACCGAGATCGAGCGATGGCTCAGCCCGTATCTGAACTACGAGCCCGCCTGAGTTTCACACTTCTCACGCGGAGACGCGGGGAACGCGGAGAATAATAAATTCACCAACTCCGCGCCCTCCGCGCCTCCGCGTGAGAAGAATTCATTATCCCGAGACATGAGAAAACCCGTTTTGCCCCAATGGCCAAACGGGTTTTCTCGGTGCGGGGGGGAAATTCTCCGCTTCGGGGGAAATCTTAGAGCAGCTCTTTGAAAGCTTTGCCGGCGCTGAACTTGACGCTCTTCGAAGCCTTGATTTTGATCTTTTCTCCGGTCTTCGGGTTGACGCCGGTGCGAGCCTTGCGAGCCGCGACCTTGAACGTTCCGAAACCGACGAGCTGAACAATCTTCGTCTTCTTCACGCCCATCTTGATCGAATCGACCACTGCGGTTAGCGCGCGTTCGGCGTCGGCTTTGCTTGCTTCTTTGCCGAGCGATTTCTGAACGGCTGCGATGAGTTCAACTTTATTCATAAATTTTTTTGGGACGAACCTCCTGGCGAAGGTATGATGGAAGCTACTGGCTAAATGACTAACGTGTCAACTATCGGAGTGAGATTTTTTCGTTCTTTTTGAACACAAAGCGCTTCTCCGTTGTCCGGGTTGATTCCGCCGCTACCCTTCCGCCAATGACCTTCGAAGATCAGATCGAACACTTTCTCAGCCGCCGACCGGCGATTGCCAAATCCGCCTTCATCGCGCCGCAGACTTTCGTTCACGGCGACGTCACCATCGGCGAGGAGGTCAGCATCTGGCCGCAGTGTTCACTTCGCGGGGACGTCGCCGCGATCCGCATCGGCGCGCACTCCAACGTTCAGGACGGCAGCGTCGTCCACGTCGCGGACGACCTTCCCGCCGTGATCGGCGAGTGGGTCACGGTCGGGCATCAGGCCACCGTCCACGCCTGCACGGTCGAAGACGAGGTGCTCATCGGCATGGGAGCCATCGTCCTCGATGGTGCCCGGATCGGTCGTCGATCCATCGTCGGGGCGAACTCGACCGTGACCGGCCACACGGACATCCCCCCCGGCTCACTCGTCCTCGGTTCCCCCGCCAAAGTCGTCCGCAAACTCTCGCCGGAAGAACAATCCGGCATCCGCACCTGGGCCGAGCGCTACGTCACGCTCTCGCGGCGATACCTCGTTGATTTTCCGTCACCAGCCGCCGCCTGACGCTGCCATTGTCCAACCCCTCCCCCGCTGCTAAGTTGGCACCATGAGCAAACCGGTCGTCGAAGTTCACGTGAAGGCGCTGATCCCGACCAACAGCGGGTGCGCCGTTTTTATCGGAAATGACGAGAAGCTCTTCGTCATCTACGTCGACCCCAGCGTCGGCAGCGCGATTGCAATGTTCATGAGCGGACAGCAAAAGGAACGACCGCTCACTCACGATCTGATGGCACTCCTCCTCTCGGCCGTCGGCGCGAAAGTCGAACGCGTCATCATCAACGACCTCAAGAACGGCACCTACTTCGGACGGCTCATCATCACCGCCGAAAACGAGCTTCATCAACGGAAAATCATCGAGCTCGACGCCCGTCCGAGCGACTGCATCGCGCTCGCGTCCCAGCAAAAGGCGAAGATTTACGTGAGCGCCGACGTCTGGAGTGAGGTCGAAGACATGTCCGAGGTGCTGGAAAAAATTCAGACCGGACAGAGCGAAGAAGACGACTCCGAAGACCACGAGGAGCCCGAATAAATGCGATTCCTCATCGCCATCATCTTCCTGGGCTCCACCGGCCTGGCCTTGGCCGACTCGTGGGAGACCATTCCGAACTGCCGACTCGTCCCCAATGCTTCCAACGACGGCGACAGCTTCCACGTCCGGGCGGCGGGGAAGGAACGCATCTTCCGGCTCTACTTCGTCGACACTCCCGAGACCAGCAACGACTACCGATCCCGCACGGGGACCCAATCCCGCACACTCGGCGTCTCGAATTCCCGCCTCCTCGATCTCGGACACGAAGCCACCCAATTCAGCGAATCCAAACTCCAGGGCAATTTTACCATTCGCACCCGCTGGGAAGACGCCAAGGGAGCCAGCCGGTTGCCGCGCCACTTTGCCGTCATCGAAACGCCCGAGGGTGACCTCGCCGAGCTACTCGTCGCCGCCGGCCTGGTCCGGATTCACGGACACTACATCGATCATCCGCGAGGCATCCCCGCAGCTCGTTACCGCGATCTCCTCGAGCGACTCGAGCGGTCGGCCAAGTCCAGGCAACTCGGAGCGTGGAGCGGATCCACGAACCCGACGGAAGACGTGACGAACGCCCGCCGCCGATCCGCCGATCCCGCAGAAAAGGACGAGCGCTCGTCCCTGAACGACATTCCAGCGTTCTGAACGAACGATCTCTGGAGGCCCGGCCCCACCCGGTGACTCAAGGCGCTTCGCGCGGCCCGCACTTTCAACGCAGCTTTCCTTGCGACCGACCCGACCGTCTGCCACCTTTCGCCCGATCAGAGGGAGCAACCAACCAACATCCAAACATTATGTCCGACGAAGTCACCGATCTCATTTCCGATAACCCAACGCCAACGACCCCAGCCGAAGCGAAGCTCGACAGCAGCTCAGCCCACGCGAAGACCGCTCTTGAAAACACCAAGTCCGCCGCAAAGGATGCCTACGCCACCGGGAAGGACCAACTCTCGAAGGCCGCCAAGGATCTCTCCGATGCCACCTCGGCGAAATACGCCGACTTGCGCTCCGAAGCCGCAGCCAAGGGCGAAGTTTACAAGGGCAAGGCTCAGGAAGCTCTTTCCGAAGCCCAGGTGCGCGCGAAAACCTACCAATCCGATGCGGAGCAATACATCCGCGACAATCCGCTGCAGGCAGTGGGCGCCGCTCTCGGCCTCGGCTTCGTCATTGGATTAATCCTCCGCAAATAAATTCGAATTTCGAGTCACGGACGGGCCGCTGAGGCGGCTCGTCCCCCCTTTCGTTGCCCATGACATCCGCTCCCGGCTCACCGCCTCCCCGACCCGAGGTCGAACAGGAAGGATTCTTCACGGAATCCATCCGCTTTTTCGGCTCGTTTTCCCGCCACTTCCAAGCGTTGTTCGCTCTGGCTGGCATGGAAACCAAGGAAGCCGTCGGGCTCTACGTCCGGCTGATCGTGATGCTGCTCGCCGCGTTGCTGTTCGTGCTACTCGGCTACATCCTCCTTCTCCTCACCGTGGCCTTCCTGATCGCGATGTTCACGCCCATCGCGTGGGTATGGATTGCCCTTGGCTTCGCGGTATTTCACTTTCTCGTGGCTTTCCTTTGCGCGACCCACGTGAAGAAACACTTCGCCACTCCCGTTTTCCAAACGACCTCCGCCGAGATCCGCAAGGACCTTGCCCTCCTCGGCAGAAACGACGCAACGGCCCAGCCATGACCCGCTCCGAAGCCCTCATCGAACTCGACGCCAGCCGAGCCGCCATCGCCCGCGATTACCGCAACGTCCGGGCTGCCGCCGACGTCCCAACTCGGCTCAAACGAACTTTTCGTCGGCACCCCATGCCTTGGCTCGGCGGAGCGGCAACTCTCGGTTGGATCATCGCTGGTCGCGGCCGCAAACGGAAGAAAGTCGTTCTGGAGAAACGCGTCGGCGCGGATGGCGAGGTCAAGCAGGAGAAGATCAAATCGTTCAGCATCCTGGCGGTCCTGATCACGCTCGTTCGCGTCGTGATTCCCGTCCTCAAACCAGCTTTGACCGCTCTCGCGGCGAAAAAGTTCGCCGACCTGGCCGTTCGCCTCAAGTAAAGTCCGGACCGGCGGGATCCAGCCGCCGGGAAAAACCCAGCGGTCTAATACCGGATTGCCACCGGCATCCCGACCTCTGCCGCATTGAAAAAGTCGGTGATCACCGCCTTACTCACGCGGATGCAACCGTGGGAAGCCGGCTGCCCGGGGACCGGGATCGGTCCCTGGTGCATCCCGACGCCTCCGGACGTCAATCGCATCCAATACGGCATATCTGCCCCGTCAAAATACCCGCCCGGAGGTGGCACGTCCGTGCGCGAATCCGCGTCATAATTGATCACGTTGCCGTTCGCATCGTAGATCCAGCCGTAGAGATTGGACGACTTGTCCACGATCTTCTCCATCACCTTGAAATTCCCCGGAGGCGTCCCGTAATTTTCCTTCCCGGTCGCCACGAGTCCCACCCCGGCGAGGCGATCTCCCTGATAAAAGTACGCCCGCTGCTCGGAAAGATTGATCACCATCGAAGGCCTCCCGGCGTAAGCCGGATCGTCGCCATCCCAGTAGCTGACGTCATCATTGACCTCCGCTTGGCCGGTCGCACCGGTATTCTGATACTGAGTCTCGTAGTTCCCGCCGAGATAGGGAGTTTCGTAATACCCACCCCCGCAGCCCGTCAGTCCGGCCAGCCCTGCAACCGAAACCAAAGCCAAAATCCGAACCGTCATCTTCTCCGTCGCACCAAACATGCGTTGGCAGTATCACGAAATCCCTGACCTCGCTACTACAACGCTCGCTTTTTATTTTGCTGCGGGTCGCTCGCCGAAGATCGAAGTCCCGACGCGCACCATGGTCGCGCCCTCACTGATCGCCACCTCAAAATCGCCGCTCATCCCCATCGACAGCGTGGGCAGCGCCACTCCCGTCTCCGCGGCCAACTCATCCCGCAGTTCCCGCAGCTGGCGGAAAAACGGTCGCGCCGCTTCCGGATCCTCGTCGTAGGGAGCCAGGGTCATCAATCCCCCGACCACCAACCGATTCAACCCCATCACCGCTTCGACATCCCGGCGCAAGGCGCCCGGTGAAAATCCTTGTTTCGACTCCTCACCCGACACGTTCACTTCCAGCAAGACCCGCGGCGTCAGCCCCTCCTCCTCCGCGATCCGATTGATCGACTCCGCCAACTCCAGCGAATCAACCCCGTGGAAAACCTCCACGCAAGGGAGCACTCGGCGGATTTTGTTTTTCTGAAGATGGCCGATGAAATGCCACCGCACCCCCGCAGGGACCTCACCCACTTTCTCGAGAAGCTCCTGAACCCGGCTTTCCCCGAAGATCGCCTGACCCTCGCCAAACGCCTCCAGCACGGCGCTGACCGGCTTCCGCTTCGACACCGCGATCAACTCGACCTCGTTCGGACAGCGTCCCGCCGCCCGGCAAGCCGCCTCGATTTTCGCCCTTACCGAACTCAATCCTTCGTAAATTTCGCTCATTAGTAAAAGAAATCCGTCTGAAAATACTATTAGTTCGTCTAATGTGGCATTTCGAACCATGCAAATCGAATCCTTCAAAGTCTTCCGCGATCTGGTCGACGCCGCCAGCTTCTCTCGCGCGGCCGAGGTCAACGGCATCACCCAAAGCGCCGTCAGCCAGCAGGTCCGCGCCATCGAAAAGCGGTTCGACGTCCGGCTCATCGATCGAGCTCACCGCGACCTCCTGCTCACGCCCGAGGGCGAGGCGTTCCTCAACGCCAGCCGCGAGATTCTCGACGCCTACGGCAATCTCGAGCGCCGCATCCAGTCGATCCAACACGTCATCGCCGGAGAGATTCGGGTCGCCACCGTCCTCAGCATCGGACTCCACGAATTCCCCCCGTGCCTGCGAGAATTCCGCGCAGCCCACCCGGACGTAGAGGTCAACGTGACGTATTGTCGCTCCAACGAAGTTTACGCCGCCGTCGAATCCCGCGATTGCGACCTTGGCCTCGTGGCCTATCCAGCCCGCCGCCCGGGCCTGCGCACCCTGACCTTCTGGCGCGACCGCCTGGTCGTCATCTGCCCGCCCGGCCACCCCCTCGCCGCCAGGAAGCGGGTCCGCCTCCGGGATCTTACCGGACAGAAATTTGTCGCCTTCGAACCCGACCTCCCCACCCGCAAGGCCATCGACAAACGCCTCCGCGAACAACGCGTCAAAATCGTCCGGGTTTTGGAATTCGACCACATCGAGACCGTCAAACGCGCGGTCGAAATCGAGCAGGCCATCTCCATCGTTCCCGAGATCACCGTCCGCGACGAAGTGCGCGGCCAATCCCTTGTCGCCCTCGAGATCGACGAGCCCGAAATGTGGCGCCCGCTCGGCGGCCTCGTCCGTCGCGACGCCACGACCTCGCCCGCCCTCAGCGAGCTGTTGACAATGCTTGAAAAAAGCAACCTTGGTCAGGCATAGTCTGGACGAGGTATTCAACTGCAGGAGTCCGTCTGCCCCCTCAACCCACCACCTCCAATCCCCCACCCAATTCAAGCCATGAGCGAAGCACACATCGGCGTCATCGGAGGCAGTGGCCTCTACGAGATCGAAGGTTTTCAGGAAGACAAACACTACGAAGTCGAGACCCCCTTTGGCCCGCCCTCCGACAGCATCATCGGCGGCACCCTCCACGGACGCACCGTCTACTTCCTCCCCCGCCACGGGCGCGGGCACACCATCGCGCCCCACGAGATTAATCATCGCGCCAACATCTACGCCCTCCGCGCGCTCGGAGTTCGCTGGATCATCAGCGCTGCGGCCGTGGGCAGCCTTCAGGAGCGTTTCGAGCCCCGTGATGTCGTCTTCCCGTCCCAGTATTTCGACCGCTCCAGCCAACGCGCCAACCACACGTTTTTCGGCAATGGGATCGTCGCGCACATCAGTTTCGCCGAGCCCACCAGCCCTCAGCTCCGCCAACTCCTCGCCCAGACCTGCTCCGCCCTTCGTAAAAAATATCACTCCATCGGAACCTACGTCCAAATCGACGGCCCGGCGTTCTCGACGCGGGCGGAGTCCGAGACCAATCGCAAGGGCGGATTCGACATCATTGGGATGACCAATCTTCCCGAAGCCAAGCTCGCTCGTGAGGCGGAGATCGCTTTCGTCACCATGGCGATGGTCACCGACTACGATTGCTGGCGCGTTAACGAAGACGCCGTCACGGTCGAGTCCGTCCTCGAACATCTGCAAGCCAACGCCGAGACGGCCCGCGATATTCTTGCTCACGTGATCCCCCGGATTCCCGAAGTCGCCGACTGGCCCGAGCACTCCGCTCTCGAGGGCACCATCGTCACACCCCGCGAGCACTGGAGCGAAGACGCGATTGATCGATTGCAAATCCTGCTGGATCGGTTTCTGTAGGCCGCATCCACTACCGCACCATGACCATTCGACTCCTGCGAGGCACCGCCGCCGCAACTCTTCTCACCCTCGCCGCCTGCCAATCCGTCCACACCCAGGTCGAAGCCGTCGAGCCCGAAGTCACCACCAACCCCGGTGCGCTGGACGTGCCTTTGTCTTCGAACCCCGCACCTTCCCCGGTCCCGACTCTGGCCCCGACACCCGAGCCGACTCCCACCCCCACGCCCCGTCCGCGCCAGCACGCCTACAATTCCGTCGACACCAATCGGAAGGTCCTGGCGATGACCTTCGACGACGGCCCCAGCCCCAAGCTCACTCCCAAGCTGCTCGACATGCTCAAGGACCGCGGGATCAAAGCCACCTTCTACGTCGTCGGCACCAACGCCGCCGCCTATCCCGAGATTCTCCAGCGCATGATCGCCGAGGGACACGAAATCGGAAACCACAGTTGGAACCATCCCTCGCTCACCCGCATGGGCGCAGCCGCCGTCAAAAGCCAAATGGACCGCACCGAAGCCGCCATCGTCAAGGCCACCGGCATCAAGCCCGCCACCATGCGCCCCCCCTACGGTGCGACCAACGCCAAGCTCAACAAACGTTTCGACGAAGAATTTGGCATGAAGGTCATCATGTGGTCCGTCGATCCGCTCGACTGGAAATACCGGAGCGCCGACCGCGTCACCCGGGAGATTGTCTCCGGAGCCACCCCCGGCGGCATCATTCTCGCCCACGACATCCATTCCTCGACCGTCGCCGCCATGCCCGGCACGTTGGACGCCCTGAAAGCGAAGGGCTACGAATTCGCCACCGTCTCCGAGCTCCTTGCCTTGGAGGGTTCCGTCGCAGCACCGACACCGGCCATCGAGGCTGCCGCGGCGACCACTCCCTTCGAAGTCCAGCGCGTCGAGAACTGACGAACCTGAGACGAAGTCCGACGCGCTCCGCCGAGCTGCCGCGCCAACCCCGTTGCGAAGAGCGGCTACTCGCTCGCCTGCTTCCAAGCTTGGGCGACGGCTTCCGACGGTAGCCAGGCCGCCTTGCGCGGTGAGCCCGGGAACTCGTCCGCCTCCGCGATCTCCAGCGTCTCCAGATCGCCCAGCCAGCCATTCTCCTCCTCCAACTCCTGCACGTCGGCCAGTGAGTTGGTCGGTAACCTTCCCGCCACAACCGCTCGAAAAAACTCCTGCGCCACCTTCTGGCTGGCTCCAACCCCGTGTCCCTCCCCCGCTTCCCGGCACAACGCCCAGAGAGCTCCCCGTGATCGGTATTCGTCGAATAAGGCCGTGATGTTTGCCACTCGCTCAGGCTTGTCCTCGGTTCCGAGAAACAACATCCCAGGGATTTTCCGGACCTGAGGCCGGGCCGGCGTGTCGTAATAATATCCGCCCTTGTTCACCACGAACGCCAGAGTCCTCTCCGGTTTCCAGCACGCGAAGTTGTAGTTGAATTGGCCTCCGGCCGAGTGCCCCCAAAGAAGCAACGGCGTGTCCCGCACCTCGGGATGCCCCTCCGTTTCGGCGAATTCTTCCAGTGCGTCCAGCAACGCTTCGCCGCTTCCGTTGTGAGCGTAGCAATACGAAGCTCCGTCCGATTTAAAGAAACACCCGATCAGACCAAACCCCAGTTCTTCCGCCAATTTGCGCCAGCTTCCATCGTCGACCTGCCCCCGCCCATCGCCGTTCGATCCCGGAACCAGAACGATCATTCCCCGCACCTTCGACAACCCCGCCGGCAGCCAGACGCGAAACCTCGTGACCTCTACATCCCGCGACTCCGCATCAAAATCCCACGGCTCCATTAGCTCCGTCGAACCAGTCGCTTCCGGAGTCCACGCGGCCACAATTGCTTGATCGGATTCGATCAATTCCGCCGCCGGGACCTCGATGACACTCCCGTCCGCCAGGCGCATCGTCACAACGCCGACCGACACTCCCTCGATCTCGGCATCGACCGTCCGACCCTGCTGATCCGTGAACGTCGCCGCCCCCGCACTCATCGCCGCCAACAACAAACTCACCACGCAGACCATCTTCATGCGAAGGATTCTACGGACACACCGGACTCCCGCTCAAGCCGGGACGCCCCTCACTCAGACATCGACCCAGGAAACTCGCCGAGACTGATCGCGCCACGAGACGTCCACCATCTCGGTGAACGTCATGTATTTCACTCCGGAATCGAAATCGGTCAGCTCGACCGGCTTACCCTCTCGGATCGAAGCCACGAAGTCGGACTCGACCCGCCACCCGACAGAATTCGGCGGAACGATCGGTTCCTCAGTCGCCTGACCGGCTTCCGACCGGTGAAGCGTGTCCCCCGCACCGTCGAACCGAAGAGCCGACCGACTGCCGTTGAGCCGAAACTCCAACCGCGGCTCGCCCGACTCGACCGTGCTGACGTGATAGATCAGCCGCGCTCCGCTTTTTGCAAAACGGCCCAGCACCGACAGGGAGTCCGGGATCTCGACCCGCTCCGCGATCGCGTCGGGAGACCGGAGGCGCGACCCGTGGGAAACCGCCGCGTCCGCAACGAGCCACTCCGGCTCGTCGTCCAACCAGCGACCAACCGTTTCGTGCAGGATGCCCAGACTCATCACATTCCGTCCGCTCAATTCCGCATCCTGCCGCCAGGAAAGCGGTTCGTCTCCGGTGGCCTGACTCCCGGTCGTATGGGTCACCCTCACCTCGAGAAGCCTGCCGAGTTCACCCCTTCGGTAGACGCCCTGAATGATCGAATCAAAATCCAGTGAGAACGGAGCTGGCACGATTTGCGCGACCAGATCCGGACGCGCTTCCGCCGCCGCCCGCATGGACCGCGCCCCGTCCAAGCTCGCCGCCATCCGTGCCTCGCACAACACGTGCTTCCCAGCCGCCAACGCCGCGATCGTAATCTCGGCGTGAAGATTCGGCCACGTCCCGATGCAGACTGCATCAACGTCAGGCGCCGAAACCACGTCCCGCCACGAGTCCGCGATTCGCCCAACTCCAAACTCCTCCGCAACCCGCTGCGAGGATTCCGTCGAACGATTCGCAACCACCGCCAACTCGACGCCATCGATTTCGCGAAATCCCGGAAGGTGCCGCAGCCGAGTGTTCCCACCCGCACCAACGAACCCGATCCGCACTGTCTTGTCGCAACTCATCAATTCTTCAAGCCGGGCGCATCAACGTCTCAGCCCGGTCACCCCAGCGCCCACTGCAGCATCGGCGTGTAGAGTTCTGGTTCGAGTAAAAACGAGTCGTGCCCTTTCTCCGAGTGCACCGTCATTCGCACCGTCTCGACTCCCGCTGCCTTGAGCACCACGACCATTTCGGCCTGCTCCTCCGGGTAAAACGAGACGTCCGAATCAATCGAAAACGTTAAAAACCGCTGACCCCGGCATCGCTCAAACAGTTCCACCAACTCAGTCGCGCCCGACCCGGCCAACAGGTCAAACCGCTGCCACGCCTCCAAAATCCGCAGGTAGCTATTCGCGTCGAACCGCCGCACAAACTTCCGCCCCGCGTGCAGCATGTAGCTCTCCTCCGGCGAACTCACCGCGTAATTCGTCAACTCCTCCCCGCCCTGCACAATCTCCCCCCGCGCCCGCTCCGACAGCATGCGCAGTGAAATGAACGTCTTGTGCGCGATCATCCGCGC
Organism: uncultured Verrucomicrobiae bacterium; assembly: GCA_963740185.1. GTDB lineage: Bacteria > Verrucomicrobiota > Verrucomicrobiia > Chthoniobacterales > JAATET01 > CAVVKW01. The sequence goes on from CAVUDH010000011.1 coordinate 138,136, forward strand.
CAACGCCAGACCTCGATCCGGCCGGGCGTCATCAGCGTAGTCGCCGCGGCAAAAATTCGGATCACCCTCGATCGCGAACGCCTGCTCGAGATTCAAAATCCGCTGTAGCGGCGTCACCGCCAGGCCCGTGCTGATCGGGATCACCGTCCGCACCCGCTCCGGATACCGCGTCGCCAACTCCAGCGCCAGCATCCCCCCGACCGATGCCCCCACCACCGCGTGCAGACACCCGATCCCCAGCGAATCCACCATCGCCATCTGCGAAGCCACGATGTCCGGCAACGTGATGCGCGGAAACGTCGAACCGTAAGCCCGGCCCGTCGCCGGGTCCTCACTCGCCGGCCCCGTCGAGCCATAGCAGCCGCCCAGGTAATTCGCACAAATCACGAAAAATTTCTCCGTATCCAGTGCCTTCCCGGGCCCGATAAAGCCCTCCCACCAGCCCTCGTGGCAATCCTCCGTCCACCGCTCGCCGACCCCCGGCACCGCATCGCGAAAACCCGCCGCGTGCTGGCTCCCCGTCATCGCGTGAAACACCAGCACCGCGTTGTCACCGGCCGAGTTGAGTTCCCCGAAGCTCTCGTAGGCCAACTCGACGCCGACCAACTCCTCACCGGACGTGAGCGCCAAGGGCCCGTCCAAGCGAAAGACCCCCACCCGCATCACGTCATTCCATCAACCATCAACCATCAACGATCAACCCGCCGCACCGGCGACGCCCAACGCCTGGTCGATGTCGGCAATAATATCGTCGACGTGCTCGATCCCGATCGACAAGCGCACCAGCTCGGGCTTGATCCCGCCCGCAGTCTGCTGCTCCTCCGTCATCTGCGAATGAGTCGTCGTCGCGGGATGGATCGCGAGGCTCTTGGCGTCGCCGACGTTGGCGAGGTGGGAAAACAACTTCAGCGCCTCGATAAACTTCGCGCCGACCGCCGCCCCGCCCTCGATCCCGAAGACAACCATCGCCCCACCGCGACCACCGAGGTATTTCTCGCACTTCTCGGGCTCGTCAAAGAGCGGGTAACGCACCCATTCCACCCCGGCCTTGCCCTGAAGATGCTTCGCAACCGCGAGCGCATTGTCGCAATGGCGGTCCATCCGCAGCGGCAGCGTCTCGATTCCTTGCAGAAACATCCACGCGTTGTCCGGCGTCGTGCAGGCGCCGAGATTGCGCAGCGGGATCACCCGCATCCGCAGGATGTAGGCGATCGGCGCCAGCATGTCGGGCAGATCGTGCGCCCAGCGGACACCGTGATAGCTGGCCTCCGGCTCCGTCATCAGCGGGAACTTGTCGTTCTGCTTCCAGTCGAATTTCCCGCTGTCGACGACGATGCCGCCAATCCCCGTGCCGTGGCCACCCAGCCATTTCGTCAACGAATACACCGCAATATCCGCGCCGTGCTCGATCGGACTCTCGAGGTAGGGCGTCGTGAACGTTCCGTCGACAATCAGCGGAATGCCATTGTCGTGCGCAATCTTCGCGATGGCCTCGATGTCGGCCACGTTGAGCGCCGGATTACTGACCGTCTCGCAGAACAGCGCCTTCGTCTTCGGCGTGATGGCTTTGGCAAAATTCTCCGGATCCCGCGCGTCCACGAACGTCGTCGTGATGCCAAACTGCGGCAAAATGTCGTTCATCTGCGTGTAGCTCCCGCCGTAGAGGTCGTTCGCCGAGACCACGTGATCGCCCTGCTGGCAGATATTGATGATCGCGTAAAACACCGCCGTCGTCCCCGACGCCACGGCCAGAGCGGCCATTCCGCCTTCCATCTCCGCCACGCGCTTCTCGAGCACGTCGTGGGTCGGATTCATCAGCCGCGTGTAGATGTTTCCCAGCTCCCGGAGGCCGAATAGCGCCGCCGCGTGCTCCGTATTCTTGAATTGGTATCCCGCAGTCCGGTGGATCGGAACCCCGCGCGAGCCGGTCGTGGGATCCGGTTCCGCGCCGCCGTGCAAACAAATCGTCTCAAATTTCATATTCTTATTTTGGGTGAGGGCCGGACACCTTGACCCAAACCCGACTCAAAAACACCCTGAAAAATTGTCGCACGAGCCGCTTCCGTTTCGCCGGGATTCGTGAAAGATTCCCCACCATGGATCAACCCAGCAGCACCTCAAGCAGCCGCAACGTTCTTGGCGGCGACATCGAAATCACCGGCACGGTCAAATTTGGCAACGAGCTCATTCTCGACGGCAAGGTCGACGGCGAGATCCTCTCCGAAGGTGCTCTCACCATCGGGAAAAACGCCAAGGTCACCGGCGAGATCAAGACCGGCTCGGCCATCGTCTACGGCACCGTCACCGGCAACATCACCGTCAAAGACCGCGCCGAACTCAAGAGTTCAGCTCAAGTCGAGGGCGATCTCAAAGCCGCCCGCGTCGCCATCGAAGAAGGCGCCATCTTCATCGGCAAAAGCGAAATCAGCTCCCGCCCGGCCAAAACCTAACGGAGTGGCGGCATCCTGCCGCCAACAACTCACTCAAGCGCATCCCCTCGACGAACGACGATCCGCCCTCGCCGACACCCTCCCGGGCTACCACCAAAGCGGCGCCAACTCGTCCCAATCCCACGCACCGCCGACCGGCCAGGACTGCGCCGTCGGGGTCTCCACCGCACCGTCGGTCGGCAACTGCCCGATGAGCGCAAGATACTTCGCGTAGTCCCGTCGGCTCCCGACGTAGAGCGTCGCCTGCCGAACGTCCGCGTAGACGTATCCCTCCCGTTCGTTCACGACCACCGGCACCAGCCGCTCGGCGGGGAGCTCCCGCACCATGGCGACTCGATTCGGCGTATCCGCCAGCCGCGTCTGGAAACCCGCCGCCTCCAGCGTCTGGGTCGTCGTCATCGATTTCCGCCCACCAAACAACGAACACCCCGTCAATCCGAACACCGCGACCAACGCCAGGAAAACAAACCATTTCATCATCCCCCAACCGTGCGCCCAAGCGCCCCCCGGGCGCAAGCCACCAAAACATCAAGAGGCGGAGGCTCGAATCTTCACCCAGCCGACGACAAACACAATTTGATCAGGACGCATTCTAATAGCAGTGTCAGACTGTTCCCCGTGAAAGTCAGGATCACCCCGAATCGCCCAGCCATCCTCGCCGCCCTCACGCTGCCGCTCCTTCTGGCAATACCCCTGGCCAAGGCTCAAATCCCGACCTTCGCGTCGGCCGACCTCGTCCTTGGTCGACGTGAAAGCCCGCGGCGCCAAAGTCGCCAAAGCCAAAGTCCGCGCCAACGGCAGTTTCAAAGTCGTCCTCCGCGTGCAGAAGGACACCGGTCGCGTCATCGTGAAACTCCGGGCCGAAGATCCAGTCGGCAACCGCTCCAAGCGAGTCAAATTCCGCATCCTCCGCCGCTGAGGCCACGTCGCGAAGCAGGAGCGTTCCAAAGAACCCCTTGGCGAACTTTGCGACCTTCTGTTCAGGTCACTTCATTTCTATCTCACCCTTCGTTTCCTTCTGTAAAAATCCGAATTTCATCGCCACCTCGCCCCATTCCTGACCCGCTTCAATACCGCCGCCACAACGCGGGCATGAACAATACCAGCAACGCAAACAATTCCAGCCTCCCCAGAATCATCAAGATCGCCAGGAACACGTGCGTGCTCGGCAGCATCTCGCTGAAGTTTTGCATTGGCCCGACCGCCCCCAGCCCCGGGCCGATGTTAAACAACGTCGCCACCACCGAGCCAAAGCTGCTCACCAGATCCAACCGGGGCTCGATCACCGTGATCGCCAACGTCGACGCCCCCACGATGAAAAATGTCAGCGCCAGGAAGAACACCGCGCTCGATTTGATCGACTCGTCGAGCAGTTGGCCGTTCAGCCGCAATGGCACCACCTGACTCGGCCGGAAGGCATTAATGAGTTGCTGCTTCGTCGTCTTCATAAAGACGATCACGCGACTGACCTTCATTCCACCCGAGGTCGACCCCGAGCAGCCCCCAATGAACATTAGCATCACCAGGATCGCCTTCGAAAGCGTCGGCCAGGCGTCGTAATCGGCCGAGACGAATCCGGTCGTCGTCATCACCGAAATCACTTGAAACGAGCTGTCCCGCAACGCTTCGCCCCACCCCGCTTCGCGACGCACCATCAAATCGAGGGCGATGACCACCGTGGTCGCGACGAGGATCCAGACGTATCCGCGCAGTTCCTCGTCCGCCTTGACCCGCTGGACATTCCGCCGCAGCGCCCACGCCATGAGCACGAAACTCACCCCGCCCAGAAACATGAAAATCGACAGCCAGACCTCGATTCCCACGCTCGCGTAGGCGGCGACACTCGCGTTGCGCGGACTGAATCCGCCCGTGGAAATCGCCGCGAACGCGTGCAGCAGCGCGTCGTAGAACGACATTCCCAGCACCATCAACCCGACCAGGCAAACCACCGTCAGGACCGTGTAGATCTGCCAGAGTCGGGTCGCCGTGTCGCGAATCCGCGAGTGAAATCCGTACCCGATCTGCGCGCTCGATTCATTTCGGAACAGCGATTTACTCCCCACCCCCAAGGTCGAGAGCAACGCCACGAACAACACCAGGATCCCCATGCCGCCCAGCCACTGCGTCGTCGCGCGCCAGAGCAGGATCGAGCGCGGATACAAATCCAGATCCGAGATCACCGACGACCCCGTCGTCGTAAAGCCCGACGCCGATTCGAAAAATGCCGCCGCTGGATCCAGCGCGGGGGTGCTGAGAATGTAGGGAAACGCTCCGACCACGGCGCTGAGGATCCAGCCCAATCCCACGATGGCCATTCCCTCCTTGCGCAAGACCTCGTTCCCCGCCCGCCAGCCCACGGCGAACAACCCACCGCCCAAGGCCGCCGCGATCCCGAACGATTTCAACAGCGCCCAATCGTGCGTCACGTCCGAACGCCCGCGTTCCGCCGCCACCGCGTAGATCTCACACACCAGCATCGCCCCGGCCACCAACAGCACGAGTGACCCGAGGACCTTGCACAGAACGCGGTAATTCATCGCGGGATCAGGAAATCAAAGCCGAGAACGCTTTCCTCGCCGCCGGCCCGACCATCGCGACGATCACGTCGCCAGCCGCCAGCACGTCGTCCGCCGCCGGCACCGTCGCGTGCGAGCCGTGCGTCACGGACACCAGACCACTCCCCTTCGGCCAATCGATCTCGGAGACCGCGTGTCCCGCCAACCGACCGTCTTCGCGGACCAGGAATTCGATCACGTCGATGCCCCCGCTCAGTTGCACGAGCGTATTGAATCGCTCGTCGGTCAGAAAACGCATCAAGTCCCGCGCCGTCGCGACCCGCGGACTGACCGCGCCCAGGATGCCAAGCTTGCTTCCCACCCGCGTCACCGCGTCGGCGTAGTCCGCCCGATGGATCAGCGTCAGGCAATGCTTCACGCCGAGGTCGTGGGCCTGCAGGCACGTCATCACGTTGTCCTCATCCTCGAGCGTTGCTCCGACGAAGAAATCAGCGTCACCGACCCGCTCTTCTTTCAGCAACTGCACCGACGTCGCGTCCGCGTTGATCAGCGTCGTGCGCTGCAGCACCTTCGCGAGGTATTCGCAGCGCTTCGGATCCCGCTCGACGATCCGGGTCCGGAACCGCCCCCCTTCCAGCATCTGCGCCAAGGCCAATCCGTATTCCCCACCACCGAAAATCACCACCCGCGTCTCCTCCCGCCCACCCCGTCCATCGCGGAACCGTGGCACGATGTCCTGAAGCGTCCGCGGATTTCCAAAAAGTGTCACCACGTCGTCCGCACTGAGAATCTCCTCACCGTCGGGAATGATCGCCTTGTCCCCGCGCTGAATCGATCCCACCCGCACGCGCGGCGGCAACCCGAGTTCGCTCAAGCGTTTCCCGACCGCATCGCTGTTTGGCTGGATCGGTGTCTGCTGCAGTTCGATGCGTCCCCGGGCCACCTCCTCCACAATCAGGCAGTCCGGATTCCGGATGTGCTTCGCCAACTCCACCGCCGCAAGACGCTCCGAGCTGAACAGGTAGTCGACGTTGAAATGGCTGCGAAAATCCATCAACCACTGATCGCGCTGCACGTCGGAGTGCACCCTGGCAATCGACTTCTTCGCCCCGAGCGACTTGGCCAGCGACGCGGCAACCAGATTCGTATTGTCCTCGCTCGAGAGACCCAGAAAGACATCACACTCCGCGATCCGGGCTTCCTCCAGCAGCGTCACCGAAGACCCGTTCCCCTCCACCACGCGAGCATCGAGTTTGTCGTTCACCTCCGCAGCCACGCGTTCATTGGACTCGATGACGCTGACGTTGTGCGCTTGGGCGGTCAGCTTCTCAGCCATGTAAAATCCGATCTCGCCCGCGCCGAGGATGATGATGTTCATGCGACGCGCAGTCTGCTCTCGCCAGCAACCGCGTCAAGCGAGCCCGAACATCGACTGAGTCGATGTTACCCAAATGTTTATCGATTAAGAAGAATCGGTCGACCCGGATATATCGAAAGGCATGACCGAATTGGAATCCATCCGCGCGATCCACACCCGCCTCGACCACCGCATCACCGCCCTGGAAACAAAGCATGGGGAGAACAGGCATCCTGCCTGTCGCGATGGGCTTCCAGCCCAGCGCCCGGCCCCAAGTCGAGCGCAGCGAGACCACTTCCCCTCGGTTGACGCCGCCCCCACCCCGACGCTGCCCACCCCACCAAAACCCCAACCACCTCCACCATCCCCACCGAAAACTCGACCCACCCTCGAACTCCACATCGGCCGCATCTGGCTCGTCCGCATCGGCATCGTCGTCCTCCTCACCGGCTTCGTCTTCCTCGGCAACTACGCCTACCATCAGATCGTCCCCGCGCTCGGCCCCGCCGCCAAGCTCACCCTCCTCGCCCTCGCTTCCGCGGCTCTGGCCGCCATCGGGCACGTCGTCCGCCGCCGAAAATCCCTCGCGAACTACGGCCGCGTCCTCCTCGGCGGCGGCATCGCCGCAGCCTACTACACCAGCTACGCAGCCCACTTCGTCGATCCGCTCCGCGTGATCACCAGCCCGCTCCTCGGCGGCGCGCTCCTCCTCGCCAGCGGCGGAGCCATCCTCTGGCTCGCGGATCGACTGAAATCCCAAGCCATCGCCGCAGTCACCATCCTCCTCGCCTTTTACACCGCCGCGATCAATCCCGTGACGCAGTTCTCCCTCGTCAGCAACGTCCTCCTCGCCGCCGTCGGGATGATCCTTCTCCTCCGCAACCGCTGGACCGCCCTCACGCTCATCAGCCTCGTCGGGACCTACGGAGCGTTCGCGTTCTGGCGGATCGTCAATACCGGCACCCTGTTCGCGTTCGAGGCTCCCACCAACGCCGTATTCGCAACGGCCATCGCGTTTCCCGCGTGCTACTGGATCGTCTTCACAACGGCCATCCTGCTCGGGCGTGATCGAGTCTTCCCGGTCGAAACGAAGTCCATTTTTCTCACCCTCAACAACGCCGCCGTCTGCGCACTGGCTGCGCCCGCCATCGTCGGCACCCACCCGGACGCTCTCGGCTGGGCAACCGGCGCTTTCGGCCTGGTGCTCGTCGCGCTGGGATTCATCAGCTCACCACGGGCGGGAGCCACCTACCTGGCCCAGGGCCTCGGATTCGTTACCATCGGGATCCTTCTCGAATTCACCGGCTACCAGCGCGCGCTCATCTTCGCATTTCAAAGCGCGATGCTCCTTGGTCTCAGCCGTCAACGCTACGGACGCCTCTTCCAAGTCTTCTCCGGCGTGGCCGCAGTCGTCGCGACAGCCGTCGCCGCAGATCGTCTCATGGCTAATTCCCAACATTCCGTTCTCGTCGGCGCAGTCGTCGCCTCGATCCTTCTCGCCAACGCCTATCTGTTCAAAATTCAGCGCCAACTTCTGCGCTGTTTCTCGATGCAATGGCGGGCGGGAGGTTTCGTCACGCTCGCGACCGCCCTCGTCTTCGCCATCACGGTGCAGACCACGACCGGTGATCTTCGCCTCGCCTCGCTGCTCACCCTCGGACTGCTCGCCGCGTTCGCGGCCCGGCTCGTTCGCCTTCCCGAACTCGGTTTACTCGGCCAGGCGCTCGTGCTCGCCGGACAGGCAACGTGGTTCTTTCAAAACGCCGCCGACCCCGACCGCTCACTCCCACTGCTCCTCACCCTCGGATCCGGGGCGGCGCTCATCCACTGGTGGCAACATCAACGCTCGTTCGATCCCCACCCGCTCACCCGCCCCAGCGGTCAGGCCCTCCACACGCTCCTTCCCACCGCCGCCCTCCTCACCTGGGCTCTTCAATTCGACGCATCGCCCGCCCAATCCATCCTCCTCGCCGGTATCGGCACCGCGCTCTTGATCTACGGATTCGCGACCCGCACCTGGCCGATCACCGTCGCCAGCGCGCTCTTCACGGCGCTCGCCGTCCGCGCCACGGGCTCCGAGATCGTCCTGCAGACGTCGTGGATCAACGTCGTGACCGCCACGATCCTGATCGGGGGTCAATCGCTCATCGTATCCGGGCTCGGACACCGGGCACCCGTCTCCGTCGCCAAGCTGCTCCTCGATTTTTGCCGCGTCATCCGCGCAGTCACACTGATCCTCGGCGCTGGCACGATTCTCGCGTTCGTCCCCACCCAGTGGCAATTCCTCCTCCTGACCCTCACGGGACTCACAATTTTTGTGATCTCGATCTGGACAAAACGCAGCGAACCCCGCGTCCAAGCCGCCGCGATTGCGTCGCTCGGGCTGCTCACGTTCCTCGCCCGGATTCCCAGCGGCTCAGCGGAATTCCTCCCGAATCTGCTCGGCTTCGCGATGATCCTCGTCGTCCAACAGCTCGGACGAGACAGCCTGAAACCGCAGCTTCAATCCGCACTGATCGTCATCGGCACGCTTGGAATCTGGTTGGTCGTCGGGGTGTTCGTGTTCGACGTCGCGGCGGGAGTGATGATCACTGCCTCCTGGTCCGTGCTCGGCGGGATCTTTCTCAGCGCCGGTTTTGCTTTGCGCGAGCGGACCTACCGCCACGTGGGCCTCGGCGTTCTCCTCGTCACGCTCGGGCGCCTCGTTGTGTTTGACGTGTGGCAATTCGATTCGCTGACGCGAATCCTGAGCTTCATCACACTCGGAGGCATCCTCCTGGCGGTCGGATTCTTCTACAACCGCTTCGCCGACACCCTGCGGAAGTGGATGTGACTCCGTGTGTGCCTCCGCGGACACGCTGCGAGGGCAAGTTTAGGCTCGTGAGGGCGTGCGGCCACAGCCAGATCCAAAAGGCCACTTGCATTGCGTCAGTTGAATCTGATTTCGAGGCGGCGGAGCATTTCGAATGGAGTAATTGATTCAACTCCAAACGCCGTCGCAATATTCGGGATCGGAACTTTGTTTCTCTTCGCCTCGTTGAAATCCTCGAGTGTGACGATGACGGTTTCGGGATACGCCATCGCGTAGGCGACCAGCCAGCCATCCGCATTATCAACTTGAGCAAATTCCTGTTTTGCACCAGCGGAATAGTGATTATTCCTCGCGACCCAAGTCTGAAGTGCCGCGTATTGGGCGACGACTTCCGATGTATCTGTGGGCGCGAATCCCGCCTCAGTGAACTGCCGGGACGCCCAATCCCAGAGTTCGTCGCCACCGACTTCGATTTCGTCACTCACTCGGTCGATGCTAAGGATGGTGCCGAGCTGCTGTTGGGATATTAGTGACGCCCAATACCCCGGACAGATGTCGAAAGCGTAGAATTTCTGCTTAGGTTGCATGAACGCATTGGCGTCAAGGAGATAGACACCGCTCATTCGATCAATCCCTTGGTTAATCCGTCCGTGAATCGATCAAAGGTCTTCCCTGACAATCCCGTCAGACGGTAAGCATCCCGAGTCAAAAGAGTGCCCTCTCGGGTCGCTTGAGCCACGGCCCGCCCGAAACGTCGGCCAATCCGGACGTCCGCAGTGCGGTAAAAGTCGCCCCCGCCGCCTTTCGCCTTGTTGATCGCAGCTTTGCGCTCCTCATCGTCCTCCAGCGCTCGAAGAAAATTTCGGTAGTCGCTGCTCCCGAGGAGTCCGACATCGAGCAGTCGTCGATTGGCTACGAGGGGGCTGACCTTGAAATTGCGAGCGATCGCTTTGGCTGGATTGCTGGTCCGACTCGCATTCGGCCAGAGTTGCAGTAATTCGGCCGTCGGAACGAGCACCTCCGCCGCGATGGCGTTACAGTATTTTTCGGTGTCGCTGGGTCCAGGTTGGAGCTCGGGCAGATTGAAGATCCCGCCCTTTCCAAGCCAAAGATGGGCAATTTCGTGGGCCAGTGTGAACATTTGAGCCGATTTGAAGTCGGCTCCGTTCACGAAGATCAAAGGCGCAAATCGATCACAGAGCACGAATCCACGAAACTCATCAGGATCCAGCTTTCGCCGGGTGTTATTGCCAACGACTCCGTTTACCATCACAAGCACGCCGGCGCTCTCGATCACGCGGCGGAGACCGATCAGGGCGGATTCCCAAGTAGCGTGTTCACGAGCCCATCCATCAATCAGACCGAGACTATCGCGGATCGATCCAGCGACCGTCAGGACGTCGGTGCGATCCGTCGCCGATCCAATGAAATCCAGCGGCTCTGCTCCTAGGCCCGTAAGGTATTCGTGCATCCACTCCTGGCGACGCTGCATCGTGTAAACCGTCTCCAAGAGATTCGGACTGGGACGCCGGACCACCCGGCTTCCGAGCGTTCGGAAATCGGGCATCGGGAGCGTTTCCTCCGGCGGCTCATCGAGAAAGAAGAACCCGAAAGGTGTCGACGTCTTCTTCGCGAGGTCCTGAAGCTGGTTGAAGGTCGGGGAAATGTCCCCTCGTTCCCACGCCTCGTAGGCCGGAAACCGTTTGACGAGAGCAGATTCATCCAGGCCCGAGCGCCGACGCGCCCAAGAGATCATCCTCGGCTGGATGGCTACCCGGTTCATGTTCTCAAGTTAGGCCGAGCGATTGAGTTCGTCGAGTCGAGCTACATCGGCCCCCAACTGCACACGTGGTAGGATATCCCGTTACTTAACCCGCTTTCTCACCGCTTCGCCGAAGCCCTGCGGAAGTGGATGTGATCCAGTTGACGCCCCCGCTGACCCCTCGCGAGATCGACGCGCGCAGCCGACCGACCGCTCCATGTCCCCGCCATCGATCCGATCAATCCTCTCGGAGGGAAGGATTGATCAAACTACCCGGAGTCAGTGCGGGGAATTTTTAGCAAAAGAACGGCGTCGCGGTTTGGAAGCGGAAGTAACCCGGGAGTCGGCGGGCCGGATCGCTCCAATCAGATGATCTGAATTTTTAAACCACAGATTGCCCAAAGGACACAGATAGACAATGGCCTGCGGATCGTGGCACGGCTCACCATCCGCGTAATCTGCGCCATCTGCGGTTCCCTTGTATTGGTATGCGTTAGGTCCCTACACACTAACAGTTTACGGAATGTGTTACTCAAGAGGACCCCAGGGCGCTCTTGAGAATGGCTTCGGCGACTCCGGTTGAGTCGAAGTTTTCGTCGTTACTCAGAACCACCACGGCGAATCCTTTATCCACGTCCATGACGAGTGCCGTTGACGTTCCCGCCCAGCCTCCGCTGTGGCTCCGCAGAGAGCCAAGGACCTCCCAGCCAAACCCGTAACCGTAGCGACCATCCTTGATGGGGCGTCCGCCATCCAGGCGACCATTGCTCTGCGCCTCAATCAATGTCGCCTTGCGCACGATGCGGTTTCGCTGCAATGCACTGAGGAAGGACGTCATGCCGTTGATCGAGGTGTAAATATTGCCGTCGCCGGTGATGTTCGTCAGCAGAGCGGACGGCTGCGCCCGCCCGCGACGGACAAGGTAGCCCTTGGCGGCCTTGGCTGGCAGATTTCGGGTCCCGTCGTAGACGAACGTGCCCCGCATCCGAGCACGGCCGAAGATCTGACTATTCGCAAACTTCGCAAACGAGCGGCCTGACACCCGCTCGACGACGAGAGCGAGCAGGGCGTAATTCGAATTATTGTATTCAAATCGCGTGCCCGGAGCCCGGCGGGGCCGAGTCGTGTTCAACCAATCCAGGTGGGTTTCGGTCGTGATCTTTGCGAAGACCTGATCACTCCCGGGATAGTCGTTGGTGTAGTCCCGCAATCCGGTGGTGTGTTGCAGGAGGTCGCGGATCGTGATCGGGCGACCGCGCACGGGCACTCGGAAATCAGGGACGCTCACGGTGATCGCATCGTCCAGATTCAGTTGCCCCCGTTCGACGAGACGCAGCGCCGCCAGCGCCGTGATTGGCTTGGAAACCGACGCCAGATCGAAAACGGTGCCGTTGGTAATCGCCTTCCCCGTCTGGATGTCGGCCAATCCGACCGTCTTCTTGAGCAGAGGGCGTCCGTCTTTCGTCACGAGAACGGCGACGCCCGGCCCGCCTTGGATCAACTTACCCGCAAGAATCCGGTCCACCTCCGAGTCCAAATCTGCGGCTGTGGCGGTGGCCAGGGTCAGAAGAAGGGTGCCAAGGAGAGCTCTCGTGAAGTGCATTCCGGGACGATATCAGAAATCAGATGTTTCGCTAACGCCAATTGAAAGCAACATAACTCATGCTTTTCGCCACGGGCCGAGGGACGCCGAAAAGCCCCCTCCACCCGGCGCGGTCTGGCAACGCTCGGCATTTCCCCGCGTTGAAGAGCGGTTTGCCGCTTCACGGCGAAGAATGCGTGAGACGGCCTCCCGAGCCGCGTCAGATCAACGTTGCGGGAGGTCCAGCTTCACCCGGGTCGCGATGACCGAAGTTTTAGTATAGGCTTCGAGAACGGTGAAGCCATCGACGTTGGAACCCCCGGGGATGCTCATTCGGCCCCAGCCGTAGTGGATGTCCGCGCCGCCGTTCGCGGTGAACTTGAACCCGATGAATCCGTTGTCGCCGATCTGCCATCCGCTGTCGCGCGCGTCGCTACCGATCCGCCCCTGGGTCGTGATCGTATTGGCCACTTGAGGGCCCGCCCAAGCCTCCTGCCCGGTCGAGAGGGTTGCTCCGACGGTGTTCCCAGCGGAATGAGCGTCGTCAACCCCGCCGCCCCTCATTCCGATTGGCGGCGGCGGATCCGGGACGGTTGGCGAGTTATTCGACGGGATCCGACTTTGCGTCGAGGAGCACGGTGATCGGTTCGCCTTTCACCCCTGCGTAGAAAACAAGAATGACGGCGGGGTGCCGGCCCGTGTTCTCGCCGAAATGCGGTTGGTCAACGAGTTCGACGAGCGTGTCACCGGCTTTCAGGACTTTGGTTTCACCCCGAGGTGTGCTGACGGTGAGTTCGCCAGCGAGGAGCATACCAGCGTTGATGACTGGGTGTTCGTGCAAAGGAAGGCGAGTGCCGGGGGCGATCGTGATGCGGAGGATCGTCACCTCGGGTTGACCCTTGGGATAGGCAGGCAGGATGGAGCCATTCCACGTCCGGGTGGTTTTCTCGAGGGTCTCGACTTGGGTGGGTGGCTGTCCGCCGTCGCGAATGGCGCAGGCGGCGAAGGGGAGGAAAAGCAGAATGAGAAGCGAGCGGCCCACGGCTGGATGCTGCCGACTCACCGGGAATGCAGCAACGTCAAACCCGAGCGGGGGAGATTGGTCCGAAGGGACGCGTCGAGCGAACCGCGAATGGATCGGGTCGGAGACAGATCCAGGAGGTCGGCCGCGACCTCGGCTCGGTAACCCCACCCGCCCCCACTCGGTCGGCAGCCTCGTAGACGACCACCTCGAGTCCAGCGCGGGAGTTTCATGGCAATTCCGAGCGACTCAAAATCAGAGCAACGTTCGTGCCGCCGAAGCCGCTGGAGTTGCTGAGAACACTGCGGACTTTGGCTTCGCGGGGTTCGCGGGGGAGGTCGAGGGTCGCGGCGGCGGGGTCGGGTTGGCGGAGGTTGAGGTTGGCGGGGACGAAATCGTTTTGGATGCACAGGATCGAGAGAACGGCCTCCAGCGCGCCGGCCATGGAGAGGGCGTGGCCGGTCTGGCCTTTCGTGCTGGTGACGGGAGGGCTGGTGTCGCCGAAGATGCGGGTGAGGGCGCGGGCTTCGGCAAGGTCGCCGCTGGGGGTGGAGGGCGCGTGGGCGTTGACGTGATCGATGCCGTTGGGCGTGAGGTGGGCGTCGCGGAGGGCGGCCTGGATGGCGCGTTCGAGTCCGCAGCCTTCGGGCTCGGGGGCCATCGGGTGGTGGCCATCGGAGGTCCAGCCCCAGCCAGCGAGTTCGGCGAGGGGTTCCGCTCCGCGGGAGTGAGCTTTTGCTGAGGATTCGAGGATGAGGACGGCGGCTCCGCCGGTGCCGGCGAAGCCGTCTCGGTCGCGGTCGAAGGGAGAGGGCCGCTCGGCGGGATCGCGGGAGGGGGTGAGGGCGCGGAAGGAGCCGAAGGGGAGGATGGAGTGGAGGTCGGCGTCCTCGGCTCCGATGACGATCATGGTGTGCGCTCGGCCGAGGCGGATCTGGTCGGCGGCGAGGCCGAGGGCGAGAGCGGAGGAGGCGCAGGCGGCGACGGTGCCACCGGTCGGGCCGGTGATGCCGAGGCTGGCGGCGAGATTAAGAGTGAGCGTGCCGCTGATGCTGGAGGGAATGCTGAAGGGCTGACACTGACTGATGCCATGCTCGAGCATGCGGGTGGTGTGCGAGTGGAGGAGAAAATTCGATCCGGCGGAGGCGGTGAGGAGCCCGACGCCGGGGTCGGTGAGGTCGACCGCGGAGAGCCGGGCCTGGGCGAGAGCTTCGTGGAGGGCGACGTGGGCGAAGACGCCGTGGGGGGCGAGGGAGCGGAGGACGGTGCGGGGGATGGCGACGTGGTCGGGCCAGGTCCAGGTCGCCGGGTGCTCGGTGGGGAACTCAAAACCGCGGATGAGCCCGGCGAGCTGAAAGGCGGCGGCGGCGGCGGCGAGTTGCGGGTGGATGCCGACGCCGGTGCCTCCCGTCTGAAGACTGGTGAGGGCTTCGGCACACGAGTTGCCGATGCTGGAAACGAGGCCCAGGCCGGTGATCTGAATTTTGGATTTTAGATTTTGGATTTTGGATTGGTGATTGTGATCCCGGCTTTGGCGCGGATCAGCTCGGTCAGGGCGGGGAGGGTCGTGACTCTTTGGAGTTCGGATTCTTCGAAGCGGATTTCGAAGGCGTCTTGGACGTCGAGAATGAGCTCCATGAGGGTGAGGGATTCCGCCGCTGCCAGGGCGAAGGTCTGCTCGGCGGTCGCACCGGGCTGAAGCCCGGCCTCGGGAGGGATGTAGTAGCGGGCGAGGCCGTGGAGGATCGGTTCGATGAGCGTGGGGTCGCCGTGGGTCTGGTAGGCGGCGATGGCTTCGCGGGTAGCGGGGTCGTGGGCGGAGAAGCGCATTTGGTTGTTAGTCATTGGTTATTGGTTCGAGTTGGGGGGAGGGCATTGCATTTCCAACAACTAACAGCCAATAGCCATCAACTTTCCCCCAAAGTGACCCACGCTCCGTTTTTGGAGACGAGGGTGATGAGGGGGCGCCATTCGAGGGGGGGGCTGTCGGCGGCGGCCTTGATGGTGAAGGTTTCAAGAAGGATGCGGAGAATGATGCTGGCTTCGAGGCGGGCGAACCGGGCTCCGATGCAGGAACGGGCTCCGAGCGAGAAAGGGATGAATGCGCCGGGGTGGAGCGTGCGTTCGAATCCATCGTGCCAACGGTCGGGACGGAACGCGAGTGGATCGGTGAAGGTTTCGGGGCGACGGTGGAGGGTCCACGGGGAAACGAGGAAATGGTCGCCGGGGGAGTAGGGCTGGTCGCCCAAGGTGCCGGTCTCGGTCGCTTGACGGAAAAGAAACCAGACGGGGGGATTGAGGCGAAGGGTCTCCAAGATGATGGCGTCAAGGGAGGTGTCGTCCGTGGATGGAGGAGGGCCGCTTTGGGCGACGCGAACGCAGGCAGCAGCGAGGGTGATGCTGGTGGTGAATGATCCGGCGAGAAGGAGACCGCGGAATTCGGCCAGTTCTTGCTCGGGAGTCATTCCCGGGGTCTCGGCGAGATGCTGGAAGATGGGGCCGTGGGTTCGTGCGTCGGGTTGGGTGGTGAGCGCGTGGAGCAGGAGATCGTCGAGGCGGGCGTTGGCGGCATCGAAACGGGCGCGGGCGGGGGGCGCGTAATCGCGGGAGTCGTGGAAGTGTTGGAGCTCGGCGAGTGCGGCGAGGATGTCGGCGGCGGTGTCGGTGAGGTCGAGGGAGAAGAGGATGCGACCAGCGATGCGGAGGGTGAGTTTTTCCAGAAACGGAACGAGATCGGTGGTGCCGGGGGTGAGTTGAGTCTGGATGGCGGAGGCAGCCATGTCGGTCATGGTGCGGGTCCAACTTTCGATTTGGTTCGAGTGGAAGGCGGGTTGGACGGCGCGGCGGACGGTGCCGTGGAGGGGTTCGGCGGAGGTGAGGAGGCCGACTCCGAGGGTTTCGGCGATGCCGGTAAAGGAATTCCACTTGAGGAAGGTAGGGTCGCGAAGGATGGCGGCGACGACGATGGGGGCGTTGACGAGATGGATTTGGTGGTCGGCGGGCTCGGGGAAGAGGGGGACGATCTGGCGGTCGGTGGTCGCGTGGCGTTCGAGGAATCCGAAGGGGTCGGCGCGGAAGGCGAGGCGGGCCGCGAGTGAGTCGGTGGGCGGAGCGGAGCGATTCATCGGAACGTGCGCTGGCGGCTGATTTCGAACAGAATCGCGACCGTGCGGGTGGAGGATATCGAGTTACGGCGGCCATTTCCAGACGAGTCGGCGCGGGTGGCTCGGTTTCTTGGCGTGAACGAGACCTGCGGCAGCACGGACTGCCTGATCGCGGTGGCGGGTCGCCTGGAGCGAATCGTCGGGGCGGCGGCTTTGGTCGAACTGCCGGACGCGAAGGTCGAAGCGGCGGGAGAAAGAGGAGTCTGCTCCTGGCACGGATTGACAACGAGGCGGAGGCTGGTGCGGATCGCCTACTGGCGGGAGTGGTCGGGGAAACGGCTGGACAAGTCCGATTGCAGGGAGCGGTCGAGCCGGGTTCTCCCCTCCACGATGCGCTGGGGCGCTGCGGGTTCCGATCCGCCGGCGAGATCGAGACGTGGCGGATGGATCTGCGGTTACTGCTGGAGCGCCTGGACTTGGTGGTGAAGCGGCTGGCTGAGCGCGGGATGATCCCGCCGGACGCGCGGACGGTGCCGCCGGTGCGGGGGTGGCGCAGGTCCGACGGCGGATTTTCTGCGGGAGTGCCGACCTTCGTTGGTCGAATCGTGGGAGTTGGCGGGAGTGGGATTTGCGCCGGATCAATCGTTGGCTCTGGTGATGGGCGGACGCGTGCGCGGAGTGATTTGCGTCCGCGTGCGGGGGAGTGAATCGATGATCGGCTATCGGCTGCTGGCCCCCGAGCTGCGGGGAGCGCTGAGTTGGGGGAACGCGTTTCTCCTGCGGGAAGGCGCGCGGGAGGCGCTGGCGGTGGGAGCGCAGACGGCGCGTTTCGACGCCCGACCGGACGAGCACGCGGGGACGCGCTTGTTGGCGCAGCAGTGCGGGGCCGAGCTGCTGGAGAGGCGGTTGATGATGGTTCGGGGAGAATGCGAAATGGGGAATTGGCGGGAGAGGTTCGTGCCACCATCAGGAAATAATATGGAGGCTTGCGTCCGGTTCGGGTTGCGGTAAGAGTTTCCTGTATTATGAACCTTGCGAAACGATCACTTACATTGGCAGGAGTCGGGGCTGCGGGAATCGCGGGCGGGGCCCAGGGGGCGGTGCAGCATTTCGACATCGCGGACACGACGGGGGACCGAATTTATTTCGACCTCGAGACCGGGTTTGTGTCGACCGAGCCGTTCGAGGGGGATGATTTCTCGCTTCTGGCGAGCGAGGAGACGCGAGATAGCAAGTCAGGGGGTCAGAAAACGGATACGGGCTACACGATGCCGGGTTTCCCGAACAGTTTAGCCCAGAGTGACGTGAACGACGGGGCCGCGCGATTGAGCGCGGGCGAGGTGATCGATGCCTCCCGCACCTATGACACCAACGCCCTGATCTTTGAAAAATTCACCAACGCTGGCTCTGAGGACCCGGACCCGGCGGTGACGGATTGGCGCGATACGGCACCCTTGAACCGAGGATTCGTCGGGATCAATTTTCTGATCGACGACGAGACGCACTACGGCTGGGCGGATCTTCAAGTGAATGACGACGTGACCTTCACGCTTTACAGTTTTGCCTACGAGGACGTGGCGGGGCAGGCGATCACGGCGGGCGCGGTGCCGGAGCCGTCGACGGTAGCGTTGCTGCTGGCTGGAGCGGCAGGCGTCGGTGCGATGATGCGACGGCGGAAGCAGCGGGACCGGACCCCGGCTTAGCAACTCGCAGCCCTACTCTTCCTCGCTCGTAGAAGCGGAGGTCACGACGCTCGGCGGGGGGGTATCGCAGAACTCCCAATCCCAGTATGTTCGCGGGCATGAGTGAACACGCGCGCAATCGAGTGTTGCTGGTCGGCTGGAGTGGGGCGGACTGGGCGGTGGTTCATCGGCTGCTGGACGAGGGAAAACTGCCGGTGCTGGAGGGGCTGGTGGATCGCGGAGCGGTGGGTCGGTTGGGGTCATTGCAGCCGATGGAGACGGCTTTGCTCTGGACTTCGCTGGCGACGGGGGAGCGGGCGGCGGATCACGGGGTCTTCCGGGGAGTGCGGCGGGAGGGCGGCAGGGAGCGGGTGATCGGCAGCGGCGATTGGGAGCGGATGCCGGTCTGGCGGCGTCTTTCGGACGCGGGGCGGCGGGTGGTGGTTGCGAATTGGCCGGCGACGCATCCGGCGGAGGCGGTGGATGGTTTGCTGGTAAGCGATGGATTTGGCGCTGCGGCTCCGGGGAGTCAGGCGGGTAAGGGGGCGGAGGAGTTGAACGATCTGCGAATCGAGGCGGCGGACATCGATGGGGATTTGCTGAAGTTGTTGGTGCCGCTGGCGGCAGAGGTGGATCAGGCGCACGACGACCGGCTGGCGCGGCTGGCGGAGGTGATGGCGGGGAATTTTAACGCGCACTCGGCGGTGACTTGGGGGATGGAGCGAGTGGATTGGGATTTTGCGGCGGTGGCTTATTCGGCGATCGGTCGGGTGGCGCGGGACTATGCGGCGTATGAGTTTCCCTTGCAGCCGGGGGTGCGGGAGGAGGATGTGCGGATCTTCGGAGAGGTGGTCGAGAATTGCTACCGGCTGCACGACGCGATGCTGGGGAGGTTGCTGCAATTGGCGGGGAAGGGCGTGACGACGCTGGTGGTGTCGGAGCACGGCTTTCGGTCGGGGGCGGATCGGCCGCGAGTTCTGGCGGAGTCACCTTCGTCGGCGATGGCCTGGCGGCGGGAATACGGGATTCTGGTGGCTTCGGGCCAGGGCGTGGCGGCGGATTCGTTGGTGCACGGGGCGACGTTGCTCGACGTGGTGCCGACGGTGCTTGATCTGCTGGGGGTGGAGGCGGAGTTGGCGGGGCGGGTCTTGTTCGGTGAGGCTGGGCGGAGGCGGGAGGCGACGGCGCGGACGGGTGAGATCGAGGGAGCCGGGGAGGACATCGAGTGGGATTGGTGTCGGGTGCGCGCCTTGCTGGATGCGAATCGCCCGGCGGATGCGGCGCTGTTGCTGGATGAACTGGTGGAGCGGGACCCGGAGCGGGCGGACTTCCGTTCGTTGCTGGCGTTGACGTTTTTGCGTTTGGGACTGAATGAGGAGGTGGGTGAGCTGGTCGACGGGGGCGCGGAGCGGGAGCTGCCGACTTTCTTGCTACTGAGGGCGGAGGTGGGCAGGCAGTCGGACGACCAGCCGGGGTCGCGGGAGTTGTTGGACCGGGTCGCGGATCTTTCTGATTTACCGCCGGGATTGACGACGGAACTTGGGCTGGCGCTGTTGCGGGTTCGGAGATTTGGGCGCGCGGAGGAGGTTTTCGCGAGGCTGCTATCGAGTCAGGAACGCAGCGCGGTGGCTCTGGCTGGAATGGCGTATTGCCGGGTGAGGCGTGGCCGGGCGGCGGAGGGTGAGGCGCTGGCGCGGGAAAGCGTTGGAGCGGCATTTCACTTTCCGTGGGGACACTACGTTCTCGGCATCGCGCTGGCGGCGCTGGGTCGGGTGGATGAGGGGATCGATGCGTTCGAGCGAGCGCTGGAGATGAAGCCGGATTTAGTGGCGGCGCGGTGGCAGTTGATCGGGTGGTTGCGGCGGGCGAAGGCTCCTCCGGAAAAGATCGAAGCGCACCGCGCGTGGTTCGCTCGGCGGGAGGGGGAAAATTCTTTGGACGCGGAGCGGGCGGCACTACGAAAGCGGATCGCGACGCTACGCCGGGAGCGAACAGTCCGCCGAGATCTGGCTCGGGGTGCGGGAGCTTCGGACGCGGCGCATCCCACCCTGCCACGATCTCGTTTTGCTCCTCAGAGAGGCGCGACGTCGTGACGATTACTCCGTCCGATCAGTGCAACCCACGCACCGCCGCCAGGTGGGCTATTCCAACCACCCGGCCCCTACGCCCGGTAGACGGCGCCGTCGTCGAAGACCTTCTCCTCCCCGACCGCGACTTCATTCCCCGCGCGGTCCACCTCCTGGAAGAAGCAACTCCGGTAGCCCGTGTGACACGCCCCGCCCGCCTGCTCGACCTCGAAGAGCAGCACGTCCGCGTCACAATCTTTAAACCACCTCACCACCCGCTGGGTGTGGCCGCTCATCTCGCCCTTGAGCCACAGCTTCCCCCGCGAGCGACTCCAGTAGTGCATCGTCCCCGTCTCCAGCGTCAATTTCAACGCCTCCCGATTCATCCAGGCCACCATGAGCACCCGCCCGGTCGGCGCACCCCCGCCCGCGACCGCCTCCTGCGCGATCACCGGAATCAGCCCGTCACTCGTCCATTTCAAATCCAATTTCATCCGCCAGCCATCCCACAAAACACTTCCCACTGAAAACCGAAAACTAAACACTCTCCCCTCCATGAGTCAGCCCGCCGAGACCACCACGCCGCCCCCCACCCGCTACCGATACTTCACCGTGGCCCCGCGCACCCTCGACCTGCCCGCTGACGTCCTCCTCGCCCACGTCCCCGCCGAGGTCCTCTCCGGCTCCGCCCCGACCCACTCCGTCACGGTCACCTGCTCCGACATCTTCCGGACGAACATCCCGCGCGTCAGTGCTACCCGCCTCCGCGAGTGGCTCCCCGACGCCATCGTCCCCGACGCCCAGCTTCCCGAGTGGCTCCCCATTCCCGTCGCCAAAATCGCCCGCGCCTATCGCCCCGAAACCCGCCGCGAGGCCCTCCCCAACCCCGACCAACCCGACGCCGCCGAAACCCGTGCTGACGCCGCTCACACCCCAATCGAAAATCAAAAATCGAAAATCGAAAATCCCCCCACTCCTTCGAGTTGGAAACGTATTCTCAAACCCGTCCTCGGCCCATCCGTCGAGGAACTCCAGAAGCGCCACCACCGCCTCCGCAACCCGGACCCCGAGGCCAAGGCTGAAACCAAGCCCGAAGGCGAAGCCGCACCTAAAGCGGGCGAATCCCCCGCTACCCCGCTCCCCATCCCACCCTCTTCATCAAAGCCCCCAAAATCCGAAATTGCCCCCGCCAGGATCGGCACCCTGCAGGAGCTGTTCCACACCGACAAACAGCTCACGCTTCAGGACGTCGCGGAGCTCGCCAGCGCCTTCCCCGGGCTCCAGGGGTGTGTACCTCACCGTCGGCGACGACCTCCGCCGCTCAGCCGACATCCCGGAAGGTTTCGACGTCCGCGAGATCCGCGACCGTCTCCTCGCCGTCCTCGAATCCGCCCCCACCGAGACCACTCGACAGGGCCAACCGCGCACCCCGGCGCTGACTCTTTATCTCAAAGACGGCCCGCTCAGCATCCTCCGGCACGGCTCAGCCAGCTTCCTCGTCGTCCACGAAGAACGCGCCTTCCTGCCCGGCGTGCGCCAGATTCTCTCCAGCACCCTCGAGACCCTCGAAGGCACGGAAGCTGCTCAATCCTGACCCCGGACTCACCGCCGCCGACTCGATCCGGTTGGTCACTTACCCGAATAAAAAATCCCTCCAGAAAAGAAAATCAGACAGAGCCGGAGCAAAGCGGAGACAGCCTGGAAGGCAATTAACAAGATTAACAGGATGGTCTGAGATGACATAAGTCGATTCAATCGCTCACCTGCTGGATCAGTGGCGCATTTTCTGCAAATGAATGAAATTCAATCCTGTCCATCCTGTTAATCCTGTCCATTTCAGGATTTAAGTTCACCGTTTTCAATGAGTCGACTCATCCTCTGCCTCGCGCTGCTCGGACTCTTCCCGCTCCGGACGCACGCCCAGGTCGAGTTCACCCCGGCGGCACCCCCGCCCGAACTCCGCGACCTCGCCACCCGCGACCGAGCCACCTTTGGCTACGTCACCGTCCCCGAGAACCGCCGCGACCCCGCGAATACCACCCGGATTCAGATCGCCGTCATCATCGTCGCCGCTCGCTCCGCCACCCCCCATCCCACTCCCGTTTTTTACTTTGTCGGCGGCCCGGGCGGTTCAGCAACCCTCTCCAGCGCCGGGTTTCCACTCTTCGAAGCCCTCAATGAAGACCACGACCTCGTCTTCGCCGATCCCCGGGGCGCGGGATTCTCCATTCCCTTCCTGAGCACGCCCCGCAACGCCCGGACCATCGGCGCCTTCACCCGTCGGAATTTCAATTTCCTCCGTTCCCTCGGCATCGACCCTTCCGCCTACAACACCACCGAGATCGCCGAGGATTACGAAAACGTCCGCGCCGCCCTCGGCTACGACCAGATCAACGTCGTCGCAAATTCCTACGGCACCTTCGTCGCTCAGGAATTCCTCCGCCGTTTCTCCACCAGCGTCCGCGCCCTGGTGATGACCGGTAACCTACCGGCCCCCGACCCCTTCCTGCCGACCGTGGCCGAATTTCAGCGCGAAGGCCTGCTCGCTTTGTTCCGCGACGTGGCCAGTGACCGCCGCGCCCGCCGAAATTATCCCAATCTCAAGGACCGGTTCTTCCGCCTCGTCACTCGACTGAATAACAATCCGATCGAGTTCGATGGCAGCAACTCGGAGGCCATCACCATCTCCGGCGACGATCTCCTCGGCGTCACCTCCTCCCTGCTCCAACGCACCGAGACGATCCGCCTCATCCCTCTCCTCATCCAACAGATCGAGCGCGGCCAGTTAAACCAACTTCCCGCCCGCTATTTCTCCAACACCGGCGGCGGTTCCTCACGCGAGAACGCCTTTGGGATGTATCTGTCGGTGCTCGGAAGCGATTTCGCCACCGCGAACTACACCACCGAGACCATCCTTCAGGTCAACGCCGACCCGCGCCCGGCCATCCGCAACGTCGTCGGTCCCGGTCTCATCCAACTCGCCGCCATCGCTGAATCCTGGGATGTCCCCTACGCCCCCGGCACCACCCGCAGCCTCTCCACCAGCAACGTGCAGACCCTCCTGCTCAACGGACGCATGGATGCCCAGACCCCGGCGTCCGGCGGCGCCACCATCCGTGCCGGCCTCCCCGCCGGCACGAACTACGTCTACCCCCGCATCGGCCACGCCGTTGGATTTTTCAACGGCCCCGACCTCGACGCCGCCGTCGCCTTCATCGAGACCCCCACCCGCCGCCCCGACTATTCGGTTGGCTCGCTCCTTCGCCGCGACTTCTACGCCACCCGCTCACCCGCCCGCGGCTCCCGCAGCGTCGAAAACTTCCGCGACACCCTCGTCGATCCCCCCGTCCGTCCGCCAAACCTCCCACCCCTCCCGCAGCCTTGAACGCCCGCCAATACCGCCTGGAAACCCTCGCCGAGCTCAGCGAGCGCGCCCCGCGTCATCGCGGGATCCTCGCGCCAGCTGCCCTTGGCATCGGAGCCATCGCCTTCACCGTCTCCACCACCATCGCCGCGCGCCCCGCCGTGGTCCGCCGCCTCGACTTCGAGCTCGTCTGGCTCGCCGTCGCCACAATCAGCGCCTTGATCGTCGTCATCAGTTTCTGGCGCGATGCCGCCCGTCGCCACGAACCCCTCGTCTCCCACCGCACCCGCCTCGTTGCGAGCGTCATTCTCCCGGCATTTCTCGCCGCCGGAGCCGTTTCCTTCGCCGCCAACGCGACCAGCATGCAACCCCTGGCAACCGCCGGATTCTGGATCATATTCTACGGGCTCGCCCTGCTGGCCACGTCGACCTTCGCCCCCCGCGCCCTCGTCGTCCTCGGCTGGCTCTTCCTTCTCAGCGGCCTGACCTTACTGAGCGTGCTGTGCACTCGCTTCGACCTCCTGCTGCGCGTCGACTTCACCCTCGCCGGCTACTGGATCATGGGCAGCACCTTCGGCCTCTACCATCTCGCCTACGGCTGGCTCACCTGGCCGACGCGAAAGTAGCGCAAGCTTCCAGCTTGCACGCTCCCTGCCAGCCCTTACCTTTCCAATTCTCAAAAAGTTCTGTCGAAGACGGCAGTTCGAGACTTCGCATTCACCACTCAACTCTCAACCATCAACTCTCAACTTCCTCACTAGGATGAAGCGCGTCCTCTTCGTCTGCACCGGCAACATCTGCCGCAGCCCAATGGCCGAAGGCCTCTTCCGCCACCTCGTGCGCGACCGCCGGGACGTCGAAGTCGCCTCCGCCGGCGTCAGCGCCTCGACCGGGCAGGCCCCGAGCCGCGAAGCCGTCGAAGTCGTCAAAGCCGAGGAATCCGTCGACATCTCGAAACAGCGCAGCCAACCCGTGACCGAAAAGCTCATCGGCGAGTTCGACTTCATCTTCGCCATGACCCGCGACCACCAGCGCCTCGTGGAAATGCTCTTTCCGACGGCCCGCGACAAGGTCCGGCTCCTCCGCGAGTTCGACCAGGCCGCCCTCGACGTCCCCGACCCCATTGGCCAGGGCCCCGAAGTCTACGCCCGCTGCAAGGACACCATCAAAAAATCCCTCCCCGCCATTCTCGAATTCATCGACCAAGCCATGACGACCACCGCACCCGCCACCGATTCTTCCGAAACCATCCCGCACATCGAAGCGACCGACCCCGAGGTCGCCGCCGCCATCCACGCCGAGGCCCACCGCCAGACCGAGCACATCGAGCTCATCGCCAGCGAAAACTACACCTCCCTCGCCATCATGGAGGCCCAGGGCTCCTGCCTCACCAACAAATACGCCGAAGGTTACCCCGGCAAACGTTGGTATGGCGGCTGCGAGCACGTCGACGTCATCGAAACGCTGGCCATCGACCGGGCCAAGCGCCTCTTCGGTGCCGACCACGCCAACGTCCAGCCGCACAGCGGCTCCCAGGCCAACGCCGCCGTTTACTTCAGCGTCCTCTCCCCCGGCGACCGCATCCTCACCATGGACCTCGCCCACGGAGGCCACCTCACCCACGGCCACCCCGCGAATTTCTCCGGCCAGCTCTACGAAGTTACCCACTACGGGGTTGACCGCGACTCCGGCACCATCGACTACGACGCACTCGCCGCCACCGCCGCCGAGTGCCGTCCGAAAATGATCACAGCCGGTGCCTCCGCCTACCCGCGCACCATCGACTTCCCCCGGATGCGGGAGATCGCCGATGCCGTCGGAGCCTACCTCTTCGTCGACATGGCCCACATCGCCGGCCTCGTCGCCGGCGGCGCGCACCCCAGCCCCATCGACGCCAACGCCGATTTCGTCACGACCACCACGCACAAAAGCCTCCGAGGCCCCCGCGCCGGACTCATCCTCTGCCGCGAAGAATACGCCAAGAAAATCGACTCCCTCGTCTTCCCCGGCGTCCAGGGCGGCCCCCTCATGCACGCCATCGCCGCGAAAGCCGTTTGCTTCCACGAAGCCCTCCAGCCAGGCTTCCAGGCCTACGCCCACCAGATCGTCTCCAACGCCAAGGCCCTCGCCGCCCAGCTGACCCGTCTTGGCTACTCCCTCAGCTCCGGCGGCACCGACAACCACGTAATGCTCGTCGACCTCCGCCCGCACGGTCTCACCGGTGCCCAGGCCAGCAAGCTCCTCGACCAGGCCGCCATCACGGTTAACAAAAACGCCATCCCCTTCGACACCGAGCCGATCTTCAAGACCGGCGGCATCCGCATCGGCACTCCGGCCATGACCACCCGGGGCATGAAGGAGGACGAAATGATGGATATCGCTGATCTCATCCACGCCGCCCTGCAGGCAAAAGATGACGAAGCCGCCCTCGCCTCCGTCCGCAAAAAAGTGACCACCCTCACCGCCCGGCATCCTCTCCCGGCGTGATCGCTGCCTCGCCTCCGGAACGAACGTCCCGCACCCAAGCCCACCGCTCCCGCCTCACGGCGCTCCCCTACGCCGCGATCCTCCTCTTTCCGCTCTCCCTCATGGCCGCCGTCCCCTTCGGCGGGATCGCGCTCTGGGCACCCCTCGCCATTTATTTCCTGCTCGGCCCCTTCGCCGATCAGTTCGCCGGACGTGGCAACGGCATCGACCCCGACACCATCGAGCATTCGCGACTCTTCCAGGTCATTGTCGCCACCTACGCCGTCCTCCAGATCGGTTTCCTCATCTGGGCCGTCTTCGCCTTCGGCTCCATGCCTCTGCTCGATCAGATCTCCTTCACTCTCAACTTTGGGATCGCCATCGGCGGAGCCGGCATCTGCTGCGCTCACGAGCTCCTCCACAAAACCAGTCGCTTCGAGCGCTTCCTCGGCCAGTCGCTTCTCACGCTCCTCAATTACGGCTCCTTCTCCATCGATCACGTCTTCATCCACCACAACCCCCGCATCACCGCGACCAAGGAAGACCCTTCCCTCTCCCACGTCGGTCAGACCGCCTACGATTTCATCCCCCGCGCCGCCATCTGTAGCGCCGTCGAGGCCTTCCACCTCGAACAACGCCGCCTGAAAACCACCGGCTACACCCTCCGCAACCGCATCACCCGCACCTTCACGATCTCCGCCACCATCGCCCTCCTCATCCTCGTCTTCTTCGGCCCCGCCACCTTCTTGTTTTACATTTTTCAAGGCCTCGGCGGCGTCTCGACTCTCTGGATCACCGGCTACCTCCAGCACTACGGTCTCATCCGCCCGCAGGACGAAAAAACCGGCACCCACGTCCGCCTCAGCGAAGCCAACTCCTGGGATTGCGACTACTACGTCAGCAACTTCCTCCTCCTCAACCTCCCCCGCCACAGCCACCACCACAAAACCCCCACCCAGCACTACCAACGCCAGCGCGCCTCCGCCCAAGCCATGCGCCTCCCCCACGGCTATCCCGTCATGACCATGCTCGCCCTCGTTCCGCCCCTCTGGTTCCGGACCATGGACCCCCTCCTCGAAAACCGCTCCGAGTTCTCAAACCGCGAAAACCAGAGTTGCTACGACGTACACCCGCGAGTCGGAACGTCGGCAAAACTGCAACTTGGTTGACGCTTAAACTCGGTCTGTCATGGTCGCCTTCAGAACCACCTGACCGGCTGTCGCCGGGACCCTGCCATGAAAACCTTCCTGATCTCACTTCGCCGTCTCGTCGTCCTCGCCGCGTTCCTCGCGTGCATCTCCCTGGCATCAGCCGCGTCACCCGGCTTCCTCTATGCTCTCAGCGAGAATGCCACCACGGGTAGCCAGATCTACGGGTATTCGGTGGATGAGACGACCGGCACGCTCACCGCGCTCCCCGGCTTCCCTGTTGCCACCGGCGGCAATGGGGTGACTGCTGTTTATTGCAAACGCCTGGTCGTCGATCAAGCCAACGCGCGTCTGTATGCAGTGAATCGTAATTCGTCGACAGTCAGCGCTTTCTCGATCAATCGCGGCTCCGGCGCGATCACCGCGCTGCCATTCAGCCCACTCAATCATGGTCTGGGAAGTGCCCCCGTAATCGCCGTGCATCCGAGTGGCTCGCCCTTGCTGATCGCACGCGGCAATGGAACCCTGGCCAGCTTCGTGGTGTCCGCCACGTCCGCCACACCTGCGGCGGGAAGTCCATTTGGCTTCGCGGGTGAGGCCTTCACGGCGGCCTTCAGCCAGAACGGTCAATTTTTCTACACCGGTGGAGACTTTGGCAACGAATTCGTTGGATTGAGCGTCGACCCCGCGACCGGGGTTCTGACCACGCTGGCGGGCTCACCGTATGACACGGGCGTGAGTTTTCCCGAGGCCTATGCCACCGATCCGGCGGGACGATTGTTCCTGACAAACTTCAGCTCCGGCGACGTGCGGGCCTACACCACCGCCGCAGGCATCCCGACAGAAGTCTCGGCGAGTCCGTTCGTCTCGGGCCTGTCGGGTGCGATGGACGGCATCGTGCACCCAGCGGGCTTCTACATCGTGGCGGACCGCATCGGCAACCAAGTTGGCGTCTACCAGATCTCCGGCAGCGGAGGGTCCACGACGCTGGCGGCGGTGGCCGGATCGCCCTTTCCCTCCGGCGGCACCGTGACCAACGCGCTGGCACTGTCCCAGTCCGCCCGCTACCTCTTCGTCGGCAATGGCACCACGCGCAATATCACGACCTTCCAAGTCAGCCCGGGAACAGGAATCATGGGTGCCGTGACCACCCAGCCGGTCGATACCATGGGCGACGGGGATTTTCTGCTGTCCAGCCTCGCGTCATATTCCGAGCCCACGCCACCGCCAACGCCCATTCCGTCACCAAGTGTCGACAGCACCCCGCCGTCCCTCAAAATCCGCGGACGCAAGACCGTCGAGACGCTCCGCAAGCGCGTCGTCATTCGCGGCACCGCGACGGATACCTCCGGCACCCCCGAACTCGACGTCAAAGTCCGCGGCGCGAAAGTCGCGAAGTCCATCGTCCGAGGCAATGGCAGTTTCAAAGTCGTCCTCCGCGTCCAAAAGGAACGGGGTCGCGTCATCGCCAAGCTCCGGGCCATCGACTCGGTCGGCAACCGTTCCAAACAATCCAAGTTCCGAATCCTCCGCCGCTAGCCCCCGCCCTCTGGTTCAAGACCATGGACCCCATCCTAGAAAAGCGCGCCGCCACTTCACCCACCATTCACCAGTCACCCATCACCAGTCACTGACCCAGCGGCACGCGACCTGCTCCTCTCCCAGAAAGAACCTCCCAGCTGCAACCCGTGCCCCGCGCCAAAGAACAATGGAACACCCGCATCGGCGTCATCCTCGCGGTCGCCGGTAGCGCCGTCGGGCTCGGGAACTTCCTGCGCTTTCCCGGCCAGGCCGCCCAATTCGGCGGTGGGGCCTTCATGCTGGCCTACTTCATCTCGCTGCTCATCATCGGCCTGCCAATCTGCTGGGCCGAGTGGACGCTCGGCCGGATGGGTGGTGAACGCGGTTTCAACAGCATCCCCGGCGTCTTCCACGCCCTCACCCGCCACCGCTACGGGCGATTCCTCGGCATCATCGGCGTCGTCATCCCCGTTGTCATTTACATGTATTACGTCGTCATCGAGGCTTGGTGCCTCGGCTACGCGACCAACTTCGCCCTCGGCAACATCGACTTCGCGGCGCCCGCCGAAGCCGGTGCATTTTTCGACCACTTCACCGGTGCCGCCGGCGACGGGGCCGCCATCGGGTTCTCGCTCACTCAGGTCGGCCTCTACATCGGGCTCGCGTTCCTGTTAAATTTCTTCCTCGTCTATCGCGGCGTTTCCAGAGGAATCGAGCTCTTCTGCACCTACGCGATGCCGGCCCTCGTGATCCTGGCGATCGTCACCGTCATCCGCGTGCTGACCCTCGGCACCCCGGACGCCGCCGAGCCTCAACGCAACGTCACGAACGGCCTCGGCTTCATGTGGAATCCGAACAAGGTCGTCGTCGAGCAACTCGTCGATGGCCAATGGCAGGCCCAGCGGGAGATCATCGGCACCGAGCAGATCGCTGCCGCTCGCCTGGAATTCGACGGTCCCAGCGACGATCCCGACCGCCAGGTGCGGGTGATCAGCATCTGGGAGCAACTCCAGAAACCCGGCCTCTGGCTCGCCGCTGCCGGGCAGATTTTCTTCTCACTCAGCGTCGGATTCGGCGTCATCATCACCTACTCCAGCTACCTCTCCCGCAAGGACGACGTCGTCCTCAGCGGTCTCGCCGCCACCAGCGCGAACGAATTCTGCGAAGTCGGTCTCGGCGGACTCATCACGCTCCCCGCCGGAGTCGCCTTCCTCGGTCTCGCCGGAGTCGCCGGACAGGGCACCTTCGGCCTCGGGTTCAACGTCCTGCCTATGGTCTTCTCCGCCATGCCCGCCGGAGCGCTCTTCGGCACCCTTTTCTTCTTCCTCCTCTTCCTCGCCGCCGTCACGAGTTCCCTCTCCATGCTCCAGCCTGGCATCGCGTTTCTCGAAGAAAGCCTCCGCATCGGTCGCAAGCAAAGCGTCGCGATCCTCGGCCTCATCACCGCCCTCGGCAGCACCTTCGTCGTCTACTTCAGCAAGGACACGAAAGCCCTCGACACCCTGGACTTCTGGGTCGGCACCTTCCTCATCTTCATCCTCGCGACGATCCAGATCATCTTCTTCAGTTGGTTCCTCGGCGTCGACCGAGGTTTGAAGGAAGCCCACCAGGGCTCCGCCATTCGCATCCCGGGATTCTTTCGCCCGATCATGAAATTCATCTGCCCCGCCTTCCTCTTGATTATCTTCACCCTCTGGTGCCTGGAAAACCTCTTCGGCATCACCCCCGGTGGCGGATCCGCTGAGGTCAGCGGCTACGTGAAAGACCTCTTCGTCACCCCGAATCCCGTCGCGTGGCTGGCCGTCGGCTTGATCATCCTCTTCGCCGCCTTCGTCACCATCCTCACCGCCCGCGCCAAGGCCTACGAGGCGCCCTGTCCGGAGGACCAAGCATGACTCTCGGAGGTTGGATCGTCATGCTGACCTCGGTCGGAGCCGTCACCACGCTGTTCGTCTGGTGCGTCTGGAAAGTCCTCTCCACCCCGGGTGAAACCGAAAAACTCCACGGTCCGGAAGGGCCCACTCCGGACGAGGAGTAGCGACCCAGCGCTCCCGACCCACGTTTCCCCCACGTCCCCCCTCAAGCCCGAACCACCGCCCGCCGCGCCTGGCGCTTGGGCAACTGCGCAGCTTGCGGCTGCGTTCGCACTCGGACGTGATCGCCGTCCCCCCGGAGCCACTTTGGCAGGTCGCTGCGCCCCGCCGCCGCGTAGTCTTCGCGCAGAAGCCCGTCGATCTCTTCCAGCGCCTCGCCCCGGACCTCGCTCAAAAAGCGCCGCAAGACTTCGGCCAACGCGTGCAGCGGGATCGCGCTGGTCCGCCCCAACTCGGCGTAGATCCAGTCGCTCAGGGCGAGAAAGACCGAAAATGGGGAGGCCTCCTGCTGCCAGAGGGCGCCCAGCGTCCTCGGGAAGTTCCCGCTATTTCCGATCAGATCCCAGAAACGAGCGAAACGCCGCATCCGCTGCATCTTCTCGAAATCCACCAGCTTCGTGCGGAGAATTTCGTAGGGCGGATGATCCGCGTAGACCATCCCCCACTCCGCGTCGTGCCGGATGATCGGCGTGCCACGCAGTCGCTTCAACATGCCGACCTGAATCTCCTGCGGGCCAATCCGCACGAGTTGATCGAAGCCAGCACCGAAGCTCGCCAGCGTCTCCCCGGGCAATCCAAAGATAAGGTCCGCGTGGACGTGAACGCCGGTCTCTTCCCGGAGAAACGTCAGGTTATCGGCGAGGCGGGCGTAATTTTGCCGCCGACTGATCAGCGCGGCCACCTCGGGATTGAACGTCTGGATCCCGACCTCGAACTGCAACGCTCCGGACGGGAATTTCACAATCAGCTCGCGCAGGGCATCGGGCAATCGATCCGGCACCATCTCGAAGTGGACGAACAGCCCCGGCTGATAGCGATCG
Organism: uncultured Verrucomicrobiae bacterium; assembly: GCA_963740185.1. Taxonomy (GTDB): domain Bacteria; phylum Verrucomicrobiota; class Verrucomicrobiia; order Chthoniobacterales; family JAATET01; genus CAVVKW01. The sequence goes on from CAVUDH010000011.1 coordinate 169,901, forward strand.
AGGAAAAACTGCAGAATCTCTCCGCTCGTCCTCAGGTTGAGATTAAAAGTCCGGTCGACAAATTTGAACTGCCGAACGCCGCGCTCCATGAGCGCATCGAGGGACCGAAGAAACGGAGCAAGGTCGAACTGGCGAACCGGTGCGTCCAGCGAGGACAGGCAGAATTCGCAGGTGAACGGACAGCCCCGCGACGCCTCGACGTAAAGCACGCGATGAGCCACGTCTTCCGCGTTGTATTCATCGTACGGGAGGGCAACTTCCTCGAGCGGCGGCAACGTCGCGTGGATCAACTTGCTCGCCGGTGGTGTCCCGCCCACCAAGCGGCGACAGAGCTCGGCAAAGGCCAGATCGGCTTCTCCCGTGATCGTGTAGTCAGCCAGTTCGATGATGGGCTGCCCCTCGCATTCGTGACTGACCTCCGGTCCACCGAGCACGATCCAGACTTCCGGCGCGATCCGTTTCAAGAGGGAAACAACCTCCAACGATTCCCGGCCGTTCCAGATGTAAACTCCGATCCCGATGATTTGCGGCTGTCCCGCCAGCAACCGCTCGACGATCTCAATCGGACGCTGCTTGATGTCGAATTCGACAATCTCGCAGCTCTCCCGCAACTCCCCCAGGTTCGCCCGCAGATACCGCAGCCCAAAGGCGGCGTGAATGTAGCGGGCATTGAGAGTGGTGAGCAGGATCATCGCGGAAAAACCAGATTCTCTGCTCCCGCGCGCCACAAGTCAGGTGGGAAGATTGGTTCAGATCGCTTACGAAGTGAAGATGGATTCGCGACCTTTTGGATTTTCGGCAGCAATTTGACAATTCTTGTGGACGAGCGGGTTTCCATCGAAGCCACTCCGACCGCCCTCTTTCGAATACTGTCAGTCCGAACGACGACAATTCCAAGATACGGGTTGAAAGTTTACCCTTCCGACGGAGGCGGCTTCCTGCCCTTCACACGATAGTCGCCTTCGGGTTCGGCAATGACTTCGGAAGCGGGATACTCGGTGAAGAGCTGATAGAGCGGGACTTGGAGGGCGTCGGCGATCTTGGCCAGCGTAGATAAACGAACCTCCTTTTTGCCACCCCGCTCAATCTCCTGATAATGTTTGTAGTTCAAAGTGGCGCGTTCAGCGAGCTGCTCCTGAGTGAGGCCAAGGGCGGCACGGAACTCCCGGAGACGTTTTCGCAAAGTGCTGCTGGCATCACCGGACATCGCGAAATCTTCCCGTGCCAATGTTTCTCTGGACACCCCATCATTGGAGGTGTTAAGTCAGCGCGTGGCTGGCTCGCTAACGAACACTCCGTCGGGTTTCGCTCCGCGAACCGCAACGGGGAGTCCCATGGTGGACTGGGAATGGCAGGGGTCGACCGAATTCCTGGGAATGCTAGGACACGATGTCCGGTCGCCACTGGCGATGGTGCTGGGATTTCTGAAGCTTTTGGAAGACACGGACCTGGACGAGGAACAACGGGACAGTCTCGAGACAGCACTGATCTGTGGCCGAGAGACTCTGGATATGCTGGACGGAATTCTCACCGTCGTGAAGGGTGATTCAGCGGAAGCAAATGCGTCCTGGCACGATCTGCCACAAATAGCGCGGGATCTGACACGCATCTATCGCGCCCACGCTGAATTACACAATTTAGACTTTGGCGTCTCAATGACCGACGTCGTTCCGAGATGGTGGCGATTCGATCGAGTTCGTTTCTCGCAGGTGCTCGCGAATCTGCTCGGCAACGCGGTGAAATACACCCACTCGGGCCGGGTGATCCTCGCGTTTAGCAATGACACCGACGGCTTGAGAATCGACATTCGGGATACCGGAGCAGGTATCGCGCAACGTGACTTACCACGTCTAACTCGCCCATTTCAGCGCGGAGTCAGTGCCGAATCGGAAGGAGCCCCGGCGGGAACCGGACTGGGATTGGCGATCATCCAACGCCTACTTCCGACTCTCAATGGAGCGATGGACTTCCATAGTCGAGAAGGCGTTGGAACAACGATCTCGCTGAGATTTGCGTGGGCTAGCGCCGCAGAGCGACCGGTAGATCATTCGTGACAAATGCGAAAAAGCAATCGCCGCTCAAATTCGCGAACGAAGATTATTTGAATCCTCGTCAGTGTCCAAGTGACGCCCAAAAAATTAAATCCTCCCCTCGGCTGTGACCGCAAGCTCGAGCGCTTGTTCGCGCGTTCGTTCCTAAGTCAGATATCTGAACGCACCAGATCAACAAAGCTAACAAGGAACAGAACGAGGCTTATTCCCGCGCTCGTCGTTCAAACGGATTTGATGGCCCGCATCTACTCGGCTACACCCTTCGCATGGAGTTTCGCTTACCCATCGCACTACCCGCCACCTTTCCGCCAGACCGGATCATTTCACTCGAATCGATCCGCCCCAAGGGAGTCCGCTTCCTGTTCAGCTTCCTATCCGCCATCTTTCTATCGATCGGGGCAATGCTTGATGCCGCAGAAGTCCAACCTGAGAACGTCATCTTCACCTACCAAGGCGATCCGTCGACCACGTTGACGGTGAACTGGCAAACGTTCGGATCGGAGCCGGGCGAAGCACGGGTATTTTACGACCCGGTTGGCCGCGATGGCCAAATCAAGGCCTACGTTTCTTCCGCCAGCGGCGGGACGTCTCGGATCGATGGCCTACCCGACCGGCATCTCCATCGGGTCGAGCTCACCGATCTCGAGCCCGGAGAGACCTATCACCTCGTGGCCAGCCTACCAGGCGGCAAGGTCTCGAAAGAACTGAAGGTGCGGACGATCTCGGCGGACGACTCTCCGCTTCGCTTCGTCACGGGAGGAGACATGGGGACAAGCAATGAGATGCGCCTCCTGTTGCGCGAGGCCGCCAAGTTCGACCCGGACGTGGCGCTCGTCGGTGGCGACATCGCCTACGCCAACGGAAAACTCGAGGCGGTCGGCAAATGGGATGAGTGGCTGCAGTTTTACGCCGAAGAAATGGTGACGTCCGACGGTCGCTCAATCCCGCTGGTCCTCGCCATCGGAAACCACGAGGTGAACGGCGGCTACTCCCAACCAAAGAGCGCCGCGCCATTTTTCTTCAACTTCTTCGGCCAGAATCCCGAAGACTCCTACTTCGCGCGCCAATTTGGCCAAAACCTCTTCTTCCTGATTCTCGACTCCGGGCACATCACTTCCCACAAAGAACAGGTCGGCTGGATTCGCGATCAGTTGGCGACCAACTCCGAGATCCCGCACCGTGCCGCCATCTATCACGTGCCGCTCTATCCCAGTCACCGCGATTTCATGGGCCAACACTCCGACCTCGGTCGCCATTTCTGGGCTCCGCTCTTTGATGAATTCGGCCTGACCGTTGCCTTCGAAAATCACGACCACACCTTCAAACGAACCAAACTTCTGAAAAACAACGCCGTGGCCACCGACGGGAACGGGACGCTCTACCTCGGGGACGGTTGCTGGGGGCGAGAGCCGCGGCGAATTGCTTTCCAACGGCCTTGGTATCTCGAAGTCGCGGGGAGTGTGCCGCATTTTTGGGTCGCCGACGTGAATGCGGACACCATCACCTATCGGGCCGTCGACTCGGACGGTCAGATCTTCGACGTCTACCCCGAGTCCGGACCAGCTGCCGACGCGGCTCGCGAAATTTTCGAAACAAAAGTTCACACCTACCTCCTCCCGGAGGCTGCCGTGGAAGTGAGCCAACTGGCGGCTGGCGGGGATTGGTGGGGAGGCGGCGCTGTTTCCGTGACGATCAGCAACCCGTTCGATCACGCCGCTTCGTTCGAAGTCACCGCGCAGAACCCGAAGGGAGACGTCGACATCTCAGGAATACCCGAATCACCCATTCAGCTCGACCCAGCGGAATCCGTAACCAAGCAAATCTTCGTCTGGCCCCGCGACCGCCCCGTCCTGCCAACCGAAGACGTCAACGTCAGCATCTCCGTCCAAGCCACGCTCCAAAACCCCGACTTTCCCAAACCGCTCGACTTCCAAGGCTCGGAAAAGATCGACGTCCGCCCCTAGTGCCAAAACGAATAGCCCGCTAGCTTGACCTGACCACCATGACCGCACTGGCCTCCGCTCCTCAATCGCCCGAGCTCGCCGAGCTCGCCGAACTCGCCGACCGAATGTCCGGCCCGTTGTTTTTCGACGATGCGATGCGGACGCTCTACGCAACGGACGCCTCCGAATATCAGGAACGCCCGCTCGCCGTCGCCCTGCCAGATTCCGAAGCCGACGTGCGTGAGCTGATCACCTTCGCAAACGAGAACAACGTCGGACTCATCCCCCGCGCCGCCGGAACGTCTCTCGCGGGGCAGGTCGTCGGCTCCGGGATCGTCGTCGACATCGGTCGCCACCTCCACGCGATCCAGAGCATCTCTCCCGACGCCCGACGCGTGCGCGTCCAGCCCGGCGTTGTCCGCAACGAACTGAATCTCGCGCTCCAACCGCACGGACTTTTCTTCCCGCCCGAGACCTCCACCGCGAACCGCGCGATGATCGGCGGCATGGTCGGCAACAATTCCTGCGGGGCCAATTCCATCGTCCACGGCGGCACCCGCGAGCACCTCGTCTCCGTCCGCGGGTTTCTCAGCGACGGTTCCGAGGTCACCTTCGGTCCGCTAACCCCCGCCGAGTTCGCCGAAAAATGCGAAGGCGGTCCCACGCTCGAGACTCAAATCTATTGCGAGGTCCGCGACCTTCTCGGCGATTCCGCGAATCGCGATCTCATCCGCGATAACTACCCGAAGCCCACCGTCACTCGTCGCAACACCGGCTACGCTCTCGACCAACTGATGGACTGCGCGGTTTTCGACCCCGACTCCGACGTCCCCTTCAACCTCTGCCAACTCATCGCCGGCTCCGAGGGCACCCTCTTCTTCGGAGTCGAATTCGAGCTCAACTGCGAACCTCTCCCACCCCCCGGCGCGCTCATGTGCGCCCACTTCGCGACGGTCGACGATTCGCTGCGCGCGACCCTGATTGCGATGACTCATCGCCCGTTCGGTTGCGAGTTGATCGACCGCCACATCCTCGATTGCACCAAGCAAAATCTCGAGCAGGCCCGCAATCGCTTCTTCGTTCAGGGCGACCCCGGAGCCGTGCTCGTCGTCGACATCCGGCACGCCGACCGATCCCACGTCGAAGCCGAGATGCGCACCCTCGAAGCAAAATTTCGCGCCGCGGGCCTCGGATACGCGTTCCCCGTTCTCTGGGGCGAAGAAAGCCAGCGCGTCTGGGAACTTCGTCGCGCCGGCCAGGGCCTCATGAACAACGTCCCCGGAGACGCCAAGCCGCGCGAGGTCGTCGAAGACACCGCCGTCGCCGTCGAAGACCTCCCGAATTACATCGCCGAATTCGAGGCCCTGCTGCGCGACAAATACGACGTCAGCACGGTCTACTACGCGCACGCCGGAGCGGGCGAACTTCACACCCGCCCGCTCTTCGACCTCCGGACCAAAGAGGGCCTCTCAATGTTTCGCGGGATCGCCACGGACATCGCGCACCTGGTCAAAAAATACCGCGGCTCGCTCTCCGGCGAGCACGGCGACGGCCGGCTCCGGGGCGAATTCATCCCCACGATGGTCGGCCCCGAATGCTACGCGATGATGCGTCGCATCAAGGAAACCTTCGACCCCAACGGCGTTTTCAATCCGGGAAAAATCATCGACACCCCGCCAATGGACACGTCGCTGCGCCACTCCCCGGGCCACGCCGATCCCGACTACGAAACCGTCTTCGATTTCGGTGCGTCGCGCGGCATTCTCCGGGCCACCGAAGCCTGCACCGGCGTCGGCGAGTGCCGCAAGTCCGCCCTTATGGGCGGCACCATGTGCCCGAGCTACATGGCGACCCGCAACGAAAAGGACACCACCCGCGCCCGCGCAAACCTACTCCGCGACGTCCTCACCAACCCCCGCGACGTCTCCAATCCCTGGGACAGCGAGGAGGTCAAGGACGTCATGGACCTCTGCCTTTCCTGCAAGGGCTGCAAGTCCGAGTGCCCCGCCAACGTCGACGTTTCCCGCCTCAAGGCCGAGTGGCAGCAGCACTACCACGACACCCACGGTGTCCCCCTGCGCTCGCGCCTCATCGCCGGCTTCAGTCGCTCCATGCGCCTCGCCGCCCTCGCGCCGTCCCTCTACAACTGGGCCGTCCGGACACCCGCCGTTGCCCGATGGATCAAGCAGTTCTCCGGTTTCGCCCTCGAGCGGAGTCTGCCCGAACTTCACCGCACCACCCTCGCCGCCTGGCACGCCCGCCACGCCAACCCTCGCGGCGCGTCGTTCCCGAACGGTCGCGTTCACCTCTTCTGCGACGAGTTCACGAACTACAACGACACCGACGTCGGGATCAAAACCATCGAGCTACTCAACCGACTCGGCTACGAGGTCATCCTCCCGAAACACGTCGAGAGCGGCCGCGCCAGCTTCTCGAAGGGTCTCGTCCGCGACGCCCAGCGCTTCGCCGTTCAGAACGTTGAACTGCTGTTTGAGATCGTCACCGCCGAGGCGCCGCTCATCGGCATCGAGCCATCGGCCATCCTGTCCTTCCGCGACGAATACCCCGACCTCATGCCACCCGCCCTCAAAGCTGCGGCGACCTCGCTTGCACCGCACGCCCTGCTCGTCGACGAGTTCTTCGCCCGCGAGATCGACGCCGGACGCATCACCGGCGAATCGTTCGATTCCAGCGAGCGCGCCATCAAGCTCCACGGTCACTGCCACCAGAAAGCCCTGGCTTCGCTGGCTCCCACGGTCAAAATGCTCACCCTCCCGTCCGGTCACGCCGTCGAGACCATTCCCTCCGGCTGCTGCGGCATGGCTGGCTCGTTCGGCTACGAGCGCGAGCACTACGCCCTGTCCCAACAGATCGGCGAACTCGTCCTACTCCCCGCCGTCCGCGCCGCCGCGCCCAAAACCCTGATCGCCGCTCCCGGTACCAGTTGCCGCCACCAGATCAAGGACGCCACCGGACGACGCGCCCTCCACCCGGTCGAGATTCTTCACGCCGCCATCAAATAAGCCAGCCCCAGAGTCCGAGAACCCGACCGCATGAAGGAGCGAGCGCGAGTTTCGGATCCAGCTCGTCAGTTGATGAGTGGCTCTTCCGCCGGGAACTTCTCGTCGATCCACTCACGGATCCGTTTTCGCCCTTCCGCTCCCAACCCGTGGCCCTCGCCCGGGATTCCCACCACGTCGAGCCGCGGTCGAACGTGCTCGATCTTGTCGATGAACCATTTTGCCCAATCCAAGTGAGCGCTCTCCTCGCCGTAGGCGACGAGCATCGTCCGGCCCCGGGCTTCGCGGTAATTGTTCCCCGGCGAACCGCCCCCTTCGTGCAGGACGAACCCGGTAAACCCGTCCGCAAACCCGTCCCATTTCTGATCAAATCCGCTGCCGATCGCGTGAGCCCCATTGCTCGTGCCACCTACAATCTGAATTTCCGGATCGAGATTTGGAATGAGTTCCCGCACTTTTTCCAGCATCGGACGTTGGTAATCCCAGACCTGATTGACGCTCTTGTCCCCCAGCGATTTGAGGACACTGGGCACGGACTCGGGGAAGGGAAGTGCCACGATGACGAAGCGGGCCGCGTCCACCAGATCCGCAGCCCCTCCGATTCGGTCACTTCCCTTGCCACCGCTGATCCAGACCAGCAGCGGCACGGGTTGGTCCGCGCGATAGCTGGACGGAATGCTGATCTCGCAACCGGCTGATTGCCCATTCGCCGTGGCGGGTAGATCGGCAAACTCCAACCGGAATTTCGCACCGGGCGCGACCCGCTCGTCCGGTGCGGCGGGGGGTTCCCACTGCTGAAAGTAAGTCCGGTCGGCGGCGGAGAAGGCCGCCTGGTCCAGGCTCGCGGTCTCGCCGGAGCGGGTTTGCAACTCCACCGTCGAACCGTCCACCGACAACACCTCCGCCTCGATCCGGCGACCGGACGTGTCCGTAAAGTTTCGAAATTCGGCGGAAGCCACCACGGGAACCAAACAGAACGCAATACCAACGAGCCTCCATTGCATACCCGCAGCTTATAGAGCCCTCCCATCGGAGGTAGCAAGAGCCTGGCGGCGCTTCAGCACCCGCAGCAATTCGCAGCCCTCGCGTCCTTCGTAGGCGCGCTTGGGAACGAATTCCTCCACCGTTTCAAAGGCCGAACCGAACAACTCGTTCAGCTCCTCCCGGGACGTCCCGAAGGGTGGGCCGTCGCCGTCACGCTCCCCGACGTCCAGGTAGAAGATCGCGACCAAGTGCCCACCCGGAACCAGCGAGGCCGCCGCAGATTGGACGTAGGTCGCCCGCAGCGCGGGATCAATCGCGCAGAACAACGTGTGCTCGAAGACGAAGTCGAACGCGCCGACCAGTTCCGGCGGAAGTTCCAGAAAATTCGCCAACCGATAGCGCTCGGTCCCGACCCGGGGTTGCGAATCAGCAAAATTGATTGCGCTCGGCGCCAAGTCGAGCCCGATCGCGAACGCTCCGGATCGCGCGATCTCGCGGACGTCGTAACCGGTGCCGCAACCCGGGACGAGGACTTTGCCCCGGAACTCGTTTTCCTCCATCCACTCCACCAATGGCGGCGCGGCGAACCCTTTGTTCCAAGGCGTATCCTGCTGCTGATAACGACCCTCCCAGTCAACGCCGCGTCCAGCGGCTGCCGAAGGCGACGGTGTATTGAAATTTCCGGGAGTGCTCACGAATCAAAAAAGGGATGTCGGCAGTGTGCTGAAGTTCGAACGCCGGGGCCAGAATGGACTGCAGCGCGTCGAAGCTCCCACCTGTTTCCGGCGTCGCGCCGAACCACCGATCCTGCGGAGTGTAGTTATCCATCCAAGTGAAAGGCGTCGTCAGCAGCAGTTGCCCACCCGGACAAACGAGATCGGGCAAGCGGTCGAGAAAGGCTCTTGGCTCGGGCAGGCGACAAATCAGATTGGCCGCCACCACCACGTCAAACGATCCGAGGTCCGCCCGCAGCTCACACGCGTCGCCAACGTCGAAGCTCACCCGCGACCGATCAATTTCCTCCGGCACAACGGCGACGTCCGAAGCCGTAATCGTCCCTTCGACGACTTTTTTGAAACCCAATCTACCATCCCGTCCGAGCGTCCTGGCCGCCTCAATGAACGCACCGGAAAAATCGATCCCGTGCACACTCGCGCAAGACCGGGCGAGTTCAAAACTCGACCCGCCAACCGCGCAACCCACGTCCAGCGCCCGCGCACCACTCGCCGCCTCACCGAGCAGCTCGCGGACGAGCCGCGCGGCAAAACCCGCCGCCTCCCGCGGACCCGGCAGATCACCGAGCACCGCGTTCGCATCGCCATAATGGAACAGCAAATACTCGGCGACGAGCTTCGGCGATTCGTAGGGATTCAAATCAGGCGATCAGACCGTAGACGTAATCCGACGGCTCAAAGCTCTCGATCAGAATCTTGGTCTCTCCGTCCCGGTGCATCCGGGCCTGCGCGACGTTGATCTCCGGCGTCTTGTGCGGCGCGAAAAGAATGTCGTCGTGCGTTGCGTTGCTCGCCTCGGCGAATTTGTCCGGCGTGAGGTGTCCACCGAGATGATCACTGCGCCCGGTGGCAACGTGGATCGTGCCGAGGATTTTTTCATCCTGAATGTCGCGCCCCGAAACCGGCAGGATCTGCGTGCCGAATCCCAGCTCGCCCAATTCGCCGGTCACGGGATCCCCCTTCAGCTTCGCGTTGTGCTCGCTGACCGTGTCCGGGTTGCCCCTGAGCAATTCCGCCCGCTGGACGCGGCCATCGTCGACGTGCATCAGCCCGATGGTCCCGTCCTCGTATTTCATCGGAAACTGCCCACTCGCGCTCTTCGGCACGTAATAGATCTCGCCGGCCGGGAGGTTCGCCACGTCCGGCACTTCGTCGCGGCAGAGCCCGTGGCTCTTCTGCGCCTCCTGCCCATCGAGCTGGAGGTGAAGAGTGTAGGTTTCGCTGTCGTGCTCGAAATCGATCTCAACCCAATCGGCCCGCGTCAGCCCAAGCCGGAGCTTCTCGCCATTCGCGCTCACTTCGTCGTAGTTCACCGCCAGTCCGGTCGTCAGGATTGTCTGATTCAGACCGTGCAGCGTCGCCCCGCGAAATCCGTGCTGCTTGGCCGAAGCCGTCAGCGGGGCCGTCGCCGAATACGTCGAGATGCAGAGAATGATGTCAAATTTCGGGTAAATATCCTGCTCGAACGAATACTCCTTCCCGGAGGAATCGATGGCGTAATCCGGCAGATCCAGGTTACTGCCGCCGGTATTCTTGTAGGCGATAAATTCGCCACCCGTCAGCTTCAGCTCATCGAGCACACCACCCTGAAGACCGAGGTGAAAGTGCTGGTGGGCGTTCCGCTGGATCGAAAGGTCGGGGTTCTCGAGGAACTTGAAATCCCCGACGTCCTTCGGATCGTCTAGGTCAATGAGGACGCAAATCCGCTGGCCAGGGCGCGGTTTAAACGTTCCTTCGATCAAACCGTAGAGACTGAAGGGCGGATAGGTGCGGGCCGCGACCTGCTGAGCAATCGTGAGAGTATTCATCATGGTGGGAGTTTTTACGCGCGAGATCGAGGAACCGATGCCGTCGACGCGAGTCTGGGAGCGAAAAGGTTCCCATCCTATTCCGGGAAAATCAAGAATCCGCCGACTACGGTGCTATCGCTCTCCGAACTCCACACTCACCCCGCTCGCCGCAGACCCCTGACCATCTCATCCTCCAGCTCGGCGTAGCTCCGTCCCCGCAGCAAGTGCTCTTTCACCAACTCCTGACTGTCGGCACCCGGCTCGAGCATCGACACGGCCCGGAGGTAATCCTTCATCGCCGTTCCCTTCCCATCGCCGTCGATTTGATAGAAGAAATACGTCAACGCCAACGCCGACGCGTAGTTCTGCATCGCTCCGTGCTCAGTCGTCAGCGCCGCCGACCAGGTTCGGTTGTCCATCGTCATTAGCTCTTCCAAGGGCAACATCTCGAATTTCCCCGCCGCCGACCGCAGTCTCAGGTGCGCAGCCAGGCGTCGATCCTGCCCGATGAACGAAAACCGCCCGTTGTCGTATTCGGCGAGTTCCACGTATTCCGCCGAACCCTCGGAATACCAGACCGGCAACCAGTTCAGCCAATGGTTCATCATCTGGTGAGTGATTTCGTGGATCAGCGTTCCGTAGTCCTCCGCCACGTAGTCGATGGTCACCCGCGTCCCGACGATTTTCACCCCGAGGCTCTCGAGCGGCAACATCAACGCCTCGAACCTCCGACCGTAGACCCCCGCCGAACCCGGCATCCCACCCGCGCCGAGATAATCCCCCTCGTCGGTAAAAATCCGCGCGCGGAATTTCTCCCGATCCCCCTCCGGCATCGGCCGCAGGTCCAGCGGCAGCAATGCATTCACCAGCCAGGTCGCTTCGAAAACCCGGCTGAACTCCCTCACCGCGTTCGCGCCCAGCAACGAATCCGACACGAATTCGTAATGCTCCGATTCGTAAATAAACTCCTTCGCCTCCCGGTCCTCCTTGATCGTCTCGACCTCCGGCGTCTTCTCCAGCCGCACCGTCCGCGGCCAATCGTCCTCCGCCTCCGGACCATCGTATTCCCGCTCACCTCCCGGCGCTTTCCCCCCGCCCTCGGTCTCCCCCGCATCCCGATCCGCCAGCCACTCCTGATCCGCAGCCGACAGATTCAGGATCGGCACCGTCACCTCGCCACCCGCCTTCAGCTCCAGCACCACGTTCTCCGCCGACGCACTCACCAACCCCGCCTCCACCGCCCGCCCGCTCCTGTCCGTCCACGTCCGAAATTCCTCCTCCGCCAACCCCGCCGAGACCATCAATAGCGAAAAAAATAAAGCGCGCTTCACGAAAACCATCGTCGCCTCCACATTCCAAAATCTAAAATCCAAAATCTAAAATTCATGAAATCCACCTGCTACCTCGTCGGTGCCGGCCCTGGCGATCCCGGCCTGCTCACGCTTCGCGGCAAGGCGCTCCTCGAACGTGCCGACATCGTCGTCTACGACTACCTCAGCAATCCGGAGTTTCTCCGGTTCGCACCCGACTCCGCTGAAGCCATCTACGTCGGCAAGAAGGCCGGAGCCCACACCCTTAGCCAGGATGAAATCAACGCCCTGCTCGTCGAAAAAACGCGAGCCGGCCACACCGTCGTCCGACTCAAGGGCGGCGATCCGTTCGTCTTCGGGCGAGGCGGCGAGGAAGCCGAGGCGCTGGCCGCCGCCGGTCTCGCCTACGAAATCGTTCCCGGCATCTCCTCCGCCATCGCCGGTCCCGCCTACGCCGGCATCCCCGTGACCCATCGCGATCACAACACGGCGCTCACCATCTTCACCGGACACGAGGACCCGACCAAACCCGAGACCACCCTCGACACCGCCGCCATCGCCCGCGCGCCCGGCACCAAGGTCATGCTCATGGGTGTTGGCCGGATGCGGAAACTCGCCGATGACCTCATCGCCGAAGGACTCGCCGCCGAGACCCCCGCCGCGCTCGTTCGCTGGGCCACGACCGGCAAACAAAACACGCTCACCGCCACCCTCGGCACCCTCGCCGACGAAGTCGATCGCACCGGATTCCAGCCCCCCGCCGTCTGCGTCATTGGCGAAGTCGTCACCTGCCGCGAGAAACTCAATTGGTTCGAGAGCCGCCCGCTTTTCGGCCAGACCATCGCCGTCACCCGCACCCGCCAGCAGGCTGGCGCGCTCATCGCCCAACTCCGCGACCTCGGTGCCGACGCCTACGAACTCCCCACCATCCGGATCGAGCCCGCCCGCGACAAGCGGGCGTTCTACGAGTCCGTCGCCCACGCGCACACCTACGATTGGCTCGTTTTCACGAGCCCGAATGGCGTCGACGCCTTCTTCGAGGCCTTCTACACGCTCTACAAGGACGCCCGCTCGCTCGGCGGCGTCCGGATCGCCGCCATCGGCCCCGCCACCGCCGCCCGCGTCCACGCCAACCGCTTCGAGGTCGATCTCCAGCCGGCAAAATACGTCGCCGAGGAAATCGTCCGCGCGTTTCAGGCCGAGGTCACCGTCGACAATCTCAAAATCCTCCTCGCCCGGGCCGAGGGCGCCCGCGAAGTGCTCGGCACCCAACTCACCGACCTCGGGGCCATCGTGGACGAGACCATTGCCTACCGGACCGTCCCGGAAACCGGTGATCCGACCGGCGGCGTCGAGCGCTTCCGCTCGGAAGGCGCGGATTGGATCACGTTCACCAGCAGTTCGACTGCGGAAAACTTCGCCGCCCTCAATCTCCCGCTTCCCGAGCGCCTGCGAACCGCCAGCATCGGCCCCATCACGTCCGCCACGATGAAGCGGCTCGGTCTCGACGTCGACATCGAAGCCAAGGTCCACGACATCCCCGGCCTCGTGGACGCGCTCTTGCGAGGGTGAATTTTTTGGAGTGCTCCGCTCGGCGGAGCTTCGGGATGGAAGACGGGCGTTGTTCGCTTCAGCGACCCCCTCATCCAAAGCGGTGCCGAGCAACCGCACTCCATATTTGCTTAGCGACGATTCATGAGCAATCGCGTCTCGCGAGCCGCAGCCCGCAGTGCCTCGGCGGGCTCCGCCTGACCGCTGATCGCCGCACTCAAGTGCCGCTGCAGGATATCGGAAGCCTGCGCGTATTGCGGGATCTCCGGTCGCGGCGTCGTGTGTTTCAGCACCTCGTAGAGTTCCCGCTGCATCGGATCGTCCGAATTTTCGTAGAAACTCCGGCGGGCGGGCTGGAGTCCGATTCGGTCGTTCATGAACTTCACCGACTCCGGAGAGGCGACGAATTTGATCAATTCCCAGGCCTCATCCGCCGCCGGCGTTCCTTTCACAATCGAAAACCCCGCTCCACCCAGCGTCGCCGCCGACTCACCCGCCGGGTTGGCCGGGCATCGGCGCAATCCCGACGTTTTTGAGCATCTCGCCCCCCTCTGCGGCCATCGATTTATACACGTAGGGCCAATTTCTCAAAAAAACCGCCCCGCCGCTCTGAAACAACAGCCGGCTCTCCTCCTCGGCGTAGGTCGTCACTCCGGGCGGCGAGATCGTTCCCACCGAGTCCCGCAGAAATTCCAACGCCCGCGCCGCTGCCGGTTCGCCCAGGCCAATTTCCCCGGTCTCCGCGTCGACCCAGCTCCCGCCGAAACCCTTCAGGATTTCGAGGTAGTTGCAGACCAGGCCCTCGTATTGCTTGCCCTGCCACACGTAGCCCCACGTCCCGTCACTCTCCAGTTCTTCGGACAACGCCCACAATTCGGCAAAGGTCTTCGGCGGTTCCGCCCCCACCTTTTCGAGCAGGTCCTTGCGGTAATACAGCAACCCGCCGTTGAGCTGGGTCGGAACCCGGTAGATTCGTCCATCGACCGTGACTCCCGCGATGCTCGCCGGGACGTAGTCGTCCCATTCGTCCCACCGTTCCGTGAGGTCCTCCAGCCAGCCGGCGGCGGCGAATTTTGGCACCCAGATGACGTCCGCGTAGACCAGGTCGTAGTCACCGCTGCCGGACAGCAGCGCGTTGACGTAGAGATCTTCCCGAACGTCGGTCGACGCCGGCCCCTCGATCAGATTCACCCGAATCCCGGGATTCTCCGCCTCGAACCGGTCGAACAATTCCCGCCAAGCACCCCGCCCATCCGGCTCCATCAACACGGACAAAACGGTTCGATTATCCGCAGGCTGAGAAGATCCGCACCCGGCGAGGCCGACCAGCCCAAGCGAGACCGCAGCACCAATCCAAAATCTAAAATCCAAAATCTAAAATCGTCACATTCGGCGGGTTTTCGACAATTTCCGAACGTGGACGTGCGGCAGCCGATCGCACTCCGCCTGGATGCGCAGCATCTCCGGATCCTCCGGCCCGCGAAAGCTGGCCAGCGTCTCCATGGCGGCGCGGTAGTATCCCTCAGCCTGTTTGTAGAGCTTCCGCTCGTGATAAACTGCAGCGAGGTTGGCCATCGATTGCGCCACTTCCGGGTGCCTCCCGCCAAAGTTTTGTTCCCGAATGGCCAGCGCCATCAGGTGAAAATCCTCCGCCGGACCGTATTGCTTCCCCTCCGTCAGAGCGACGGCGAGATTGTTGGCAATCAACGCAACCTCCGGGTGATTCGCCCCGTGCACGTTCTGCGCTTCCTGCAATGCCCGGCGATACGTGCGCTCACATTCCTTCAGATCACCGGCCTCCTTCTGCAGTGACGCCAGATTGTTCAACATCGCCGGCACCTGCGAATGGTCGCGCGCCTTGTCCATCGCCCGGATGGCAATCTCGTAAAACCGCACCGTCGTGGCGGCGTCCACCCGCCCTTCCGACAGAGTCGCCAGCTTCGTGGCGATCCGCGCGGTCGCTGGTTGCAGCTCGGCTCCCCGAGCCAGCTTCAGCGCCTCGCCAAAACACCGGATCGCGTCGTCCGTGGTTCCATTGGCTTGGTGGATGTCTCCCGTGATCTCGAGCGCGTCCTGCAACCTCGCTGAATTACCCTTGAAAATCTGCAGCGCCGCCTTCTCGAAGCTCCGGGCCGCCGCACCCCGTTGCTCAGCGGTTTCCTCGGCCTGCGTCGTTGCAAGATCCTGGCAAAGCTGATCCCACAGATTTCCGGTGCTCTGCATACGACCGAATTCTACGCCCGCTTCCCCCACCCGCACAGCAACAATTTGAGGTCAAATGTTATCTGCCACCTCGACCGCCAGGGAAATCTGATTCGGGAACGGGATCCCATGCCCAGCTCTTTCAGCCGACGACCAATCGAGTCAACCCACTCCGGGTGTGACTGGAAGTGAGTCCGGAGCGGGAGGAAAGAGGCCTAACGCCAACGGCGTTTGATCGCTCAGCCCGGGGTTGCCGCGACGCAGGAGCGGCTACCCCGGGTGCCGATGGAAAGCGCTCGGGTATCCCGAAGGGATTCTATCCTGCCGGCGCCGATCCAACCGCCTTCGGGGTTGATTCGATCGTTGCCTTCGATCCCAGGGTGGCCCGCGACGGGCAACCCTGAGCTACACGATTCAACGCCGTTGGCGTCGACGCTACCGCTTTCGAGTCCCGGACTCTCTTTCAATCACGCACTCCCTCGACTCGAAAAAAGTCTCGCTTTCACCCACGCGATCGAGTGCCTTCGAACGAAACCATTATTCTATGCACAGCGTTTTCTACATCATCGGAGTCATTGTCGTCGTCGTCGTTATCCTCAAGGTGCTCGGACTTTTCTAGGCCGACAACGACCAACATTTAGGAAAATCCGAGCCGCTGACAAATCAACGGCTCGGATTTTTCGTGCTCACGCCAGTCGTATTGCAACGACTGCAGGCCAGCGACCCGCGCCGCCGCGACGTTCTCGGTTAAGTCGTCGATGAACAGCATCCGTTCCGGGTCAATTCCAAACTGGCGAATCGCCACTTCGTAAATTTCTGCGGACGGCTTCAGGGACTTGGCTCGATAAGAGTAAACCGCATCGCGGAAGGTCGCGAAGACCGGATACCTTTCCGAGATGTGGTCGACGTGGATGCAGGAAATGTTCGAGAGCAAAAACGTCGGGACCCCTCGTTCCGCCAACTCCGTCGCAAATCTGGTCATCGGCAGATTCTCCTCGAAGATGTCCCGCCAGATCGCCAGGAATTCGTACTCCGATCCCGTGTGACCAAACTCGGGTCGCACCCGGTCCAAAAACTCCGCCCGGTCAATCGCCCCGCACTCGAGTTCCGCCTTCGCGGCCGCCACCGGACGATGATCAGCCAATTCCTCCCGACCAGCCAGAGCCGCCAATCGGCGCGCCGCGATCAGGTAGTCGAACTTCAGCAGCACGTTGCCAATGTCGAAGATAACCGCATCGACGCGGCGCACTGGATCGTCAGCAGTCATCGCTCATCAATTTTCCCTCACCCCACCGTCGGTTCCTTCGCGTCCACCGTCTCGACTTCGATCGAGCGGGGTAGCGCCAAGGTAAGAAAAATTCCCACCCCGACCAGACCCGCACCCGTCCAGAGCGGGGTCTGTGCGTAAAATTCCTTCGCCCGACCCACGTCGAAGCTCAGCAGCCATCCGGCGATGGCCGGCCCGACCCAGCGCGCGGCGCTCCCGGCGGACTGCATGAGCCCAAGCCCGCGGCCCTGCCAATTCTGATCCACGCTCCGCGAGCCCAGCCCGGTGAGCGTGGGCATCAAGAGGCTGTTCCCAATGGCGATTCCGACGCTGTAGACGAGTAACGTCGTCAGCCCGGTCGCCATCGGCAACGCGAGCAAACTCGCGCAGAGCACAACCGACCCCGCCGTCGCCAACCTCGCCTCGCCAAATTTCTTCACCAGCCTCCCGATCAAACCACCCTGGATGATCACGCCCACGATCCCGACCATCGCGAGGATGTTTCCCGTGTGCAGTTCGTCCATCCCGAACTTATGAAAGAGGAACAGCGCGAACACGAACGTCATCATCGAAAAGCCCGTGATCAGACAAAAGTAGGTCGCCGTCACCAACGAATAAGTCCGCCGATCGCTGTGCTGGAACACCGCAAAAATCGACTCATGGCTCTTCACTCCCCGCCGCTCTTTCGGCAGGGTTTCCGGCAAAATCAAGAGCACCAGAATCGCGTTCACGAAAGCCAGTCCCGCCGCGAAGAACATCGGCGTCTCGTAGGAAAACGCCGAACTCAGAATCCCGCCAATCGCCGGACCAAAGACAAATCCCAACCCAAACGCCGCACCGATCAAGCCCATCGCTTTGGAACGCTCGGCTTTCGTCGTGATGTCCGCCACGTAAGCCTGCGCCGTCCCGATATTCCCGCCCGCGATCCCGTCCACCAGCCGCGCGGCAAACAGCATCCACAGCGTCGTCGCAAACCCCATCATCAGAAATCCCACCGCCGTCCCCAAAATGCTCACGAACAAGACCGGCTTCCGCCCCACCCGATCGGAAATCTTCCCCAGGATCGGCGCGGCAAAAAACTGCGCAAACGAAAACGCCGCGACCAGCAGGCCATTCTGCACCGCCGTCGCGTCGAAGTGCTCGGCGTAGCGGGGCAGCACCGGGATCACGATTCCAAACCCCACCATGTCGATGAAGATCGTCAGAAAAATGATGCCCAACTGGGCGCGCTTTTTTGCCATCGAGAACTCTACGTTCAGCAGCACCCGCAGGCGCCGGATCCGCAGCCGCCAGCCGACGAAGCCGCCGGGCGCTCCGTTTTTTTCCCCTTCTCGAGGTAGCCGTAACCGCCCGAGATCACGCGCCGCACCGGACGCCCGGATTCCGGATCAAACCGCAGCGCATCGTCGCACATGCTTTGTTTCATTTCAAAACGAAGAACCGTCTTCGAATCGGTCGTCTCGTAAACGTAAGTCGGCATCGGCGCAAAATCTACGACCCACCCCCAGAAATGGGGAGCGCGAGCTTCCAGCTCGCCGTCCGGGGCTTCCAGCCCCGGACCAGCGACCCAAGCCGCGGCGAAGCCGCCACTTCCAACCGGAAATCCCCCCTCAACTCTCCGCGAATTCCTCGGGAAACTTCGCCAGAAAGCTCTGCGTCGGCCACGCACACGCCTCGCCAAACGCGCAGATCGTGCGCCCCGCGATGTTATCCGCCACGCTCTTCAGCGTCGCCGGATCCTGCGCCGCACCGCCGCCAGCCAGCATACGGGTCGTCATTTTGGACATCCAAAGACTGCCCTCGCGGCACGGCGTGCATTGCCCGCAGCTCTCGTGCGCGTAGAATTGATTCAGGTTGTTCAGCGCCCAGACCATGCTCCGCGTGTCGTCGAGCACCATCACGCCGCCGCTGCCGACCATCGTCCCGACCGCTTGCAGGCTGGAGGCATCCATCACGACGTCGAGCATCTTGACCTCCTTCTCGACCATCTCGCCGTCCGCACCCTTGCTCTTCACCTTGAAGACCTCATCCGCCCGCAGCACCTTCGCCGAGCTTCCGCCCGGGATCACCGCCTTGACCTTGCGGCCCGGCTTCATCCCGCCGCAAATGTCGAAAATCAACTCGCCCAGCGTGACCGCGCCGCACGGCAGCTCGTAATACCCCGGCTTCACGACGTCGCCACTCACGCACATCGTCCGCGTGCCGCCGTCGCCGGGCGTGCCCATTTTCGCGTATTCCTCGGCACCCAGGTTCACGATGTGTTTCACGTGACAGAGCGTTTCGACGTTGTTCACGATCGTCGGCTTCATGTAGAGGCCGAGCACCGCCGGGAAATACGGCGGCTTGATCCGCGGATACGGCCGCTTCCCCTCCAGTGACTCCAGCAGGCTGGTCTCCTCGCCGCAGATGTAGGCCGCCGCACCCTGATGCACGTAGATGTCGCAGTCGAACCCACTCCCGCAGATGTTCTTGCCGACAAATCCCTTCTCCTTTGCCTCTTTAATCGCCCGAGTGACGATCTTCGCCGCGTGCGGAAATTCGCACCGGATGTAGACGTAGGCCAGATTCACGTTTGTCGCCCACGCAGCAATTAAAAGCCCCTCGATCAACTGGTGGGGATCATTGTGCAAAATGTAGCGATCCTTGAACGTCCCGGGTTCGGACTCGTCCGCGTTGACCACGATGTAATGCGGCTTGCCGTCGTCACGCTTGATGAAGCTCCACTTTACCCCGCACGGAAATCCAGCACCGCCGCGACCGCGAAGATTCGCCGCCTTCACCAGATCGACCACCGCCGCCGGCTCCATCGCCAGCGCTTTCTTCAACGCCTCATAGCCATCGTTCGCCAGATAAGTGTCGATGTCCGGCGACCAGCCGGGCTGGCTGATGTTGCCGAAGATGATCCGGCGCTCCTTGTCGTGCGGTTTGGGAATGAGAGAGACCATGGCGAAAAAAAAATATCAGGCGTCGGCGGTGGCGTAGTCCTTGACGATGCGTTCGACGTCGTCGAGTGCGACATTTTCGTGGAGGTCGTCGTTGATCAGGCAGACCGGAGCCGTCCCGCAACTCGCGAGGCATTCCGCGAATTCGATGCTGAAATCTCCGTCCTCGCTCGTCGGCGGAGCGTGGCCAAACCCGTGATGTTCCGCCGCCGGGTCCACTCCCGCGGCCGAGCAGAATTTCTCCCGCAGTTCGTAGGAACCCGCCATCGCGCAAGCCAGCGTCCGACAGACCCGGATGATCGTCTTGCCCGCCGCCTCCCGGCGAAACCAGGGGTAAAACGTCACCAGTTCCACGATGTTCACCGGCTCCAATTCGAGCTTGGCGGCGATCCACTCGACGCCTGAGTCGTCAACGAACCCGAAATGATTCTGCCACAAGTGCAGCAGCGGCAGCGAGGCGCTGCGTTTGGAAATCGGGTAATGGGTGATCATCTCCTCCATCTCCATCAGCAGATCGTCGGGGATCTCGGCAGCTTGTTGGGAAGTGGGTGCGGTCGGGTCGGTCGTCATGAAGCCTGCGGAAAGGATACGCCATCATCCAGAAAATCGATGCCCCGTCCATGCCCATTTTCCCGAAGGCAAACGCCAGATTTTAAAACAAAACTTCCCCTCCGCCCCACGCCCGCAGGCGGATGATGGCACGCCTCCGCGCCTCCGCGCCTCCTCGCCTCCTCGCCGGGTCGACGCTACCGATCCGCGACGACCTTGCGGATGCCCTTGCTGTTTTTCAGGATCGGGTCGAAGTCCCAGAGGATGAATCCCACCCCGGCGCGCGGACCGATGGAATTCTGCAGATCGAGCTGACGGGCGATTTCGTTCGCCGAGCGACCCCGGCTGTTCATCCGGTCGATGGCGATGCCCGGGTAGATCGGGATCCCCTTGGGATTCACCCCCGGACTCCGCCACCAGCGCAGCAACGAGCTGAACGACTGCGGGCCCGCGACGTCCCAGTAGAGCTGCGGCGCGAGGTAGTCGACCCAACCCTGCTGAAGCCACGCGACCGGGTCGCAGTAAAGTTGGTTCAACGCGTCCAGGCCGGCCTTCACGTCAGACGGACTGCCTTTCGTGTAAATCCCGAAGGGGCTGATGCCAAATTTTGCCCCGCTCCGTGCCCGGTGAACCGTGTCGCTGAGTCGGCGCACCATGGTGTTCACGTTGGCCCGTCGCCAGTCGCCGCGATCCAGTTTCCCACCCTCTTTTTGGTATTGTTTGTAAGCGCCGGAATCCGGGAACGCCCCGCTGTAGGTCTCCGGGTAGGGGAAAAAATAATCGTCAAGGTGAATGCCCGCCACCGGGTAGCGCTTCACGATGTCCTCGACCACGCGGACGACGTGGTCCTGCACAGCGGGCTCGGTCGGATCGAGCCAGAGCATCTTTTTCAGCTTCCGGGTCTGGCCCGAGAGCCGACCTTTCGAGGGATGGCTGGACGTCAGACTGCCCGGTGACGTCGCCGCGCGGTAGGGATTGATCCACGCGTGAATGTCGATTCCGCGCTTCCGACCCTCGATGATGAACGTCTCCAACGGGTCGTATCCCGGGTCGCGCCCCTGCGTCCCGGTCAGAAACCGACTCCACGGCTCGTGCCGCGATTCGTACAGCGCATCACTCTCCGGTCGCACCTGCACCATCAGTGCATTGAGATTCGCGGCCTTCGCCGCGTCGCAGATCCGCACGATCTCCGCCTTTGCCGCCGAAGGGCTCAATCCCGTCCGGGACGGAAAATTGATGTTGTAGACCGAAGCCACCCACGCCGCCCGGAATTCCTTGGCGGAGGCGCCGAAGACAGTGAGGGCTAACACGGCGGCGACGAGGAAAGGGACTGCTCGAATGGGCATGGGGGCAAGAAACGGGAGAGTCGCTCGAATGTAAATTGCGATTCGTGTTCGAACGCGCAAGAATCTTCAGCATGCAACGCGACGAATTCATGCAGGCCGCCATCGACGAAGCAAAACTGGGCCTCGCCGAGGGCGGTATTCCCATCGGCTCGGTCCTCGTTCACCGAGGCAAAATCATCGGCCGCGGCCACAACCAACGCGTTCAGAGCGGCGATCCCCTGCTCCACGGCGAGATGAGTGCCTTCAAGGACGCCGGGCGCCAGCCCGCGTCGGTCTACCGCGAATGCGTCCTCTACACCACCCTCTCGCCCTGCCCGATGTGCAGCGGAACTTCGATCCTCTACAAAATTCCGAAAATCGTGATCGCGGAAAACACGACTTTTCAGGGAGCCGAGGACTGGCTTCGACGCGAGGGCGTTGAGCTGGAATTACTTGGAGATTCCGAGTGCATCGAGATGATGCAGACCTTCATCGCGGACCGCCCGGAACTTTGGAACGAAGACATCGCCGTGTGAGGATTTTCGATTCTCGATTCTCGATTTTCGATTACCGTGGACTTCCGCCGGGAAGGGCGAGCATGTTTTTATGGATTTTCGGGACCCTCATAATTTTTTCAACCGCGAGCTGAGCTGGCTGGAATTCAACCAGCGCGTCGTGGACCAGGCGGCTGATCCGTCGAATCCGCTGCTCGAGCGCTTGAAATTTCTCTGCATCGTCAGCTCGAACCTCGACGAATTTTTCGAGGTCCGGGTGGCGGGTCTGAAGCAGCAACGCCAGATGCACTCGCACGACGCGGGGCTGGACGGCCTGTCGGCGACCACGGCGCTGGAGCGGATTTCCAAGCGCGTCAACCGCATGGTCGACGAGCAATACCGAATCTGGCGGGAGGAACTCCAACCGCAGCTCGAGGAAAACGGCGTGGCCTTTCACCACTACCCCGACGTGTCGCCGGAGGAGGCCAAATATTTCGAGGATTTTTTCCACAAAACCGTCTACCCGGTCCTCACCCCGCTGGCCATCGACCCGGTCCACCCCTTCCCCCAGCTTCTCAACAAGAGCCTCAACGTCGTCGTCGAACTCGAGGGAGACAATCTCAATACCGACGTCGCCGTCGTCCAAGTCCCCCGGATTCTCCCCCGGGTCGTCCCCTTCCCCAACGGCAAGGGCGACCACTTCGTGTTCCTCGGCAACGTGATCCAGCAGCACGTCGGGACGCTCTTCAAGGGAGTCAAAGTGAAGGGCGCGCACCTCTTCCGAATCACTCGCAACAGCAACCTCTACTTCGACGAAGAGGAGGTCCAAAATCTCCTCCACACCATCGAGACCGAGCTGCGCAAGGTGAACCGCGGCGCGGCCGTCCGCCTCGAAGTGATGGACGATTGCCCCCCGCACATGGTCGAGCGCCTCGTCGAGCTCTTCAACCTCGACGAAGAAGACGTCTTCCGGATCGACGGCCCCCTGAATCTCGTCCGCCTCATGCCGCTGGCCATGCAGATCGACCGGCCCGAGCTCCGCTACCGACGCTTTCTTCCCAACACCGTCATCTCGCTCGACGCCGACGCGGACATTTTCTATCACCTTCGCAAGGGCGACATCCTGCTCCACCACCCCTACGACAACTTCCAGACGGTCGTGGATTTTCTCGCTCAAGCCGCCGAAGACCCGCACGTCCTCGCGATCAAGCAAACGCTCTACCGCACCTCCTCGGACTCGCCCATCGTCCAATCGCTCATCGAAGCGGCGAGCAACGGCAAGCAGGTCACCGTCGTCATCGAACTCAAGGCCCGCTTCGACGAAGCGGCCAACATCCAGTGGGCCCGCCAGATGCGCGAAGCCGGAGTCGACGTCGTCTACGGGGTCACCGGCCTCAAAACGCACTCGAAGTCCCTGCTCGTCGTCCGCAGCGAGGGCGACGGCATCCGGCGCTACGCCCACCTCGGCACGGGCAACTACCACCCATCCACCGCCCGCTTCTACACCGATCTCGGGCTTCTCACCGCCCGCGAAGACGTCACCAAGGACCTCGCCGAACTCTTCAATTTGCTCACCGGCGTGTCAAAATTCCAAGGCATGTCCGAGCTGCTCGTCGCGCCTTTCAACCTTCAGAAGCGCTTCGTGGAAATGATCGATACCGAGACCCGCAACGCGATCTCCGGCAAGCCCGCCGGGATCTACGCCAAGGTGAATTCGTTGATCGAAGAAGGCGTGATCGAGGCACTCTACCGCGCCAGCGCGGCGGGTGTCCCGGTGCGATTGATGGTGCGCGGCATGTGCGCGCTGCGACCGGGCGTGAAGGGAGTCAGCGAGAACATCGAGGTCCGCAGCCTCGTCGGACGCTTCCTCGAGCACAGCCGCATCTTCCGCTTCGAGAACGCCGGCGAACCCCTGATTTTTCTCGGCAGCGCGGACTGGATGCAGCGCAATCTTTTCAAACGCGTCGAAACGGTCTTTCCACTGGTGACATCCGGCGTCCGTGAGCACGTCGAGGAGATCCTCGAGTGGTTCTGGCGCGACAACGTCAAAGCTCGAGTCCTTCAGACCGACGGGACCTACGTTCCCCGCATCGGCGACGACCCGCCCTTCAACGCCCAGGAAGAATTTCTGGCCGACTCGCAACGTCGACGCCGCGCGCGCGCCGCACAGATTGCCGCCGAATCAGCTTCGGGATAGCCCGCTACGAGCGGGGAGGCTGATCGTCGGACCCGTCGATGGACGGACGGGCCGAATTGCTCACGAACTCTTCCTGCGGCCCTTCCATCTGTTCCTTTTCAGCGTGAGGGTCCGTGTGCCGAGCCTCGCCGCGACCGCTGAAATCCGACCGCCCTGAACGCAGGTGGGGGACGATGGCGAAGAAGAGAATCAGGAAGAGCGCCAGTCCAATGAATGCAATGAGATATCCCATGAGGATGAATCGAGCCGCGCCCGTCAGGCGCGCGGGTCATTCAGCCCATCCGTCGGATGCCGATAATCACGCGGTTGCAGCACCCAACCGATGAATTGCCGGTTCTCGCTCGGTGGTTCGACCCCACAAAAAAAACCCTGCGGACGCAGCCGTCCGCAGGGTTTTTTGGTTACGCCTCGCCTCAGCCTACCGCGATCTGGCGCGGCTTCGCCGCTTCCGCCTTCGGCAGCCGAACGCTCAAGACGCCCTGCTCGACGCTCGCCGCGATTTTCGACGCGTCCACGGTCGCATCGAGATCGAAGACCCGGCGATAATCCGCCCGGCTCGACTCCCGATAAATCGGGCGACCCGACGTTTCCGAGGTCCGACGCCGACCCGTGAGCGTCAGCTTGCCGTCCTCGAACGTGACGAGCACGTCCTCCCGGGCGACGCCCGGCATCTCGGCTTGGATCGTGTAGCCATCGGCGTCCTGCTGGACGTTGACGACCGGCTTCACGACGGGATCCCCGGTGGACTCGCGGCGAACCGGCGAGGTGGCTTGATGAGTGGTCATTTCGTTGGTCATGGATTGAATGAGTTTCAGGTTGGGTTGATCACTTGACTTGGATTTCGATCTGTCGCGGCTTGGCTTCCTCGGCTTTCGGCAGCGAAATCGTGAGGATTCCGTCGGCGTAGGCCGCTTCCACCGCGTCGGCTTTCACCGCGCTGGGGATTTCCACCGACCGGCAGAACGATCCGAAGAGCCGCTCACTGCGAAAGCTTTCGCCCTCGCGATCCGGGCTTTCCGAATGGCGTTCGCCCGAAACGGTCAAGGCGCCCTCGTGCAGCGAGATGTCGAAGTCTTCCTTCTTCATCCCGGCCGCTTCCAATTCAACGACGACCGCGTCGTCGTTTTCGTGGACGTCGAGCGCTGGAGCCCAACGCCCGGCGGGCCGATCCGACTGTGATCCGGAACTCGCCAGCTGAAAAGCGCTGTCAATCAGGTCGTGCAGCGGCGAAACCCGGTGAAATGGCGCCCAGGCGCCGACTCGTGGTTGATGCGTGGTTCGAATGATTTGCATGGTTCTATTTTGGTTGGTTGGTTGAGATTTATTCTCTCGGAACCACCAAGAGCTTGAGACGTGCCAGTGAAAACACCGTTGCAATCGACATCCCCCATCATACTGCCTGTCAATTACTTACAAAACACCTACTACCCATCCACTCAAAACAGTCGCGCCCTAAATGCGTC
The DNA here is from genome assembly GCA_963740185.1 of uncultured Verrucomicrobiae bacterium. Taxonomy (GTDB): domain Bacteria; phylum Verrucomicrobiota; class Verrucomicrobiia; order Chthoniobacterales; family JAATET01; genus CAVVKW01. The sequence continues at coordinate 195,723 of CAVUDH010000011.1, forward strand.
ACTATGACTCGGTTTATCATCAAGTCTGTAGAGACAGCTTGAGTCATAATGGCTCTTAATTTCGGAAAATCGGGCGACTGGACAAACGTGCCGCCCCCGTGTAGACATTCGGAACCACTCGCCGGCATAGCTCAGTGGTAGAGCAGCTGATTTGTAATCAGCTGGTCGTCGGTTCGATCCCGACTGCCGGCTCTCCCCGCCCGGAATCTCCCGGCATTGGAGAACCCCGACTATCGTCGGCGGATCGTGCGCTGTTTCCGGGTCGACGTCCCGTCGTCGCTCCGTGCGAGCACTTGCACGCGCGAATTTCCCCGCCGGAAGCTGGCTTGAAACTTCCACCGCTCGGTCCCGTCTGCCGTGCGGAATCTTCCGACTTCCGAACCTTGGATCACGCGATAACGCACGCGAACCACCCGATTGCCCTTGGCGACCTTCGCGGTGCCTTTGATGGTGGCCACCGATTCGGTGATCGTCCGGCGGGCCGGTCCCTGGATCCGGAGCCGGGGGGCCTGCCCGACGTTGGCCGAGTAATCGACGTTGCTGATCAGAAGATCCAGAAAGCTGTTGGAATTTGGCGTGTTGAACGGCGGCTGGAAGATTCCGAATCCATCCAGTGAGAGGTTGCTGCCCCGCGTGGTCTCGTCGAGAACGGCGACCGCGACCCGGCCCCCAACGCTGACTCGCAGTCGACCGGCGCCGTCGGGCCCGCCGGTCGGATCCCAGTCGTAGCTCCAACCCAGAACCCGCTCGGACCCGACGGGCACGCCAACCGGATCGCCGACCACCGCTTGGCCATCGGCGAATTGGATGATCGCGCAGAGCACGAGATTTCCTTTCCCGGTGCCACTCAGCGCGAGGCCGATCACCTGGACGAAGGGGCCCGGGGATTTCGCAAAATGCGCGATGTAAGTGGTCGAGACGTAGGCCGGGTTGCCACTGAGGCCTTGGAGCACGATCTCACCGCTGGCAGCGAGGGCCTGACTGCGATCAAAAGCGCCATTCAGAAACGTGTCGCCGAAGTAGTTGAAGAACGTCGTGGGGCGCAGCAACCCGCCCGCTGCCCCGGTGCCGCCGAAAAGTGTCGTTTTCCGAAATCCGTAGGTCACGCCCGTGGGGGATTGCTTCCAGTTATTGGGTCGCTTCCCGAAATCTTCGGATCGCTGGTAGGGGGCGGCTCCCGCCACGGTGGCAGCTAAAAACGAGGCGGCGAGAAGGAAGGCGGGAGCGCGAAAGATCATTGCGGAGAATTGTTGCGCGCAACGACTATCACTCCCAGCCGGGGATTGCAAAGGGACGCTGGCCGGGCGGCAGGCATCGCCGCGAGCGATTGGCGGAGAATTCGGTAAATTTTTCGTTGACGGACTGGCACGCACCCTGCTTTAACTCCTCCCGTTCTGGGGGGAACAGCAGGCCGTCATTGCATTCGCAGTGGCGGCCTGCATCCTTTCCGGGGTCCGTCTCGACAATTGACGGCTACCGGATGCGCTCCAGCAGGAACGGCAGCAGATCCGCAATGGCGATCCGTTCCTGCTCCATGCTGTCGCGGTGGCGCAGCGTCACGGTATCTTCCTTCTCCGGTTCGTTCTCGCCGATGGTGTCGAAGTCGATGGTGACTCCGAAGGGCGTCCCGGCCTCGTCCTGCCGCCGGTAGCGGCGACCAATGGCTCCGGTCTCGTCGTAAAAGACGTTCAGAAACGGGCGGAGACTCGCGGCAACCTCCCGGGCCTTCGCGACGAGTTCGGGTTTATTTTTCAGCAGGGGGAATACTCCGCACTTTACCGGCGCGACCCGGGGATGAAAGCGTAGCACGGTGCGAACCTCGGTCTTGCCCTTGTCGTTGGTGAGAGTCTCTTCGTCGAACGCCTCGCAGATCACCGCGAGAAGCGTCCGATCCGCTCCGGCGCTTGGCTCGACGACGTGCGGCACGAAGCGTTCCTGCGTTTCATCGTCGAAGTAGTCGAGCGGCTTGCCGCTGGCCTCGATGTGGGCCGAGAGGTCGTAGTCCGTCCGATAGGCGATCCCTTCGAGTTCGCTGACGCCGAAAGGGAACTCGTATTCGAGGTCGTAGGTCTTTTTTGCGTAGAAGGCCCGATCGCCGTCCGGCACGTCGAGGACGTGGATTTTCTCCCGCGGGATGCCGATGTCCTCGTAAAATTTCAGCCGCTCCTCGAGCCAGTAGTCGGTCAGCGCGAGGCCATCTTCGGCCCGGCAAAAATATTCGATCTCCATCTGCTCGAACTCACGGGACCGGAAGATGAAATTGCGGGGATTGATCTCGTTACGAAACGCCTTGCCAATCTGCGCGATGCCGAACGGCAATTTCTTGCGCGCCGTGTCGAGCACGTTGCGGAACTGGACGAAGATCGCCTGCGCCGTCTCGGGGCGAAGGTAGGTCAGGTTTTCATCACTTTCGACCGGCCCCGGGTAGGTCTTCAACATCAGGTTAAAGTCCTGCGGATCGGTGAGCTTCCGGCTGCCGCAAGCGGGGCAGAATTTCTCGCCGTCCTTCTCGGGAAGCTGATCGGCTCGGTGCCGGGCGTTGCATTCCCGGCACTCGACCTTCAGATCGGAAAAGGTTTCCTCGTGACCGGACGCTTTCCAGACCGAGCGGTTCATCACGATGGCCCCGTCCATCCCCACCATGTCGTCGCGCTCCTGCACGTTGCGACGCCACCAGAAGTCCTTGATGTTGCGCTTCAGCTCGACACCGAGCGGGCCGTAGTCCCAGAAACCATTGAGGCCGCCGTAGATCTCGGAGGACTGAAAGATAAAGCCGCGCCGCTTGCACAAGCTGACGATTTTTTCCATGCGGTCATGTTTCGGGTCTTTGGCCATCGCCTTTCAGTAAATGAGAAATTCGGAATGCGGAATGAGAAATGAAAGCCCCTGAGCCTTGGGAAGGCTCGGGGCAGACTGCATCGGCTCTGCGGTGCAGCCCGAAGGGCGAGACGAGCGGGAGCGAGCGAGTCAAATGCAGAATTCGGAATGAGGCTTGAACAGAAGTGAACGAAGCTAACGAAGGATACGGAAGAATGTTGATTCCTTTTGAACAGACCACCGGAGCCAGCGGGAGTTCCCGTTTACGCCAACGGCGTATGATCCGCTCAGCCCGGGGTTGTCCGCTGCGGGCTACCCCGGGGAGCCGGGTCGGACTGCAATGACAACCCCGAAGGCGGTTGAATCCGTGCCCGGGGCCCGAATCCTTTCAGGATACGTGCGCTCCTCTACGGTTCCCGGGATAGCCGCTCCGTTGTCGCCGCAACCCCGCGCCGGCTGATGGAACGCCGTTGGCGTTGGCCGCACCACTTCCGATCACACCCAATGCCGGACAGAAAATGGGCGGGCGCTCGGCGGGATCTCTGCTACGCGTGAACCATGGAAGAACCTGGCATCGAGGCAACGCAGTACGAGAAGGGCGACTTCGGCTTCTATTTGCCGAGTTGTTGGGAGCACGTGGATGACGGGGCGGAGCCGGGATTCGTCGACCGGTTCGACCTCTCGGAAATCGGACGTCTCACCGTCGAATGTCTACCGCTCGCGACGGACGACGATGGCACTGATCCGACCGAGATCCTGCGAGCCCGGGACCCCTATCTGGATGAAAAATCCGGGCCCATCGTGCGCCTTGCGAGCGGATTCGCGGCGCAGATCTACTCGCACGGCGACGCGGAGGTCGCCACGTTTCGCTGGCTCCACTGCGAATTGGCGTGGTGCTTTGAGCCCGGCGTTTTCGGGACCATTCGCTTTTCCGGGTGCGTGACCCGCGAGCGCCTCAGCGATCCGGTGCTCCTGATGCACGCGCATCTCGTCCACGTCTGCGCCCGCCGGACGGAGATCGTGGAATAAAAAAAGGCGCGGCTCGCGCCGCACCTTTCTCAAATTTGATCGTCGAAACGAGCCTCAGGGAAGGAGGACCGTGTCGATGTTATGAATCACGCCATTCGAAGCGTCCATGTCGCCAACTGTCACGGTCGCGTCACCGACCATGATCTTGTCGCCATCCGAAGTCACGGCGAGCTGATCGCCCATCGCACTGGTCATTGGCGTATTCGGCACCTCGGCAGCCAGGACTTTGCCCGAGACAACGTGCATCTTGAGAATGTCGGTCAACTTGGCTTTGTTCTCATCCTTCATGAGCTCGTCGACGGTGCCTTCCGGGAGCTTGCGGAATGCGGCGTTGTCGGGAGCGAAGACCGTGTAGTCGCCGTCGTCACCCTTGAACATGGCATCGAGGCCCGTCTGCTCGAGAGCAGCAACCAGGATGGAATACTGCGGGTTGAGCGTGAGCTTTTCGATGATGGTTTCGTTGGCGGCAGCTTCGGCCATTTCGGTGACCGGCGAGGGAGCGCTATCGGAGTCAGCACGAAGGTGAGGCGCGGCGGCGAGGCCCGTGGTTACTAGAATTGTCAGCAATGTCGTTTTGGTTTTCATACGCCGGAAGTTCGCGCGGCGGGCCGCAACCGGTTGGTTAATTTTTTTTTCGAAAGGTTAAGGGGGAAACGCAAACTGAGAATTACCGCAGCCCGCAGGCGATCTTCACCCGGTCGAGGACGCCAGTCGCAATCTCGTTCGCGCGGCGCGCTCCGTCGGCGAGGACGTTTTCGACGTGGTCGGGGTCCGCTTCCAGTTCGGCGCGCTTCTCGCGCATCGGGGCAAAGTAGTCCCGCGTTGCGGCCAGTAGCCGTTTTTTGAAGTCGCCGTAACCAAACCCACCAGAACGAAAATCAGCCAGCATTTGCTCGTAATCCGCTTCCGATGCCATCAATCGGTAGAGCCCGAGCAGCGTGGAATCCTCTGTCGGCTTCGGCGCTTCGACCGGCGTCGAGTCCGTCGGGAATGCCCATGACTTTTTTCTTCAACGACCTCTCGTCCTCGAAGATGTCGACCGTGTTGCCGTAGCTCTTGGACATCTTGGCCCCGTCCAGGCCCGGGACCGCCGCCGTCGCCTCCTGAATGCTTGGCTCCGGGAGCTTGAGCGTTCCCGGACCGTAGGCTTCATTGAATTTCGTCGCGATGTCGCGAGTCACCTCGAGGTGTTGCTTCTGATCCTTCCCGACCGGCACCAGATCGCTGTCGTAGAGCAGAATATCGGCGGCCATCAGGACCGGGTAGGCAAACAACCCGTGACTCGCGGCAAATCCTCTCGCCGTCTTGTCCTTGTAGGAATGGCACCGCTCGAGCAATCCCATCGGCGTGAGCGTCGACAAAATCCACGACAATTCGGTGACGGCCGGCACGTCGCTCTGACGGAAAAACGTGGCTCGTGCGGGATCGAGTCCGCAAGCCAGGAAGTCCACCGCCAGATCGTGCGTGTAGGCTCGCAACGCCGACGGATCGCGGACCGTCGTGAGGGCATGGAAATCCGCGATGAAATAAAGTGCCTCGCCGCGATCCTGCAACGCGATGGCGGGCCGCATCATGCCAAAATAGTTACCGATGTGGAGTTTACCCGAAGGTTGAATGCCGGAAAGGATGCGCATGGGTCTTTTTTTGAGGTTGGTCAGACAGGATTAACAGGATTTACAGGATTTTGTTTTTGCAGGAAGCCGCGAATTGTGAGGCTTTCGGACGATGCGAAACGTTTTGCAAATCGCCCGCGAGCTCGCGTCCATTGCCAAAGCAGGAACGACATTTTGTGAGAACGGCTACGACCGCGATCGCTACGCGCGTCTGCACGAGATCGCTTCGGAATTGGTGCAGGTCAGCGGACCGCTGCCGGACTTTCGCTGGCCCGACGAGATCGGCTACCTCACGCCAAAGGTCGACGTGAGGTGCGTGGTTTTTCGCGACGCCCAAGTCCTGCTCGTCAAGGAGCGCTCGAGCGGGCAGTGGACGCTGCCCGGCGGCTGGGCCGACGTGAACATCTCTCCCGCCGAGAACGCCGAGAAGGAATGCCTCGAAGAAAGCGGCTACGTCGTCAAAGCCCGTCGGATCGTCTCGGTAAAAGATCGGGATCGCGCCGGCTACCCGCCAAATGCCCACTCGATTTACAAAATCACGATCCTCGCCGACCTGATCGGGGGATGCCCACGGGCAAGCATCGAGACGGCGGAGGTCGGATTTTTCCCCGTCGATCAACTCCCTCCCCTCGACCGGGAACGAACGTCCCCGGACGACATCGCGCACGCCCGGGCGATGGCCGACGACTCCGCACTCTCGACTACCTTTAACTAACCGAGATCGACCGAGGACGGTCTTGTTTTTGCCGGATAATTCCAGATAAAGTCCCGCCCATGTCAGCCGTTTTAGCACTCGAAGATGGGCGAATTTTCCGCGGGGACGCCTTTGGCGCCAAGACCACCACGGTCGGCGAGATCTGCTTCAATACGGCCATGACCGGCTACCAGGAGATTCTCACCGACCCGTCCTACCGCGGTCAGATCGTCGCGATGACCGCGCCCCAGATCGGCAACTACGGCTCGAACGAACTCGATACCGAAAGCGATACACCGCACGTCCGCGGCTTCGTTGTCGAGGAGCTCAGCCGAATTCAAAGTAACTGGCGTTCGCAATTCAGCCTGGAAGACTACCTCGTCCGTAACGGCATTCCCGGCATCGAGTCCATCGATACCCGTGCGCTCACCCGTCACCTTCGAACCCGCGGAGCCCTCCGGGCCTGCCTGTCCACCGAGGAGATCAGCGACAAGGCCGCCGTCGAGCAGGCCCGCTCCGCCAGCTACGCCGATACCGACTTCGTCGCCGAAGTCACCCCGACCGAACCCTACGAATGGGACGCCGACGGGCAGCTCAGCCGCGGCTGGGTGCAAGCCAAGGAAGTCGCCGCCAGCGAAGGCGAGGCCGACGAGATCGGCAATGTCTTCCGACCCGCCGTCCCGATCCAGCGTCGCATCGTCGCCTACGATTTTGGGATGAAGAAAAACATCCTCCGCCTCCTGCGAGCAGCCGGATTCGGAGTCCAGGTCGTGCCCGCGCGCACGCCAGCGGCCGACGTTCTTGCTCTGAAACCCGACGGTGTCTTCCTCTCGAATGGACCGGGCGATCCGGCCGTGCTCGAGTATGCTCACGCCACCGCCCGCGAGTTGATCGGCCAGACGCCCATCTTCGGGATCTGCCTTGGCCATCAAGTGCTCGGCTACGCGTTCGGCGGGAAGACTTTCAAACTCAAGTTCGGCCACCGCGGTGCCAATCAGCCGGTCAAGGATCTGCGGAGCGGCAAGATTTCCATCACCTCGCAGAATCACGGCTACGCCATCGACCCCGATTCGCTACCCGACGACGTCGAAGTCACCCACGTCAATCTCAACGACAACACCGTCGCCGGCATCGCCCACCGCACGCACCCCGTTTTCAGCGTCCAACACCATCCCGAGGCTTCTCCCGGCCCCCACGACGCCGCGTATTTCTTTGACCAGTTCGCCAAAACGGTCGATGAATATCGCTCCTAATTCCCCCTCTTCCCACCATGACCAAGCTCCGCATCTCGCTCCCCGACGGCTCGCCCCTCGTTTTTGACCTCGGTGAAGTCCGCGTGACCGTTGGCCGACTGCCCGACAACGATCTGCAGATCGAGGACGATTCCATTTCCAGCCACCACGCCGAGATCACCTACGACGGGACCGCCCACCAACTCAACGACCTGGGCTCGACCAATGGCACCTTTGTCAACGGCGAACAAACCACCGGAGCGACCCTCCATCCTGGCGATCAGGTCCGCTTCGGTCAGATCGATTGCGTCGTCGAAGGTGACGCACCCGTCGCAGGATCCGATCCTCTCCCCGAGTCCGGTGCCGCCTCCGTGGCAATCGGCAGCGGCAGCGCCCGCCCCACCGGATTCTCCAGCGCCTCGCCCTTCCCCAAGCCAGCCGGCGATGCGAGTCCCATCGGCAAGATCGCCGTCGCCCTCGCCGTCCTCGCCTTCCTGAGTTTCGGTGCCGCAGTTGCCCTCACCATGGGCATGACCTCACCCGTCTGAGGGCCGCCTCACACCGAGAAGCCCGTAGAAGCGGAGGTCACGACGCTCCTCGCGGACACGTCTTGCGCCGGGGTCTCCTCACGTCGACCGCTACCGGTGGCTCTCCTTACGTCGACCTCTACGGGTGCCACGGCACAAAAAAGGCGGCCCGACTTTCGCCGGACCGCCTCGATTGTTCGACTGACGTCGCTTGACGTTTAGACGGCCTTTTCGCCGGTCTCGTCGGTGCGGATGCGGATCGCTTCCTCCACCGTCGAGACGAACACCTTGCCGTCGCCAATCTTCCCGGTTTTCGCCGCTTTCACGATCGCCGCAGTGGCGCTCTCCAGCAGCGTGTCCGAGAGGACAACTTCGATTTTGATCTTCGGCAGAAAATCGACCGTGTATTCGCTACCACGGTAGATTTCAGTGTGCCCCTTCTGGCGACCGAATCCCTTGACTTCACTCACTGTCATTCCCTCGATACCGAGGTCTGCCAGTGCGTCTTTCACTTCCTCCAACTTGAAGGGCTTGATGATTGCTTCGACTTTTTTCATACGATTAATGCGTTGCTAATCCTTCCCAGGTTAGAGTTCCGACACCGGAGCGAAATCCGGATATGCTTCCTGTCCGTGCTCGCCGATGTCGAGCCCGCCGATTTCCTCTTCTTCGCTGACTCGCAGACCGAGGACCAACTTCACAACGAGGAAGATGATGAACGATGCCACGAAGGCGAAGACCGAGATGGCCACTGTGCCGATGACCTGAGTCACCAGGTTCATGCCGCCGAAGATACCGACCGCAATCGTTCCCCAGTTACCGCACACACCGTGCACCGAGATGGCACCAACCGGATCGTCGATCTTGAGCTTGTCGATGATGATCACCGAGAAGACAACGATCACACCGGCGATGGCGCCGACGACCACTGCCCACCAAGGCATGATGGAATCCGCACCCGCCGTGATTCCGACGAGGCCAGCCAACATTCCGTTGAGGGCCATCGAGAGATCAGGCTTCTTGAGAGCGATCCACGAGGTGAACGCCGCGGCGATACCGCCGGCAAAACCAGCGAGGGCCGTCGTCACGAACACGAGCGAAACGAGCACGGGGTCCGCGCTCAGCACCGAGCCGCCGTTAAATCCGAACCAGCCGAGGAACAGCATGAACACACCAATCGTGGCGAGCGGCATGCTGTGGCCGAGGACCGGCTTCACCTTGCCATTGGCGAGGTATTTGCCGAGACGAGGCCCGAGAATGATAACGCCGGCGAGCGCGGCGTAACCACCGAACGCGTGCACGAGGCTCGATCCGGCGAAGTCGTAGAAGTCCATTTCAGCGAGCCAGCCGCCGCCCCACTGCCAGGATCCCGTGATCGGGTAGGCGAACGTGACGAGCAGAGTCGCTGCGATCATGAATGGTCCGAGCTTGATGCGCTCGGCAACTGCACCTGAGACAATCGTCGCCGCAGTAGCCGCGAACATTGCCTGGAAGATAAAGTCAGCCCAGTAGGTGTAGTCGGCGTATTCGTTGGTCAGGTTGCCCAACCATGTCGCCGTCGGCAAAGCTGTTGGCGATCGGAGTGCCGATCGCGAAATAACCATTGCAATCCACGCCCATTTCACCGGGATACATCGAGTTGAAGCCCCAGGCCGCGTAGGTCAGACCACCCATGCAGACGATGAACACGTTCTTGAACAAAATGTTCGTCGTGTTCTTCGAGCGGCAGAGACCGGTTTCCACGCAGGAGAATCCAAGGTGCATGATGAAAACCAACGCCGCAGCGATGAGGATCCACAAGTTGTCGACCATGAATTTCGGGTAAGCTGCGATCTTCAGCAAATGCCGCCATGGCAGCTTCGCCCGGGGTCTTTCTTCAGCAGCACTTCTTCGGCGACGACTGTCGTTTCTTCGACAGCAGCGTCTTGTGCGTGGACAGCGAGCGGCAACGCGCCCGAGAGCGAGAAGACGGCGATGGCCAGCAGGGACGCCAATTTATTGGTTCGTTTTAGCATAGGATTTTTTCCTGATTGGTATTGGTTGGTTTTGTTTTTTGATCCGGCGGACGACTCTCGCCACCGGAGCCGAAACGTGGAAGCAGTTGCCATGCCAAATACTTACAGACGCCATCCCACCCACCAGAAACGTATCGCCTCGATCCACCTCATCCTTCGACTCTCCGATTCCCGTTTTTCAAAATGAAGCAGACCTTTCGCGTCTTTCACTACCTTCGTCGCTACCCCTGGCTCGCCGCCGGAACGATGTTGACCGCCATCGTCGGCACTCTGCTGGTGGCCGTTTTCCCGGACGTCACCCGCCGAATCGTGCAGGACGTGATCCAGGGCGACAGCCCCGAGCTGCTCTGGCCGCTCGTCGGCATCGCGCTCGGTGCGTTCCTGCTCCAAGGCATCCTCAACGCCGTCCGCATCATCCTCAACAACACCTTCGAGCAACTCGTCATCTACGATCTCCGCAGCGATCTCTACGAACACATCCAGCGGCTCCCGCTCCACTGGTTCGACGACCGCGCCACGGGCGACATCATGACCCGGCTCGTCGAGGACGTGACCTCCGTCGAGCGCGTCCTGATCGACGGGATCGAACAAGGCACCACCTCCATCCTGCAAATCATCGTCGTCACCGGGTTCATGCTGACCTACAGCCCCACGCTCACCCTCGCCGCCGCCGCGCCGATCCCATTTCTCATCGCCGGGGCCCTCCTCTACACCCTCACCGCGCGGCCCCGGTATCGGAAACAACGCACCGCCGCATCCGCGATGAACTCCGTCCTCCACGACAACCTCGCCGGCATCCGGCAGATCAAGACGTTTACCAGCGAACCCGAAGAGCACGCCCGCTTCAACGGCACCAGCCGGAAGCTCGCCGACGCCACGCTGACGGTCATGCGCGCCTGGGCCGCCTACAATCCGTCCATGACCTTCTTCACGGCCTGCGGCCCGGTCATCGTCATCGGTGTCGCCGCCGCTCAAGTCCTCGCGGGCAATCTCGAACTCGCCACCCTCGTCGCGTTCCTCGTTTTCACGCCGTTTCTCTACGAACCCATTGGTCGCCTTCACCAACTCAATCAGATTTTTCAATCCGGTCGCGCGGCGTCCGAGCGCGTCTTCGAGATCATCGACAGTCCGGCGGAACCCGACGGCGCGGTCGTCGGCGGGTCAGAATCCCCATCCGCCCCGTCGTTCACGGGCGACGTCCGTTACGAACAGGTTGCCTTCGGCTACGGATCGGGTGACGACACCGCCGGCACGCTTCACGACATCAATTTTCACGCCCGACCGGGAGAAATGATCGCCCTCGTCGGACCGACCGGTGCCGGGAAAACCAGCCTCGTCAGCCTTCTGGTCCGCTTCTACGAGATCGACTCCGGGAAAATCCTGGTCGACGGCCAACCCATCGACCAAATCCCGAAGCGCACCCTCCGCCAGAGCCGTCGCCATGGTCACGCAGGAGAGCTTCCTCTTCAACGGGACCACGGCGGAGAATCTCCGCATCGGCAAGCCCGACGCGACCGGAAGAGGAAATGTGGGAAGCCCTCACCGCCGCCAACGCCGCCGACTTCGTCCGCCGCATGCCCGACGGGCTCGACCACCCCGTGGGCGAGCGCGGCATCAAGCTCAGCGTCGGAGAGAAGCAGCGCATCTCCATTGCCCGCGCGTTGTTGAAAAACCCACCCATCCTCGTCCTCGACGAGGCCACTGCGAGCGTCGACACCACCACGGAGCGCCTGATCCAGGAAGCGCTCGAGCGCCTGATGGACAGCCGCACCAGCTTCGTGATCGCGCATCGGCTTTCCACCGTTCGACACGCCGATCAGATCCTCGTGCTCGACCGCGGTCGCATCGTCGAACGAGGCCGCCACGCTGACCTTCTCGAGGCGGGAGGGCTCTACGCGCGTCTCTGCCGCAGCGATTTACGCGACGACGACGAGGATGATTTTCCATCAACGTAACAAATTTTTCACACATCCGCGCTCTCGCGCCCGGAAATTGCTTTCACTATCGTTGAATCCTCCTCCACCGATGAATATCAAGACTCTCCGAATCCTCACTGTCCTGCTCGCCGCCGCCTTCGCGGTCGGATGCTCGGAGGAATCCGGGGAGACCGCCGACGTGATCGTCCTGCAGTCGGGTCGCATCCGCGGCAACGTCTACCCCCAATCTCTTCAGAACATCGCCTCTCTCCAGCACTATCCCTACCTCGCGGGCTACGTGAATCAGGTCCGTGCAGAGGCGGCCAAAAGTGGAGCCGAAGTCGTTCTCGTCGACCTTGGTGACAGCCTCGGTGGTTCCTTCGCCAGCCACGTCACCGACCACGGCAACATGGTCGATTTCTTTAACGAGGTCGGCTACGACGCCATCGTCCTCGGCAATCTCGACAACAATATCCAGCCCGAGACCATCGCGCGCCTCGACGCAGCGGTCCTCAGCCCCTTCGCCGCGCCCGACGGCGCGACGGCCCTCAAGGGAACGACGCTCGGGACCCGCCTCGACCGGAAGGGGACCCCGATCGATCTCCTCGCCAACTTCTACGGCGACGTCTCGCGGACGGAATTCCCCGAGCGATTTCCGACGTGGTTTGGCACGACGACCGAAGACGTCACCCCGGTCCGCGACTACGGCTCCGTCCTCGCCAGCCTCGGCGAACGTCCGTCCGGCGCGCTGACGCTCCTCTCGTGGATGAAATTCGAATCCCCAGAAAATCCCCCGAAAGAATTTCTGGAAACTCTCACCGACCTCGGCGTCGACGCCATCCTCGCGCACCGCATCTACTCCAGCGGCGAGCGGGACATTTGGTCCGAGCAGACCCTCTACGATTGGTCTCCCCCCGTCTCCGAGAACATCCTTCGGAACAATGGCGGATTCACCCTCGCCCGCCTCGACCTCAAGCGGGATGGGGATGGCTGGCGTGTCCTTCGACAGGAGCTTCTGCCGATGACCGCCAACACCGCTCCGGCCGACCCCGCCATCACCAAAAAGATCGCGACCTTCGCTGAGCCCATCACCCAAGCCGATCGCACCATCGACGAACTCCGCGACCCGGTCGCCGAAGACCAGATCCTCCGCGTCTGCCTCAGCGCGCTCAGCGCGATCCCCGGCACCGACGTCGCGGTCTACTCCCGCCAATCCATTCGCTCCGACTGGCCCGCCGACACCCTCACCGCCAGCCGCGTCTTTAACAGTCTCCCGTGGACCAACCCGATCGTCCAAATGACCCTCACCCCCGACCAACTTGGCCAGGTTGGCGAATTGAGCGGCATGGTTTTTCTACGCAAATCCGATCTACCGACCGACGTCGACGTCACCATCACGACCTCACGATTCTTCGCGTCGCTCATCGCAGACCAACTCAGCCTGCCCGCTTCCTCCATCCGGGGAACCGACGCCACCTCCGAGTTCGACACCTTCGTTGCTTACCTGACCGCGGCTCCCAAGCCACTGAACTTCACCCTCCCCCCGGGATGGAACCTTGATGATCCCCGTGGCTGATTTACCCAAAAAACGAACCGGCATCCGTGGCCGCGAGATCTTCATTCTCGCGCTGGTCCTCGTCGTGCTCGCCATTTCCCTGATCGCGTGGGTCCAGAGCCGGAAGGGCGAATCCTCTGCCGTCATCAGCGCCCGCAATCTCCAGCAGTGGGGCATCGCGCTGAATCTCCACCTCATCGACAACGATAACCAGCTTCCGTCCGTCGGCGACACCCCCATCTCCGCCGACCAAACCTCCGCTTGGTACAACAGCCTCCCGACCTACCTCGGTCAGAGCCCACTCGCCGAGCTTCCGTCCGGCGCCCGACCGCACCCCGGGCAACGCTCGATCTGGATCGATCCCGCCACGAAGGAATCCCGGATCTGGGACCCCGAGGTGTTTTATTTCAACTACGGGATGAACCGATTTCTGCAGCCCGATCCCACCCTGCGACCATTCAAGATCTACGAAATCGACTACCCGGGAAACGTCGTCTTTCTCACCGAGATCGACGGATACGAACCCGTCGCCACTCCGAACACGGTTGTTTTCCGCCGCCCACCCACGGCTTCGAAAGCCAGCGCCCACGTTCTCTTCTGCGACGGTCACGTCGCCCCCGTCACGAAGGACACGCTCGTCGACAATCCGACCACCCGCGAAGCCGCCGCCGCCGAGACCGGGCCGTCGTGGTTCGAGCGGTGATCACCCGCCTGGCCCCCACACCCACCGGCCACCTCCACCTTGGTCACGCGCGGACGTTCGCGTTCACCCACCGCCGGGCCCGCTCGCTCGGCGGTCGGATCCACCTCCGAATCGAGGACCTCGACCCCGCCCGCTGTCGCGCGGAATACGTGGACGCAGCGCTCGAGGACCTGCGCTGGCTCGGCCTCGATTGGGACGGCGAACCCATCTTCCAGAGCCAACGCCGCTCCCGCTACGAAGAGGCTTGGAGACACCTCCGCGATCTCGAGGTCATCTATCCCTGCGACCGCTCGCGGCGCGATGTCCGGGCAGCCGGCCTCGCCCCTCACGCCGAGGACGAAGAGCCAATCTACCCGCCCGCTTGGCGACCGGCGCCCGGGGCCGCCGCCGACCACGCCACCCCGCGCGGGACCAATTGGAGGTTCCGGGTTCCCGACGGCGAGCGCCTTTCGTTCGTCGACCGGCGACTCGGTCCGGTCAGCTTCACCGCCGGGGTCGATTTCGGTGATTTCCTGGTCTGGAACCGCGATGACGTCCCCGCCTACGAACTCGCCGTGGTCGTCGACGACGTCGCCATGGGAATCACGGAAGTCATCCGGGGCGAAGACCTGCTGCTCTCCACCGCCCGGCAAATTCTGGTCTACCGGGCATTGGGTGCCGCGCCTCCCACCTTTCACCACCTCCCACTAATCCTCGACGAAACCGGGCGTCGGCTCGCCAAACGCCACGCCGCCCTCAGCCTGAAAACCCTCCGTGAAAATGGAAAAATGCCCGCCGAACTCCTGGCTTAGCCTCCCCTCCGACGGTTTCGGTTCATTTTTCGAAAATTTATCGAGTCGATTTCCAGGCTTGTCCGTTAACGTGGGAGACATGGTGGGCAATTTTTCTCGGTGGTTGGTTTGGGCGGTGCTTTTCGGGGCCTGCGGGCTGGCCACCGCCCAGGATTCGTTCGAGAGCCTCAAACTCGACGGAGCGAAGTTTTACTCGGAAAAATCCTACGCGCTGGCCTTCGAAGCGTGGTCGAAAGCCGCCGCGCTCGACGTCCCGCCGGCCGAAAGCCGGAAGTTGGATTTCTACCTCGCCGATTCCCAATGGCGCTCCCGCCCCGGGGAGGAGGCCATCGCCTCCGCTCAGGCCGGCCTCGAAAAGTTGATCGAAGCCAATCCGGACGACGTGATCGCCGCCGAGGCCCTCGAGTCACTCGGCGACTCCTGGCTGGCGCTTGACCCAAACGGCGGCAACTGGTCGAAGGCGTGGGAATTCTACGAGCGCGCGCTCGCGAAATGGGCGGCGGCGACGGACCTCGATACCGCCCGGACGCGCTATCTCGGCATCGTCTGGAAGGCAACCGGCCCGCCGACCGAGCAGACCTACGGTCGAAATGTCCCCATTGAGGTCCTGACCAACGCGCTCGAAATCGCCAACGATCCGGAGCAGCGCGCCCGGGCCCACTACTTCCTCGGGGACCATTATTGGTCACGGAGCGGGGACCCATTCTCGATCCGCCGCGCGGGCCGCGAATGGAAGGCAGCGCTGGCCGAGGGTCCGGCCACCGCCGTCTACGAACCCGCACTCTTTCACCTGGCGGAGTGGAACGAGCGAGCCGGCAAGAGCGAATGGTCCGCCGACGGCTCACTCGTCATTTCCCCCGATTACGACCGGGCACTCGAGCTCTACCGGCAATTTCTCACGGAGTTCCCGAAGGGCCAGTCGCAGTTTTCCGACCAGGCTCAGGCGCGCATCACGGAGATCACTCGACCGACGATCAAGGTCGATTCCTCGTTCCTCTACCTCCCCGACTCGAATCCAGCCGTCACCGCGAGTTGGCGGAACGTCGGTCCCGTCGAACTCGTCGCCTACCAGGTTGACCTCGCCACCGCCTTTCGCCCGGGCAAAGCAACCTCGCCCGATTCGTGGCTGGACGCCGTGAGCCTCGATGGCGCCACCGAGGTCGCCCGTCTCGAGATCGGTGGCGAGAATTCCCGCACGCAAGTCACCAAGGAGATTGCCGTGCCGGGAGCAGGGTCGGCGGGGAGCTATTTGATCGTCGCCACTGCGGGTTCACTCACCAGCCGCACGCTCATTTCGGTGAGCGGGATCGCAGCCGTCATGCAAACGGTCGGGTCGCAGGTCGTCGCCCTGGTCGCGGACGCCAGCGTCGGAGCCGCCGTCCCACCGTCCGGAGCCACACTCTGGCAGGCACGGCGGACGCGGGACCAGTGGACTTGGGTGCAGGGCAAACCCACGACCGACGCCGCCGAAGGCGTCACGTCCTTTGACCTCCCGCCAGCCGAAGATGGCGGCTGGGGCGACCTCATTCTGCTCGGCTCAGCCGACGGTGCACCGTTCGTCGCCGAGGGGCAGGGAGGGTATTTCCGCGCGCAGAACGGGAAGTGGCAGGTCATGGTCTACGCCGACCGCGCCGCCACCCGTCCCGGCGAGACGGTGCGGTGGAAAATGATCGCCCGGCAGCGGGACGGCGCGAAGGTCACCACCCCGGCTGGCGAGACGCTCTCGTTTCAAATCATCGATCCCCAGGGCAGCCCGGTGAACGACGGGGAGATCAAACTCACCGAATTCGGCACGGCCTGGGGTGAGTTTCGCTCGGACTCCCAACTGCCGCTGGGCGAATACCGCATGGAGATCTCCCAGGGCGATCAGACGGTCGGCAGCGCGACGTTGTTTCGGCTCGAGGAATACCGACTCCCGGAATTCAAGGTGTCCGTCGGCATTCCGGCGAAGCAGGATGGCATCCGCCTCGGGGACGCATTCGCGGTCGAGATTGGGGCGGAGTATTATTTTGGCGGCGGCGTCCCCGACGCCGTGGTCAGGATCGTCGTCACCGAAGCGCCCTGGCAGCGCTGGATTCCCTACCCCCTCAGCGGTGAACGCGTGGGCATCACCTCGCGTCCGGCCCCGCCGGCGGGCCGCGTCATCCGCCAGGACGAACTCAAGACCGGGCCGCTGGGCAACGCCCGCATCGCCATCGAGACGCCAATCGATTCCCCCGACGGACTCGAATACACCGTGGAAGCGAGGGTGGTCGACGCGACTGGACGGGAAGTCGTCGGGGTCGAACGAATCGTGGTGGCGCGACAGGGATACTTCGTGGATCTCGAAACTCCTCGGCGCGTCGTGTTTCCCAACGATCCGGTGAAGGTCGCCATCTCCGCCGAGGACGCCAACGGCGGCCCGGTCTCCGCCCTCGGCACGGTCACCATCTTCCGCGAGCGCTGGCGCGAAGTCTGGCTGAGTCCCCGGGGTCGCGAGGTGCAGGGGGACGAACTCGCCAAGTGGCGGGAGGACACGTTTCCCCCGCCGGGTCAGGCCGGTTGGAGGATCAAACACCGCGCCTACGACAGCGAGGAGCTGAAGCGCGTCGAGGTGAATCTGAACGCCTCCGGCGAGGGCGAGGTCGAATTCATCCCGACCGAAGAAGGATTTTACCGCATCGCCTGGAGCGGTCGCGACGCGGACGGCCCGCCCGTCACCGCGGAGGCCAACGTGTGGGCCGCCTCGAACGACGCGCAACTCGCCGGCTACCACGCGGACGGCGTCGAGATCGTGGTCGATACCAACGTCGCTCGCGGGCAGACGACGCTGCCGGTCCTCGTGGCAACCGGCGCCTCGGGGCGGGACGTCCTGTTCACCGCTCACGCGGGCGGCGAGCTGTTTCATTCCCAGATCGTCCACGTCGACGGAACGGCCGCTTTGGTCGAACTCCCGATCGATGATCGCTTCATCCCGAACGTCTTCCTGTCGGCGGCTCTCGTGCAGAATCTGGAGTTTCACCGCTCGACGGCGAACGTCACCGTCCCACCCTACGCCAACCGCCTGAACGTCGAACTCACCTCCGATAAACCCACTTTCCTGCCCGGCGCCACGGGCACCTTTGGCATCCGGCTCACCGATGACAACGGCAAGCCTGCCCGCGGCCAGTTCTCACTGAGCGTCGTGGACGAAGCCGTTTCCGCGATTCAGGAAGACTACGCCGGGGACCCGGTGGACTTCTTTTTCGGCCAGGAACGAGCCGACGCCACGCAGATGTTCAGCTCGATGAGCCGGCGGCAATTCAAGTCGGAGGTCGATCAGCCGACGGATGCTCTTGCCGTCAGCTCCCGAGAGATTGAGTTCATGGAAGAGGTGAGCATCGCGGAAGACGCGGACATGGCAGCGGCGAGAAGCTCGCTCATGGCAGCGCCGATGTCGGCGACCGTCGTCGGCGAAGCCGCTCCGACCGTGACCGTTCGGAACCGACTTCCGCGCGGTGGCACTGTGGAAGCCCGGCGTGGAAACGGACGAGGATGGATTGGCGACCGTCACGATGCGCTACCCGGAGTCTCTGACCACGTGGCTGGCGAAGGCCCGGGCGACGACGCCCGGCGCGGAGTTCGGATTCGGCGAAGTCAGCACCCGCACGACCAAGCCGCTCGTCGCCCGCCTCCAGACGCCGCGATTTCTCGTCGTCGGCGATACCGCCACCATCACGGGCGTCGTCACCGACCGGACCAACTCCCCCATCTCCGTCCGCGCCGAGCTGAAACTCGATGGACTCGATGGCAACCTGGAGCCAACGGAGTTCGCCGTCGGCGCATCGTCGAGCGCGAGCGCAACCTGGTCCGTCCAAGCCCGGGAACCCGGTCGCGCCAAATTGACCTTCACCGCCGTCGGCGGGGACTTTAACGACGGCCTGGCCAAGTCCCTTGCGGTCGAACCGAACGGTATCGAGGTGAGCGTCTCTGCGGCGGGCAAGGCGACCGAAGAGATAACGGAGTTCGATCTGGAGATCCCGGCTGAGCGCCGCGAGGGCTCGGAACGCGTCACCATCTCCGTCACCCCCAGTCTCGCCGCCGCCGCACTGGACGCAATTCCCTACCTGATCGAATTCCCCTACGGCTGCACGGAGCAGACGATGAGCCGCTTCCTCCCCGCCGCCGTGACGGCCCGCACGCTGCGCGATCTCGAACTCGATGAGGCTGCGGTGATCGGACGGATGTTTGGCGGCATCGACCCGGGCTTCCTCCCGCCCATCGCCGGGGATCGCCCCGGAATCGCCGAGCTGGACGGTGTTGTTCGCGCGGGGCTGAACCGACTCGCCTCCCTGCAGCGCCCGGACGGCTCGTGGCCGTGGTGGGGTGGCGGCCAAAGCGACGCGTTCATGACCGCCTACGTCGTCTGGGGACTTCGTCAGGCCGAGCTGTCGGAAGTCGCCATCGACACCGCCATGATCAAACGCGGCGCCGATTGGCTTCGCGGCGAACTCATCAACGCACAGAACGATCCCGACCTGCAGGCCTGGCTGCTGCACGCGCTCGCGTCCGATCACCGGCCCGGCGCCAGGATGTCGACCGAGGAAGTCGCCGCGATGGAGAATCTGTGGTCCCGGCGCGAGGCTCTCTCCGCCTACGGTCGGGCGCTGTTCACCCTGGCGGCAGCGGGATTCGGCGACCAAGCCAGGACGGACGTTCTGGCGCGCAACCTGCAGGACGGAGTCGTGCTCGACTCCCAGCCCGGCGTCTCGGCGGCGACCGGCGTCGGCGTTCCTTCCAAAATCGCGATCCCGACCGCTCACTGGGGTTCCGAAGGCATCTTCGTCCGCTGGCAGGACGCGGGAGTCGAAGCCACGGCTTTTGCTCTCCAGGCGCTGCTCGCGGTGGATCCAAAAAACCAACTGATCGAGCCCGCGATGAACTGGCTCGTGAAGAATCGCCGGGGCGCTCGCTGGTCCAACACCCGCGACACCGCTTTCGCGCTGCTCGCCATCAATCGCTACCTCGGCACGACGCAGCAGCTCGGCGCGGCGGCGTCATTTGAAGTCTCATTGAACGGCGAGCCTGTCGGCCAGGTCGACGGCGCGTCGGCCTTGGATGGCGTGATGAATTTCGACGTTGATCGGGAGCTGATCGAGGACGGAGCAAACCGATTCACCATCCGTCGCACCAGCGGCGAGCAACCCCTCTACGTGTCGGCAGAGGCGGTTTTCTTTTCGTTGGAGGACCCGATCCCGGCGCGCGGGAACGGTATTTTCCTGAAGCGCCAATACGCCCTCTACCAGCCCAAGCTGACCTTGCTCGATGGCTATCGCTTCGACCGCAATCCCTGGATCAAAGGCAGCGCTGCGGTCCCCAACTCCCGGGTCGAGGTCAAGCTAACACTCGAGACCAAGAACGATCTTCAATACGTGATCGTCGAAGATCTCAAACCCGCCGGGCTGGAGGCGGTGCAGGTGCGGAGCGGGATGACTTTGACCGCCACGCACGCGGACGGAACGACGGAACCGATCTACTGCGAACTCCGCGACCGCAAGGTGGCGCTGTTCGCCAGTCGATTGAAGCAGGGCGTCTGGACGATCCGCTACGACCTCCGAGCCGAGACGCCGGGTGAATTCTCCGCCCTCCCCGTGATCGGTCACGCCATGTATGCCCCCGAGATCCGCGCCAACGGCACCAGTCGCCGGGTTCAGATCGGGGAATAGCCCGGCCCCGACAGGCCGATGATTTCGAGCAAAACGGGGTAGACGATTTCCGTCCGTTCCCCCGGCTGCTGGGGGTCCACCGAGTCGTGCGGTACCCCGTCGGCCAGCGGGAATTCCGTCGTCTCCACCGACGCTCCTTCTTCCCGCCACGTTCCGACGAGCCGCTCGACTTCCCCGGGGCTGATGGCCTCGTCGGCGGCGGACGTGACGACGCTGATCCTGCCGGCCTGCGGCCCTCGCTGGGCGGCGTCGACGAAGACATCGACGCCCATCCGCATCACCTGCGCAATGGCGTGGGTCGAAAACCACGGGTAACTCACGTCGCTACCCGCCAGACGTTCCTTCTTCACCGGATCCCACCAGACGAACAGATTCGGCAACCGGTAGAGGGTGCGTGCCAACGGAGCGACCCAGCGCTGCCCGACGCCGTGGGGTGCAAAGAAGGGTGCCATCAGGACCGCTTCGTCCACGTCCGCGCGATTCTGCGCCAGCCAAGCAGCCGTGACGCCGTTGACGGACAACCCGACGACGACCACGCGATCACCCAGACCTTGCGCCAGATCCACCGCCTGATTGGCGGAATCGAGCATCGATTGCGCATCGAGCAACGCGAGATTGGGCGTCAACCGATCCGCGTAGCCGTGGTAGGGCGTGCGCGGAATCAAAACGTTCGCTCCGGCTGCAAATGCCAATTCGCCAAACTTCGCAAATTGCTTCGGGCAATTCGTCAGCCCGTGCAACAGCACGACCACCGTGTCGACCTTCCGACCGTGATCCAGCACCCGCGCCCGACATTCCGGGCTGATCTCTCCCAGCGGTACGGCCAGCAGGTCATCGATCTGCCGTCGCGTTTCCGCGTAGTCCCCGGTCGGCCGGGGAGACATCGTCAGTTCGTCGGGGTTCAATGGCCGGAAAGCCACAAACGCCAGAACGCCGAGGAGAATCGCCAACACCGCACCCAGACCGAGGAGCAGCCGCCGCGCCCAGCGCCAGACCGCGCGCCCGAGACTCACGACTCGCAACCGCCGCAGTCGGGAAGCGCCGTCCCTTCAATCTGAATCGTCACGTGCGAGATTTCGAACCGCTCGTGCAGCTCCTCCGCCATCCGCTGCAAAAACGCATCCTGATCGGCCGGATCCGGACATACGACGTGCGCAGTCAGCGCCGTCTCGGTGGTGCTCATCGCCCAGATGTGCAGATCGTGAAGACCACTGACCCCGGGTTGCTGTTCCAAAAATTTCCCCACGGCTGCCGGTTCGATTTCCGCCGGGACCGCGTCGATGGCGAGATTCACCGAATCGCGCAGCAGGCCCCACGTTCCGACCGCGATCGCGCCCACGATGACCAGGCTGACCATCGGATCGATCCAGTCAAACCCGGTCCACGCAATCGCCAAACCAGCGAACATGACTCCCGCCGAGACGGCGGCGTCCGCCGCCATGTGGAGATACGCGCCCCGGATGTTGATGTCGCGCTCGCGCCCTTTCACGAACAGCAGGGCCGTTCCTCCGTTGACGAGAATCCCGATCCCCGCCACCAGCGCCATCACGCCACCCTGCACGGGGATCTCCTGGCCAAACCGCCCGATGGCTTCCCAGCCAATCGCGCCGATGGCGAGCAGGAGGAGAATCGCGTTGGTGAGCGAAGCGAGGATCGAAGTCCGCCGCAGACCGTAGGTCCGGCGGGACGTCGGGCGCGAAGCGCTCATCGCGCTCGCCCCCCAGGCCAGCAGCAGACTCAGGACGTCGCTGGCGTTATGGCCGGCGTCGGCGAGCAACGCCATCGAATCGATCCGGAGACCGATGACGACTTCGACCGCGATGTAGACCGCGTTCAGCGAGACCCCAATCGCGAAGGCGCGATTGTAGTTGGCCGGGCCGTGGTCGTGGGAGTGTCCGCTCATCGTCCGCCTCCCGCCCTCATCGCTACCAGTCGAGCAATTCGCCTTCCGCGAAAAAGCGTTTCAATTCGATCCCGGCGTTCTCGTCGGAGTCCGACGCGTGACAGACGTTCACCATTTTGTCCACCCCGAGATCACCGCGGATCGTGCCAGGTGCGGCGGCCTGCGAATCAGTGGGGCCGAGCAGATTCCTCACCCGCTCGATGGCGCGGTCACCCGCGAGCGCCAGTGCGATCACCGGACTCGATTGCATGAACTGCTCGACCTCCGGGAAGAACGGCTTGTCCGCAATGTGCGCGTAATGCTCGCGCAGCACGGGCGACGCGAGGGCCATCATTTTGCAGCCGCGGATTTTAAATCCATCGCCTTCGAATCGTTTGATGACCTCGCCGCAATGGCCTTTGGTCACGCAGTCGGGCTTGAGAAGAATCAGTGTCGTTTCCATAAATAAATGACCGGGCTAGATCGACCGGGCGAAAAGTCGTAGCGAGCCGACTCCGCTTTGGCAAATCTGGAGTGTCCCGACCAGGACAGCGACCTACCGCCAGATCAGGACGGGCATCAGCTTCACCAATCGCGTCCCGGGCGCAGCGTCCGGCGCCCGGTCGCCCGCAGCGAGTTCCTCCTCCCGGAATCCGACGCTGGCAAATCGCGTGCGATCCGGGCTGGTCGGTTCGATCCCGACCCACTCTTCGATCTGGCGACAAAACATCACCGGCACCGTCCCCGGTTTGAGCGCGAATTCCGGCGTGTCCTCCGCGCCGTAACGCGAGGGCAGCGCGATCACCATCAGCATCGCCAACGAACCGCCCAACAACGCACCGCCAAAGAAGCCGACAATCACGCCCAGCACCTGATCCAGCACGTTCCGCTCGGGGCTGTGAAACGGGTAGCCTTTTAACTTCACCGCCAGCGCCGCCAGGCTCGCTCCCGCGATTCCCAGAACGAGAAAAACGATCATCGCCACGTAGCGTGGATCAGCCGTCGGGACGTTCTTCGCAATCAGGGTGGTGCCGGGCTCCCAAAATCGCAGTGCCAGCAGCACGCCGAAAACCGTGACGATTACCGTGCGCATTTCCACGGTCGCCCCATCTCTCCATCCCAGCCAGGCCCGGTAAAGGGCCGGACCGATCAGGAGACCAACTGCCGAAATTGCCCAGATCATTTGAATTCCTCCGCCCGCATCAACTTGTCTCCAGCACTTCTTCGATCGTCGTAATACCCATCAAGACCTTTTCGGCTCCATCGTGCTGGTAGCCCCGGAAGCCCTTCTCCCGCGCCATGGTCAGCAGCTCCTGCTCGCTCATCCCCTCGCTCACCGCCGAGCGGATTTCCTCGTCCATCACCAGCAGTTCGAACATTCCCGTGCGACCGCGAAAGCCCGTCCCGCGACAATCGTCGCAACCCGCCGCCGCGTAGAGGGTCGAGCCCGGATCGAACGAGAACCCGATGGATTCCAACTCATCGCCCCGGCATTCGTAAGGCTGGCGGCAGGTCGGGCAAAGCGTCCGCACCAAGCGCTGGGCGATCACCATCAGCAAGGCCGACGCGACTTGATACCGCTCGATCCGCATGTCCTGCAGCCGCGACAGCGTCCCAACGGCGTCCTTCGTGTGAAGCGAACTCAGGACCAGATGCCCCGTGAGCGCCGCCCGCAGTGCGACCTCGGCCGCCTCGGTGTCGCGCATCTCGCCGACCAGGATCACGTCGGGATCCTGTCTCAGAATCGACCTCAGACCGCTCTCGTAGGTCACGCCCGCCTTCGGATTCACCGCGATCTGCGTCGCCCCGCCGAGCTCGTATTCCACCGGATCTTCGATGGTCATGATGTTCAACTTCGATCCATCCAGCGCGCGGAGTGCGGCGTAGAGAGTCGAGGTCTTCCCAGATCCCGTCGGCCCGGTGGCGAGGATCATTCCACTACGAGATCGCACCACCGAATTGAATTTCTCCAGCAAATCGTCGTTCATTCCCAGCGAAGTGAGGTCAAAAACGTCCGACGCGTTATCCAGCACGCGAATCACGACCTTTTCGCCGTAGATCGAGTTCGCCGTCGCCACGCGAAAATCCACCTCCCGCCCGCCGACGCGGACGCGAAATTTCCCATCCTGCGCCTTCCGCTTCTCCGCGATGTCGATCTGCGCCAGCGTCTTGATCGAGGTCACCAATCGCTTCCCATCCCGCGTCTCCAAGACCTGCTTCTCGTGCAAAATTCCGTCCAGTCGCTGCCGCACGCGATACCCGCCCTCGGACGGTTCGATGTGGACGTCGCTGGCCCGCTCCCGCAGGGCGTCCTGCAGGATCACGCTGGCGACCTCCAATCCCGACACCAACGACCCGCTCGAGCCGGTATCCCCGCCCTCGACTCCGAGAAATTCGAATCCGTCGCTCGCCGGTGCGCCGAGCGGCTGGATCGGCGGAAGCTTTCGATCTTTCCAAGACGGAGCCGCAACCGGCATCGAGGTCGGTCCCGGGTCGACCGGGGGACCCTTCGGAGGTGCCAGGCGGCTCGCTGGCGGCTCGCCTTCCGGATCCGGCGACTCTTCCGATTTTTTCGGCTTCCTGCGACCGCGATTCGCTTGAAAGCGCGTTCTCACCGACGAAACCATCCCGACGCCGATTCGCCAAATCAGGTAGAGCAGAGCGCCAAGTCCCGGGAGCAACAACGCGATGAGACTCCAGAGCCGGGGATCGCGGTTTCGGTTCCAGAGATCCTTCTGCACCGCCTGGACGCTGCGCATCCAAATCCCACCGACCACGATGATCCCCAGTAAGACCAACGGAAAGATCCACCGCTGACGCGACACGCTCGCGTCCGGCCCGGGGTCGGCAACATTCGCCGTCGCCCCGCTCGTCGTCGGGAGGTCCGGCTCGACGATCCAGGGATCGCCCTCCGCCTCTTCTGCTGGCAGGGCCTCAGTGGAGATCAAATCCGGGACGTCGCTCGGTGCAGCCTCGGCCTCGGCCTCGGGCTCGCGGAGCGGGATTCCGGATGACTCCGCCCGACCCGGCGTCCCCCCGATCGCCTTCCCGTCGATGGCCTGGATCGCACTGAGTGGAAAATGAATGACTCCCGCCGGGAGTTGGACGACGACCTTATCCTGGTCGCGGGTGACAATTTTGATGTCCTTCTCGATTCGTCCGTCCTTGAACACGATCGTTGCCCCTCGCGCCGAGCCGCCCACCAGAAGTGCGAAACCCAGCCCAATTCCAACTATCAGCGACCAACCCCGAGTGCCCGATTCCATTTCGCGCGCCATCAAAGCCACGGCGGGCGACGAGTCAATTCTTATCACTTTGGCGGCGAGCCAATTCTCATCGACCGATCTCGCCTCACCCCGCGCGACGCCCATGGGAGCTTGCTTGACGGGCAAAATAGGGTTTTTCCCTATTTATCGAGGATTGCATTTCGACCCAATAAAGAAGACCGATCAAGTGCGCTGGAAACGGCGACACCCCCGAGTGACCGCTGCATTGACGCCCCAGCTCCCGCCCTGCTAATCCCAACTACGCTGCTCATGACCTTTACTCACAACGTCATCACCGACGACACCGGGACACGCGACGTTCTCGAGAGCGCCGACTCCGGCATCCGCGTCGTGATTTCGCGCGCCGGGGCAGAAATGATCAGCCTCGCGAGACGAGACTCGAGCGGCGATTGGATCGGCTTCCTGCACCGTGACGGGCGCACCGATCCGCCCGAGAGTGGTTGGGCAAATCACGCGACCGTGATGGGTTATTTCGTTCACCGGCTCGTCGACGAACGCTCGACCTACCGCGAAGACACCGTCACGGGTGGGAATCACGGGTTCCTTCGCCATTTCTCGTTTACCGAGCCGGAGTTCGATGCCGACGCCGGGACACTTATCTACCAGGTCTCCGCCGACGCGATCCCACCCAGCGCCTACCCGCTCCGGGTCCCGCTGACCCTCACCTACCGGCTCGATGGCGACGCTTTGAACGTCGAGTTTGCGTTTCTGAACGAAGAACCCGAGCTCGAAGCGCACCTCAGCTTCGGAGTTCACCCCGGATTTGCCGTGTCGTCCATCGCAGCGGCCGACGTGTTGCTCCCGCGCGGAACCTACCTTCGACACTGGGCGCCCGGCAATTTTCTCGACGGTCGGCAGGACGCCATCGTCCACGAGGGCGGCCCGATGCCATTCGCCAAGGAGGATCTCGAGGGATCCTACCTTCTGGGAATTGCGGGTGTGCCCGAGCGACGTTTCACCCTGCGGGATTCCTCAGCCGGCCGTGAAGTCACCCTCGACTTCGGGGACTGCCCTTATCTCACGATCTGGAGCGACGGGGGGGCCTTCATCTGCCTCGAGCCCTGCTGGGGACTCGCCGACAGCCTTCCGCAGCGTCCGTTTCAGGAGAAAGTCGGCATCCAGCGGATCGCGCCCGGCGAGACCCTGCGCGCGGGCTTTTCCATCTCACCCCGCCTCCTGCCATGACCGTGCTCGGCCACCTCCTCCTCAAGCTGGCATTGCTGGCCGTGCTGACGTTTCTTTTTGTCGTTCTCTTCGACAACGAGCCGAAGGATTACCTGTCGGCGCTGGTTTCGAATTTCTCGTCGTTCGCCCACTATCTCCAGTCCGGCCGGTAGGGTCGGGGATGGTCTCGCATCGGCACTACCGGGTCCGAATGACCGTCAGTTTTTGCGGTCGGGAGCGAAGGCCACTGAAATCGGTCGCAAAGACCTTCACCGAGGTGCGCCGCTTTTTCAGCCGAACCTTGAACTTCCAACGGTTCGTCCCCCGTGCAGTTTTCTCACCTTTCAAACCGCTGGCCCGGTAGGTCACGCTGGCGATACCCGAGGCATCGTTAGCAAGCCCGCGGATCGGCACCCGGCCCCGGCGGGTCTTGATACGGCGTTTCGTTTTGAGTTTGACCTTCGGGGGCGTTGCATCTCCACCCGCCCCTCGGAAAGCCGCGATCATGGGGGCGGTCTGGCGGACGGTTGCGGCGTTGTTGCGATCGCCGGCGACTCCAGTGGGAGCGCCCAGGTAGGTCAGCTCGGGGGCGGAAAACCGGAGGATTCGACTCATCGCCCCGGTGCGGACCTGATCAGTGTTATTCGCGACCACGGTCACGAACGAATCTCCGCCGGAGGTGGTAAGGAAGTGCGCAAAGGAGTCGGCAGCCCAAGCGATGGGCGGACTGGAGTATCCCTCCCGCATGTGACGGCATCCGTGATTATGCCCGATCTCGTGAACGAACGTCGAAGTCGGATTCCGGGCGCGGATGATGTTGAAGGCGTTTTGGAAGCGAATGCTGCCCGGCAGATTGAGATTCGCCTTCCCACCGCCGACGTCATTTTCGATCCACATCGAGACGATATCCGCTTGGACGGCGTCGCGAGCCGCGTGAATTCCATCGATCTGTCCGTCGGTCGGCGACCGCAGTTCATCCAGCGCTCGCTGGAGATCTTCGCCCGGCGGGTAGACGTACGCAATCGGCGTGACGAGGACGGCTTGGAGCGTCATCGGCACGTTGGAATCAGCGTAGGCCACGTTCGCATCCGCCACCGCCGCCTGGATCTTCGCCCGGATGTCGGCGTCGTCCGTGGGAACCCCCGGAGCCCCGCCCAGGGTCACGCGGGCCTGATCGTTGAAGTAGATCGGCACATCCTGCACTGTTCCGGTCGCGGCTTTCCGCCGGACATTCTCGGAAAGCTCCGGCAGAATTGGCGACGGTTCGTTGGAAACGTCATCGGCATCCACCAGATCGGCGTCCGCGTGTTCGGTCGAGCATGCGAGCTCGTCAGCGGCGGTGATCGATTTCACCAACAAACCCTCGCCAGCGCGGCGGATCTCGAAATTGCCCCGTTGTGCCCCATAAACGCTCGCGTAAAGCGCATCGCCGTGACGGCTGATGGTCGCGCGGCCAAACGGAATGCCAGGCAGCTCGGCAACAATGGTCCGAGCGGCAGGCCCAGGCTGCGTCACATCGGTGACCCGAGCAGCCAGAGATACGCCCCGAAAGAGCGCGATGGTGAAGTTGTCGCCGACGTCGAGCGCTTCAAGGTTACCGTCGGGAAAGACCTCCGCCCGGGTCGCAAAGCGCTGCTGAACAGGGATGCGGGTCAGCGGCGGAACGGTTGCCCGAGCTACCGGAGCCGAGGAAGTGGCCGGACGAGATGCAATGATCCGCGTGGAAGCAGCACCCACCGCCACCGTTGAAGGCTTCGGAGAGCCGTGGACGGCGACCGCCGATTCCTCGAGCTCGCCCCCGCTACGATTGGCAAAATAGGCAGTGGACGCCGCGACCACAGCGACACCACCAACTCCTGCCCAGAGGATCACGTTTTTACGCATAGTCTTTGCAACGTAAGGCATTTTACCGCTTCCTTGAAGCGCTTTATGACCGGATCAAGGTCCGCGGGCGCAAGCCTGGCCTCGGGGCGGGCTACCCGCCTCGCACTTGTCAGCGTAAGCTAAGCATCCTATCCCTCGCGTCATGCCAATTCAGCCCCCCACCCACGAAAAACTTCGCTGGGGCCTCCTCGCCACCGGTCGCATCGCCAGCACCTTCGCCGAAGGCCTGACCACCTCCCGCACGGGCTTTGCCCAAGCCGCCGCCAGCCGCGACCTTTCCCGCGCTCAAACCTTCGCCACCCAACACGGCATTCCCCACGCCCACGGTTCCTACGAAGCCCTGCTGACCGATCGCGAGATCGACGCAGTCTACATCTCGACCCCCCACCCCCAGCACTGCGAGTGGGCGGTCCGCGCGGCCGAAGCCGGCAAGCACATTCTCTGCGAGAAACCTCTCGCCATGGATCTCGCCGAAGCCACGCGCATCGTCGAAGCCGCCCGCGCGAACGACGTTCTCCTCATGGAAGCCTTCATGTATCGCTGCCACCCTCAAACGCAGCGAGTCATCAAAATGGTTCGCTCCGGCACCCTCGGCATCGTCCAGCACATCGAAGCCACGTTTGGTTTTCGCAGCAAATACGATCCCGCCAGTCGTCTTTGGAACAAATCCCTCGGCGGCGGCGGCATCCTTGACGTCGGCTGCTACGCCCTATCCGGTGCGCGACTCGTCGCCGGAGCCGCCCTGGGCCAGCCCTTCGCCGATCCGATTTCGCTCGCCGGAGCGGGCGCACTCCATCCGGAGTCCGGTGCCGACGTCCACGCGGTCGCGACCCTCGGCTTCCCGGGCGGAATCACCGCCCAGATTGGTTGCGGCGTCGGCCTCCAGTTCGCCAACCAACTCGTCGTCCACGGCACCGCCGGTCGCCTCACCGTCCCCTCGCCATTCCTCATCCGCTCACCCGCCCGAATCGAGGTCACCCTTTTCGAGACAAAGCAGACCGAAATCCTCGAGATCCCGGCCGACCACGACCTTTACACGCTCGAAGCCGATGCCGTCGGCGACGCCCTCGCTGCGGGAGCCCGCGAGACCACCGCCATGCCAATCGCCGACACCCTCGGCAACCTGGCCGCCCTCGACCAATGGCGCGCCGCCATCGGCCTCAGCTACTCCTGAACCTCCCGAACCGCCCGGCGCTTGATCACGCAACCACCGCGTTCCGCTGCCCGCCAATCAGCCCCCCGGTCGCCTTGAACCGCGCGTCCTTGAATTTCTTTCCATTGTAAGGCGAAAACGCCAATGCCGAAGTAGTAACCAAAAATACGGTCAACAGAAAAATTCGCTCCCGTAATATCGGCACAACCATTGCGCGAACCGTCACCACCCCACACCGGCATCCTTCGACGGATTCGGGTCAGCCAGGCGAAGTTTCCGCCCCTCAACGGATAGGTCGCACGGTGCCCCGCGCCATCAAGTCATCGCTCGAAGTCCTTCCAAAGACCCAGGAAAAGTCCGAATCCGGCAGGTAGTCCGGTGCCATCCACACGAGGATGCGGAGCGTCACGGGTTCCGCGATATTTTGCAGGGCCATTGTGCCCGACAAGTCGACATCCGGCAACGCGAATCCATCGTCACCAGGCCGCGCAACCGCTCCGTAACTCCCCTCGACTACTCCCGCGATATCCTCAAAGTCCCCGCCGCCAACCGCGTATTGCCAACGGTAGAAATATCCTGCCTGCACGGAAGGTAGCCGCACGTTCGCCGAGATCGAGGCGAGCGAGAGTTCGTATCCGTCCTCAGGAGCAATGATGAACTGGATCCACGTCCCGCTGTCCGCAGCCTCTCCCTGATCGTAGGTCGCCGCCGGATTCATCCGCCCCCCCCATCCGTGGTTCAGGCTACTGCTCCGCCAGGCTCCGCCGAGTGTGAGGCCTTCCACCAGCTTGACGTGATCAGCCACGTGAACGACGCCGATTGGCCGACCGTCATGATCGAGTCGAGCTTCGAACCACGGATCGGGTGCCGCCGCTCGGTTCGGCCCGACGTAGATAAAGCCCTGCGGGTTCCATCCCACGAGCACTTCCGCCGTCAGAGGCGCGGCGTTGAACAGGGTGGTTACAAATCCAAGGAGGGTAGCGGCGCGGAAGCGAGCGAGGTTTTTCATGGGGTGACGAGCTTGAGAAGTTGGCTGGCTTTTTAGTAAACGAGTTCGCGGAAATTCGCGACTCGGTGAAAGGTAATGAGGTTGCCATCGTGCGCATCGTGCGCGTCTTCGTCGCCACTGCGCGAAAGAATCACGAGATCATCTTCGTCGAAATCCATTGCCGCGTAGTGACGGGAAGCTTTCGCACTTTCGCCAATCGCCACCACCCCGGCGAAACACCAATCCACCATGTTCTTCGAGAAATGGAGCACGAGCCGGTGACGCTCCCCGTAGGCCAGATCATGCCGGTCCTCCGGCAGACGATCCGCTCGCTTCATCGAATCCGTCGTCTGATTCGATAGCAGCCAGTAGAGTTTCGGCGGCTCGTCGTAGAGGACGTGAAACCGCATCTGACCACCCGGGAATGGAAGAAAGAGCAGCTTCTTCCCCGACGGCGCGCGCTCGAGTTCAGTCGTCATCGACCCGTCGGCCTGCTCGATCACTTTGACCACCGCCGCGTAATTCGCCATCCCGGTGAGCGCCCGCAGAAAGATGTGAAACGTCCGCCCCGACTCGTCGAACCAGTAGTCGTCGGGATCGAGGATCTGCACCACGTTTCCCTCGGCCCAACCCATCGGCGAAAAGGATCTACCCGGAACGATTCGCGCCCGCTCCGGGTATTCCTGCCGATAGAAGGGGATGCCGAAAAAATCGATTCCCGGCTCGTTCTCCCGGTAGCCTGGGATGAGATCGGCGAACGCCATCGACTCGGAGAACGTCCAACTCGCGGGGTCCGTCAGCTCGTCCCCTACCCGCGCCCGCAGCAACACGGGAGCTTTTTCACCCGCTCCCCACGCGTCGATCTTGCGCATCCGCAGATCCATCGCGACGTAGACGTTCCCATTGGCATACCAAACGTTCGCCGCCGTCTGCTGCCACGTCTTATCCCGATCCGTGAGGTCGACCGGCTCGCTCCAGGTCTCCCCGCGATCCTCCGACTTACTGATCGGAAGTCCCGGACCCGTCGCCAGATAATACAGATCATCCCCACTGGCAAAAACCCGCCCCTGCACCGCGGCCAACCGCGCGCGCTCGTCCCACCGCTGTCCCCCGTCGTCGGACGTCAGCATCACCTGTTCATCTCGTCCCTCCGCATCCCGCTTGCTCACCTCCGTGTAGGTCGCGACCAATCGCCCCCCATCCAGCCGCAGCAGACTCGGCGAGACCAAGGGCGCGTTCCGCGCGTCGGCACTCCGCGCCACCTCGACCAGCGGCTCG
Source organism: uncultured Verrucomicrobiae bacterium (assembly GCA_963740185.1). Lineage (GTDB taxonomy): Bacteria > Verrucomicrobiota > Verrucomicrobiia > Chthoniobacterales > JAATET01 > CAVVKW01. The sequence goes on from CAVUDH010000011.1 coordinate 227,935, forward strand.
GCCACAAGCTGAACCGAACCGCCCCGAGCGATCGCCGCCGCCGCCACCGCCAGGATCAGACATCCCGCCACCGCCGACCGGCTCCTTCGCAAATTTCGCGGCAACTTCATTGACAGCTAAAAGGATATAGCGGATGCTTCCGGCGCTGCGAGAAGTTTTCTGTCGGCGAGCCGTCCTGAAACTCCCGCATCGCAACGACCCTCGTTTCCCGGCACTTTTCCAATTCCCCCCCGCATGCAAGTCTCTCCTCCCCATTGCCCATCCCGTCGTGTCGGACTGACCGGCGGCTTCTCACTGGTCGAAGTGACGATGGCCATCGGGTTGATGTCGTATTGCCTCGTCGCCATGCTCGGGCTCGCGTCCGTCGGACTTCAGCAGGAGCGCCAATCCACCGACCAATTACTGGCGCTCGAAGTGCTCTCGGCCGTCGCCGCCGACTTTCGATCCATCCCCACCGGGCAGACGCACTCGACAGCCTACGGAATCCAGCTTCCCGCCATCGGCGCATCGGCGACCGAAGGTTCCATCGGCTTGGACGAAAATTTTCAAATCGCCGCCATGGATCAACGGTTTAAAGTCACTTACGCGGTCGAGGCCCCGGCGTCGCGCTTCGCCAACTACCGCCTCTTCTTGCGCATCCAACGCACCGCCCCCGGTGCCGGCGACAAGACCCTCGGAAGCCCCGTCGAAAGCGTCGCGATGAAGGCGGCAATGTAACCCCGGTGCCCCCGATGCCGTCTTCCCCCAGACCCGCCCGCCGATCCGACGCGTTCACCATCCTCGAGATTCTCGTCACGTGCGCGGTCCTCGCGCTGCTCACGACGATCCTGGCGGGCCTCTTCTCGAATTTCGTCGGCCTCACCGATTCCTCGACCGACCGGATCGAGAGCGGCAACGAATCCCGGACGATCTTCGACCGACTCGCGTTCGACCTCGACGCCAGCGTTCGCCGCGGCGGCATTGGGATCGAGTTTCTCAAAAATTCCCAGGCCGTCGGCTCGGTCACGTCACCCAACGACGCGATCCGCTTCCTCGCCGCAACGCGGACCACCAGCGCCGCGTCGCGTTTCGCCCGGATCGGTTACGAAGTGGGCGAGGCGACGTCGACTTCGCCGGGATACGCCTCGACGGCCCTCCTGCGTTGCGCGGAGCCGTTTCTCTGGACCGATGACGTCACCCGGGTCGATCCCTCGGCGGCCGCCGACCTCCAGCCCCTCGGACGCGGCGTCTTCCGGCTGGAACTCGCCTTCCTGACAACCGACGGGACACTCGTCGCCACCCCACCGCCAGCGGACGAGATCTCCGCCGTGGTTTGCGCCACCGCATCGCTCGACGCCGATTCCCTGGCCAAACTCACCTCCGCCCAGCGCGCTTCCCTAGCGACCGCCCTGCTCGACGCGGCGAATGGGTCGGCGCCGTCGACCGCGTGGACCGTCGACGATTTCTCCGCCTACCCGCCCTTCGTCGGCCGGAACGTCCGCTTCAACCAACGCTACCTCCCCCTCCCGTGAGCCACCGACTTCCTCATCCCCGCCCGACAACGGCCAGCGCGTTACTCATCGTGCTGGCTTTCGTCGTATTGATCACGGTCATTCTCCTCACCTATCTCGCCACCACGCGAAGCTCGCTCAAACGCAGCACGTCCAGCGCCGCCATCACCCACACCGAACTCCTGGCCGAGACCGCCACGGCAGCCATCGTCGCCGACCTTCGGCAGGAAATGCTCGCGGGTTCGGACGGCGCCGCTCCGCCCGCCGACGGCGATCCGTTCCTCGTCTCCCAACCCTGGGCCATGGTCCCCGGTCGCGTGCTCGCGGCGATCG
>CAVUDH010000012.1:0-17285 GCA_963740185.1 uncultured Verrucomicrobiae bacterium
TCTGTGACTGACTTCGGGCATCGCCGAGCCGGGCGGCGGCTTGGGCGATGAGGCGTGATTCTCCTTCGGAGCCTCCCAGTAGGGTATTGACCGTTACTCTTCCCAACTCCTGTCCGGCCCGATCCGGCATCAGCGCGAATAGCGTCAGGATGAACCAATCAAATCGGCCACGCGCGGCGCGGCCGTGGCGCATGAGGTAGTGAATATTCGAAAACCGATCTGCCAGGAGGTAGAGCTTCTTCTTCTTCGTGCCGCCAATGGATTCGATCACCAGCCCCTGCTTGATGAGGGTTCTGAGTTGGGCGCTGACCTGGTTGCTTGGCAGGCGGGTCACGCGGGAAATTTCTCCGGTTTCAACCGGATTCCACGTCAGCGCAATTGCATCGATAACGCGTTGTTGCTGAGGTGAGAGGGCGTCGAGAATCGCCTTGAGATAGGGGGTGTAATCGTCAACGAGGCGCTCGAGTTCCTGCCGGACGTCCCCGGCCATTCCTTCGGCGAGCAGTCGGTAGAATGTTTTGATCAACCGGGGATTTCCGCCGGTCAAAGTGTGCAGAATCTCGATGGTATGAGCGTGTTCCTCGACCGAGACTCGCACCTGCGCCTCGTCTCGCTCGTCAGCAAGATCGAGCAGGCATTGCGCATCTCTTCAAGCCGAGCGGGACGAGGTTGAAAATCCGGAAGAAGTCGAAAAATGCCCGATCGACGTGAGCAACTTCGGAAAACTGACGAGTAGCCGTGCCTACGATGCAAAGTCGATCTGACTCCATGAGCTGAGAGCGAAAGCGGTGCAACGTCTCCGCGTCCGAAAGGGAATTGAATATTTCGTTAATGTTATCCACCAGCAGGACTGCTCGGCGATTAATCTGCTCCAGCATTTCGAGAAAGGCCGCGAGCGCCTGCTCTTCAAGATCCATGGGATCGGCACCCAACAATCGGTCGGCTCGTTTGGTTCCTTCTCCCCGACTGTCATCAAGATCGAAAAAGCGAAGACATTTGAGCCAGAAATCCGCTAGATCACCGATACTCCGACTCTCTTCGTCGAATACGATGGGGTGCCAGACTGCAGCCAGATCAGGATCTCGAGTAATCGAATGCGCGATTGCCCATAGCGTGGTTGTCTTTCCCATTCCACGAGGTCCGATGAGGAGGCAATGTTGCGGAGATTGGCCTGACTCGTTGTTTTGGATGACGTCGAGCAAGCGTCGGAGTAGGCCCCGTCGAGCGGTAAATCTCGCAGGAGAACGTCCGGTGGCAACAGCCCCGGGTTGTAAAGTGAAAATGGTTGCTGGAGAGCCATGCTATTAACCGAGATGATGGCGCCAGAAGTCGCGCAGCAAATTTGAGGCAAACCTTAGCGGTTCCGATTCCCCCGGTCCGCGAATCAGAATCCATCGTGGCGAAGTGTTCCGAGGACGTAGTCGTAGTCGTCCTGGAACTGCTGACGGACTCGCTCGTCCGGGATGCACTGCTCCCAAGTGGCCGCGACCGTATCGCGCTCGATGCCATTCGAGACTCCGCACTCTTCCTCAGGAGTTCTCGGGCGAATGTCGACTGACTTTCGGTGAAGATCGGCACGTGAGGTTCACCCGTCGGGGCGACAGGCGATCTCGCATTTCCTGGCAGTATTTGTCCCGGTTGCCGCTGTAAAGATGGCGGTAGCCAGCGTCGAGATCGTCTCCGCTGAAGGCATTACCTCACCGTCTTCATCGGTCTCATCGTCGTCGCGGTTCTTTAATTCCGAAAGGAAGAGCTGAATGTGGTAGGGCCAGCGTGCGCACCCAGAAGAGCACAAATCCGCGCCGGAGTGTGATCGGAAATCGGAATCGACTCGCCGATGCACAGTCTGCAAATCAACTCTTCTGCGTCGGAGTTGGTCAGAGGCTTGATCTCCACGGTATCGAGATCGTTGATCTCCCGAGATAGACCGAGCCGTCGGGAGGTAGCCCTCCAGGCTGATACCTCCGGCCAGCACGAAGTTCCAACCGGATAATCGCTCAGCTCCAATCGTGCCGCTCGGAACCACTGCAGGAGTTCGCGTGTTTCCTGCTTGGAACGAAGTTCAATGTGATCAACCAGATAGGGGAACTCATCAAGGAGGAAGAGAATCGGTAGCCCTGCATCTCTGACGATCTTGAGAAAGGCGTCGAACCGCTGGGTCCAGGTCGGGCCCGCCATTTCGACCTTGATCTCGCCAACTCCAGGGATCGGAATCGACTCAATGCATTGCAATAGCCTGAATGCATCATCGCCACGCTTGGCCAACCAAGCTTTCGCAGGACCGTGTTCTGGATCGAGGACTCGGCGGGTCTGGTCGATCAGGTGTCGCAGCCACTCATCTGCTGTCGAAATTTCTGAAGGTCCAGCCGCACGGGCAGGTAGTCGCCGGGTGGGTTTTGCTCAAAGTGTTTGAGAATTGACGACTTACCCGTTCTCCGTGGGCCGACGAAGCAGAAGCTGCCGCTTTCGAGTCTCGCCTCGAAAGTTCGAAGAATGCGGTCGTTTTCGTAAAAATCCTCGGCCTGACACCGGATTGCCAACCTTAAGACGCATCGGTTGCAATGAATTCATGGCGCAATAATCCCATTGCGCTGGTAATCCGCAATAGAAATTTTGCGCAAAATTTTCATTGCGAATAGCGGGTGGAGTCTGGGCTTCTCGATCGAGGCTGCCGTCGGATTGGCTGAGGGGCCACCAAGTCGCGGGATGGACTGGAGCTGCGCTATTCGCTTGTGAACCGAATGCGAAATTCTCGGTCAGAGCGGTCGGGAATTAAAACAATCGCCGAAAACTTTGGAGTCTTGCGCGGGGGCGGGGGTTGTCTTTTACTGCCCGGCTATGTCAACGGATGCTGCTCCAGTTTTCTCACGTAAAAACCCATTTCCCGCACCGATGTCGGTGAACCGTAAACTCACGGCGGAAGAGTCGGAGAAGGATACCCGGCATTTCGAAATTTCCCTTGAGGGCTCGGGGCTCAACTACGAGGTGGGGGATTCGCTGGGAGTATTCCCGAAGAATGATCCCGAGCTGGTCAGCCAGCTTTTGGAGACGCTGGAATTCACGGGTGACGAACCGGTTCAAAATCCTGCCGGCGAGACGGTGCCGATCCGACAGGCGCTGACGGAGAGCTACATCATTACCGCGCCTTCCAAGCAATTGCTGGGGGCGATCGCTGAGAAGGATTCCACCGCGGTGTTCCTGAAGGATCTGCTGGATCCAATGGTGAAGACGGAGCTCGATACCTGGCTATGGGGACGGGACGTGTTGGATCCGCTTTTGGAATTCACCGCCGCGAAGTTCACTCCGGAGGAATTTGTGGGCGTGCTGCGGAAGTTGCAGGCGCGCCTTTATTCGATCGCATCCTCGCAGAAGGTGGTCGGCGAGTCGGTTCATCTAACCGTGGCGCTCGTGCGCTACGAGGCGCACAACCGTCCGCGGGCGGGCGTCGCGTCGGTTTACCTGGCGGAGCGGACGGAGGATCCGGAGCGGATCTCGGTGTTTGTGCACAGCGCGAAGCATTTCCGCGTGCCGGAGGACGGGGCGACGGACGTGATCATGGTCGGGCCCGGGACGGGAATCGCACCATTCCGCGCGATGCTGCAGGAGCGGAAGGCGACGGGTGCAACGGGTCGGAATTGGTTGTTCTTCGGTGAGCAGCGGTCGTCGACGGATTTTCTGTATCGTGAGGAGTTCGAAGGATACGTGGCGGACGGGACGTTGCATCAGTTCGATACGGCGTTTTCGCGGGATCAGGATTACAAGATCTACGTTCAGCACCGCATCCTGGAGCAAGCCAAGCAGATGTATGAGTGGCTCGAGAACGGTGCGTATTTCTACATCTGCGGCGACGCGTCGCGGATGGCTAAGGACGTTGATACGGCCTTGCATGAGGTCGTCGAGCGCGAGGGTGGGAAGTCGGCCGAAGAGGCGATCGAATACATCGACGCGCTCAAGAAGGCGAAGCGTTACCGGAAGGACGTCTACTAACGCGGACTACGCGGAATTAGCTGGGTTTTCTGGATTAACAGGATTCTGTTTTCGGGTTGTTGAAGAACGTTCATTTTCTAGGGGTTTGCGGGACGGCGATGGGAGCCGTGGCCGCGGCGATGCGTGACGCTGGCTACGTGGTGACCGGGCAGGACGCGTCCGTCTACCCGCCGATGTCGACTTTCCTTGAGAGCAAGGGTGTCGAGATCACGAGCGGATTCGATCCGGCTGACATTCCGGAGACGGCGGAGATCGTGGTGGTCGGTAACGCGATGTCGCGAGGCAACGAGGCGGTCGAGGCGGTCTTAAATCGAAAGTTGCTCTACGTCTCGATGCCGGAGGCGTTGAAGCAGTATTTTCTGCGGGGTCGGCACAATCTGGTGGTGACCGGGACGCACGGGAAAACGACGACGACGTCCATGCTGGCGTGGATCTTCGAGAGCGCGGGCCGGGAGCCGGGCTATCTGATCGGTGGGATTCCGGCGAATCTCGGTCAGGGTGCGTGTCTGCGGGACTCCCCGTATTTCGTGATCGAGGGGGACGAATACGACACCGCGTTTTTCGACAAGCGGTCGAAGTTTGTCCATTACCTGCCGGAGTTGGTGATCCTGAACAACATCGAGTTCGATCACGCGGACATCTTCCGTGATCTGGAAGCAATCAAGACGAGCTTCCGGCACTTGCTGAATCTGGTGCCAAGCGAGGGCATGGTGCTCCTTAATGCGGACGACCCGAATTGCGTGGACGTAGCGCGGACGAGTCCGGCGCCGATCGTGGAGGTCGGATTCTCCGAGAATGCGGGGAACCAGATCCGCGACGTGCAGCACGGGACGGACGGTGTGTCGTTCGAGCTTTTCGGCGAGCGGTTCGATCTGCCGATGCTGGGGGATTTTAACATTCGGAACGCGGCGATGGCGGCATCGGCGGCTCATTTTTACGGAATCTCGACGGGAGAAATCCGGCAAGCGCTCGCGACTTTCAAAGGAATTAAGCGACGGCAGGAAGTGCGCGGCGAAGCGGGCGGAGTGAAGGTGATCGACGACTTCGGTCATCACCCAACGGCGATTCGCGAGACGCTGGCCGGTTTGCGTCGGCGGTCGGGAGAAGGGAAACTGTGGGCGATCTTCGAGCCGCGGTCGAACACGACGCGGCGGGCCGTTTTTCAGGAAAGTTTGCCGGCGGCGTTCGTGGACGCGGACGGGGTCTTTATCGCGGAGATCGCGAGGTTGGAGCAGATCGCGGAGGGCGAGAGATTAAATCCTGAACGGGTGGTTGCGGACATCGCAGCGACCGGAAGGCCGGCGTTTTACGAGCCAACGGCGGCGGACATCGTCGAGCGGATCGTTCCGATGGTCTCGCCCGGGGACGTGATCGTGGTTTTCAGTAACGGTGGATTCGACGGGATCCACGACAAGCTCCTGTCGGCTCTGAAGTAGCTTTCGCTACGAGTGGCCGTGCTCGCCGTCCCAGCGTTGGAGCGACTCGGCGTGGAGATGTCGGGGGCGGAGGGCGCGGGTGACGATGCCGTAGCGGGGACTGAAGAGGTAAGCGGCGATGAATCCCGTGCCGAGGACCATGACGATGGCGGGGCCGGAAGGAATGTTGACCCAGAACGAGAGGAGAAGTCCGATCTGGGAGCCGACGACGCCGATCGCGGCGCCACCCCAGGACATCGCTTGGTAGGAGTCGCAGAGGAGATACATCGTGGCGGCGGGAAGAATGAGGAGGCCGAGCGAGAGAAGAACGCCAACGGCCTGCAGGGAAGCGAGCATGGCGAGAACGGTGAGAACGATGAGAATCGTCATCATCGCCTGAACGGGAATGCCTTGCGTCCGGGCGACGGCACTCTCGAAGAGCGTGAGGAGAAGAGGTCGCTGGAGCGTGATGAGCGTGATCAGAATGACCGCGCTGATCGCGAATGCGGTCCAGATGTCTCCGTCGCCCACGCCGAGAATGTTGCCAAAAAGAAAATGTCCGAGGTCGATTTTGACGCGGGCGTATTTGATGAGAATGATCCCGAGGGCGAAGGCCATGATGTAGAGCGAGGCGATCGCCGTCTCGTCCTTGAGTCGGGAACTCTGGGCAATGAGTTGGCCGCCGACGGCGACGAAGAGGGCGGCAAGGAGACCGCCGACGAGGAGGCCGCCGGGCGAAAGGCCGATGAGGATTGCGGCGAGGGCGAGGCCGGGGAGCAGACTGTGCGACAGCGCGTCGGCCATGAGCGCGAGTCGGCGCAGGACGATGAACGCTCCGAGGAAGCCGTTGGTGAAGCCGATCAGCACGCAGACGAGCATGGCGCGCTGCATGAATTCGAAGCGGAAGGGCTCCATTAAAAAGTTCATGGTTATTGGTTGTTAGTTCTTGGTCTCTGGTGGGATGGGAATTTTCCAATAACCATCAACCAATAACCAAAAACATTTGTGGCTAGTGGCCGGTGAAGACTTTGGTCTGAAAGGCGGTGTCGATGTTTTCCGTGGTGAAGGTGGTGTCGGTCGGTCCGGAGGCGAGGAGTTCGCCGTTCATGAGGATGACGTGGTCGAAGATGTCGGGGACGTCGGCGAGTTCGTGGTGGCTGACGATGATGAGTTTACCCTGACTCCGGAGGTGGTGGAGCGAGGCGGTGAAGGCTCGGCGGGCATTTTTGTCGAGGCCGGTGTAGGGCTCGTCGAGGAGGTAGATGTCGGAACGCTGGGCCCAAGCGCGGGCGAGGAAGGCGCGTTGCTGTTGCCCGCCGGAGAGCGCGCTGATCTGGCGGTCGGCGAGCAGTTCGAGGTCCATCACGCGGAGCGCTTCGGTGACAATGTCGTGGTCGGATTTTTTAAATGATCGCCACCATCCGAGCTCGGGGTAGCGACCCATTTCGACGAGCCCGCGAACGTGGATCGGGAAGTCCCAGTCGACGGCCTCGCGCTGGGGGACGTAGGCCACGGCCCGGCCTTCGATGTGGCCGGGATGATCGGCGTGCCCTTGGAATTCGATGGTGCCGGTCTCGCGGGGGAGCAGTCCGGCGATGGCTTTGAGGAGGGTGGTCTTGCCGGCACCGTTGGGCCCGAGCAGTCCGACGCAGGACCCGCAGGCGAGTTCCAGATTGAAATGATGGACCGCGGGGATGCGGTTGAAGGAGACGGTGAGGTCGCGCAGGATGAGGTGATCACTCATGGCTCGGTGCCGGGGAGGGTGAGGACATCGGCGAGGGTGTCAGTGGCCCAGAACGTCTGATCGATCAGGGGAAGACCGTCGTTGGTGGCGATGACGCGGAGGGCGTGACTGGTGGTGTCGGGCCACGAGGCTCGAATGATGAGGTCGATCGCGGTCGCGGGAAGTTCGGCGGTGAACGTGGCTGGGGGGTCCGTGGCGAGGGTGCGGTCGGTGGCTGCGATTGTAAGGCTAGCGGGCGTCGAGGTCGAAGTGATGGCGAACGTCACGGTTCGAGTGATTGGCCGAGCGGGCTCGGTAACGTCCGTCTGGGACGGAGGTGCTTCGGTGCGACCGGTGATGCTCGCGAGAGGAATCGCCAAGGCGACCAGCGCAATGAGAATGAGCGCAAGGCGAAGGAGGGGTGAGCCGGTCACTGGTTAGTCGATAGGGATTAGGTGTTGGTCATTGGGTGGTGAGTCTAGCGGAGGCCTTGAACGATGGTGGTGGCGTTGTGGCGCATCATGGATTCGTAGGTGTCGGCTTCGTCCGTTCCGAGGCCATCGGCGTAGAGAGTGCCGCCGAGTTTTGCGCCAGTTTCGCGAGTGATCTCGGACAGGATTTTCGGATTCTCGATGTTCTCGCTGAAGATGGCTTTCACGTTCTCCGTGCGAATCTGGGCAATGAGATCGCGGATCCGCTGGGAGGAAGGTTGATCGGTGCTGCTGATGCCGGCGACGGGATGGATCTCGAATTCATAATCGCGAGCGAAGTAGCCCAGAGCATCGTGACTGGTCACGAGGACTCGTCGGTCGCGAGGCAGTGCTGCGACGGTAAGTCGGATGTCAGCGGCGAGTGAGGTGAGTCGGGTTTGGTAAGCGGCGGCGTTGGTTCGGTAGGCGTCCTCGTTGGCGGGATCGGCTTGAATGAACGCATCGCGGATGAGGTTGGTCGCAATCCGGACGTTGGGGATGCTGTGCCACCAGTGCGGGTCGGGGATCCCTTCGTCCGAATGGGTTTCGCTGGATTCGTGATGGTGGTCGTGGTCGTCGTGATGGTCGCCTTCAGCCGAGTAGATGGGGGTGATGGCGTCGCCCACGATGACGAACGTGGGCCCGGGGCCGACGCTGCTCTGCAGGTCGCCGAGGAAAGATTCAAATCCGAGTCCACTGGCCAGGACGACCTTCGCGCGGGTGATTTCGCGAATGTCCGAGACACTGAGCTGGAAGGCGTGAGCATCGGTGCCAGGCGGAATGAGATTAAAGACATCGACGTGATCGCCGCCGACGTTGCGGGCTAGGTCCGCGAGGACGGAGGTGAGGCTGGCGACGGGGAGCTTCTCAGCGCGGACGGAGGCGAAGGACGCCGCGATCGCGATGAGCGTCAGGCCGGCGCGGATAATGAGAGGAAGTTTCATTCGGGAAGTGACTTGCGTTATTGAAGTGAATGGAACGTTGGCGTTTTTGGCAATTGGAATCTCGAACGGAGCGCGTCGGGTGGGGGAATCCGACTACTTGGAGACGGCGCGGAGGCGGTCGTAGAGACGTTTGAGGCGGGGCGTGGGAACGTTGGCGGCTTGAGCGCGGCGCAGCGGGTCGCCCCAGATGGCTTCGAGCTCGAGTTCGCGGCCTTCGAGGTGGTCGGTGAGGGTGGATGGGACGTAGGGACCCATCTCGCGGGTGCGGGCGAGCTGGTCGTCGATAAAATCGGCGGGGATCTCGTGACCGAGGGCCGAAGCGGTGGCGATGACCTCGGTCATCAATTCGCGGGTGTCGGCTGCGTGCTCGGGGTCGGCGAGGATTTGGTCGACGGTGAGACCGCCGGCGGCGACGGCGAGGCCGTTGAATGGGACGTTCCAGACGAGCTTGCGCCAGCGGGTGGTGGCGAGGGAATCGGTGAGGTTGGTCTCGATGCCGGAAGCCTTGAAGGCGTCGATAATGGCGTGGGTGCGGCTGCGCGGCGAGCCGGAGAATTCTCCGATCGTGAGCGAACCCGGTCCGGCGTGGCGGACGCTGGCAGGCGTTTTTCGCGTGAGACAGACGAAGCAGAGTCCGCCGAGGACTCGCTCGGCGCCGAAGTTCTCGGCGAGGAATTCATCGCTGCCGAGGCCGTTCTGGAGGGTGAGAAGGGCGGTATCGGGGCCGAGGAGTGGAGGAACGAGGGCGGTGAGCAGTGAATTCTGCGTCGTCTTGAGGGCGACGATCATGAGATCGCAGAGCCCAATGGTGTCCGGGGTGGCGTGGGCGTTGACGGGGTGAAGCCGCAGGTCGCCTTCGAGTTCGCTGTCGATCCTGATGCCGTCGTTGCGGGCTTCGTCGAGGCCGGAACGGAGGAGGAAGTGGACTTCGTGACCGATGAGGGCGAGGTGCGTGCCGTAGTAGAGACCGATGGCTCCGGAGCCGAGGATGGCAATTTTCAAAGGGCAGACGGTTGGCTAATTCGAGCGCTCGTCGAGGACGGCGAGGAGTTTTCCGTGGTATTCCTGGAAGTCAGCGAGGTCGTGGGTTTGCTGAATATCGCGTCGAGCGGTGTCGGCGATCATTTGTCCGTGACGACGAATGGTCTCGCGCCGAGCCGGGCTGTCCGCGATCTCGGCGATGCTGGTGAGAACCTGAAGGAGGCGGACGAGAATGGCGACGGAACCCCGAGCATTCTGCCGAATCTGGTTGAAAGCGGAATCGGTGTGGCCGTCGAACGTCGAGGAGTCGATGACGACGCGGAGGTTGCCGTCGGAATCGTGTTTCTGAGTGGGCGATTCCGGTCGGCTCGCCAGCCGGCGAACGGCGGATCCCAGTCGGTCGATGCAGGAGATGGCCGTGAAGGGATCGTTGATGCCGGGGGAGAGGGAGCGGACGGCGACCTCGACGAGTTGGAGAATGCCGTATTCGACATCCTGAGTGGGGGTGCGGGAATTGCCGAAAATGGTGAGCAGCCGAATGCGGCGCTCCACTTCGTCACTGAGTTCCGGGTAGACTTCGGCGAAGCTGTCGCCGTCGGCGACGAAGTCACCGGGGCGGCGTTTGAATCGAACAATGAGGTCATTCTTCTTCGCGAGGTCGGCGATACTACCGATGTCGACGCCCTGGACGTAGTTGCCGTGAGCGACGGTGACGGGACAGGATCGCTCATCGAAGTCCTCCGGCAGTTCGCTGTGTTTCCGGCCGTCTTCGGGCAGTTCCTCAGGAAAGAGGCGGGTGATGGTGAAGCGGAGTTCTTCGTCAACCGCGCAGACGACGTGATCGGCTTGGATCAGCTCGGCGATGTGGTGGATGAAATAGATGAGGACGCCGGTGCTAAAGACGGCCAGGGCGAGAGCGACGGTGGCGGCGATCTGGGGGACGAACGCCTCCTCGCCGCCGCGGATGGTCCGGAGAATGAGCAGAGAATAGACAAAGGTGGCGACGAAGACGCCGAGCGTGAATTGGCTGCCCCGGTCGGTCATGAAATTGCGCAATAGGCGCGGGCCGAACTGACTGGAGGCCAGGGTGAGCGCAACGATGGTGATGGAGAAGACGACACTGGTGACCGACATCATGGCCGTGGCGATGGCGGAGAGAACGTTGCGCGCGCCCTCCGCTCCGCCCGCGTAGATCCAGGCGGGGAGTTCCACGTCGCCGTCGCCGACGAGGCTGCGATCGAAGGCGACCGTGCCGAGCGCCAGTCCCGTGGCCGTGAAGACCATTATACTGGGAACGAACCAGTAGTTGGCTCGGAGCGTCTCCCAGATTTTTCCGAACCAGACTGTCATGCCATCTGAGCGGCTGGGCCGATCATGCGAGGATCTCGCGGAGGTTGCCGGTGATCTCGCCGTCGTAAAGGGCTTTGCCGATGATGGCTCCGTAGAGGCCGGGGAGAGCCGTGAGGCGGCGGAGATCTTCCGCCGAAGAAACGCCGCCGCTGGCGATGAGCTGGCAGCGGATCTTGGTCTGGAGCGCGGCGAGTTCGGCGAAGTTCGGGCCCTCGAGCATCCCGTCGGTGGCGATGTCGGTGTAGATGATGGTGCCGACGCCGGCGGCTTCAGCGGCGATGGCGAGGTCGCTGGCCGGCTGCGTGGTGGTCTCGGTCCAGCCTTTGACCGCGACGAGGCCGTTGCGGGCGTCGATCCCGACGGCGATGCGGTCGCCGCCGAAGCGATCACAGGCTTCGCGAACGAAGTCGATCGATTGGCTGGCGCGGGTGCCGAGGATCACGCGAGAGACGCCGGCGTCGAGTGCGGCTTCGATGGCCTCGTGCGAGCGAATGCCGCCGCCCAGTTCGCAGGGGATGGAGACCGCCGAGCAGATGGCGCGAACGGAATCGAGGTTGGAAGTTTCGCCCGAGAACGCGGCGTCGAGGTCGACAATGTGGAGCCAGTCGCCGCCGTCGGTTTCCCACTTCCGCGCGAAGGCGGCGGGATCGGATGAGTAGACGGTCTTGGCGGTCTTTTCGCCGCGCTGGAGGCGGACGACTTCGCCGCCCATGAGGTCAATTGCTGGAAGCAGAAGCATGGCGATTTTCGATTGAGGAAATGAAGTTGCGGAGGATGGCGAGGCCGGTGGTCTGGCTTTTTTCCGGGTGAAATTGGGTGGCGCTGAGGTTGCCGCGGGAAACGGAGGCGGCGAAGTCGATGCCGTGGTGACAGGTGGCGGAGATGATGGAGTCGTCGGCGGGGACGGGGTAGTAGGAGTGAACGAAGTAGACTTCGATCGGGTCGGACAAGTCGCGGTAAAGGCGGTCGTTGGGCTGGGTCTGGAGACGGTTCCAGCCCATGTGGGGAATTTTCAGGTCGGTGGGAGGGAAATGGCGGACGGTGCCGGCGAAGACTCCGAGGCCGGGAACGTCCGGGGACTCGTCACTGGACTCGAAGAGCAGTTGGTAGCCGACGCAGATGCCGAAGAACGGGCGGTCGGCGGCGATCCAGGACTTGATGGGCTCCCAGAGTCCGGATTGGCGGAGATTGCGGGCACAGTCGCCGAAGGAGCCTTGGCCGGGAACGATGAGGGCGTCGCAGGTCTCGAGTCCGGAGGGTTCGGTGATGTAAGTGCAGGCACCACCACAACGCTCGGCGGCCTTAAAGGCACTGCGGAGATTGCCGCTGCCGTAGTCGACGATGCCAATCTGTGGAGTGTGATTAGTTATTGGTGATTGGTTGTTAGAGGTGAGCTAAATCGTGCCTTTGGTGCTGGGGATGCCCTGGACGCGGGGGTCGAGGGTGGTGGCGGCGTCGAGGCTTTTTGCCAAGGCTTTGAAGAGGCCTTCTGCCATGTGGTGCGCGTCGCGACCGTAGAGTACTTCGGCGTGGAGGTTCATGGCGGCGTGGACGCTGAGGCCGCGGAAGAATTCTTCGACGAGTTGGAAGGAAAAATTGCGGATGGATTCCACGCCGCCGGGAGCTCGGTATTCCAGAAAAGGTCGGCCGCTGAGATCGACGACGCAGCGGACGAGGGTCTCGTCCATGGGGACGTAGGCGAAGCCGTAGCGGCGGATGCCGCGTTTGTCCCCGAGAGCCTGGGCGATGGCCTGACCGAGGCAGATGCCGGTGTCTTCGACGGTGTGGTGAAGGTCAACTTCGAGGTCGCCTGTCGCTTTGACGTCGAGGTCGAAGAGCCCGTGCCGCGCGAAGAGCGTGAGCATGTGGTCGAGAAACGGAATGCCGGTGTCGACGCGGGATTCTCCCGATCCGTCGATTGTGAGGTCGAGACGGATCTGGGTCTCGGCGGTGTGGCGTTCGATGTTGGCGCTTCTCGAATTCATTGGATGCGGGGTGACGGCGGCGTCACGAAGAGAGAATCGTATCGAGAGCTGCTGCGGTTGAAAAGAACGGCTGCAGTGACCGCTAATTTTGGTTTTTGGCGGCGGCTTCCTTGGCAGCGGCCTCTTCGGCGCGTTTTCTGGAAGTTTCGTCGCTCTTCATCTTGGTGACGGTGGACTTGATGCGAGGGAGTCCGGCGTATTTTGGCCAGGCTTCGCTGAGGGCGGCGGAGGAGGATTCGGCAGCGGCGAGGTTGCCGCTTTCGATGGCGGCGGAGGTCTTGGCAACGAGGGTAATCCCGCGCTCAAGGCTGGCGGTGTCAACGGCCCCGAGATCCTCCGCGATCTTCTGCGCGGACTTTTGCATTTCGAGCATTCCCTTTTCGTCGTAGGGGAGCACTTGAAAGAAGGTCACGCGACTGGCTTTGGCACGGTCGGCAAGTTCCTTCGCATAGGCGTCTTCACGAGCGATGGCAGCTTCGACCTGGGGTCGCTGGGCCACACCGGCGCGGTCGAGGCTTTGCTGACGCTCGGCGAGGGTTTTTGAAAGGTTGCGGAGCTCGAAGCTGATCTGTTTCAGGAGGCCGCCGGCGGCAGCCCGGGCGAGCGGAATGGATCGGACGTAGGCGACCGTTCCGCTGTATTTGCTGCTCAGAACGTTGAACTCGTTGAGGGCGGCACCGAACTCGCTGGCGGCTACGAGTTTTTTGATTTCGAGATGAATTCTGGCGGCTTCGATCTCGGATTGTTCGTCGGTCTGTTGATTCGGCGTCAGCCAACGTCCGAAAAGCTTGATATCTCCCTCTTCGAGGCGGGCGACCTCAGCTTCGAGCGACTTGATGCGGGCTTTGACATCGGTGGCGTAGCTGGAACTCGGGTAGGACTCGATGAAGGGGCGGAGGCGACCTTCGAGCAGTTCGTTCAAGTCGGATGCGCTGAGGGCGGTGCCCGGCGTGGGAATCGCGGCGAGTTGGTCGAACGCGAGCTTGTCGGTGGACTCCTTCTGGACGGCGATGACTTGATCCCGAGGGATCGTGCGCTTCTCCATGATGGTCTCGGAGAAGGGAACCTCGATGACGACGAAGGTGTCGCTCTCGGAAAGCACCCGGCCTTCGATGAGCTCGCCGGCTTTGGTGATGACGGAGTCCGCCAAGGCGATCGAAGAGGTGAGGGTGAGGAGGAGGGGGATGAAAAGGATGTTTCGCTTCACGATAGGTGACTGGATAGACGGACAGTATTTATTTGTGACGGGTTGGCAACTCCGAGGGTGGGAACTTTGCAGCGTTTTGCAAAGTTCGGCGGCGATTGGCTTCATTCGTTGGCGGTGGCGAGATCGATGATTTGCTGGATGACGGCGACGTGGGCGTCGACTCGCAAGTCGATGTGGTATTCGGACGGAGTCTCAATCGTGAATGTGCGGGCGGCGTGCTGAAAATGAAGGATAAAGGCTTCGGGGTATTGGGGCATGGTATCTGCGCGGATGCTGCGACGGACAAGCCCGGCCACAGTTGCTCGGCGGCCCTCGATGGATTTGCGTGAATCGATGGGGACGTGACGGGAAGCGGCGATGAGCAGCTGTTCGCCCCAGGGATCGGCTTGGATTCGCCGGGAGCCTTGAACTTCGTAAACGTAGGCGCCGTTGGCGTCGTAGTCTTCGTGGAGGGCCGATGCGGCAATGAACCGGCGATTGCCGAGGATGGCTTTGTGGGCGGCGGTTTGGGGAACAGTGTCGTCGTGGTAGGTGCGATTGAGGTCGCGGCCTTCGGCGTCGAGGCGGCAATTGTTAACGAGGCCCCACGGGTTGAGGCAGGGGAAGATGAGAAAGTTGTAGCGGGCGAGGTCGGCGGGGTGGCGTTCCGCCCAGGCAAGGAGACCTTCCGTCGCGGCTGACTCGTCTCCGTGGATGCCGGCCGAGAAGTAGAGCCAGGGTCGGTCGGGAAGGGGACGGCGGGGTTCGGCGTAGTGGAGAGGGAGGTCGGCGGCGGTGCCGAACTTGCGGAGGATGTATCCGGTCGGTCGGAGAGCGGCCCGCCATCGGCGGATCAGGTGCCGGTAGTCGTGGGATCGGTCCGCTAGGATGGAGGGCGGTGATTTTTTAGCCATCGACTAATCGATGAGACGCCGGGTGATCTCGCCGTAGGCGTCGATCCGGCGGTCGCGGAGGAACGGCCAATGGGTGCGCTGGGTGTCGACGGAGCCGAGGTCGATCTCAGTGACGAGGATGGCTTCCTCGTCGTCGGGGGCTTTGTCGAGGATCATGCCGGAGGGGTCGCAAATGAACGACTGGCCCCAGAATTCGATCCCGTCACCGCCGATCGGGGTCTCGAGTCCGACGCGGTTTGGCGCGGCGACGTAGCAGCCGTTGGCGACGGCGTGACCGCGTTGGACGGTCTCCCAGGCGGTGTGTTGGCGGACGCCGTATTCGGCTTTTTCGGTGGGGTGCCAGCCGATGGCGGTGGGGTAAAAAAGAATCTGCGCGCCGCGGAGGGCGGTGAGGCGGGCAGCTTCGGGATACCATTGGTCCCAGCAGACGCAGACGCCGATGCGGCCGAAGCGGGTGTCGTAGGCCTGGAAGCCGAGGTCGCCGGGGGTGAAGTAGAATTTTTCGTAGAAGAGGGGATCGTCGGGAATGTGCATCTTGCGATATTTCCCGAGGTAAGTGCCGTCGGCGTCGATGACGGCGGCGGTGTTGTGATAAACGCCGGGCGCGCGGCGTTCGAACAGAGAGGCGATGAGGACGACGCCGAGTTCGGCGGCGAGGGGGGTGAGGGCCTCGGTGGTCGGGCCGGGGATGGGCTCGGCGAGCTCGAAATTGGCGTGGTCTTCGTTCTGGCAGAAGTAGGGGGTGAGGAAGAGTTCCTGGAGGCAGACGATGTTGGCCCCGCGCTCGGCGGCGGTGCGGATGCTCTGCTCGGCGATGGCGAGATTTTCGCTGGGCGAGGTGACGCTGCGGCTTTGGATGAGACCGATTTTGATTTTACCGGAGGTGGCGGACATGGGGAGGAACGGTAGCGGATTTTGGCGGGTTGGAAAGGTTGGGTCGGGGAGAATTGGGGGAGTTGCCAAGGAGCCGGGAGTCGGATGTGATCCGGGGATGGCGGGTGATGTGGCGATCGAATGGCGTGGGGTGAACTTGCGGTTCGGTGAGCGGATGGTCCTGGAGGATTTTTCGCTGACGATCGGCGTCGGCGAGCGTGTGGTGATCCGGGGGGCGTCGGGGCGGGGAAAGACGAGTTTGTTTCGGCTGTTGCTGGGGTTCGAGCGGGCGGCGGGTGGGGAGGTGTTCTTTCGCGGGCGGCGGGTGAATGCGGCTTCGGTGTGGGAGGTGCGGCGGGAGGTGGCTTACATCCCCCAGCGGGTGCCGCTCCGGTCGGGGACCGTGCGGGCGGCGGTGGAGAGTGTGCTGAGATTTCGGGCGAACCAGGTGGAGTTGCGGCCGGAGGTTTTTGAAGAACTGGGTCTGGACGGGGGGATTTTAGAGCAGGACGTTGCGGGGCTGTCGGGAGGGGAGCGTCAGCGGGTGGGATTGGCGATTGGGCTGTCGTTGGGGCGGAAGGTTTTTTTGTTGGATGAACCGACGGCGGCGTTGGACGAGGCGTCGCGGGCGCGGGTGGTGGCGAGGTTTCGGTCGCTGCCGACGGATTGCACGGTGGTCGTGATCGCGCACGACGAGGCGTGGTTGGACGGGGCGCGGGTGATTTCGCTATGAGTGGGGGAGCTCCGGATCTCGGATGGAGTCAGATGGTCGCGGCGGTGGCGTTGGTGGTGGTGCCGGTCGGTGTGTCATGGATGTGGCGGCTGGGATTGATGCGGGACATCGGGCTGGCCGGGGTGCGGATGAGCGTGCAGCTGGTGCTGGCAGGGTTGTACCTGCAGTTTTTGTTCGAGCTGAATTCCGCTTGGCTGAATCTGGCTTGGTTGCTGGTGATGATAGCGGCGGCGGCGGCGAGCGCTTGCCGAAACAGTGATCTGCGGTGGCAGCAGATGTTGCTGCCGGTGGGTGGGGCGACGGCGATCTCGGCGTTGGGCGTGGTGATGTATTTTAACGGGATGATCGTGCGGATCGACCGGTTGTTCGACGCGCGGTATTTGGTCGTGATCAGCGGGATGCTGCTGGGGAATACGATGTCGGGGAACATCGTGGCGCTGACGCATTTCTTCGAGTCGGCGAGGGGAGCGGCGGCGGATTACGAATATCGGCTGGCCGGCGGGGCGGCGCGGGAGGAGGCGTTGCGACCGTTGTATCGCGAGTCGGCGCGGCGGGCGTTGCGGCCGATGATCGCGTCGATGATGACGATGGGGATCGTGTCGCTGCCGGGAATGATGACGGGGCAAATCCTGGCGGGAGCGTCGCCGGTGGGGGCGATCAAATATCAGATCGCGATCATGTTCGCGATTCTGGCGGTGATGGCGCTGGGAGTCGTGCTGGCGCT
>CAVUDH010000013.1:0-151529 GCA_963740185.1 uncultured Verrucomicrobiae bacterium
GGCCGCGGGGCGAAATCGGATTCAAAACCGTGAAGACGAACGTGCCGAGGACGACCACCGACCCGCCCGGTGGCTGGAGCCAATCGACAAGGACGAGGCTGGCCACGACGGCGACTCCGCCTTTGATGCCATTGCGAATCCAGAAAAGGGATGGGACGAGGGTGTGGGGAGCGAAGGGAGCGGACGGGGGTTTTGTTCGGGACGGAGGGTTCGCGAGGTTGGCGATGAGCTCGTGAGCCCGGACGATGTGGCGGTGGATCTCGTGGAGCGCGAGCGCATGAACGCCGAAGACCAGGGCTTCGGCGGCGGAGACACCGGGGGCGCCGGGATGCACGCGGAGGTCATGAATTTTGCTCTCGAACGCGACGAAGGCGTCGTGGAGTTCGGCGCGGAGGGGAGCGTGGTCGACTTCGAAAGGCGTGGCGAGCGCGTGGAGCGCGCGGGACAGGGCGTCGTGGAGGCGGGAGAGCTCGGTTTGGATTTTGCCGTGGTAGAAGGGCTCGGGCGGGAGGGGCTCGCCGAGCGTGCGGATGGAGCCGGCAATACGGCTGATGGTGCTGACGATCTCGGAATAGATCGCGACGCGCTGGCGGAAGTAGCGGCTCTCGCGGGTGCCGTAGGTCAGGAGGGTGCGGAGGCCGGTGAGGCGGAGCGGAAATTCGTCGACGCGCCGCCGGGCCTCGGGGTCGAGGCCGTCCACGAGGCTGGAGCGGCTGTCGTCGAAGCAGGCAGCGAGATCGGCGAAGGCGGCGCGGGTTTTGGTCCGGAATTCCTCCCGAGCGTAACGCGGCCAGACGAGCGTGCTGACCAAGAGCGTCGCGAGGATTCCAACCATGATCTCCTCGATGCGAATGAGCGCGATCTGCCACGAAAGCTCGGGAGCCTCGAGGCCGTTGGCGATCACGACCACGGCGGTCAGGCCGGCGAGCAGGAAGGCGTAGGGGTAGTGGCTCTGGCCGAACATCGCGGCGGCGACGGCGACGAGCAGCCCGACGACGGGGAGAAAAAGGAGCGGCTCTTGCTGGAGGCTACCGAGAAGGAGATACCCGATGACCCCGCCGACGATGGTCCCGATGGCGCGCAGCACCGACTTCTCGGCGATGGCCCCGACGTAGGGCGCGATCATGAGCACGAACACGGTGAAGAGTGCCCAAGTCGGATCGCCCAGCCGGAGGACCAACGCAGCGTGAACGGCGAGCAGACCGGCGAGCCCAAATTTAATGCCGGTGCGGAACATGGAATTTTAGATTTTGGATTTTGGATTTTGGAATGGCGAGCGTGGGTTTCCCTGTGCGGAGCTTGCTTTGGGTGGCCAGTGGCGGGATGATTTCCGGGAAATGATGTGGCTCGATGCGTTGCGGTCGCCGGAGATTCGGCTGGGGGATTTTCTCGTCCCCTGGGTCATGGTCGTTGGAACTCTCGGTTTCCTGGTTGCTCTCGGCGTGATCGCGTTTGTCGAGAGCCGGGGATGGACGCGGGGGATCTGGCATCTGCCGGTTTTCTTCGTCGCGCTGGCGGTTTTCGTGGGGAGCGGGTTGGGTTGGGTGCTGGCGCCATGAAGAAGAATCTCGGTCGGTATCTGGTCACGATCGGGATGGTCGTGGCGGCAATCGCGATGTCGCTCATCCTCTACGCCCGCTACACGCACCAGCCCTGGACCCGCGACGCGCAGGTGCGGGCCAACGTGGTGGGGGTCGCTCCCCGGGTGGCCTAGCCGGTCGTCCGGGTCGCGGTGCGGGACAACCAGGCCGTGAAAAAGGGGGACGCGCTCTTCGAGATCGACGCTTCGATTTATCAGGCGGCGGTGGACCGCTCGCGGGCGGCGGTGGCCGAAGCGGAGGCGTCGTTGACGCAATCCCGGCAGGCTCTCGCCCGGCAACAGCAGCTTTTTGCGAAGGAAGTCGACGACAAGCGTGAACTCGAGAACGCGCAGGATCTGGTCGCCGGGGGCGAGGCGGCTTTGGCCTCGGCGCAGGCGGCGGCGCTGGAAGCGGCGTTGGATTTGGACTACACGAAGGTCGTGGCGCCGGTGAATGGCTACGTGACGAACATGACGACGAGCGTGGGGACCTACGTTCGCGAGGGTGAGGAATTGATGGCCCTGGTGGACCGGGATTCGTTCTGGGTCGCTGCGTATTTCAAGGAGACGCAGCTCCATCACATCGTCGAGGGAGCCGGTGTCAGGATCATCCTGCTGGGGAATGAGTCGTCGCCGGTCACGGGCGAGGTCGAGAGCGTCAGCTGGGGTGTGGCGCGAGCGGACGGTCGGACGGCGAGCGATCTCCTGCCGACCGTGAGCCCGACGGTGGATTGGGTGCGGCTGCCGCAGCGGTTTCCCGTGCGGGTTCGGCTGACCGGGGAGCCGCCCGTGCCCCTCCGGATCGGGCAGACGGCGTCGGTGGTCGTCGGGGAATAGCGAACCGGACTGCGCCGCTCAGTCGAAGATGAGCAGAATGTAGGCGAGGAACAGAACGAGGTGAACCGCGCCCTGAAGGATGTTCGTCCGACCGCTGAAGAACGTGATCACCGCCGAGCCCAGAGTCAGCGCGAGGAGGACGGTGGACGCTGGTGAGAGACCAAGGGTGAGCGCGTTGCCGGTCATGAGCGTGATCACGACCACAGCCGGAACCGTTAGCCCGATGGAAGCAACCGCCGATCCGAGGAGGAGATTGACCGAGCGCTGGAGTCGGTTTTGCATCGCGGCGAAGAGGGAGCTCAAGCCTTCTGGCGCGAGCACCAGAGCCGCCACGATCACGCCGCCGAGGGCCTGGGGAGCGCCGAGCGTGGCGATGGCGAAATCCAGCGCGAGTCCCAGCTTCTTGGCCAGGAGGACGATCGGAATCAGGTAGGCGATCAGCATGACGCCGTGAAACACCAGCGGGGGGCGCGTCCCGCATTCGGCGTTGTGGGTGTGCTCGCCGTCGTCGGGCTCTTCAAAAATCTTCCGGTGGCTGATCGTCTGAATCGCCAGAAAGACCGAGTAGATCAGAAACGCGATGATCCCGATAAAGATGAGCTGCGGAGTCGAGAACGTGCCGGCGGCGGTGGAGCGGGTGAAATTTGGCAGGATCAACACGCAACCGGCCAGCGGCAGAAGGACTCCGAGGTAGGACTGGGCACTCTGCAGGTTGTAGGTTTGCTCGTGGTGCCGGAGGCCGCCGACGAGGAGGGCCAGCCCGACGAGGCCGTTGAGCGCAATCATGATGACTGCGAACATCGTGTCTCGCGCGAAGCCCGCGTTCGGTTCGCCGGTGAACATGACGGAGGTGATAATCGAGACCTCGATGCACATCACCGACAGGGTGAGGACGAGGGTGCCGATGGGTTCGCCAAGTTGATGGGCGATCACGTCCGCGTGCCGCAGAACGGAGAACGCCGCCCACAGGATCACCGCTAGCAGCCAGATCGAGAAAAACGAAAACTCCCCCAGGCCATCGAGGCTTTTCATCGGCTCGGCAAGCACGGTGAAAAAGAGGGCCGTGGTGATCACGCAAGCTACCAGGGCAGCCTCTCGTCGGAGGAAAGTGGCGATGACATTCACGATTTGCGACGAAAGCGCAATTCCAACGAGGAGGCCAGCTTTGGGTTGGCGAGGGAACCCGCTCCCCACTTTGTTTTGACAGGCAACCGCCCCCACCGCTAGACAACCACGCATCGCGCGCGGGGCGGGCGGAAGTTATTTTTTATCGAATTCATGAAGTTCAGCGTCACCAAAGAATCCCTTCTCGAAGGTCTGCAACGAACCCAGAACGTCGTCAGTACGCGCACCACGCTGCCGGTGCTTTCCAACGTCCTGCTTGAAACCACCGAGACCGGCATCCGGCTCAGCACCACGGACATGGAAGTCGCCCTCCGGTGTGACATCGAGGCGACCGTCGAGAAAGCTGGCGCGACCACGCTGCCGGCCCGCCGTCTACTCAACATCATCCGCGAGCTTCCGGCTGATGAGATTCAGATCGAGACCGACGCGAAGAACATTTCGTCCATCCGGAGCGGCCAGAGTTTTTTCAAAATCTACGGCCTCGCCCACGACGATTTCCCGGCGTTTCCCGAGGGCAAGGATGCGAAGACGCTCCAGATCAAGCAGAGCGTCCTCAAGGATGGGCTGCGCAAGACGTCCTACGCGATCTCGATGGACGAGACTCGTTACGTGCTGAACGGCATTTTGTTCTCGTTCAAAGAGAACATGCTCAAGCTCGTCGCGACCGATGGACGCCGCCTGGCGATGTTCGAGGAGGCCATCGACGCCGAGATCGCGGGCACGCTGGAAGCCGACTTCATCGTTCCGACCAAAGCCATCAACGAGCTACAGCGTCTGCTCGGCGGCGGTGACGACATGTTGACCCTGTCCGTGAGCGACAACCTCGTTTCGTTCGAGCTCAACGGCTCACTCCTCGTCACCAAATTGGTGGACGGGAATTATCCGAACTACAAGCAGGTGATTCCGAACATGGAAGACGTGAAAGAAATCATCACGCTCGAGCGTGAGCCCTTCCACACCTGCGTGAAGCGCGTGTCGCTGCTCAGCAACGAGAAGACGAGCTCGATCCGGTTGAATTTCACCAAGAACAACATCGAGGTGACGTCGAACACACCGGAGGTTGGTGAGGCCAAGGAATCCATCGCCGTTGCCTACAAGGGGCGCGATTTCTCCATCGCGTTTAATCCCGAGTATCTCATGGATCCGCTGAAGGCGCTGCCAAACGACGAGATCAAGCTCCGCCTCATCGACGAGATGAGCCCCGGCGTGATCGAGATCAACAGCGGCTTCCTCTACGTGCTGATGCCCATGCGGGTGTCGGCGTAAAGGGGGGGGGCTCGCTTGCCCCCTGAAACTCTCGATTTCAAGTTACGCCGATTAAGGCGTTACAGGTTGGTTCAAAGCGCTCGGGCTGGTATCTGATGGCCGTATGAACGCGGTCGAGATCGAAGAATCCGTCTCTCAGCTCGCGGGCCGGTCGTTCGACGAGGAGACCTTCCCTTTCGATTTCCTGGAAGCTTTCGGTAACAAGGAGACGACCCTCAAGCGGCTTCGATCCGGGAATACCAACCAATCCGACCTGCCGGGCGGCGTTCTCCAGCGTAATAACATCCACCTGAAGGTCTGCGCGGAGGGCGAGGTGGCGGCGACTCTGGTCGCGTTACGCTCCAGCCCGAAGACCACCAGTGCGAAGGTCAAATTCATTGTCGCGACCGACGGGAAGACGTTCGAAGCCGAGAACCTCGCCGATGGCGAGACCGTCGCTTGCGCCTACCCCGACTTCCACGATCACTTCGGGTTCTTCCTCGCGTTGGCCGGCATTACGACCGTCCAGCAGATTCGCGAGAATGCCTTCGACATCAAGGCGACCGGGCGGCTGAACAAGCTCTACATCGAACTTCTCAAGGAGAACCCCGACTGGGACACCGAGGCGCGCCGCCAGGAGATGAACCACTTCGTGGCCCGGCTCATCTTCTGTTTCTTCGCCGAGGATACGGACATCTTCCACGGCAAGGGCCTCTTCACCGCGACGGTCGGGCAGATGAGCGAGCGGGATTCTTCGAATACCCACGACGTCATCTCCGAGTTGTTCCGCGCGATGAATATCCCGATCCGGCACGAGGGGCGGATCGATGGTCGCCACCGGGAGGCCGCCGGGATTCGGAATTGGGCCACCGTCTTTCCCTACGTGAACGGCGGCCTGTTTTCCGAAAGCGTCGAGGTGCCCCGTTTCAGCCGCATCGCGCGCTCCTACCTCCTCCACGTCGGGAATCTCGACTGGACGAAGATCAATCCCGATATCTTCGGCTCGATGATCCAGGCCGTCGCCGACGACGAGGAGCGCGGGGCCCTCGGGATGCACTACACCAGCGTGCCGAACATCCTCAAGGTGCTCAACCCCCTCTTCCTCGACGATCTGCGCGCCCAACTCGCGGAAGCCGGCGACGGGCGGTCGCCCGGCTCTCTCCGCAAGTTGCTCAATCTCCGCCAACGCATCGCCCGGATCCGCGTCTTCGATCCCGCGTGCGGGTCGGGAAATTTCCTCGTCATCGGCTACAAGCAAATGCGCGAGATCGAGGCGGAGATCAATCGCCGCCGCGGCGAGGCGGATCGCAAATCGGACATCCCGCTCACGAATTTCCGCGGCATCGAGATCCGGCACTTCTCCTGCGAGATCGCTCGACTCGCCCTAACCATCGCTGAGTATCAGTGCGACGTGCTCTACCGGGGAGACAAGCTCGCACTCGCCGAGTTCCTGCCGCTCGAAGCCGCCAACTGGATCACCTGCGGCAATGCTCTGCGACTGGACTGGCTGAGCGTTTGCCCGCCGACCGGCAAGGGCGTCAAAAATCGCGCCGATGATCTGTTCGAAACGCTGCTCGATCAGTCGGAGATCGATTTCGAAAACGAGGGTGGGGAGACGTATATTTGCGGGAACCCGCCGTATCTGGGGTCGACGTGGCAGTCCGCTTCACAGAAGGTAGAAATGCGGGAGATTTTCGAAGCGCGCACTAAGACATGGGGTGCCTCGATTATGTCGCAGGCTGGTTTATGAAGGCGGCGGGCTTTGGCTGCCACACGCTGTCTGCTGCTGCGTTCGTAACGACAAACTCGATTTGCCAAGGTCAACAGGTGCCGTTTCTATGGCCCCACATTTTCGGGGTCGGCCAGCAAATCGTCTTTGCGCATACTTCGTTCAAGTGGTCAAACCTTGCGAGCCACAATGCCGGGGTGACGGTAGCTGTCGTTGGTATTGCCAAACATCCAGCAAGTTCCCGACGCCTGTTTGTTGAATCAGCCAATGGTGATGTGATCAGCAAGGATGTCGAAAATATCAATGCCTATCTCGTTGCAGGAGAAAATGTAATTGTGAAAAAGGCCATGTCTCCGCTCACCGAAGTGAGCGCAATGGACTTCGGAAATAAGGCTGATGATGGCGGCCACCTAACGCTCACGGCGCCTGAACTGGAAGCAATGTCTCTCAATTCGGAAGACCGAAGTCATTTTATCAAAGCATTCTTCGGGTCGAAAGAATTCATCAACGGAGAAACTCGACATTGCGTCTGGATCAACGACGAGAGCCTTGCGAAAGCCCGTTCGATCAACCCAATCAATAGTCGCATCGAAATGGTGCGGAGCATTCGGCTGAAAAGCCAAGAAGTCGCTATGCACGGAGTCTTGCAGCGCGTCCCCATCAATTCAAATCCCCCCGGGTGGCAGCCCGGAACGTCATAATTACGCCTCGAGTTAGCTCCGAAAATAGACCCTATCTTCCGGTCGGCTATCTCACAGATGGTGCCGTTATCGGTGACAGAAACTTCGCCATCTACGACGCCCCGCTCTGGAACATGGCGCTTATCGCCTCGCGCCTTCACTGGGTCTGGATCGCTACGGTGTGCGTGCGGATGCGCACTGGATTTTTCCTACTCCAACACCCTCGGCTGGAACACGTTCCCGGTCCCCAAGCTCACCGACCAGAACAAGTCCGACCTGACGCGGTGCGCCGAGGACATCCTGTTGGCGCGGGAGGCGCATTTCCCGGCGACGATTGCCGATCTCTACGATCCCGACGAGATGCCCGCGAATCTGCGCGCGACGCACGACCGGAACGACGAGACGCTGGAGCGCATTTACATCGGGCGGCGTTTCAAGAACGACACCGAGCGGTTGGAGAAGCTCTTCGAACTCTACACGAAGATGACCGCCGCCCGCCCCCCCGCCAACAACGCCAAAAAGGGAGCGCGTTCATGAACGGAGATCGGTCCACTGGCCTGGCTTCACCGCCCGCTGGCTACACCGATTGGCTGGGTGAAATCAAAGCGCAAATCCACGACGCCCAGCAGCGTGCAACGCAAGCTCTCAATCTGGAGTTGGTGCGGTTGTATTGGAAGATCGGGAATTCGATTTTGGTACGGCAGGAGCAACAAGGCTGGGGTGCCAAGGTGGTGGATCAACTTGCAAATGACCTGCGGGTAAATTTCCCCGGTATGCGTGGGTTTTCCCTCCGGAACTTGAAATACATGAGGGCTTTCGCCCAAGGTTGGCCGGACTCGGAAATGGTGCAGCAGCTGTTGCACAAATTGCCGTCGGGCCATCATCTCGTCCTGTTGGCCAAACTATCGGGTGAGGAAGATCGCCGCTGGTATGCGGCCAAGGCCATCGAGCACAATTGGTCGCGAAACATTCTGGTGATGCAGATCGAATCGCGCCTGCTGGAGCGCTGCGGCGCTGCGGTGACCAATTCCGGACCAGCCTGCCGAGCATCGAACAGATCGAACGTGAGTTCACCAACGACGATCCCGCTGCCTGAACGGACGATCCAACAAACGACTTAGCCAACCCATGAGCCACTTGATCCCCTCCGTCTCCGTCACCTACGCGCAGAACGGGAGTTCCACGCAGCCGAATGCGCTGGGCATGCGGGCGATGCAGGAGCGGGCCTACCAGAAGCGGGGCGAGCAGTATCTTCTCATCAAGTCGCCGCCGGCCTCCGGCAAGAGCCGGGCTCTCATGTTCATCGCGCTGGACAAGCTGGCGAATCAGGGACTCGAGCAGGCGATCATCGTCGTGCCCGAGCGGTCGATTGGCGCGAGTTTCCACGACGAACCCCTAAGCCATTCCGGCTTCTGGGCGGACTGGAAGGTGGAGCCGCGGTGGAACCTCTGCGATGCGCCGGGATCGGACAACGGCGGGAAGGTGGAGGCGGTGCGGGCGTTTCTCGATAGTGAAGACAAAGTGCTGGTCTGCACCCACGCGAGTTTTCGCTTTGCCGTGGACCGGTTCGGCGTCGAGGCGTTCGACGACCGTTTGATCGCGGTGGACGAGTTTCACCACGTCTCGGCCAATCCGGACAACAAGCTGGGCGCGCACCTGGGGGAACTCATGGGCCGGAACAAGGCGCACGTCGTGGCGATGACGGGTTCGTATTTTCGCGGCGACGCGGAGGCCGTCCTGCACCCGGAGGACGAAGCGAAGTTCGACACCGTCACCTACACCTACTACGAGCAGCTCAACGGCTACCAATACCTCAAGCGGCTCGACATCGGCTATTTCTTCTACGCGGGCAGCTACTGCGACGAGATTCTCGAGGTGCTCGATAGCGACGAGAAGACGATCGTCCACATCCCGAACGTGAATTCGCGCGAGAGCACGAAGGACAAGATCCGGGAGGTGGAGCACATCATCGAGGAACTTGGGGAATGGCAGGGGGCGGACCCGAAGACAGGATTCCAACTCGTGCGGCGGGCGGATGGTCGGGTGCTGAGGATTGCCGACCTGGTGGACGACGATCCCGGGAAGCGGGAACGCGTCATGGCGGCGCTCCGCGACCCGGACCAGAAGGAAAACCGCGATCACGTCGACATCATCATCGCGCTCGGGATGGCCAAGGAGGGGTTCGATTGGATCTGGTGCGAACACGCGCTGACGGTCGGCTATCGCTCGAGCCTCACGGAGATCGTGCAGATCATCGGTCGCGCGACGCGCGACGCGCCGGGGAAAACGCGGACGCGGTTCACGAATTTGATCGCCGAGCCGGACGCGAGCGAGGCGGCGGTCACCGAGGCGGTGAACGACACGCTCAAGGCCATCGCGGCCAGTTTACTCATGGAGCAGGTGCTCGCGCCGCGGTTTGAATTCAAGCCCAAGAACCCGGAGAACGACGCCACGCCCGGCTTCGACTACGGCGATGGGGGCTACGACCGTGGCAAATGCAACGTCGGCGTGAACGAGCAAACGGGTCAGATCCAAATGGAGATCAAGGGTCTGGCCGAGCCAAAGAGCGACGAGGCCGTGCGCATTTGCCAGGAGGACCTCAACGAATTGATCACGGCCTTCGTGCAAGATAGACCGACGGTCCAGCAGGGACTCTTCAATCAGGAGATGATCCCGGAGGAACTGACGCAGGTCCGCATGGGCAAGATCGTCAAGGACGTCTATCCGCACCTTGGCGAGGAGGATCAGGAGGCGGTCCGGCAACACGCGATCGCGGCGCTGAACGTGGTCCAGCAAGGCAAAAAGGAACAGACGGAAGGCGGCGGGCCCGATTCGAAGAACCTGTCGTTGATTCAGGGCGTGCGGAAATTTGCCATGGACGTGCGGGATCTCGACATCGATCTGATCGACCGCATCAACCCTTTCGGTGAGGCGTATGCCATTCTTGCCAAAGGCATGAGCGAAGACCGACTTCGGCAGGTGGCCGAGGTCATTGCGGGCAAACGCATCAAGTTAACGATTGAAGACGCCCGGGACTTGGCCAAGCGCGCGCTGCGCTTCAAACAGGAGAAAGGTCGGCTCCCTTCGCTCACGGCTGCCGATCCGTGGGAAAAGCGGATGGCGGAGGGGATCGCATTTCTGCAACAAAAAGCCAGGGAGGATCAAAATGCCTGAACGCGTCACGGACGACGATCTCGACCTCCTCGGAGAACTCGGCGTGGATACGGCGCCGTCAAAGTCCGGTGGTCGGTCGGCCAGAGATCAACGGATCATCGCCGGCTTCGAGGAGGTCGAGCGATTCGTTCAGGAACACGGAAGAGTTCCGCAACACGGGGAGGATCGAGACATCTTCGAACGCCTCTACGCCGTGAGGCTGGATCGGATCCGCGCGTCGGACGAATGCCGGGAAGCTCTCGGCGATCTCGACTCGCGCGGTCTGCTGGAGACCGCGGAAGACGCCGACTCGTGCCGTCTGAAGGAGGAAGCCAGCGATGGGGAGTTGCTGGCAGCTCTTGGAGTGGATTCCGAGAGCTCAGGTGACATCACCGACTTGAAACACGTGAGACCGAGAGAAGAGATCCGAGCGGCTGAAGAGATTGCCCAGAGAACTCCGTGTCGCGACTTTGAGGAATTCGCGGACTTGTTCGAGCGGGTCCAGCGCGACCTCGGAGACCGACACCGGCAAACGCTGAAATTTCAAGACAACGCCGACATCAACGCAGGTGAACTCTTCATCCTAGACGGCCAAAAAATCTACGTCGCGGAGGAGCGGGAGCCATTCGTCAGCGACTACGGACGGCCGGATCGGCGCTTGAGGGTGATCTACGACAACGGCACCGAGAGCGACCTCCTGCTCCGGTCGCTCCAGCGCGCACTCAATAAAGACAAGACCAGCCGGCGGATCACCGATCCGGATCTGGGGCCGCTTTTTGGAGACGAGGAATCGGAAGACGACCTTCCGAGCGGCTCCATTTACGTGCTCCGAAGCCGCTCAGACCACCCGTTCATCGCGGAGAACCGGTCGGTGCTTCACAAGATCGGGGTCACTGGTGGGGATGTGAAGAAGCGAATCGCCAACGCCAGGAAGGACCCGACCTATCTTCTGGCCGATGTGGAGATCGTGGGAACCTTCAAGTTGGCGAATCTAAATCGAACGCGGCTCGAAGCATTGATTCAGAAGTTCTTCAGCGCGGCTCGCCTCGACCTGCAGCTGAAGGATCGATTCGGGGAGGGGGTGGAACCGCGCGAATGGTTTCTCGTTCCTTTCAAGGTGATCGAGGAGGCTATCGAAAAGCTCATCGACGGGAGTATTGCGGATTTTCGATACGAGCCCGCGACGGCGAAAATCGTGAAGCACGGTGAGTCGTTTGATGCGGCGAGGACTCCGATCGAGCCACGTCACGACCCCATCCGCGAGAGGATGATCTGACCTTCGGCGACGACTTCGTCGCCGACCAGGGCGCGGACTTCGAAGTTCAGGAGGTTGCCGATGCCGCCGGTTTTTCGGGCGTGAAGGTCGATTCGTTCGTTCGGGCGCGCGGCGCGCGGGAATTTCATCATCCTCACCGCCGATAGCAGGAAGCCCGCGCCTTCGGAAGCGCCCGCGATCCCCGCCGTCTGCGCCAGCGCTTCGGTGAGGATCACTCCCGGAACGATGGGGTCGTCCGGGAAGTGTCCGCGAAAGAAGTCCGTCGCCCCGTCGAACGTTTTCGCGCAGTGTGCGGATTCGCCCGGCGTGAGGGCTTCGACGTGGTCGACGAAAACGAAAGGCTCCCGGTGCGGAAGACCGAGAGTGGTCGGGTTCATGGATTAAATTTGGCGCGGTTTTCCGACCGAGTCGAGGAACGCCGCCAGGCAGGCCGCCGTGAGCTGCCCGGCGGGTCCGTGCCGATTGTAGTCGAAGGCGTGCGTGGCCCACGGGTATTCGACCAGTGCGTGGCGGGCGCCGATTTCTTCCAGTCGACGGGCGAATCGGCGTGACTGCACCACGCTGACGAGTTCGTCCGGGACGCCGTGAAACAACAGGAACGGCGGTGAGTCCGCTCGCACGGTCACGCTTGGCGAGGCTTCGTCGTATTGCGCCGGGATGGCGTCGGGGTTGCCGCCGAGGTAGTCCCGGATCAGGCACCGCGACCGGAGGGCGTCGTCATCCCGCGCGTGTTCGAAGGCGTAGTGCAAGTCGTAGGGGGCGTAATAGGAGATGCAGCCTCGGATGCAATCCAGCCGCGCGGCGATCGCGACGTCGGTCGCGATCTGGCCACCCGCTGATCGCCCCAACAGGACCAGACGGTCGGCGTCGATCCCGAGTTCGGCGGCGTGGGCGCGCAGGTGCTCGATGGCTGCGAGGACGTCGTCCCGCTGCGCCGGCCAACGCGCTTCGGACGAGAGCCGGTAGTGGACCGAGGCGCGCGCCCACCCCTTCGAGTGAGCCCACGCCGCCCAATCCGCACCTTCGGTGGTCTCGCCACCCATCCAGCCGCCGCCGTGGATCGCGACGATCAGGGGAGCCGGGTCGTCGCCGGGAGTCGGGAAGAAGTCGCAGTGCAAGGGACCGCCGGGACCGGGAAACTCAAGTCGGCGAAACTTCGGCGCTCGCAGCCTGGGCAGGGCGAACAGCCGCGAGAACCGGACGGGGTCGGCTGCCATTGGGCCAAATGCCGGCTCGATGACCTCGCGAATCGAGGATGCGGCCATTCGCGCACGGAGGGTGGGCGAAAGGAATGCGAAGGCCGAAAGGCCGGCGAGAACGGTCGTCACCACGCCCAGTGTCGATCCGCGATCCGCCGAGATCGCGACGGCCAGCGCGGCGACCGCAGGGACGTGTCCCCATTCGGTCACGAACACCCGCAGCGGAAAGAGCTGCAGGAACCGGGTGGCGCGGAAAACGAACGGCACCAACGCAACGAGCCCGAGGGCGATCACGAATTGCAGCCAGGCGATCAACGGAGCGGAAAACACGGTGTCCTTTACCCACAACCCACCGCCCATGCAACCAGCTCCAAAACCGGCGCCGCGTCCGCTTCGGCTTGCGACCCCCTCCGGTCCGCATTAAAAACTCCGCTTCACCGAAATCCCCACGCCCGCCTCATGAATCACCTCCTTTCCATCGCCGAGTTGTCCCGCGAAGAGATTCTCGAAATTGTCGACCTCTCCGCGACGATGAAGTCCGACCGGGGCCACCACTCCGAGCACCCGCTGCGGCACCAGTGCTGGGCCATTCTGTTTTCCAAATCCTCCACCCGCACCCGCGTGAGTTTCGAGGTCGGGGTTCGCGAACTCGGGGGTGATCCGGTTTTCATGTCCTCCCGCGAGATTCAGCTTGGACGCGGTGAGCCGATCAAGGACACCGCTCGGGTGATGGGGCGGATGCTGCATGGCGTGATCATCCGGACTTTCGCGCAGAGCGACGTCGAACAGTTTGCCGAATACAGCGGCATTCCCACCATCAACGCCCTCACCGACGGAGAGCACCCCTGTCAGATCCTCGCCGACCTCTTCACTCTGCGCGAACTCGGGAAGGACATTGAGAAAATGAAAATCTGCTTCGTTGGTGACGGCGCCTGCAACGTCCCGGCCTCGTGGATTTGGGCCGCCGCCAAGCTTGGATTCGAGCTTCGGATCGCGGCACCGGCGAAATACCAACCTTCTCCCGAATTGCTCGAAGCCGCCGGCGCATCGAACGTCCACGTCACCACCGACCTGCGCGAAGCGGCAGCCGGGGTCGACGCGCTCTACACCGACGTTTGGGTCAGTATGGGCAAGGAGGAGGAGGCCGCTTTCCGTATCGCCCAGCTCTCCGGCTACCAGATCGACCGTGAGCTTTTGCAAGCTTCGGGCGATCCCTTGGTGCTCCATTGCCTCCCGGCCTATCGCGGGAAGGAGATCACCGAAGACGTGCTCGAAGACAATGCTAACACGATTTTTCAGCAGGCAGAAAATCGTCTCCACACCCAGAAGGCGATCCTGTCGTTGCTGGCGAGGCCGCAAGGTTGACGTCGAAATGGCGGGGAGCTGGTCTCGATTCCAGTTTGGCGGCGGATAAGTTTTCTATTGCAATGATTTCGGAGGCTGCTATTCCCATCCTCGACTCCAGTTCCAAGGCCGACCTTCTCCCTGAAATGACTCAGTGGTGATGTGAAGTCCGAGAGATCGGGATCGAATTAACATCACATCACATAGACACCATGGGCAACCGACTTTACGTAGCAAACCTTTCCTATCAGACCACCGAGTCCGAGCTGGAAGAAATTTTTCAACAATGTGGCACGGTCTCGTCCGTCCAAATCGTGACCGATCGCGAAACCGGGCGCTCGCGTGGTTTTGGCTTCATCACGATGGGCTCCGATGCCGAAGCCGGCGCAGCCGTCGAGAAGCTCGATGGCGAGGACCTCGATGGTCGTCCCCTTCGCGTTAGCGAAGCTCGTCCCCGCGAAGAACGCCCTCCGGGTGGCGGCGGCGGCGGCTATAAAGGCGGCGGTGGCGGCGGTGGCGGACGCGGCGGTGATCAACGCCGGGACCGCGAGCGTCGTTACTAAGCGACTTTTTTAAAGCAATCCAACGGAAGGCCCGCTCTACCGAAGAGCGGGCTTTTCCTTACCCACCTCCCGCCCCGCGAATCAGCCGGTCGCGTGAATTGCGCCCATCCAGTTTCCGTTGGAAACCGTTTAAGAAACTATGACGTACGCCGAATCTCCCGTGGCGCGAGCGCATCGAGCCACTCGGCTCGGCGGGATGGAATTACTCGAGCGGTTTTTGCCGCAGGTGGAAAATTACGCGACGCGGCGGAATTTCGATTTCGGCCCCAGCGATCGATCCAACGTCTCGAGGTTGGCTCCCTACCTGACGACCCGACTGATCACCCAGCGGGACGTTCTCACCGCAATCCTCGCGAACCGCGAAGAGGAGTCCGCCGGGAAGTTCATTCAGGAGGTCTGTTGGCGCACCTACTGGAGGGGCTGGCTCGAAATGCGCCCGGAAGTCTGGACCGATTGGCTGGCCGATTGTGAAGCCCTCGGCACAACCCCGGAAGCGGAGTCCGCCGAGCGCGCCATCACGGAGCCGACCGGCATTGATTGTTTCGATGCCTGGGTCGCGGAATTGCGGGCGACCGGGTATCTCCATAACCACGCACGGATGTGGTTTGCCAGCATCTGGATCTTCACTCTGGGGTTGCCTTGGCAGCTCGGCGCGCAATTTTTTTACCGACACCTGCTCGACGCCGACGCTGCGAGCAACACGCTTTGCTGGCGTTGGGTGGCGGGGATTCAGACCGAGGGAAAACACTACCTCGCTACGGCCGACAACATCTCGCGCTTTACGGAGGGGCGTTTTTCCGGCAGCGGGCGGCTGGTCGAGGACGCCGGGCCGATCTCCGACTCCCGCAAATACGTCCGGCAATCGCTCGAGCTGCCGCCGGAGGAATTGCCAACCGAGGGGCGGGTTGGCGTCCTGCTGCACGGCGAAGATTGCTGTTTCGAACTCGCGGTGAGCGCGGTCGTCCAGCCGGTGGGATTGGCCTCGGGTTGGCCGTATGGGTTTAACCAGATGACGGGCTGGGATGGGTCCGTCACGGCGTTTCGCAAGGACGCTTTGGTCGACGCGACCGAGCGGGCCGTCCGGCGATGGAACGTTCCGCACACGGATCTCTCCGCCTCCCACTGGGGCGCCGCTGTCGCCGGGTGGGCGGAGGCGGAGCGGCTGGACTGCATCATCACGCCCTTTCTACCGATCGGGCCGTGGCGGGATTTTCTCCGGCCACGCCTGGCCGAGGTGGCTTGCCCGGTGCACGAAGTCGTGCGCGACTGGGATCGCGCGCTCTGGCCGCACGCTGACCGGGGATTTTTTCCCTTTCGCCGGCACTTGCGCGACTTTCATCCGGTTCGCGATCACTTCGCCGCCTAGAGCCGGGGGCGCTTCGGGGCCGACCTACGCAGCAGCGCGGATGAAGTCGGCGATGGTGTTCACGCTGACGAATGCGGTTTTCGCCACTTCCGCGTTGGGCGTGGCGACACCGAAGTGTTTCTCCAACCCGACGGCCAGCTCGAGGGCGTCGATGGAATCCAGTGCCAGACCTTCGGGGGCAAAAAGGAGCGTGTCGTCGCCGATGTCTTCGGGTTGCATCTTGAGCATGAGATTTTCCACCATCATCGCTTTGATGCGCGGCTTGAGATCGGGATCGGACATTCGGGTTAAACGGGTTGCGTAGGGAAAAGCGGGCGGACTCTGCACCCATTTGCCATGCCGGACAACTCGGAAAAAATGCGCCTCGACGCGCTCCTCGTCGACCGGGGTCTCTGCGAATCCCGCGAGCGCGCCCAGCGTGCGCTCATGGCCGGGCTCGTGTTCGTGCGGGGGCAGCGGATGGAAAAAGCCGGCTCGAGAGTGCCGGTCGACGTCGAGTTGGAGGTCCGCGGCGGCGAGCGCTACGTGAGTCGCGGGGGGTTGAAACTCGAGGCGGCCCTGGATGCGTTTGACGTCGATCCGGGCGGGCGGGTCTGCCTCGACGTGGGGGCGTCGACGGGTGGGTTTACCGATTGCCTCCTTCAGCGCGGGGCGTCACGCGTCCACGCGTTTGACGTCGGTCACGGCCAACTCCACTGGCGTATCCGTAGCGACGAGCGGGTGCGGGTGCGGGAGAAGATCAACTGCCGCAATCTACGCGCGGAGGATGTCGGTGAGCCCGTGGCCATCGCCGTCGCGGACGTGAGTTTTATTTCGCTGACCTTGATTATTCCCCCCGCAATTGAGTTGATCGAGCCAGACGGTGCCATGCTCGTGCTCATCAAACCCCAATTCGAACTCTCCCGCTCCCTCGTTGGTCGAGGTGGTATCGTGACCGATCCGATCGTCCGCCTAACCGCCGTGGAAAAGATCGAGCGTTTCGTGACCGACAAACTCGGGCGGCATTGGGGCGGCTTCATCGAATCGCCAATTACCGGTGCCAACGGGAACGTGGAATTTCTCGCCCTCCTGCGACCATGATCGGGCTCCTCGCGCATTCCGAAAAAGCCGACGCCCGTGAGCTGGTCTCCGCGCTTTGCGCCGAACTCGACGCGCGCTCGGCGGACTACCTGCTCGAGTCCCACACCGCCCGTTTGATCGACCGGGAGTCCGACCTGGACGAATACGAACTCGCGCGGCGGAGCGAATTGCTGGTCGTGATGGGCGGTGACGGCACCATCCTTCGCATGGCACACCGCGTGCAGGATCAACTTCGCCCCATCTTCGGGATCAACATCGGCTCGCTCGGATTCCTGACCTGCCTCGGGCCGCAGGAGGTCGCGCGGGCGGTCGAAGCGATTCTCACCAGCGATTTTCAGCTCAGTCGCCGTCATCTGCTCCGCGTGGAAATCATCAACCCGGGCGGCGACGTGCGCACGTTCCACGCTTTGAATGACGTGGTGATGACCGGTGGCGCGCCGTCGAAATTGATTCGAATTCACGTCGAGATCGATGGTGAGACGCTCACGGATTACAACGCCGACGGCCTCATCATCGCGACGCCCACGGGATCGACCGCATATTCGCTGTCGGCGGGAGGTCCGATCCTGCTGCCCGATTCCGGCGTCACGATCATCACGCCGATCTGCCCCCACGTGTTGACAAACCGGACCGTGGTCGTGAGCGACGAATCCTGCCTGGAAGCGCGGAGGGTCGTCGGAGATCAACAAATTTTCGTCACGGTCGATGGCCAGGCGTCGATCGAGATGGGAGAGGCGGACGTGATCCGCGTGACCAAATCCGAGCGCGTCCTGCCGCTGGCCATGCTGCCCGAGCGTCCGTTTACCGAGGTGATCCGGCAAAAACTCAAATGGAGCGGCAGTAATGTGTAGAGGAGATGAGCCATGAATATCGATGAGATCCTGCTGGCGAGCGACGTGAACCTGGCTCTCAAAACGCAGGATAAGCAGGAAGCGATCCTCGATTTGCTCGGGAAGCTTCGGGGGGACGATCGGGTGAAGGACTGGGACGCCCTCTCCCGGGCGGTGCTCGACCGGGACGCGGCGGCGATCTGCGAAGGCGACTCCGGAATCTGCATCGCGCACGGTCGCACGTCGGGCGTGAGCGAACTCGTGATGGCGGCCGGGCGGGCGGTCCCTGGAGCGACGGTCCCCGAGATCGGCGAGCCGGTGAGGTTGTTTTTCGTGGTCGGGATCCCGTCCGCGTTCGACGCGGTTTACCTGCGATTGATCGGAGCGATCGCCCGCGTCTGCCGCGAGCCCGATGGGATGGAATCCCTGCTCGCCGCGGCGACCAGCGAGGAATTTGTCGCCGCTCTCGCCGAAGGCACCGCAAAGCTCTGACTGGCGGATCAGATTTCCCGAGCCAGAGCGGACTTGAGCGCGTTCAGGGTGATCGGTTTTGGGAGGAAACCGGTCATCCCGGCCACCCCGCACTCCGAGCGGCTGCGGGCGTCGGCGTTTGCCGTGATGGCGATGATCGGAATCGGAGTTTGCCCGCGCTCGCCCTCGCCCCGCCGAATCTCCCGCGTCGCCGCCAGTCCGTCGAGATCGGGCAATCCGACGTCCATGAGCGCGGCATCCCAATGAGTCTCGGCCGCCAATCGCTCGACAATCTCCCGACCGGACGTGACAAAATCCGCCGCGTGGCCGAGCTTTTTGAGCATCGCTCCGAGCAGTCGCTGATTCGTCCGATTGTCCTCCGCCACGATGAGTCGGAGGGCGGGTGTCGGGAGAGTTTTCGCCGCTGGCGGTAGGGACTCCGGCGCTTGGGTGGCCGGAGCCGTCACCGAGAAGATGAACGTCGACCCCACGTCCTTCGTGCTGACGAAGTCGATCTCGCCGCCCATTTTCTCGACGAGGCGTCGGCTGATGGTCAGTCCCAGACCGGTGCCGCCAACCCGCTGGGCGACGCCGGCATTGGCTTGAGCGAAGGGTTCGAAGATGCGGGCCGCTTCAAGCGGGGTGAGCCCTTCACCGGAATCCGAGATGGTGAATTCCAGTTCTTCCACCGCGTCCGGGAGGGGCCGGATGCCGAGATCGATCCGGCCTTGAATGGTGAACTTTGCGGCGTTGCCGAGAAGATTGAGCAGGATCTGCCGGAGGCGGTGCGGGTCACATTCGACCCATTCCGGGAGATTCGGCGAGAGGTCGAGTCTGACCTCGACGCCGTCTTTGGCGATGAGCCGGACGGTCTGGATCACGGTCGAGGCAACCGCAGCGATGCTCGTCGGCACGGGTCGCACCTGCAACCCGTCGCCCTCGAGTTTGGCGTAGTCGAGGAGATCGTCGATGAGCGCCAGTAACGAGCGACTGCTGGCCTGGAGGACCTCGGCGGACTCCTCGATGGGATCGCCGCTGGCGAGGAGTTCGCTCACGCCGACGATGCCATTGAGTGCCGTGCGAATCTCGTGCCCGACGGTGGCCGTGAGCCGGAGCTGCGCTTCGGTCGCCCGTGTGGCGAGTTCGTTGGCGATGGCGAGATCGGCGATCAATTTGGTCTTGTCGAGATCGTTGAGTTCGGACTCGGCGAGATGCGCCAGGTCGCGGACAATCTCGAGATCGCGCGGGGAAAACTCGCGTGGACGGTAGTCGATGATGCAGAGCGAGCCGAAGCAATGCCCGGTCGGATTGAAGAGTGGGAATCCGGCGTAGGCGCGGATGTGTGGGTCCTCGGTGACGATGGTCATGTCCGCCGTGCGGGGGTCGGTCGTGGCGTCGGTGATGATGACGGGTTGCCGATTGAGCACGACGTAGCTGCAGAACGAATTGGCCCGGGAAGTCTGACAGACGTCCAGGCCGGTGTGGGATTTGAACCACTGTCGATCCGTGTCGACCAGGCTCACCAGCGCGGTCGGAACACCGGTCGCGGTGGTGGCAAGTCGCGTGAGCCGGTCGAAGCGCTCCTCCGGCTCGGTATCCAGAATGTTCAGATCCCGGAGGACGCGGAGCCGATCCGATTCGTCGGGACGCAAGGGTGCTGTCGGCATGCCGAGAAGATGGCAATTGCTACCCTCATTGTCAAAGCGAGCTTACGGCTTCTCGAGGTTCCGCGTCTCGCGGACGAGGTAGATCCGTCGACCGGTGGACTCGTAGAATGTCCGCGTGATCATTTCGGCCAGCAGACCCATGAGCACGCAGATGACCCCGGTCATCATGGTGAAAATCGTCATCAATGGGAGCGGTGTCGTGATGAACGGCTTCCCGTCGAACACGTTGAGCGCCACGGCCCAGAGTCCGAAGATCGCCGAGGCCGCCAGCATGATGAATCCCGCCAGTCCGAAAACGTACATCGGCTTTTGCTGATGCCGGTCGAGGAATTTCACCACCATCAGATCGAGGAGAACCTTGAAGACGCGCTCGAGGCCGTATTTCGACTTGCCGGTCTGGCGTTTGAAGTGATTCACGACCACCTCGGTCGTCCGCGCACCATGCCAGCTCGTGTAGATTGGCAGGAAGCGGTGCATTTCCCCGTAAAGCCGGACGCCCTCGATCACGTCACGGCGGTAGGCCTTCAGCGAACAGCCGAAATCGTGCAGCCGAACGCCCGAGACGAACGAGATCAGGTTGTTCGCCATGATTGACGGCAGATTGCGTTTGATCGCGTTGTCCTGCCGGTCCTTGCGCCACCCGGACACGACGTCGTAGCCCTCTTCGAGCTTCGCCAGCATCTTCGGGATGTCCTCGGGGTCGTTTTGGAAATCCCCGTCCATGGGAATGATGATGTCGCCGCTCGCGTAGTCGAAGCCCGCCATCATCGCGGCGGTCTGGCCGAAATTCCGGCGAAAATGCAGCACCTTCACCTCGGGATTGGCTGCCGCCATGGTGTCCAGCACCTCCTCGCTGCCGTCGGTGCTCCCATCGTTGATGAAGATAATCTCCCACGGCAGGTCGCGGACTCGCATGACCTCGGCGGCCTTCTCGAAGAGCGGCCCAATGGCTTCGTGCTCGTTGTAAACGGGGATGATGATGGAAAGCATCGGCGGGACTTAGTTACCGGGTCGCGGACGGGCCGACAATGCGATTATCGCGCAGAAACACTCGCGACGGGGAGCGCGGGCACCCCTGCCCGCACCTCCGGGCTTCCAGCCCGGAGGACAGCGTCCCCACCCCGCAGAGCGGCACTACCAAGCGGATATCTACCCCGCCAAGACTTTGTGAAAAATTTCACAAAGTCGGCGATTTGGGCTTGCCTCCGGAAATCCACTCGATAGTTGTAGCCCCTCGACGTGCTCTCCCCGGCTCCGCCGTAGCGTGATCGTCTCATTAACTTTCCCGAATTTCTCCCACCAATGAATTTCCACCTCGCCGCCGCGATCCCGCTCAACGCGCAATCCGTCTGGGACGAGATGGTGAACGTGCCGTTCCTCGAGTGGCTGACCAATTCGATTCTCGTCTCCGCCATCGTGGTGACCACCATCGTCTTTCTGGCCCGGCGCGCGACTCGCAAGATGGAACTCGTGCCGACCGGCTCGCAGAACGTCTTTGAGGCCGTGATCGCGCTGCTCTACTCGATGCTCGAAGGCATCGTCGGCAAGCACATGATCGCCAAAACCTTCAGTTTCTTGGCGACTCTCTTCATCTACATTTTGATTTCCAACTGGTTCGCGCTGCTTCCCGGCGTGGGTTCCATCGGCTGGGGGGAAACGATTGGGCCGCTCTCCCTCG
Organism: uncultured Verrucomicrobiae bacterium; assembly: GCA_963740185.1. Lineage (GTDB taxonomy): Bacteria > Verrucomicrobiota > Verrucomicrobiia > Chthoniobacterales > JAATET01 > CAVVKW01. Next base: position 21,823 of record CAVUDH010000013.1, read on the forward strand.
AGAAGGCAGACGTTCCACTGCTTCGTCCCGGCACCGCTGACCTCAACACCACCCTCGGGATGGCCACAATCTTCATGGTGATGTGGCTCTACTGGTCCGTCGCCGAACTCGGTGCGTGGGGTTCCCTCAAGCACATCTTCGGCACCAAGGGCGGTCTTACCGGCGTCATGGCCCTCGCCTTGGCTCCCGTTTTCTTCGTCGTCGGCATCATCGAGGTCGTGTCCATTGCGTTCCGCCCCGTGTCGCTCTCCTTGCGACTCTTCGGCAACGTCTTTGCCGGGGAGAACCTCCTCTCCACGATGATCACGGTCGGTGACACGCTCGGCCTGCCGCGTTTCCTCGCTTACCTCTCGTCGATCATCGTCCCAATCCCATTCTACTTCCTCGAGCTCCTCATCGGTCTGCTCCAGGCGCTCGTTTTCACCCTGCTTTGCGCTGTTTACATCCAACTCTCCACCACCCACGACGAGGGCGATACGCATCACTAAATTTTAGAAACTTTGCCGCCGTGACCATGGCCAGACCGTGGGCGTCGACGAAACAACACCAACAAGAAGAGAAAACATCATGAATCCAGAACTCCTTGCAGCAGCAGCCGACGCGGTAGCCGTCAGCGGATTGACCGGCAACATGGGACTCGCGATCGCGGGTGCCGGTGCCGGTATCGGTATTGGAATGATTGGCGCGAAGGCCGTCGAGGCCGTCGGGCGCAATCCCGGAGCGTTTGGCAACATCCTCACGCTCTCGATCATCGCCATGGCGCTCGCGGAAGCGATCGCGATTTACGCGTTGATCATGGCCATCATTGGCTAAGCGACCGGAATCCTTCGCCGTTCGCCCCACTTCCGTGGGGCGGACGGCATTCTCTCCCTTTTCCCTAAATCGATGGACGCATTAACCACCATTTTCACCGCCTTCGGCGTCGTTTGGCCGAAGTTCCTGGCGCAGGTCATCCTGTTCCTCATCGTCTATTGGATCCTGAAGAAATACGCCTTCGGCCCGATCATCGCGATGCTCGAGCAGCGCCGCCGCATCATCGAGGAAGGCCAGGCCAACGCCGAGCAGATCAAGGCTCAACTCGCGGAAGCCGAGACCCATTACAAGGAAGCCCTGCACAAAGCCAACGTCGAGGCGCAGGGCATCATCGACGAAGCTCGCAAGAGCGGCGAGGCCCTCAGCCAAAAGCAGGCTCAGGACGCAATTCGCCAAGCCGAGGAGATCATTGCCAAGGCCCGCGTCGACATTACCAACGAGCACAACCAGATGGTTGCCGACGTGAAGAAGGAAATGGTCGGCCTGGTGGTCGACACGACCGCCAAGGTTACTGGCAAGGTCCTCACTCCGGAAGACCAGCAGCGACTCAACGAAGAAACGTCGCGCCAGCTTGCCACCTGATCACCCCCACTTTTCTCGAACGAACCACGCATGAAGATCAGCAAGGAAGCCCGCCGCACCTCTCGCGAGTTGTTCACCGCCTGCCTCAGCAATGGTCGGCTGGACGCCGGGAAGGTTCGCGCCTATTCCGACGGGCTCATCGAAGCCAAGCCCCGCGGCTACGTCGCGATCCTCAAGGAATTTACGCGCCACGTCCGGCTCGAACTCGAGAAACGACACGCAATCATCGAGAGTGCGGTTGCCCTCGACGGCTCAGCGTCCGAGAAGATCGACGGTGATCTCCGTCAGCGTTTCGGCGACGACATCACCCTCGAGCACCGCGTGACACCAAGCCTCCTCGGCGGCCTCCGCGTCAAGGTCGGCAGCGACGTCTGGGACGGCACGGTTTTCAGCCGTCTCCAGCAACTCAAACAAAAACTTTAAGCAACTTTTCACCACGATTCCCATCACGCCATGAGCACCATCCTGCAAGAACTCGAACAAAAGATCGAAGGCATCCAGAGCGCCTCTACTTCCCGGTCCAACGTCGGAACCGTCCGTGAGATCGGCGACGGTGTCGCCCGCATCGAAGGCCTGAGCGACGCCATGCTCAACGAGATGCTCGAATTCCCCGACGGCCTGTTCGGCATCGCGCTCAACTTGGAAGAAACCGAGGTCGGCGCCGTTCTCCTCGGCGACTACACGAAGATCCGCGAAGGCGACGAGGTCAAGACGACCGGCAAGCTTCTCCAGGTCCCGGTCGGCAAAGCTCTCCTCGGTCGCGTCGTCGACGCGCTCGGTCAACCCATCGACGGCAAGGGCCCGATCGAAACGGACCAGTTTAATCCCGTCGAAAAAATCGCCCACGGCATCATCGACCGTCAGAGCGTCAGCCAGCCGGTCCAGACCGGCATCATGGCCGTTGACGCGATGATCCCGATTGGTCGCGGCCAGCGCGAGCTCATCATTGGTGACCGCGCGACCGGCAAGACGACCGTTGCCATCGACACGATGATCAACCAGGCGCAGGCCAACAAGGCGGCTGAGGCGGCGGGAACTCCCGACTACCGCCCCGTCTACAACATCTACGTCGCCATTGGGCAGAAGAACTCGAATGTCGCCCGTGTCGTCAAGACGCTCGAGGACGCCGGTGCGCTGAAATACACCATCATCGTGTCGGCACCCGCTTCCGACACGGCAACGAACCAATACATCGCCCCGTTCTCCGGTGCTGCGATGGGTGAATTCTTCATGGAAAACGGCATGGACGCCTTGATCGTGTTCGACGATTTGTCGAAGCACGCCGTCGCTTACCGCCAAGTTTCGCTCCTCCTCAAGCGACCTTCGGGTCGCGAGGCTTACCCCGGCGACGTGTTCTACCTGCACAGCCGTCTCCTCGAGCGCTCGGCCCGACTTGGTAAGGATTACGGAAACGGCTCGCTCACCGCCCTACCGATCATCGAGACGCAGGCCGGCGATGTCTCGGCCTACATTCCGACGAATGTGATTTCGATCACGGATGGTCAGATTTACCTCGAAACCGACTTGTTCTACCAGGGCATCCGCCCCGCCATCTCGGTCGGTCTCTCGGTCTCCCGCGTTGGTTCCGCCGCGCAGATCAAGGCGATGAAGCAGGTTGCTGGCAAGCTCAAGGGCGACCTGGCGCAGTTCCGCGAAATGGCGGCGTTCGCCCAGTTTGGTTCCGACCTCGACGCCAAGACCAAGGCGCTCCTGGATCGGGGTGGTCGCATCGTCGAGCTCTTCAAGCAGCAGCAATACAGCCCACTTCCGGTCCAGCTTCAGGTCGCGGTCCTCTTCGCAATGCAACAAGGCTACGTCGATGAAGTTCCGGTGGAACGCGTCAGCGAATACCAGAGCAAGCTCGAGGAATTCTTCACGACCCGCAAAGCCGCGCTTCTCGACAAGATCCTCGAAAAGAAGGCCCTCGACGACGAGCTGAACAAGGAACTCAAGGGCGCCCTCGACGAATTCAAGACCACCTGGAGCTGAGGAATTTTCGATTCTCGATTTCCTATTCTCGAATGATGTTGAACGCCACCCATCCTGAAGACGCACTCAAGCTCCGCACGAAGGAGTTTGCCAAGCGGATCGTGCGTTTGGTGGATTCGCTTCCGAACGGGACATCGGAAAAAGTCTTGGCGAATCAACTTCTCCGGAGCGGGACTTCCGTGGGGTCCAACTATCGGGCGCTCTGTCGTTCCAAGTCGATCAAGGATTTCATCAACAAGACCTCCATCATCGAAGAAGAGGCTGATGAGACCGCATTCTGGCTCGAGCTCTTGATCGAGACGGACGAAATCCCCGCGCAAAAAGCAGCCGCACTTCTCCAAGAAAGTAACGAATTGGTCGCCATGTTCGTTGCCTCCCGCAAAACGGCTCTCGCGCGACAGACTCGAGACTCGAAAATCGCAACTCGAAAATAACATGCCTAGCACCCGCGACATTCGCCGACGGATCAAATCCGTTAAAAACACGGCGCAGATCACCAAGGCCATGCAGATGGTCGCTGCGTCGAAGATGCGCAAGGCCCAGCAATTGGCCACGGCGGGTCACCCGTATTCGCAGGTCCTCAATCGCGTGCTGGTCGAGCTGAAAGATCGGGTCGATCACACCCTCCACCCCTTGCTCGAAGAGCGCGAGGTCAAGCGTGAGCTCGTTCTGGTGATCAGCACCGACAAGGGACTCTGCGGCGGTCTGAACACCAACCTCTTCCGCGAAGCCGCCCAGTTTGACAGCGCAAGGACGGAATTCGTTTCGAGTGGGCGAAAGGCAAAGCAATTTTTGGCGCGGACCAAGCGTCAGCTTCTCGCCGACTTCGAATTGGCCGATCAGCCGACCTTTCTCCAGTCCAAGGTTGTCTCCAAGTTCCTGATCGAAAAATTTCTAAGCGGAGAAGTCGACAAGGTGACGGTCCTGTTTTCGCGCTTCATCAACACGCTCACGCAGCAACCGCGCGCCTTCCAGCTTTTGCCGATTTCTCCAGCCATCGTGAACGAGGCTGCCGCCGCTGAACCGGTCGAGGGTTCGGGTTTTCTCTTCGAGCCCGACGCGCACGACGTTCTCGACACGATTCTTCCGTATTACGTCCATTTCGGCGTTTTCCAAATGGTCCTCGATGCCCGCGCTTCCGAGCACAGCGCGCGAATGGTCGCCATGAAGAACGCCACCGACAACGCCAAGGGCTTGGTCAAGGACCTGACCCTCGAATACAACAAAGTCCGCCAGGCCGGCATTACCAGCGAACTCCTCGAAATCACGACCGCGCAAATGGCGTTGTCGTAACCAACCACTTTCCCTTTTAAATCTATGAGCAACACAGGAAAAATCGTTCAGGTCATCGGACCCGTTATTGACGTCGCCTTCGATCCGGCCCAAGGCAAAATCCCGGCCATTTACGACGCGCTCGAGACCGAGCTCGACGTCGACGGTGTTAAATCCAAGGTCACTTTCGAGGTCCAGCAGCATCTGGGTGAAAACTGGGTCCGCGCGATTGCCATGTCTTCGACCGAAGGTCTCAAGCGTGGGACTTCGATCACCGCGACCGGCGCGCCGATCTCGGTGCCGGTTGGCGAAGGAGTCCTCGGGCGTATTTTCAACGTCACGGGTGACCCCGTTGACGAGCGCGGGCCGGTGAGCTTCGAAAAGAAATACCCGATCCATCGTCCGGCACCCGCGTTGGTCGACCAGGACACTTCGGCGACCATTCTCGAGACGGGCATCAAAGTCATCGATCTCATCTGTCCCTTCATCAAGGGCGGCAAGGCGGGTGCCTTCGGGGGTGCGGGCGTTGGTAAAACGGTCGTCATCCTTGAGCTGATCAACAACATCGCCAAAGCGCACGGTGGTTTCTCCGTCTTTGCGGGCGTGGGCGAGCGCACCCGTGAGGGTAACGATCTTTACCACGAGATGAGCGACGCTGGAGTTATCGTGCAGGACGATCTCTCGAAATCGAAGGTCGCGTTGGTTTATGGCCAGATGAGCGAACCCCCGGGGGCTCGTCTTCGCGTGGCTTTGACGGCTCTCTCGATGGCGGAATATTTCCGCGACGAAAAGAATCAGGACGTGCTTCTTTTCGTCGATAACGTCTTCCGCTTTTCTCAAGCTGGCTCGGAAGTTTCGGCCTTGTTGGGACGCACCCCGTCGGCGGTGGGGTACCAACCGACTTTGGCGGCGGAAATGGGTCAGCTTCAGGAGCGAATCACTTCGACGACGAAGGGATCGATCACCTCGGTTCAGGCGGTTTACGTCCCGGCGGACGATTTGACGGATCCGGCTCCGGCCAACACGTTTGCCCACTTGGATTCGACGCTCGTGTTGGAGCGGTCAATCGCCGAGCTCGGCATTTACCCGGCGGTTGATCCGTTGGCTTCGACCTCGAAGGCGCTCGCTCCCGAAGTGGTCGGCGAAGAGCACTACAAGGTTGCCCGCGGCGTCCAGGTCGTGCTTCAGCGCTACAAGGATCTGCAGGACATCATCGCGATTCTCGGCATGGATGAGCTGTCGCCCGAGGACAAACTCACCGTCTTCCGCGCCCGTAAGATTCAGCGTTTTCTCAGTCAGCCATTCCACGTGGCGGAAGTCTTCACCGGCACGCCGGGGCAATACGTCACGATTGCCGAGACGATCAAGGGCTTCCAGGAAATCCTCGACGGCAAACACGACGACGTGCCGGAGCAGAACTTCTACATGAAGGGCTCCATCGACCAGATTGCTGATTAGTTGTTGGTTCTTAGTTATTAGTTTACTGCCATGGCGACGTTGAAACTCGAAATTGTGACTCCGGAAGCGAAGACGTTTTCCGGTGACGTGTCGTCCGTCGTGATTCCCGGAGCGCTGGGCGAGATGGGAATCCTGCCCCAGCACGTTCCGTTGATGACGAAGATCCTGCCCGGCGAGTTGCGCATCATGCGTGACGGCGCCGAGGAGCTGCTGGCGGTGGGCGAGGGGTTTGTCGAGATCACGCAGGACAGCGTCTCGGTCCTGACGGACATGGCAGTGGCGGAATCCGACATCGACGAATCGGCAGCCGAAGAAGCGATCAAGCGTGCCGAAGCGGCGATGAATGACGACCAACTCGGCGACGAGGACCACGCTGCCGTCCAGGCCACGCTCCTCAAGTCGCTGGCTCAACTCAAGGTCAAGCGCCGCCGCAGCGTCTAAGCCGCCCGGCTTTGGAGTGCGGTGGCCCGATCTGCGGATCACCCGCCAATCGACCATCGGAGTGGCGGCATCTTGCCGCCAACAACGCGTTCCGGGATTCCCTCACGCCATCGGCTCAACGATTTTCCGAGCGGCGCGCTGGGTCAGGGTCTCCTCACGTCGACCGCTACGAAGTGGGCCCCGCCCAGGCGCCGCTTCACGTGTGCGATGATCGCGGCGTGAATCGCGATGGCAATCGCGAGCCCAACCCCTTGCATAATCCAGGTTGCGTCGACGGAACGCGTGACGAACCACAGTCCGAAACCGGCCAAGGGAATGAACGCGAGGGTGGCCGTCGCGAGCCCAGGATTGTATTTTCTTTGCGCCGCAGCCTGGCCCAAGTGACCGATTGCGTTAACCAAGGGGAGATACAGGGCGGCTAGTCCCCATCCGGGTGAGACGAAGATCGCAAGGTAGAGTGCGAGCAGGTCGACGCCCCACACGCCAATCGAATTGATGACGAACGTGGCCGGACGTGAAAGCACTTCGACTCCGTGGCCGATCTCGCGATTCATGAAAATCCGGAACCGATCTCCAGCGTGTTCCTCGAGCTGATGAAGGAGGTAGACCGGAAGCTGGAGGTAAATCCAGAAAATCGGCGGCTCCGCGATGGCCCACACGAAGGGAGCCAGCGCCAGGAGGCAGACCCCGCAGAAGGCGGCGGCACCGGGCCAATTCCACTTCACAACCAACCAATTCCAGACTGCGTTCATCCGTCGTGATTAGCTTACCCGCGTGCGATGAAAAAGGCGCGGAAATTTGCGGTCCCAGGCGTGCGGGAGCGGGGAGACTTACTCGGAGTCCCGCGATTGGGGTTGAAAGAGCGAGCGTTGCAGAAACGTCTGCACCTGGGCCTCGATAATTTTTTCGCAGAGCTCGACCTCGCGCTGGCGCGTGGCGATTGAGCGATTCGCAATCTGCTGCAACGAATCGATGTCGTAGAGGAAGACGCCGTCCAGCTCGTTCACGTCGGGGTCGACGTCGCGCGGGACCGCCAGATCGATGAGAAACAAGGGGCGACCGCGCCGTTGTTTCACGATGGGTTCGAGTTTTTCGCGAGTGAGAATGGCGTGGGGAGCTCCGGTGGAACTGATCAGAATGTCGACTTCGCTGAATTCCTTGTGCCAATGGTCGAAGTGAATCGCCATCCCGCCAATGTCGGCGGCCAGCTTCGCTGCGCGCTCGTAGGTGCGATTGGATACGATCACGGTTCGAACCCCACGGGAGACGAGGGCGCGGGCCGTGCGTTCGCTGGTGTCGCCGGCCCCGAGCACCATGACGCGGCGGTGATCGAGATCGCCAAAGATTCGGCCCGCCATTTCGACGGCGACGGCCCCGACCGACGTCGCGCCCCGCGTAATCTGCGTGTCGGTGCGAACATTTTTCGCCACCCGAAACGCGTGCTGGAAAAGCTTGTTGAGAGTCCGCCGGGTCGTGCCGTGGCTGGCGGCCGCAGCGTAGGCGGTTTTGAGCTGGCCGAGGATCTCGGTCTCGCCCAATACCATGGAATCAAGCCCGCTGGCGACCCGGAAGAGGTGTCGAATGCTGGGTGGACCGCTGTGATGATAGACGGGGACATTCGCGCGCGCGCGCGCCTGAATGAACTCGCGGAGTCCTCCGAGTGCGCGTTCGGGACACAGGCTGGCGGCGTAGTATTCGACCCGATTGCAGGTCGACACGAGCACCGCTTCGTCAACGCCATCGACGGCGCGGAGTTCCTGAAGCGCGGCGGCGATCTGATTCGGCCCCACGGCCAGTCGCTCCCGCACTTCGACGGGCGCGATGTGGTGATTCAGACCGGCGCAGAGGATGTTCATTCGGAAGAAACCGAGAGAGCTTGGATGGCGGGTAACGTGACCAGGGCGAGGACGAAAACTGCCACGGAAAGCGCGGCAACTCGTCGGGGAACGATACGCCCGGCTCGATGGAGAAGAAGCAGGCCGGCGTAGATTCCCCAAATGACGAGGGAGGTCGCCGACTTCGCATTGGCCACGGGGAGGCCGGCCGCGATGCCCGCCCCGAAGGCAACCGTCAGGAGGACAAACCCGGTCAGAATGAGCCGGGAATTCGCCCGGCTCAGGTCGGTGATCGGAGGTAGGTTGTAGAGCAATTCGCTCGCTGTCCGGCGCTTGAGTTGGCGCTCCTGGACCAGGTACATCGTGCCGGCAATGGCAGCCAGACCGAAGGCTCCGTAGGCGATGATCGAGAGGGCCGCGTGAGATTCCACCCAGGCATTGTGGAACTTGATGTGCGGGGATGAATCTCCCGGAACCAGCGAAGCGAAGAGCATGATCACTAGCACCAAGGGGGCTGTGAAGGCACCCATCAGCGACAGCCGGTAGGCGGGTCCGACGAGCAGGTAGATCAGGACGATCGACCACCCGAGAAACATCAGGACTTCGAACAGATTCGTGATCGGGCAGGCCCCGACCTCGTTGCCTCTCAGGACCATGAACACGGTGGTGCTGAGGAATCCGCCGATCATCGCGGCCAGATTAAAACGCGCCGGTCGGAAGGTGCCGGCACCCAACGCGTAGAGCGTGTGACTAAAGCTCGCGAGGTAGCACAGCGCGGCGAGGACGAGCCAGAGACGGGTCATAAAACCAGGGTAGCGCAAGCCTCCGACTTGCGCGAATCGTCACTCCGCCTCCACGACGTCGCCGAACTCGATTTGCAGGTGACGGGCCAGCCGGATCAACTCGGGGGCGGGGTGCTTCTTTCGGCCCAGCACGCTGTCGAGATCGACGACCGTCACCCGGCTCTTCTGCAACGCGACCATCGAGCCCGTCTCGCCCTGGAGCAGGCTCGTTACGGCCAGTTCGCCCATGCGGCTCGCGAGTAGCCGGTCGAAGTGCGTGGGGACGCCGCCGCGTTGAACGTGGCCGAGGACCGTCTTGCGGACTTCCTGCCGAATCTCCCGCTCGCCGGTGGCCTCGTGGAGCCTTGCCTCGAAGGCGTGGGCTTCGCAGACGCCTTCCGCGAGGATGATGATGCTGTTATCCCGGCTGTCGTTGAAGCGCCCGTGTAGCATGTCGAGGATGCGTGGGATGTTCACCCGAAACTCCGGGATCACGGCGATTTCAGCTCCCGCGCTGATGGCCGTCGTGAGGGCGAGGTAACCGGAACTCCGGCCCATCACCTCGACCAGAAAGCAGCGCCGATGCGAGCGGGCGGTGTCCTTGATCTTGTCCACCATCTGCATAATCGTGTTGGCGGCGGTGTCCGCGCCGATGCACATGTCCGTGCCGTAGAGGTCGTTATCGATGCTGCCGGGGATTCCGATGGTGGGCAGGCCCATCCGGGCCAACTCCCGAGCGCCCGTGAGCGAGCCATCGCCGCCGATCACGATCAGTCCGCCGAGACCGTAGGATCCGACGTTGTCGAGGGCCTCCGCGCGACCTTCCGGGGTGTAAAATTGCTTACAGCGGCTGGACTGCAAAATGGTCCCACCGCGTTCCAGAACCGCCGACATTGCCCGGTCGTCGAGGCTGACCAAATCGCCACTGAAGAGCCCTTCGTATCCGTTCCGAATTCCAACCACCTTGACGCCGTGGGACGCCGCCGTGCGGACGACCGCGCGGACGGCTGGGTTCATTCCGGGGCTGTCTCCCCCGGACGTCATCACTCCGATTTTCTTAAACATTCGGCGAAGCCTGTAACGCAGGGCCGGGAGCGAAAAAATCTTAAAATTTGAAATTTATTTTGAACGAGCGTCCACCCCGGCGGTCAAAGAATCCGGTTAAGGCAGCGATTCGGGCCACCGCGGGTCAGTTTTTTCTTTGTTTTCTGAATTCCCGCGACGTGGCCCGAATCATTTTTCGGGGGGGGAAGCGACGAAGCGACGCTTCCGGGATGAAAATTTCTTGACGATGCCGTCGGCTCACCTACTTTCACGCCATCTTATCGAGAGTGGCAGAGGGACAGGCCCGTTGAAGCCACGGCAACCGACTTGGATCGCGTAGGCGCTCCGAGTGACCAGGTGCCAAATCCTGCTCGGCGACCGCGTCTGACGTGGCCATCGGGGAAGATGAGATGCGACAGTGTCCTTCCACGGTTCCGTTCGCCTCGCTCACTCTCGGTTCGATTCAGTCGAGAGATATGTCCATGAGCGATCAACCATTTTTCAGTAACCTCAAGTGCCGCGAATGCGGGCGACTTTATCCCAAGGAAGCCATTCACATCTGTGAGTTTGACTTCGGGCCCCTCGAAGCCGCCTACGACTACGATGCAATCCGCGCCTCCATCAGCCGCTCCGTCATCGAGTCCCGCCCGCAGAGCATGTGGCGCTATCGCGAACTCCTTCCCATCGACGGGGCACCGACCGTCGGCCTACAGACCGGATTTACCCCGCTCGTCCGCGCTGATCGACTCGCCGAGCGTCTCGGGGTGGAGGAACTCTACGTCAAGAACGACACGGTCAACTACCCGACTCTGTCCTTCAAAGACCGCGTCGTCTCGGTGGCGCTCAGCCGGGCCCGCGAGCTGGGCTTTGAGATCGTGGCCTGCGCCTCCACCGGCAATTTGGCAAATTCCGTTGCCGCCAACGCCGCCGCCGCCGGTCTGAAATCCTACGTTCTGATCCCGTCGAATCTCGAACAGAGCAAAATCCAGGGTTCCCTCGTGTTCGGCACCAACGTGATCGGGATCGAAGGCGCCTACGATCAGGTCAACCGCCTGTGTTCGGAGATTGCGGGCAAATACGGATGGGGCTTCGTGAACGTCAATCTTCGCCCGTATTACGCCGAGGGCAGCAAATCAATGGGCTTCGAGATTGCGGAGCAGCTCGGCTGGAAGCTTCCGCGTCACACGGTGATTCCGATGGCCAGTGGTTCGCTGTTGACGAAGATTTACAAAGCCTACAAGGAGTTTCAAAAGGTCGGCATCCTTGACGAGCAGACCTTCAGCGTCCACGGCGCGCAGGCCAGTGGTTGCTCACCGATCAGCGCCGCGCTGAAGAAAAAAACGGACATCGTCAAACCCGTGCCCAATCCCGACACCATCGTTAAATCGCTCGCCATCGGCACGCCTGCCGACGGCTACTACGCGATCCGGACGATGAACGAGACCGGCGGCAGCGCGGAGGATTGTTCGGACGAGGACGTGGTCGCGGGCATCCGCCTCCTGGCCGAGACGACCGGGATTTTTGCCGAGACGGCGGGCGGCACCACCGTCGCGTGCGCGAAGAAGCTGATTGATTCCGGTGCGATTCCCCGGGACGAATCCATCGTGCTCTGCATTACCGGTCACGGGCTGAAAACTCAGGAAGCCATCGCCGGCAAGGTCGGCGAAGCGCGCGTGATCAAGCCCAGCCTGAGAGAATTCGAGGCCCTGATCGCCGACGAAATCGCGGCTCCCGCCACAATCTAAAATCCACAATCCACAATCCAAAATAGAATGACCGTCCGCATCCCCACCCCACTTCGCAAACTCACCGGCGACCAGGAGGTCGTCACCGCCGTTGGTTCCAACGTCGGCGAGGTCCTCGCAAACCTCGAAAAAACCTATCCCGGCATCGGCGAGCGAATCCTGGACGAGGAAGGCAAGGTCCGCCGCTTCGTCAATGTGTTCCTCAACGACGAGGACATTCGCTTCCTCGAAAACACCGACACGCCGGTGACGGACTCCGCCGAACTCAGCATCGTTCCCGCCATCGCTGGGGGATGAATTAAATTTAGATTTTGGATTTTGGATTTTGGAATCAGTGTCTGCGGATGCCTATTTTAAATTTCAAATTTCAAATTCCGAAATGAACCAATCCACTCGACTCTGGCTCATGTATCCGGCCCGGATGATCACGCGGCCGATCGTTTACGAAATCGGCAAGGAATTTGACGTGGTCACCAATGTCCGCCAAGCCAGCGTGACCGACGAGATTGGCTTGGTGTCGCTCGAACTCGACGGCGATCGAGGCGAGATCAAAAAGGCGATCGCCTGGCTCGAGGAGTTGGGAGTGAAGGTCGAGCCGGTCGAGATCCAGACGATCGAAGGCTAGAGGTCCCAATCTGTCGTGGCCGCGCAAAAGCTGCTGATCGTCGACGGGCACAGCATGATTTTTCAGTGGCCGCAATTGCGGGCAATGCACGATCGGAAGACCGCGACCGCCCGGGAGCAGCTCATCACGCTGTTGACGCGTTACCATGACGCGTCCGATTTTCACGTTGCGGTCGTGTTCGACGGTCGGGGCTCGCGGGCCAACGAGCAGGAAAACCCAGGAGGAATCCAGATCTTCTATTCCGGAGCGGGCCAGACCGCTGACAGCGTGATCGAGCGGTTGGCAGCCAAATACGCGAAAGTTTTCGAAGTCGTCGTCGCCACCGACGACCACCTCGAGCGCACGACGGTCGAGTCCTTTGGTGGCGATTGGATGTCGTCTGAATCCCTCGCCCGCGAACTCATTCAGGCCGACGCCGATCTGAAGGACCGGATCAAGCGGCTGAGGAAGCGATAGTCTGGCTAACGGAGTCGGCGAAAATCGTCGGATTCCAACAAGCGGCGGGCCGCGTTGGACGGTGCTTCGTTCGGCGTGAGCGTGATCGGCAGAAAATCCGTCTGGTTGCGGAACCAGGTCATTTGGCGCTTCGCGTATTGACGGGTGGCGACGGTGATGGCGGCTATGGCGTCTTCCCGAGAGATCTCGCGGCGGAGGACGGCGTGGACTTCGCGGAGGCCAAGCGTTCGGGAGGCGGTGGGGCCGAAGGATTCGGGAGGACCGAGGGAGCGGATCTCGTCTTCAACGCCGGCTTCGAAGAGAGCGCGAACGTTGGCCTCGATCCGGACGTGCAGGTCGGCGCGGTCGCGGGTGAGGACGAGGCCACGGGTGGGTTTCGGCGGTGGGGTGGAGCGGAAGTCCGCAAGGGGTCGGCCGGAGGACTCGCAAATCTCGACGGCCCGCTGGACGCGGCGGCGGTTGGCGAGATCGACAATTTCGAGGGCGAGCGGATCGAGGCGGCGGAGCCGGTCGATGAGGGTGGGGAGGTCGACGAAATCGAGCTCGGCGCGGAGGGTGGGGTTGGCGGGCGGGGTCGGATCGAGCCCGGTCGTGAGAGTGCGGAGGTAGAGCCCGGTCCCGCCGACGACGAGGGCGCGGCGACCACTGGCCGCCACCCGCTGCAGAGCGGAAGTGGCTGAGCGGGCGTAGGCGGCTGCGTCGAAGGACTCGGCGACGGGCACGAAGCCGACGCAGTGGTGCGGGATGGCGGCGCGCTCAGCGGGGGTTGGTTGCGCGGTGAGGAGAGGAATTTCCCGGTAGATCTGAAACGCGTCCGCGCCGATGATCTCGGCTCCAAGGTGATGGGCGAGAGCGATCGCGAAGGCGGTCTTGCCGACTCCGGTCGGGCCGACCACGAATAGAGGGACGCCAGAATCCGGTTGGGAATCGTCAGTGAGATCGGACACGAACTGGGGTAAGGAGGGTTAAAAAAGAGGCGATCCCACGTTTGCGGGATCGCCTCGAGTTGGTCGGCGATTCGAAGTCGCCGATGATTCGGAAGTTTGCGTTACGCCTCGATGGAGTCGTCGCGGGACTCGCTGGACTCGCTGGACTCGCTGGAATTTTCGGGTTCGGCAGCTTGTTCGCGGACACGTTCGTCGCGGCGCTCCGAGGCCTTGGCCCCGCTGACGACGAGTTTGCGCTCGAGGTATTCCTTGTCGTGCAGCTCAGCGACGGCCTTCTTGGCGTCGTCGATGGACTGCATCTGGACGAAGGCAAATCCCTTCGGTCGATCGGTTTGGCGGTTGATCACGATCTCCACGTTCTGCACGGAGCCAACCCCGTTGAAGAGTTCGAAGAGGTCGCCCTCGGTCGCGTCGAACGAGAGGTTGCCAACGTAGAGCCGGGGCGTGGTGACCTCGACGATCTCGGGAGTGCGCATTCCCGTATTGCGACGGGATTCGCGCGGAGCGCGTTCGCCGCCGGAGTCGCGACCCCCTTGGTCGGAGCGGTTGCGGGACGACCGGGTGCCGCCGCTGCCGGTGGCAGCAAGTTCCTCCGCGGAGCGGGGTGGGCGGCTCGGTGCGAGCGCGGGCTTCGGGCCGAAGCCGAGGAAGGAGGCGACCTTCTCGACGAGCGACTGTGGTTTGGGCTCGGGCGCCTTGCGGGATTCGCCGCCGGAGCGGCGGGAGGATGAGTTGCGGCTACCCTCTGAGCGGTTGCCGCCTCCACCGGAGCGACCGCCACGGCGATTGTTGCGGCGGCGGGGCTTGGTCTCGGAGGACTGATCGGATTCTGGAACGTAGTTTGTAGACATGTGTTGTTAGGTGTTGTCGCGGGGGTGTCGTGGCGGGAAATTCCTCTGAAACGGAAGACGTTTTCCCAACGCTGGCCACCGGCGACGGCAATTTGCTGTCGGGCGTTTTGCGTCGGCTCCGAGGATTCGATTCAGCACTGGGGCTGGGCGACTCGGACGACGCGGTGATTGTCGAGGACGTGGACGGTTTACCACCTCGTAGGACGATCGAGACCATTCGGACAGCAAGGCGAAGGCTCAAAGGAAGTTCTACGAAGATTTGGAATGCGCACGGCACTGGACGGAAACACCTCTATCGCCGGCGAGTTAAAAGGAGTGTTGTGTGAAATTCAAGCTTGAACGCAGGCGGGTCGTCCCTTTCGGCGGGTGACATCCCGCGTCATTCATTTTGCGGCATTGGCTCCGGTGGTCTATGCATTGGCGCGAATCCCATGTCTGCGCCACAAAACATCATCGCCATCGTCTACGACTACGACCAGACGCTCAGTCCAAATTACATGCAGGACGAGGCCATTTTCCCGCACTTTGGCATCCACGCGAAGAGCTTCTGGGAACGCTGCACCGAGCTGGTCAACACCGAGGGTTACGACAACGAGCTGGCTTACATGAAGGTCCTGCTCGATACGCTGGCCATGGACCGCCCGACCAACGCGGAGCTGAAGTCGCTCGGGGATAAGATGAATTTTTACCCGGGGCTGCCGGAAATGTTCGAGGAGTTTCAAAATGGTTTGCTGACTCCCGAGCACGAAGCGCACGGCATCACCGTCGAGCACTACATTATTTCTTCGGGGCTTAAGATTTTGATCGAGGGCAGTCGGTTGGCCTCCTACGTCAACGCGATCTTTGGCTGCGAATACGCGGAGGACAAAGACGGACGCATCAGTTTCCCTCGGCGGGTGATCAGTCACACGCAAAAGACGCAATACCTCTTCCGCATCAACAAAGGCATGCTGGATATGTCGGAGGACGTGAACGACCACATGGCCGCCGATCTGCGCCCGATCCCGTTCACGAACATGGTCTACGTCGGCGACGGTCCGACCGACGTGCCCTGCTTCACGGTGATGCGCCGCAATGGCGGTCAGGCGATTGCAGTTTACAACGCGGACGATCCGAGTCGGTCGTCGTTCAAAAAGTGCTACCAACTTTGCGTCCACGCTGACCGGGTGAAAAACATCGCGCCCTCGGACTTCCGCCGCGGCAGCCACCTTCGGCTCCTGCTGGAGGAAATGGTCCACGAGATCGCCGAACGCATCGTCCACCGCCGCCGCTCGGACGTCGCAGCCGGCACCGTCAAAGCCCCAAAGTTCTAATGGTCGAAATTTCTCTCCGCTACATCGGCGATCTGCATTGCGAAGCCGTCCACGGTCCATCCGGTGGCCGGGTCGAGACGGATGCCCCGATCGACAATCACGGACGTGGTGCCACTTTTTCTCCGACCGACTTATGCGCGACGTCACTCGGGACGTGCATGATGACGATCATGGGAATCGTCGCCCAGCGGGACGGTCTCGATCTGGCCGGAACGACGTTCCGGGTCCGCAAACACATGGCGCCGGAGCCTCCTCGGCGGATTGCGAAGATCGAAGTCACCTTTGATCTCCCGATCTCTCCATCTGACGATCAGCGGGCCGGGCTGGAAGCTGCGGCAGCGACCTGCCCGGTTGCCCTGAGCCTCCACCCGGAGATTGAGAAGGCGGTTACTTTCGACTGGCGCGGCTAATTGCCGTCGGTGTCCCGGAAGTCAGCCCGGTAAAACGTTGTCTCCGGCAGCTTCTCTTCGACGGCCAACGCACCCAGGCCCTGGGCATCGAGTTCGAATTCCCGGACGGCGAACTGCCGCCCGTCCACCTGCACCGACGTGAAGCTTTTGGCTGGTGTGCGATGGCAGGTGGTGCGTTCCAAATAGCCTGCCAGGCCCGTGCCCAAGCACTTTAAAGCCGCCTCCTTGCTAACCCAAAGCTGTAAAAAATTCCGGTCGATCTCGCCAGCGCAGGTTTCGGAGCCACTGCGTTTCGGCAGCCGGAAAGTAGCGATCCGCAACTTCCAATGAAAGTCGCTCGCGCCCGAAAATTTCGACGTCCACCCCGAGCGATTGTTGGCCGACCGCGATGACAATGTGCTCGCCCGAGTGGGACACGCTGAAGTGGAGATCGAAGTCAGCAAGATAGGGTTTTCCGGATTCCGTGCGATCGATGCGGAGGGAGAGAGGTTCCTTTTGCAAGATGCCACCAAGGATTTCCCGCACGGCGCGGCGAGTTCTTAGCCACTGGTCGAGCACGGGGCCCTGGGGTCGCCTCGAGGCTTCGCCAGCTTCCGACCGGGTCACGGCACCGGGTACCGGGACCGTCGGCGGAACCCACCAAATTTGAGTCTCAGTCGAGGCTGGTGGCGATTCCCCCGGCCGGGTCACAGACCAATGCGATGAATGAATTACGTCCGTGGTCGGCATCCGTGGAAAAATTTTAGAATTAACATTAAGCTTTCGCTTGCCAAGGAAATGAATCTGCTATTTAGCTTAGTGCTTATGGACTTCACAACAATTGATCCGGACGTTCTCCGGGCTCTCCTGAAACTCACCGAAAGCCGCGCCGAGCTCATTTCTCAGGTCGCTGAAATCGACAAGCAAATCTCCGATCTCTCGACCGGTAAATCCAAGGCCCCAGCGGCGGGTGGTGCCAAGCGTGGCCGCAAGCCGGGGACAAGCACCGGTGCCAAGCGCGGACCAAAGCCTAAGACTGATAAAGCTCCCAAGGCTCCCAAGGCGGCGAAAGCTCCGAAGGCAGCGAAGGCAGCGAAGGCAGCCAAGCCCACCGGCAAGCGCGGTGCGTTGAAAGAACAGATTGTCGCTCTTCTCGGCAAGGCCGGCCCGGAAGGAATGGCCGTCAAAGACATCGCCGCAAAGCTTGGCGTGAAGAATCAGAACGTTCACGTCTGGTTCAGCACGACGGGCAAGAAGGTCGATGGCCTCCGCAAAGTCGGCGAAGCCCGATACGCAATCGGCGCCTCCTCCCCGGCTGCAAAGCCGGCTCCGAAGGCAGCAGCCAAGCCCGCGTCGGCTCCGGTCGCAGTGGCTGAATCGGCTTCCGAGCCTGCCGCCGCGCCGAGCCCGGCTCCCGAGCAGCAGGAGTCCGCGACTCCAGCCGCTCCGGCCACGGAACAGGCGTCCTTCGCCTGAAGGTAAGAACTAACCTCACTAACCCAACAACTTTTAATCCCCGGTCGCTCACACGAGTGGCCGGGGATTTTTTTGTCGTTAAGCCATGTGTTTGAGCAATGCTTCGGCGGTCCCGCGGCCACCGTCGTGTTCGCTGACGAAGCCCCCCCGTTGTTGAACGAGGTGTTTCACTCCGAAGATCGCGTTTGCCGGGCAGGCGACCGAACCGGCAAAGGTGGCGCTCAGCATCGAGAGATCGTTGTAGTGGTCGCCGGCGGCAAAGACTTCCGGCACCGTCAGGTCGAGGTGCCGCGTGAGCTCGGCGAGGGCGGCGCCTTTATGATAGTCGACGTGGCAGAATCGCAAATAGATCGTGTTGCGCTGATAGCTGAAGTCGGGGAACGCCCTTTGCACGGTCTCGAGTCCGGCGGCGACAAGGTCCATGGCGGCTTCGTCGCTGGTGATCAGCCCGACGGGGTGATCGTCCTCGCGGATTACCGTGACGTCCGGCGAGTCCCGAACGCCGTCGAGAATGAGGTCAAAAATCCCGCCGGACGAATGAAAAAGCTCCGCGTGGCGCTCGCGACAGATGGTATGCCAGGGTTCGAGTGGTTGCCAGCCGCCGTGACCATCCGGCAGGTGAATGTCGCGCTCCAGCGTTAGAACGAAATCAGGCTCCACGGGGGCGGCAAACAGTTCGAGCCCCTCGACGGTGTGCGCGAGTGAACGACCGGTATTGACGGCCCAGATCCCGCCGCGGGCTTTAAATTGATCGAGCGCGTCGGCGAGCTCGGGGATGCAGCGTCCGTCGGACGGGTGGGAAATCAGCGTGCCGTCGAAATCGGTGCTGATCAGGCGAATGGGCAGACTCATGGCCCGGCACTTTTCGCTGGGGCTCCGCTCGGAGACAAGAGCGAAACAGTTTCAATCTCGGCGGCATTCTGTTGTGATAGCTAACGTGAAATCCGCTTACGAAATTGCCATGGGCCGCTTGGAAGCCAGCGATCCAACGACTAAAATCACCGAGGCGCAACGAGCCGAAATCGCTGAGATCGACAATCTCTACCGTTCGAAAACTGCCGAGCGTCGGGTGTTTCTGGAGGGCGAAATCGCCAAGGCTGCCGATCAGCCGGGCGAATCGGAAATGTTGCGCAAGCAGCTCGCTTCCGAGATCGCGCGGTTGGAGGAAGAATCCGAAGCTAAGAAAGAGCGCGTCCGCAGAACGTAGCCGACGTTTTACGACCCGACGTATTCCTGCGGGGTGCTCTCGAGAGTCGGCGGGTTCTCGCTCGTGCTGCGCGTGCGGCTACCTCCGCTCGAGCGCGTCGGCGTCGAACGCTGCTTCTTCTTGCCGCCGAACACGCCGTTCCAGACATTGGCGGTGGTGCGTTTGACGTTGTAAGCCCCGCGCTGAACGGTCGAACACCCACCGGTCAACCCAGCAAGCAACAAGAGGACAAGGACAGTGTGCGGGAATTTCATGAATCGCGGAAGTGGCTAGCGGATCGAAATTTTTGCTGCAATGTTATTCGACTACCCAAGCGTCATGGTTTACTGGTGGTCAACAATAGTTGCTTTAAGATGCGATATTTCCCCCTCTTCGCCCTCACGCTGACCCTTTCGGTCTCATCCGTGGGTTGGGCGATGCTGGACGAGAACGACAATGGTCTGAGCGATGTATGGGAGGCGGCGTATGGCGAGGGACATTCGCCGAATGCTGACGAGGACGGGGACGGTTTTCTCAATCGCGACGAGGCCGTGGCGGGGACGGACCCGATGGACCCGGCGAGTTGCCCGGCATCTCCGGCGGTCGAACGAATGGGGGATTCGACGATCGTTCAGCGCTGGGCGACGGTGGCAGGAGTGCATTATCAACCGCTGGCTTCGGCGGATCTCGCGACTTGGGCGCCGGTGGGGCCGTCGGTTATCGGGGCGGGCGAAATGGCGGACGTCAGCGTGGATGTCGGATCGACGTTTTCCTCGGGCGGTGTGCGGCGGCGGAAGTGGACGGACTTGACCGGCGGGCTGGACCAATTTCGACCGTTCTCGCGGGAGGGCGCGGTCGCTCCGGCGGTGGACGACCGCATCACGACACTGCGCATCTCGCAGACGGACCCCGACCAGGACGCTTACGGCCAATACATCTCGGGGTGGATTGTCCCGCCGATCTCGGGTGACTACACGTTTTGGATCTCGGGCGACGACGAGAGCCAGCTCTGGCTCTCACCGGATGCGGAGCCCGAAGGCGTGGTGAGGATCGCGCGGATTCCGAACTGGAGCGACGAATTGGAATTCACGAAACATCCGAGTCAGCAATCCGCCGCGATCCCGCTGGTGGCGGGCCGCGCCTATTTTTTCGAGGTCTTTCAGCGGGAATACGGGGGCGGCGATCACGTGGCGGTTGCGTGGACCAAGCCGGGCGACGAGCCGGATTCGCGCGAGATCATCAGCGGGTCGGCGCTGTCGTCGACCGGGGAATCGCTGGCGGATTTGATGGCGGACGGTCGCGCGTTTTTTCGGTTGAAAGTCGCGGACGCCGATCTCGATGGCGACGGACTTACGGACTACGAAGAAGCCGTGCTGGGGCTCGATCCGACGGATTCGACCACCAAGCCTCGGGTGCCCGACAAGCCGGCGGCGCGCTCCCGGGTGGCGAGCCCGAGCGTGGTGACGCTGGGCGTGGCGGCGGATCGGGCTTACGAAACCGGGAGCGGGGCGGGGGAGCCCTCGGCGGGAAGGTTTCAAATTTTTCGGTCGGGTGGGATCAACCCAATTACGGTGAACTACGTGCTGTCGGGCTCAGCGACGAAGGGCGTGGACTACGTCGATCCGGGAACGAGCGCGACCGTGGGGGTGGGCGCGGGCTCGGCGGTGGTGATCATCCCGCCGCTGGCGGACGAATTGGTCGAGCCGCCCGAGGACGTGACGATGACCCTGCTGCCGGGTCCGGGCTACACGCTGGGAGCGCCGGCGTCGGCGGCAGTCACCATCGATGACGCGCGGGACGTGCTCTACGTGGCCCAGCTCCGCGCACCGACGTCCGGGGGCTCGGGCGGGTCGGGAATCGCCTCGGTCCGGCGGGCGGGCAACGCGCTGGGCAGCCGGGTGGTGTTGAGCTTCAGCGGACTGGCGAGCGTGCAGACGGCGGCGGAGATTTACCGATCGTCGACGGGGAACGGGGGGGCGACGGTTTTTTCGTTGCCGCTGAATCAGGTCGGCGGGGTGGATTGGGATTTTGCATCGACGGCGGAGTTTTCGTCCGAGCAACTGGTCGCGGCACTGGACGAAGGTGAACTCTGGGTCCGAATCCGGACGACGGGCGCGCCCGATGGCGAGATCGTCGGGCAGCTCCGGACCACTCCTGCTTTCGAGACGATGCCGCCGCCAGTCACGCCACCGACGGCGGTTGACCGCGCGACGTCGGACGCGGAGGCGGCTCGGTTCCTGGCGCAGGCGAGCTTCGGCGCAACGGACGCCTCGGTGGCTGCGGTGCGGGCGGGAACCTTCGGGCAGTGGATCGATGCTCAGATGGCCCTGCCGGCGACGCACCACCTCGATTACGTCACGGCGCGGCGGGCGGAGCTGGAAGCGCGCGACGGCAACGATGGGTTTCAGCGTCCGCGCGAGGAAGCGTTCTGGCAGACGGCGCTGACCGCGCCGGACGAACTGAGGCAGCGGATGGCCTTCGCGCTCAGCCAGATCCTGGTGATCTCGCAGGTCGGGAGTCTCGACGGCGCGCACGTCGGCACGTCGCTCTACTACGACCAACTCGTCGACGGGGCGTTCGGGAATTTTCGCGACCTGCTCGAGACGGTCACGCTGAGCCCGATGATGGGTCAGTATCTGAGCATGATGCGGAACCGGAAACCGGACCCGGAGACGGGCAGTGAACCGGACGAAAACTACGCCCGGGAGATCATGCAGCTCTTCACCATCGGGCTGACGAAATTACACACCGATGGGTCGGTCCGACTGTCCTCCGACGGGGTCCCGATCCCGACGTATTCGCAGGACGACATCGTGGGATTGGCGCACGTCTTCACGGGGTGGGGACCGCATTACGATCCGGGCGATCCACCGCTGAACGGCAATGGCACCGTCCGGTCGACGACTTCGTTTTTCCTCTACGGACGCGACGAGGAACGTCCGATGACGTTCTATCCGGAGTTCGGCGATCAACGGAATCGGACCATCGTTGGCGGGGTCAGCGTGGCGGGTGCCGCGAGCGGCCCGGAGCGGATGGCGACCGCGTTGGACACGCTCTCCAACCATCCCAACGTCGGGCCGTTTCTCGCGCGGCACCTCATCCAGAAGCTGGTCACGAGCAACCCGAGCCCGGGCTACATCCATCGCGTAGCGCGGGTGTTCAACGCGGATTCGGACGGGGTCCGGGGCAATCTCGGCGCGACGCTGCGAGCGGTCCTGCTGGATCCGGAGGCGCGCAACGCGGCGGCGCGGACGTCGATCAGCTTCGGCAAGGGTGCCGAGCCGGTGCTGCGGTTTGCTCGATTGCTGCGGGCGACCGGGGCGCTGCCGCCGCGACGTGACGAGGGAGACCCGCGGTATTTCCTCGATTTACGGTACAGCCTGCCCGAACAGAGCGTGCTGCAGTCTCCGTCGGTTTTTAACTTTTTCCTGCCCGGCTACAGTGCGCCCGGCCCGGTATCCGCGACGGGTCTCGTCTCGCCGGAATATCAGATTCTCACCGATACGACGGTCATCAATCAGGCCAACCTGATGGCCGGTTACCTGAGCTACGGGCTTTACACGCCGGAGAGGGACGCCGAGGGGGATAACCTGTTCGTCCCGGTGGACTGGACGCGGATGGTGGGAATCTTGAGCAATCCGGATCGCACCGTTGGGGAAGCGCAGGAGGATCTGGTCGATTATTTGGACGAGCGGCTGCTCTTCGGCTCGATGAGCACGGAGCTGCGCGCGTCGATCCTGGGAGCGTTCGCCGCGATGCCGAGCTGGGTGCGCCAGGATCACGACGGGTGGCGTCGTCGCGCGGAGACGGCGGTGTATTTGGTGATGACGTCGCCGGAAGGCTTCGTGCAGCGATGAGGAAAACAGAACTATGAACGAATCGAATCTCATCTCGCGCCGAAGGTTTCTTGGTCAGGGCGCGTGCGCTGGTCTTGGGCTGGCGGGAGTCCTGTCGACACTCGGCACGCTCCGGCTTTTCAACGCGACGCTGTCGGCGCAGGGGGTGCCGGGCGACGACAGTAAGGCGCTGGTGTGTCTGTTTCTCTTCGGCGGAAACGACGCGAACAACATGCTCGTTCCCTACGATCCCGCTGCCTACCAGGCCTACGCCGCGAATCGTGGCATCCTGGCTTTGCCGCGCGATGGCTTGCTGCCGCTCAACGCGACGGGGGACGACGGGCGGGAGTTTGCCTTTCACCCGGCGATGGGACCGCTGCGGTCGATCTTCGACGCCGGCGATCTGGCGATGATCGCCAACGTCGGCACGCTCGTCGCGCCGATCACCAAGGCGGAATATCAGAACGGTGGCGCGGCCATTCCGCCCCACTTGTTTTCGCATAACGACCAGCAGGTCCAGTGGCAAACCTCCGTTCCGGAATCGCACCGCCGCGTCGGGTGGGGCGGGCGGCTGGCGGACCTGCTGCAATCGCTGAACGCCGAGTCGAATATCTCGATGAACGTGTCGCTGGCGGGGAACAATTTTTTTCAGGTCGGAGACGAGGTCGTGCAATATCACATGACCCCGAATGGCAGCATCGGCCTCAACGCTTACGATGCGGGCTGGGCCCCGGTCCGGCAGCGCTACGACGCGATGGACGACGTGCGGACGCGGGGCTACGGCCAGATTTTCGAGCAGGAATACGCGAACGTTCTCAACCGAGCGATCGCCAACGATACGTTGCTCAAGGCGACGTTCGACGGCGTGCCCGATCACAAGGACAAGTTCGTCCGGAGCACCGACGAAAACGGTCGCCTGAACCGGGTCGCCGACCAGCTTCAGATGATCCTGCGTATGATCGAAGCTCGGCAGACGCTCGGGATGAAGCGGCAGATCTTTTTCGCGGCACTCGGTGGCTTCGACACGCACGACGCGCAGCTCGAGGATCACCATGCGCTCCTCGGGCAGTTGAGTGCGGCACTGGCGGACTTCCACGAAGCGACGGAGACGCTGGAGATCAGCGACCAGGTTACGCTTTTCACTGCCTCGGATTTCAACCGCACTTTCAACAGTAACGGCAAGGGATCGGATCACGCCTGGGGAAGCCATCACATGGTGATGGGCGGCGCCGTGCGCGGTGGGCGACTCTACGGTCGTATGCCCGAGCTGGAGATCAATGGCCCGGACGACACGGGCTCGCGCGGGAGTTGGATCCCGTCGGTTTCTGTCGACGAGATGGCGGCGGGGATGGCGCGGTGGTTCGGCGTGAGCGAGGCAGATCTGCCGTTGGTGCTGCCAAATATCGGGCGATTCTCCCGCACGGATCTGGATTTTATGACGCTGTGAGGAATCGCTGGCTCGCGGGCGTGTTTCTCGTCGTGCTGATCGTCGGGGGCTGGCTACTAATGACCCGCGAGGAAGCCGGGAGCGGCAATCGGCGGCTGGAAACCGAGCCGACGACTCCGGTGCCGGCGGTCAACTCAGCCGCGTCCGAGGCGGCGGAACCGACCGCCACGCCGGAATTCGCCCCGGAGCGCCGCGCTCTTCGAGTTCCGGAAATCGAGGAACTCTCCAACCTCCCACCGCATCCGCTCGCGGCTGAGATCGGGAGTGGCACCGTGGCTTCCGAGGACGGACCCGCTGCGGTGCTCGAGATCTTCGGAGCTTACCGGAGCGCCTTTGGCAGCTATCCGTCCGGAGAAAGTAATCCGGAGATCATGCGGGCGCTCCGGGGCGGCAATCCGGAGCGGCGCCAAATTTTCGACCGCGACAGTCCTCGGCTCGATTCCGAGGGTGCCTTGCTCGACGGCTACGGTACGCCCTATTTCTTCCACCTGATCTCGAGCCAATCGCTGGAGGTGAGGTCGGCTGGGGCGGATCGAGCCTTTTACACTCCCGACGATATCGTGGCCGCCGATCGCGGGCCGGGTGCGTCATCCTCCAACGAATGAGGAAGAATCCGCTTGCGCCCCCTCTGTTCGTTCCTTACCAATTGCCTCGCTGAGTTGGCTTTGTCGGCTCGAGCGACACGTTTACCCACTTGAATTCTAGCGAAAGATCAACCTTCGGAATCTCCCGGCACTCCGGCTCACTCTCGTGATGCCAGTTCGCCGATCCGTTTTCTTCGGTATCTCAGTGCTCTCGCACTCATGATCACACGCACGCTCCCCGCAGGAATCCCGCGCCCCAAACCAACCCACAGGAGGTCCTATTAAACCAAAAAGAGGTCGTCGTCCCATCGTTCCGCGTTGGGATCATCGCGTCAACGAACGCATCCGCGCCCGTGAGGTGCGCGTCATCCTTGCCGCCACCGGCGAACAGCTGGGAATTCTCAAAACCGAGGACGCCATTCGCAAAGCCAAATCCTACGGCCTCGACCTCGTCGAGGTCACCGCGAAGGCCGATCCGCCCGTCTGCCGGATCGTCGATTACGGGAAGTTCCGCTACGAGATCGCCAAGCACGAGAAGGACAAAAAGCAGGCCGTCAACAAGGTGAAGGAAATCAAATTCCGCGCCAACATCGACGAGCACGATTATTTCACGAAGATCCGCCGCGCGGAACAGTTCCTCGACAAGGGGAGCAAGCTGAAGGTCGGGCTTCAATTCCGCGGTCGCGAAATGGCGCACCAGGAAAATGGCCACGCCGTGATGCAGCGCGTGAAGGGCGATCTCGCCACGATGGCTCACGTCGACATGGAGCCTAAGCTGACCGGGCGTGCCATTGGCATGACGCTGAGCCCTCTCCCGGCCAACAAGAGGAAACGTCGTTGGTCCACCGTCGACGACGATACCGATGACGAGGAGAACGAGCGGGACGACGAGGAGAACGAGGCCGAGGATTCCGGCGATGATACCGATGGCAACTAAGTTGCGGCGTCTCTTCCTTTTCGACATCGACGGTACGCTTATCACCTCGGGCGGTGCCGGCGAAAATGCGCTCAAGGACGCCGTGCGGGACCGATTTGGCAAGGACGAAGACCTCGCTGACATCACCATCGCTGGTGCGACCGACTCCGGTATTTCACGCCGCCTGCTCGAAAAGCATGGCATCGAAGCGACGCCGGAGAACGTCACCGCGCTGCTCGATGCTTACCTTGGTCATTTGCCCAATCGGCTCCCGCGGCACGCGGGGCGCGTGCTGCCCGGCATCGTCGAGCTACTCGACGCTCTGCGCGCCCGACCCGAAGATTGCGTCCTGGCGCTTCTTACCGGGAATCTCGCCAAGGGTGCCGAGATCAAGCTGGGGCACTACGGGGTGTGGGATTATTTCGAATTCGGAGCCTTCGCCGACGACAGTCACGACCGCAACGAGCTCGGGTCCTTTGCCCGGGCCCGGGCGAAGGAGAAGTGCGGGGAGGAATTCTCGCCGGAGCGGATTTACGTCATCGGCGACACCCCGCGTGACATCGAATGCGGCAAGGTCTTCGGAGCCAGGACGGTCGCCATTGCCACCGGCAACTACAGCGCTCCGGAACTCGCCGCTCACGATCCCGATCATCTTTTCGAGGATTTCAGCGACACCGAAGCCGTGCTTGCGGCACTCTTTAGCTAAAGGGAGTCGCGGCGCTTTGCCGACACCGGGAGCTCCGTGCGCCGCTTAGCGAGAACTCTGACCGGCGTCACTGAGATCGTCGCGATTCTCAGCGCGGGCGGTTTTTCGATCGGACTGTTTGGGCGGCATTTCTGGGTATTCGATCTCGCGAGCCACTTTCGATTTCAATACCTCGCGGCCTTCGTGCTCGCGGCGATTGTCTTTGCTTTCAATCGTCGCTGGGTTCCATCCGTAGCTTCCGGCTGTGCGGCGATGGCCTTGGGGGCGTCCTTGCTGCCCTACGTCCCCTGGCCCGTCCAAGAGCCGACCGATCCGGTTGTCAAAGTCATTAGCTTCAACGTCAACACGGCAAACGACCGCTACGGGGACGTGCTCGCTTATCTGCGGGAGCAGGATGCGGATCTGATCGTTCTGCTCGAAGTCAGCGACGAATGGATCGAGCAAATTGCGGCCCTCGATGTTGATTATCCTCATTCGTTCGTCGAGCCCCGGAACGACAACTTCGGTATCGCGATCTATTCGAAAGTTCCGCTCCTCGAACGTGAACTGATCAAGCTCACCGAATACCGCATCGAGTCGCTGTCCGTGGTGGTCCGGATCGCCGGGCAGTCCCTCCGGGTCGTCGGGACGCACCCACTGCCTCCGACCAGCGCTTCGAATGCGGCGGCTCGGGATGCCCAATTGCGGACGCTCGGGCAGCCGCCTCACTCGATACCGACCCTGCTGATCGGTGACTTCAACCTCACGCAGTTTTCGCCAAATTTCACCGACCTGCTCCGAGCGAGCGGACTTCGGGATACGGCGGTCGGTCACGGTCTCCCGCCGACGTGGATGCGCGCTATCCCGGTGTTTGCCATTCCCATCGATCAAGCGCTGGTGACGCCGGGAATCACCGTCGTCGACCGCTGGACGGGCCCGTCGTTGGGATCCGATCACGCCCCCGTGTTGTTGACCTTCGCTTTCGACTGATTCTCCGTGGCATCGGCTTCCAGCCGAGGGGTGATCAGGAACTCAGGACTTCGATCGTCTCGGTAACATTTCGGGCCACGGAAAATTCTGCGCCGCGCGTCCGGCAAGTCTCCCGGGCAGCTTTCCTACGCCCGAGGTCCGACCAATAGTTCAGGGCGCGGAAAATTCCGTCCACGTCCCCGACTCGCACCGTCGAGCCGTGGACGTTCTCCGTCAGGATCTCGGCGAAACCATTGGCGTTCGTCGTGATGACCGGTAATCCGGCTGCGAGCGCTTCGAGGCACGCGTTTGACGAAGGATCGTAGATTGTCGGCAGCACGAACACGTCTGCCGCCGCCAACAGATCGGCCACGCTGTTGACCGGTCCGAGGAAGCGCACTCGGGGACCCTCGAGGCCCCGCCGATCTCCCCGACCCGCGACGACGAGCATCCCCTTGGGCAGTTGCATCGTCGCCTCGACCGCAAAGCGGAGTCCTTTCCGCTCCCATCCACTCCCCACGAAAAGCCCGACCATTTCGTGATCATCCGCCCCCCATTCCGCCCGCAGGCGCTCCCGGGCTCCGGGGTTCGGGGTCGATGGATTCACCCCGTTACGAACCAGCGTGATCCGGTCGGTGGGGAAGTCGTAATGATGTCGGATCTCATCCCGCACCATCTCCGAGTTCACGATTACCTGGCGGGTCTGGTTTGGGTCCAAGACCCGCGCTTCGAGTCGTTTTAGCGCGGCGTGTTTCGGATTAAGCCGGCGTGTCCACCGTTTCCAGGCGGGCTCAAACTCCGCCCGTCGCTCGAGCCAGGCCTGGTGAACGCCGTCACCGGCCCGAAAAACATCGCAGCCGGAAATTCGCTCCAGGCTCAGGATCCGATCCACAGCGGGCCGGACGCGTTCGACCCCGCGAGCAAAGGCAAACGGGGAATTTCCGGCGACGCGCACAACCTCGCGATTCGGCCAGTGGTCCGCCGGCCAATCCTTGCTCCCGATCAATACCGGCACGTGTCCATTTTTCGCGAGACCATCAGCGAGCCGGAGCAAATAAGCTTCTGCTCCTCCCGTAGCGGAGTATCCGCGCCTGACCAAACCGATCCTCATCGCGCCCAATGGTAATGCCGCCCCCCACCCGACGCGCTCACTTTTCGACCGAAAATATTTTGAGGTGAAAAAAGTGCCCCCGCCGGGAATCGAACCCAGATCTAAGGTTTAGGAAACCTCCGTTCTATCCGTTGAACTACGGGGGCAATTAGCTGACGTAGAGATGTTTAACGATGTCTCTCGGAGCTTCAAATTTGGGCTTGTCACCCAGTTTGGTCACCCATGCGTTCAGACTGTGGAAAGTGCGGAACATTCGAAGAAGGAATCGTTTCTGAAAAAGGTCGGCCCGAATCTCTACCGGGCAACCAGCGGCACGCATTATCTTCTGGTCAAAAGAGGCGGCAAGCAGTTTCGCCGGAGTCTACGCACAACCGATCAGGCATTGGCCCGCCGCCGTCTGCGGGAGTTCCAGGATAAAGCCGCCCGCCTCTCTGGCGACTCATCCGAACGGAACCTGCGATTTGAGGAATTGTCGGCTAGGTGGCTCGCTTCCAGACAGGGGCACCTCGCTACGGACATCACACGATGCGGTATTATTTCTGCTCGAATGCCATCGAAGGGGGTTGTGGCTTCAAGGTAATCGCAGAATGGCTCGGCCACAGAGACGGCGGCGTCCTCGTTGCTCGAACTTACGGACATCTGCGGAACGAACACAGCGCGGCCATGGCCAAGCGGATCGTGTTCGATGCTTCCGAAGTTCCCCCCGAACCCGTGCCGAACCTCGATCAGGCCGTCAAACAAACAGCGCGGGGCTGACCTTGAACCGCTCGGACAAAATCCGAAGGTGAGGAACGGTCAGATTCCGTTCACCCCGCAGGATCTTCGCTCCGAGTGTCCGGTCGGCTCCCAGCAACCTCGAGAGGTCAGCCGCGGTCATGGCGTTTTCTTCGAGAAGGTATTTCAAGCTCTCGAGTGGTGGTCGTAGGTTCGAATCCTGTCCCGCTTTCTGCGCATCCTCGTAGGCTCCCACGAAGTCAGCGATCACCGCAAAGTAATCGCCTTGGTCTTCGTTGAAGTTCTCCTCGAAGCCCGCCATCGCCTCAATCACTTCCAGCGCGTTCTCGTAAGTAGCCTTGTCGTGGATCGGACGCGGAACAAGCACCCCGCAGAGTCCGGCGTAGTCGGCGGGCAGGTCAGCAAATTTGAGTTTGTGATGTTTGGTCTTCATAGCTCGTCCTTCCATTTGTCTTTGCTGTATTCGGCGTGAGTCAGAAATCTGAGAGCGAACACGATCCCCGTGCCGTAATGAATCGCCGCGATGAGCCGGAACCGATTACCCGCAATATCGAAGACAATCACCGTCCGCCCACTCGACACTTTCACTTGGTCCGCATTTCCGAACGTCTGACGGATATCGGCAAAGCTGGCCCATTTCGCCGCCCGCACGACCGCCATCCAATTCGAGAGAGAGGCTTTCGCTCCTGCATGCGCCTTCGCCCAAGCTTCAATCGTCTTCGGCTTGATAATGCGAACGAGGACAAAATGTCCTCATTGAGCTCTCTAGTCAAACTCTAAACCGGAGTATCGATGAGTAGCAGAAAGCCAAGGGGTTGGAGTGAATTTCGGCCGGTTTTGGGGTGTGATTGGCAAGAACGATCTTCCGATTTCGAGGATCTTGGAGATTGAAGTTTCAGAAGGTTCGCTACTCAGACTTCGGCGATTTACCGGAAATGGTGGGCATCAAAGGGATGTCGGCAGCGACCCCCAACTTTCGGACACGTATGCATTCGGAACCCTCCGTTCTATCCGTTGAACTACGGGGGCGGCGCGTTTCGTATTTCCAGCCGATCTCGCACTGGGTCAAGCTTGAGAACGGGATGTTTTTCCCTACGCATCATGTTGCACGTTGTCCTCGTCGAACCCGAAATTCCGCCCAACACGGGGAACATTGCCCGTCTCTGCCTGGGAGCCGGGGCGCGGCTTCATCTGGTCGAGCCGCTGGGGTTTTCGCTGGAGGACAAATTTCTCAAGCGGGCGGGGATGGATTATTGGGAGCGGTGCGACGTCCACCGTTGGCCGTCGCTGGACGCTTTGATGGCGGCGGCGGATGCGGGCGGGCGG
Organism: uncultured Verrucomicrobiae bacterium; assembly: GCA_963740185.1. GTDB lineage: Bacteria > Verrucomicrobiota > Verrucomicrobiia > Chthoniobacterales > JAATET01 > CAVVKW01. Next base: position 52,636 of record CAVUDH010000013.1, read on the forward strand.
TTCTTCTTTCTGACGACGAAGACGACGCGGGCCTACTGGTCGGAGTCGTTTCGCGATGGGGATCATCTGGTGTTTGGGCGTGAGACGCGGGGATTGCCGGAGTCGTTGCTGGCGGATCATGCGGATCGTTGTTTGACGATCCCGATGGAGCCGGACGCGCGTAGTCTGAATCTGGCGACTGCCGCTGGGATCGTCCTTTACGAGGCGCGGCGGCAGATTGCCGTCCCGGACTCCGAGTTCCCGGGAATTTCGACTGGAGGAACGCCCAAAACCCTCTAAATGTATTCCACTCGACTTATGTTCCTACGTAGCCTCCCCAAGTCCGTCCTTGCCGTTGTCCTCGCGAGCTTCTTCCTCTCCACCGGTGCCCACGCGCAGAGCGGACCCGAAGTGGCCAACCAAAGTGCCTACCAGGTCTTCCTGACCGGAGACTACGAGAAGGCTGCGGAGGCCTACGAGGGGGTGCTGAAGGATTACGCGACGTCGACGATCGTCCCTGCCGCCCAGCTCCAGCTCGCTTACGCCTATTTTTTCCTCGGCAAGTTCGACGAGTCCGAAGCGATTTTGCAAAAACTCTTCGCCGGTTCGGCACCGCCAGCGGCCCTCAATGAAGCCGGGCGTTCGTTGCTTCCGCAGGTCCTCGCGGCGAAGGCCTCCGACCTCGATCCGGGTGACGCCAAGCGGCAGGCTGCTTTTGAAGCGGCCATCAAGGGGTTCACGGAGTTCATCACGAAATTCCCGAACTCTCCCGAGGTCGAGAACGCGGTTTACGGTCGCGCTCTTGCGAATTTTCAGATCGAGAAATACGACGACGCGATCAAGGACCTGGAAGCGAATATCGAGGCCTTCGGCGGCAGTTCGACCATCACGCAGAGCCGCAATCTGCTCGCCCTCGCCTACGCGACCAAGGGAAGCGTGGAGCTGAACAAGGGCGATGAAGCCGAGCGGGAGACCGCGTTTGCCGATTACCAGAAGGCCATCGAGATCCTGCGCGGGATCATCGAGAGCCGCGCCGACCTTACTTTGGTGAACGACGCGCAGTTCCAGCTCGGTGAGATTCTCTTTAATTTGGCGGCCTTCAGCGACGAGGACAAACGCCCGCCGCTGTATGAGGAGGCGCTGGCGGCATACCGCAACGTTCTTCCCAAGGAGGAGATCATCACGATGCAGACGAAGCGCCTCGAGAGCTTCCCGGAGCAGCGCCGCGAGGCTCTGAGGTCCGGCAACCAGCAGGCGCTCGAGCGCTTGAACAAGGACAACGAGCGCGAGGTCAAACGTCTCGCCGCGCTGCAAGGCAAGCCCGACCAGACGACGCCGGCCATGCTGAAGATGTCGGAAATCTTTTTCAATCGCGGCCAACTGAACGCCTCGCGGGTCCTTCTCAATCACCTCACGCCTTTCCTGACGTCCGAGGACGAGCAGAAGCGCGCGCTGTATTTCACGGCGATGACCTACTCGTTTCAGAACGTCGCCGATCAGGCGTTGACCGCTTACGAGACGTTTCAGGGCAAATTTAAGGGCGATCCAATCGCCGAGAATCTCCCGTTGGCCATCGGCAACGTTTACCTCAGCTCGCCGGATCCGGCGGTGAACAACCCCGAGACGGCCGCGAAGTATTTCGACGAATCGCTCACGATCTACCCGGACGGACGATTCGCGGGACTGAGCGCCGTCAGCCGGGCGACGGCCCTCTCTCGTCTCGGGAAGGCGGACGAAGCGCTCAAGACGTTTCAGGATTTTCTGACCAAAAACCCGCGTCCTCAGGAAGCCGTCGTCGCGCAGATGGGGCTGGCCGGGATCCAGAAGGACACCGGCAAATGGGACGAGGCGCTGGCATCCTACCAGGTCGTCCTCGAGAAATATCCGGAGATGCCGCAGGGCTCCGAGGCGGAGTTCTGGATCGCATTCGTTACCCAGCAGAAGGGTGACAACGCCGCCGCCATCCCGCTTTACCGGGCCTTCATCGAGAAGAATTCTGACAGCCAGCTCGTCCCGACCGCGCTCTATCAGCTCGCCTCCGCCCTACTGAGCACCAGCGATAATGAAGGCGGGATCGCGACGCTGGCCGAGATCGCCGAGAAATACCCGGACAGCCCGCCAGCGCCCTTCACGTATTTCCAGCGCGCGCAGCTCTACGCCGCCGCCGGTCAGCAGGAGGAGATGCTGGGCATGATGCGTGACTTCATCGCCGAGTATCCCGAGGACGAGAAAGTCTTCTTCGCTTACGACTCCATCGCCCAGACGGCCCTCACGACGGGTGAGCCGGATCAGGCCATCGAGGCCTACCAGGAATTTGCGAAGGCAAACGAGGGCAACCCTCGCGTTGCCGAAGCGATGCTCAAGATCGCGGATCTCCAGCGCTCGCAAGCCGACCGATTGGGCCGTTACTCCGCGATGCCGCCCGAGGATCAGAAAAAATGGAAGGCGCTCGTCGACGCGTCGGTCGCCTCCAGCGAGGGGCTGGTTGCCCAGTATCCGGACGCGCCCCAGGTCGCTCTGGCGCTCCGCGGGTTGCTCGACACGCAGCGGATGCTGGTGGCCGCCAACCAGAAGAAACCGAACGACATCGAGACGTATTTCCGCACTCTCGCGGAGGACTCCACGCCGATCGTTTCCAGCAAGGCCATGTTCACGCTTGCGGGTTATCTCGGCGAGAAGGACCCGGCGCTCGCGCTCGACACGATGCAGCAGGCCTACGATCCGGCACTCGTCTACGCCCCGGTCGACCTCGACTACTACGGCCTGGCTCTCATCGCGAACGACAAGACCGACGAAGCCATCGCCATTTACGACAAGCTCGCCGGCGACTTCCCGAATCCCGTCGGCGTCGAGCCGACCGCAGCTCCACCGGACATTCAAAATGCCCAAGCCATCGTGCTCTTCGGCAAGGGCAGTGCCGAGCAGGCCAAGGGTAATACCGCCGAGGCGGGCAAGCTCTTCGCGCAGTTGAAAACGCTTTACCCGTGGTCGCCGAAAGTGCTCGAGGCGAACTTCGGCATCGCGCAGTCGCTGTTCGAGGAGCAGAAAAATGACGAGGCCCTGGCGCTGCTCACGCAGATCATCCGCGCGCAGACGGCTACCGCCGAACTTCGCGCCAAGAGTATGCTGCTGGGCGGTGACGTGATGGCCGCGAAGGGCGACCGAGAATCCGCGATCGATTACTACATCAAGATCGCCGACTTCTACGGTGGCGTGCCCAAGCCCGCAGCGGAGGGTCTGTGGAAGGGCGGACAGCTCCTTGAGGAGCAGGTCGCCACGCTCACCGACCCCGCTGCCAAGCAGAAACAAACGACGCAATACTTGCGGGCTTACAACGATCTCGTGAAAAACTTCCCGAACTCGGAATACGCACCCAAGGCCAAGGAGCGGCTGGCGGCGCTCGGTCAGTAGCAGTGGCCTCTCGAACGGGCAGCTCGCGCCGACCGGAATGACTCGTCGCGAGCGCGCGGGAATCCTGAGTGCACGGCTGCCGGAGATTTATCCGGAGGCGCACTGCGAGCTGAATTTCGGCGATCCGCTGCAGTTGCTGGTTGCGACGATTCTATCCGCGCAATGCACCGACGTCCGGGTGAATCTCGTGACTCCGGCGTTGTTCGCTCGCTGCCCGGCGGTGGCGGATTATGCCGCGATCCCCACCGGAGAAATCGAGGCGCTGGTGCGCACGACGGGGTTTTACCGCAACAAGTCGAAGGCGATCCGGGGTGCCGCGCGTCAGATTTTGGATCGGCACGATGGGGAGGTTCCGCAGACTCTGGATGAACTCGCCGCGCTGCCCGGCGTGGGACGCAAGACGGCGAACGTGGTGCTGGGGAACGCGTTTGGAATCAACGAGGGCGTCGTGGTCGACACGCACGTCGGTCGGCTTTCGCGCCGCCTCGGCCTGACTCGTGAGGCTGATCCGGTGAAGGTCGAGCGCGACCTGGCGAAGCTTTTCCCGCGCGATCAGTGGGCGGATCTGAGCCATTGGTTGATCTTCCACGGGCGGCGCCGCTGTCGCGCGCGGAAGCCGGATTGCGGTGCTTGCGAGCTGACCGATCTGTGCCCGCGCGTCGGGGTGGCTGACCTCGGAAAGGAGTTGAGAGTTCGTCGGTGAGAGTTGAGTGGCGGGGATTCAGCCGACTACCACTGGATCACGCTACTGGCGAAAGTGAGGCCTCCGCCGAAGACGACCAGGAGAATGTAGTCGCCGATTTCGAACCGACCGGATCGATTGGCTTCGTCGAGGGCGATGGCGACGGCGGCGGCGGAGGTGTTGCCGTAACGATCCAGATTGACCATGAACTTCCCGATCGGAATCTTCATCCGGTCGGAAAGCGCTTCGATGATGCGCATGTTGGCCTGGTGCGGGATGATGCAGGTCAGGTCGTCGATGGTGAGGTCCGCAGCGTCCAGAGCCTGGCGCGCGGAATGGCTCATGGAGAGCACGGCTTGCTTGAAGGTCTCGCGACCATTCATGTGGAGCGTATTGAGGCGATCGTCGACGTTATCCTTGGTCACCGGAATAGCGCAGCCCCCGCCAGGCATGTGGAGGATGTCTCCGTGGTTGCCGTCGGAGCCCATGTAGGTGGTGATGACCCCGTGGGAGCCGGCCCGGTAGCGCAGGATGGCGGCTCCGGCTCCGTCGCCGAAGAGGACGCAAGTGTTGCGGTCGGACCAGTTGATGATGGAGGAGAGCTTGTCAGCACCGATGACGAGGATGGTCTCGTAAGTGTGATTGGCAATGAATTGCTGGGCGATCTCGACGCCGTAAAGAAAACCGGAGCACGCGGCGGAGACGTCGAAGCAGGCGGCTTCCCTGGCGCCAAGGATGCGTTGGACGTGGCAGGCGGTGGAGGGGAAAAACGTGTCGGGCGTGACGGTGGCAACGAGGATCAGGTCGATCTCGGTGGCGTCGATGCCGGCTTGCTCCATTGCTCGCCGGGCGGCCTCGGCGGCCATGTGGCTGGTGTTTTCGCCTTCGGCGGCGATGCGACGCTCGGTGATCCCGGTGCGGGAGGTGATCCATTCGTCGTTGGTGTCGACGAGTTTCTCGAGTTCGGCGTTGGTGAGGATGCGTTCGGGGACGTAGCTGCCGGTGCCGATGATCGAGACGGTGCGATTAGGCTGCTGGGTCCGGGTCCGAGGAGACTTTTTCATTGAACTGCTTGATGGCCTCGATGATGCGAGGGTTGATCTTGCGATCAACGAATTCACACCCTACGCGGATCGCGTTTTTGATGGCAAGGGCGCTGCTGGAACCGTGGGCGATGATGGCGACTCCGTCCACGCCGACGAGGGGACTGCCTCCGTAGGTCTCGTAGTTGGTCTTGTCGCGAATGTTCATGAAGGCCTCCTTCGCGAGGAAGGCACCGAGCTTGCGCTTGGGATTGGCGGTGAGTTCGTGCTTGAGCCAGCGAAACACGGCGGAGGCGGTGGCCTCGCAGCTTTTTAAAACGACGTTGCCGGTGAAGCCATCGCAAAGGACGACTTCGACGGGGTTTTGGAAAAGATCGTGGCCCTCGACGTTGCCGCGGAAGTTGAGGCTGCTGGAGCGGAGAAGCTTGAAGATTTCCTTGGTGAATTCGCTGCCCTTGGCGTCTTCGCTGCCGATGGACATGAGGCCGACGCTGGGATTGTCGAAACCGAGGACGTGCTTCGACAAGACGGTGCCCATGATGGCGTATTGCAGCATGTGGATCGGGCGGGCATCGACGTTGGCACCGGCGTCGATGAGGATGCAGACGTTGGACTCGGTGGGGAGGTAGGAGCCGATGCCGGGGCGCTCGACGCCCGCGAGGGTGCGGAGCTTGATGGTGGTCGCGGCGACCATGGCGCCGGTGTTGCCGGCGGAGACGACGGCGTCCGCTTCCCCGGACTTGACGAGATCGACGGCGCGGGAAAGCGAGCTGTCTTTTTTCCGGCGAACGGCCTCGACCGGGTGGTCGGACATTTCCACGACCTGGGTGGTGTGGACGATTTTAACCCGAGGGTCCTGGTAACCGAGTCTCTTTAGCTCGATTTCCAGGCGGGGTTGGTCGCCGGTGAGGTGGAGGGTCTCGATCTTCGGATACTCGCGGAGGGCGAGGATCGCTCCCTCGACGGTGTTCGCTGGGGCGTGGTCGCCGCCCATGGCGTCGAGGGCGACTTTCATCGGGGTTGCCGTGAGCGGGTGATTGGTGGCTGGTGATTGCGTCGAAGGGCGAGACGAGCGGGAGCGAGCGAGTCAATGAGGTCGGTTCTCTCGCTGGCGTTCGAATTGCCGGGACTGAAGCGGCAGCGGACGTCGGGTGACGACGGTCTACGCGCGGTCAGTGAATGTATCCCACCAATCACTATTCACCAGTCACCAATCACGAGCCGCCTCGGCCTCAGAGCGCCTCGATCGTGAGAACCTGGCGGCCCTTGTAATAGCCGCACGAGGGGCAGGCGATGTGGGGCAGGACGGGAGCGGCGCACTGGGTGCACTTGGACAGCTTGGGAGCGTGCCAACGGTTGGCGGCCTTGCGGCTGCGCAACTTCATTTTGGAGACTTTACGTTTCGGGACGGCCATGGTTTTCGGCGGGTGACGCGGTTGATTATTGTTTTGGTTTGAATTGATCGAGCGCGTTCCAAGCGTCGGGCCGAGGCGTCCGCTCATCGGCGAGCGGGGCCTGGGGTGACGCGCGGAACGTGACGGGACATTCGCGATTGCCGTCGGTATCACATCGCGGATGCGAGGGCAAGAGGAGGAGAATATCCTCGCGGAGTTCGTCGGTCAAGTCCACGAGTTCGCGGCCGTCCGGTTCCTGGTGAAGCGCCAGATCGGGGATCCGGAGCGTGCTGGAGAACTCTTCGAGACATTTCACGCAGCGGGTGGTGAGTTCGATCTCCGTCGATCCGAGGGCGTAAATATCGCCGCCGGAGAGAGTCACCTGCACGGAGCAGTGGACCGGTGAGGTGGCAGTCCATTCGGTTTCGGCGAGGTCGAGGAAGGCGGCGTCGATCTCCTCGTCGACGGGGTAGGAACCATCGTGCGGGATCTGGGCGAGGTGGACTTGCAGTCGGGTCGTCATGGCTTGGGCGGCTGGATTGGTTTGGCCAGATCGCGGGAGCGGGTGGTGAGCGTCCGGGCGACGACGGGTGGGACGAAGGCACTGACGTCGCCGCCGAGGCGCGCGACCTCTTTGACGATCCGCGAGCTGATGAAGGTGCAGTCTTCCTTCGGGGTGAGGAAAACGGTCTCGAGCCGGGCGTCGAGACGACGGTTCATGAGCGCCATTTGAAACTCGAATTCGAAATCAGACACGGCGCGGAGGCCCCGGATGACGGTGAAACTCCCTTCGCGTTGCGCAAAATGGATGAGCAGATCGTCGAAGGTCTTCACGGTGACTTTGGTGTCGGCGGGCAGGGCGGCCCGGATCAGATCCGCTCGCTCTGCAGCGGTGAAGAGGGGGGCTTTGGAATCACTGGCCGCCACAGCAACGATGAGATGATCGAACATCGCGAGGGCGCGTTCGATGATGTCGAGGTGGCCGTAGGTGATGGGGTCGAAACTCCCTGGATAAATGGCGCGTGCGACGCTCATGCGGGTAGTCGTAGCAGCGAAATGGGATTTTGGAATTTTGAATTACGTCCCAATCACGCGAACGCCGTAGGTGGCGAGGTACGAGTCGATCTCCAATTCCCAGATTGATGCCACGCTGTAAAATGAAGCGGCTCCAGGCTGGTCTGGCTGCGGACGCCAATGGAAGTCTTCCGGTTACACGAGCTGGTGGCTCTCCGGTTGGAGGACGTATTCGCTGAGAACGAGGTGGGGTGGGGCGTCGATGGCGGAGAGGAGGGCGGCAGCGGCGGTCTCGGGGGCGATGACTTTGGCGGGATCAATCTTCATGGCGAGGTCGTCCCAGAAGGGAGTTGCGACGCCGCCGAAGTAGAAGAGGCTGAACTGGATGCCAGCGCGGCGATACTCTTCGGCGAAGGATTTGATCAGGCCGGTGACGGCGTATTTGCTCGCGCTGTAGGCGGCGGCGTTCTTCATGACGGCGCGTCCGAGGATGCCGGGCGGAGTGAGGAAGCGGCCGGATTTCTGCTCGGCCATGATGCGACACGCGGCCTGGGCGATGAGGAAGGTCGTGCGGAGATTGACGTTTACGATGCGGGAGAACTCCGCGTCGGTGGTGTCGGCGGCGGGCTTGATGAGTCCGGCTCCGCAGAGGTGGACGACCGTGTCGAGGCCGTCCATGGCGGCGGCGGCATCCTCGACGACCTTGGCGGCGGTGCCGGGGGTTATCAGGTCGGCGGGCAATTTCGCGGCTGCTTCGGGGAGTTCCGCCAGCTTGGACTCGGAGCGCGCGGTGAGAGCGAGTTGGGTCTCGGTGCGGGAAGCGAGAGTTTCGACGAGAGCGCGACCGATGCCGCCCGTGGCGCCGGTGATGAGGATCTTTTGCATAGGAAAGTTTTACGGTCGTGGGGGCGAGGGGGTTGCGAATGGGATGGCAGCGCGGCCCAGGCGCGACGGTTGGGGGGAGCGGCGGGGGACCACCGTTGCTACGGGGCTCTGGTCGAGTCCGGAGTCGGGGTCGCCGTCGGCGTAGGGGTGGTTTCCAAAAACTCCGCGTCTTCGATTGTGGCCTCCGCGAGGACCGATTCGGCGGGCGCTTCGCCTTCCAGCGTGGGATTCTCCGGAGGTGGTGTGGCGGCGGGTTCGGCGTAGTCGACGTCGTTTTTCTGACACCAAGCGATGGCGGCTTTGTTACCGCCGCGAGCCGAGAGAATGTATTCCTCCCGCGCTTGTTCCAGATCCTTCGTGGTGCCGAAGCCGCTCTCCAGGAGAGCCGCGTGGTAATAGAGTGCGAGCGGATTTCCCTGCTCGGCACCGGGCGTCCAGATTTCGAAGGCCCGCTTGAATCGATCGTCGGACAACTCGGGTTTGCCGGTGACGGGTGCGCCGTCGACGACCAGGCCTTGATAAACCATGACTCCAATTTTCGCTTCAGCGTCGAGCGAGCCGTCGTTGGCCGCATCGGTGAAAAGACGGAAGGCCTCGGAAGGATTCGGCTCCCCGAATTCGCCTTTGAGGTAGAGATCACCCAGCAGGACCTTGGCAATGGTGTGGTCGTAGGCGCGGGCCGCCGAGTCCAGATACCCGAATGCCTTGCCCGGATTGCGGTCGACTCCCTTTCCGTACACGTAGCATTCGCCCAGCGCATAGTAGGCGGCTTCGTCTCCGGCGGCGGCTCCCCGCTCGAACCACTCGATCGCGAGTGGCCAACTCTGCGGCGTGCCCCAACCGGCCGCGTGGGCGGCCCCGACCTTGGTCATCGCCTCCGGGTCTCCGGCGGTGGCGGCTTGTTCATAAAGCGGGAACGCGACGGAGGCTTCCCCGCGTAGATCGTGGAGCCGTGCGAGCAGGTAGGTCGCGGAAACCGAGCCCGCGTCGGACGCGGTCTGCAACGAAGTCTCCAGGGGTGCGAGGTCTTCGGCTTCCGCGAGCCGGGAGTCACTGCGGAGTCGATCGGTCAGCGCGTCGGTCGCTTCCGTCACGCGAGGATCGTCCGTATCGACGGACTCGAGTGCGGCAAAAGCCGCGACGTAATCCCCGACGGCCGCGTGATCACCGGATTCGATGATCGCTTCCGATGAGAGGTCGGCTGCCGGCGGGGTTGCGGTCGCGACCGGGGTTGCCGTGGGCGCCTCGGGTGACGGGACGATGTCGGGATCGCCGTCGGAATCCGGAATTAGCAGGGCATTCAGGATCAGCAGAAACACCAGGGAGCCGATTCCGCCAGCAATCCAAAGCGTTCGCCGCGAAAAAGTCGGAGTGGTCGGAGCTGATTCACTCGGCTTGGAGGACGTGATCAGCTCGCCGACGAGCTCGTCCGCGAAATCGCTCGCCGAGTCAAATTCGTTCGTTGGATCCAATCCCCGCTGAAGGACGGTATTGGCACGTTTGGACAGACCGGGGACCGCGACGAAGGGCTGGTCCGGGTTGGCGGGACGCACGCCACTCAGGATCTCGTAGGCGATCCCGGCCAGGGCGTAGGCAAACTCGGCGGCCGGTCGATGACTGAAAACGCCCCGTGCCCGGAGACGACGAAGGGTTCCGTCGGTCAACGATACTTTCTCCGTCGTCGCGGAGATCCCGTCCGCCGTCAGCGGATCGATTTTGAGAGCATCGTCTTCCCGGGTCAGTCGGATGTTCGAGAGGTTGACCGCTGGACAAGCGAGCTTGGCGGTAGCAAACGCGTCGAGTCCATTTCCAAGGGTCACGATCACCGAGGCCGCCCGATCCGGTAAAAACGGCCCGCCCCCGCGGATTTCACTTTGGAGAGTCGGCCCTTCGACCCACTCGTGCGTGAGCCAGGTCAGCGGCGGCGCGTCCTCGAGATCTTCGATTCGTAAAATTGCGGGATCGCGCAATTTCTGCAGTGCGGTGATCTCGTCCTCGAAGCGATTGCGGGCTTGTGCCGTTTTGAGCAGTCCCGGGTCGAGCAGGATCACGCCGACAATTTCGGACGTCCCGACGTTTCGCGCCTGGAAGCGCCGTCCCAGAAAATTCGCCGGGCGTTCCTCGATCAAATCGAACCGATCAGCCAATTGATGCCCGACCCGGGGCTCGGGCGATTCCGTCTGATCGTGCGGGGTCGTGTCGACGTCCGACAGAGCCTCCGCCGGATTGCCGCCGGGAGTGCCGAGATGACCCCGGTCGACGATTTCCTGGCAATGATCGATGGCGCGACGGAGCTCGAGCGGGTCGGCGATCCGATCGGCGGGGTCCTTGGCCATCATCCGAACCAGCAGTTTGCGGACCTCGCCCGACTGGGAGTCGAGCTTCTCCCACGGCGGATCGTGCTGCAGCTGGCGGCTAATCGTCTGCGCCAGCGAGCCGCCGAATGGCACCTCCCCGGCGAGCATGTAGAACAACGTCACGCCGAGGCTGTAAATATCCGGACCGGACGTCGAGCTCACGTTCGTCGAGCTGTTCGGGACTGGCAAAGTGAGGGGTGCCCAGGAATCCGCCCATCGTGAGAGTCGGCGCATCCGCCCCGTCGCCGCTACTGCTCGAGGCGGCCTTCGCGAGACCGAAATCGATCACCTTCACGTGAATATCGTCGTCCTCATCGCGGGTGAGCATGATGTTCGACGGCTTGATGTCGCGATGGACGAGGCCCTGTTTCTGCGCGGCCTGGAGTGCCCGCGCGACTTGGGAGGCGATTTCGAGAGCTTCCACCGTCGCCAGGGCTCCCTCGCGACGCATGAATTTCTCGACCGTCTCGCCGTCGACGAATTCCATCGCGTAAAAATACGAGTCCTCCGCTTCGCCCAGGTGAAAGACGGTCGCCACGTTCGGGTGGCGAATCGCCGCGGCCGCCCGCGCCTCGCGCAGAAATCGCTCCCGCGCCACGTCGCTGTTCAGGTAGGCGCCGCTGATGACCTTCAGTGCGACGTCGGCGCGAAGGTTCGTGTCGAATGCCCGGTAGGTGATCCCCATGGCCCCGCGCCCGAGTTCGAGCGGAGAGCCGTCCGGCTTGCGGGCAACTTCGTAGTGCTGGAATCGGAGAGGCTCGGACATGTCGGCGGTGATGGATTTACGCCAGCGAGCGCGCGATTACAACTGGTGCCTTCAGGCGCACGCAGCGGGAATCAGCGCCCCGCGAGCGCTTCCCAGTGCGGACGCTCGTCGGCGGTGATCGATTTCGGGAGCTGGGCGTCAATGGTGACAAACAAATCCCCGCGACCGGTGGCCGGCTTGGGTTTCGGCAGGCCGCGGCCGGCCATGCGCATCGTCATCCCATTCGGCGTGCCTTCCTTGAGCCGCAGTTTCGCGCGTCCTTCGAGCGTGCGCACCTCCGCCTCGCCGCCGAGAACGCACGTGGTCACCGGGACCTCGACTTCGACGCGGAGATCGCTGCCCTCCACTTCGAAATATGGGTGTTTCTGGATCTTCATCCGGAGAAACAAATCGCCCGGCTCCGCACCGCCCGTCCCGGGACTACCCTGTCCCGCCAGCCGGATGCGCTGTCCGTCGCGAACCCCCTTCGGGATTTTGACGGTGTAGGTCTGAGTCTGGGGCGAATCGCCGCGGCGAAAACTGATCTGTCGCGTCGACCCGTCGAACGCCTCTTCGAGCGTGACCATGATGTCCGCCTCCACGTCGCTGCCACGCCGGGGGCCCGCTCCGTAGGCGTCGCCGAATCCCCCCATCCCGGCGCCGCGTCCGCGTCCGCCCGACGTGCGGGCGCCAAACATCTGCTCGAAGAAGTCACTGAATCCCGTCCCGCCAAATTCGTAATCGACGCCGCCACCGCCACCACCGAACCCACCGCTCGGCTGGCCACCGCGCGCAAATCCGCCGCCGCCCGCTCCCGCGTGTTCCCAGTTTGCGCCGTATTCGTCGTATTTGCCGCGCTTCTCGGCGTCGCCGAGCACTTCGTAGGCCTCGTTGATTCCCTTGAATTTCTCCTCGGCCGTCGCTTTCTCCCCCGCCGCCGCCGTGTCGGGATGGTGCTTGCGGGCAAGTTTGCGAAACGCACTCTTGATTTCATCCTGGCTCGCCGTTTTGGAGACCCCGAGCGTCTTGTAATAATCGCGATACTGAACTGCCATATTTGGAAAAACGAAGTCGGGACTCTAGCCCCTTCCGGACGCCTCGCGAACACCGATTTCTGAAAATTCGACGATCCTTCGAAATGAAGTTGAGAGTTGAGTGGATGAGGGTGAGGAGTTGGCGGAATAGCCGCCGAGGGAATTCGCGGACGTCAATCGGCAAGCGATTGGCATTTTTGTGACACGGATAGAGTGTAGTCTTCGCCGATGACAAATTCGGAGCGAATCGCGGGATGTGTGTGGAGTTCTCTGGCGGCGGACGCTTTGGCGCTGGGCGCTCACTGGGAATACGATCAAGACGCGCTGGAGCAAAAGTTTGGCCGGGTGGATCGTTATCTGGCGCCCCGGGCGGAGTCCTATCACGCGGGGAAGGCGGCGGGTGAGCAGACGCATCTGGGGGATCAGACCCTCGTGTTGATGGATTCCATTTCGGATTCGGGCGGATTTGCGCTCCCGGATTTTTCGCAGCATTGGCTGGCGATGTGGAGCGGATATTCCGGATACGTCGATCATGCGACCAAGGAGACGTTGGGGCGGTTAGGCACCGGAGCCGGGCGTTCAGAGGAGGGATCGAAAGAACTGGGCGGATCGGCACGGCTCGCGCCATTGCTGGCGGTCATGGCCGAGGCGCCCCTCGCCGACACGATCACGGCGGCTCGGGCTCAGACGGGGTTGACCCACGGATCGGCACTGGCGGGGGACGTCGCTGAGTTTCTGGCGCGCGTGGTCTTGGCCGTGCTGAATGGAGAGCACCCTCGAGCGGCCGTCGATTCGGCGGGATCGGTAAGCTACGCGGAGCTGGATCTCGTCGACTTGGCGAAGCAGGTGGCGGAAACGAAGTCGATGGAGGTGGGGCCGGCGGCGGCCTCGCTGGGACTCGGGTGTCCGATCCCGTCGGCGCTGCCGGTGACTCTGCTGCTGGTGGATCGATTTGCTGACGACTTCGAGTTGGCCCTCATCGAGAATGTCATGGCCGGAGGAGACAGTGCGGCGCGCGGGCTCGTCCTGGGGATGATTCTGGGCGCGCACCATGGGTGCGAGGCCATCCCGGATGGTTGGATGGACGAATTGGTCGCCCGCGATCGGGTGGTGAAATTTCTCGGGTAGAAGCAGGAGCGCGTCAGGTAAGCGCGTCCGCCAGGCGGTCGAAGGGTTCGCTGGCGCAGGTGTCCGGATAGGCCGTAACGACGCGAAGGACTTGGTCGTCGCCGAGAAGCTCGACGTTCACTCGGGACGGGTCCTGTTGGTGGGCGGGGAACTTTCGGGCGACGGTGTCGGGAGTTCGGACGAGCGTCTTTTCGCTGACCATGCGGTCGTAGCGGATCTCTTGAACGCGGATCTCCGACCGTCCGCCGATCACCCGGATCGTTCGTTGGGAATTCACGACCGCACTCTTGATCCCCCAGGCAATGAGCACCGCGAAGAGGGAATTGAGACCGAGCCAGAGCCAGCGAAAGAACCCGCTGTCTCCGAGTAGAAAGATGCCAATTGCCAAAAACCCAATGACGACGACGGCGCCGATCAACGAACCGCCGAGCATGGTCAGGAGGGGTGCGGGCGGGAAATCCACCGTGAAGTTTGGCGTCGGAGTCCTGACGGTCTCCACGGGTGAAGACGGTTCGAGCGCCTTTCGTTCGGGCCAGATCGTCCGTTTCAGATCTGCGACCAGCCAGTGTTTCTCGGCTTCGGTGAGAGTCGTGCCGAAACGGATTTTCCCGTCACTCCCGCGGACTTCGACGCCGTAAACGGGTTGGTAATTTTGCGTGTGAAAGACCTGAACCGCCGCTGACGTGAGCGTCTGGCGCGATAGGGTTTTGCGGGAGGTGCGCCCAAAAAAGACGCGCGACATCCGAACTGCCTGATCGTCGACCGCGATGAAGTGGGTCGCGTATTTTGCGCGCAGGGCCGCGTAGAGGAGTCCGATTCCGACCGCCCAAAAGGGGATCGTGAAAAGGGTCATGAAGAGCGATGCGCCCGGGTCATCCGAATTCGGAAGCAGGGTCATCGTGGTGAAGATCGCAATGAACGCGAGCCAGGCGATGGCGAAGAAAAGCAGGCCTCCGCCTTTTCCGCTGCGCGGAACCTGCCAGCCGATGATTCCTGGTGCCGGCGTGAGTCGGACGATTTTGGTGCCGCTGGGCGGCTGGTCCGGATCGACGGGCGGGTGCTGCGGTGATCCGGTATTCGTCGCGACCGCTTCGCTGATCGAGAACGAATAGTGGCAACTCCGGCACTCGATGACCTCGGTGTTTCCGGGGTCGGGTTGCTTACGTTGGCACTTTGGGCAGACGACCCCTCCAGATAGGCGGGAGAATAGCCGGAGAAATCGCGAGGTCGCCGTAGCCATCGATCAAGAGGGTGGTCGCTCTGATTTGATCGGGGTGATCACGCCGCATTGACCGGTCGGGGTCGTCGACGGTCGGGTTAGAACAGCATCAGCGCCGGATTTTCGACGAGCTTACGGAGGGAGGTCATGAACTCAGCTCCGACGGCTCCATCGACCACCCGGTGGTCACCGGAAAGAGAAATGCTCATCCGCTGGCCGACAACGATCTCGTCCTTCGCGTTGACGACCGGCTTCTTGACGATCGCTCCCACCGCGAGAATGGCGGCTTGGGGCGGATTGACGATGGCGTAGAACTGCTCGATGCCGTAGCTGCCGAGGTTCGACACGGTGACGGTGCCCCCGGTGTAGTCCTCGGGTTTGAGTTTCTTGCTCCGGGCCTTGCCGGCCAGTTCCTTCACGGCGGCGCTGATCTCGCGCAGGGAGAGCTTGTCCGCCTGGCGGATTACGGGGGTGATCAATCCGTCGTCGACGGCAACGGCGACGGCGACGTTCACGCTGTCGTATTGCATGACGTGGTCACCGCCCCAGGCCGCGTTGATCTTTGGATTTTGGGCGGTTGCGTGGGCGACAGCGAGGAGGATGAAGTCGTTGACGGTGGTCTTCGGCAGGTCGGCGGCTTCGTTGGCGGTGTTGACCTCCTTGCGAAGACGCATGAGCGGAGCGGCGTCGACCTCGATGGTGAGGTAGAAGTGCGGGATCTGAGTTTTGCTGGCGAGAAGACGCTCGGCGATCGTGCGGCGCATGCCGGAGAGTTCGATTTTCTGCTCGCCGCCACCGGTGGACTCGAGTTTGACCGCTGCGGGTGGTGCGGACGGGGACGCGCCGGCGCTGGACGAGGAGGAAGGCCCTTGCTTGGCGTGGGCGTCGATGTCTTTGGCGACGATGCGCCCGCCGGGTCCGGACCCGGTGACTTCGGAGAGGTCAACGCCCTGGTCAGCGGCGATCTTCCTGGCCAGCGGGGAGGCTTTCACGCGTCCTTCCGGTTTCTTCTTTTTCTCCGTTTGGACGGCCTCGGGTTCGGCGTCCTTGGGAGTCTTGGCCGAGTATTCCCGGTCGGTCGGAGCGGATTTCGACTTCCCGTTCTCGGGCTTGGCGGAATCGTCGATGTCAGCCGCTTTGGCGGAATCGTCATTGTCGTCGGAGTCGTCAGATTCTTCCTCCTCGTCGTCTTCGGAGGCGACGCGGGCGATCTTCGCGCCGATTTTGACCTTCTCGCCGTCCTTGACGAAGATTTCAGCGAGGGTGCCTTCGTCGAAGGCTTCGAGTTCCATGGTGGCCTTGTCGGTTTCGACTTCGGCGAGGATGTCGCCCATTTCGACGGCGTCGCCTTCCTTTTTGAGCCACTTGACGAGCGTTCCCTCGGTCATGGTGTCGCTCAGCTTGGGCATGTTGATTACGGGCATTTTAAATTTTCGATTTTAGATTTTGGATTTTCGATTGGCTGGTGAAGCGCAGTCCTTAGAGGATCGAGAGGGCTTTTTCTTTGATGCGCTCGACGGTGGGGATCTGCTGCTCTTCGACGGGCATGCTGTAGATGGCCGGCGCGTCGAGGGTGCAGACGCGGCGGATGGGGGCGTCGAGGGAATCGAAGACCTTTTCCTGAATCATGGTCGCGATTTGCGCGGAGACTCCGCAGAAGGGTTTGTTTTCGTCGACGAGGACCACGCGGTGAGTTTTCTGAACGGAGTCGAGGATGGCCTGTTCGTCGAGCGGGCGGATCGAACGAAGGTCGATGACGTCGGCCTGGATGCCGTGCTCGGAGGCGAGTTCTTCGGCGGCGGCGAGGGCGGTGAGGATGGAGCGTCCGTGGCCGATGAAGGAGATGTCGGAGCCTTCGCGCTTACGGTCTGCGACGCCGAGCGGGATGAGGTATTCCTCTTCAGGGACCTCGCCCTTGTGGCCGTAGAGGACCGTGTTTTCCATGAACATCACGGGATCGTTATCCCGGATGGCGGTCTTCATGAGGCCCTTGGCGTCGTAGGGGGTGGCGGCGCAGACGACCTTGAGGCCGGGGACGCCGGCGAGCCAGTTCTCCGGGGTGTGGGAGTGGGTGGCACCCACGTTGGTGCCGGCATTGGCGGGGCCGCGGATGACGATGGGGCAATTGATCAGGCCTCCGCTCATGTAGCGGACCTGACCGGCGTTGTTGATGATCTGATCCCAGGCGACGGTGGCAAAGCTCCAGAACATGAGCTCCATCACGGGGCGGATGCCGAGCATGCTGGCACCGACGCCGAGTCCGATGAAGCCGGCTTCGCTGATGGGCGTGTCGACAACGCGCTTGGAGCCGAAGCGTTCCCAGAGCCCGCGGGTGACCTTGTAGGCACCGTCGTATTCGGCCACCTCCTCCCCGATGAGGACGACGTTTTCGTCGCGTTCGAGTTCCTCGGCGAAGGCTTGGTTGAGGGCGTCGCGGTATTCGATCTCAGGCATCTCTTGGTGAAAAATTAGAAATTAGAAATGGGGGATGAGAAATGGTTTGCCGCTTCGCGGGGGCTCAGTCGTTGAAGAAGTGGCGACCGGTCTTGCCCGGCTTCGGTCTGGTGGTCGACTTCGTAGTAGACGTCTTCAAAGAGGTTGGTGAGCGTGGGGAAGTCGCTCTTTTCGGCGAACTTCGCGGCGGCGGTGGCTTCCTTGCGGGTGGCTTTGTCGATGACGTCGGCCTCGTCTTGAGTAATGAGGCCTTCGCCGATGAGGCGTTCGCGCCAGAGGCGGATGGGGTCGTGGGAATCTTTCTGTTCGTCGATCTCGTCGATGGTGCGGTAGCCGCCCTTGTGCTTGGCGTCGGCGACGGAGTGTCCGTAGTAGCGGTAGGTGTCGACCTCGAGGACGGTCGGGCGGGATTCCGCGTGGGCGCGCTCGATGGCGACCTGGAGTTTGGCACGGAGTTCGTAAATGTCTTCGCCGTCCGCGATGTCCCAGTCGATCCCGTAGCCTTCGGCTCGCTCGGCCAGGCAGCCGGTGACGGCGGAGGAGCGGTCGAGACTGGTACCCATGGAATAGCGGTTATTCTCGATGATGTAGATCACCGGAAGGCTCCAGAGGGAGGCGAGATTCAGCGATTCGTGGTAGGCACCCTGGTTGATGGCCCCGTCACCGAGAAAACAAAGGCAGCAGCCGGTGAGGCCCTTGTATTTGAGCGCGTAGGCAAGTCCGAGGCCGAGTGGCGTCTGGCCGGCGACGATGCCGTGGCCGCCCCAGTAGTTCTTGTCGGGTGCGAAGAAGTGCATCGAGCCACCCTTGCCCTTGGAGCAACCGGTGACTTTGCCGAAGAGTTCGGCCATGCATTCCTCCATGGACATCCCGACGGCGAGGGCGTGGCCGTGATCGCGGTAGGCGGTGATGATGTGGTCGTCCTCTCCAAGAAGCGAAGCGGCTCCCACGGCGACCGACTCCTGCCCGATGTAGAGGTGAAGAAATCCACCCATCTTGCCGTCGTTGTAATGTTTGAGCGCCATCCGCTCGAAGCTGCGGATGCGGCACATCTCGCGGAGAAAACCGATCTTATCCTCCTTCGACAGCGAGGCGTTGATCTGCGCGGAGGCGTAGTCGACGGTGCTGACGGCAGGTTCAACTTCGGTTTCGGTCATGCTTGGTGGGTCGGTGGGCGTGGGTCGGGGCCTGAAAATGGCGGGAGCAGAACGCGTTCCGGGCATTCGGCAAACCGCGAAATACTCCACGAGGCCTCGGACCTTGGCAATGGTGAAAATGGGGCTCGGCGGACTCAGCCGCGGAAGCTTGATTCTGTGGGTCCGGAACGGGAGATTCCAGTCCGACGACGAATTGAAACCGCTCTCTTGGATGGTTGAAACCTTGCGTTCACCGACAGTGGCACCCGGCCGAAGGCCGCTTCTCCGCTAGAATGGGATTCAGGATCCGACCTTCTTCGACGAGCGAGGCTGTCGTCTTGACCGGCGTGCCGGGTGGTGATGCGCTGGCGGGTCGACCGTCGGAGTGAGCGCTTTGGTTGCCTCGGCATCTTGGAGATGTCCGCCCCGGGTGGCGGGAAGATTGGTGGTGAAGCTGTCCCGCGAGGTGGATGGCTCGGAGATGTCGACCGATGTTGGCTCCATATCCACGACGCCCGATGACCAGGCGAACCGGGTTAGATGAACGACATCGTGCACGCCGACCTTCCGCATCAGGCGCTCGCGGTGCTTCTCGACGGTCTTGACCGAGATCCCGATCCTATCCGCAATCAGTTTTGAGGGCAGGCCGTCAGCCACCAAGCGAAGGACTCGGGTTTCCTGCGGAGTGATGGACGGAAGTGTCGGGCAGATGGAGTTAACGAAAGCCTCACAGATCGGGTCGAAATACATTCCGCCCTCTGAGACAATCGCTATCGCAGTCTGCAAGGACGTCATTGGGCTGCTTGCACTCACCATCCCGTGGACTCTCGCATCCACCATTTGTTGAACGAAAAATGGGGTCAGCAAATCCACGAGAAGGAGAATCCGGACGTTTGGATGGCCCTCGCGAATCGTTCCAATCAGCTCGGAAGCAGAAATTCCTGGGAGTTTGTTTGAGAGGACGAGAAGTCGGGGTTCGCGTCGCTTGCATTCCCTCATACACTCCTCGGTCGAGCTCGCCTCCCAAGTGACCGAATAGTTGTCGATGCTCGATACGTAATGGGCGAGAAGTCCGCCTATGATCGGATATCGGAAAGCAATGCCGACGTTGACTTGTAGCGGAAGGCGGTCCATCAAGAATACTATGGCTCGAAACGGTAGTTTCTGGGAATGCAAATTTTCGCGGGTTAGTTGATTTAGGGGATTCCTCTAAAGCCGCATACGTAATATTGCGGACGGGCTTTAGAGGAAACGAAGGTTTCATTGAGTGAGTGTTTCCCCCATCTAGCAGGTATCGATCAATGGCATCTAGGTTGGGTTCAGAAACCAAACCTAATGATGAAAATAAATACAACCGGAAGTCAGTCACGGTTCAAGACACTTGCATTAGCTGTCGCTTTGGCAGCCATGGGAACGATGCCCGCAGCGAGAGCAATTATTTCCCCCGTTAATAATGTCCCAATCATTCAGATTGCAGGAAATGCCGATTCATCGACCGGGTGGACGTTGGTTGGTTTAACGTGCTCCCCGGGGACGGCTCGCTTCTGGATGTCGAGGTGGAGTTGGGAGCTCTCCCGAATTTATTGGACCTGCTTCACGACAATGATCTTCCAATGGTCATTCTCGATGGCAACGACTCCGTCGTGGGATCGCTCACGTCCGACGGACTCGTGACTCAGCTGTTGGAGTTGCTGTTGGGATCAAATCAAACCCTCGAAATTCTCGATGGGATTGGGACACCCGTGGGTGAGATTCAAGTCGACGATCTCGTCGCGGCCCTGCTTGGGACGACTACGGAGATTCCGCTCTTGGATACGAATGGCTCAATCATTGGAACGCTGGTAGGAGATGGTCTGCTCGAAGGATTGTTGAACGATCTGTTGGGCGGTCTTTTGGGTGGAATTCTTGGAGGCGACAAAGTCCTCGAGTTTGCCGATATCGGGGGCACGGTCATTGGAACCTTGCCCGCACAGGACATCCTCGACCTGCTGAACGGCGTGACCAACAACGCGACGACTGTTCTGAGGGTGGTCGTGGATTCCGTCGTGGATCCATTAATTGATCCCGTTGCAGCGGTGCTGGATACGCCGCTGATCACGGTCGGCGGAGTGACGGCATCTCAGGCCCTGGCACCGGTCGTCATCACGCAAAATAACACGGCGAATGCGAACCAACGGCCCAACGTTCGAATCAAAAAGAGCAAAATCCGCAAAGCCCAGATGGTGGCTATCGTGCGAGGCACGGCCACGGACCTCGACGGAGTGGTCCGGCGGGTGGAGGTGCGGAACAAGGGCCAACGCAGTTCGGCGAAAGGCAAGTCCAGCTGGCAGACGAAGATGAAATTGAAAGAGGGCCGTAACCGGATTGTGGTGCAGGCTACCGACGACGATGGAGCCAAGAGCCGCCGATTGGTGCGAGTGATCCGGGTTGCCCGCTGATTCGAATAGGCAGGCCCTTGACGCCGCGTCCCCGGTTCGATCCCGGGGACGCTTTCGTCTTCCGACCGAGGATTGTCGATAAGGTCAGAGGAGTCGGCCGGTCAGGAAGAAGGCCGCGACGGTGAAGTAGATGACGATCCCGGTCACGTCGACGAGGGTGGCGACGAAGGGCGCACTGGAGGTGGCCGGGTCAAGTCCGCAGCGGCGAAGGGCGAAAGGGAGCATGCTGCCGACAAGGCTTCCCCAAAGAACCACACCGGCGAGGGCAACGCCCACCGCCAGACCGACCTGCGGCCAATGCTCCGTGAAGATGGAGCTGAATTGCGCGCCGACCGCGACGATGGCGAGGCCGATCACGCCGAGCGTGCCGCCAATGGCGAGACCATTGAGGACCTCCCGACCGAGCACGCGGAGCCAATCGCGAAGCCTCAATTCTCCGACCGCGAGGGCGCGGATGACGAGGGTGGCGGCTTGCGAGCCGGAATTTCCGCCGCTGGCGATGATGAGCGGGAGGAAGATGACCAAGACAGCGGCCTTCTCGATCTCGCCGTCGAAGTAGGCCATGGCGTTGGCCGTCAGGAGACCGCCGAAGAAGAGGATGACGAGCCAGGGACCGCGCTTGAGAAGCATCCGCCAGACGGTGAGGTCGAGGTAGGGAAGCTCGAGCCGGGCGGAACCACCGACCTGTTGCATGTCGTCGGTGGCGCGTTGCTCCGCGACGTCGAGAACGTCGTCGAGGGTCACAATTCCGAGGATCTTACCGCTGCCGCTGGTCACCGGGAGGGCGTAAAGATCGGTCTGGCGAAAAATCTCGACCGCGCTTTCAGCGGAGTTTCCGGCCAGGAGCGAGACGAGCGTGTGAGAGACGATGTCGCCGATGAGGTCATCGGGATTTGCCAGGAGCAGCTTGCGGATGCGGACGCCGTCGATGAGTTTGCCGCGATCATCGAGGACGTAGACGACGTTGAGCGTTTCGCTGTCTCGCCCGTTCTCGCGAATGTGATTGAGGGCTTCTCCGACGGTCATCGTCTCGGCGAGCGCCATGTAGTCGGGGGTCATTAATCGTCCGATGCTGTGTTCGTCGTAACCGAGAAGCTGAGTTGCGATCTCCCGCTCCCGGGCGTCGAGGTGACTGATGAGCTGCTTCTGAACGTGCGCCGGGACGTCCTCAAGGAGGGCCGTGCGATCGTCGGGCGCCATCTCGTCGAGAATTCCGGCGGCCTCTTTGGTGCCGAGGGCGTGGAGCAGACTCTGCTGCTGCTCGGAGTGGAGGTATTCGAAGGCGTCGGCTGCGAGAGCTTTTGGCAGCGCGCGAAAAGCAACCGCTCGCAGCTCGGGAGGGAGCTCGGTCAAGAGGTGGGCGAGGTCGAAGGGTTCGCGGTCCTGGCAGAGTGCGCGGAGGCCGGGGAGGTTGCGCGCAGTGACGAGCGACTCGATTTCGTCGTGCGGGTGCGGAGGCGGCGCGAGGGAATTTTCGGACGAATTCACGTCCTCCGATAAGCCCGACGCGATTCGTCGAGGGAAGAACTTTATCGTTACCGAAACATCAGCACCGGGACGTGGCAGGTGCGGACCATGGCAGTCGTGGTGCTGCCGACCATGAGATGCCGGATGCGGCTGTGGCCGTAGGCGCCCATGACGAGGAGCTGGATGCCTTCGCGCTCGATGGCGTCCGAAATCACGTGTTCGGGATCGCCTTCGATGGCCTGGGCGGTCACGTCGTAGCCGGCGTCGCGGAGTTTCCCGGCGGTTTCCTCGAGGAACCCTTCGGCCGGGTCGTCGATCTTGCCAGCCCGAAGGAGGTGGCAGCCGAGCCCGCGAAGGAGGGGGTGGTCGATGGCGAATTGAACGGCTTTCTCGGCGCTGGGCCCGCCATCGGTGGCGATGAGGAAACGCTCGATGGGGGAGAATTTCCGCGACGCGACGAGAACGGGGCGGATGCTGGCTCGGATGACACGTTCGAGATTCGATCCGAGGTGGAGGGTGGCGAAATCAGCGGATTCGCCGCGTTTGCCCATCACGACGAGGTCGGCGCCGGCTTCGAGACGGGTGACGCTCTCAACGAGCTGACCGTGTTGTTGCTCGGTGGTGACATCCTTGATCCCGGCGGCTTCGAGGTGAGATTTGGCTTTGGCGAGAATGGCTTTGCCGCGCTCGCGGGCGAGGCGGGACTTGGTCTCCTCGAGGGTGACGAGTTCGTTAAGCAGATCCTCGCGGGTGTCGGGTCCCATGTTGCCGCTGAAGTCGGTGACGTCGGCTCGCTCGCGGTGATGGTCGAGCATGTGGAGGACGCGAACGGCGGCGTCGGTGTGCTGGGCGGCCCAGGCGGTGTGGTCGTAGACGCTCTCGGCGTAGATCGAGCCGTCGGTGCAGGAGATGATTTGTTTCATGGCGGGTGGGGAATCAGTGGGCGGAGAGATTGTCGGCGGCACCGGGTTTGTCGTGGATGGCGACGCGGCTGACGAGGGTGGCGCTGGCTTCGTTGAGCCCGATGACGCGGACGTCGGCACCGTCGCGGCGGAATTTTAACACAACCTTGTCCAGAGCCGCGACGGAACTGATGTCCCAGAAGTGCGCCCGGGTGACGTCGATGGTGATTGTGGTGAGAACTTCGCGGAAGTTGAACGCGCGGGCGAAAGCTCCGGCGGAGACGAAGAAGAGGTTGCCTTCAACGTGGTAGGTTCGGTGCTCGCCCGATTCGTCAAGCTCGGTGCCGATGCGCATGAGAAGCGCGGCTTTTCGCGCGAACGAGATGGCACTCATGAGGATGCCGACGCCGACGCCGATGGCGAGATTGTGGGTGAGGACAACCACGGCGACGGTCGTGATCATCACGAGGCTGGAGGTTTTTGGATAGGTCCGGAGATTACGAATCGAGTCCCAACTGAACGTGCCGATGGAAACCATGATCATCACGGCGACGAGGGCGGCCATGGGGATGATCTTCACCCAGGGGCCGAAGACAACGATGAGAATGAGGAGGAAAACGCCCGCGCAGAAGGTGGAGAGTCGACCGCGACCGCCGGATTTCACGTTGATGACGGTCTGGCCGATCATGGCACAACCGGCCATGCCGCCGAAGAATCCGGAAACGATGTTGGATGCGCCCTGGCCGACGCATTCGCGGTTTTTGTTGCTATCGGTGTCGGTGAGGTCATCGACGATGGTCGCGGTCATGAGCGACTCGAGCAGGCCGACGACGGTGATCGGGATCGCGTAGGGGAGGATGATGGCGAGCGTTTCCCAGTTCAGCGGGACGTCGGGGAGGAGGAACATTGGCAGCGTGGATGGGAGCTTGCCGAGGTCGCCGACGGTGCGGAGGTCCATTCCAGCGAAGACGGAGATGATCGTGAGAACGACGATGCAGACCAGGGGCGACGGGAAGGCTTTGGTGAAACGCGGGAGGATGTAAATGATGGCAAGACCGCCGGCGACCATCGCGTACATGGGCCAGCTCTGATCGGCGAATTCGGGGAGCTGCGCCATGAAGATGAGGATGGCGAGGGCGTTGACAAATCCGGTCATGACCGAGCGCGAGACGAAGCGGAGGGAATCGCCGAGCCGCAGCGCGCCGCAGATGATCTGAAGGACGCCGGTGAGGAGCGTGGCGGCGAGGAGATATTGGAGGCCGTGGTCGCGGACGAGCGTGACCATGAGGAGCGCGGTGGCCGCCGTGGCGGCGGAGATCATTCCGGGGCGACCGCCAACGAAGGCGGACACAACGGCGATGCAGAAGGAGGCGTAGAGCCCGACTTGAGGGTCAACGCCAGCGATGATCGAGAACGCGATGGCCTCGGGGATGAGCGCGAGCGCGACGACGAGGCCCGCCAGGAGGTCCTTGGGGACGTTGGAAAACCATTCCTTGGAGATGTCTTGAAAATTCATGGTGGCGCCGGGCGAGCGGGGAGGGTGCGGGATCGATGCTTCAATGCAAGGGGGAAGTGCGTCACTCGCTGGGGAGTGGCGCTGCGCGCGAGCGATACGACTCCCGAGCTGGAAGCTCGGGAGGGCGGGCTGGAAGCCCGCGCTCCCCGGGGTTAGTCGGTGATCAGGGCGCGGAGCTCGCTGATGAGGCGGTGGTTTTGCTCCATGGTGCCGACGGAGACGCGGATCCAGTCGGGCAGATAGTAGCTGCGCATGGCGCGGACGATGAGGCCGCGCTTCAGGAGTGCTTGGAACGTGGCGTCGCCGTCGCCGACTTTCACGAGCACGAAGTTGGCAAAGCTGGGGACGAATTCCAGACCGAGGGCGGCGAATTCCTGCTCGAAAAATTGGCGGCCCTCGGTGGTGAGGTCGCGGGTGCGCTGCATGTGCTCGTCGTCGCTGAGTCCGGCGAGTGCGCCGGCCTGGGCGATGGCGTTGGCGTTGAAGGGTTGGCGCGTTTTTTGCAGCAGTTCGGCCAGGGGTGCGGGGGCGAGGCCGTAGCCGATGCGGAGGGCAGCGAGGCCCTGAATCTTGGAAAACGTGCGCATGACGACGACGTTGCGACCGTCGCGGACGAATTTCAGGACGTCGGGTGGCGTGTCGAGGAACTCGTAGTAGGCCTCGTCGAAGATGACGGTGACGTGGTCGGGAACGCGTTCCATGAAGGCGTCGATCTGAGCCTGATCGACGAGGGTGCCGGTCGGGTTGTTCGGGTTGGCGACGAAGAGCTGGCGGGTGCGCGGCGTGATGGCTGCGAGCATGGCATCGAGGTCGGCGGTGAATCCGGGGTCGGGGATTTCGACCGTGGTCGCACCAAAGAGCTGCGCCATGAGGCGGTAGACGGCGAACGCGTGTTGGGCGGTGATGACCTCGTCGCCGGGCTTCAGGAAGGCGTGACCGAGGAACTCGATAATCTCGTTGGAGCCGTTGCCGAGGATGACGTTCGAGCGATCCAGATCGAGACGTTCGGCGATGGCATTGCGCAGCGCCCAGCCGCCGCCGTCGGGATAAAAATGGGCTCGCTCGAGAGCGTCGCGCATGGCGACGATGGCCTTCGGCGAAGGGCCGAGCGGATTTTCGTTCGATGCGAGCTTGATGATGTCGCCGGGGAGAAGACCCATTTCGCGGGCCAGCTCGTCGACGGGCTTGCCAGGTTCGTAGGCGACGAGATTCTGAACGTAGGGATGGGCGTGCTTGAGCATGAGGAGGAGGAAATTAGCGGCATGGGTGCCAATTCACAAGATTGACGCCGCTCCGCCGACAATTACCTTGAGACTGTGAAGAACATCACCGTTCCCGTTCCCGACGAGGTCTATTATCGGGCGAGGGCGAGGGCGAAGGCGGCTCAGAATCGCACGTCGGTTTCGGCGATGGTGAAGACTTTCTTGGATTGGTGAAAATTGCGGTCATCGCGGATACGCACGACAAGTTGCCCGAGGCGGTGCTGACCGACATCGCGGGGGCGGACGAAATCTGGCACCTCGGCGACGTGAAGGATCCGGCGATCATCGAGCGTCTGCGAGGGTTGGGGCTGCCAGTTTCGGTCGTGCACGGAAATCGGGACGACTGCGCGGAGTGGCCGGAGGAGGTGACTTTGGAACGCGGGGGTCGGACGTTTCGGCTGATTCACGCACCGCCGAAGCGCTTGGGGGCGGTGGATTTTTTGCTGCACGGTCACACGCACGTGCCGCGGGACGAAATTGTCGATGGGGTCCGGATCTTGAATCCGGGCACGGTCGGCAAGCCAAACAAAGGCGTGGGTCCGAGCTACGCCTGGCTGACCATCGTGGACGGAGGGGTGGATTGGCGCACGGTGCCGGTCGGCTGATTGGAGCCGGATTCCGACTCGAGGCTGGCGCGGAGGCGGGGGAGGCTTCCGGGGTAGTTGTCGCGGATGAACTCGATCATCTTCTCGCGCACGTGGCAGCGGAGGTCCCACGTGGTCGGGCTGTCTTTGCCGCTGCAGAGGATCCGGAGTTCGATGTCGTGATCGCGACTGTCGGTGACTTGGAGGACTTTGGCGCGACGGTCCCAGAGGTCTGTCGAGTCGAGAACGCGGTCGAGTTCCGCGCGGAGGGCGTCGAGCGGGATCGAGTAATCCACGTAGAGGAAGACGGAGCCCAGGATGTTGCCGGAGGTACGGGTCCAGTTTTGAAACGGCTGTTCGACGAAATAGGTGATCGGCAGGACGAGCCGACGCCAGTCCCAGATCCGGACGACGACGTAGGTTAATGTGACTTCCTCGATCCAGCCCCACTCGCCTTCGACGACGACGGCGTCTTCGATGCGAATCGGTTGGGTGATGGCGATCTGGAAGCCGGCGATGAAGTTCGCGAGGCTCCTCTGCGCGGCGATACCGAGGATGATGCCGGCGATGCCGGCGGAGGCGAGGATGCTGGTGCCGAACTGACGGACGGACGGGAAGACCATCAGCATCGAGGCGAGGCCGAGCAGGACGAGCCCGGCGATGACGACTTTGCGCAGGACGTGGACCTGGGTGTAGACGCGGCGGGCTTTCAGGTTATCGGCCTCGTCCATCCGGTAGCCGGCGAGGATGAGGGATTCGAGCGCGGAAGTGGCTTGGATGAGCATCCAGACAATGACGCCGATGATGAGGAGGGAGGAGCTGGTCCGCAGGAGCGTGGCGAACTGAGGCGCGATGTTGAGAATCGGCAAAGTCAGGAGTAGAGCGACGACGAAAACAAATACGCGCAGGTAGCGGGCAGCCAGTGGGATGAGGACGCGTTCGAAGCGGTTGGCAGACTTCGCGGCGATCTGCGCGGCGCGGTGATAGAGCAGGTTGATGAGCCGAAAAACGAACCCACAGATCGCCCACAGGCCGACCAAATCCGCGATGATGCCGGCGAGGTTCATGAACGTCCGCTGGCCCTCGGCGTTGCTCAATGGCACGAGGAGCGGTCCGGCGGCGGCGTAGAGGCCGTAGGACCACAGGACGAGCAGGGTCGGGCGGTGGGCGGCCTTGACGATGATATTGAGCGGCGATCTTGGCTTGGCCGGATCGCGGCGACGGAGGTAGGCGCGGAAGATCCAGTGCAGGAGGAACCGGGTTGCGATGAGGAGCAGCAGCAGTCCGAGCGAGACGATGAGCCGCAGCGGGGT
Source organism: uncultured Verrucomicrobiae bacterium (assembly GCA_963740185.1). GTDB lineage: Bacteria > Verrucomicrobiota > Verrucomicrobiia > Chthoniobacterales > JAATET01 > CAVVKW01. Next base: position 80,599 of record CAVUDH010000013.1, read on the forward strand.
GATCGCGTTGACCAGTGGCTTGGTCAGTGAATTGAAAACGGCGGTGGGAAGATACTCCTCCGCCGTGTCCCTGGCGGTATCCATGATCGAACTCTCGACCAGCTTGACTCCGTCGCGGGCGATCTCGACGGAGTTCGGCGCGGCCAGCGCGCCTTCGATGAGGGGAGAGGCGAGATTCGGAGTGGAATCGGCCTTGGGTTCGGTCTCCGGCGTGGCGGCGAACGTTGAACAAGCGATCGCGACTAGAAAGGTCGCGATGACGGCGGAAAGATTGAGGCTACGTGAGAATCCCATTGATCGGTCAGCGTGGGTGGGCTCCGCCGGGGGATTTCGGGCGCGGGTCCAAGGTCGGGAATTCGCGGAGTGGTGTCAAACTTGTTCGAGAGATTGCTCCTGATCACTCGTAGCGGAGGGCCTGGATGGGATCGAGGCGGGACGCCTGCAAGGCTGGGTAGATGCCGGAGAGGACGCCGGCGAGGGCGGCGAACGAGACGCTGAGGATCACGCTGGTGATCGTGACGAAAGGCGGGCTGTCGCTTGGGGCGATGATGCCGATCAGGTGGATCAGTCCGAATCCGACGAAGATGCCGAGAATGCCTCCCATGAGGGCTGTGGACACGCTTTCGATGATGATCTGGAAGAAAATGTCGCGCCCGCGCGCGCCGACGGCCCGGCGGATTCCGATCTCGCGGACGCGCTCCGAGATACTGGCGAGCATGATATTGGCGATGCCGATGCCCCCGACGAGCAGGCTGATCCCGGCGATCAAGCCGCCGCTGGTGCGGGTGGCGGAGATGGATGCGTTCATGTTATCGAACCAATCCTCCCGGGTTTCGAAGCCGAAATCGTCGACGCCGCGGTGGGTTTTCAGCAGGGCCGTGCGGACCTGGTCGAGGGTGGCTTCGAAGTGATCCATATCCCCGACGCGAAAGGTAAGATCCCGGAGGCGGACCGTGTCGATCGTGTCCTCGGGGAATTTCCCGGATTGGAATTCGTAAAACATGGTCGTGATCGGGATGATCGCGACTTCGTTCTTCCATCGGAAGGGATCCCAGCCGCCCCGTCCGCCGCGCAGTTCCCGCCGCTTTTCCTGAGCTTCGCTTTTCTGACTCTCGCGCTCGTAGAGCTTGGACACGCCGACCACCTCGAACGGGGTCTCCTGAATGAAGAGGGTGCGGCCGACGGTCTGTGCGGGATCGAGGAAGGGCCACATCTCGCTGGCGACGGTGGCACCGATGACGACCGTCCGCGTGGCCCGATCGACGTCGAGGTCGGAAATCATGCGCCCATATTCCACCTCGGTGTCGGTGGCTTCGGTGTATTCCGGCCAGACGCCACGGGCACGCAGGCGCATGCGATTGGCTCCGGCTGAGATCGGCATGCCGTCGTCGAACTCGGGCGAGACGTAGGACACCAGCGGGACGGACTCGCGAATGGATTTGGCATCCTGGAGAGTGCGGCCGGGCGAGAGATTCCAGAAATCGAGGTTCTCGTCGGAGATATCCTTGTCGATGATTTTGACCATTTCGATGCCGCCCATCTGCGACATGAATTGGCGGGTACTGCGTTCGATTCCGGCGGTCAGCGCGAGGGTGGCGATGAGGCTGCTGACGCCCAGGACGATGCCGAGCATCGAGAGAAAGCTCCGGAATTTGTGAGCGAAGATTTCCCCGATCCCCGTCTCGACCGTGATCCAGAACATCATGACGGGGAAGAATGCTTGGGGTCGTATTCGCGGGCGACGAAGCCGTCGCGCACCTCGATAACGCGGTCGGTGACGGCGGCGACGGAGGGGTCGTGGGTCACCAGGACGACGGTGCGACCGGCGTCGTGGAGTTCGCGGAACATCCCGAGAATCATTTTGCCGGTGGTGCTGTCGAGATTGCCGGTGGGTTCGTCACCGAAGAGGATTTTCGGATCGTTGACGAGCGCGCGGGCGATGGCGACTCGCTGGCACTGGCCGCCGCTGAGCTGGGTAGGGCGGTTGGACTTGCGATCAGCGAGGCCGACTTTTTCGACGAGTTCCTCGGCGCGGGCCCGGCGGCGGCGGACTCCGACGCCGGCGTAGATCATGGGCATGGCGACGTTTTCCACAACGTCGAGGCGGGGAAGAAGGTTGAACGATTGAAAGACGAATCCGATCTCGCGGTTGCGAATCCAGGACAGCCGGTCCGACGAAGCGGCGACGATGTCGTGGCCGCAGATTTCCATGCGTCCGGCGGTCGGCGTGTCGAGGCAGCCGAGAAGGTGCATGAGAGTGGATTTGCCGCTGCCGCTGGGGCCCGTGATCGCGACGAACTCGCCCTCGTGGATTTGCAGAGTGATGCCGCCGAGGGCGTGGATCTCCTGATCACCCAGGTGGTAGGTTTTCCGGACCTTTTCCAGATCGACGAGGACCACCGGTGATTTGACTCCTAGGAACTCGACTTCAGGAGTCGAGGGTTGATGAGGAGAATTTCTTCGCCTTCGTCGAGGCCGGACGTGATCTCGGCGAACGAGAGATTGGACAGTCCGACGGTGACTTTGCGCCGGTCGGCGATCTTTCCGCTCTGGCTGGAGCGGACGTAGACGACGTTTTCGTCGTTCTCGCTGAAGACGGCGGCGATGGGGACGCTGACGGCGCCGTGGGCTTCGCCAACGGGGACGGTCATACTCACAGACATGCCGGGCTTGAGGCGTCCGGCGTTGTCCTGAATCTCGGCTTCGACTTGAAAACCCTTGATGTTGTTTTTGACGGTCGCCAGCGGGGCGACGAAGTCGATGATCGCCGAGATCGGCTGCTCGTCGCCGCCCTGGACTTTGACGAGGATTTTCTGGCCGGGGCTGACTTTGCCGACGTCCATCTGGTTTACGTGCGTGTCGATGAGGAGTCGGGAGAGGTCGGCGAACGTCATCAGCAGCGTGCCGGAATTTACGCTCGCGGCGGCGGTCACGACCTGGCCTTCGTTGACGGGCAGGTTGAGGATGGTGCCATCGGCGGGAGCGATGATACGGGTCTTGCTTAGGCGGTCTTCGACGGTCTGGAGGCGGCTCTCAGCTTTGAGCAGCGAATTCTCGGAGATGCGAAGATCGGCGTCGAGGTTGGCGTAGACTTCCTTGCTGATCAGTTTCTCGTCGAAGAGGGCTTTGGCGCGATCTCGGTTCCCCTTGTTCTTATCGACCGAAAGCCTTGCGCCGGCGATCTCGGTGAGGGCGGCGGACTTCTCAGTCATCAGGTCGGTATCGTCAATGATGGCCAGCAGGTCACCGCGCTTGACCTCCTGGCCTGTCTCGACGCGGAGTTCCTTGATTTTGCCGCCGACTTCGGGCTTCACGTCGACCTGGAAAGCCGGGATGACTTCGCCGGAAAGCAGGAGGGTGGACTCGAGATCGCGCCGCTCAGCCTGCGCAAGAAGGTCGGCGGGGACCTCGTCGTTGGGTTCCAGGACGGCACCTTGATAAAAATACCAGCCCGCGCCACCCGCAGCAGCAAGCACGAAGAGGACGATCAGGATGGGCGGGAAGCGGGACTTTGCGGCCATCGGTAATCAGGAGTGTCGGTCGTAAAACAGCGCGCACGAGGCGGTGTAGGTGTGCACGCAATTTTTCGTGCCGACCGGACCGATCTCACCGTTGCCGAAGAATCCCGCCGAGTGGTGCGAGTGGAGATTTTCCTGCAGCAGGGCGGCGTCGTGATTGGGCTGGTCGAAGAATTTGGACCCGCGTCCCAGACAACTGAATACGAGCGACGCGACGGGCGGCGCGGGGCGCGGCGGAAGCTCGGCGAGAACTTCGCGAAGGTCGGCGTCCGCCGAAGCGCTGTCGCGGAGTTGATATTGGAGGGTCTGGCCGAGACGGGGAACGCCGCCGATGACCACGGCACCGGAATTCGGGTCGGCGCCGATGATGTTCCGGATGAGGAAGTCGCCGGCGTGAAATTCGTCGAGGTATTCGTTGTTCGCGAGGCCGGCGAAGAGATTGCCCTGCGCGTGGGATTGTTCGGATTCCGAGAGCGTTTCGAAGGCGGATTCCAGCGCCTGATAGGCGGGGCGGGAGCCGAGTCCGAAGACGATGTTGTCCTCGGCGGCGGTGACCGGGAGGGCTTCTCCGATGGGCCGACAGCCCTGGCTCACGGCGGGGACGATCTCCAGATCACCGGCGAAACCAATCGCAACGGCACCGGAGACGGTCTGAGCGTTGTGAAAGACGGCGATGGCGGACTCGCTGTCACCTCCGCTGGCGATCCCACCGACGACGGGAATCCCGGGAGCAGCGACGTTCCACTCGGCCAGCCAACTGTCGGCAGCGAATCCGTAGGGATTTCCAAGCACGATCCAACTGGTCATGTCGGCGGCGTCATTTTTCCAGGCGTCGGCGCCCGGAGCGGATTCGATCTGCTCGGTTGTCAGGTCGAGAATGCGGGTGGTCGTGCCGGTCGAGAGCAAGCCCATGAGAACGAAGCCGGACTGGTCTGCGGTCTCGGTCCCGCTCGTGATGAGGTTCGATCCGGTGCAGCCGACGACCTCGCGGACGTGTCCGTCGACCCGGACGGTGTCGACAAATTCCTCCAGCTCGGCCAGATAATCCGGCGTAATGAATGCGAAGACGAGGGTCGCGGGAGCCCCGAGAGCTTCGCGCATCGAAGCGGCGGCGGCGCGCACGGACTCGGCCGAATAAGGGCCTTCGAAGGAAACGGAATACGACTGACTCGCCATGCGGTGAGACTTTCCCGCCTCGCCGCGCGGTGTCAACCTCGGGTGTGGGAAAACGGCGGGGTCAGTCGCCGAGTCCGGCGTCTTCGAGAGCCTTGAGGGCTCGCTTGACGTCTCCGACCCGGAGGATCAGCAGGCCCTTTTTCGCGTTGGGCAGGGTGGCGAGGTAGGCGTATTCGATGTTGATCTTCTTCTTCGCGAGAACTTTGGAGATCGCGGACAGGCCGCCGGGTTTGTTGGACCCTTCGAGCATGAGGACGTCGTCCTCGACGACGAGAGTGCCGCGTTCTTCGAAGAGGTGCAGTGCGCGGCGGGGGTCGCTGACGACGAGTCGGATGACGGCGTAGTCGACGGAATCGGCGATGCTGAGTGCGTAAATATTGATCCGGGCTTCGGCGAGAGCGTCGCAGACGGCGGCGAGGGTGCCGGGTTCGTTATCGAGAAAGAGAGCGAGCTGTTCGACGATTTTCATGGTGTTGCGGGGAGGTTAACCAGACTTGCTTGGCGCGAAAACCTTAGAATTCCACGGAGTCGCCGATGTCGAGGAGGATCAACTCCTTGCCGGCAGCGTTAAACACGGCGTGAGCATCGTCGTGATCGATCTCGATGGGAGGAAACGTGTCGAAATGCACGCCGACGACGCGGTCGCACTGGACGAACTCCGCCGCGCGGACCGGCGTCGGTCGCACCCATCGTGAAGTGGTCGCCGACGGGGAGAACCGCGAAAGCGAGTTTGAACTCGTCGCCGATCAACTTCATATCGAGCGTGAGTGCGGTGTCGCCGGCGTAGTAAAAGGCGCCGTCGGTCGTCGTCACGACGAAGCCGCCGGGATTGCCGGCGTAAGTCCCGTCCGGGAAGCTGCTGGAGTGGATGGCGGTCGTGGATTTGACCCGACCAAAATCGAAGTCCGCGGCTCCGCCGTGATTCATGCCGTGAGCGTTGGTGATCCCCTGCTTCTCGAGCCATTGGGCGATTTCGAAGTTCGTGATCACGGGTGCCCCGGTGCGCTGGGCGATGCTGACCGCGTCCGCGATGTGATCGGCGTGACCGTGTGAAATGAGGATGCAGTCGGCGGCGATGGTGTCGATGTCGATGTCCTTGGCCAGCTTATTGGGTGTGATGAAGGGGTCGAAGAGCAGCGTCTTCCCGGCGGTCTGGACGGCGAAGCAGGATTGACCGTAGTAGGTGAGTTTCATGGAGTGAGTGGTTCGTTCGGGGTGAAGATCCGGAGCACGGGAGAATCCAAGTCCAATCATGGAATGACCGCGAGAACGGATTCAACACTGATCTCGGACATCCGGTGACGCGGGGTCTTGGGGGAAATCTCCACCGCTGGAGTCACGACCTTCGCGTGAGCGCTGCGGGGTCGCCAGTGGTGCGGATTGGTCGGGCCGAAAAGGGCGATCACCGGGGTGCCGAGGGCGTCCGCGAGGTGGACCGGGGCGCTGTCGACGGCAATGACGAGGCTGGCTCGCTGGATGAGCGCGGCGGTCCCCAGGAGGCTCAGCGAGCCGGCGACGGTGACGATGTTCGGAGTCTGGATCTGCCCCAGGTGGCTCTGCTCGGTGGGGTCGCTGCTGCCGGTGAGCACGAGCGGGCCGTCGAGTTCGGGGATGAGTCGGGCCCAACTCGCGGCGGGCCAGTATTTCTCCACCCGAGCGGTGCCTGGGTGGAGGATGGTGAAGCGTCCGTCGAGCTGATGCCTGGCGAGCGCGGCCTCGGCTTCGGCGTGAGCGAAGGCGGGAAGGTCGAGCTGGGCGGGGACCATTTCGTTCCGGATCCCCAGGGATTGGAGAAGATCGGTGTGGTGGTCGGCAGTGTGGCGGTCCCGGACGGAGGAATCGACGAAAGCCGTGAAAATCCGGCGGCGGAGCGGCTTTTTGGCGAAGCGCTGGTAGGTGATTCGCCGGGGCGCCCGGCTGAGAGCGGTGACGAGTGCGCTGCGATCCGTGCCGGTCACGTCGAGCGTGACGTCGAAACCGCGGGTGGCAATTTTCCGCCAAAATCCGAGATCGCCGGGTCGCCGGATGAGCACTTCGTCGGCGGGGAGCGCCTCGGCGAGGCCGGCGGCGTTGGCATCGATTGCCAGAGTGAGGTGGGCGTCGGGGAGCGCGTCGCGAAGTGCGGCGAGAACGGGCGTGGTCAGGATCACGTCGCCGATGCGCTTGAGTTGGATGAGCAGAATCCGCACGGGCGGATTCTGACTCTCGAGCGCGAACTCTCAACGTTGAATTCCGTCCGTCCCCGCGGCCCGGTTCGGAGTGGTCGTGACCGCGGAGTGGCGACCGCAGCCCGGAGATCTCCCGCACCTTGGCCGCACCTTGGCCTTGACATTCATGGGCTTCCCCGACAGCTTCCCCCTCCCACAAATTTCCGGATCTTATGAAACGCACCTACCAACCGTCCAAGCGCACCCGCAAACAACAGTTCGGATTCCGCGCGCGGATGGCGACCAAAGCAGGTCGCGCCATCCTCGCGCGCCGTCGTCAGAAAGGCCGGAAGCGCCTTCTTCCGAAGGGCTGTGAAATCCACTTCAAGCGCCACACCGCTGCCTGATTCCCGCCCGCTGCGATTTGCTCGGGCCGCTCGATTGAAGCGGAGTCACGAATTTGCCGCCGTCCGAGAGCGCGGCGAGACGACTCAGGGCCGTTACCTTCGGGTAACGGTCCTTCGCTTTTCCGATCCCGCGCCCGCCGAGTTGGCTCGGATCGGCTTCGTAACGTCCCGACGGGTCGGTTCGGCGCACGACCGCAACAAGGTCCGTCGGCGGCTGCGCGAGATCTATCGCCTGCTTCAGCAAGAAGTCGTGCGGGGTGTCTGGATCGTCGTTGTTGCCAAGCGCGCCGCCACGGGGATCGACTTCGCGACGTTGCAAGAGGAATGGTTGCGTCTCGGCAGGCGTCTTTCTATTGTCCCCGCGCTCGAATGAAATCTCTGCTCCTGGCCCTCGTCCACGCTTATCGGCTCGTCCTCGTGCCGGCTTTGCGATTCATCGTCGGGCCGGGCGGTTCGTGTCGGTATCAGCCGACGTGTTCGCACTACGCCATCGAAGCTCTCGAGCGCCACGGAGCCGCCCGGGGCGGTTGGCTCACTCTCAAACGTCTTTGCCGCTGTCACCCCTGGGGTGGCCTTGGCCCCGATCCGGTGCCGCCAGTCTTCGACGGCTCCGAAACCAAACGGGTCGCCCGGCACGGCTGAACTTCTTCTAATCAATGGATCGCAAAACTTGGATAGCTGTGGGGCTGTCAATTCTCGGCATCGTTCTCTGGCAGTGGTATTACAACGTCACCTACGGCCCGTATCTTAAGCAGCAGGAAGCCGAGCGCATCCGCGTTCGGACTGAGCAGGCTGCGGCCGCAGCCTCCGCGACGCCCATTGACCCGGCGACTGCTTCCACGATCAGTGGGACCACTCCGGCCCCAGCCCCCGCCACTGCGACCGCGACTGCCGCTCCCGCGCCGACGCAGACGACGATGACGGCGCAGACGGAACTCGTCAGCGCGGGGAAAGGCGCGGATTTCGAGTTCAATAACGACACCGGTGGAATCGAGGAAGCGATCCTTCTTCTCCACATTGGAGAGAACCGGGAAGCCGTCGCGATCAACCGCAATTTGCCCGTTACCATTGGGGCTCTCGGGTTCGAGCCCGGCCAGCCGTTGGGAGGATTCGAAATGCGGGTCGACAAGGTTCGCGATCAGGTTGTTTTCACGAATACCCAGCCAGACGGTCTCGAGATCACGAAGACGTTCACGCTCGCGGATCCGGATTCGCCAACGGCTCCCTACACGACGACGCTCGACGTCACCTTCCGCAACGCCGGGGACACGCCGCTTCAGCGGGAGAAATACTTCATCAGCACGGGCGGCTCCGAGCCGATCCACGTGAAGGATCTGCCGATGTACACCCGCTTCGATTGGCAGCAGGATGGGAAAATGGAGTCAGTCGACGTGAATTGGTTTGGCGGGTCGAGCGTCCCGCTCGTCGGCATCCAGCTCCGCTCGCCCAGTCCCACTTACCTCGAATCCGCCGAGCAGGTTCGTTGGGCGGCGGTGACGAGCCAATATTTCTGCACCATCGTCACGGCCGTCGGTGAGACGCCGGGGACCCACGTCTTTGCCGAACGCTTTGCCCTCCCGACTGACAATGGCGGCACGGCCATCTACGGAATGCGCGGGGCCCTCGGAATGCCAGGTTTCGATCTCGCGACTGGGGCGACCCACACTCAACAGTTCCAGATCTACACCGGCCCGAAGGACCTCGCCGTCCTCCGCGAACTCGGAGCCGAGCAGGAAGCGGTGATGAATTTCGGCATGTTCGGATTCGTGAGCAAATTCCTGCTCTGGGCGATGACCTTCTTCCACGGCTTCCTCGGCAGCTACGCGGCCTCGATCATCCTCCTCACGATCTGCATCAAGACCGCGCTCTGGCCGCTACAGAACAAGGCCACCAACTCGATGAAGCGGATGTCGCTCCTCGCGCCGAAGATGACCGAGCTGCGGGAGAAGTACAAGGACGATCCGACGAAGATGAACGAAGAGCTGATGAAGCTCTACCGCGATTACGGGGTGAATCCTTTCAGCGGCTGCCTCCCAATGCTCGTCCAGATCCCGATCTTCTTTGGTTTCTACTCGATGCTCGGTTCCGCCATCGAGCTGCGGAACAGCTCGTTCTTCTGGATTCACGACCTCTCGCAGCCGGACACCGTCGGACGGATCGCCGGCTTCCCCATCAATCTCCTCCCGCTCCTGATGGCCGGATCGATGGTCTGGCAGATGGCGATCACACCCAAGACTGGCGACAAAAACCAGCAGCGCATGTTGATGTTCATGCCGATCATCTTCGTCGTCTTCGCCTACAACTACGCTTCCGCACTCTCGCTGTATTGGACAACCCAGAACCTCTTCTCTATCGTCCAACTTTACCTCACGCGGAACACGCCTCTGCCGACGCTCGAGAAGAAACCCCCGAAGCCGAAGCCCGGGCAACCCGCTCCCAAGAAAAAGAAACGCCAACGCCGTTCGCTGCCATGATCCAGACTCCCAAGGAAATCCTCGACACGATCCTGGGCTACCTTGGGTTCGTCGTCGAAATCAAGGAAATGGACCGCGATGGGACACCCGTCCTTCAAGTCTACACCCGTGAGGCCGAGGCCCTGATCGGGCACCACGATCAGACCTTGAGCGACCTGCAATTCGTCGTGAATCGGATCCTGCACGTCCAGCAGCCCGAGTCCGGGAAAGTGATCGTCGACGTCGAGCACCATCGCGACATGCGCGACGACGCGCTCGTCCACAAGGCGCAGCATCTCGCCGAAGCGGTGCGGCAGAGTGGTCGTTCGGTCCAGACCGACCCGCTCAATTCCTACGATCGACGGATCGTCCACAACGCGTTTAAAGACGACCCTGATCTCGAGACGTTCAGTCCCCGCGACGACTCCCGGGTGAAGCGCATCACCATCCGCCCCCGGCGGGACTGAGGTCGGCCAGCTACGCGGCGACCTTGGTTTCCTCGGCCTGCCAGACCTTGGCGACGCCGCCAAACTTGGGGTAAACGTATTTGACCGCTGCTGATCGCGTTGGTGCCAGTCCGTAGGCAACGTCCAATCCTCCGTCGCGCACGGCCAAAAGGGATGCTTTCAACAGCGCGGATCCGATTCCGCGGCTTCGGTATTCGTGCAGGATGCAGGGACCGGTCAGGAGATGATTGGGCGCATCCACCTCGGTGCTCAGGAGCGAGGCACCGATGATCCTTGAGCCGTGTTGAACTACGACGCAGTGAGGTGGATTGTCCTCGAAGGCAGTTTCGATCTTGGATTCCAGCGACTCGACGAAGACCCGCGTGTCTTCGCTCCAGCCATTATCCTGGGAAAATGCCGTCAGGATCGTGCGCTCGACGATTGGAGATTCGTCGGCGTCGGCGCTGCGAAAGGTATACGGATCGAGTAATGATCCCTGACCTTCGGGGAAATCTGCCAATTTCCACCGGAATTGCATCCAATTATCACGCATGTTCCCGCACCGGTTCGCCGGTCCCGGGGAAATCGCCGGGACCAATCCGCGATCTTGTTACGACAGATCTTCGTCGTTGCGGCACACCCACCAAACGCACCCCAGCAGGGTGCTCGCCATTACCGTAAACGCGGTCAAAGTCAACATAGTCGGAGGCAGACTCTTCATTTGCTGCGGCTCGTCAAACTTATTTGCGTTAGGGGGACAATAAATCTCCGAGAACGTTCAGATTTCGATCCCAAAAAAATCCCGGAACACCTCCCGGTAGACACCGCGCTTAAACGTTGGCACCCATTCCGAGCGGAATTCCTCCGCGTCGATCCACCGCACTTGCCGAAACTCCGGGGTGGCCGGGTTCGCCAAAATCGTCGATTCGTTTCCGACGAAATCCGCCAGGAAATACGTCTGTTCCTGCCCTCCGTATCCGTGTTTCAAACGCCCATCAGCGTAATCGTAGCGGTAGGGTCCCTTCCGATCCATCACGTCGTAGTCGTTCGGCTCGAGCGACAATTCCTCTCGAACCTCGCGGGTGAGCGCCTCTTCCGTGGATTCACGCTGATCCACGCCACCCTGTGGAAACTGCCACGCCCCCGCCACGTCCAGCCGTTCGCCGATCAAGATACGACCATCTGCCCGGCGCAAGATCAAAGCCACGTTCGGGCGATAGCGAGTCATGCTCAGAATAGAGAAAAATTGCTCCGATGAGACAAGCTCCGTTGGTCTCGCAGTAGCGCGAACTCGAATGCTTGATATTTCTGCGCGTTCCCCCGTTTCGGATTCGATTGATCCTCGGATAAATCTCTTCAGTCACCCGCTTTTCCCAGTCCGTCCGCGATCAATGACCTAGCGGTGCCTGGTGTGATGGGTGACTTAGCTCAACCACCCTCCCCCCATGAAAATGACTCCTTCTCTCGGCGCGCGAATTTTTGTGTTCGTCAGTTCACTCACTCTACTCGTCTCCACCGTCGGTTACGGCTGGCCATCATCGCCGGATGAAACAAGGTGGATCGGACCCTCCGGATTCGACTACGTGGGAGGTACGGCTTCGAACTTTCCCATGGTCGTCGCGGCGGGCGCGGGAGCGCCCGAGATCGCGACGATGTCCGAGATCGGATTTTCCGGTGATTCGGTCGCGGTAACGGGTGAAGGCTTCTCTGGAGCAGAGTTCAAGGTCTGGAGCGGCGATCAGACCGCAGCACTGGTGGACATTGACGAAAAGCACGTCGAGGTAACGCCCGGTGCCGACCGGGCGGTTCTGACTCTCCCGAGTGGCTTACCGAAATCGACATATTTCGTTTGGGCCACGAAGCCGGATGGGAGCGGCGGGGAATCGAAGGGCGCTCCGATTCGCGTTAACGCTCCGGCGGTCACGTGGACGTTTCCAACGTCCGTTCAGCGCATCGGCTCGACCAGCGGATCGCTGCTGCGGCTCTTCGGGCGCAACCTCTCGAAGCCGGGGATTCGACGTTGCTCGAAAAGTGTCATTTCGATGCCTGGCTCGACGCGAAACCTCGCGGTCGGGTGATGGAGAGCGATCCGGATTCTCTGGGGATGGTCGCGGTGAAATCCGGCCGGATCATTCAAGCCGACGCTCGAGCAAATCCTGATGGATCGGCGACGCTCGAGATTGTTCGCACCTTCGCTGCGCCGTTCGAGGAGATCGTTTGGACGGAAAATCTCACGCTCATGGCTGGCGAGCCCGTCTTGCCGTGCAAAAACAGTTTAACGAATCAGGGGAAACCCGGTTCGCTGCATCGCCTACACTGGGATAGGGGCCGGAGTGAGCGGACGCTTTGGCCGTCTGATCCGCCAGGAGCCCATGCTCAAATGTGCTGACCCCGCGGTGACAAGCGGGATTTTGCTCTCCGGTGATAGCAATCAATTCGATCGTTTGGCGTGGCGGAAGGAACGGGCCTGGGTCGGGATCGCTGCCGGAAATGGCCTCGGCTTTGGCGTCGCCACGACGGAGAACACCACGGCAATCCTCGTGACCTTCGCCGGAGTTCCCATCCGCGAACAAACGCAGGCTCTCTGGAAGAGCTTCGTCGAGGGTGGCCGTCCGCACGTCTCGAACGCCGCGGCGGCGTTTCTCGACGGGAGCTTCGTCGCCTCATCCACTGATCGTCACGGCTCAGCGAATCGACGACGAGGACGCGTTGCCCGTGGAAATTCTGAGACTTGAGAATTCCCAACCGCAGCGAGCCGATTTCTCCGCCCTGACCTCCTGGCCGAATGGGCGGGTAGAGTTTCATCTTCGGGTTGCCAACGACATGAACGCGACCAATCAATCGCTGCGCCTGGCTCCCAAGCCATCTCCGGCGCCAGCGCTGTCTTCGCCGTCGAACGATCTTACGATCACGAACGTCGCGTCCCGATTCAGGTCGCTTCTACTACCTGCCAATTCTCCCCTCGGGTACCGTGGAATTGGAATCTCCCAGTCGGCTCAACGCGACAGATCCAGCCGCGCGCGCCACCTCGCTGGCTGGGGCTGCGGGCACTCGTCACCGCCTCGAAGTTCTCCCGCTCTCCCGCCTCCAAGACCCTGATGACGTCCGCGAACTCTTTGATCGTGTCTATCAGGTTACTTACCAGGGTGACGCTCTGGTCGCAGTCGTCGGAAATACGCTCGCAGTGATGAATTCCCACGAGAACACGGACATCGCTCAGAGCTACTCGATCCCGCTCGATCACGGCATCTTCCGGTGCTATCGGGGGCGATCGAACCCCACGCTTACGTGATGGGGAAGATCGGTGAACGGGGCGACAGCCTTTGGCTGCAAGCCAACGTGGAATACGCGGATCGCCCGACGAAAATCATCGTTCGATGCACTAGCCGACCCGCTGTCGAGGTGACCCTCGCCCGCGAACGCTAAACTTCATCGCGCGAGTAACCACACCGCGCCTTCGAATCCAGCGCCGAGGGTCAGTCCGCCGGAATTTGTGAACGCATTGTTGGCCGTAGTCAGGCGGTCGACGGTTTTCCAGTCGCCCGGTGGCAGCGCGAGCTCGACGGTGGTTGCCGTTGGCAGACCGAACCCGTGCGCGACGAGCAACGCCTGACCTTCGAAAACGCGGATAACCGCCTGCCAGCCGACTGGGTCGACGTAGCTAATGGCCTCGTCGCCATGGAAGTCAGATTTCCCAAATTTGATGACGTTGCGAACCCGCTCGTAGAGCGCCAAAGAACGGCGGACGACTCCGAGTTGATCGTCGCTGAGATCGTGGATGTTGCCCGAGAGACAGACGCGGCCAAGGAACGTTGCTGCCAGCGAATAGTGCAGGCGTGCGTTGCTGTCAGCCGGGTGAAGGACAGCCCAGACAAGAGACTGCGAAGGGAGAATCAACCTCTGGAGATTGCGCGCGATCATCGGGATGATTGTCGCCTCGTGCGCGTCGGAGAAGGATCCCATCGAGGTCAGCGCCTGCATGGAGGGTTCGAGCCGGTGACCGCCGGAGGAGCAATTTTCGATTACGAGATCCGGCAATTCCTCGCGGATGATTTTGAAAAATCGGTGAATCCCTTCGACGTGCCTCCGCAAACCTTCGCCGAGGGAATCGGGATGGTCGCAGCCGAGACCGAGGTTGTCGTTGTAGTCGACCTTCAGGTAGCCGATGCCACTGTCGCGGATGAGGTCGATCATTTTTCGCGTCAGGTAGTCGGTGACCCACGGATCGTTGAGATCGAGAAATCGCCGCGTCCCGCTGCGAAGCGGTCGGCCGTGGCGCTGTACGAAATGCTCCTCCTCGTTCCAGACGTCGGCGGAGGGGTTGGCCACCTCAAATTCGAACCAGATGCCGGGAGTGAACCCCATCTCGCGCAGCGAGTCGCAGGTCGGCTTCAGACCGCCGGGAAATTTCTCCTCATCGACGATCCAATCCCCGTTGCTCTGAAATTTGGCTTGGGGCGGACGCTTCGCCCAGCCGTCGTCGATCACGATGTAAGTAATGCCGGAGCCCCGAAGTCGGCGAGCGACGGCGAGAATGCTTTCGTGCGTCGGATGGCCCCACGAGGTGCACCATTCGTTGAAGACCGTGGGAAGATTCCGCTCGACGGCAGGCACGTGATTCGCGGCGGATCGTTGGCCGTCCAGAAGCGCGTGGCAGGCGTCGTCGAGTGTCCCGACGACGACTGTTAGGTAAGCTGGCGGACTGGTAAAATGTTCTCCCGGAGCAATGGATTTCATCCAATGTCCGAATTCGTAATCGGCCAATCCGCCGTAGAGTGACACGCGATCACCCCGGCGGAAGAGCTCCATCTGCCACGAACCCGCCCAGGCGAGCTGCGCTGCCCAGACCACTCCCGCGGTGCGATCCTCGACGGCGGCGGTCGGAAACCAATGGCGAACCGGCATCGTGCCGACCTGTCCGAAGCGCTCGGCGACCGTGGAAAATCCGCCCCACGAGCGCTCGAGATGCAACGCCCCGAGGCTGGTCGAATCCACTCGGCCCTCGGTGCTCCACCAGGAACGAAACCGGTGGAAGCGCAAATGCGGCGTGCTGTTTGCGGAAGCGAAAGGCGTGAGGGAATTCAGCGCGAAGGACGTGAGAAGCTCCAGCTCCAGCGGAGCCGAGCTCTCGTTGACGAACTCGCCCGCGCTGCGGAGCCCCGCTTCGCCCGCTCGATGACTTAGCCGATGAATACAGCGGAAGCGTCCGCCTCGGTCGGCGAATGTGGTCGCGATAGTCGTGTCATCGTCGGTGGTCGTGATTTTCTGTCGGACGTAGTCCAGAGTCGTCATGGTCATGCCCTCGGCGAGCGTCACGCCGGAGGCGAAGCTGGATCCAGAGTCGTCCTCGCGAAGGCTTACTTGAACCAGGCTGTTGGGCGAATCCGCAGGAACGGGGTGAAATTTCGGAGGAAGGGCAGCGATTTCGAGACGCCCTTCCATAGTCCCGCGCGGATCAGTCAAGCGATCTGCCATTTCAACCGGAATCAACTGAAGCTCACAGCGTGTCGTGCCGGTCGGCTGGACGTAGCGGGCAAGGATGGGACCAAGAGCATGGCGCGATATTTCGGTGAGCATGAGAGGTATTCGTGGATGTTTGAACTCGCCGGAAAATGTATGGCTGAGCCGTGAAATGGGGTTCTATCTGAATGCTGAAATCCGAGGAACTCTGCTGGCGAGCTTCTGTTACTCGGCGCGATCACGCTATCCGGATTGCCCTGATCGCTGGCCGAAAATTCGGGCGTAGGTCAGTGCGTGAAATCTTAAATTTTGCGCGCCTTCGCGCCTTTTAGCGTCGTGGGCTGTATGGCACGTTGAGACCCTGCAGCTGGTATCCACGCGCCGCCCCCCCCTTCATGACTCGTCCGTTAAGCTTCACCCCGCAGCTGCGGTCATCCCGCCACAGTGGATTTACGCTGATCGAACTGCTCGTGGTGATTGCAATTTTGGCGATCCTCGCCTCGCTCCTCGTTGCCACGCTGGGAAGTGTTCAACGGAAGGCGCGGACGTCCGAGGCACTCTCGAATTTGCGGCAAATTGGGGTCACTTCCTCGCTCTACAGTACTGAAAACGACGGCAGACTCCTGACTCCAAATTCTCCGGGCGGGATTTGGATCGAGCAACTCTGGCCCTACGCGTATCCGAATACCGAATACCCGGGACTGAGTGCTGCCGATGCAGCTGACAAGCTTGCCGGAACCATTTTTCACACCCCCAACGTCGAGAAAAATTCGGGGAAAGTCACCCGGTCATTCGGAATGAACTACCTTCCGGCGCTTAGGGTGGACAATAAGGTGGAGCCGCGGCGGTTGAGCTACTTCGAACAGCCATCAATGACCTGCATCGTGGCGGACACCACGAACTCGAGTGCGCTCAGTTCGAAACAGATTAATTTTCGGAACAACGGAATGGCTGCGGTCCTCTATCTGGACGGTCACGCCGGAACCGTTGTCCCGGAAGATTTGCCTGAGGGGAATACTGGGGTTTTCTGGAAAGGCGAATGATCGGGACCGCCCCCGGTAGATCCTGTTCAGTCGGATTTGGAAGGGGATGGGAGGCGACGCTTGGATCGGGTATAACCTTTCCAAATGACACCCGGGAAAATTCTTTCCGCCTCTCTCGGTCTCCTCGTCGCTGTCGCGGGATGGTGCATCTACGATTGGCAACCTGAACGCCAGATCCGCAAGGCGACCGAGCGCTTTCTCGTCGCGGTGGAGAAACGTGATTGGGAGCGAGTCCGCGACACGCTGACGGATGACTACGCCGACGGCTGGGACCTTGATCGTGCCCGGTTCATCCAGATCGCCTCAGAAGGGATGCGTCAGTTCTTCTACCTCGCCGTCGAGCCATCCGATTGGCGAATTACCCGCGAGCCCACCGACCCGCCGACTTCGGAGGTCATCGTCACACTCGCCTTCCAGGGCAACGGCACCGGACTCGCCCAGATCGCAATGAACCGACTCACCGCCTTACGCGAGCCGTTCGTTTTCCGTTGGCGCAAGGAAAGCTGGCAACCGTGGTCGTGGCGTCTATATTCCGCCAAGCAGCCTGAGCTGCGACTTTCCCGCGATTGGTCCTTTCAATGATTCGCCGTTTTTTCCGCCTGGCCGCTCCGCTCGTCCTTGCCGTGGTCTCTCCAGCTCTCGCCCAACCAACGGGCGAACCCGACGCATCGCCCACTCCCGAAGCTCAGGACGATACGCCGACCGAGCCAAATTTCGACACGATCACCTACTGGAAGGCCGATCTGCCCGGCGGCACCTACGTGGTCGCGCACGATTCGATCAACGCCGTGAGCAGTCAGGAATACGTCCTCGACGGGGCCGCCCGTGTCTTCGAGGTCAACGTCAGCACGTCCGGGATCTTTCAGCCCCGCTTTTACTACATCGAGGCCGTCGCTCTCCCCGGGGCCGTCGGCGAGGCCGCCACCCGGGCACTCGATGCCGCGCAGGCTGCCGCGAAGCGGGTGATCCCGGGCGACGCGATCTGGGAGAAGGTGGTGAAGGAATATCCGACCACCACCCATTCGGGCACCATCGAGTATCGACTCGAGTCCAGGGAGCAACTTCAAGCCCTCTATCAGAGCCTCGAGAAATCCTGGATCCAGGCGCGCAGCGAAGTCTTCTCTCCCGGCGGAACGTCCGAATTCCAGACCGGAAAAAAATCCGGTGACGACGAGGAGTCGGGCGAAGGCGACGAAGCAGAAACCGTCAACGACTCCCTGATGCCACAATTTTGATGACCGATCCCGCCCCGCCACTCGTCCCGTCCGCCGCCGCCAGCGACGGCAAGCCACGCCACGAATGCGGAGTCTTCGCGGTTTTCAATCATCCGAATGCCGCCGTCCTCAATTACTACGGCCTCTTTGCTCTCCAGCACCGAGGCCAGGAAAGCGCCGGCATCGCTTCGACCAATGGCGGCGGCGTTCCTTTTCTGACCCACAAGGGCATGGGCCTCGTCTCCACCGTCTTCCAGATGGACGACCTGGACAAGATCGCCGGCACCCGCGCCATCGGCCACGTTCGCTACTCGACCACCGGCTCGAGCAACCTCAAAAATTCCCAGCCTCTCGTCGTCGACACCCACCGTGGCCAACTCGCCGTCGGCCACAATGGCAACCTCGTGAATGCCGCCCAGCTTCGCCTCGAACTCGAGAGCGAGGGGTCTATTTTCCAGACCACCGTCGACAGTGAGATCGTCCTCCACCTCCTTGCGAAGCCGGAGAAAAACGCCAACCCGCTCGCGGCTCTCCGCCGCCTCGAAGGCGCGTTCTCCATGGTCATCATGGGCGAGAACGAGATCATCGGCGTCCGCGATCCCCACGGGTTCCGCCCGCTATCCCTTGGCCGACTCGACGACGCCTACGTGCTGTCCTCGGAGACGTGTGCATTCGATCTGATCCACGCCGAATTTGTGCGCGAGATCGAACCCGGCGAGGTTGTGATCATCGACGATACCGGCATTCGTTCGGAGTGGCCCTTCCGCCGCGCGAAGAAATCGTTCTGCGTTTTCGAATACGTCTACTTCGCCCGCCCCGACAGCAACATCGACGACATGAACGTGAAGGAGGTCCGCGTACAGATGGGTCGCCAGCTCGCGAAGCTCCACCCGGTCGAAGCCGACGTGGTCGTGCCCGTCCCCGACTCCGGCATCTACGCCGCGCTGGGCTTCAGCGAGGAGCTCCGCATTCCCTTCGACCTCGCCTTCGTCCGCAATCACTACATTGGACGCACGTTCATCCAGCCCACGCAGCTCATCCGCGACTTCAATGTTCGGGTGAAGCTGAATCTCATCGGCGAGGCCGTCCGCGGCAAACGCGTCGTCGTGGTCGACGACTCCATCGTCCGGGGGACGACCGCGCGGGCCCGCGTCGTGAATCTCCGTGAGTCTGGCGCCACGGAGGTGCACGTGCGCATCAGTTGCCCGCCGCACAAACACGCGTGCTACTACGGCATCGATTTCCCGGATCCCGAAAAATTGATCGCCAACCAAAAGAGCATGGAAGAGATCCGCGACTACCTCGGCGCCGACTCCATCGGCTACCTCGATGTCGACTCCATGGTCGCGGCGACTGGCATCGACGAGTCGAATTTCTGCATCGCCTGTTTCAACGGCAAATACCCGCTCGCCTACGACGAATCCTTCGACAAGTTCGTAATGGAAAAGCGTCGCGGTCAAGCCCGTCTCCTTCACCCCGAAGACGCCCAACCTCCGCTCTTCCAGGCCTAAAAAATTAGCCGCACCGCCATGCCATCCAATCGAAAATCGAAAATCGAAAATCGAAAATCCTACGCTCTTGCCGGTGTCGACGTGGATCTCGGCAATCAAGTGAAGCGCGGGATTCAGAAGCAGGTGCGTGCCACGCATGGTCCGGAAGTCCTCGGCAAGATTGGCGGATTCGGTGGGCTTTTCGCACCGGATCTCAGCGGGATGAAAGAGCCCGTCCTCGTCTCCAGCGTCGACGGCGTCGGGACGAAGTTGAAGGTCGCCTTCCTCACCGGGCGCCACGACACCATCGGGCAGGATCTCGTCAATCACTGCATCAACGACATCGCCGTCGTCGGAGCCCGCCCGCTCTTTTTCCTCGATTACCTCGCGTCGGCCACGCTCGATCCGGCGGTCTTCAGTCAGATCCTCAAGGGCTTTGCCAAGGCCTGCAAAGCCGGGAAGTGCGCCCTCATTGGTGGCGAGACCGCCCAGATGCCCGGCATGTATCACCCGGGCGAATACGACGTCGCCGGCACCATCGTCGGCATCGTGGATCGGAAAAAGATGCTCGATGGCAGCAAGGTCCGCGCGGGCGATGTCCTGCTCGGACTGCCCTCCAACGGCCTCCACACCAACGGCTACTCGCTGGCCCGCGACGTCCTCTTCCGCAAGCTCAAGCTCAAGCCGGACTCGGTCGTGGACGGCATCTCCGGCACGATCGGGAGCGAGTTGCTAAGAGTGCACAAGAATTACCAACCCCTCCTCGCCTCGCTGCCCGCCGGCCAGTTGAAGGCCGCCGCCCACGTCACCGGGGGTGGGTTGATCGACAACCTTCCCCGCGCGCTTCCGGCGAACTGCGACGCCGCCATCGACCTGACGAGCTGGAAAGTTCCCCGGATTTTCACGCTGATCGGCGAAGGTGGCCGGGTGCCGCTCGAAGAGATGCACCAAGTCTTCAACATGGGGATCGGGATGGTGCTGATCGTTTCCGCAAAGAATGCGCCGACCGTCACCAAGCTGATCAACGCCCGCCCGATCGGTCGGGTCGTGAAGGGGACGGGTGTGGTTCAACTCAACTCGTAATGCGATTTTCCGCCCTCCTTCTCGGTGTTTCGATTCTCCTGTCGGGCTGCGTGATCGACCCGCTGGGGCCGATCGGCAAGGGGCCTCAGCCGCCCCCGCCGCTGTCGAATCCCCAGCCCGATGACAAGTTTGCGTGGGGCATTTCAACCAGCAGCTACCAATACGAAGACCCGGCGGTGACACCCGGGGAGAAAGATTTTTTCCTGACGGACTGGGATCTTTTCGTCGAGAAAGGCAAGGCGCCCGAGAAGGATGATGCTCTCTACAGTTGGACGCACTTCGACAAGGATCTCGCGGCGCTCAAGAAGATCGGCGTCACGCATTACCGATTCAGCGTTTCCTGGGCACGGTGCGAGCCTCAACCCGGGGTCTACAACGAAGCCGCGATCCGCCGCTACGCCGACATGGCACGGAAACTCAGGGAGGCCGGGATCGAACCCGTCGTCTGTCTCTGGCACTTCACGTTCCCGTCCTGGCTCGTCGATGAGAAGAATCCCCGCGCCTCCAATTGGCTGCATCCGCTCGCGCGCTCGCACTGGAACAAATTTGTCGACCGCATGGTGACCGCTACGGCGCCCTACACGAATTTTTACGCTCCGCAGAACGAGCCCAATGGCCAGATCACCACGGCCTACATCGTCGGCGAGTGGCCTCCCGGCCTGGATCTTGCCTTTGGGACCTACTGGAAAGCCATCGACGCCAGCGTGGGCATGTTCCGCGACGCCGCCAAGCGGATCAAGGAGATCAAACCCACGGCCAAGGTCATGAGCGTCGAAGCGCTCCCCTGGTGGGTGCACCCGCCGCTCGATCCGGGTCGCGTGATCTACGATACGATGCGGCACCAAAACGTCGATCACCTCGACCGCATCTACGACGTCTGCGACATCCTCGGGATTAACTACTACTACTCCGAGAAGGCGACGTTGCTCGGCGTGCTGGCGGTGCCGCATCAGCGCGGCAAGGATTTCACCATGATGGGTTGGCGGATCGATCCGCAGGGTCTCACCAACGAAATCGAACGCGTCGCGAAGCGCTACGGCAAGCCGATGATGATCACCGAGAATGGGATCGCGACGGAGGACGACGACAAGCGCATCGCCTATCTGCAGAATCATCTCGCGGCGATTGGCCGGGCGATCCGGGATGGTTACGACGTCCGGGGCTACTTCGCGTGGTCCCTGGCCGACAACTACGAATGGCACTACGGCTACAAGGCCCTCTTCGGTCTCGCCCACATGGATCCGAAGACCTACGATCGCGTCCTGAAGCCGAGTGCCGGAAAATTCGCCGACTTCATCCGCAAAAATCGAACCGTCCGGGCCGTCTCGACCATTCCACCGACCGCTCCGACGGACTGATCGGCGGAAGGGTCGCTTTTTCATGCCGTTCCCTCGCTCCCTGCTCTACTCGACCGCTGCGGGCATCGGGGGAACCGGGCTCGACCAGGTCGCGGCGGAGACGCTTCAGGTCGCCATCGAGCGCGGCTTCCTTGGACGGGCCATTGCCTATGGCGGCACGCTGACCGGTCGAACGCCGGGGATCGAGAGCCGGAAATACGACCCCGTCAAATTGCTCTCGTTCCTGCCGCGCGAGAACTACGTCGGCGCGAAAAAGCAGGCGCTCGACGGAGCCGCCGCGCGTGCTCTCGCGACCGATCGCCACGACCTTTTCCACTCGTGGTCCGGGGATTGCCTCCGCTCCCTCCGCGTCGCTCGCGACCGGGGCATCCCCAGCGTCCTGGAAATTCCAACCTGGCATCGGAACAAGGGGAAGGTGAAGAAGGACATCACGCACTCCGAGATCCTGCGCGACACGGCCCCCTTCCCGAAGAGCGTCCTTAATCATCTCCTGATCACCCGCCAACGGGTGATGGAGGAATACGCTCTGGCCACCCTCATCCTCGTCCTTTCCGAGAAAGCGAAAGAGACCTTCCTCGTCGCCGGCCTGCCCGAGGAGAAGCTGTTCCTCACGTCCCGGGGCGTCGACCCGGAAGAATTCAGCCCCGCGACCGATCCGCCCGAAAAGTTTCGCGTCATCTTCGTCGGTTCACTCAGCCGGCGAAAAGGCGTCCACCATCTCCTCGAAGCCTGGAAAATTCTCGCCCTTCCGCCCGCCGAGGCCGAGCTCGTTCTCGTCGGCCATCCCTCCGCCGACGTCGAAAAAGCACTCGCCGCCGCACCGGCAAACGTCGTTCTTCGCGGCCAGGTGAAAGACGTCGCCGCCGAGCTCCGCCGTGCCACGCTCCACGTCTTTCCGTCCGAATGCGAGGGAAGCGCGAAGGTAACCTATGAAGCCGCTTCCTGCGGGCTGCCCCAGATCGCTACCCGCGAATCCGGCGACGTCGTGCTCCCTGAAAAGACGGGTTTGATCATCCCGCCCAACGACGTCCCGGCGCTCGTGGCTGCCCTCCGGGCCCTGCACGCGGACCCCGCCCGCTGTCGCGCTTTTGGCCGCGCCGCCCGGCAGCGAATAATCGAAAATTTCACCTGGGACCATTACCGAGAACGCGTCCTTGCTGCCTACGACCGGGCGCTGACTCTCGGCGGATCACCAACCTAGCTTCGGCGGCGGCCTCGCTGCGCCCCGGGGCGGAAAAGACGGATTCGTTGCATTTGAGGACTTGTCCGTTGCAATCAGACTGCTAGGGAGACCGGCGACATAATTATCAAAAATGAAAATGCGGAGTGGAATAGTTTTTTGGATGGCGGTTGGAATGGTGACGAACCCTTCGTGGGCAGGAGAGCCGACATTTGCCAGCAATCCGCCGTCGCTCAAACTCGAGGTCGATCGCAACCGTTCGGTGCGGACCAAGGGCGGGGATTGGGACGACAAAATGGACCGGGTGCAGATGAAAATCTCGATCCGCAACAAGAGCCTGAACGACGACGTCAAGGGCCTGACCGCGCACTTTTGGCTGATCGCTCGCTCCGCAGTGGACCGGAAGGCCTACACGATTGCGCAAGTGGAGAAATTCCCGGTCGAACTCACCTCGACCCGACCCGGACGTGAGCTGGAGCATGAAACGACGGAGGTCATCTTCAAATTTGACCGAACCGACGCCGTTTTCGGCGAAAGCTATCACGGGTGGGTTCTCGTCCTCAAAAATGCCGAAGACGAGGTTGCCGCGGTCAAGGCGTCGTCGCCGACTTACGAGCGGGAATTGGAGAAGGTGTTCGCCTTGAAGGAAGGCGATTGGATCGACCAAAATTTCGAACCAGTCACCGAGCCGAGCCGCTACTGAGCGGGTCTCGATTCGAGCCGCTGCCCGGGAGGCCCAGCCTCCTACCAGTTCTCGATCAAGAGCGTGAGATCACCCACCAGCGTGTCGACCTTTTTAATGTCCTTGCGGCGGCCTTTCTCGGGATTGATCGAAAACTTCCGGAGCAGTATGAGCATGTCGCGCAGATCGCGCAGCTTGGCCGGCGCAATTTTTTTCCGTTTGGTCTCGGCGAGAACGGTCGCCCTGACCTGCTCGATCTCGGTCTCCAGTCGGGAGGCATAGATCTCGATGGCGGATCGAAAGTCGGTCTTCAGAACGTCGAGCTCTTCGGAGACCGCTTTCATTGGTGACGCCTCTGCTATTTGCGATTTCATCCTCGTCGAACTAATCACCGGCTGGTCGCGATAGCAAGCGGACCGCCGCATTCCCTTGCGACCAAGCTCATCATCTGCTCTTTTTCCCATCCGCATGACACCCGACGCACCCGTTGTTCCGCCTCCTGCCAAGGCAATGGACCTTGCCCGCGAGACCAGGAACCCTCTGAGAAAGCTCTACTATTGGACTCTTCACTGGGCGGAAACCAAATACGCGCTGCCCGCGCTGATCATAGTTTCCTTCGCCGAGTCGTCCTTTTTCCCGATCCCCCCCGACATTTTGCTCATGGCGATGTGCTTCGCCGCGCCCACCCGTTGGCTGCGCTACGCGTTGTGGTGCACCGTTGCCTCCGTCCTCGGCGGCGTCTTTGGCTGGTACATTGGTTGGGCCTTCATGGAGAGCGTCGGGCAGCCAATCGTGAATTTTTACCACGGGCAGGACGTCATGGACCGCGTGCAGGGTCTCTACAACGAATACGGATTCTGGGGAATTCTCACGGCGGCCATCACCCCGATTCCCTACAAGGTCTTTACCATCGCGTCGGGCATGTTCGATTTCAGCCTGCCTCAGCTCATTGGCGCATCGGTGATTGGCCGCGGGTTTCGCTTCGTTCTCGTCGCCGGGCTCATCCGGCTGGGTGGCCCCAGGATCAAGCCATTCCTCGAAAAACACTTCGAACTCACCATGCTGGCCATGCTCGTCCTCGGCGTCCTTGGCGTGGTCGCCATTAAATTCATTCCGCACTAGGCTCTCCGCTCGATGGCAGATACCTCCAGCACCAAAGAAGAAATCAGCCGGTTCGGGCGGGTGTTTCGGCACCTCGGGAATCGCCTGTTCACGGGCGTCCTCGTGGCGGTCCCGCTCCTGGTCACGTTTCTCGTTCTCCAGATTGCCTACAACTTCATCGACGCCCGCGGCGAGTGGCTCTGGAAGCAATTTGGTTGGGAGGAAATCCCCGGCCTCGGATTTGTCAGCACGCTCATTTTGCTGCTCTTACTCGGTTACTTCGCCACCAACGTGCTTGGAAAAAAGGTCATCGATACGTTCGAGAAAATCCTGACCAAGATCCCGCTGATCGCCCCGGTCTACAACGCCGTGAAACAAGCGCTCGAATCCTTCAAGAACATGGGGAGCGGCAAGCAATTCACTCGCGTCGCCTACGTCGAATACCCCAGCCCGGGGTGTCGCCTGATTGCCTTCGTCACCGGTCACTTCGTGGAGTCCACTACTGACATCGAAATGACCACCTGCTTTATCCCGACCTCTCCGAGTCCGCTCACGGGATTTGTCGTCTGCATCCCGACCGGAAAGGTGATCGACAGCGGACTCTCGCTCGAGCAGGCGACCAAGATCATCATGTCGGCTGGCCTCGTGGCGCCGAACCAGGCACCCGTCCCCTCCGTATCGGGAACCGTCCTGACCCCCATTCCGGGCTCCGTCCACTAACGTAGCCGACGGATGGGGAAAACAGGCTTCCAGCCTGTCCCACCGGGCATCCCCGCCCGGCGGAACGAACGTCGCAGAGATCTCAACAACTCCACCACGCGCCCGCGCCTTGAAAATCCTGTAAATCCTGCCTCGGCCCATTACCCTTCGCCGGGTGATCGACCGCTACAGCCTACCGGAAATGCGCTCTCTTTGGAGCGACCAGCGCAAACTCGAGATCTGGCTCGAAATCGAGACCCTCGCCTGCGAGGCCATGGCCGAGCTTGGCCAGATTCCCACTTCGGACGCCGAGGCCATTCGGGCGCGCGGGAAGTTTGACATCGCCGAAGTCCTCGAGCTCGAGAAGAGGACCAACCACGACGTCATCGCGTTCCTCGAGAACGTCGCCAGCTACATCGGGCCCGAGGCTCGCTGGGTCCACCAGGGCCTGACCTCCTCCGATCTCCTCGACACGACCCTCGCGGTTCAGATGATGAAGTCCTGCGACCGCCTCCTGGACGACCTCGACGCCCTCCGGGCCGCCATCGCGATCCGCGCGAAAGAGCACAAGCTTACGCCCATGATGGGTCGCAGCCACGGCATCCACGCGGAGCCGATCACCTTCGGGCTGAAGCTCGCTCTGATGTACGACGAGTTCGGTCGCGCCATCGAGCGTATTCGCCAGACTCGCGAGCGCGTCCGCGTCGGGAAGATCGCCGGAGCCGTCGGGACCCACGCCCACCTCGACCCCCGCGTGGAGACCTACGTGATGGAGAAACTCGGGCTCAAAGCCGCGCCGATCTCGACGCAGATCGTCCAGCGGGACCGGCACGCGGAATTCATGACCACGCTCGCGCTCGTCGCCTCGTCGATCGATCGCTGGGCGACGGAGTTTCGTCATCTTCAGCGAACGGAGGTCCTGGAAGTGGAGGAATATTTCTCCGCCGGTCAGAAAGGCAGCTCCGCCATGCCGCACAAGCGCAATCCCATCACCGGCGAGCGCCTTTCCGGACTGGCCCGCGTGATTCGGAACAACGCCGGCGCGGCTCTCGAGGACGTCGCCCTCTGGCACGAGCGCGACATCAGCCACAGCAGCGTCGAGCGGATCATCCTCCCCGACTCCTGCACCCTGCTCGACTACATGCTCCACAAGCTGACCAACCTCGTGGCCAAGCTGCTCGTCTACCCGGAGAACATGCAGCGCAACCTCGATCTCACGCTCGGGCTCTACGCGTCGCAGTCCGCCCTGCTCCAGCTCACCGAAGCCGGGCTCGAGCGCAAGACGGCCTACGAAGCCGTCCAACGGGCCGCCATGCGCACCTGGTCCGAAAAAATTCCGCTCGCTCAAACCCTGGCCGAAGAGCCGAGTGTCGCCAAGCATCTGAGCCCCGAGCAGGTCGCCGACGCCTGCGCCATCGAGCGACACTTCGAACACGTCGACGCCAAATTCCGCGCCGTCGGGATCGAGGGGTGAAATACGGATTGAACAGAAGGGAACGAAGGAAACGAAGAATTTCGGAAGAAGGGATTTCTGGCTCTTCCCGCAAAGCGGGAAAGCTGAAATCCCTTCGTTACCTTTCTTACCTTCTGTTCAAAATTCACCTCACGGTTGCAATCCCACCATCCTCCCGTATGAAAACACCCATGCGCTCGTTCGCCATCGTCCCGATTCTTTGCGCAGTCCTTCTGTCGGCCTGCGGCGAGGCCCCGGCACCCGAGGCTGATCCGACTCCGGAACCGACCCCGGAAGCCACGCCGACCCCGGCTCCGACGCCCGAGCCGACGCCGACCCCCGTCGACACGAGTGCGGAGGTTTCGGTCCTCGGCTACCACCGGTTCGAAAATCCCGCGCGCGACTCCCTCGCCATTTCGACCGACGAGTTCCGTGCCCAGATGCAGGCCATCAAGGACGCCGGGGTTCCGGTGATTCCGATGGCTGACTTCCTGGCCTGGCGGCGCGGGGAAAAATCGATCCCCGAGCGCGCCATCGTCATCACGATCGACGACGGCTACGACGACACCTATTCGCTGGCGTGGCCGATCCTGAAAGAGTTCGCTTATCCATTCACCTTCTACGTCTACACCGATTACATCAGCAAAGGCGGGCGCTCGATCACTTGGGAGGAACTTGCTGAAATGCAGGCCGCCGGGGTCGACATTGCCAGTCACACGGTCTCGCATTCCAATCTCGCCAAACCCAGCACCAAGAACCTGCGGGGCCTGGCGTATCCCGAATGGCTCGAAGAGGAACTTGCCGGGTCGAGAAAAGTGATCGGTGAAAAGCTCGGGATCGACATCAAGACGCTTGCCTATCCTTACGGTATCAACAACGACACCGTCCGCGCCGCCGCCGAGGCCGCAGGCTACGAAATTGCTTTCAATGTCGTCGGAGAAAAGGCGCTGCACGATTCAACCCCGATGTCGGTGGGGCGTTACATCGTGCAGAGCGACAAGGATTTTACCTTCACCAATTCGCTGAAATTTGGTGGAGGGTCGTCCGGGATTCAATCCAGCGCCGGTCCCGCCGCCGCGTCCATGATCACCGTCCCGATGCACGGCACCGCGACGTCGGACGATCAGCCGACCTTGAAGGCCAACCTCGCCACGCTGGGTGATCTCGATCCGGCGTCGGTCGAAATGCGGGTCAGCAGCCTGGGATTGGTCGACGCGGACTACGATCCCGCCAGCGGGCTCATCACCTACAAAATGCCCATCCGTCTCGTGCCCCAGACCTACACCGTGCTGGTTTCCGGGCGGGCGGCCGGGAAGAAGGTCGAGGCGCAGTGGAGTTTCGATTATGATTCCAAGGCACCGAAAACCTCCATTCCCGACGTGGCGGAGTTAACCCCGCCCCGCGAGCCCGAACCCATCCCGGAGATGATTCCCGCCCGATAAATCGAAAATCGAAAATCGAGAATCGAAAATCCACATGTCCGCCATCATCGATTTTTTCAAGAGCAAGCTGGGTGGCGAGAAGCCGTTGCACCCGATTGATCGGCGGGCGGCGAAGTTTTACGTGAAGCAGCGGCTTGCTCACATTTTTCCAGAGTTGCGCAACGACCCGGAGGCTTTGGAACGCGCTTATCAGGAACTCGATATCCGGGCGAAGCCGGGAGCCGGCGAGGGTGGGGCTACGGTCTTCGAGACGGTGTTCAGCGGGAAACTGTAGCTATCCGGCCAGGATGGCCCAGACCGCGAACGCGATCAGCAACACGAGCGCGGTCACCCACCAGACCGGCGAAATGCCGCTCGGACGGGGGCGGTTGCCACCGAACTCCCGCGCGACGAATTCATCGTAGTCGAAGTCGTCTTCGTCCAACCCCGGATCGGCCCCGGCTTCATCGGCGTCCTCCCGCCAGCCCGAGCGCTCATCGGCTCCACATTCCGGGCAAGCCAAGGCGTTCCGCGGCACGTCCTCGCCGCAGACCGGGCAGACCTCGGGTGGTGGGTGGTGCTTCATCGCATTTGCACCTTTGCGCCGTCCGTAACCGTGTCGGGCGGATGTAGAATGACTCGCTCACCCGCAGCGAGGCCCCCCAGAACTTCCGCCTCGATCCCGTCGTTGTGACCGATCTCGACCGGCGTCTCGCGGGCGACGTCGCCGCTGATTTTAAAGGTCATCCACTCATTTCCCCGCCGAAACAGCGCCCCCACGGGGACCTTCAGCACGTCGTCGTCCGTCCAGGTCGTGATCCGCGCCTCCACCCGGTAGCGGTCTCCCAGGACTCCCGCCGGGAGATCGACGAAGTCGGCCCGCACTTTCACCCGTTGCTCCTCGACACCGAGCGCCGAGATCTTGGTGTAGCCGCCCGGTTCCACGACCGTGATGGTGCCGGCCAAGGGCTCGGCTCCGCCCCACTGTTCCACCGAGACGTCCGCACCGGGGCGCACGTTCACCGCGTCGGAGGAGAGGAGTTCGATCTCCATTTCGATGTCCCTCGGGTCGCCAACTTCCATGATCGGCTGGCCGGCGGTCACCGCTCGCGCGCTCTCTTCGAAGACGTTCAGCACCGCCCCGCTCACCGGGGCTTTTACCAGGATCGGCTCGCCGTCGTCGGGACTGTCGGCCCGGACGAGAGCCGCCTTCGCCTGGGCGAGTTCGAACTCAGCGACCTTGAGTCCAAATTTCGCGGACTCCACTTGATTGACCAGCACCTCGACGCGGCTCTCCGCCGCGTCGAATTCCCGGCCCGAAACCGCGCCCGTTTTCTTCAGTTGGGCCGTGCGGGCCAGCTCCTTGCGAGCCAGCGAAAGCTCCGAGTTTGCTCGGTTGATCTCCTCGTCGCGCTGCATCTGAGCCGCCTCCGCAGAGTTGACGACCGCTTCCGCCTGCGCCCTCGCTCGCGGGTCGAGAAAGCCCGATTGCATCGAAACGACCGAGGCGAGAATCGTTTCGCCTTCGAAGATTCGGTCGCCGGCCCGCACCGGGACGCGTTTCAGAAAACCCGCAATCGGGGGCGAGACGACGTAGCGGTTGCGGATGCGGGTCTGACCCTCCTCCAGCACCGAAACCGTCAGCGGCCCCCGGATGGCCTCCGCCGCGTCGACGGCGATGGGCTTCGGCAGGAGTCCCCAGACGATGAACGCCAGCAGCCCGAGGCCGAGACCCCACGGGACCAGCTTTCGCCAGGCTCCTTTCCGTTTTTGCTTCTTCTCCATAAATTAATCCCGCGCCTTCAGAACTCCGAGTAGATCCAATTTCCGGATGCCGCGACCCACCACGGCAAACGAGACGCCAGCCGAAAGCAACACGATAAGCACGGCTGTCGCGTAGGTTCGCGGGGTCAGGATCAGCGGGAGCCGGATCGATTCCGTGCTCGCGCTGGCCACGATCAGGGCCGCGAGTTGCCCTCCGATCCACAAACCGACCGGCAGCGCGACCAGGGTCAGCATCGCCAATTCGCCAATGAGCACTCCCGCGACCTCGCGGTTGCTGAATCCGACGACCCGCAGCGTCGCGAGATCTCGCCCGCGCTCGGACAGCGCGATTCGGGCGCTGTTGTAAACGACGCCGAACGACACGATGATTGAAAAAAGAAAATAAATCCCCTGGATCAGATTGATCGATTCCGCCGTTGTCGTCCGAAAGCTGTCGCGCACCGCAGCCTTGATTCCGAGGCCCGCCACGCGCGGAGCCTCCTTCACGGCTTCGTAAAACTCCGCCCACTGCGCGGCATCGACCGCCACGTGGGCGCCGCTCACCGTCTCACCCTCCTGCATGAGCCGATGGAGGGCGTCGAGATCCATGTAGGCCCGCAGCCCGGAGAAATCGGTAATCAATCCCTGAACCACGACCTCCTCGCGCGGACGGCGACCTTCCTGCACTTCCAGCGACACCGTCTCGCCCGGCTTGACTGCGAGAATTTCCGCCAGCTTGGCCGACATGAGAAGTCCGTCCGGCGGAATGGGGAGGGGTTTGCCGGTTGGGTCCAGTGCCCGGTTGAGCCGACTTCCGGGAGAAAATCCCTCCACGCCGATCCGCCAGGAGCGGTTTCCGTTGCGAATTCTGGCCGGGACGCTGCGGAAGGATTCTGCCAACAGCACGCCCGGCAACTTGGCGATCTCGTTGGAAGCCCCGGCCGAGGTGGGCTCGATCAGGCTTACGGTCGCGTCCTGGCGTTGGGCGAGGTCCCACTGGAAATCGAGCAGGTAATTGATCCCGTCCCGCATCGCGCCCGGCACGATGGGAATCCCGGTTGCCAGTGCCAGACCGAGCGCCGTGAAGAACGCGCTCCACGGGCGTCGCTCGAGATTACGAAACGCCATTCGCATCGAAGGGCCGAAGAGATTTTGCAGACCAAGCCGCTCCACGATCGATGGTTTGAATTCCGCCGGAGGTTCCGGGCGCATCGCATCCGCGGGTGACAACCGCACGACCTGCCGGACGGCACCGATGACTCCCAGAAACGCCGCCCCCGCACTCACGACAATCGCGATCCCCATCGCCGTCAGGTCCGGATGGAACGTCAGCTCGGGGAACTGGAAAAACTTTTGGTAAAGACGGACGACGTTCGTTCCCAGCCAGACCCCGATGATTCCGCCTGCCGTCACGCCGATGGTCACGATGGCCAGAGCAAACTTGAGATAGTGCCAGCCGACGTCGCGCGACGAGTAACCAAACGCCTTGAGCTGCGCGATCTGCTCGCGCTGCATCCGGATCACGCGCGTGAGCACGGCACTGGTCAGGAAGGTCGCGATGCTCAGGAAGACCACCGGGAATGCGACTGAAAGGCCGGTAAGGACTCCGATCTCGTCGTCGAGTTGACGGGCCGAAGCGTGGTCCGTCCGGTCGTAGGCGACGAGCCCGCCGTAGGGCTCCAGCAGGCGATCCACTGCGGCCAGGACGGCGGGCGTGCTTTCGCCCGGTGCGACGTCGATGAGAACGTTGTTAAACGCGCCGTCCAGGTCATAGGCGGTCGCGAGGTCGCGTTCGTTCATCCAGAAGACGCCGAATCGTTTGTTGTCCGGGAGCGTTTCGCCCGGTCGCGTTTCGAACACGTATTCCGGCGACAATGCGATCCCGACGATCTCGAGGCGTTCCCGGGCACCGCGTAGCAACACGTCGATGTGATCGCCCGGCGTGAAGCCGTGAGTCCTTGCGAAAGCTTCGCTGATCACGACCTCGTCCGCAGCTCCGGGATCGGGCGGTCGGCCCGAGCGGAGGTGGAGACGGTTGAGTTGGGTCGGGCGATCTTCCGGGAGCGAAATGATCGTGCCATCGGCGGGCTCATTGATGCCGGGAAGATCGAGCCGCAACCCGCCGACGACCCGGGTCTCAACGGCAGCGACGCCGGGAATCTCGGCGAGCCGCTGGCGGAGAGAATTCGGCGCGCGCTTGAGGTCGGCGAAGACGTCGGCGAAACGATTCTCCGCGTAGTAGGCGGCACGGGTGGTTTCCAACGAGAGGATCAGGCTGCGGGCCATGATCATCATCGCCAGCCCACAGGCCATCACGAGTCCGACGGCCAGCATCTGACCCTTCATCTTGCCGATGTCGCGCAGGAGCTTGAGGTCGAGCGGGTGCATCACCAGCTCAACGTCCGCACGGGGCGTTTGTTGGCAGTTTCCTCAACGAGCGATATTTTTCCATCCGACAAATGAATGACCCGGTCGGCCATTTCCGAGAGGACCGCGTTGTGGGTGATGAGGACCGTCAGAGTGCCGAGGTTACGATTCACGCGTTCGACCGCTTCGAGGACCGTGATGCCGGTTTTCACGTCCAGAGCGCCGGTCGGTTCGTCGCACAGGAGGACTTCGGGCCGCTTCGCGATGGCGCGGGCGATGGCGACCCGTTGCTGCTGGCCGCCGGATAACTGCGACGGGAAATGATCCATCCGGTCCTCGAGATCGACCATCGCGAGCGCCTCCTCGGGGGTCATCGGGTCGCGCGCGATCTCGGTGATCAGGGCGACGTTCTCGCGGGCGGTGAGGCTCGGAATGAGGTTGTAGAATTGAAACACGAATCCCACCGCGTCGCGGCGAAAGGCGGTGAGTTGCTTCTCATCGGCCCCGGCGAGTTCGCGACCTCGGTAGGTGAGCGTGCCGTCGGTCGGAACATCGAGGCCACCCAGATTGTTGAGCAGCGTCGATTTTCCGCTCCCCGAAGCACCGAGTAGAACGACGAGTTCGCCGGCGTAGAGATCGAGATCGACTCCATCGAGCGCCCGGACTTCGGCTTCCCCGCCGCTGGCGTAGACCTTGGTCAGTCCGCGTCCAACGAAGATCGGTTCCTTCACAAAAGTCCCCGCGCGCTCATGCGGCCACGGGGTCCTCGTTTTCGAGAGCGGCTAATTTCTCGGCGGCGGCTTCCCATTCCGCCGTCGTTCGTCCGAGGTTTTCCGCGACGGCCATCATCTCACGGTTCAGGTTCATGGCGAGGGACGGGTCGTCGTAGGTCGCTGGGTCCTCCAGTTTGGCGGCGAGAGATTTCTCCTCGGCTTCCAAGCGAAAGACTTCCTGCTCCAGCTTTCGCACCGATTCGAGCACGTCCTTCCTGGCTCTCGATTTGGCCTGGCGAGCCTCCGCCTCGGCGCGCTTCTGCTGCTTGGTTTTAAAAACTCGTTCCCGCTTGGGAGCTGCGACGGCCGCGTCCTGTGGTTGGGCGTTGGTCAGCTTCGGGTCGGCGGAAACGAGGGCTCCGCGCTCGGAGGTCGCGGCCGTCTTGTCCAGGAAGTATTGGTAATCGCCCGCGTAGGGAGTGATCTGGCCGGCTTGGACGTGCAGGACATTTTGGGCGATGGAGCGGATGAAATAGACGTCGTGACTGATGAAGACGAGCGTGCCCTCGAATTGCTTCAAGGCCCCGATCAACGCGTCGATGCTCGGAATGTCGAGATGGGTCGTGGGTTCGTCCATCAACAGGAGATTCGGCGGATCGAGCAGCAGCTTCACCAGCGCGAGGCGGCTCTTTTCTCCACCGCTCGGTACGCCGACCGGCTTGAAGACCGATTCGCCGCTGAACAGGAACGCGCCCAGCACCGTGCGCGTGAATTCTTCCGAACCCCCGGTCGCCCCGGCTCGAGCTTCCTCCAGAACGGTCCGGCTCTCGTCGAGCATCTCGACGCGATACTGCGCGTAGTAGCCGACCTTCACGTTGTGCCCGACGACGCGTTCGCCGCCTTGGATCGGGATCGCGTCGGCGAGAATCTTCAGCAACGTCGATTTGCCGGCACCGTTGGGCCCGACCAGCACGATGCGGGCGTCCCGCTCGATCTCGAAGTTCAGATCGGAATACACGCGCTTGTCGCCGTAGGCCTGATCAACATCCTTGAGCGCCATCACGCGCTGGCCCGAGCGACCCGGTTGCGGGAATTTGAAATGAATACCGGCAGCGAGTTCCTCCGGCGGCGGAATGCGCTCCATCCGATCGAGCTGTTTCATGCGCGCCTGCGCCTGCGCCGCTTTACTGGCCTTCGCCCGGAAGCGGTCGATGAACGATTGGATGTGCGCGATTTCCTTCTGCTGATTCTCGTAGGCCGCGCGCTGCTGCTCGATGGCGGCGGCGCGGGAGGTGAGAATTTGTCGTAGTTGCCGACGTAGCGGTAGAGCTGGGAATTCCGAATCTCGATGACGGTATTAACCAACACGTTGAGGAACTCGCGGTCGTGCGAGATCACGATGAACGAGCCATTGTAGGTCCGCAGGTAGCCCTGAAGCCACGTGAGTGCCTCGAGATCCAGGTGGTTCGTCGGTTCATCGAGCAGCAGTAGGTCCGGCTCGATCACGAGCAGGCGGGCGAGGTGGGCCCGCATGACCCAGCCGCCGCTGAGGGTCCGCGCCGGTTTGTCGTGATCGCTGTCGCGAAATCCGAGGCCCGCCAGAATGCGCTTCGCCTTGGGCTCGCGCTCGAGCGCTTCGACTTCCGCGCCGTAATCGGCTTCGAAATCATCGACCTCGTCCGGCCCGGCGGCGGTGGGCGTGCGCCCGGTCGCCAGCTCCAGCACGGTCTCGTTCGCGATGGGCGCGCTCTCCTGCGGGAGAAAGCCGAGCTGGACGCCACGCTGGAACGAGATGACCCCGTCGTCGGGCTCATCCTCGCTGAGGATCAGGGAAAAAAGGGTCGTCTTGCCCGCACCGTTCGCGCCGACGAGACCGATGCGGTCGTTGCGATTGATCTGAACGGACGCGTTTTCGAAGAGGACCCGTCCCGAAAACGACTTCGAGACACCGGAAATGGAAAGCATCCCCTCCTATCGCAAAATACCGAGCGCGGGCGCAAGGGAGAGCAAGCCTCCGACACCGATTACCGGCTCTCCACCGTCAGGTCCCGCAGCAGCGCGAACACCGGATCGTTGATGAAGAAATTGGTCCTCCCCATCCGCTGTTTTCGCACGAACCCCCTCTTCGCGAGCAACCCGAGGTATTTACTTGCCGTGACCCGCGAGACACCCAGTTCGGTTTCGACGAGGCCGATCTTCGTGTAGGGATGGCGGAACAGGATGTTGAGCAGATCCTGACTGTAGAATTTTCGGGAGCTCGTGGCGGAGTTTCCGTTTGGTCCTGCATCAGATCGCGCCGCGCTTTGACCAACCGGATCGCGCTCCGGGCCGTCTCGGCCACCCCGCGCAGGATGTAAATGCACCATTCGGCCCAGCGGTTTTCCTCCCGCACCGTCTGCCGTCCCACTGTGCACACTTCTCGCATCTTTCTGATCACGTCGAGTTGTCAACGCAAAGCAGTCAGGAATGATCGCCTTCTCTGATAAAGAGCTGAGAGGTGTGTTAAGGGCCTAAAACGCAATCGTTTTTCAGCGGTTCACTGACCCCTCTCCCGGAAAATGGCAACCATCAGTCAGAAATCATCGGCTGACCCCTTACGCAACCAGTCAGTCAGAAATCATCGGCTGACCCCTTACGCGGAAAATGGCAACCATCAGTCAGAAATCATCGGCTGACCCCTTACGCTTACGTCGGCTGACCCCTTACGCTGACCCCTTACGCGCCATCGTAATTTGCCAGAGGCGATGAGGAAGCCGCAGCGACTGAGGCGAAGAAAAGGCCCGCCAACGATTTCAGCAGCGGTTTTCGGAATACAGCCGGAACAAACATGGGTCGAGCATCGTGTTTCAACCGATTCAAATGCGGCTGGGGAGAGTAGTCGCCTACGACGCAGGAGCGCTATACATCTGGATTTTTCGACGAAACTTGATCTTGCCTTCCCGGAAACGCTTCGTTTTCACGTTCGAGATGGCCCGAAGAGCGGCCTCAAGACGAGGATAATTCGCGGTAAGATTCGTGACACGGTATTCAAATTCGAAGCGCCGAAATTCGAACTCTCGACCTTTCGTGAAAGGCTGGGATGTGAAACCGTGCTTTCCAACTTCTCGGCCCCACTTGACGTTGTACCGAGACATCAGCTTCTTCCAACGTCGCTGGAGGGCGGGCTCGAGACGGCGCTCCTCTTTCCGGCTGTCAGCTTTTGCGGGAACCAGCTTGGTGCGCAAAACAATCTTCCCCCAAGCGTGAGTTGTCGGAAGATCGGAGCCACCTGAGGTCGCAAACGCGGTCGACACGAGTAGCAGCAGCGTGCACGTGATCCCGAATGTCCAGATTTTGTTCACTGACTCTGATTTTAGTCTGTTTCGGGTCTTTGCAACAGGATATCAGGAAAAGGGGTCAGCCGATGAATTCTGACCTTCGTCATTCGCGGGGGAAGTGGCGCTGCGCGCTTTTGGACGGGTGACGAGCTGGAAGCTCGTCACGGCGGACAGGATGTCCGCGCTCCCCATCGGAAGGCGTAACGCGGAACGGGTTAGCCTATGAATTGTGACTGTCGACCCGAAGCCGTCGGCGATTTGTCACAATCGCCGCAGGTACGAGAACGAATAGATCCCGGTTCGGTGGCCGTCGCCCCACTTCGGTTGCCAGCCGTAGCCGCCGACGAATTCCCAGCCCGCGAGTTCAAAACTGGTCGGCGCGTATTCCACGTCGGGTCGGATCACTCGACCGAGCACGTCGGGCTCACCGCCGCACGCCGCGCAGGGACAGGCCCGGCGGAGCCGCTCGAGGGCGTAGAAATTTTCCTCGCCGTCGTTCCAGGCGATGGCGAGCTCGTCGCCGATGCGGTTGACGAGGCTGGGCGCGAGTTGGGTCGACATGCGCGCAAAATAGCAGGTTGGACGACGAAGACCATTTTGGAGTGCGGCGCTCTGCGCCGCTTTCGAACGCCAGACCGCCGCCCGAAATACAAAGCGGCGCAAAGCGCGCGCACTCCAAAGCAAAATTGCGCCCCGCCACCGATTGGGCGAAGATCGGCGTCATGCTTCATCCGCCCGAACTCCTCGCGCCCGCCGGCGATTGGGACTGCGTCCGCGCCGCGGTCGCGAACGGCGCGGATGCCGTGTTCTTCGGGCTGCCGACGTTCAACGCGCGGATGCGGGCGGAGAATTTCGACGATCTCCCGGCGGTCGTGGATTTTCTCCACAACCACGGCGTGAAGGCTTACGTGACGTTCAACGTCCTCGTCTTCACCGACGAACTCGAAGCCGCTGCGGATCAACTCCGCACCCTCGAGGCGGCCGGGGTGGACGCCGTGATCATTCAGGACGTCGGCCTCGCCGATCTCGCCCGCCGCATCACGCCCGGTCTGCGCGTGCACGCGTCGACGCAGATGACGATTACCTCGCCGGAGGGCGTCGCCTTCGCCCGCGATCTGGGCGTGCGGCAGGTCGTGCTGGCCCGCGAGCTGTCACTGCGGGAGTTTAAAAAATTTGATCCCGCTGCGATGCCGCTCGAGGTCTTCGTTCACGGCGCGTTGTGCGTCGCGTATTCCGGTCAGTGCCTGACCAGCGAATCGCTCGGTCAGCGCAGCGCGAACCGTGGCGAGTGCGCGCAGGCGTGCCGGATGCCCTACGATTTGATCGTCGACGGCGCGCGCCGCGACCTCGGTGATCGTCGCTACCTCCTCTCGCCGCAGGACCTCGCGGCGGTGGAGGAAATTCCGAACCTCGTCGCGCTGGGGATCCGCAGCTTCAAGATCGAAGGTCGCTTGAAGACGCCGGAATACGTGGCCGCCGTGACCCGCGTCTACCGCGATGCGCTCGACGCCGCCATCGACGAGCGGGCCCACGCGGTGACGGCGAACGATTGGTATCACTTGGAGATGACGTTCTCGCGCGGCCTCTTCTCCGGCTGGATGCATGGCGTGAACCACCAGGCGCTCGTGCCCGCGAGGTTCGGCAAGAAGCGCGGACCCTTTGCCGGGCGGGTGACGCGAGTCGGCAAAAACTGGGTCGAGCTCGACGGCGACCTGCCGATGCGGGTCGGCGATGGCGTGGTCTTTGATACCGGTGGGGACACGGACGCGGAGTCGGGCGGTCGGATCACGGGCGTCCACGGGCAGCGGGTGGAATTCGACCCGCACCGCACCGACCTCGCCGGACTCGAAGCGGGAGCCCGGGTTTGGAAAACGGACGACCCGGCCCTCGCGCGCGAGTTGCGCGCAACGTTTGCGGGACACCTGCCGTCGCGACCCAAGCCGAAGCTCGACTTTCACGTGGCTCGGTCGCGTTGGCGAGCCGCTGCGGATCACCGCGCGCGGGGTGACGGTCGAGTCCGCGCGTCCGCTCGAAGCCGCGAGAAACCAACCGCTCACGACCGAGCGATTGGCGGCGCAGCTCGGGAAGCTGGACGAGACTCCGTTCTCGTTGGGGGAGGTGACCAATGACGCCGCGGGCGAAGTGATTATCGCGATCAGCGAGCTGAACCGGTTGCGCCGCGAACTCGTGCACCGCCTTGGAGTGCGGTCGCTCTGCGCCGCTTTCGAACCCACGAGCGACTCGCCCGTCACTCTGACCGTCGATCCAAAGCGGCGCGGAGCGGCCGCACTCCAGAAGCCGCAATTGTCGGTTCTCTGCCGCACGATGGAGCAGCTCGAGGCCGCGCTCGACGCCGACACGTTGCTCGTGGATTTCGAAGACATTCGCCGTTACCGCGACGCCGTTGCTCTCGTTCGGGAGTCCGGCTCGCGGGCGCCGATCTTTCTCGCGACTCCGCGCATCCAGAAGGCGGGTGAACAGGGATTTTTCAAACTCATCGAGAACGCGGCGCCCGCCGGGGTGCTGATTCGCAACGTGGGTGCCATCGAGTATTTTCGCGATAGTCCGCTTCGGCAAATCGGTGATTTCTCGCTCAACGTCGCGAACCCGCTCGCCGCCCGGGTGTTCATGGATCGCGGGCTGGAGCGGCTGACCATTTCCTACGACTTGACGATTGGTCAGGTGCTGGCGCTGCTGGCCGCCGCTCCGCCCGATTGGTTCGAGCTCACGCTGCACCAGCACATGCCGATGTTTCACATGGAGCATTGCGTCTTCGCCGCGTTTCTTTCGGATGGCACCGATCACACGAATTGTGGCCGCCCCTGCGACACCCATCGGGTGCACCTCCGGGACCGGGTCGGCGTCGAGCATCCCCTCCGGGCCGACGTCGGGTGTCGAAACACGCTCTTCAACGCCAAGGCGCAGACCGGCGCGAAGTTTTTTGATCAACTTCGTGCCGCTGGGTTGCGCCACTACCGCGTCGAGCTGCTCGAGGAGTCGGCTGACGAGACGCGCGAGATCGTGCAAACCTACCGCGCCCTGCTCGATGGGCGCACGGGCGGCGAAGCGCTCTGGCGCAATCTTCGCGCTCGCCCGCAGCTCGGCGTGACGCAGGGGACGTATTGACGAGTGGGTCAGGTGGAATAACTTGGCTGGATGCAGGTCACCATCCATGAAGCGAAGACGCATCTGTCCCGCCTGCTGGCCGCCGTGGAGCCGGGCGACGAGGTCGTGATCGCCCGGCGTGATAAGCCCACCGCGCGGCTGGTCGCCACGTCGAAGCCAGCGGCCAGCCGGATCGGGGGACTGGCGCACCGCGAGTATCGGATGGGGAAGGATTTCGAGGCTCCCGACCTGAATGCTCAAATCTCGAAGGATTTCGGGGGCGAACAGCCTTGAGCGGTCCCCCGGTGGCGGGCTGGCTGCTCGACCCCCACGCGCTGATCTGGTCGTTCCACCGGGATCGTCGGCTTTCCGAGACGGCTGCTGAATTGATCGACGGAGAGGCGCCGATCCGACGGTTGGGCGTGATCTCGAGCGATCAAATTTTCGACGACTACGGCGCGATCCGCGCCTGGTGAAGCGTCATGCACATCGTCGAGACGCTCGCCCCGATCCTCCTCTTGCTGACCCTCGGCGCGGCGCTGGCTCGTTGGCGGTTTCTCGGTCGGGAATTCATGACCGATCTGAATCGGCTCGTGTTTTACCTCGCGCTGCCGAGTCTCATCTTCATGAGCGTGGCCTCGGCCGAGGAACCCGCCGATGAGACGCTGACGCTGATCGGCATCCTGGCGGCAACGACGTTTCTCGCCGCCGCGCTGGGGTGGGCGGTTGCCCGATGGGCCTTGCGGCTGCCGGGGAAGGTGGTCGGGACGTTCGTTCAGAGCGCCTTCCGGGGGAATCTACTTTTCGTTGGGTTGCCCATTCTCACCTACGCGCTGGCCGATCTGAGCGAGGCCGAGCGGGGGACGGCGATGGCGACGATCTTCCTGGCGATCACTCCGATCATGGCTCTATTCAACGTCCTGTCCGTGATCGTGCTGCAGGCAAGTCAGCACCGGCTGGGTGGCGACAGCGTGAGGTTGATGACTCGCTCCATCGCGACCAATCCGCTGATCATTGCTTGCGCGGTCGGCCTGGTTTTCATGTTCGGCGGATGGCCTGTGCCGGTCTTCGTGGGTCGGTCGTTGGAGGCGCTCGGGGGGGCAGCCGTCCCGATTGCGCTGCTCTGCATCGGGGGTTCACTCCAATCGATCCAGTTGCGCGGCAATCGGGCGGCGATCGTTGCCGCAGCGACCGTGAAGGTATTCGTCGGACCGTTGATCGCCGGGTGCCTGGCGCTGCTTTTGGGCGTAACGGGGACGGAATTACGAATCGTCCTCGTCCTCGCCGCGTGCCCGACGGCGGCGGCGGCTTACATCATGGCCCGGCAAATGAGCGGCGACGAATCACTGGCCGCGGGTTCCATCGCGTTGAGCACCGTCCTGTCCGTCATTTCCCTGGCGCTCGCGCTGGCGCTGACGGCGTAGTGTTGGTTGATGAAACGGATTGCAATCGTTGGGGCCGGAATTTCAGGACTTGCTTGCGCGCGGCGGTTGGTCGAGGCGGATGCGGAGGTGGTGGTCTTCGAGAAATCGCGGAGCCTCGGTGGGCGCTGTGCGTCGCGGGCCTGGGAAGGCTGCGTCTTTGATCACGGGGCGCAATTTTTCACGGCGCGAACGCCGGAATTCCAATGCTGGCTCGGTGAACTCGGCTCGAGTGTTGCGGAGATCGAGACTCCGGTGGTCAGCGAGACCGGCAACGTGGTCGGCGAGGACTCGCGCCGACTTTATCACGTCGAGGGGAACAATCGTCTGGGCCGCGAATTGGCAAAGGGGCTCGACGTGCGGCGGGAAACGGTGGTCGAGCGGATCGACGGGAGGCGCGTGGCGGGCGAGGACTTCGACGCGGTGGTGACTTGCGCGCCGTGGCCGCAGACGGTGGCCCTGCTCGGGTTTGGGGAGGTGGCCAATCCCTACGAACGCAATCTCACGGCGGCATTTCTCTACGATGCGGTTTGGTGCGGACGGGCGCGCGAGGCTTACGCGGTCAGCGACCGATCCGGTGCCGCGCTGGCTTGGTCGGCGTGCGAGAATCACAAGGCTGGTCGGGTGCCTCCAGGCCGGACCCTCTTGGTCGTGCAGGCCTCGCCCGCGTTCAGCCAGGAGCACTACGACGCGCCGCGCGACGAGTGGTCGGCTCGCTTGCAGACCGGCTTGGAAGACCGTTGGGAGCTGGCAGCGTCGCGGCGGGCTGGTGTTTTCACCCATCGCTGGGGATTTGCCCGGCGGGTTGCCGAGATCGACAAGGTGACGTTACCCGACGGGGTATTCGCGTGCGGAGACGCGATCCGCGAATCGCGGATCGAGGACGTCTGGTGCAGTGGTCGAGCGCTGGCGAAAACTCTACTCGAATCGTAGCGCCATGGCCGGAGCCGTGCGCGCGGCTTTCCACGCGGGGAGGAGGGCCGCCACCACGGCGACCGGAACAATCCAGAGGGGCGTCGCCGCGAGGAGGCCCAGCGGGTAGGACAACTCGATGGTCCAGCCGAAATAGGCCTTGTTGACGACCCACGTGAGCACGACGGCCAGACACGCTCCGCTGGCGACACCGATGCCGCTCGCGATCAATCCGATCAAAGCCGCCTCGCGAAGAAACAACCCGACCACCTGCCAACGCGATGCCCCGATGGCCCGAAGGGTCCCAATCTCCCGCTCCCGCTCCGCTGCCAGGATCAGGAGCGCCAGCAGGACGCCCGCCGCAGCGACCCCAACCGCAATCGCTCGGAGCACGAGCGTGATGGCAAAGGTCTGGTCGAAGATCTCGAAGATCCGGGCCCGGAGCGCCGCGTTGAGGTAGATCGAAAACTGGCCTTCGCGGGCGAATCGGGCGCGGAAGGCGTCGCCGAGGGCGTTGGCGTCGGATCCTTTCTCCAGCGTGATCGCGAGGGACTGCACGCCGGTCGGCGGCCAGTGGCTCTCGTAATTTGAGGCGTTGATCATCACGACTCCTCCGGTGCGGGCGTAGTCCTGGTAGATCCCGGCTACGGAAAAGGGGCGGTTTCCGGTCGGCGTCGCGAGGAGGATTTCGTCACCGTCCTGAATGTTGAACCGGTTCGCGAAAGGCTCCGAAACGGCGACCGTGTCGGGCTGCAGAAATCGTCGAAATTTCTCGGCTCGTCCTCCGCCGATGAAGCGGGTCTCGTTTTCGCGTGACTCCGACACCACGGCGAAGGCGGTGCGCTCATCGCGAAATTCCAACGGCAGCTCGGCGAACGTCGAGACGTTGGCCACTTCCGGGCGTTGGTCGAGCCAGTCGACCGAGCCGGCCGGAAGCGTGGATTGCGCCCCGGCAATCTCGTTCCCCGTCGTGGCGATGAACAAGTCCGCGACCAGAGTCGATTCGATCCACTCATCCACGCTGCTCCGGAAGGAATGAATCATCACGGAGACACCCACCGTCATCGCAATCGCAGCCGCGAGCGCCGCGATGGTGATCGCGTTGCGGTGATTCGAGCGGGCCAGATTTTGCGCAGCGAGTCGAAGCAGCCGGGGCGCTGACCGGAGGATGAACGCGGTAGCGGCGATGGACGCGGGGGCAAGCAAGGAAAAGCCGGCCATGACCAGGAAGGCACTCAGGAATCCCAGTGGTGCGATGCGGAACTGCAGCGCCGCCGCTCCGGCCCCGAGAGCGGCGACGAGGCTGACGATCCCGCCGAGCAGCCAGGTGATCGGGATTCGTTGCAGCCGCGCGGCGACACTCCCGGGGCGCAGGACCGAAGCTGGATCGCAGCGCGCCGCTTCGGACGCCGGGATCCAGGCCGCGAGCAGGGACGCGCCCACGCCAGCGGCAAGGGAAAAGGCGATCTGGCCCGGCGACAGGAAGAGCTCGTTGATGCTCATCAGGACGTAGAGCGAGCTGATGGTCTGCGCGACGGGAGCGGT
Organism: uncultured Verrucomicrobiae bacterium; assembly: GCA_963740185.1. GTDB lineage: Bacteria > Verrucomicrobiota > Verrucomicrobiia > Chthoniobacterales > JAATET01 > CAVVKW01. Next base: position 124,074 of record CAVUDH010000013.1, read on the forward strand.
GAGGAGCTCGGCCAACGGGAGGGCGAGCGCGACTCCGATCAGGCTGCCGATGGTCCCGGCGAAGGCGGCCTCGGCCAGAAAAAGAAGCCGAACTTCGATCCGCGTCGCACCGAGGGCCCGGAGGGTTCCGATCTCGGTCCGGCGCCGGACGACCGATGCGGAGATGGTGTTGTAGATCAGAAACATTCCGACCAGCAGCGACACCAGGCTCAAAGCGGACAGGTTGAGCTGAAACGCGCCGAGCATGGATTCGACCTGCTGTCCGCGCCGCGCGGGCGGCGCGACGGTCGCGTCCCCGGGCACGAGCTCGCGAATGGCGGCGATGGCCGACGGCAGGCCGTCGTCGTCGACCAGGAGGAGGATCGCGGTCAGTTGATCGGTGCGACCAAGGAGCTCCTGCGCCCACCCGATGTCCATGGCGACGAGCCGGGGGTCCGCGCTGGCGACGGCGTCGACCGGCTCCATCACGAATACCGGGTCGAGCTCGGTCGGCTGACCGTTGGCTAGAACGGTGACTCGCCCGCCGTGACCCACCGTGGTGGCAAACTCCGGCGTGACGGCGATGGCTCGAGGGTTGCGGAGCCAGGTCTCGACGTCGAAATTCCCCCGGTCAGCCCCGAGCAGTTCGAAGGTGCGAAGATCCTGACCGGTAAACGGATCGAGCCCGAGAATGCGGAGATACTCGCCGGGGTGCTCCGATATGGTGACGAGTCCTTCGATGAGTGGAGTGGCGGCGCGGACGCCGGGAACGGCCGCGATTTGCGGGAAAATGGAATCGTCGATGCTGCCACGAACTTCGAGGTTGGCCCGCCCGGCGACCATTTCAACGCCGGCGCGAAAGCTCTCGTTGGCGCTCCGGTTGGCGATCTGGATGGCGAGAAAGACCGCCACTCCCAGCGCGATGCTCGCGACGTTCAGCGCGAGGAGAACGGGGTGCCGACGGGCCGCGCGGAACGGTCTGGCGCGCGAAGAGGGTGGGGAAGTGCCGGGTGACGGTCGTGTTCACCCTTCTTCCTCACCGCCGGCGGCGCGGATGAGTAGCTTTTCGAGCCGGCCGATGACTTTGCGATCCGTGATTTTCTCGTCGTTCTGGTCCAGCACGTAAAACGTATCGAGAGCGATTTCCATCTCGGTGGTTACGCGCGACAGCTCGATCGAGATGTTCTCGCGTCCAAACGCCCGCAAAAGACTGTAGAGAAGCCCGAGACGATCGGGGCTCTGGATTTCGATGATGGTAAAAACGGGGTGGGCGAGATTGTCGATCACGACGCGTGCGGTTCGGTCGACTTCGTTCGACACCCGGTAGCCACGGAGTGGTGAGGTCCCGCCGAAGAGCGGGGTGAAATCGTAATCCCGATGCTCGAGCGAGGTGTGCAGCGCCGACTCGAAACGTTTGATGTCGCGGGAGTCGTCGACGGGCGAACGGGTCGAATCCGACACGCGAAAAACGTCGAGCGCGAGGTTATCGCCCCGGGTGAAAATATCCGCGCTCAGGATGTTGAGCCGCGCGGCGACGAAAGCTCCGGCGACTCGCTCGAGGAATCGTTCGCGATCCCAACCGCAGATCCAGGTCTCGGAGTGTCCCTGCTGCGGGCGGTGATTCCAATCGATGATCGGTGCCAGCGGGAGGTTCCCCTCGACGATTCTCTTCTCGAAGAACGTGTGGAACAGATGCAGATGGTCCGCGATATCCTGGGCGTCAAACCCCCGGAAGTATCGCTCCGGCATGTAATCGAAATGCGCTTCGATTTCCTCGGCGAACGCTTTTGGCAGAATTTTCGTCACCGCGGAGCGCAGGGTTTCCCGCGCTTCGGCGGCGGGTTCGTCCGGACCACCGTCGAGGAATTGCACCGTTTTGCGGTAAAGACTCCACACGAGCGCTTCCTTCCAATCACTCCAATTTTCGCCGCTCGTTCCCATGCCATCAGCCACGGTGAGCAGCATGAGGGCGTCGAGATTCGCCCGGTTTTGCACGATTTTCGCGAAGGTCTCAATCGTGGAGGGATCCTCGAGATTCCGGTTTTGAGCGGTGTGCGACAGCGAGTAGTGGGCGTCGACGAGCGTGATGAGCATGCGTCGACGCTCGGGCGAGAGTTGCAGGCGGCGGGCGACCCGGTGGGCCAGCATCGCGCTTTCGTCCTCGTGGTTTTGAGTGTTGGCCGCCTTGCCCGTGTCGTGGAGGAGGACGGCCAGATACAGGATGCCCGGATCTTCGAGCTTCTGCAAAAGCGACCGGTAGCCGGCAAAACGCTTCTCGCTGGAAAACAGGAGCCCATCCAGCTTCTCGATGCAGACGAGAGTGTGTTCGTCCGCCGTGTAGCGGTGGAAAAACTCGTGCTGCACCAGGCAGGTGAGCGCGCCGAATTCCGGAAGGTAGCGCCCGAGAACACCGAGGTCGTGCATGGACCGCAAAGTCGCGCCGACCTCACCCTTGCGGGACAGAATGGCCATGAAAATCTCCCGACCCACGCGGGAATATTGGAACGTGCGGTCAATCACCCGGGGGCGCCGCCGAATGAGGTCGGCCAGCTCCGGATGGATCAGGATCTGCCGCACCTGCGCGTGCTGAAAGAGTCGGAGAATGCGAAATGGATCCTGCCGGAAAACCTCGCGATTCTGCGCTGCGAGCCAGCCTTCGCTGCTGATAAATCCATCGAAACGCTCGGCGGGAACTGCCGGGGTGAAGAGGGCCTTCAGCCGGGAAGTCGATTTGGTGGAAGTGGCCGTGAGGCGTTCAATCGCGGCGTGGGTGATCTGGTCGATCTCGCGGGCGTGACCGTAGTAGTCGCGCATGAAGGCCTCGCAACGACGCAGCATCGTGCGCTGGGGGTAGCGAAATGCCGTCGCGATCTGACCTTGCAAACGAAGCGTCATCCCGTCGATCGGGCGCTCATTCTGGTAGTGCATCTCCGTGCGGACGCGGAGGAGGAAATCGTAGGCCTTGTCCAGACGGCGGCGCTCGGTTTGGCGCAGAAATGGACTCTCCGCGAGCTTGGCGATACTCGGAATGCGTTCCTTGAAATTCGCGATCCAAAGGAGGTTCTGGTAATCGCGGAGGCCGCCCCGACCGTTCTTCACGTTGGGCTCCTGCATGAAAACCGTGCCGCCGTATTTCTCCCGGTTTTCGGCCTGGCTGGCGACTCGCCAGGCGACGTATTTCGTTTCCTTTCCGAGGATGCAGTCGCGCTCGAAGCGGTCGCGGAGTTCCTTGAAAACATCGCGTTCCCCGGTCAGAAAGCGGTGCTCGAGCATCGCGGTCTTCGTGAGGGGATCTTCGTTGGCGGCTTCGATGGCTTGGGCGATCGAACGAGTGGAATGGCCGACCTTGTAGCCGAGATCCCACAGCGCGGTGAGGGTGTCGCGAATGATGCCCGACAGGCGGGCCGTGGGTTTGCCGCGCGATATCAGGAACATGATATCGACGTCGGAAAAAGGGTTCATCTCGCGGCGCCCGTAGCCGCCGAATGCGACGACGGCGACCCGGTCGGCGGGCGTGGGCTTCGGGGCGTTGGCGGCGAACGTCTCGAAAAGTTCCCGGAAGAGAATGTCGACGAGATCGCTGCGCTGGCGGGCGACTTCGCGCCCGCCGCCGCCCGAGTTATGCCAGAGCCGGAGACGGTGTTCCTCCAGCTTGCGAAATTTGCGGAAAATGGGCAGCCAGTCTCCGGGCCGTTTGCGGGCCTCGGTGGCAAGGTCTTTCGCCGAGCGGGCGAGGATACGGTCGCGGGATGGAATCATGTCGAGCGAGCGGAAACCTAGCGTGACCACGCCTCGATGACTCGGACATTTTTCGGAATGCGACCGAGTCGTTAAGGTTTCAGCTCACTTGATGACGCCGAGCGCGCGGCGGTGGAGAGCTTTGCGAGGCTTTTGGCGGAGAGCTTGAGAGCGGTGCGGGAGTCCTCCCAGTTGCCGATGCTGGCGGCGCTGACGCCGACCTTGCGGGCGAAGGCGGTGCGGCTCAAGCCCAGCCGCTCGCGGAGCGCGCGGATGCCGTCCGGCGTGGGCTCGAACGCGGCGGGAGCGGGAGCGGGCTGTTCGCCGCCGTCGAGGTCGACGCCGAAGACGTCGGCGATGGAATCCGCGGCGAGGGTCCGGCGGCTGGAGCGCTTGGTGCCGGGGAGGGCGATGGCGGTGTCGCCGGGAGCGATGAGGTCGGCTTGATCGACGCCGCGCAGGGTGAAGAGGAGCTCGGGGGCGGTGTCGAGGCGGGCGCCGATCCCGTAGAGCACGGCGGCGACGTGTTTGCACATCTTCGCCCCGTCGGGGCAGTTGCAGCCGAGGTGGATTTCGTCGGGCGCGGGGAAGAGGCCTTCGTCGCGGTCGGTGACGGTGGTCAGGATCTCGGTCGAGAGTCGTCCCTGGAGCAGCTCGATGAGTGAGCCGATGCGACCCCGGCACTTCGACTGAATCGTTTGCCAACGCGCGGCCGTTAGCGGGTCGATCCGGATCGTGATTTCGTAAAGCTCGGACCCTCGAACGAGGGCCTCGACTTTGCCGGCTGTGACGCTGAGATGAAGGACAGAGCCATTGCGAACGTAGGTGCGCCCGCGCGGGAGGCGGTTCTCGAAATCGCTGAAGGATTCGAGGTGCTGGCACCAAGCGTGACCCCAGAAGCTGGTGGCGATCTTGATGCGGTGGGACAGCTTGCCGACAGGCTCGATCTTGAGGCCCTTTTTTTGCCGGGCGAGAATTTCCTTTGCGCCTGCGGCGCGGCGGGCGGCGACGGGCACGTAGGGTGGGTAGTGGCCCCAGCTCATTGGTCGGGGGCGGGGGTGGATTGCGTGAGGTCGAGGCGGATGAAGTCGAGGAGTTCGGCGTTGTTCATTTCGGTGAGGGCTTTCTCGGCTCCGGCGGTGAGGATGGAATCGGCGGTATTCTGCTTGGCGGTGAGGAGGGCATCGATTTTTTCCTCGAGCGTGCCGGTGGTAATGAATTTGTGGACGAAGACGTTGCGCTGCTGACCGATGCGGAAGGCGCGGTCGGTGGCTTGAATCTCGACGGCGGGATTCCACCAGCGGTCGAAGTGGATCACGTGCGAGGCGGCGGTGAGGTTGAGCCCGGTGCCGCCGGCTTTGAGCGAGAGGACGAAGAATGGCGGGCCGTCTTCGCGCTGGAATCGCTCGACGAGGTGTTGGCGTTCTTTCACCGCGGTGCCGCCGTGGAGGACGAGCCCGCGTCGACGGAAGACGGTGGCAAGGTGGGCGGCGAGAGGCTCGGTGAGTTCGCGAAATTGCGTGAAGACGAGCGCCTTCTCGCCGCGGGAGGCCATTTCGTCGCAGAGCTCGGCGAGACGTTGGAATTTCGCGCTGTGGGTCGGGTCGAAGGCGTTGGTCTTGGTGAGTTGGTCGGGGTGATTGCAGATTTGCTTGAACCGCATGAGGTAGCCGAGGACGAGTCCGCGACGCTCGATGCCGGTGGCGGTCTCGAGGGTCTCGGCGAGATCGGTGGCGGTTCGCTGGTAGAGGCGCGCCTGGGCGGGGGTGAGTCCGCAGAAGACCTTCATCTCGGTCTTGTCGGGGAGGTCGGAGATGATCGAGCGGTCGGTCTTGAGGCGGCGCAGAATGTAGGGGGCGACGAGGCGGCGGAGGGGCGCGTAGTGGTCAGTGGTGCCGGTCTGGAGGGTCTTGACGAAGGACTTGAATTGCGCGCTCGTGCCGAGGAGGCCGGGATTGATGAAGTCGAAGAGCGACCAGAGATCGCCGAGGTGGTTCTCGATCGGGGTGCCGGTGAGAGCGATTCGCGCGCGGGCGCGGAGTTTGCGGACGGCTTTGCTCTGGCGCGAGCCGTGATTTTTGATCGCCTGGGCTTCGTCGAGAACGACCCAGCTCCAATCGGTTGTGACGAGCCAATCGAGCCGGGGGAGCATGCCGTAGGTCGTGACGACGAGGTCGGTGGCGGTGAGGTCGGCGGCTTCGACGGCGCCGTCGGAGCGGTGGGCGATGTGGAGTCGGAGCGTGGGGGCGAAGGCGGCGGCCTCGCGTTTCCAGTTGCCGATGAGCGAGGCGGGGACGACGAGGAGGCTGGGTGGAGAGTCGGGGAGGACCTCTTGTTTTCGCAGCAGCGTGGCGAGCACCTGAACCGTTTTTCCGAGACCCATGTCGTCGGCGAGGCAGGCTCCGAGGCCGGTCTGGGTGCAGAACCACAGCCAGTCGAGGCCGCGGGATTGGTAGGGGCGCAGGGTCGCGCGGAGGGTGGCGGGCGGCGGGGTGAGGTCGGGGGCGGTGAGGCGCGCGAGGGTCTCGGCGAGGGCGGTGCCGGGCTGGGCGAAGGCCCATTCGCGATCCGTTTCGGAGTCGTCGTCCTTCAGATCGGCGGGGGCTCCGGCGAGGAGGCGCATGCCCTCGGTGAAGGAGAGTTCGCCGCCGCGCTCGATCGATTTCCAGTGGTCGAGCGCCTGCTGGAGCTTCTCGCGGTCGACCTCGATCCATTGTCCACGGAGCAGCACGAGGCCGTCGTCGCCGGCGAGAAGGACCTCGATCTCGTCACGGGTGAGCTTTTGCCCGTCGACGGTGACGTGGACTTGGAAATCGAGCAGCGCTTCGAGGCCGAGGGACGGGCCGTCCTTTTCGCCAATGGTCGCGGTGACTTTGGGGTGATTGCCGCGCTTGCGCCACCAGTTTGGCAGGCGCACGAGCAGCCCGGCGTCCTCGTAGGCGGGGACGTCGCGCAGGAATTGAAATGCCTCTTCGGGAGTCCAGGCGAGGGGGTGAAAGACGTCGCCGGTCTCGATGAGCTCGGCTAGGAGAGGACTCGCCTGGGCGGCGCGGTGAAGGGGCGTGAGCAGTTTCAGTAGGGCGGGTTTGTTGCCCGCGCCGCCGTATTCAGTGAGCGCGCGACCGAGCGGAAGCTGGGTGAGACGGCCCGATGTCGAAAGGCCCGAGGCGTAGGTGGCCAGGAAAGCGAAGGGGCAGTCGGGGTCTTTCTTGTTCTCAGCGAGGTGGACGGTGACGCGCCCGACCCGGGACCACGCCGGGGCGTGGCGCTGAAGAAACGCAGCGATTCCGCCGTCGCGGTCGAGCTGGTCGCGGGTCCAATCGGCGAGGCGGGTCCAGAGGGCGCGGAGGACGTCGGGCGACAGGTATTCGCCGCCGCGCATGGGCGGCGCGCCGAGCGTCCACTCGGCGAGCGTCGCGTCATCCGGCGGGGGGAAGGTGACGTCGTCGTCGGGGCGGTGGCATAAGTCTCGTAAAAATTGGTCGGCAATTGACTTCCAGAAAACCGTCGCTGGGTCGGCACCGGGCTCCGGCGGGCGTCCGCCCAGGGCGATGAGTCCGGCGGACTCGGAGTCGGCGAACGACCGCGCGAGGGGGTCCTCGAGGTTGCCGCAGACAAGGATTCCGCGTGGGGTGAGATCGAGGCTGGCCGGGGTCACGGCCCGGTCATTGCTGCCCGGCGCGGATGACGATCTCGACGCGGCGATTGATTTGCTGCTCCTCGATGGACCCCGAGGCCGGGGCGATGAGGCGGGAGGATCCGAATCCGCGGGTGCGGATGCGGCGCGGGTCGATGCCCATCTGCCGGACGAGCCAGTCTTTTACCCGGTTCGCACGGTTGTTGCTGAGCTGCTGGTTGTAGGCGTCGCCGCCGAACGAGTCGGTGTGGCCTTCGATGACGAAGGACGCGTTGGTGTTTCGCTGAATCAGTTCGCCCAGCTTGCGGAGGCTCGAGAGGGCACTGCTCTGAAGCTGGTCGCTGTTGTAGTCGTAGAGCAGGTCGGCTGGCATCAGGATGGGTGCCGTCTCGTTGGTCAGCGGACCGGTCTCGGCCAGGAGGTCGTCGAGATTACTGAAGCCGGGGGTCGCGGAGCCGGCGGAGGTGCCATCGGGTACGCGGACGCTGCCCGAGGTGATGCCGGGGGCGGTCATTTCGAGGAGAGGCCGACCGGAGACGTCCGGCTGTTCGATGATGATTTCTTCGCGCAGGGCGTCGAGGTCGTTGGCGACGCTCTGCGCGCCGCTTTTTTCAGCGGATTGGATGGTGTTGGCCAGCGTTGTCGACTCGATCTTCGGCGTCTCGGCGAGGAGCGGATTGTCGATTTCTGGCGCGGTCGGGGTGGCGGTGACGACGTCGCCCATCAATTTCTCGAACGAAACGGTCTCTTCGGGGAGTTGCACGGCGGTCGGTGCCGACGCGGCTTTGGTGTTCTCGTCGAGGGCGGGTTCCAGCAGCGCGGGGTCGATCTCGACGCGCTCGAGTTGGAATTTAAGCGGCACCATTTCCTCGTAGTAGGACTCGCTGAATGGTTCGACCGGGTAGGTGCGTGCCCACAGGTAGAACGACAGGTGGGCGAGGATGGACATCAGCAGCGCGGGCAGGATCCAGCGCGCGAACCCGGTGGGCTCGTCGTCGAACAATTCGTAGTCTTCTGCGGCGGCTGACATGGGCAGAGTTGGAAGCTACTGCTCGGATGGCGGAATTCAACGCTGGAAAAAGTCGTCTCCCGGCGTTATCGGATGGCCTTTCTTGTGAACCCCATCGGCCTCATCCAGAAGCAAGCCCGCTCGCTTTTCGAGCTGCGCGACACGCCGCACGCCATCGCGGGAGGGGCGGCCATTGGGATGTTCTTCGGCTTTATTCCGCTCTACGGGCTCAAGACTTTGCTGTGTCTGGCGACAGCGTGGCTGGGCCGGTGCAGTAAATTGGCGGCCATCGTGGTGGTGTCCCTCTACGACGTGCTGCTACCAATTGTCCCGGTGATGATGCGGCTGCAATACGACCTGGGCTACTGGCTGCTGAGCCACCCCCACCATTTGCCGGCCAAGCTCGAGACTCATCACCTGAAGCTCGCGGATATGCTGAATTGGACGGTCTTTCTCGACGCGGGACTCCCACTATTGGTTGGCGCCATCGTGGTCGCCGTCCCGTTCGCCGTGGTGACCTACGTGGTCGTTTACAAAATTGCCGAGCGGCGCTCGTCCGGGAAGCCGCTCTCGTCTGCGGCGTGAGGCGTCCGCCTAGCGGGTCAAGTGCCAGGCACCGCCAGTGAAGCCGCCGCCGGACGGGTCGAGCCGCCGGGCTGAACGTAGCGGGCTACGATCTCCCTCAGGACGGGCCGGGCTGGAAGGGTCGGCATGTCGGTGGGAAATAAAGGGGGTCCGAGCGCCGCAAACCTGACCACGGCGTCATTCCCGCCGCGAGATATTTATCGCGAGTAGGGGATATTTGAGACGGCCGCAGGAATGGTTTTGATTTTGCAGTCCCGTCTGCGGCGGCTTATTGGTGCGCGTCCGCCTTATGAAAGCTCTCCTTACCTGCCTCACCATCGTCCTGATTTCCTCATCGCTGCGGGCGCAGGAACCTCCGACGGAAAATCGCTACGACATTATTGGCAAAGTCTTCGCCCCATTCTGGAGCGTCCTGCTGGCAGGTGGCGAGGGCCGGGATAAAGCCGCTTCGCTGAAGATCGTGATGCGCGAAGTAACCGGGAGGCTGCCGAAGGAATTCGAAGGCGCCACGCTGGATGCCGCGGTGCAATTCCCCGACAAAGTGAAGCTCGTCGCGCCCGTGCTGGGCGAGAGAATGACGGTTTGCCGTAACGGCGACGAGGTGTGGGCCGTGCCCGGCGCGAAGATCGAATACCTGCTCAAGCAGTTTGCCGACGTCCTTCCACGCCCGACCGAAAAGGCCAACACCCCGCTCTTCCTGCCGATCACCGCCCAGCAGGCGGTTTTCCTGCCCGCGTTGTTCGTGATGGAGGACGGCAAGGTCTTCGAGGATCTGAACGGCGAGTCGACCCGCGTGCTCTCGGGCGGCCTGATGCCGGAGCTGGCCAAGGCGGCGAAGGCGGAGGATTTCCGCGCCTCGATCTGGGTCGCAGCGGGATATTACCCGCGGCAGATCAAGGTGGTGCAGAAGAGTTTTACCGCGACCGTGGGCATCGAGGATCTGAAATTTGCCCCCGCGCTGCCCCGCACGGTCTGGGAGCCTGCTCCGGGTGAGACGGACGTCTACCGCACCACGCCGGACGTCCTCGAGCAGCTCTTGTTCGTGCTGATGAATTCCGTGCAGAGCCAGGAGGGCGAGGAGCCCTGGATGAAGGTTCGTTGAGTTTTCAGTCGGCGGGTATGGTTCCCGCATCGAATAAACTTCGCGTGACAAGCGTCCGGGTTGGTCAATAGTCAAACCCATGGGAACGATCGAACTCCTCGGCACAGCGCTCGGTCTGGCCACGCTGGCCGGCCTCAACCTCTATCTCACAGTCTTCGTGACCGGCCTCGCGGTGCGGATGGACTGGATCCACCTCGCCGACAAATACGATCAGCTCGAGGTCCTCGCGGACCCGGCGATCCTGTGGGTGTCCGGGACTCTGTTCGTTCTTGAGTTCTTTGCCGACAAGGTGCCGTGGGTTGATTCGCTGTGGGACTCGGTCCACACCATCATTCGCCCGGTCGGCGGAGCTTTGGTCGCCATCACGGTGCTGGGCGATGCCAATCCGGTTTACGACGTGATCGTCGGACTCCTCGGCGGCGGCATGGCCCTCACGGCGCACGCGGCGAAAGCCGGCACCCGCCTGCTGGCCAACGCTTCCCCCGAACCCTTCACCAACATTGGCCTCAGCCTCGGCGAAGATGCCCTCGTGCTCGGCGGCCTGGGATTGGTCGCATTCCAACCCGCCATCGCCCTCGCGGTGTCGGTGGGCGCGTTCGTGCTGGCCTGTTGGTTGGTGCCCAAGCTGATCGTCCGGGCCCGGGTCACGCTGTGGTTCGCGTGGCGATGGATCGCGCATCTGCTCGGATCGTCCAGCCAGGCGTCGGCGGGCAGGCAGTCGCTCCCGGCGGAATTGGCGGCGGAAATGCGCCGCATCACGGGCTCAGAGTGGGTCGGCGGCCTGGCGGTGCCGTGCGTGGCTGGCAAGGGAACGGAATTCCCCCGGCACGCTTTTGGCTGGATCCTGGCGAGCGACGCGGACGGCGAAACGGTCTACTTCGCCCGCACCGGACGGCCCCGACCCGTCGTGATCCCGCTCGGCGTCGCTGGCGGTACGTGCGAGCTGCGCCGAGGCATTCTCTCCGATCGCCTGCGGGTCCGCCGTTCCGAAGGTGGGGTCGCCCAGGCACTGCATTTTGATCGGTCGCGACGCGACCAGGCGGCGGCGCTCACCGATCGCATCCAGACCGGCGCGACCGCACGGGCGCGTGAGTCGGAGCTGGTCACTGCCTGATCAGAACCGACAACCGATTAGTGGTCGAAATCGAAGGCGATCGTGGCCGCGTTGCGCCGCGCCTGGGTAATCTGCTCGGCACTCAGTCCCGCTTCGGGTGCTGCGACCTCGAGTTCGTGGTCGAGATCGATCCCGCTGATGCCCGGATCATCGGTGTTGATCGTGGCCAGTAACCCGGCTTCGAGAAAGGCGCGCAACGGGTGCGCGGCGAGATTTTTCACCGTGCTGGTCTGCACGTTCGAAGTCAGGCAGCACTCGATCCCGATCTGATTTTCCCGCAGGTAATCCATCAGCCGCGGATCCTCGGTGGCCCGCACCCCGTGTCCGATCCGGGTCGCTCCCAGCATCCGGATCGCCGTCCAGATTCCCTCCGGCCCACCCGCCTCGCCAGCGTGCACGGTCACTTTCCAACCCGCGTCGCGGGCCTTTGAAAAATGCTCCACGAAGAGTTCGGGTGGAAAATTGGCTTCGTCCCCCGCCAGATCAATCGCGGTGATGTCTTTCCAATGCGCCAGCAAGGCCTCGAGTTCGGTCCAACCTGAACCGATCCCGAACGTCCGGCTGATGATCCCGATCAAGCGGACCTCGACGCCAAATTCCTTCGCGCCCGCCTTCGCCCCGTCGATGACGGCTTCCACCACCGCCCGTGGACTCAGGCCGTGGGGCTGCGCCATGAAGACCGGACTGAAACGCAACTCCACGTAGTCCAAGCCCTCGCGGCGCGCATCCTCCACGTTCTCGTAAGCGACCCGGCGACAGGTATCCGCGTTGACCAGCACGCCGACCATCCAACGGAATTTCTCGAGGAACGCCATGAGTCCGGGCTGCGGACTCGAGACCTGCACGTGGGGACGCAGGGTCTCGAGAGTCTTGCCGGGCAACCCGAGGTCATATTGCTGACCCAACTCGAGGATGGTCTCCAGCCGGATCGAACCGTCGAGATGTCGGTGCAAGTCTATCTTCGGAATCGCGGTCTCCACGGCGCCGAGTGAAGCTTTTCGCCCGGCCCGGCGCAACGATGAACGCGGCGCTTCCCCCGGCCCCGCATCTTTGCCAATCTCGCGCGCCAGACATGGTCGCCTTCGTCATTCGCCGCTTCCTCGCCCTCGGCGTCGTGCTATTTCTCGTGGTCTCGGCGACCTTTTTTCTGATCCGGCTCTCGCCCGGCGGGCCGTTCGATTCCGAACGCAAAATCCCCGAGGCCATCGAGCAACAACTCCTCGCCAAATACAAACTAGACGGCTCGCTGTGGCAGCAATACAGCGGATACCTCGGCGATCTCGTCCGGGGCGATCTCCGGCTTTCCACGAAATACCGCAGCCGCTCGGTCAACGAAATCCTCGCCCAGACGCTGCCCGTCACGTTCGTTCTCGGCGCGACCGCCTTTCTCATTGCGACCTTGGGCGGCGTCTGGCTGGGCGCATTCGCCGCGATTCGACACCGGACGTGGGGCGACGCCGGAGCGATGCTGGTCGCGCTGCTTGCCATTTCCCTCCCGTCATTTGTCACCGGCCCCATCGTGATTCTGGTCTTTGCCCTCGGACTTGGTTGGTTTCCGGTCGGCGGCTGGGGCGGCGTCTCGCACCTCGTGCTTCCGGCGCTCGTTCTGGCCGCGCCCTACGTGGCCTACATTGCCCGGCTGATGCGCAGCAGCCTGCTGGATACGCTGCACCAGGATTTCGTCCGCACGGCTTACGCCAAGGGACTTGGCAGCGGCACGGTCCTTTACCAACACGCCCTCCGGGTCGCGATCCTGCCGGTGGTCTCGTTCCTCGGGCCACTCGCCGCCCACCTGCTCACCGGCTCCATCGTGGTCGAGACCATCTTCAACATCCCGGGCGCCGGCGGATTTTTCGTCAATTCCATCCAGAACCGTGACGGCTTCCTCCTCGGTGGCGTCGTGATCGTCTATTGCGTGCTGCTCGTCGTCTTCAACCTACTCGTCGACGTGGCCTACACCCTGCTCGACCGGAGGATCGCACTCGATGGCTGATCCCCTCGCCTGGCGGCGACTCCGCTCAAACCCCATCGCGATCGCGTCTGGCGGGATCCTCGCGTTCATCGTCCTCGCCGCCGTGTTCGGCCCGCTGTTCATCCCAGCGTCGTATCGCGATCCCAGCGCTCTGCAATACGCCGGGCCGTCGTGGGCCCACCCCTTCGGCACGGATCTCAACGGCCGCGACCTCCTCTATCGCGTGCTCACCGGCACCCGGGTTTCGCTCCTCGTTGGACTGTGCGGGGCCACGGTCAGCCTGTTCATTGGCACCGCCTACGGACTGATCGCCGGATACGTCGGTGGCCGCGTGGACGCTGCGATGATGCGACTCGTCGACGTCCTGTATTCGATCCCGAGGCTGATCTTCATCCTCGTCGCCATCAACGCGTTCAATGCGACTTTGGAAAGCTTTGCCGCCGAGCGCGGGTGGGATTGGTTCGTGAGCTACTCCCGCATTGCGATTCTGATCATCTCCCTCGGCGTGATCGAATGGCTGACCATGGCCCGCATCGTCCGCGGTCAGGTGCTCGCGCTGAAAACCCGCCAATACGTCCTCGCCGCCCGCGCCATCGGTCAATCCCACCTCAGCATTCTGCTTCGCCACCTCCTGCCAAACCTCCTCGGCGTCATCATCATCTACCTCACGCTCACCATCCCGTCGGTGATTATCGACGAGTCGTTCCTGTCGTTCCTCGGTCTCGGGATTCAACCGCCGATGGCCAGTCTCGGGTCGCTGCTCGCCGACGGAGCGGGCGCCATCAATCCCGTCCGCAGTTTCTGGTGGATGATCGTTTTCCCCGCCGCCGCCATGGCGTCATCGCTGCTCGCGCTGAACTTCCTCGGCGATGCCCTCCGCGACGCGTTGGATCCGCGCGGCAAATAGAAGGCTACTTCCCGCGGGTCTCTTCGAACTGAGTGAACCACTCTCCGAAGGCCTCAGCCGTCGCGAGCGAATTCATCACCGGAATCCCGCCCAATTCCCGGATCCGATTCGCGTCCGTTTCCTCGAACGTCCGCACCAAAACCTTCGTTTCCGCCGCCGCGTAAACGAGGATCTTCTCGGCGTCGCGGAGCCGACGGACGTTCGCCAGGACCGCCCGCGCGCTCCTTGCCCCCGCCCGCGATAACACGGCCGGGTCCGAGCCATCCCCCCGCACGCAGCGCACGCCATTATTCACCAACTGTTCGATTCGCGCCGGATCGTCATCGATCACCACGACCGTGCAACCGGCTTCGAGCAGCGGATTGAGCGTCCACATCCCACCGGACCCAAACCCCACCATCAGCACGTGATCGCGGAAATCCGCGCGCACGTCCGAGCGGTGACGCCCCGGATGCAGGCCGAGCAATTTCCACGTCACCCGGTCCGTCGCCACGAACGGCGTCACCGTCATCGTCGCCACCGTAATCAGCGCGATCACCGAGAACGTCTCCTGATCCAGATGCCCACTCCCAAGCCCGGCCAATGCCAGCACCATGGAAAATTCGCTCGTCTGCGCCAGCAGCAGCCCGCTCTCGATCGACGCCCGAGCCGACAGCCCGGTCCACTCCGCCACGATGGTCACCACCGGCGGCGTCACCACCAACACGACCGCTGCCAGCGCCAATCCCTTCAGCAGAAGATCCCACTCCGGCAAAATCACGATCGCGCCGAGCGTCGTGAAGAATAGCGCGAGGAAGAAATCGTTCAGCGACCCGAGCAAGCCCCGTGCGACGCCGTTGATCGGCGTGCCCGAGAGCAAAATCCCCGCGAAGAACGCCCCCGCAATCGCCGGCACCCCCACCAGCCACGCCACGCCCACGAACACGAACAACACCGTCAAAAATCCCAGCAGCAACGTCTCCTCGTCCAGCTTCAGCCGCTCGAACAACCGCGGCATCGCCGGTCCGCTGGAGATGGACCGCCACGATCCCCATTCCCGCGGTCGCCGCGACGTGCCCGGTGGTCACCAGCGGTCCCTGGTCGATGCTCGCCAGCACGGTGATCACGCCGATCACCAAGGCGTCCTGGATGAACAGAACGCCGATCACCAATCGCCCGAACGGCTCGAACATCTGCTGCTGTTGCTTCAAATGCCGCAGCGCCACGAGCGTCGAACTCGCCGCCAGCGAAAACGCCAGGTAAAGCGGCGTTTTCCCATCAAATCCCAGCACGCTCGCCGCGAGGTAGGCCGCAATCCCGACGGCGGCAAATTGAATGACCCCGACCCACGGCACCGCGTGCCGCTGGGGCTTGAACCGGGCCGGATTCAACTCGACCCCGGACGAGAAGACCAGGAACGCCAACCCCAGGCCGAGAATGTCGCGGAGCTGCTCGGCTTCCAGCAGCGGGCTCGCGAAGAAGCTCAGCAGCAGCCCGCCGATCATCAAAAGCGGGATCGACGGCAGGCGAAACCGCAACGCGATCCCCACCGCCACCGCCGCGACACCCAGTAACAACGCCAGCCCCGTCATGCTTCGAGGAGGCCGAGCTCGGCCAATTTACGGTTTTGCATTTTCACCCCGTCGACTTTCGGGATCATGAGGTAATCGACGTCCAGTTCCAGCAGCCCGTCGACGCTGTGCATGTCGACCGCCAGGATGCAGGACGGCACCCCGAACGACTTCGCCCGGTAGGCGAACAACTCGTTGCTGTCTTCGATCTGCAGCGCCGAGACGAACAACTTGGCGTGGTGCAACCCTGCCTCCTCCAACACGGAGAGGTATTCCGCGTTCCCCATCAGCACATCACACGGCAGCCCCGCGAGCTTCCTCGGGTCGATGTCGATGCCCAGCACCAACTCGCCGCGAGTGTGGAGGTCTTTCGCCATCCGGCGACCAAGGGTGTTCATCCCGACGATGATGACGTGGTCCCGCAACCCGGTCGGAGCCGACTCGGTATCCTCTTCCGCGCCACCAAACGGACGCAACGCCCAGGCCGTGATCGCCCGGTCGAACTGGATCGCAAACGACGAGGCCAAGATCGTGATCAGGCCCACCAGCCCGACGAGCGCGACCAATTCCTCGGAGACCAGTCCGGCGGCATACGCCAGCGCCAGGAACAGGAAGGAAAACTCGCTGATTTGCGACAGCGAAATCCCCGCGAGGAGAGCCGTCCGACGCTGAAATTTCAGCAAACGCACGATCACCGCCACGACGAGCGGTTTGACCAGCAGGACGAACGCGCTCAAGACCAAGGCCATCGGCCACTGCGCGAGCGCGTCGCCAAGATCCATTCCGATACCGAGCGTGACGAAAAAGATCGCGATGAAGAAATCCCATCAACGGATGCACCCGCCGGTGCAGGTCCCGGTTGTAAGGCAACTGCGCGAGGCTGATCCCGGCCGAAATGCGCCCACTTCGTGCGACAGATGGAAGACGTGCGCCGCGCTCACGAGCAGAAAACACCACGCCAGACTCCAGATGAAGAGCACCTGCGGCGACCGCGCCGCACTCGTGAACAGCGGCGGCAACACCCACCGCCCGGCGACGAACACCACCAGCAACAGCACGCCCAGCCCGCCCAGCGCGACGCCCAGACCTTTCGCGATCTCCGCCAGTTCAAAGGTCCCGCCCGCCTTCAGCCCCGCCAGCAGCGTGAGCAGCACGATCACGAAGAGATCCTGCACGAGCAGGACCCCCACCGCGATCCGCCCGTGAAACGAATCCGTCGTCTTCTTTTCGTCCAGCAGTTTGATCACCACCACCGTGCTGCTCAGAGTCAGTGCCACGCCCAGAAAAGCGGACTCCATCGCCCCAAAACCCAACAGCGTGGCGACCCCAAAACCCCCGAGAAAAGTCACCCCGACCTGCCCGACGCCCGCCAGCACGCCGACCTTCCCGAGCACGCGGATCTTCTCCACGTTCATCTCCAGTCCGACCAGAAACAGCATCAACACGATGCCGACGTTCGACACCCGTCGCGATTGATTCCAGGGTGACCACCAGACCCGTCATCGGACCCACCACCAGGCCCGCCACCAGATACATCACGATGGTTGGGATGCGCAGGCGACCACCCACGAAGGAAAAGACAAACCCCGCGACCACGATGGTCGCCAGCGCCTTCAGAAATTCGCTCCCGACATCCATGAGCGGCCAAGCTGACAGACGAGAATTTTCACCGCAACCCCGTAACGGCCAGTCCTCCCAGACAGCGAGGATGGGCAGCTTCCAAGCCGCCCGGCCTGACACGGATCCCATGCTGGACGTTCGTACTACCAAGAAGTGACGGAAGTCGCGCTACTACACCACGATCACCGCCTCACTCTCGGCTTCTTCTCAACAGCAGTTCCCGGACGATCTCCTGACAACGTTCAGAAGTTTCCCAGCTCGCACGAAACATGAATGAACCGCATCTCCCCCACGTGCCCGGTCGACGACGGGTGCCGCTCAGACGAAGGTCATCTGGGGTTTCGGCGGTATGGCCGACAACTTCATGTTCAACACGCTCACGGCGCTCGGCACGCTGGTTTACGTGAACCACTTCGGCCTGACGCCGGCTCTGGCCGGACTCGCGCTGGCTCTTCCCCGGTTGATCGACGCGTTTACCGATCCGTGGATCGGCAATGTCTCGGACAATCATGAAGTCCCGCTTTGGGCGACGGCGGCCACTCATGTTCTTCGGCGTGATCGGGTGCGCGCTGCTGCTGCCACTGCTGTGGACACCATTGGGCGCGGAGACGGCGCAGAATCCGTGGTTCAGCAACATTCCGTTCTTTTACATCGTGGTCGTCGGCAGCCTGCTGGCAGTCGCTTACACGCTCTTCGTCGTGCCCTACACCGCTCTGGGCTTCGAACTGTCGTCGGATTACGACGAGCGGACCCGCGTGATCGTTTGGCGGATGTATATCGGCCTCATCGCCTCGGTCGCGGCGGGATGGCTGTTTCGATTGGCGGCGGCCGACATGTTCCCGAATCTCGGAGCGGGCGCGTTCTGGGTGTCGGTGGGCGTAGCCGTGATCGTGCTGGTGTCGGGGATGATTCCCGTCTTCGGCTGTCGCGAGACCGTCGAAGTGGAGAAGCAGGAGTCCATCCGACTGATTCCTGCGATCAAATACACGATGACGAACAAGCCATTCGTCATTCTCTTCATCGCCTACACGACCATCATCGTCGCGCTGTTCGTGTCGCAGAGCATCTCGCCGCTGCTCATCCAGCACTACGTTTATCAGGGGAGCACAAAGGCGATCGGAAATTTCCAAGGCTGGCTCATGACGCTCGCCGTCGTGCTTTCCTACGCGAGCATGTTTCTGATCACGTGGATTTCGACGCTGCGGAGCAAGCGCATCGCCATGATCGTCGGTCTCTCGATCGTGCTCGTCGGCACGGTCGTGAACTACTTCGCCATCGATCCGCGCTGGCCGTGGGCGATGTTCGTCGCCGGCGGAATCACGTTTCTGGGACTTCAAGGCTGCTGGTTGATGATCGATTCCATGGTTGCCGACGTCTGCGACGACGATGAATTGGCCACCGGGCGGCGGCGCGAGGGAATGTTCAGCGCGGTGAAGGGCTTCGCGTTGAAGGCCGCGCAGGCCATCACCTTCGGCATCGGCGGCTACATGGCGACGGCGGTCGGCTACGATCCGGCGGTGGTCGACGCGACTGGATTGGACGAGGCGACGGCGATGCGGATGAAGCTCGCGCTGGTCGGATTCCAATCCGTCGGGCTCGTCCTCTCCATCGGACTCGTCTGGCTCTACCCCATCAGCCGCGCCCGCGCCGCGGAGACGCGAGGAACTCGAGGCGCGGGCCTGGGGCTCGGACGGATCCGCGGGATTCGGTCCGCACGTCGTGATCCAAGGCTCCGATGACCGCGAGCCGATTTCCTCTTTCCATACGTAACGTTCAGTTTCAGCTTACATCATCCTTCCCATCCAAGGTCGACGTTGACAAAAGAGTCTCACAGTCTTCTCGACTCTCTCCCTCGGATCCACGGTCTCTCACCGACGACGACGGGAGGAAGCCGAATATCGTGGTGATTTCACGGATGACGGAGTTACGGAGGCGTGGGCGCGCACGGAGTCCTGAAAGATGTCAAGACTCCGAACGTCGACCAGTTCGCGAAAGACAGTGCGCCGCTTCCCCGATGGCTACGTCACCTCGCCACAATGTTCTCGCTCCCTCCAGCATGTAATCACAGGACGCTATCATGAACGGTTCGAATTCGACTTCATCGGCCTTGGTCCTCTGCCTCGAGAATCGACGGTCCCGTCGAGCGTCTCCGAAGGCCGACTACGTGACCGGTATCGGTCGGCAGATGGCACTTGGAGCCGATCGGCTCGACTCCGCTGCAGCCTCGAACAGCCGCCGGAACGATGGAGCGGCGCATCGCTCCGTATCGGGCCAGGCGCCGTAGCCCGGGAAGCGGGCCGAGATCTCACGGGACCCCAGGCCATTTGTTGAAAATTTCGAGCGGAGGTTCTCGAACATATGATCCGCCGGGGACGGCAGATGCGTGGCGACCGAGCGGCTAACGGATCACGGTGCAGACCGAATCGTCGCTAGCGACCGTCGGAGCGCCGCGACGGAGCGAAGCCTTCTCCGCCGGCCACGCGCGCCACATCCACGAGGCACCGGCAGGATACCTCGACCGAGCCCAGCGATCCGGCGGGGCACGCCGTTCTCCGAGGGCTGATGTGCTGGCGCTGGGAGCCGCTGGCGAAGTTGACGGCGCTCCAAGCGGGTGACGACAGCGATCCTGACCCGCAGGTCACGCCCGGTGGGGAGCTTACTCGACAAACTTCGCGGCGATTGATTCGCGGACACGATCACGGGATTCACCCTGCGGTTGAGGATCGATCTGAATAAGAACGGAATCTTCGACGACGTCGCTGACCGCCACGAATTTTGCCTTGAGGTATGGCTGGAAACGATGCGCTATGTCGGGGCGACTGCTGGCAACCCCGCGTCGCGGTCGCGAGATCGGACCAATTCCCAACGCTGGTTCCGTGGTCGCAGATGCCGGGACGGCTTCTACCTCGCGACTCTGGAGCGGCTTGGACTGCTGTTGGTCGGCGCTCTGAGCGGATAAGTACGGATTTCGCTCTCAAGCGGGAGACGAATGAATCTCGAGTCCTTCCGCATCGACATGGTGGAAAATCAGGTCGTGGCAACCATCCCGTTCGAACTGGATCGGTTTACGATTGTGGCCGTTCCTGAGCCCGCTACCGGGCTGCTGACAGCCGCCGCCTCGGCGCGATCCTCTTTTACAACCGCCGCCGTCGGCAGCGCTGAGATCGAAACCGCGAAAGAGCTCCATCAAAGAAATTTCAAACCCCGTGCCCGGCACGGGGTTTTTTTTGGCTCCACCCGACCCGGGTCGGCCCGAAAATCAACGCAGATCAAAGTTGGCATTTACGAAGGAGTGCTTGCACGAGAAAGGGTAGCTACATAACGTTAAATAACCCTCAGTCCCGGTCGTCGACGCCATTCGACATTCACTCCCCAGAAACATGAAAACCCCTCCCAAATTGCGTCCCGCCACGCCTCAGCGAGCCTTTACCCTCATCGAACTGCTCGTGGTCATCTCGATCATTGCGATCCTGGCCTCTTTGATTTTTGCAGCGGTGAGCGGAATCCAGAAAAAGGCAGTCGCCGCGAAGTGCCTTTCCAACATGAAGAGCGTTGTCGTCGCGGCCCATTTGTTCGCCTCCGATAACGACGGGAAGCTGCCTCCGCTCTACACCGCGAAGGCGATCTTCCCACAGCAAGCTGCCGATTCGAGTCCCGTGGCGGTCGGGGCGGGAGTGCTGGCGTGGCCGGATATCCTCAGCGCCTACGGTTGCGAGGCGGCCCACGTTTCGTGCCCGGCTCTGCACACGCCGGCCACGCCGGGCGACGGCGGAATCTCGAGCACCAAGAGCCCGCTGGGGATTGGCATCAATTTTCCGAGTCTCGCTTCGACCTGGGTGACGCCGTCGGCGTTCGAGCGGCAGGTGCGAATCGGACGACCATCGAAAACCGTTTATTTCGCCGACGCGGGCGGCGGTCGGAAGTTCGGGGGGAGCGTTTGATCAACGCGAAGACACCCGGGGCGGGGAGCCACGTTTTTCCGAGGCGCGCGTGACGAAGGAGCCAACGTGATGCCTCGTCATTCCGGGAAGGCCAACGTCGTATTTGTCGACGGGCACGCCCTGGCCGTCGATCCGAACGACATCGATTGGGGACCGCGCAATCCCTCGTTCACCGACGCCATTGGTTGGAGCGACGCGACGGCGGAACGTTAGCCGACCGTTATTTTTATGAAAATTCATTCCAACCTCCGCAGCGTCATGTGTTCCGCGGGTTTCCTGATGCTCCTGTCTTCCGGCCCGATTTCGGCCAATGCCCAGTCGGCACTCTCGCCGGATATCCTGGACGGTGATCAGCCGGAAGTGGCCATGCCTGACCCGGAATTGACCGCGAATACATTCGAGGTCGCTCCAATGTCTGGTGATCCGGCGGCGCGGGAAACCGTGCGCCACCCCGCCGTTCGAGCCGGGCTCGAAATCACGCCCGCCCCGAAGGGTGTGCAGGTTGGGGCGGGGTCGCTCGAGTTGAACGGCAACGAAATCGCGGTGGAGGGTGTCATCCTCGAGGTAAAATCCCCGCCCTCGCTGTCTGTGAAGGGCCAAGACATCAAGCTCTTCAAAGTGCCGTTCGACGAGTGGAAGAGCCGGACGCTGCTCGCGGGACAGCCGCTGGGCATGAAAAAAGTGATGCCCGGATCGCTCATTTCAGAAAGCGTCGAGATTACGGCCAGCGACGGTCGGAAGCTGGTGAGGGGGAAGGATTTCGTTCTCGATCCAGCGTGGAACGCCGTGGCGTTGACGGCAGACACCGACTTTGCGGAAGGGCCGGACTACACCGCCGACTACCAGCTCGGCCCCCGGCGGGTCGATGCGGTGTGCGTGTCGAAGACGGGCGAAGTTTCCTTGCGCGCCGGGGAAGCCGATCTGGCGTCGCCGCCCGTTCCCGAAGCCGCTGACGGAGACATCGTGCTGGCTCACGTCTACTTTCCCGGCGGCGACGTCTCGGAGGTCCAGCCGGAGAACATCTTCCCCGTGGGCGACGCGGAGCCCAGTGCCCGACCGGAACTTGCGCTCGAGCGATTGGAGAAGACTCGCGCGAAACTCGAGAGCGGCGAACCGGTCACCATCGTCTGTTGGGGGGATTCCGTGACGGTCGGCGGCGACGCGGAGCCCATGGAGGAGATGCGCTACTCCGCCGTGTTCGAGCGGGCGCTCCAGCAGCACTACCCGAAGGCCCGCGTCGAAACGATCGCGAAGGGCGCGTCGACGAACGCCATGTGGTTCAACCCGAAGCACGACCTCTCGAAGCGGTGGAAGGACATCGAGGCGGCGAGGCCGGACCTGGTGACGCTGGAGTTCGTGAACGACTCGTATCTGACGCAGTGGCCGCAGTTCAAAAATCAGTATGACCGGATCCTCCAGAAAGTGAATGCGATGGGCGCGGAGCTCCTGCTGATCACGCCGCATTTCACGATGATGGAAAAGATGGGGCACCAGGATCTCCGCGAGCCGGAGTCACGGCCCTACGTCGAGCATCTCCGGCGATTCGCCGACGAGAACAACGTCGCGCTCGCCGACGCCTCGAAGCGTTGGGAGGGGCTCTGGCAACAAGGCATCCCCTACGAAATCTATCTCAAGAACGGGATCAACCACCCCGACAACCGCGGCCATCAAATCTTCGCCGACGTGCTGATGGAGTGGTTTCCGAAGCACGGGGAATCGCAAAATTGATGTGCGCTGCTGATCAGAGCCGAAAAATGGAAGTCGCAGAGTTGCGGCTCGGGCAGCGGGTTGCTGGCTGGCGTGCCCGAACTTCCGGACGATCGAAGTCGGCGGGACGGATCCTGATCGACTTTGGCGTGCCGCCCTAGAGTTAGCCTCGGACTCACCCGCGCGCCTAACCACTTCTTTTGAACCCATCTATTCTATGATTCCATTCCCCCCAGCCCTTCGAGCTACCGGCCTTGATCAAGGCAACGGTATTTCTCATCACGTTTCTCACCTTCGGCGCGCCTTGATCTGTGGCGCACTCGGCCTCACAACCACCACCGTCGGCTTCGCCTTTGATCGCTTCGCTAGCTTCGATCACATTGGAAATCCGGTGCGCTTGCAGATGCTTTACCGTTATGCGGGCGATCAGTCCAACTGGCTGAGTGCCAAGATCCCAACGCTGTCGTCGGCTTCGGACGGGCAGGTCGCTTATCTCTTGGACGAACCGATCAGCGGCACCTCACTGGTCCAGCAGTTCAAGAATGGTTCCGGTCTCTATCGAGATGCGAATTCAGCAATTGGCGGCTTCTGGGCGTTGGAGAAAACCCTGGGCCGCAGTTTTGATCAAAGCCGACCGGGGGCCAGTCAACTGCTCAACATGTCGAAACCAGGAAATTTGTTCTACACCCGGAGCAGTGCCGAACCCACCAAGACCGGCTACGGTGCGAGCGGAGCACTCGGATACGTATTCCCTCGGTATGGCAATACTGCGGTGGTCGGCCGGATCATGTCGAAGGGCGGGGTGACGCTGACTTTCAATGAAGCGGCGGGAATGAGCCTTTGGCACCTTGAATTTGGCGGCCTCCAATTTATCAACAACAACGACTTGGGTCGGCAGATCCAAGTTGGAGCGCAGTGGGATCTCATCAACAGCGATGGTGCTGTCAATCGATTCACGCTGGCAGAAGCCGGGATGGGATCCGCCATTTACGATTACGATGATCCAAAGACACGAATGGGATCGCCGGTCGAATACGTCACCCTCAACAACTTTGGCGTTCAGATCAGCAAGACCCTGCCGCTTGAGAATCTGCAGGTTAACGCGACGCACCAATACGGCGGAAGCGGTGTGCAGCCAGTCTGGTACAAGATCTTTACATTCGGAAAGAGGTCTCGCAGGGCGTGTTAAATCGCGACCGGATCACCCGCTGGAAGCAGGTGCTGCGGGTTTCGAACGATTTCACCAACCTGTCGTTTAATCACAACGGAGTGGCCGCAGCGTCGCTAAAAGCAAACGTGAGTAATTATTACGTCTACAACGTCGCTGGGGATATTCTCAAAGACCGGACGGCAATGTTCTGGAACAACGGAAACAGCGCGGGCAACAAGGTGAACGTCGTTACAGGTCGGTGCATAATCCTTGGGTTCGATAATGACCATTGCGTAGGGTTCATGGCAAAAGATCCTGAAGATGGTGGGAGTGTGGAGTCTCGGCTGGGCTACTCCTGGAAGCACCTTGGGCCGATCAACGAGACGGGCGAGTTCGCCAACAACACAATTCAAATGATCGGGCATAATCAACTCCCATGGAACTCGGGTGAGAACGACTACGTAGCCTACATTATCTCTGGGACCCTGAGTTCCGTGATGAGCGACGCCTAAGCCCTGTATAGAATCAAAATTCGGTCACGTGGTAAACGAGCTGATTCGAGAGGCATCCGGTTTGCGGTTTTCGCTCATTGCTCTGGGGCAAGCGTGGTGATTGCATTGCCAGCGTATTGGATGGGGTATGCCGCAGCTTCGGATCGTGAGGTCTCGACGAGCGCCGCTACCGCGTCGTCAAGGGGCACATCCCAGCTCGCCTGCCGAATCGCAATTGGTGCCGAGCGCCAACGAATGGGTATCTCTCGAGTAGGCGGAAAGTTTCAGGCGGAACGACGAGAGCTGTTAGCAAGGTTACCGGTCGACCCGGAAGGTGCGCTCCGCTACGCGGAGCAGAACCTTTCCGCTACCCGGTCAATCGAGGCCCGGGCTGAAAATGCTCACGTTGTTTGGCGTCGCGAGATCTTGCGGGCGTGGCGGAATATATTCCCGGCCTCCCTCGCGGCCCAGAACACGTAGGCATCGTAAATAGGCTGATCTATCGGCTCATCGACGACGCCCCTGAGACGGCCATCGCTTTACTTGAAACCCAGAAGACGGATGATGATCGATACCTCATGATCCACCGAATAGCGGAAGGTTTGACGAGCCAGACCCCGACATTGCTTTTCGCTGGGTCAGCGGTCTCACGGGTGATGATCAAGAAACGGCGCTACTGCAAACCCTGTCTGCTCTAGCAGTGCTTGACCCGGTCGCTTGCGCGAAGCGCGTGCAAAGTTTGGCCGAGGGTAAGATCAAGACAAACGCTCGCTATCACTTGGCTAAAGCCTGGGGCGCCCGTGACATCGAGGCAGCGTTCATGGTATGACGCGAATCAGAACGATCCCGATTCGCCGCTGATTTACGAAACCCTCATGACCGAGCTTGTAACGACTCATCCTGCAAGACGTCGGCCAGTATCTGAAGGAAATCGGAGATTCACGTCTTCGCGAAACGTTGGAGCTCAAGCGGGTGGGAGCATGGGCGAGGATCTCGCCAAAGGAGTGCGCTGCCTACGTTGGACAAATGGAAGGGGAACAGCGGACGCGGGCAGTGAAAATCCTGGTGGATCAGTGGTCGCAGCAGGATCTCGAAGAGTCGATGCTCTACGTCCAGTCTCTCGATAGCGATCAGAGGAACCAAGTGATTGGCGGGATCATCCACACAGGCGATTCGCAAATTACCGATGAATGACGTTGTGGCCCACGTGCGGTCAGTGGCGGACCCTGTGGCGCGAGACCGTTCCTTTTCGCAGTTGAGCCGGGAGTGGCTTGCGCGGGACGAGCTGGCCGCCACGAAGTGGATCTTCGGCCAATCCGAAAGTGGCGACCGGGACGCCGCTCTCAAAGCCTACTGCGAACATTTCGAAGTCAATGATCCAGCCCGGGCGTTAGCGGGAGCCTTGGCATTGCAAGACGAAGGCTTCCGCCGCACGAGCCTGATGAAGGTGTTCCGGAGTTGGGCGGAAGTCGATAAGGGAGCGGCGTTGGCGGCATTGCAGAACGGACGCCTTTCAGACTCCGAGCGAGCGGAAGTCGCGGCGGCTTATCAGTGACAGTAGGAGCCCGATGTCAGGCTTAGCCCCGACCCATTTTAGGCGGGAAACTGGAACCGTGCGATATCGCCAGCGGACACCCGTAGAGTGAATCCACCTATACATATCGAGCCTTCGATATACAGCCGACGCCATCGCGAATCGCGCTTTTCAGCCTGTCTTCCCCGTCGGTCGACCTATCCTTTCTCAACTCCTGAAAACTCCATCAACTTCTTCGGAACGACGCGATCGGGGCGGCATCTCCATCCTTGGAAAAATTTCAGCAGGAGGTAACTGAAAAGAGGCCGTGGGTTCTCTCGTTGGGGGCTCGTTGGAAATACGTTGGGAGAAATTTCGCAGGATTCTCATTCAGCAGGTCGATGGCTCCTCTGATTGCTCTCCCGCCGTCGCCAGCGCCCTGATTGCCCCAGGGTTGGTCGCCGTAGAGGGCGATCGAGACGGCTGCTTTTGCCTCAGTTGAGTGCTTAGCTACGCGCCAATTTTCGTCGGTTTGAATGCAGTTTCCGGACCATCGATTGCTGCGCAGATGCCGGGACGTTCGTAGAGGGAGCCCGACTTGAAAGTCCTGATTTCGATCTCGTTGTGACCTTCGCAAAGGAGTGACACGATGTCGGCTCGAAACGGTGGGGGTCCGGTGCCGAATCCTTCGACAAGATGTCCGTTGACAGACGCTCGCACAAGACGATCGGAGCTCGTAGCCGTGAGCCAGACTTCACCGGTCGATTGGACTGATGCGATCGGGAACAAGCAGGTGAAGGTGCGGACGGCCCATGGCAAATTCGACTTATAAGTAGTCGCGTCTTCCCAAATCCAGTGCGCGCCCTCAAGAGCGGCGGTGCCTTGGTCGGAATAGGCTGCGACCTGATTTTCGTGGTCTTTCTAAGCAAGACTATGAGTTCGTCGATCAAGAAACCAAGCGCCTCGGCACCGGCCGGATTCGTCCGAAGCATTGTGGCAATGTTCGTCTCGCGCGCGTGCAGTCGATAGGCGCGGACGCGACGGAGAAGGTGGCGGGCCTCGCGGATGTTGGCCTTGAAAATGACCTGATGGCTGGGGGAGATCCGATCGATCACGGGCTCGAGTGCCTCAAGCGCCTGCTCGATTCGCTTTTCCGCGAAGCCAAAGCGAAGCTGGACGTCCTCCAACATCCACGGGTGCGGCGGCGCGTCGTCGTTCTTCATGAAGATCGCGCGCCGGGTCGATTCCCAGGATGGAGTGGGGACTTGCGCGCCGCGGAGGCCGGCGGCGGTGAGGGCGTGGGAAACGTCGGACGTTCCGAACTCCCGCAGATACCAGGAGAGGTCCCACGGGAGAAATTCCTGGGCTTCGCTGAAGAGGCGCCACGCTTCGATCACAGCGTCCGCGGCGTCGCCGAAAGGTGTGGTGAGGTCCGGGATGA
>CAVUDH010000014.1:0-70414 GCA_963740185.1 uncultured Verrucomicrobiae bacterium
GGTCCTTCCCGACGAGAGCTACTTCGAGGCGGTCGTCACGATGAACGATGTTTATCCGAAGCTTTCGTTGCTCCGCGACTTGATCGATCAGAAACTTTGGGATCCCTATAAGTTTCACATCACCATGCCCGGTGGTGCCGGTGCCGGGATGACCGATGAATCGCTCGCGCTCGGGTCCGTCGTCACGCAAGGCGTCACGCTCAACCTCGACTATCGCCCCGCGGTGGTCACCACGGGCAACGCGTTGCTCGCCGGTGTGGATAACATCGTGATCGGGACTTCGAGTGAGCTCACTCCTTACCTCACGTCGACCGAGATTGGATCGATCAACGGAAGCTTTATCGCCGTCAAGCAACTTCCCGGCGATGCCTCACGCTTCATGCTGCTGATCAGCGGACGGAGTAACGAGGAGGTCGCGCAGGCTGCCTACGCGTTTTCGCTGATCAACTTCCCGCTGCCCGACTCGCAGTTTGCCCAGATCAGTCAGATCGATTTCCCGGAAGAGCCATTCTATCTGCAGAACGCGCCCATCCGCGACCCGGGCATCTACAGCTTCCGCCAGCTCGGTTACGACGAGATGCGGACCATCAAGGGTTTCAATACCGGGTCCTACCAAATTGAGGCCTACATGCCGGGTGATCTCTCCAGCGAAGACGCCAGCAACGTCGAGCTGCGCCTCCACTTCGTTTACGGCGCTGCGTTGCGGTCCGACTCCGTGCTGAACGTTTTCGTTAATCAGGAATTTCAATACGCGATCCGGCTCGACGATATTCGTGGAGCGCTCCACGACGATCACCGTATCTACCTTCCCGTCCAGGCCTTCCAGCCGGGCCGAAACGTCGTCGATATCGCTCCGCGAATGGTCCCTTTAATCACCGATCAGTGCGAACTCCAGCAGGTCGAGAATCTGCTGTTCACCCTTTACAACGATTCGGATTTTGTGGTGCCCAACCTGGCCCGAAAGACGCGGCTTCCCAATTTTGCGCTCTTCTCGCAGACGGGATTTCCCTTCACCGCGTCGCCGGACGGTTTCGACCTCTCGATGATGGTCAGCTCGAGGGATAACACGACCATCTGCGCGGCGTGGATGCTGATGGGTAAGATGGCGCAGATCAATAGCTCGATCATGAATCGCGCTGAGATCACGTTCAGCCTCCCACGCAGTGACAAAAATCTGATCGTCGTCGGACCAGTCGACACCCTGCCGGCTGAGATCATGGATGGCGCTCCCCTTTCGCCTCAGGAGATCGGTCGAGCCCGCTACCTGGTGAGCGTCAGTCCGAAACCGGAAGCGGCAGCCAGTGGGCCGGTCGACGAGTTTTTGGCGAAACTCCGCGGCATCGAAACCCAACGTGGCGAGCGTCAGCAGCCCGCGACCGTCACGATGGGGATGCAGAGCACGCTCGAGGACGATTCCATCGCGTTCAGCTTTGAGAATCCGTTCCACGTTGGCCGCGCGGCCACGGTCTTCACGGCGGCTTCCCCGGATAATCTCTACCGCGGCCTCTACAACCTCCAGGATCGTCGATACTGGGACAATCTCTCTGGCAGTTTGATGGTTTGGGACAGCAAGTCGCCCAAGTCCCTCGACTCCGCCCGCCTCGGTCCCGAGTTTGTCTACGGAGTCTCTTCGACGGTTTTCCAGGCGACCAATTCGATCAATCGGAATCCTTGGTTGTTCACCATCCTCGTCTTCGGGGCGATCGGTATCGTAGCTTTCCTGCTGTGGTCGATGCTGAAGCAAAAAGGAAGACCGACGAAATAGGATGAGTGGTCGCTGGCGGCCAAATTCAAAATTAATTCTTCCTGGGAGCGGTGGTTTGCAAGCGTCTTTGGCTTGCGAGCGCGCTCCGGGAATTGCAGTTTGCTGACCGATGAAGCGTCGCGTGCTCTGGATCGTTGGCGGATTGGCGCTGATCGCGCTGATTCTGATCTTCTGGCCGCGTGATCCCAATGCCCTGCCCGGTGCAGATTGGCGGACCTTCAAATCCCGGTTTCTCGATCAATCGGGTCGCGTCGTTGACACTGGCAACGGAAATATTTCGCACTCGGAAGGCCAAGGATACGGGATGCTTCTGGCGGTCGCTTTCCGCGATCGGGGGAGCTTCGATCGGATGTGGGCGTGGACTCAGGAGCACCTTCAGCGTCCCGATGACCATTTGTTCAGTTGGCGCTACCGACCGGAAGACGGCGGCATCGTCGACGATCCGAACAATGCCAGTGACGGCGATCTCTTGATTGCCTGGGCGCTCACACGAGCGGCGCGGACGTGGGATGACTTCGAATACCAGCGTGCTGCGGCCTTGATCGTGAAGGATTTCTTCGAGCTCACGCTAGCCGATTCGCCGATTGGTCTGCAGCTCTTGCCGGGCCTCGTTGGCTTTCAGAGCGAGCGGGGATTGATGTTAAATCCATCCTACTACGTGTTTCCGGCTCTCAACGAGCTGCGGGCGACCTATCCCCGGGAGCGCTGGGCCGATCTCGACGCCGGTGGTCGGCGCTTTCTTGAGTTGGCGCGGTTCGGCGAGTGGTTGCTGAATCCAAACTGGGCGCTGGTGGGCTCGCTTGCCATCGAGATCGCCCCCGACAAGGAGCCGCTCTTTGGCTACGACGCCATCCGCGTGCCCCTCCACGTGGCGTGGGAAGACCCCAAGTCTCCCCTCCTGATTCCCTACGCCAACTTTTGGGAATCCCAGCCGGAAGGGGAGCCCCTGCCCGCGACGGTCAATCTGACGGATGGCGAACTCGGGCCTCACCCGATGCTGCCGGGGATGGACGCCATCGCTCGCCTCACGATGGCGAGTGTACGGGACGAGGCGTTCACCGTGCGCGACGTTCCTCTGGTCGACGACAAGGAACCATACTACTCCGCCAGTCTGAAATTGCTGACCAAGTTAGCAATTTACGATCACGCCCGTGCGCTCGAGGGGAGTGGTCAGGGACTGGGTCCGGTCGATCGTCCGGCGGAAGCCGCTAATTCAACAGTCGAGTTGCCGGCAGAAGTCGAACCTCCGCCCCCGACCGACGGTGCCTGATCCGCGCGCTGAGGAGTAACTTAAGCTACCGGTCCTCCGCCCTGAAAAGGCTTGACCCCTGCATCTGAAAAACAGACACATTTGCAACTTGTTTCACCGAAGCCTAAAAAACTACACCTTCCGAGCCGGATGCGCGATTGCCCTGCTGGGCTTCCTTCCGGTCGGCTATTCGCAGACCGAGACGGGCTTCTCGGCTCTTGAAGACAGCGACGCCTCGATCACCAACGATCCCCCGGGGACCATCCCAAGTCCCGCCGGAACGCCTGGGACCACGCCCTCGCCGGATTCGCTTTTCGTCCCGGTTGTGCCCGGCTCGTCACCGACGCCAGCGCCGACTCCGGTTCAGCAACTCACGTCGCCGCCGGTCTTTGTGCCCGCCGATATCGAGCCGCCGACAATTCGCTCCACGCCGGAAACGGTGAACATTTTCGAAGAGGAAGAGGACGTCTCCTTCTCGACTGCGCGACCGAATACTCCCATTCGTCCAGCGACGGTGATCGCGCCGACGGCGATCGGTGAAGACGACGCCGAGATTGCAACGGCTCCACGCCCAACGCCAACGCCTGCGCCCAAGCGGACTTACCAAAGCACCGCCTCCCGTCGGACCAGTACGGCGACATCGACCCGCCCGCGGCCGGCAGCCACTCAAAGCCCCGTCAATCAGGCCCTCACTGGCGAGCGGCTCGCTCAGGCCATGGCTCGCGCGCGCTCGAACCGCGATGCGGACCTGGCGCAGCAGATCGCCTGGGCAAACTTTAACCGCAAGGACTACCCATCAGCGGCCTTGTGGTTCGAGCAATCGATCGCGTGGGACAACGACCTGGGCGCATCCTACTACGGCTTGGCGCTGACTAAGTTCAATCAGGGGAATCTTTCGCAAGCCGAAGCGATCGCTGCTTATCGCGTGAATTCCTTCCCGAAGATGAAAACGCTGCTCGGCGACATTCTCGTTCAGCGGGCGACGGAGGAATACGAGGATAAGCAGTATGCGAGGACGATTAACTCGCTCGATCGAGCGGCGCAGTATCGTAAACTCGGTCGGAACGAGCAGGTAATCAGGGGTTGGTCGTATTATTACCTTCGCGATTACAATTCCGCTGCCAACATTTTTCAGGACCTCTACCGAATCGAGCAGGATCGCGCGAGCGCCGAGGGTCTGTACGCCGCACTCACTCGCCTGAAAGACTTTGATCGTCTGGCAAAGGTCGCTGCAATGTGCCCGGGTCCTCTCACTGAGATCCTCGATACCTACCAGACCAATGCTTACGAGGAGGCGGGTCTTTACTTGGCAGCCTACGACGCGAATCCCCGAAATAATCCCGCTCTCGCCAACTTCGATGCTCCGAGTGTCGCCATCGGATTCGAATACGCTCAGAAGTCGGGTCAGAGCGGAGAGTCAAAACTTCAAACGGTTCGGGCGCCGGTCATCGAGGGGAAATTTTCACCCGCCCCGCGGGTTTTGGTCACCGCCAAGGCGGCGCTGCTGATGCTGCAGTCCGGCAGTCGAACCAACGGCGCTTTCGTCGGAACTCCGCCTCTGGAGTTCACCCGCTTCCAGCGCAATGTCTCCACTGGCTACAACGATCTCTTCGAGGCCAAGGTTCGAGTCGAGTATCAGGATTTTCTCACCCCCTACATCGAGATTGGGACCACCCCGCTTAACGCGGACCTCGACCCCCGGCCCGTTGGGCGCGTGGGTGTGGAATACCGTTACCCGACCGGCTACGTGAAGGGTGAGTTTTATTCCCAATCGATCCGCGAGTCAGTGCTCAGTTACGTTGGGCAGGAAGATCCCTACGTCGAAGGGCGCGAGTGGGGTCGCGTCCAGGAAACGGGTGGATCGCTCGAGGTCTTCCAAGGTTTCCTGAAGGACTACACGGTCTTTGCCAAGGCCAGCTACGGCGAGATTACCGGAACGAATACCGAACGGAATAGTCGCCTCTCGTTGACCGGTTCCGTCTCGCGAGTCTTCAAACCGCGCGGATTCGAATACATTTCCATCGGACCCGCCGTTTCCTACGAGCAATACGATAACAACCAAAACTTTTTCACCTACGGCCACGGTGGGTATTTCAGTCCCGAATACATCATCCAGGGAATCATCGAGGCGCAGTTCCTGACCAAGGAAGGTCAGAACTTCCTGCTCTCGGGTGCGATCGGTGCCGGTGCTCAGCAAAACGAGCAGGCTGGGGCTGACGTGCTGCCACTCGATCCGGACGGACGCGTCTACGAGGGAACGGATTCCACGACCGGCATCTTTTTGGCCCGGGCGGAAGCCGGCGTGCTCGTGACGCCTTACTTCATGCTGGGATCGAAGCTCTCCTACGCTGTCACGGCGGACTACGACGAAGGCTTTGCCAGTATCTACGGTCGCTTCTTCTTCGAGCCGCGCGCGGGCCTGTTCCGTTCGGATCTGGGATTCAGTTATTGGTAGGTTGATTTCCGATTTTTTGGCGGGCTGCCTCCCGCTGGCGGTGACATGATGTCCAATCGAAAATCGAAAATCGAAAATCGAAAATCTCCCCGTCCAGTCGTTTTCTTCGACCGCGATGGAACGCTCATGGATGAGGTCGACTACTGCAATGATCCTGCCGACGTGCGGGCCATTCCGGGGGCTTGCGAGAATCTCAAGCGGTTGCGTGAATCAGGCTGGGCTCGCGTGATCATCACGAATCAGAGCGGAATTCCGCGCGGTCGGATCACGCTCGAGCAATACGAGGCAGTGCACGCCGAGTTGGTTCGCCAACTCGAGGGAGAGATCGACGAAGCGTATTTTAGCGCCGACCTTCCGGGATCAAGTTCGCCGCGACGCAAGCCCGGCACCGGAATGCTGATCGAGGCGGAGCGGGACCTGGATCTCGATCTCGCGCGGGCCTACTTCGTGGGTGACAAG
The DNA here is from genome assembly GCA_963740185.1 of uncultured Verrucomicrobiae bacterium. Lineage (GTDB taxonomy): Bacteria > Verrucomicrobiota > Verrucomicrobiia > Chthoniobacterales > JAATET01 > CAVVKW01. The sequence goes on from CAVUDH010000014.1 coordinate 5,929, forward strand.
GCGGCGGACGTCGACTGCGGACGGGCGGCTGGGATGCCGACCGTGCTGGTGCTCACGGGCCACGGCAGGCGAGAGTCGCGAGACGGAGCGGATTTTGTCGCTGCGGACGTCAACGGAGCGATCGAGTGGATTCTGGCGAGGGAGGGAACTCCTGAATGAGCGGGACGACCATCGTGATCCCGGCTCGTTGGGGCTCGGTTCGCTTCCCGGGCAAGGCATTGGTCAAGGTGCTGGGCAAGCCGCTCGTCCAGCACACGTGGGAGCGCTGTCTGGCATCAAAGCGTGCCACGCAGGTGATTGTCGCGACGGACGACATGCGGATTGCGGAAGCGGCATTCGATTTCGGTGCCGAAGTGGCGATGACCTCGCCGAAACATCCTACGGGATCCGACCGCCTGGCCGAAGTCGCCGAGAAACTCCGCCGATGCAGTCACGTGATCAACGTGCAGGGTGACGAACCGACCATCTCGCCCCGGCTGATTGATCGCCTGATCAAAGAGATCGAATCCGATCCGAAGCTGGAAATGATCACGGCTGCGACGCCGTTCGCTCATTCGGAGGCGGCCAGCGATCCGAACAACGTCAAAGTCGTGATCAATCGATCCGGAGATGCGTTGTATTTTTCGCGGAGCCTGATTCCGTTTGATCGGGACGGCGGATCAAAATCACTGCCGTTGCATCACCTGGGAATCTACGGTTATCGACGAAAGTTTTTGCTGGAATTTGTGACTTGGAAACCCACGTCGCTGGAGACTTCGGAGAAGCTCGAGCAGCTCCGGGCGCTCGAGCACGGAGCGCGCATTCGCGTGGTCAAAACGAAAGAGCGGGCCGTCGGGGTCGACACCCCCGCCGACGTCCCGGCGGCCGAAGCGGCACTGCGCGAACGGTGAGAGTAAAACAATTCCCGTCACCCACTGCCCGAGCCTCATCGGGCCGACCGGGCGGGAGAGGGGATTTCGCGAAGACGCTGTTTTTCCCTTTGACACACGAAACTCAGTTGCTAGCTTCGCCCCTCGATTTTCGCCGGGAGATTTCCTGAGTGCCTCGCCGCTTCCGAAAAAGAAGCGGGCGGCACTCTTGACCCTTCGGACGGGAATCGGAACTGATACCTTTATGCGAATCTAAAACCCAAACGGCCGAAAGTGCCCCGATGCCCACGTAGCTCAGTGGTAGAGCACGTCCTTGGTAAGGACGAGGTCACCGGTTCAAGCCCGGTCGTGGGCTCCAAGATTTCCAGAAAAAGGTAGCGAACAATCCAAACAAACCCATGGCTAAAGATACATTCAAGCGAGAGAAACCCCACGTGAACATCGGTACGATCGGTCACGTGGATCACGGCAAGACGACCCTCACCGCAGCGATCACGACCGTGCTCGCGAAGACCGGCGGCGCTACGGCCCGTAAATACGAGGACATCGACAACGCGCCCGAGGAAAAAGAGCGCGGCATCACGATCAACACGTCGCATCAGGAATACGAGACCGCCAATCGTCACTACGCACACGTTGATTGCCCCGGACACGCCGATTACGTGAAGAACATGATCACGGGTGCTGCGCAGATGGACGGAGCAATTCTCGTTGTCAGCGCTGCGGATGGCCCAATGCCCCAGACCCGCGAGCACATTCTGCTCTCGCGTCAGGTCGGTGTCCCTTCGATGGTCGTCTTCCTCAACAAGTGCGACATGGTCGACGACGCCGAGCTCCTCGAGCTCGTCGAGATGGAAGTTCGTGAGTTGCTTTCGAGCTACGATTTCCCGGGCGACGACATCCCGATCATCATGGGCAGTGCGCTTAAGGCCCTCAACGGCGATGCCGAATACGAGGAAAAGATCGTTAAATTGATGGCCGCCGTGGACGAATACATCCCGCTCCCCGAGCGTCCGATCGATCAGCCGTTCCTGATGCCCATCGAGGACGTTTTCAACATTGAAGGTCGCGGCACCGTCGCCACCGGTCGTGTCGAGCGCGGTATCCTCAAGAAGATGGAGGAAATCGAGATCGTCGGGATTCGTGACACGAAGAAGACGACCGTCACCGACATCGAAATGTTCCGCAAGCTCCTCGACGAGGCGCGTGCGGGTGACAACGTCGGCATCCTCCTTCGTGGTGTGAAGAAAGACGACATCGAGCGTGGCCAAGTCATCGCGAAGGTCGGCTCGATCACGCCGCACACCGAGTTCAAAGCCGAGATCTACGTTCTCAGCAAGGACGAGGGTGGCCGTCACACGCCGTTCTTCTCGAACTATCGCCCGCAGTTCTACTTCCGCACGACGGACGTCACGGGTTCCATCAGGCTTCCCGAGGGAGTTGAAATGGTGATGCCTGGTGATAACGTGTCCATCGAGGTCGAACTGATCACGCCCATCGCCATGGAAAAGACCATCCGCTTCGCAATCCGCGAAGGTGGTCGCACCGTTGGTGCCGGACGCGTCGGCGACATCATCAAGTAACCGTCCGCAGTTACCGGAAATTCCAAGGCGAGTAACTCAATTGGTAGAGTAGCGGTCTCCAAAACCGTTTGTTGGGGGTTCGAGTCCCTCCTCGCCTGCTCTTCGGATCCCTCGTTTGCGCGGGGGATTTGAAATTTTAGATTTTAACGAAATGTTTGGAAAAATATCCCGATTCACCGCCGAAGTCCGCACTGAGCTGGGCAAGGCATCCTGGCCGTGGGACCCGAATGCAAAGGGGTTTGCGCGCTACAAGGAGTTGTGGGATTCCACCGTCGTCGTTTTGATCGCCATGCTTCTCATTGGCGGTTACATCGCTGCTTTCGACCTGTTTTTTATCAATATCGTTGGGTTTCTGACGAAGCCTTGAGGTAGTTCCCTTTCATGAGTTTGGCCCCGCGCGATCAGTTTTTCGTTGTCCACGTCCTTTCGGGACAAGAGCAAAAAGTCCACGACAACATCCAGAAACGGATCAAAACCGAGGAGATGGAGGATGTCGTTTTTGACGTTCTTATCCCGACCGAGCGCGTGCAGGAGATCAAGCGTGGTAAGAAGACCGAGACAACTCGAAAATTTTTCCCCGGTTACATCATCATCAACATGCACCTGCTCACCGACGACAATGGGTTGGTGGACCGGAGCTGGTATTTTATCCGGGAGACGACCGGGGTGATTGGCTTTGCTGGCAGTTCGAACGACCGACCGATTCCGATGCGGAAGAAGGAAGTCGAGGGAATGTTGGCTCAGATGAAGGAGCGCGAGGAGAGCGTGAAGCCGAAAATCGAGTTCGAGGTCGGCGACAAGGTCAAAGTGGCCGACGGTCCAGTTCCAGAATCAGAATGGCGTCGTCGAGGAGATCGACCCCGAGCGCGGAAAACTGCGTGTTTCGGTCAGCATCTTCGGCCGGGAGACGCCCGTGGAACTCGAATACTGGCAAGTCGAGAAGGGCTAGGCTGGGACGGACGACCACTGGCTTGATGCGTTAAATCAAGCAGCATCAACTTCAGGGAGTCCCCCTCCCATTAGATCACCGTTGCCCCCGCCGCGTCTACCCACGTCAGGTTTCGACGTTGAGGATACGGCGAATCTCTTCGGTTGGCGCCGGGTGGCGAAAGACACTGTGGCCGGTCGGTAGAACGAGTTCACTTTCGGCGAAATCGACGTGAGAGCTTTAGGTGGGAACGATCCCGTCCGAACTCGCAGGCAAGTCCTCTTCGCCGCGAGTGCCGATGATCGAGTGAGTTGGCACATCCGGCGACGCTCCGGCTGACGCCTTCGGACGTTGCGACTTGATTACGTCCGGGGTGTTCGTGGCATCGCGAGAGCGAAGGTGATCAGCGACGCCCCGAGGAACAACGTGTTCAAGCCAAACAGCAAGCCGATGGCCCACGGCTCGTCCGACGGGAATTCCGCGTAAAGCATCCCGGCCAACACCAGAGCGGCAATGCCGTTCAACAACATCCAGATCCAGGCCGAATTCCGCCCCCGGACTCGCAACGAAAACAGGATCCCAACGATTCCTTCCGCGAGAAAGATCGCGATCAGGACCAGCGTCAATGCCGCGACCCCCTGCACGACCTTGACGATGAGCAGGATTCCCACGATGACCCGCAGCAGCGCGGAGATGTAATCGAAGAAGCGATGGTTTTTCGCCTTGCCCATCAGGCCCGAGACCAGGAGCGCCCCGCCGCTCACAATGCAGAAGATTCCGATCAGGTCGGCGATGGCAATCGACGCGAGACCCGGACGGGCGATCGCCAGGAGACCGACGATCAGCGAGAGAGCGCCGCCGATGAAATACCACTTACGATCCGGAGTTGATTTGGCTTCACTCATGGGTCCCGGTCCTATTTCCCCCCTCACGGCAAGGCAAGTCGTTAATCGAGAGTGATCACGGAGTTGGTGCCGATTCGTCCGTGTAGTCGAAAAATTCGAGCCGCTGATTAAATTCCTTCAACATCAGCGAAGCCCCGGCAACCATCAGCACCTGGCGCGGTTTGACTCCGTGATCGACGAGCCACTGGCGGGCGAAGGCCTTCCAACACTCGGGCTCCTCGCTCAACTTGATCGGGTGGATTCCCGCCGAGAAGGCCAGAGCCTGCAGGGCTCCGTGGTCCAAGCCCGCTGCCACGATCCACAGCGGCGGACGGGTCGATCCGACCGCCCTCGCCGTGCCGCCTCCGACTGTCGGAACAAACACCGCATCGCACGGCATCAACGAAATCGCGTCATCGACCAAGTGAGCCTTCAGCAGGATGCGGGGCGTATCCGCCGTCGGTGCGGGCCGTCGCGGTCGGGGGATGGTCGCCGTCCGGTATTCCTCGGTCGCCGCCGCGATCTTCGCCAGCATGGCGACGGATTCCACCGGAAAGGATCCCACCGCCGACTCGCCGGAGAGCATCACGCAGTCCGTCCCGTCCAGAATCGCGTTGGCCACGTCCGTCGCCTCCGCCCGCGTGGGCAGTCGGCTCGAGGTCATCGACTCCAGCATCTGCGTCGCGGTGATCACGGGTTTCGAGCTTTGGTTGGCCCGGGCGATCAGACGTTTCTGGATCACCGCCATCGTCTCGATCGGCACTTCCACGCCCAGATCACCCCGCGCGACCATGACCCCATCCGTCGCCCGCAGGATCGACTCGAAATTTTCCACCGCCTCGTTTCGTTCGATCTTGGCGATCAGAAATGGCGAGCCGCCCAGCTCCGCTGCCGCCGCCCGGACGGCCTCGATGTCCTCCGCGCTCTCGACGAACGACTGACTCACCGCGTCGACGCCCTGCTCGATGGCGAAGGCGAGACACTCCCGGTCCCGATCCGTGAACGCGCTGATCCCCAGCGCGATTCCGGGCAGATTCAGCCCCTTGCGGGAGCTCAGCTCGCCTCCCACCGCCACGGTGCAGCGCACGTCCTCACCGGCCACCTCCTCGACGATCAACTGGACGAGCCCATCGTTGAGAAACAGGCGGTCGCCGGGCTTCACGACCCGGGGCAGCCGCTCGAAACTCATCGATACCCGCTCCTGACCGCCCACGATGTCTGCGGTAGTCAGCGTGAACTCATCCCCGGTATGCAATTCGATCGGCCCGGGGTCGATCTTTCCCAAGCGCATTTTGGGCCCGGGCAGATCGGCCATGATTGCGATCCGGCGACCGGTCGTCTCACCAGCCGACCGGAGTCGGGCGATCACCTCGCCGTGCTGCGCGAAGTCACCGTGGGAAAAATTCAGCCGGGCCACGTTCATGCCGGCGAGGATCAACTCCTCAAGCACTTTCGGCTCCATCGAGGCGGGTCCAATCGTCGCGACGATCTTGGTTTTGTTGGCGGGCAATTTCATCGCGGGCTTCATTATTCGGATTCTTCAACGAGCGAGGTGCCCGGGGCGATGGCAAAACGGTGACAATTCGGCAATCGACCTTGAGCCCGCCCGTGCATTTTGGCACACTAGGCCCAATGGATCCAGTCAAGCCCATCGTCGCGGTCTTCGACACCAAGCCCTACGATCGGGAATACCTGGCGCAAGCCCCCGGTGCGGACGCGATCGATTGGAAATTTCGAGAGTTCCGGCTCAGTGAAGACACGGCCCAAACCGTGCAGGGTGCTCAGGCTGCCTGCATTTTCGTGAATGACGGCGCCGACCGGAGCGCTTTCGAGCAACTGGCCGCCGCTGGCGTCCGCCACGTGGCTCTGCGGTGCGCCGGTTTCAACAACGTCGACCTCGACGCCGCCCGGGAGCTCGGGGTCACCGTCACTCGGGTCCCCAGTTACTCGCCCCACGCGGTGGCCGAGCACACGGTCGCGCTCCTGCTCTCGATCAATCGCCGGATCCACCGGGCCTACAACCGGGTCCGCGAACTCAACTTTTCGCTCAGTGGGCTGGTCGGTTTCGACCTCTACAACAAGACCGCCGGCATTATCGGCACCGGGAAAACCGGCCGACTCGTCGCCGAAATCCTCCGAGGTTTCAAAATGAACGTCCTCGCCCAGGATCCTTGCCCCGACGGCGAGTGGGCGGCGGCCAATGGTGTCGAATACGTCGATCCGGCCGAGCTGGCCAGCCGGTCCGACATCATCAGTCTGCACGTCCCCCTCACTCCGGAGACGCAGCACCTCATCAACGAAGACTCCCTCGCGAAAATGAAGCGCGGTGTCGTGATCATCAATGTCAGCCGCGGGCGACTCATCCAGTCCTCCGCTTTGATCGCCGCTCTGAAGGCTGGCCAGGTGAGCGGCGTCGCCCTCGACGTCTACGAAGAGGAGGAGGGCATTTTTTTCGAAGACCTTTCCGGTCAGGTCCTCTTGGACGACGAACTCGCCCGCCTGCTCACGTTTCCAAACGTCCTCATCACTGCCCACCAGGCCTTCCTGACCCGCGAGGCTCTCGGCGAAATCTCTCGAGTGACGGTCGAAAATATCCGCCGCATCGCGGCTGACGAGCCCCCCCTCGAGGGTACTGCGCTCTGACCCCCCGGCCCACGGGTTCTCGACGCCGTTCTCGCGCTCGTCCGGATCGCGGCTGGTGTGATCCTGCTTTCCTGCGTGGGCTCGGCGGTGGCGGTGATCACGCTGATCTTTGCCGTCTTTCTTCTCGTTGAAGGCATTTCCCTTTGCGTCGGCGCGCTGCGTCTGCGGGCGCACTCGGGATGGGTTTGGACGCTTCTCTCCGGATTGGCGTCGTTCGTTCTCGGGGTGATGATTTACGTCCGCTGGCCGTCCGACAGCGCCTGGGTGCTCGGGTCGATTTTCGGTATTAACCTCATTTTCAATGCCAGTTCGGTGCTTGCCCTCGCGCTGGCGGCTCCCAAGGCAGCGGATCGGTAGAAATTTTGTTCCGCGAAACACCCATCTACAAACTTCCTAAAGAAATGATCCGCTCTCACCTGTTAGCCCTAGCCAGCTTGCTCCTCCTGACCTCTTGCAGTTCCGTCGGGGTCTATTCACTCCAGCAGAATGAAGGATTTATCGTGGCGCCGACCCGAATCCTGGTGGAGCCATTCCGCGCGCCCATTTCCCACTTCAGCCTTGGAAGCCGATCCGCCGAAGAGACGGGGCGGCTTCGGGATGAGATCGTGGCCAATCTAGCTGAGCGCACGATCGAGCAGCTTCGCCTTCACGCGGCGGCGGCCAGTGTTCTCGATTCAGCCGGGCAAATTCGTCCGGGTGTCTGGCTGGTGCGCGGTGAGATTCTCCAAGTCAGTCAAGGTAGCCGGGCACTCCGCGCCATCATTGGCTTCGGCTTCGGTCGAACGACAGTGCGCACCCGGGTCACGGTCTTCGAAGTGACGTCCGCGGGGATGATCCCATTGATCAGTTTCAATACAACCGGCGCGTCCGGTCTGGAACCCGGTGCCGCCCTCGGCGTAGCTACCGGTGGAGTTGGTTCCGCGTTTGCGATCGTGAACGCTGGCGCGTCGGTGTTGATGAGCAGCCTTCCGGGCGTGAGTTCGGACGTCGAACGGACCTCCTACGAGACGTCGGCCGTGATCTCCGCTTATCTCGAGCGGAACGGGCTTCTGGCTTCGGATCGCAAAGCGATCTCGCCGAACATGAAGGGCAAACTTCCGAAGACCATGAATTTGAACCGGGCCATCCCGGCTCCGCTCCGTCCCAGAGGCTCCGACTGAGCAGCGACAAGTGGCTGGAAGCCAATGCCTCGTGGCGTCGGCATCCTGCCGATGGTTCTACTCACATGATCCGTAAGAGGTGGTAGCACGCTGACCATTCGGATCAGTTAAGCTTCTTGGAATCCTCATTTTGAGATGTTTTCCAAATGTTCCCCTTCGCCCATCGCGGCGCTCGCCTCCACTTGGAGAGTGGCAGCGTCAAGGCGGACACCAATTCACGAGGTGGCCCGCACTTCCTCAGTGAGGTGGCGCAGTGACGAAGCGTCGACGCGGGCATTTTGGTAATCGTTGATCAGGACGTACGGAACGAGACCCCGGGCCTCAAGGTGCGGCAGGATCTCGCGGAGGAACGTCGTCTTGCCGGCTCCGAGAAAGCCGACAAACAGGATGGTGGGGACGGGTAATCTCATAGCCGGGTCGGGTTTGGCGCATCGCCGTAGATTGCCTTCGGTTCGAAGGTTTTCGCCGATTCCTCGAATCTGAGCGGCCCGACGTCGCCAATGGGAACGCCGCGGTAGAAGCAACTGCCGTAGCCGACGTGGCAGCTTGCTCCGGAGCCGCTGACGTCCACGCGGAGCCAGAGCGCGTCCTGGTCGTCGTCGACGAGGAGTTCACTCACCCGCGCACGAGTCCGCTCGTCGCGCCCTTGTGCCAGAGGCATTGGCGACTGCGACTCCAATAGTGGGCTTCTCCGGTCTGGATGGTGAGTCGCAGTGCCTCGGCATTCATCGATGCGTGCATGAGGATTTCGCCGTCGGTGAAATCCGTGGTGACAACGGGAATGAGACCGTCGGCGTCGAATCTCGGCGCGAGTTCAGCGGATTCCTCAACTTGTTCAATGGACGTGCGAGAGTGAAATTTCATGGGGAGATGAGGGATTGGTCCTCTGCGGTTGCCCGCGGGAAAAAATGAAGTTGGCTGGAATGCCGGGCACGCTTGGCTCGATCCTTTCGGGCTAATCGTGAGTGCACGCCGCCTTCCGGCAGAGCCAGTAGTTGCGAGCGTGCGCACTGGAAAGGAAAACGGAACCCAAGAGGTTGAGGACGACACTACCGGTGAGCAGGCGTGAAGTTTCGCTGGTGACACAGTGCGAACACGCCGCCTCGTTCCCTGCCAGCACGCCGGTCTCGGCAAACGCCTCATGAAAAGCAACGAGTGTGAGAACGCTCAGTCCGACAATGCTCAAGATCACGACAACCTTGTCCTTGTGCTTTCGGCAGCCCAAGAAAACGGCGGTGGCGGTCGTCGGCAGGACCAACAGCACCATCCAGAGATGAAAGTCTCGCTGAGCCCAGAACGTGGATGCGACAACCGGGATGGAGATCATCAAGAGAGGCGTCACCAGACAGTGCACGGCGCAGATTGCGGCCATGCCGACCGCAAGCGAGTCCAGCCAGCCGTGCGAACCGCATCGTATTCTTGTCAAGGTGGTCATGAAGTTGGAAGGGGTGTGAAGATCTGCTTAGGCGAAGCTGGCGGCAGCCTCTGGAGCGGCGGCTGCGATCCACGCGGGAAACGGATCGTCGAAGCGTTCCTTCCACTCCTCGGGACCCAAAGCCATTTCGCGATCATCCAGCAGGCAGCGCCGCAGTCCCGCGAGCATCGCATCCTTCGGCAGATCCTGGCCGATGAAGACGAGCTGCTGACGGCGGTCGCCGTAGGGTTCCTGCCAGTCGGCCATGATGGCCTTCCAGGTCTCGTCGTCATCGGGCCACGTCGACTTCTCCGCCGCGCCCCACCAGAATCCGACCGGGCGATATTCCGCGCTGCCGCCCGCCTGACTCCACAAGCCGATCATGTCGTGGCGCGTGGCCAACCAGAAGTAGCCCTTGCTGCGCAGCAAGCCCGCCCATTCCGTGTGGATGAAATCCCAGTAGCGCTTGGGATGAAACGGTCGCCGCACCCGAAAGACGAAGCTCCCGATCCCGTATTCCTCCGTCTCGGGCGTGTGCACGTTGTTGAGTTCACGCATCCAACCCGCCGAACTTTGCGCCTTTTCCATGTCGAATCGCCCCGTGTCGAGCACCCGATCGAGCGGCACGCGCCCGCGCTCGGACTCGACGATCTCCGCCGCGGGATTCAGTCGATGCAGGATCGCGCGCAACTCGTCCCGCTGCTTGTCACTCACGAGATCCGTCTTGTTGATCACGATCACGTCGGCGAATTCCACCTGATCCGCGAACAGGTCGGCAATCGTGCGCTGATCCTCCTCACCGAGCGCCACGTCCCGGTCCAGCAGCGAATCCGATCCCTCGAAATATTCCAGGAAGTTCGCCGCGTCGATCACCGTCACCATCGTGTCGAGCCGCGTGATCGTCTCGAGTCCGCGCCCCTCCTCGTCGGCAAACGTGAACGTCTGCGCGACCGGCAGCGGCTCGGAGACGCCCGTGGATTCGATGAGCAAATAGTCGAACCGCCCCTCGTCGGCCAACCGGGTGACCTCCTTCAACAAATCCTCGCGCAGCGTGCAGCAGATGCAGCCGTTCGACATTTCGACGAGTTTCTCCTCGGTGCGGGAAAGCTCCGCACCGCCGTCGCGGACGAGCGCGGCGTCGATGTTCACCTCGCTCATGTCGTTCACGATCACCGCGACGCGCATTCCCTCGCGATTGTTGAGGACGTGGTTGAGAAGCGTGGTTTTCCCGGCTCCGAGGAAGCCGGACAGGACGGTGACGGGTAGTTTTTTCATTATCAGTTTGGGTTTCGGAAGTTCGGTCGGTGGGAGAAGACGGCTGGCGCGGCGCGACCAGCCCTACCAATTGGTAGGGAACGTCGCGCCGCGCGTTCCGTCGCTGTCAGCGAGCGCCACCGCCGGGACGGAGCGTTGCCAGACACGGAGGTTCGCCCCGGGCTCGGCGATCTCATCCAGGATGGATGATCGATTGCAGGCAACGTGGGGTCGCGCCGGGGTCAGGGTAGGGGCGGCGAGCATCAGCAGTGGAAGGAGTAAGGTTTGGTTGAGACTGGACGGGGTGATTCAGCCCGTCTTCGGCGGGAGAGATCCCGGGGCCGGGGAGTGATCTCCGGGTTTGTTACAAAACTTTCCATCCAATCAAGCGCGTCGTCGGGCGGGAGCCACCGGCGCACCCCCGTGCGGGTAACCAGTCGCTCCCAGCAGCGCGACCGATAGTCGGCGCGGGTCGTTGCCCGCACCCAACGTTCGTAGCCGACGACCCAGGCAAGCAGCGGTCGAACTGCCGGCAACAGGTCGTCGGGCGCGGCCCCCACGACCGAATCGTAGGTCCCCGGAAGGATCATCCGGCCCGACGGACACGTGTGCAGGCGTTCGCGGTTGCGAATGAAGAGCACGCCTTCGGAACCGGCGGGATACCAACCGATGCAGAAACTGTGCAGCTCGATCCCGCCACCGCCCCATTCCATCCGGTAGCGACTGCTACCTTCTCCGCCCGCCTCCGCCCGCGGAATCCGCTCCATGCCAAAGGCAACGAGCAGGTTCCCAGTGCGACTCCGCACGTCCGCCCCCCAGAAGACCATCTGCTGCGAGAGACAGCGGCTCGCATCGCGAACGAGGCTGCGACGGCGAGAGGGGGAGGCGGGTTGGGTGACAGAAACCATGGAAAAAGTCGGCGGTGAATCTCGAATCGGAGGAAAGCTAGATTTTCAGATAATGATAACTCGCTCGCATATTCAGTCATTTTGATAATAGATTATCAAATATGCGCAAGGGTTTATTGGAGCGAATCGTTGCCGAATTTTCGTAAGTGAGAGTTGCTTATCAATTTCTGTTCGGCTAATTCTCCCCCCATGGCCTACGCCACCCAACAAAAGCAGGTAATCATGGACACTCTCGAGTCGTCCGCCCGCCCGCTCACCCCCCCGGAACTCTGCGAGATGGCCCGGCGCGATCTGCCGCGCCTGGGGATTGCAACGGTCTACCGGGCAATCAAGGCCTTCGTTGAGGAAGACGCGGTCCGCCTCGTCGATGTGCCCGGAGCTCCGCCCCACTACGAACACGCGTCGCGCAAACATCACCACTTTTTCCTTTCTCACCAGTGCAAGCGGCTCTTCGACCTCGTCGGTTGCGTCCGCAGGGTTGCGGCTCTGGCACCGTCCGGATTTCGCGTCGCGGGACACGAGATCGTTCTCTACGGCGACTGCCCCGATTGCCTCACCGCCTGATGAACCCCTTCAAAATCTCCATCCAAATCAGCCTGGCCGTCCTCGCGGTCTCGACGTCGGCGCTCCAGGCCGACACCGTCAATATCGTCGCGGCCGAGAATTTCTACGGCGGAGTGGCCCAACAGATCGCGGGGGATGCCGCCCAGGTCACCAGCATTCTCAGCAACCCGAATCAGGATCCGCACGAGTTTACGACCGACGCCGCCACCGCCATGGCCGTCGCCAATGCCGACGTCGTAATTTACAACGGCATCGGCTACGACGAGTGGATGGAAAAGCTGCTCGGCACGCAGGGCAAACCCGGACGCGTTGTCATCCAGGTCGCCGCACTCGTCGGCGCAAAAGCCGGCGACAACCCGCACATCTGGTACGACCCGAAAACCATGCCCGCCCTCGCTGCGAAACTCGCCGACGTGCTGGATCAGCCCGAGAACCTCGCCGCCTTCGAGGCGTCGTTCGCGCCGCTCACCGCGCGGATTGCCTCGATCCGTGCCGCGAAGGCCGGCACCCCGGTGACGGCCACCGAGCCCGTCTTCGGCGACCTGGCCGAGGCGCTCGGGTTTCGGATGGAAAACGAGGCCTTTCAACTCGCCGTCATGAACGACACCGATCCCAGCTTTCAGCAGACGGCGGATTTCGAAAAAAGCCTCACCTCCAAGGCGGTCGAGATCCTCTTCTATAACAGTCAGGTGACCGATCCCGCCACGGCCCGACTCCAAGCGGTCGCGAAGGAGCACGACGTCCCCATCGTCGGCGTCACCGAGACGCAGCCGCCCGCTGCGAAGAGTTACGTGGACTGGATGCTCACCGAACTCAGCGAAGTCGAAACTGCCCTCGGGCTTGGCAATTGACCGCTGCCCTCTCCATCGAGCAAGCCGGGGTGCGCCTGGGGGGTCGCAACATCCTGCAAGGCGTTCACGCACGCATCGAACCCGGCGAATTTGTCGGCGTGTTCGGGCCCAATGGCTCCGGCAAATCCACCCTCATGCGCTGCCTGCTGGGACTCACGCCGCTCAGCTCGGGGCGGATCGCGATTTTCGGCGAGCCCCCCGGTGGCCGGGCCAACGCCACCGTCGGCTACATGCCACAGAGCCGCTCCAGCCTCGAAAGCACCGCGCTCAGCGCCCGCTCGCTCGTTGCAGCCGTCGCGGACGGCGACCGCTGGGGCATTCCCTGGCAGAACCGGGCCTCACGCAATGAAGTTGCCCACGCCATCGAACTGGCCGGTGCCACCGAGTATGCCGACCGACCGTTTGCGATCCTCTCCGGCGGCGAAAAGCAGCGCATCACCCTTGCCCAAGCCCTACTCGGCAGACCTCGCCTGCTCATCCTCGACGAACCCCTCGCCAGCCTCGACCCCCGCAACCAGATGCGCCTCGTCGAATGCATCAAGGGCGTCCAGGCCACCACCGGAGCGACCATCCTTTTCATCGCGCACGACATCAATCCCCTCCTCGGCGCCATGGATCGCGTCCTCTACGTCGCGGGCGGCAGCGCGGCCATCGGTCCGGTGGATGACATCGTCTCCAGCGAATCGCTCAGCGCCCTCTACGGCGCGGCGATCCACGTCGTCCGCGCCGAGGGCAAAATTTTCATCGTTGCAGCCGAAGGCAACGTCACGGAATCCGCGCGTCATGATTGAGCAGATTGCGGGCTACCTCGCCTATGACTTCGTGCGCAACGCCCTCGTGGCCGGGTCGCTGGCCGGAATCCTCGGCGCGATCGTTGGTTATTTCGTCGTGCTCCGGCAGGTCAGTTTTGCAGCCCATGCCCTCGCCCACATCGGCTTCACCGGGGCCACCGGCGCGGCCCTTTTTGCGCTCAGCCCGCTGGAAGGCATGCTCATCATCTCCGTGCTCGCCAGCGCGGTGATGGGTGGCTCGGGCGACCGCCTCCACCGCGGCGAAATGGCCATCGGCATGGTGCTCTCCCTCAGCCTGGGCGTCGGCACCTTGTTTCTCGCTCTCTACAAGGGATTCGCCGGACAGGCCACCGCCATCCTGTTCGGCAACATCTTCGGCGTATCGCACGAACAGATCCTGCAAACCCTCGTGCTCGCGAGCCTCAGCCTCGGGGCGTTGGTCCTCATCTCTCGGAAACTCTTCTTCGCCAGCGTGCAGCCCGATCTGGCCGAAGCCCGCAGCGTATCACTCGTCATTTTGTCCATCGCCTTCATGGCGATTCTGGCCGTTTCCGTGACGCTCGCCAGCCAGGTCGTGGGCATTCTGCTCGTGTTCACGCTCATCATCGGCCCCGCCGGCATCGCGTCCCGGGTCTGCCGGACGCTCTGGACCGGCCTCACCGCTTCGGTCGCGATTTCGCTCTTCTCGGTGTGGACCGGCATCCTGCTTGCCTGCGCCACCAACTGGCCGCCCAGTTTCTGGATCACGGCCATCCTGTTTTTGCTGTATCTACTCACCGAGGGCATCTGCCGCTTCGTCCTTCGGAACGAGCGATAACCCCCTTCACCAAACCAAAAAAAAGACACCCACACCATGAGCACGACCCTCGAAACCTTCCTCGCCAGCCATCCCAAAGCCGCCGCGAAAATCGAACACGCCATCCTCGACTACAAGCACGCCCGCAACGACCTCGCCCACGCCGTCGAGGACCTCCAACACGCCAAACAGGACACCGCCCACGCGATGCAGGACTTCGACCACCTCATCAACGATTTCGAGCACGCCCTCGCTGATTGGGAAGCCGGGGGCAAACAGGCCGCCCACGCCGAGAAAGACTACGAACACGCCACCGCCGACAAAGCCCATGCCGTCGGCGACCTCGAGCACGCGCTCAAAGACATCCACCACGCCCTCGCCGATTTCAAACACGCGACCCGCGACCTCAAACACCTCGACGAAGACCTCGAAGCCGTCGTCGCGATGGCCAAGCAGGCCGATGTCAAGGTCACGACAAGCGAATTGAAAGCGCACGTCATCGCCGAGGCGAAAATCTGAACCGGGCGGTGTGGGGGAGGCACCTCCTAGTCAGCCACGGCTGTCGCGGCTCGACCAGCCCCACCAATTGGTTCCCTCGCTCGCCTCAAATGTCGAAATTCCGGGAGGCGCTCTTCAACTTTCCGTCGGCCCTTGATGGGAGAGAGCGGGTGAAGGGAATCGAACCCTCGTGTGCAGTTTGGAAGACTGCCGTTCTACCATTGAACTACACCCGCGTTTTCTTGAGCTGTTCAGGGGTATCAGCCCGAGCGCGAAAGTCAATCGCGAGTTGGATTGCCCCGCCCCCCCGGGTGCAGGCCGGGTGGGCGCCTGGCCGGGTGATTACGGATTTTTGATGGCTTGATCGGGGGGGGATCGATAATCTTTCGCGATGGCTGCAGTCACCCTCCGAAATATTAAGAAAATCTACCCCGGCGAGAAGAAAGGGACTGACGTCACGGCGGTCGATGATTTCAATCTCGAGATTCAGAACCGCGAATTCATGGTTTTCGTGGGTTCCTCGGGTTGCGGGAAATCGACGACGCTGCGAATGATCGCGGGTCTGGAGGAGATTTCCGAAGGCGATCTGCTGATCGGCGACAAGCGGGTGAACGACACGCCGCCGAAGGATCGCGACATCGCGATGGTGTTTCAGAACTACGCGCTTTATCCGCACATGACGGTGCGCGACAACATGGCGTTCGGGCTCAAGATCCGGAAATATCCGAAAGCCGAGATTAACAAGCGGGTCAACGAAGCGGCGGAGATCCTGGGTCTATCCGAGTATCTGGATCGCAAGCCGAAAGCCCTGTCCGGTGGTCAGCGTCAGCGGGTCGCCGTGGGGCGGGCGATTGTCCGGCAGCCGAAGGTTTTTCTTTTCGACGAACCTCTCTCCAACCTCGATGCGAAGATGCGCGTCCAGATGCGGACGGAGTTGACGAAGCTTCACCAGCGCCTGCAGGCGACGATGATCTACGTGACGCACGATCAAGTGGAAGCCATGACGATGGGGACGCGAATCGTGGTGATGAGCCACGGCGTGATCCAGCAGGTCGATACGCCGCTGAAACTCTACAACGAGCCGAAGAATTTGTTCGTCGCGGGGTTTCTGGGCAGCCCGCAGATGAATTTCGTGAAGGGTTCGCTCTCGGGAACGGCGGAGGCCCTGAGGTTCAAGGAACGTGGGAGCGGGACGATCGAGCTGGAGCTGGGGAGCCGTCCGGAGGCGGCCCCGTTCATCGGCCAGGAAGTGATGCTCGGGTTGCGCCCGGAGGATTGCGTAGTGGTCGAAGAAGCGGTGAAGAAATCGCCGAATGAATTTCCGGCGGTTATTGATCTGGTCGAGCCGATGGGATCGGAAACGTATTTTTACATCACCACCGGGGAGCACAGTCTCATCAGCCGGAGTCACCAGACGGCGGATCACACGGCTTCAGCGCGGCGGATGAGGTTCGGAGTCGATGTCGAACGCACGCATTTGTTCGACCCGGCCACGACTCTGCGGATCGTTTGATTTTCCCGTTGCGGGAGAGCAAAAAAAGCCCGGTCGGAAGACCGGGCTTTTTCGTGAGTGGAGCGGGAAGAATTATTCCGCAGCTTCGGTCTCGGCCCCGGCTTCTTTCCAGCCGGAGATGCCCGGGCTAAAGTGCTTCACGTTGGTGTAGCCGAGCTTCGTGGCGGCGTCGGCAGCTTTGGCGTAGGCACCGCACTGGGGGCTGCCGCAGTAGGCGACGATGAGGGCGTCCTTGTCGGACGGCAGCTGCGAGGCGAGGTCGTCCTTGACCTGGATGAAGTCGATGGCGGTGGGAATGTGGCCTTTTTTGTAGGAAGAGGTGCCGTTGACGTCGATGACGGTGACGTTCTCGGAGGCAATCGCTTCCTGAAGGTCGGTCATGCTGATGTCGGCGTAGGAGCCGGCGAATGCTGCGGCGCTCGAGACGAGGATGGCGGTGAGGGCGAGGAATTGGGTTTTTATGTTTTTCATTGGGAGCAGAAGAGGTAGCACAGCCGCGCGTATTCCCGAAATTTCCAACAAACGCCCGTCCGTCCGATCATCGACCAACGAAATCACCCGACCATGAAACTTCACGCCACCGCTTCACTTTCGTTCCAGGCCGACGCCGAGGTTCCGGCCATTTTCATGCTCAAACCCCGCAGCGGCTACGGCCAGTGGGTGACCAGCGAGGACTACGTGCTCGAGCCGGACATCGCGATGGTGGAATACACGGATGGTTTCGGGAATCTGTGCCAGCGCGCGTTGATCCCGGCGGGGCCGTTTTCGATCAAGGCGAGCTGCGTCGTCGATACGGCGGACGAGATCGACACGGATCCCGAAGCGGAGTTTGTGGACGTGCAATTCATTCCCGATCCCTTGCTGCAATTTCTGTTGCCGAGTCGGTATTGCCAGGCGGATTTCCTCGGTAATCTGGCCGGATCGATCACGAGCGGGGTGCAGCCGGGCTATCGGCAGGCCGAGGCGATCAGGGCGTGGATCCGGCGCGAGGTGCGTTACGAATACGGGACGAGCAACGCGTCGACCTCGGCTCTGGATACGGCCAACACGAAGGTGGGGGTGTGTCGGGATCTGGCTCATCTCGGAATCGCGCTGTGCCGGGCGATCAACATCCCGGCGCGGATGGTGGTCGGGTATCTGCACGAGCTCAAGCCGATGGATTTGCACGCGTGGTTCGAGGCTTACGTGGGAGGGCGGTGGTACGTTTTCGACGCCACGCAGGATGAGCCGAAGGGCAATCGGATCACGATCGCCTACGGGCGGGACGCGGCTGACGTGGCCCTGACCACGCAGTTTGGGCCGATGCAGCTGCTCGACATGAGCGTGCAGGTCGGGCCGGCGGAGTGAATGCGGAGTGCGCTTCGCGATGGATTGGACGGCGATTGCAAATCGCCGCTCCTTGATGCGACTACCGCTCGAGGGTGAGGTATTTGAACTGAGTGCCCATGATCTCGGGGTGAAGAAGAGTCTTCAATCCCCGGAGGTCGACGGCACGCTGCGGGGTGTCGGGTCGAGTCTCCAGCTCGAGGAGGAGCGGTCGCGCGGCGGCGACGAGGAAGTGGTATTGATCAACGAGCGGCCGGGCAGTGAGTCCGGCGGCGGCGGCGGCTTCGGCGAGGGCGGTGAAGTCGACGTGGGCGGTGAGGTCCTGCTCGCCGATGTGGGCGAGCGGGTCGTCAGTCTGTTGGTGGTCGTGGTAGCCGGTGAGCGTGCCGAGGGTGCGAGCGTCGAGTTCCGCGCGAGGGTAACCATAATCGACGATGAGGATCTGGCCGCGGAGGAGCTTGGGGGCGAGGTCGGTGAGCCAGGCGACGGCGGCGGGGCGGCGCTCGGTGAGTTGGTTTTCGGTGGCGGGGTCGGGGAGATCGGTCGTGTCAGCGGCGGGGCGGAGGGTGATGGTGAGGTTGTCGCTGGCGGGGGTGACGTGCCATTCGTGCCATTGGGCGTCGCGACGTTGGAAGACGCGGACGGGGAGGGCGTCGACGTATTCGTTGGTGAAGTGGATGCCGGTGAAGGGAAGGAGATCGGCGAGATTGTCATGCCAAAAGATGTGGGGGGCATGATCGGTCAGGGTGCGGCGTTGAGCGTCGCGGAGGTGGGGGAAGGGCTCGATGAGTCGGAGGGTGAGGGTGGAGTGGAGGGCGGGGTGGCGTTCGCGCAAAGCCGTGAGGACATCTTCGGCGAAGGTGGCGTCGTTGGCCCCCTGCTCGACGAGGGTGAAGTCGTCGGGGCAGCCGAGTTGCTCCCAGACCGCTGCGAAGTGATCGGCGAGGACGCGACCAAACATGCGGGTGGCGGTGACGCTGGTGTAGAAATCGCCGCCGCGACCGATGCGGGCCTGGCCGCTGCCGTAGTAGCCGTGTGCCGGATCGAAGAGTGCTCGACCCATGAAGGCGTCGAAGCGGAGGGGAGGCGCGGGGGGGGTGAGTTCGGTGAGGAGTTGGCGGGCGAGCGGGGTGGAGGGGGGTGATGGTTGATGGTTGATGGTTGATGGAAGCTTGGCGGGATGCATTTCCATTCAGGCTATCAACCAATAACCATCAACCGGGCCACAGGGTCACACTCCTGGTTGGCGGCTGGAAGCCACCACTCCGGGACGTCATTCTGCGGTGATCTCGCGGACGGTGATGTTCACGGTGCCGTCGGCGGTCTTGCGGACGTCGGTGATGAGGAAGGGTCGGCTGCCGCCGCGGTTGACGCGGTTGCCCTCCTTGGGCGGGTTGCTGCCGGCGGGGTATTCGACGATCACGCGGGTCGTGGATGCCAGGTTGCCGACGTTGGTCCGGAGGACGGCGCGATTGGGGCCGGCGGCGGTGACGACGAAGTCTCCTTCCAAGTAGAGTCGTTCGCTGGAGACGGGTTGGTCGGCGAGGGTCGTGCTCTCGCGGACGTCGACGAGCTTACCGCGGGGCATCTGGCCGGGGCGGTAGACTTCCCAACCTCCGGAGGCGGCGTTCGCGACGGCGGGCGGTTTGGAGTTTGAGTTGAAAGGCTTGAGCGGAACGGCCGGAGCGGGCGCGACCGGGGTGGGTGAGGGGGTGGCGGCAGCAACGCTCGGCGCTCCGACCGGAACGGCGGGACGGACGGGGACGTTGGGGTCGTCGAGGCCGGGGAGCGGGGTCGGCGCGGGCGGTGGCGTGGATTCCGCGATGGGCTCGGGCTCGGGGGCGGGTGGCGGTGGGGTTGCGCCGGTGAGGTCGGTGGCGGTCTGGACGCGGACGAGTTCGTTGGCGGGGGCGGGAGCGGCGGAGGGGTCGGTGACAGCACCGGTGTCGAGGCCGGATTTCTGCCGGTAGGTGGCGTAGCGGGTGTCGGCTTCGGTGATCCTGGTTTTCGACAGGATGGGAAGTCCGGCCTCGATGTTCAGCTGGGTGGGGGGATCGAGGGTGAAGCTGCCGGGGCCGGAGGTGGCGGTGTAGCTGGGGTAGTGGATGGGGACGACGGTGAACTTGAGCCGCCCGTCGTCGAGGCGGGTGATGTTCGTCACGACGGTGAGGTCGCGGGTGCGTTGGATCGGGATGTCGAGGCCGGTGAGGAGGCTGCGGTGAAGCGCGGGGATCATGCGCTCTTCGGCGGGAAAGACGTGCTCGATGAGGACCTGGGGATTCTCGGCGTCCTGAGCGAGGGCGACGACGCCGGATTGGATGAAGTCGTCGGGGGTGAGCTGGAAGGAGTCGAGAATGTTGAAACGACCGGTGACGTAGGGAACGCGGTCGGGGACGTGGTCGTAGTTTTGAAGATAGAGTCGGAGCAGTTGGGTGCTTTCCTTTTTCAGGTCACGGGGAGACATCTTGCCGTAGCGCTCGACGAGTTTGTCGGCGGTGAGGAATTCGCCTTTGGGAGCGGCGGTGTCCACGAACCGATTGGGCGGCTCGATTTTTTTCATCCTCTTGAGGATCGAATAGCTGAAGGGCTCTTCGGGGTGGCCGAAGACGTAGTAGGTTCCCATCCAGCAGATCATGACGAGGCCGACGAGTAGAACGATGAAGATGGCCCAGCCGAGGAGGTCGGCGCGGGATTTGGGTTCGGGATTTTTCGAACGAAAACCTCGGGTGGCGGTTCGGCGCGAGCCGAATTTGCTGCGTGGGTTGGCCATGGTGGGTCAGGCGTTCGCCGGGGTGGCTTCGGCACCGGCGGGCTCGAACGACGTGCCGCAGCCGCAACTGCGGATCGCGCGTGGGTTGACGATTTTAAATCCGGCGCCGGCGAGGTCGTCGATGTGATCGAGGGTGCATCCATCGAGCTGGTCGGTGCTGTCAGCGGCGACGAAAACGCTGATTTCGTCGCGGGTATTGCGTTCGTCGCCGGGGTGGGGCTCGCTCATTTCCATGCCGTATTGCAGGCCCGCGCAGCCGCCGCGTTCGACGGAGAGACGGAGGCCATGGCCTGCGGGGAGGGATTTTTCCTCGAGCAGGGCGCGCAGTTGTTGCGCTGCGGCTTCGGTTATGTGGAGCATGGAGGAGTTTTATGGGTGGTCTGGCGCGAAGTCAAATGATGTGGCGGGATTTCCGCAATCGGGGATGTGCTGGAATGCAATGGGCGGCGGGGCGCTGAGGGATGGGTCGGATTCATCGATTATCGGAGGAGGTGGCCAGCCAGGTGGCGGCGGGCGAAGTGGTCGAGCGGCCGGCTTCCGTGGTGAAGGAATTGGTGGAAAACAGCATCGACGCGGGAGCGACGCGGGTGGACGTGGAATACCAGCGGGGCGGGGCGGGGTATCTGGCGGTGACGGACGATGGGCGCGGGATGGACGGGGAGGATGCGGTGCTGTGCCTGGAGCGGCACGCGACGAGCAAGATCCGGACGGGGCGGGACTTGGAGACGGTGGCGACGTTTGGGTTTCGGGGCGAAGCGGTGCCGAGTATCGCGAGCGTGTCGAAGTTTCGGTTGAGCACGCGGGAGCGGGGGGCGGCGGAGGGGACGGAGATCGTCGTGTCGGCGGGAAAGGTCGAGGACGTGCGGGCGAGCGGGGCGGCGGAGGGGACGCGGATCGAGGTGCGCAATTTATTCTACAACTTACCGGCGCGGCGGAAATTTTTGCGGGGGGAGCGGACGGAGGCGGCGCACATCGAGCAGGTTTTTCAGATCGCGGCGCTGGCAAACCCGGGGGTGCGGTTTTCGCTGACGCGGGATGGAAAGCAGACGCGATTGCTGGCGGCGGGGATGGATCTCCGGACGCGGGTGCGGGATTTGAGCGGGGCGGATTTTCTTGGTTCGTTGTTCGAGATCGAGGAGTTCGAACACAACGGCGTGCGCTTCGCGGGGTTGCTGGCGCGACCGGGGCACGGGCGGGGGGATCGGTCGCAGCAGGTTTGGTTCGTGAACGGGCGGGCGATCTCGAGTCCGGTGTTGTCCCAGCCATTGCGGGAGGCTTACGGGAACGCGTTGCCGCGCGGGATGCATCCTCCGGTCGTGTTGTTTGTGCAGATGGATACCCGGGAGGTGGATTGCAACGTGCATCCGGCAAAACGGGAGGTGCGGTTTCGCGATGGGATCGCGGTGCGGGAGGCGGTGGCGGCGTGCGTGCGGGCGGCGCTGGAGGGGGTGCGTGCGAGCGGTGGACGGGCGGCGGTGACGGTGGGGCGGGCGTTTCCGGAGGCGGGGGGAGATCTCACGCGGGGGCGCGGAGACGCGGGGAGTGAAGAATTCCGAGGCGAAGTTCCTGTCCCGAGCCGGACTGAGGCGGACACGGCCGCTCAGGACTACGCGCCAACCGCGAGACCGGAGATTCCGCTGCCCGTCGGGGAGTCGGAGGTTCGGGCTGGCTCGAGGGATGGCTCGACGGAGGTGTTATTCGACTCGCCGCCGGATCGAGCCGAGGCGGTCGAGTTGCTGGAGACGACTCCCGAGCGGTTTCGGTTCGTCGGGTTGCTCGGTGGGAGGTGGGTGACGATGGAGGACGCGGCGGGGATGGTGCTGCTGGACTTTCGCGCGGCGCAGGAACGAATTTGGTTCGAACGGATTCTGCGCGAAATGGCGGGGGGGGCGGCTTCGGCGCAGCGATTGCTGCTGCCGTCGGTGGTCGAGTTGACGCCGCGGGACGAGGCTTGGGTGCGGGAGCATGCGGTAACTCTGCGGCGGGTCGGGCTGTGGGTGGAACCGTTTGGCGGAGGATCGGTGAAGGTCGACGGGGTGCCGCCGATGCTGGCGGGCTCGGCTGCCTCGGAGGTTCTGCTACGACTGATCGACGAGGGGCGGTCGGGGGGTGGCTCGGGCCGGGTCGGAACTCGCGCCGTGGAGGAAGCCGTGGCGCGATCCGTGGCGCGGTTTGCTCCGGCGGAAGATCTGCCTGGCGATACGTTCGGGCTGCGGGCGTTTTTGGCGGAATTGATGGCGTGCGACCTGCCTTACACCTGCCCAGCCGGGAAGCCGACCCTGGTTCACTTCTCGTTCGGGGAATTGAAGCGGAAATTTGGGCGCTGATGGAATTTTAGAATTTAGATTTTGGATTTTGGATTGGAATGAAAGGATGCCGCGATGCACGAAAGCTTGAGGATTGAGCCGGCGACTTTGGATGATTTGCCGGTATTGGCGGATCTGCTCCACGAGTTGTTCACGCTGGAGGCGGACTTCGTGCCGGATCGTGACAAGCAGGTGCGCGGTCTCAAATTGATCCTGGAAAACCCCTCGCGTGGGCGGATTTTTGTGCTGCGCAATGATCACCTCATCATTGGAATGATCAACCTGCTGATCACGATCAGCACGGCGGAGGGGGGATTTGTGATGTTGCTCGAGGATCTGGTGATTCACGGGGATCATCGCGGTCAGGGACTGGGGTCGAAATTGCTGGAGCACGCCGTGAATTTTGCGCGGGAGAAAAAGTTTCTGCGGATCACGTTGCTGACGGATCGCGAGGACCAGGGGCCGATCGAGTTTTACAAACATCGCGGCTTTGCGGTCAGCAACATGCAGCCACTGCGGATGATCTTCAGCGAGAACGAGTGATGGCGGCGGACGGAGATCTTGGATTTGCGAGGGTGGATCTCGCCCGACGCGAGCGGTGCGGTCGGGCGGAGGTCATCTTCTGCCCCGGAAAAACGGCGTCCGAGGTGGCGGAAATCGCGGCGAAGTTGCGGGCGGAGGGCGAGGTGGTGCTGGCGACGCGGGCGACGGCGAAGCAGGCGGAGGCGGTGCGAACGCGACTGCCGGACGCGGTTTTTCACGAGCGGGCCGGGTGCCTGACTTGCGGAGAACCGGCGGTGTCTGCGTCGAAGTGGGCGGTGGGAATTCTGACCGCAGGAACGGCGGACTTGGCGGTGGCGGAGGAGGCTGCGGTGACGCTCGGGGCGTTTGGACAGCGGGTGCAGCGGTTCACGGACGTGGGGGTGGCGGGATTGCATCGGTTGATGGCGCGGATCGAGGACGTGCGGGCCTGCGGGGTGCTGATCGTGGTGGCGGGGATGGAGGGTGCCCTGCCGAGCGTGGTGGCGGGGCTGGTCGACATGCCGGTGATCGCGGTGCCGACGAGCGTGGGCTATGGCGCAAATCTCGGGGGAGTGACTGCCTTGCTCGGTATGCTGACGAGCTGCGGGAGCAAGGTGACGGTCGTCAACATCGACAATGGGTTCGGGGCGGCGAGCGCGGCGGATGCGATCCTGCGCCTGGCGGGCCGGGGCTGAGAGTTCGCACCCGGGGGAAATTTGGCCGACCGCATCCGGGTTGATTTTCGCGCCAGCTCCGGGCATGTTCCTCCGATGCGTTCCCTCGTTTATTTTTCGGCACTGGCCGGGTTGTCAGCATTTGCATTCTCCGCCGGGGCGCAGACGGAGAAGCCGGAGAGAAAACTGCCCCTCAGCGTGGCGAATGGGGGTTTCGAGCGTTCTTACGGGATCGAGAATCCCTGGACCGGAGTGAATTCGAAGGGAAAGTTGGATTCGTTCCGTGCCGCAGTGCCGGTGCTGACCGAGTCGGGAGCGATCGGCAAGACGCCGATGCCGGTGTCGGTGGCGATCTACGACATGAACGGGGATCAACTCATGGACCTCGTGGCAGCCGACCCGAAGGGTTACGTTCGGATTTACTTCAACAAGGGATCGAAGACTGAGCCGAAGTATTTGTTTGGCGAGCTGGGGCAAGCCTTTCTCGGGATCCCGGTGCCGGAGTTTAAGGCGCAAGATTACACGAGGCTCGCTCCCCGGGTGAGCGTGATCGGCGAGGGGAGCGCGCCTTCGCTGCTGATCGGGAATTACTTCGGTGAAATCTACGTGTTGCCGAATTCCGGGAGCCTCCAGAAACCTATCTTCAAGCAGCCGGCGGACATCCAGAAGATTTCAATTCCAACGGTGAAAAAGGGCGATCAACGGTGGGGCAACGTCTTCGCGCCGACCATGTGGGACTGGAACAACGACGGTAAGTTTGACCTCTTGATTGGTGAGGGATCGTATTCCGCCAATAACATTCACCTCGCCTTGAACCAGGGGACAAACGGCTCACCGCGCTTCGACGAGGATAACCGCTTCGTGGTTGCGTTTGGCGATGGACGCGAGCAACTCACGCCCGCAGTCGTGGACTACAATGGGGACGGACGTCCCGACCTGCTCGTCGCCGGACGGGATGGCAAGATCGGAGTCTATCTTCAGACGGACACACCCTGGGAGCCGGGGGTGGAGCTGCCCTTCGCGTCCTTCCTGTCAGCGGGGGGCAAGCCGCTGACGCTCCGAGGTGTGGCTACCGTGGCGGTCGGCGATCTGAATGGCGACGGACTCTTCGACGTGGTCGTCGGCGGCGCGGACGGGGAGATTTCCTACACGTTGAACACGGGAACGAAGCAGGAACCGAAGTTTGCGGCGGTCAAGGATTTTGAAAACGCGACGCCGTTCCCCCGGATGAAGTGGCCGTCGGGCTGGGACATCGCGCTGGGACTGGATCGCGGGAATAACCTGGCTTTCGCATCCGTGGTGGAAGAGGAGCCGTCGGAGGGCAAGGGGTGCCTCAAGATCGGCTACGTGCCCAACCCGAACGAGGTGATGCCGAGCCCGATCAATGAGTTGCCCGCCCGGGGGAACTTCAAATTGGACGAAATGAGTAACTCGAATTGGTCAGCGACTGAGCTCATGGACCAGGCTCCGTCGAACCTGGTGATGGTGCGGCAACGGACGCCTTCCCGGTTCAAGATCGGCGATTCCTACACGCTGAGCTTCATGGTCAAGGGCAGCGGAGTGTCCAACGCGCAGGCGGCGGTGATTTACGATCAATCGAAACAGACGGGCGAGGACAAGATCACGCGGGGGACGCGCGGTCGGGCGACCGTGCAGAGGCAGCGGCTCTACGAGCGGAAACGGGAGGATAAGGATTTCTCGGCGGGATCGACCTGGACTGAGGTCAAGACGACGTTCACGCCTCGCTTCAAGGAGCGCGAACTCAACGACGTCGGTCAGACGAACTCGGTCGACATCGAGTTTGTCTTCGAGTTGCAGCCGGGGTCGGGTGTCTTCTACCTCGACGACGTGAAGATGACGAAAAATTGATGGCCGCCGCTCGTGTGCGGACGGCCTTCGTGATGGGGGCGGGGCTGGGGTCACGGCTGCGCCCGCTCACGGATTCGCGTCCGAAGCCACTGGTCCCGGTCTTCAACCGGCCGTTGGTCACTTTTGCGCTCGATCATCTTCTCTCGGTGGGAGTCGAGAAATTCGTGATCAACACGCACCACCTGGCTGAGCGGTGGGCGGAATTTTTTCCAGAGTCGTCCTATCGAGGTTCGAAGATCGATTTCGTTTTCGAGCCCGAACTGTTGGAGACCGGGGGTGGAATTGCGAACGCGGCGGCGCGGCTGGGAGATGAGCCATTCTTTGTCTACAGCGGTGACATCCTGACCGACGTCGACCTGAGTAAGCTCGCGGAAGCGCACTTTCGGGGCGGCTGCGCGGTGACGGTGGGACTGCGGCGGACCGGACTGAGCACGGCGATCGCGTGCCGGGACGGGCGGGTGACGGATTTCAAGGGACGGCACGGCGAGGAGGGCGAATACGACTTCGCAAACGTGTCGGTCTGGACGCCGGAGGCCGTCGGTTGGCTCCCACCCGCAGAGCGCAAAGCCCCGTTTTTTCCGGTCCTGGCGGAGCGACTGGCCGAGGGAAGTGTCGGCGGCGTGGAACTCCACGAGAACGGCTGGTTCAACGTCGGCACGCGGGGAGAATACTTGCGGGCTCATTCGGAGGAGTGGGTGGCGCGAGCCTCGGGTTCACAGGATTTCCCCAGGAAGGAGGCTTCCGCCACCGTGGATGCATCGGCTCGTCTCCTCGGTAAGACGGTGGTCGGTGCCAGATCGCGGATCGGCGCGGGAGCGGAGCTGCGTGATTGCATCGTCTGGGACGACGTCGTCGTCGAGGCCGGAGCGCGGCTCGACCGTTGCGTGGTGCGGGATTTTCAAGTTGCCAGCGGCTCGCGCAGCGGCGAGGACATCTGATTTTTCCGACTCCGATGCAGCCCGATTTAGTAATTTCTCAGACCCGGGAGCGATTTCCGCTGCTCGCGAGCGAAACGTTTTCGGTTGATCTGATCGAAAAGGGGGGGTCGGGGCGCAAATATTACCGGATCTCGACGGGGGAAGCGTCGTCGATGATCGTGGTGAAGTATTCGCCCGAACGGACTGAAAACGCCCGCTTCGTCGAATTGGCCACGTTTTTGGACGAAAGCGGCGTCCGGGTGCCGCGAATCTACCTGCACGATCCCGACGAGGGGTTGATCTGGATGCAGGATCTCGGGGCGGAGGATCTGTGGAGTTTTCGCGACGAAGATTGGTCGACAGTCCGCGGACCGGCCTACCGATCAGCGGTCAGCGCAGTTTTTCAACTGCACACGAAGGCCACTCGTCGCTTCGCGGACGCACCGGTATCGGTCGAGTTGGAATTCGACGAGCAGCTCTATCTCTGGGAGCAGGGGTATTTTGTTGAGCACTGCCTGGTGGGAATATTTGGAGTCAGCGCCGAGCAGGCGGCGCGCTACGCCGAGCTCCCGGCGCTGCGGGAAATGGCCGACGAATTAGCGAGGCAGGATCGGGTGCTGGTCCACCGGGATTTTCAGTCGCAAAACGTCCTCGTCTCGGGTGGCGAGGGCTGGTTGATCGATTTCCAAGGCATGCGGCCCGGCCTGGCGCAATACGATCTGGCTTCGTTACTTTACGACCCCTACGTCGCCCTGACCGACGGCCAAAGATCGGAATTGCTGCATCACTACCGTTCTCTCGCGGCGGGCGCAGGGGTTGCGTTGGCTGATAACTTTGACCGGATCTTCTGGATGTGTGCGGCCCAACGCCTAATGCAGGCGCTGGGGGCTTACGGATTTCTGGGATTGAAGGGAGGTCGGTCCGACTTCCTCGATCACGTCCCCGCTGCCCGTCGGTCGCTGCGCGAAGTGGCTGCACGCATCGACGGAATGGACGAATTTTTACAACTTCTGGACAACCTATCGTGAAGCTCGAATACCCACCCACCGTCGTCATCGAAAACATCTCGCCGCTCGTTTCGCGCGGGAAGCATCCGGTCAAACGGGCGGTCGGCGAGGAACTTGCCGTCGAAGCGGACATCTTCAAGGAAGGTCACGACATCGTGCGCGCGGCGTTGCGGTGGCGGCAGGTCGGCGGGGAGACGTGGCACGAAGCCGCGATGGTGCCGCTCGTGAATGATCGTTGGACCGGGACGCTGGCGTTGAGCGCGCCGGGTCACTGGGAGGCGGTGATCCAGGCGTGGGGTGACGATTTTCTGTCCTGGCAGGATGAGATCATCAAGAAAGTCGACGGAGGCCTGGAAGATCTCCGGAGCGAATCTCTCGAAGGGGCCCGCATGGTGCGCGCGGCGGCCAAGCGATCCGAGGACGCGGCGGACAGAAAGTTGCTCGAAGGATTCGCGAAGAAGCTGGAGGAATCGACCCCGGTCGAACTGAAGGCAATCGCCATCGATCCGGAGCTGGAGGGGCGAATGGAGTTTCTGTTGGATCGTTCGCTGGCGACGACTTCCGATCTGGTGATCCCGATCTGGGTGGATCGGAAGCGGGCCGCTTACGCGGCGTGGTATGAATTTTTCCCTCGCTCGGCTGAGGGGAAGCCGGATTCGGGTTCGACGTTCCGCGACTGTCTGCCGCGCATCGACGACGCGCGGGCAATGGGATTCGACGTGATCTATTTTCCCCCGATTCACCCCATCGGCGTCAGTAACCGGAAGGGCCCGAACAACACGCTGAACGCGGGACCCGGCGATCCGGGTGTCCCCTACGCCATCGGCAATCGTGCGCAGGGCGTGAACGGCGGCGGGCACAAGGACGTGGCGCCCGAGCTGGGAACGTTGGAGGATTTTGACTGGCTGGTCGGTGAATTGCACGACCGCGACATGGAGATCGCGTTGGATTTTGCGATCAATTGTTCGCCGGATCATCCCTACGTGCGTGATCATCCCGATTGGTTCTTCAAGCGTCCGGACGGGACGATCAAATACGCGGAGAATCCGCCGAAGAAATATCAGGACGTCTATCCGCTGAATTTCCACTGCGAGGATTGGCGCGCGCTCTGGGACGAGTTGCGCGATGTGCTGATTTTCTGGGCCGATCGCGGGGTGAAAATTTTCCGCGTCGATAATCCGCACACCAAGCCAGTGTCGTTCTGGGAGTGGGTGATCGGCGAGGTGCTGGCCAAACATCCCGACGTGATCTTCCTGAGCGAGGCGTTCACTCGTCCGAAGATGATGCAGGAACTGGCGAAGGTCGGTTACACGCAGAGTTACACGTATTTCACTTGGCGTGAGTCGAAGGCTGATCTCACCGAATATCTCGAGGAGCTGACGCAGGGGCCGATGAAGGATTATTTCCGCGGAAACTTCTTCGCGAATACTCCCGACATTTTGCCCGAGCATCTGGTGACTGGTGGACGCCCCGCGTTTCTCGCCCGAGCCGTGCTCGCGACGACATTGGTGCCGGTCTACGGTATCTACAGTGGATTCGAACTTTGTGAGAACGACCAATTCCCCGGCAAGGAGGAATACAATCACTCGGAGAAATACGACTTCAAGGGGCGGGATTGGAACGCGCCAGGTAACATCAAGGATTGGATCACGGCTTTGAATCGCGCCCGTCACGAGAACCGCGCTCTGCAGGAATACCGGAACCTGAAATTCCACCGATCGGACAACGATCAAATTTTGTTCTACAGCAAGATGACGACGGCGCGGGACAACGTCGTGCTCGTCGTGGTGAATCTCGATTTCTTCGGAACTCAAAGTGGGTTTGTCGACGTGCCGGTCGAGGAGTTCGGCATTTTGCCGTCAGCGACCTACCGCGTGCGCGACCTGCTGACCAACGAATCGTTCCAGTGGACGGGGAGCCGGAATTTCGTGATGCTGGATCCGCGGAACCGTCCGGCGCACGTCTTCGTGGTCGAGCGCTGGGTGGGACGCGAGGCGGGCCGCGACATTTACGAGTAGGTCTTCAACCGACATCAACTTATGGCGACAAACGTATTGGGATCTGAGTTAGAAGGGTGCTGCACGGACCCGATGACGGGTTACTACCGGGATGGATTCTGCCACACGGGACCCGGCGACGTCGGGCTGCACACGGTCTGCGCGCAGATGACGGAGGAATTCCTGCGGTTTTCCTCCGAACGCGGGAACGATCTCGTCACGCCGCGCCCGGACATGCAGTTCCCGGGGTTGCAGCCGGGTGACAAGTGGTGTCTTTGCGTGACGCGTTGGCAGGAGGCACTGGAGGCCGACGTGGCTCCGCCGGTGTTCCTGGCAGCTACGCATTCGTCGGCCGTCGAGTTTGTCTTGATGGAGGATCTAACGGCCCACGCAGCGGACGCGTGAGAGCCCTGCCGAGCGGGATGGAGCGCGGTGGTGGCTCTCCTCAAGTCGACCTCTCCGCCGTAGAGGCGGAGGTCACGACGCCCGGGGGCCTTTTGTGATGATGGACCATGACGTTCTCATCATTGGTGCCGGCGTTGCCGGCCTTTGTGCGGCGGATGCTTTGAGGTCGGGCGGTCATCGTCCGCTCGTGTTGGAGGCCTCGGACCACGTCGGGGGGCGGGTGCGGTCGCTGGATAATTTTGGCGACGTCTCGATCGAGTTGGGCGCGGAGGAAGTCCACGGAATGGATAACGCCGTGGCCCGGCTGGCGGCGGAGCAGGGGATGGATCTCAGCAGCCACATGACTCTGAACGATCTCCTGCGGATCGACGGCGAATTGCAGACTCTGGATCAGGCGCAGCTCGATCCGGCGGTGCGGCGGGCCTTTGATTTAATCGATGGACTCGGCGAATACCGGGGTGAGAACTGGACCGCGGACGAATTTCTCGTGCGTTCGCACTTCCCGAGGCGGGCCTGGCATTATCTGTCCTCGCGCCTCGGAGTGGAGCACGGGACCACGCTCGATCGGCTGGCGATGCGGGGATTTGCGAGCTATCAGAAGGGCTGGGAGTCGCGGGAAACGAACTACACGCTGCGGGGACGCTACCTCGACCTCTTCGCGCCGCTCATCGAAAAGCTCGAGAATTCGATCCGGCTGAATTCTCCGGTCGCCGCCATTGATTGGTCGGGCGAACCGAGGGTGCGCTTGCAGAACAGCGATGAACTGACGGCCAAAGCGGTGATCGTGACCGTGCCGTTGCCGATCATCACCGAGCGGCTGATCCATTTCTCCCCCCAGCTCCCGCCGGAAAAGATCGCGGCGGCGGACAGCATCGGGATGGACACCGGGATGAAGATCATCCTGAAATTCAAACACCGCTTCTGGGACGATCAGACCTATTTCATCCACACGGATGGATTTCTCCCGCAGTTCTGGGCGGCCTGCAAGGGGCGTTCGGAGACTTCGTTCGTCCTGACGGCGTTTGTTGGCGGAGCCCGGGCGGAGGCGCTCGATAACATGAGCGTGGATCCGGTGCGGTTCGCGCTCGAGGAACTCGACGAGCTGTTTGGCGCGAAGATCGCGTCGCACTCATTCGAGCGTGGGTTGATCGCCGACTGGGGGGCGGACCCGTGGATTCGCGGTCTGTATTCCTACCCGACGGTTCGGACGACGGAATCCAGCCGGGACGCACTTGCGCGTCCGCTGGCGAACCGGATTTTCTTCGCCGGCGAGGCGACCAACACCCACGGCGCCAGCGGAACGGTCCACGGCGCGATGGAGACGGGATGGCGAGCCGCGAACGAGGTCGCTGCCGTCTGTGGATAGAAGATTCCCGCTGGAAGTGATTGGTCTGCGCGCAAAGTTGGGTCGAACTGCGATGACAAGTTGCCATGGATTTTGAAGTGCTGCCGCCCGACGACGATCGGGACAAACCGAATGCTTCCAAGCTGCTGGCCTGGGTGCTGGACGATCTCATTCCGATCCCGGGCACAAAGTATCGCGTGGGGCTGGATCCCATCATTGGCTTGATCCCGGGGATCGGCGACAGCTCGACAGCGGTTTTTTCGTCCATGATCGTTGTCAATGGCCTGCGCGCGGGCCTGCCGCGGGTGGTGTTGGTGCGGATGGTGCTGAACGTGCTGGTCAACACTCTGCTCGGGGCGTTCCCGGTGCTCGGTGACATTTTTTCGGCGTGGTTCAAATCGAATAACCGCAACTACGCGCTGCTCCGAAAACACCAGGGCACGAACCGCAAAGCGAGCAAGGCGGACTACGGGATCGTGATCGCCATGCTGGCTGCGCTGCTGGGCGTCGTGCTGGCGGTGTCGATCCTGGTCGGCTGGATTGCAGTACGGTTTTTCGCGTGGCTTGCGTCGGTCGGCGCGTAGACTGGCTGACTTATGGAACCCCAAGCTCCCGCCCAGCCTCGCAGTCAATTTTTCGAATCGGTCAGCGCGTACTTCGACCGAGCGGCGGCGCTGAGCGATTTCTCAGTCGGGATTCTGGATCAGGTCAAGACCTGCAACAGCGTCTACCGGATGAAATTTCCCGTAAAGGACGACGATGGAAATGTCGTCGTCGTCGAGGCCTACCGCGCTGAGCACAGTCATCATCGGTTGCCCTGCAAGGGCGGGCTCCGCTACAGCCTGTCGGTCACGCTGGATGAGACCATCGCGCTGGCGTCATTGATGACCTACAAGTGCGCGCTGGTCGGGGTGCCTTTCGGTGGTGCCAAGGGCGGGGTCTGCATCGACGCCCGCGCTTCGTCGCCCGGGTTTCGCGAGCGAGTCACGCGGCGTTTGACGGCGGAATTGAACAAGAAAAAGTTTATCGGGCCATCCATTGACGTTCCCGCACCCGACTACGGGACGGGCGAGCAGGAAATGGCCTGGATCGCCGACACTTACCGGGCGCTAAATTTTAACGAACCCAATCCCTACGCGTGCGTGACCGGTAAACCGCTCGACATGCACGGGATTCCTGGGCGCAAGGAAGCGACCGGGCTCGGCGTTTACTTTGGAATCAAGGAATGCCTCTCCCACGAGAAGGACGTGAAACCGCTGGGGCTGACCACCGGAGTTGCCGGAAAGCGAGTCATCGTGCAGGGCCTGGGGAACGTGGGAGAACACGCGGCTCATCATCTGCGCGAGGCGGGTGCGCTGATCGTGGGGATCTGCGAGTTGGGTGGCGGAATCTACGATGCAGCCGGGATCGACGTGACGCGGGCGATCGCGCATTTTCGCGAGCATCGGTCCTTCGAAGAATACGGTGCCGGGAAATTCATTGTCGATCCGAGCCGTGTGCTCGAGATGGAGTGCGACATTCTGGTGCCTGCCGCCTTGGAAAATCAGATCACGGCGGACAACGCCGACCGGATTCAGGCCAAGATCGTCGCCGAAGCCGCGAATGGGCCGGTCGACTTCGAGGGACAGCGAATCCTGCTGGAAAAGGGTGTGCTGGTGATTCCCGATCTTTACCTGAACGCTGGCGGCGTGACGGTTTCCTACTTCGAATGGCTTCGTAATCTCTCGCACGTGAGTTTTGATCGGATGAATTCGCGCTACATCGAGGCATCCCGCACGCAGATGGTCGACGCGGTCGAAGGGCTGACCGGCAAGCGCTTCGATCCGACCACCCGAAGCGAACTGACCGAGGGCCCAAGGGAGGTCGATTTCGTCCACACCGCCCTGGCCGAGACGATGGCGTTGGCCTACCACAACGTGCGCGACATCTGGAAGACCCGCGACATGCCGGACCTGCGCACTGCGGCGTATTATTTCTCCATCGACCGGGTCGCCCGGCACTACGTGGCGAACGGAATCTTCCCGTGAGCAGCGGCAAATTGACGGCATTGATTTTGTTTGACGCGTGATGCGCGTCGCGGGAGCAATTGACGCGTGAGGCCGCCATGGATATCGAGAAGCCCGTGATGGATGGGCGCAGGGCTCTTCAGCGGGAGCGTCGAGCCTCCCTCGGGCAACTCGCGTCCGAGTTGTTGGCGAACGCCCTGGCGGCCAATTCCAAGAAAATATCGACCGCTCCGAAGCTGGGTTGGATCGCACGACCGATGAAGGCGAAGATCGACATCGGCGATAAGGACGTTCTTCATCGCCATTTGGACGGCGACCAATGAGCTGTTCGTTGGACGCCAACGTGCTGGTCTGCGCTGTAGACGGCTCGTCCCCTCGGCACGATAACGCTCGAAATTTTTTGGAAGCAGGGACCGACGATCAGAACCTTCTTTGCGTGAACTGGCTGACGCTCATGGCGTTTGTCCGAATCGCCACTCATCCAGGGATATTCTCCCGGCCACTGACCCCCGCCGAGGCTTGGAGCAACGTCGGGAGTCTGCTCGCGCTGCCCCGAACCCGGACGATCGGAGAGGAAACAACCTTCGCTCGTGATTATGCCGTCGTCATCGAGCATTCGGTGGTGCGCGGAAATCTCGTGCCCGACGCCCACTTGGCGACAATTCTCCGGCAACATGGAGTGAGGCGGATCTACACGGCAGATGTCGACTTTCGACGATTTGATTTTCTGGAAGTCATCGACCCCTTTCGCCCAACCAAAAAACGATGAACCTGGACGATCAGAAACAGTGTCAGGCATTCCGTGTGCTTCTCTGTGCCCTTGGCGATGCAATTCGCGACGCGGTGATGGCCGGGCGCGAGGCGACGTCATTCGAGCGACTGAGCGCGGTTGCGCACGAGTCGACTGCGGACACGATCTACGTGATCGACAAGATCAGCGAGCAGGCGATCTCGAAATGGTTCGCTGCGTTTTGGCCGGCGGACGAGCCGGTCGAGTTGGTGCTCGAGGGTGTCGATGACGCCCACCCGCTGTGCTTCCCGGTGGGCACGTTACCTGCGGATACGAAGTGGAAATGCATCATCGATCCCATCGATGGAACCCGCGGCATTATGTATGACAAGCGGTCGGCCTGGGCGTTGGCTGGGCTGGCCCCGCAGCTCGGCGCGGCCACGGTCTTGTCGGATGTCGTGGTGGCGGCGATGACCGAGATCCCGACCACGAAACAGTGGAGGGCGGACCAATTGAGTGCCATCCGGGGGCAGGGAGTGACAGCGGAATCGATCAACGTGCTGGACGGTTCGCGTGCTCCGCTCGAGGTGAGACCCTCGGCGGCGAAGGATTTTCGGCACGGCTTCGCATCGATGAGTAAATTTTTTCCCGAAGGCCGAACGCTGATCTCCCAGATCGAGGAACAGATGTGGGATGAAATTGTTGGTCTCGGGAGCTCGGCGTCGCCGGTCATTTTTGACGATCAGGTACATCTCCAGTGGGGGCCAATTTTATGAATTGCTGATGGGGCATGATCGGTTCGTCGGCGACATTCGACCGATCATCCACGCGCGGCTTGACTTGGATTCGACGTTGGTTTGCCACCCGTACGATGTCGCTGCGGCGCTGGTGTTGACCGAGGCCGGGGTGACTTACGAATCACCGTTTGGAGATTTTCCGGATGCCCCGTTGGACACGACTTCGGCGGTGTCGTGGCTGGCGGTTGCCAACGCGGACCTGGCGGCAATGGCTCGCCCCGTGTTAACCAAGGCCATTGCGCAAATGATCGGATGAGGACGCGGGAACAATGGCTGGGAACAATCGGCGCGGGAATCGTCAAACTGCTTCTGGCAACGGTCCGGATGCGTGTCGACGATAGGTCGGGGCTCTTCGAGGAGTCGCCGGCGTTTCCCCTGATCATCACGTTCTGGCACAACCGAATCCTGGCCATCACGAAGGCGCACCAGCGGCATTATTCGAACGAGCGCTTGGGTGTGTCGGTGTTGACGAGCCCGAGTAGGGACGGGGAAATTCTCGCCCAGATCATGGCGCGTTTCCGAATGGGCGCGATCCGGGGGTCGAGTTCGCGGCGGGGTTCCCGGGCGCTATTGGAGTGCACGCGGTTGTTGAAATCCGGTGCTGATTTGGCGGTCACGCCTGATGGTCCGAAGGGGCCGCGCTACCAACTCGGGCCGGGACTGATCCTGCTGGCGCAAACGACGGAGGCACGAATTCTCCCGGTGCGGGCCGAGTTTTCCCGGTTCTACGAGGTCCGGAGTTGGGATGGTTTTCGGATTCCATTTCCGTTTTCACGGATCCACGTCACCTTGCTACCCTACGAATCGATCCCGCCAACTGCGGACGACGCGGCGTTCGAAGCGGAGCGGCAGCGGATCGAAAACCTTCTCAATCATGAATCTGATTAACGGCACTGAAATCGCTGCAAAGGTCACCGCAGAAACGAAACGACGCATTGTGGATTGCCAGGCGCGAGGCATCACCCCCGGGCTCGCGGTGGTCCTCGTCGGCGAGAACCCAGCCTCGCTGGCCTACGTCCGGCGCAAAGATAAAGTTGGTCACGAACTTGGGATCCACTCGCGCAAAATCGAGTTGCCGACCGCTACGACCCAGGCCGAGCTGTTGAAGGTCGTGGCGGAGTTGAATGAGGATCCTCAGATTCACGGGATTCTCGTGCAGTCGCCGCCGCCGGATCACATCGACGAGGCGGCCATCGTGCGGGCGATCAATCCACGGAAAGACGTCGATGGGTTTCACCCGGAGAACGTGGCAAAGCTCGCTCTCGATGACCCGACTGGCTTCGTGCCCTGCACGCCGCTCGGCTGCCAGCGACTCCTGATCGAGGCTGGCGTGGAAACCAGCGGAGCGCGGGTGGTGGTGCTGGGTCGCAGCATGATCGTTGGCAAACCCATGGCACTGCTGCTGATGGCGAGAGGCAAGGGCGGTGACGCCACGGTGACCGTGGCGCATTCGCGCTCGAAGGATCTTGCGGCGATCACGCGTGAGGCCGACATCGTGATTGCGGCCATCGGGCGACCGGGATTCGTGACCGCCGACATGGTCCGCGAGGGTGCCGTCATCATTGATGTCGGGATCAACCGGGTGGAGGACGCGACCGCCAAGCGAGGCTACCGGATCGTCGGCGACGTGGACTTTGACGCGGTCGCGCCGAAGTGCGCGGCGATCACGCCCGTGCCGGGCGGGGTTGGTCCGATGACCATTGCGATGTTGATGGCAAACACCGTTACCGCCGCCGAGCGCCGCTGACCGTCGCGAGAACGCGCTCGTAGGATTCCACGATTCCCCCGAGATCGAAATCGCTGGCTCGATCCGACGAAGCCTGGCGGGATCGAACCAGACGCTCGCGGTCGGTGATCAATCCCCGGAGTGCCTCTGCGACGGCGGTGGGTGTCGGTTCGGCGAGGGCGCCGTTCTGACCGTCGGTGACGAGGTCGGAAACCCCCGCGATGCGGGTGGAGACGACAGCGAGGCTGTGATCCAGCGCCTCGATGGCGGCCATCGGCAGACCTTCGCTGTGGGACGTAATGAGGAGGATATCGGCTGCACTCATCCGCTCGGCGACCGAGTCGGAGTCGAGCCAACCCGCAAATTCCACCCGATCCCCCAAACCGTTACTTGTGACGGCCGTGCCGATTAATCGGTGGAGCGGGCCGTCTCCGATGATGGTGAGCGACCACGGAAGGTCACGCAGGAGGGCGAGGGATTCGATGGCGAGGACGGGGTTCTTTTGTTCGCTGAGGCGTCCGACGAGGAGGATGCGCGGGGGCGCGTGGACTTCGATTCGCGGGCGGGGCTCCGTGAGCTGGATTCCATTGGGGATCACCGTCGGGCGACGGCGGTAGGCGTCCTCGGCGAGCTCGGCGACGAAACTGCTGACCGCCGTGAGGGCGGCGGCGCGTTTCCAAATCGGACGGGTCAGCGGCTTGACGAGCCGGAAAAGCCCGGCGGTCTGCTCCGGGACACCGCCAGGGACGTCGCCGAGGTGAGCGGTGAGGACGTAGGGAACACGAGAGACAAGCTGGACGGCGAGTGCCAGCGCTCCGGTGGGAACGGCGAAATGAGCGTGGATCACATCGGGCTGCCACTCGCGGATGTGGCGCAGAGTGGGAAAGAAGCTTGTGATCAAAAATAGCGCCATCTCCGGAATGGTGCAGGTGTCCTCCCGTTTCCGAAAAGACGGGGTTCGGAAAATTTCAACGCCGTCGACCGTTTCGCGTCCGGGTAGGTGCCGGAGTCCGGCAGTCTGGACGCGAACCTCGTGCCCGCGGGCGACGAGTCCGGCGTTGATCCGGGCTGCGGCTCGCCCGCCACCACCTCCGACGGGTGGGTATTCGTAGTTCAGACACAGGACGCGCATCGTTCTCATTGGCGCTGCTGCCATTGTTCGAAAACGTGCTGGCACCACAGAAACAGGCGTTCGTCGGAGTCTCCCGAGCGGTGCGCTGCGGCCTTCGACTGAACAAACGGTCGCCGGTCGGCCGGGGCGAGACGTCCGGTCTTCAGCCAAGCACCAATCGGGCTGCCGAAGCCCTTCTTTTTTCGATGAACGATTGCCGGCGGGAGGACGCGGGAGGCTGCGAGCTTGAGGAGGTATTTCGTGGTTTTCCCGCGGAGTTTGTAGCGGTTGGGGAGGCGTCGCGCGAAGTCGGCCACTTCGATGTCGAGGAGCGGGGCGCGGGCTTCGAGCGAGTTCATCATGCTGGCGCGGTCGATCTTCGGAAGGATTCCGTCGGCGAGGTAGATCCGGGTGTAAAATTGGAGCGTGCGGTCGACGACGTCGCCGTCGGGCGAGGCGTCCCACGCCGCGATGGCTTCGGAATACAATTCCTCAGGATTGATGGGTTGGTCCAGAAACTCGGCGATATCAGCGGGTTCGAGCGCGCCGAGCCACACGGGATTCCATCGGGCGGCCGGGTGCGAAAGGCCGCGGAGCGTCCGCTTGATCTTGAAGTCGAGGCTGACGTTGGCGTGAGACACGGGGAGTCGCGCGGCGAGGTGTCGGATCGCCGCGTGAACCGGGCGCGGGATTGTCTTCGAGTAGAGCTCCGCTTTGCGCAGTGCGAGGAAGGGATCGTAGCCGGCAAAAAGCTCATCGCCGCCGTCTCCGCCGAGAGCGACCGTCACGTGGCGCCGCGTGAAGCGCGACAGGAGCCAGGTCGGCAGGAGGGAACTGTCGCCCTGCGGCTGGTCGAGCTTTTCGAAGATCTCCGGTAAACAATCCAACGCACGGTCGAGGTCGAGGGTCTCGGTGTGGTGGTCGGTGCCGAGCAGCTTGGCGACCTGATTGGCAAACGGGAGTTCGTCGAACGAGGGTTCGGTAAATCCTATGCTGAACGTCTTCAGTTGAGCGGCTGGGACGTGGCGGGCGGCGAGGGCGGTGATCAGCGAGGAGTCGACGCCGCCGCTCAGAAAGACTCCGAGCGGCACATCGGCCATGAGACGACGTCGGACTGCGGACTCGACGAGCGCGAGAAGCTCGTCGGCGAGTTCGTCGTCGGAGCGGTCGGTCTCGGTGGGTTCGAGGCGGTATTCCCAATAGCGATCGATCCGGGGAGTGGCGGCGCCGAGATCGAAGACGAGATTGTGTCCGGCGGGGAGCTGGTGCGCCCCATCGAGGATGGTGTGCGGTGCGGGTATGAGCGCGTAAGCGAAAAACTTCTGCAGCGCGCGGGTCGAGATGGACTTGGGGCAGGCGGGATGTGCCCGGAGCGCGGTGAGCTCGGAGGCGAAGGCGAACGTGCCTTCCCGGTGGAACCAAAAGAGCGGCTTCTTCCCGAAGCGATCCCGACTGAGAAGCAGGCGACCGCGGTCGCGGTCGAGAATGGCGAACGCCCACATGCCGTTCAGCTCGTTGACGAATTCGTCGCCCCACTCGCGGTAGGCGTGGAGGAGGACCTCGGTGTCGGAGTGGTCGGTGGCGAATTGACATCCCCGCGCCTTGAGGCGGTCACGGAGCGCCGCGTGATTGTAGATTTCGCCATTGAACACGACACCAATCCGTTCGTCGGCGGTCCACATGGGTTGGGCGCCCCCGGCGAGGTCGACGATGGAGAGGCGGCGGTGACCGAGGTGGACACCGCTCGGCTCGTCGATCCAGTGGCCGTCGGCGTCGGGTCCGCGGTGGGCGATGGCCCGGGTCATCGCGGTAAGATCACCGCGAGTCCCGCTTCCGACGAATCCAGCTACTCCGCACACGCGGATTTCTTAGCAGAAGGGCGCGGCGGAAACGAAGAAATGCGGGGGGAAATCAGAAGTCGGCTTCGAGCACGATGCGGTAACGGGCTTTGCCAGCGCGCAGGTGGTCGAGCGCTTCGTTGACCTCCGACATCTTGTAATGCTCGGTCATCGGTGCGATGTCGTGACGGGTGCAGAATTCGATCATCTTCCGCGTCGTTGCGGGCGAGCCGAGCGGGGACGCGCCGAACGTTTTCTGGCCGGAAATCATCGGGAACGCCGCGAGTTCGACGGGATTTGGGATTGCGCCGACGGTGTGCAGACGTCCCTTCGCGCTGAGGGCAGCGATGTAGGTCATCCAGTCGAGGTCGACGGCGACGGTCGAGAGGATAAAATCGAATTTTCCGGCGACGGCTTCGAGTTCGGATTTATCCTTGGAATTAATGACCTCGTGGGCGCCGAAAGAGCGGGCCTCGTCGGCCTTCTCGGGGCTGGAGCTGAAGGCGGTCACTTCGCAG
This sequence comes from uncultured Verrucomicrobiae bacterium, assembly GCA_963740185.1. Lineage (GTDB taxonomy): Bacteria > Verrucomicrobiota > Verrucomicrobiia > Chthoniobacterales > JAATET01 > CAVVKW01. Next base: position 46,449 of record CAVUDH010000014.1, read on the forward strand.
CCCCATTTGTTGAGAAATTGGAGGGCCAGGTGACCGAGGCCGCCGATGCCGATCACGCCAACCTTGTCGGTCGGTTGGACGTTGGCTTGGATGATCGGGTTGAAGACGGTGATGCCGCCGCAAAAGAGCGGGCCGGCCTTTTTCGCGTCGAGCGCGTCGGGGAGTTTGGTGGCCCAAGCCCAATGACTGCGAACGCTTTCGGCGAAGCCGCCGGGACGACCGAAAATCGTGGCCTGCGCGTCGGGGCAGAGGTTGTGATCGCCAGCCATGCACTGGTCGCAAACCATGCAACTTCCGGAAAACCAACCGAGGCCAACGCGGTCCCCGGGCTCGAGCGCGGTGACGTGGTCGCCAACCGCCGTAATGGAGCCGATGATTTCGTGACCGGGAACGAGCGGAAACTCAGATGCTCCCCATTCGTTGTCGATCATGGACAGATCGGAGTGGCACACGCCGCAGGTCTCCACCTTGATCTCGACGTGGGTATCGGCTAGGTCGCCGGGGGAAAACTCGTGGGGCTTGAGCTCAGCGCCCTTTTCGGTTGCGGCGTAGGATTTGATCTTCATGGAGGCAATACGTCCCCCGGGGGGAGTTCGGTTGGGGTGAGGAAGTGGCGCTTTGCGCGAATCGATACGAGTGCCGGGCAGGGATGCCCGGCACGACAGGCAGGATGCCTGTTCTCCCCCTAGCTCCCGAGGAGCAGGCGCATGGGATTTTCAATGCAATCCTTGACCCGGACGAGGAAGGTTACGGCTTCCTTGCCGTCGACGACGCGGTGGTCGTAGCTGAGTGCGAGATACATCATCGGTCGGATGACGACCTGACCGTTCTCGGCCATCGGGCGCTCTTGGATCTTGTGCATTCCGAGGATGCCACTCTGCGGCGGATTCAGGATGGGTGTGCTCATCAACGAACCGTAGATGCCCCCGTTGGAAATGGTGAAAACACCGCCCTGCAGGTCGGGAAGGCCGATCTTTCCTTCGCGGGCTTTGGCCGCGTAGTCGGCCAGGCTTTGCTCGATCTCGGCGAAGCTCTTTTGGTCGCAATCGCGGACGACCGGGACCATGAGGCCCTTCTCGGTGCCCACGGCGACGCCGATGTCGTGGTAGTGATTGGTGACGATGGTATCGCCGTCCATGCGGCTATTCACGCCCGGGACGGCTTTGAGCGCGTCGACGGTCGCCTTGATGAAGAACGACATGAAGCCGAGCTTGATGCCGTGACGCTTGACGAAATTCTCCTGCATCGACTTGCGAAGTTTCATCACCGCGCTCATGTCGCACTCGTTGAAAGTCGTGAGAATGGCTGCCGTCTGCTGCGCGGCGACGAGCTGGGTGGCAATCTTGCGACGGAGCGGGCTGAGCTTTTTACGGGAGGTTCGGGCGTCGGTGGGCTCGTGATTGGTGACTGGTGATTGGTGACTGGAGGGGGCGGGTGCCGGGGGTTCGGGAGCTTTTTCTGGCTCGGCGGCGGGTTCCGGCTCTGGTTTTGGTTCCGGCTCGGCAGCCTTCCCGGCCTTCGGAGCGGCGGAGCCTTCGGCGATCGTGCCGACGACCTGGCCGATTTTGACTTCTTCGCCTTCGGCAACCGAAATGCTGAGCGTGCCGGATTCGGTCGCGGTGACTTCACTCGAGACTTTGTCCGTCTCGAGAGTGAAGAGAATTTCGCCGGTTTCGACGGTGTCGCCGTCCTTTTTGTGCCACTCGGAAAGGAGGCCGCTGGAGATGGATTCGCCGACGGCGGGGACTTTGACTTCGGTGCTCATTTTCTAAATTTTGAACGCGGTTTCGACCAGTTCGGCTTGCTGTTTCTTGTGGACGGCGGTGGATCCCGTGGCTGGGCTGGCCGCAGCTGCCCGTCCGGCGTAGGCAATCTTGCGATCAAAAATGCGCTCCAGGTGAGGACGGATGAAGCTGGCCGCGCCCATGTTTTCGGGCTCTTCCTGACACCACACAAAAGTCTTCGCCTTGGTGTAAGGTTCGAGGAGCTCGGTGAGCATGGCTTCGTTCAGCGGGTAGAATTGCTCGACGCGAACGAGTAGCGTGTGATCAGCGTTGGCCGCTTCGCGCGCTTCGAGAAGATCGTAGTAGACCTTGCCGGAGCAAAAGATCACGCGGTCGGCGGCGTTGGGTTTGCCCGGCTCCGGGCCGAGGAGGATTTCCTGGAAATGCGAGGCGGTGAAATCCTCACTGGTCGACACGGCCCGCTCGTTTCGGAGCAGACTCTTCGGCGTCATGATGACGAGCGGTTTGCGGAAATCGCGGTGCATTTGACGCCGGAGGACGTGAAAATACTGGGCCGGGGTCGTGAGGTTGCAGACCTGAATGTTGTCTTCCGCGCAGGCTTGGAGGAATCGCTCGAGGCGGGCGCTGGAGTGCTCCGGTCCCTGCCCTTCGTAGCCGTGGGGCAGCAGCATCACGATGGAACTCGGCCGCCGCCACTTGGCTTCGGCAGAGGTCACGAACTGATCGATGATGATCTGCGCGCCGTTGACGAAGTCGCCGAACTGCGCCTCCCACAGGCAGAGCATCGACGGAAAATCCATCGAGTAACCGTAGTCGAACCCGAGGACCGCGTATTCCGAGAGCGGGCTGTTGTAGACGCAAAATTTCGCCTGCTCGGAGGCGAGATTGTTCAGCGGAATGTAGCGGTCGCGAGTCTCCTCGTTGTAGATGACGCTCAATCGCTGGCTGAACGTGCCTCGGCGGCTATCCTGGCCGGAAAGGCGCACGGGGGTCTTCTCCAGTAGAAGCGATCCGAAAGCGAGGGCTTCGGCGTAGGACCAATCGTAGGGGCCGCCCGCTTCCCAAACCTCGAGGCGGCGGTCGAGGAGGATCCGTTTGAGTTTCGGCAGGATCTTGAATCCGTCAGGAACGTGGGACAGTGCCTGGACGATCTTTTCGAGCACCTCGGGCGCAACGGCTGTCTTGACGGGATCGTGCGAATAAGCGGGCTGAAAAACCGCAGTGGACCCTTTGAGTTTTTCCTTCTTCGACTTGGCGGAACCGTTCTTCGCTTTGACCTCCGCCTGCGCGTTCTCGAGTTCGGTGATGGTCTCGGATTTGATTTTCTCGATGTCGGCCTTCGAGACAGCCCCGAGGCTTCCAATTTCTGCCGCGAAACTTTCGCTCAGGAGCGGATGGCCTTTGATGTCCTTGTAAAGGTTCGGCTGGGTGAAAGACGGCTCGTCGAGCTCGTTGTGGCCGTGCCGGCGGTAGCAATAGATGTCGACCACGGCGTCGCGGCCAAATTCCTGCCGAAACTCGAGCGCGATGCGGGAAACCTGAATGACCGCGAGTGGGTCTTCGCCGTTCACGTGAAAGACGGGTGCCTCGACGATCTTGGCGATGTCGGTGCAATACATCGTCGAGCGACCGTCCGCCGGCAGCGTGGTGAAGCCGATTTGATTGTTCACGACGAGGTGAACGGTGCCGCCGGTGCTGTAGCCCGGGAGCTGCGACATGTTGAAAACCTCCGCGACCACGCCCTGTCCGATAAACGCGGCGTCGCCGTGGACGAGGATGGGGATCGCCTTTTTCCGACGGTCGGCGTCGCCGAGATGGCGCTGGCGGGCGCGGGTTTTGCCCTCGACGATGGGGTCGACTGTTTCGAGGTGGCTGGGATTTGCAGCGAGGCTGATTTTTACCTCGTGACCCGACGGGAGGACGCGCGTTGTCTTGTAGCCGAGGTGGTATTTCACGTCGCCGCTGCCGCCGACGGAATCGGGCACGTAGTTCTCGGAAAATTCGTTGAAGATCGCCTCGAGCGGTTTGTCGAGAAAGTTGGCGAGGACGTTGAGTCGCCCGCGGTGAGCCATACCCATCACGATTTCACTGATCCCGTGGTCGTCGCAATCGTCGAGAATGGCGTTGAGAGCGAGGATCAGAGATTCGCCACCCTCCAGTGAAAAGCGTTTGTTGCCCTGGTAGCGGGTGTGAAGGAAACGCTCGAATTCTTCGGCTTCGAGAAGACGGCGGAAAATGTCGCACTGCGCCCCGGCGTCCTCTTGTGATTCCGACGAACGGTTTTCGATCTTGTCACGAACCCAGTTCCGGATTTTGGGATTTTGGATGTGGATGAATTCCGCCCCAATCGTGTCGCAGTAGATCGATTTGAGCTCGGCGATCATTTCGCGGAGTGTCATCCGTTTGCCGTCGCGGAAAAAACGGGATGACACTTCGGCGTCGAGGTCGATCTCGTCCAGGCCGAGTTCCTTGAGCGAAAGGAGAGGGTTTTCGGGCGGTGAGTCGCTGAGCGGATCGAGGTGGGCGATGGAGTGGCCCATCGAGCGGTAAGCGTAGACGAGCGCGTCGACCCGCGTGTCGAGTGAGCTGCCGGAGACGGGAGTGGTCGAAGCGGCTGTCAGGGAGGTAGCGCCATTCCTCGCGACTGGCTGAGCGCATCCGAGCTCGAATCCTTCGAAAAAATTCGCCCACTTGGGATCAACGGAGGTGGGGTTTTGACGCCAACTTTCGTAGTTGTCGTCCAGGAGCGCCTCGTTCCAACGGGCGGTGAATGAGCTGTTCATGGGTCGGCTAGTGGCGCTGATACGGCGGCGGCTTCAGCTGGGATTGGCGATTCGGCGACCATGCGCGATTCGCGAGGGGTTCGCAAGGGGGCAGTGGAGAAAAATCGTCACAAACTTGCGTTTGGGATTGATTCCCAGCTTCCTCCCGCAGCTTCAGGCTCCGTCGTGTCGCCGACCGTCCAGCGGGAGGTCACGGATGACAGCGAGCGAGGGGTTCGTGGGCGGACACGGCCTACGCGCCGAGTTTCGCGAGGAGGTCCGCCTTGCTGGTCAGGCCGGTGATCTGGTCCACCTTCTCACCGCCCTTGAAAATGAGCAGCGTGGGGATGGCTTGCACGCGGAACTTCGCGGCAACCGCCGGATTGTCATCGACGTTCAGTTTGCCGACCTTGGCCGAGCCTACTTTTTCGTCGGCGATCTCTTCGATGACCGGGGCGATCATCTTGCACGGGCCGCACCAAGGTGCCCAGAAGTCCACGAGGACGGGGACTTCCGAACCGGAGATCTCGGCGTCGAAGTTGGAATCGGTGAATTCGATGACGTTTGCGCTGGCCATAATGGAAAAGGAGTTGAGTACGAAATATAAGAGTTTTCGTTCCGGGGAGAAATTAGATTGCCGGGCGGGCCACTGAGCCCGCAGCGGCTACATCATGCTCCAGACTTGGATCAGGAGGGCGACAATGGCGGCGACTGCGGCTACGGCACTTAGGTTCATATCAGGTTCATCGGATGAGTCAGCTTCGACCGGCACGGGTGCGGCCTTCACGGGGAAATTGGCGGGCGCCGCAGCGGGCGCGGCGGCCTGCTGCAGCTTCACGGTTGCCTGCGGCTTCGTGCCGGCGTTCGGCATCGGCGAGAGCTTGGCGGTCTCCTTCTTGGCCTGCGGTTTGGCAGCGGCGGGAGTTGGGCCGACCGGTTTGGGAGCGGCGACTGCGGGCGCAGCGGCGGGCTTGAGGCCAGCTGGGGCAGCGGGAGCTGCGGCGGGTCTCGGGGCGGCGGGTGCAGCGCTGGGAGCGGCGGGTGCCGATGGCGCTCCCGGGGGCTTTGGCGGAGCGGCTGGCTTCAGGCCGGCAGGCGGGGCTGGAGCGGTCGGGGGCTTCGGAGCGCCCGGGGGCTTGAGGCCGGAGGGCGGCTTCGGTGCGGAAGGCGCGCTCGGAGCAGCGGGTGCGGCGACGGTTTCACCCTCGTCTGCGGTCGGTGGCTTCTTCGCAGCGACCGGCTTCGGCGGGAGATTGATCATGGCCGACTCGCGCGGGGTGGAAGTTGCTGCCTGACCCTCTTTGCGGGGCGGGAGGACAATGCGGACGGTTTCTTTCTTCGGTTCGCTCATGCGGTGCTGTTCGTGGAACGTGTTCTAAGGGTGGGAAGTGGCGCGAAGCGTGCCTTTTTCTCTCCCTCAGTGTCAATCCTGTAACTGGACGTTTGACGTTTTGTCCGAGTGAATGGCGGCGGTTTTTTTGCCGTCCTTCAGATCGACCATGTCTGCGGCGATCCGGAGCGCCTCGTTGCGAATGGCGTCGGGCGCGACTTCCGAGTCTTCGTCGTCCTCGTCGCTGTCAAACATCGAGCGGTCCTTCCGGCGGTCGAAGTCGACCTCGGTCAGTCCTTCGAGTTCGGCGTTGTCGAGGGTGATCTCGTAGGCGGAGGCTGGGAAGGCCGGGCCGCGTGCGGCTCGTTCGGTCTTCCGTTTTTCCTTCCGCTCGTTGCCTTCGTCGATTTCCTTGCGGCGCTCCTCGATGTTGAGTGACACCGCGTTCTCGGCGATTTTGCCTTCCAGCCGCGCGAGGTCTCCTCGTAGATAGTTGAACTCGTTGTCCGTGGCGACGCGGGCTCGCGAACGGTCCCGCAAGGTTCCCAACATGCTGCCGACATCCCCGCGCGGCGTGATGCTTTGCGGCGCAACCTCGTCGTAAGGGAGGGGGTTTGGCAGGGCGCTTTCTCCGATCTCAGGATTGTCGGTAATGGACGGCAGGATGATATCGGACTTGACGCCTTCGAGTTGGGTCGAACCACCGCGGACCCGGTAAAACTTGTTGATCGTGAGCTTGAGCGCGCCTGCATCCGATCCGCCGAGGCTGAAGAAGGGCATGAACTTGCCGATATCCAGCATGGTCTGGACGGTGCCTTTGCCGAAGCTCTTCTCGTCGCCGACGATCACCGCGCGGTCGTAGTCCTGCAATGCCGCCGAGAAGATCTCGCTGGCCGACGCGCTGAGCCGGTTCATGAGGACGATCATCGGACCGTCGTAGGCCACTGAGGTGTTCTCGTCGTAGGACACGGTGACATTGCCATTGGAGTCCTTCGATTGGACCACGGGACCTTGCGGAATGAAGAGGCCGGTCAAATTGATGGCCTCTTCGAGCGAGCCGCCGCCGTCCTGCCGCAGGTCGATCACGAGGGCCTCGATGCCTTCGCGGGTAAGCCGGGTCAGGAGCGAGAGGACGTCTTTCGTTGTGCTGCGGGCATTCTCGCCGCCGCGTCCATCCGGATCGAAGTAAAATGAGGGTAGCTCGATCCAGCCGACGCGGACGGGCCGACCATCCTCGCGCTTCATGTCGATGATCTCGGCGCTGGCTTCCTGATCCTTCAGGCTAACTTGGTCGCGGGTAATGGTGACGACCTTCCTCTTGGCGGCGTCGGTCGCTTGCGCGGGGATGACCTGTAGGCGGACGACGGTCCCGCGCTTCCCGCGGATCTTCTCGACGACCTTATCAAGTTTCATGTCGACGACATCCTCGAATGGTTCTTCGCCCTGCCCGACAGCCGCGATGCGATCGTTCACCGCGAGGTGACCCTCGAGATCAGCTGGTCCGCCGGGAACGATCTCCTTCACTTTCGCGTAGCCATCCTCCGACTGCAGGACCGCACCAACGCCTTCGAGCGAAAGGCTCATCTGGATTTCGAAATTTTCCAGCTCCGACGGGCTCATGTATTCCGAGTGGGGATCGTAGGTGCGGGCCAGCGCGGCGAGGAAATCGGAGACGATGGCCTCGTCGTCCATGTCCTCGACGTTGCGCAGGAGTTGCGCCTGGCGTTTGGCGATGATCTCGGCCGGGGTGCGGTCGGAGGGATCGGCGAGGGTTTCCTGAAGGAGCTCCGCTTCGATGCGTCTGGCCCAGAGGGCGTCGGCTTCGGCGAGGTCCTTGGGCCAAGCCGCGTCCTTGCGGTCGAGGGCGATGGTGAGATCGCTCGAGAAATCGTATTTTTTGTCGATCAGCGGTTTGTTCGACTCAACTCGAGCTTCGACTCGGCTCTTGTAACGCGCGAAAATCTCCCGGGCGGGATTGAGGTCGCCGGATAAAATTTCGTCGTCCAGCCTGGTCGCGTAGCTGGCTTGAAATTGATCGATGTCGGCTTGGACGAAGAAGAGTTTGCCCGGATCGAGGTCTTTGAGATATTGGTCGAGGAGAGCTTGGGAGACGGAATTGTCGAGCTTCTGCCGGGAGTAGTGACCTTGCTCGAGCAGGCGTGCGACGGAGATGGCGACCTTGTCGAGATCCGCATCGGCGCGGGCCGGGGTGAGTCCGGCGGTCAAGAGCCCCGCACTCAATCCCGTCGCAACCAGAGTCCGTGATAACCAAATTTTATTCATACCAGCCCGCACCGTTGCAGACAGTTCGGGCAAAATCAAACAACGCATGGAAAAGGTAGACCACTCAGACCGCATTCGGTTCGAACAATTTACCGGCGGCCCGCTCGATACGAATGCATTTCTCGTCGCCGCCCCCGCCGGAAATCTGCTCATTGACGCGCCGCAGGGGGCCGACGCGCATTTTGCCGACGTGCCGGTCCACACGTTGTTGCTGACCCACGGGCACTTCGATCACGTGGCCGACGCGGAGGCGATCCGCTCGCGGCACGACTGCCGGGTGATCTGTCATGCCGATACGGTGCCGATGATCACGGATCGGGAATTTTTTCGGCGGTGGGGATTTGGGCTCGAAGTCGAGCCGGTGGCGGATTCGGTAATCGTCGGAGCGAGTGACGCGAGCGAGTTCGGTGGGATGACGTTTTGTGTTCTGGAAGTTCCGGGCCACTGTCCGGGCAGCCTGTGTTTTCTTCACGAAGAATCCGGGACGCTCTTCGGTGGTGACGTGGTCTTCTGCGGTGGAGTGGGCCGGGCCGATCTGCCGGGAGGCGATGGCGAATTACTGTTGTCGGGGATTCGTTCGAAGATTCTCACGTTGCCCGATGAGACCCGGATTTTTTCGGGACACGGACCTGAAACCACGGTTGGGATCGAGCGTGCCAGCAACCCGTGGCTGCAACTTTGATGCGTTCTTTGCTGGACTTTACCCTGTCAAATTTGGATTTAATCCCTCAGTCTTCGGCACTCTCAATCCTCCTTTTCAGAATTTATGCCTAACTTTTCCTACGTCGCACTTGACGCTCGCGGTCAGCAAGTCACCGGAGACATCGAAGCTCCGACGCAGAACGACGCGGTCGGGCAGCTTCGGCAGCAGGGTTTCTACCCGACATCGGTCGACGTGGCTTCGAAGGCTGGCAAAGCCAAGAAAGTCGTCGCGCAGAAATCCGCCGCCGCGCCCGCCAAGAAGGGGAGTTCGCTGTTTGCGAAGCAGACGATCAAGGGCAAGACCCTCATGATTTTCACCCGGCAGCTGGCAACGCTCATCGACGCGGGCCTGCCGCTCCTGCGGAGCCTCACGGTTCTGGCCAAGCAGGAGAAGGATCCCGTTCTCAAGTCGACGATCACGCAGCTCGCGGAGTCGGTCCAGGGCGGCAGCACGTTTTCCGACAGCCTGACTGGCCATCCGAAGATCTTCAACAAGCTCTACGTGAACATGGTCAAGGCCGGTGAACTCGGCGGTGTGCTCGAGCTCGTGTTGCTACGCTTGGCGGAGTTTCAGGAAAAAGCCCAGAAGATTAAAAACAAGGTCGTTGCGGCCATGTTCTATCCGATTATTGTGTTGGTGATCGCCATCGCAATCATGGCGTTCCTACTCGTGTTCATCGTTCCGAAGTTCGAGGCGATCTTCGCGGATATGCTCGGTGGCAAGCCGTTACCGGCTCTCACGCAGTTCGTTATCGCGAGTAGTAATCTCGTGAAAAACCACGTTTTGCTCATCATTGTCGGCATCGTGGTGTTGTTCATCGCCTACAAACTCATCGCCCGCACGGCGAAGGGGATCATGGCCATCGACAACGTCAAGCTGAAGGCCCCGCTCTTCGGGGATCTGACCCGAAAGAGTGCGATCTCCCGGTTTGCCCGGACGCTTGGCACCCTCGTCACGAGTGGTGTCCCGATCCTGCAGGCCCTCAACATTACCAAAGAGACGGCCGGCAATGTCGTGATCGCGGACGCCATCAACAAGGTTCACGACGCCGTCAAGGAAGGTGAATCCATCGTCCAGCCGCTGGAGGCCAGCGGGGTCTTCCCGCCCATGGTGATCAGTATGATCGACGTCGGCGAAGAGACCGGTCAGTTGCCCGAGATGTTGCTCAAGGTCGCGGAAGTCTACGATGATGAAGTCGACAATGCGGTCGCAGGTCTGACGTCGCTTCTCGAGCCGATCATGATTGTGTTTTTGGCCGTGATCGTCGGCACGATTGTTATTGCGCTCTTCCTGCCGCTCATCAGCATCATTCAAGGGATGCAGCAGCAGTAAAGTTGGAGTAGGATCGTCCCATGAAGCCATCCCCCAAGATCCCTGCCATCCAACGGAGCGCGTCGGCGTTCACCCTGATCGAATTGCTCGTGGTAATCACCATTATCGCGATCCTCGCCGCGCTGACGTTGCAGACGTCGGGCTACATTCAGGAAAAAGCAGCATCGAGTCGCGCCCAGACGGAGATCGCGGCGCTGGAGGCGGCTCTGGAAAGCTACAAAATTGACAACGGGACGTATCCGGATGGGGACGGCGGAACCGGCTCAACCAAGGTTCTTATCGAGGAATTGGCCCTCAACCCGATAGATGACGGGACAAAAGTGTACATGGAGATTCCGATGAATATGCTCCAGAATCAGACGAAGGGTGGTGACATTAGAGATAGTTACGCCAACAGCTCGGCACTCGTTGATCCTTTCGGCAACGCTTATCGCTACTATTACGATTCATCGAGTTCGACTGGCACCAACCCGGTGAGCGGGACCGTCAATAACGGCCCGGTGTTTTTCGATCTCTGGTCCCAAGGGAAGAAAAATTCCAGCGAGACGGTCAAATGGATTACCAATTGGTAATCCACTTCGATCTCGTCACTCGCTGATCTGATCCCAGCCGTCGATCACGATCTGAGACCAGGATTCCAGCGAGTCTCGGCGGGCAATCAACTCCTCCGGACTCAAAAATTCGAGCTCGGTGACGACCGCTTCGCCTGGGGCGACTTGGTCAGATTCCAAGTCCACCACGTGGACGACTCCGAGGTGGACGCGGCCGACTTCGGTTGCATCGTCGTTGATGAGACCAACGATCCGGTCCGTGAAACTGCCGCTGATCCGAAGTTCCTCGGAAATTTCTCGTTCGACGGCGGTGCGGTAGGCGTCCCGATCCAGAGTAGGATCGAGTTGGTCGTCTTCGTCGTTGATGTGTCCGCCGATTCCGATGGAGCCCTTGGCGACGAGGCGTTTTTCGCCCGATTTGCCGCCCCGGACGTATTGCAGGATTCTTCCGGCGTGCCGAAAGACGGCGTAGGGAATGATTTGTTTGAGGGACGGATCGTCCTCCGCCGAGGAGCGGGGGGCGAAAAAGTTGTTTTCGCGGTTCAGAAACTTTTCGAGGTAGGGAGCGGGCTTGGCGCAGAACCCTTGGAAGGCTCCGATTTCGTCAAACAAGGAACGCGGGACAACGAGCACATTTTCTTCTGGAATCGCCATCGGCGGAGTTTGCGACGAGATCCGCCGGGTGTGCAAGCGTCCAAGGCAGCGCAAGTCTCCGGCGGGTGCAGGACAAAAATCTTCAATCATGCGGCGAGGGGGAGCGTGTCGTTCTCGGCGGCGCGTGAGTTGAGGCGGTATTTCCAGAACGAGTCCATTCTGCGGCTGGCATGGATGCAACGGAAGGCGAGGACTTTGTCCGCGCCAGGCTCGCCCCAGAACATGCCTGATTGCTTGCATCGCTTTCCGATGAGCGAGCGGCAGCCAGCTTCGACGACTCCGGAGCCGATGAAGTATTTCTTGGCTCGGAAGGTTCCGTATTGCATGCGCGGGATGTTGTTGGCGGAGTAGCCCAACGCGGTTTCCACCTCCGCCACATTACCGCGAAAAAGGGCTTCTTTGCGTGCTTGCTCGATGATGCGCTCGACCCCGTCGTGAGCGAGGAGTTTTTTCCAGTGATGTCTGCGGCGCTTGTTGCGGGCCTGCTCTGCTTTGCCCCAGAGGGTTTCGATCAGGGTCTGCAGGTGCTCCATGGCGTGGAAGAAGTCCACGATTTGGACGGCCCCCGGAAAGTAATCGTGCCCGAGCTTTTCCAAGCCGGGGGCTCCGTCGATGAGCAGGACGGTTTCCGGGGCTGAGAACAAGCCGCGCCGAATGGCCTCGCGACGCAGGCTGATTCCAAAGTCCGAGGGACTCTGGAAGGCGGAGAGGTAGGTGGTGGAGTCGTGGTCGCGCAGGGGGTGGCCTTGGTCATCTTCTTTGGTCTGGGTGAAGACACAACCGAGCGTGGCCATGCGGGTTTTGGCTTTTTTGTCGGGGGCTTTTCCTTTGCGGCCAGCAAGCTCTTCCCTACGCATGGGCACTCCGGTGGCGTCCGCGCTGACGTAGAGGATCCTGGCCTCGCAGGGGCCGGGGGCCGATTCTCGTTTCTGCCACGCCACGGCGCACTCGCCCGTGCGGCCAACCACACGCTGGATCTGGCGCTCGGAGACGGAGATGCCGCCAGTTTCCGCGAGGTGGAAGCAAGCCTGCTGGAAACTGCTTTCATCCGCTCCCTCCAGGCAGATGAGCCGGGCCAGGGCGGGGGTGTAGGCCCCTTCCAGACCGAGGGCTGCATCGGCCGGGAAGTGGCCGCATTTTTTCCCAGGATGGTAGTAGTATTGGCGCATCAGCGCGAAGGAGCCGAACATGCCTTGGACTATGAGAACCTCGCGCCCCTTGGCTTGTTCGCCGGGCTTGGGGATGTAGGCCGCCTCAATGCGCTCGGCGGCTTGCTGCAGGAGCATTGCCACCAGTTCATTGGCCGGTTTGAAGATGGCTGTGCGCACGAGGACTTCCAACTCGGCGACATCGGGTCCGGCTGGCTCTTTGCTGCGGAAAGCGGCGATCAGGTCCTGGATTTCGGCTTCCTGGGCGAGGCAGATGCTTGGGGCGGGCGTTTTTTTTTGGCCCTGGCCTTGCGATCCTGCCTGCTCTGCTCGGTGATCAAGTCCGCATACTCGCCGACAAGAGACTGGAAGCGATGATGGGCATCAATGTTCTCTTGGGCTTGGGCCACCTGATCGAGCGGGACGTATTCGGTCACGTTTCGCCCGCCCTCCCTCCGCTGTAGATTGAAGTAAGATCCGCTCTGGCCTTGGCGGATCACGGAGAGCTTTCCTCGCTCCATGCGGTCGATGGCCGCGATTTGATCAAGGATGGCACGAGGTGCGGTATTTGGGTTCATCAATCAAACGTATATGTAACCGCATATACTTTGGTAGTAAAAATACCTCGCTAAATTGCTTTTTCAGAGATTTTTGTCCTGCACCCGTCTCCGGCTGGCCTAAACGAATTGAGCGAGCCGAGACTTACTGCCCGGCTTGACACCAATCCGCGAGGCCGGTCAGGTTCGAAGTGTTGTAGCACCATGAAAAAACTCCTCTCCCTGACCTTCGTCCTCGCTGCGGCTGCTTCCCTCCAATCCGCCACGGCGTCGCTGGTATCCGACCTTTCCGCCGATCAGAAATCGCAGCTCGAAGCTGGCGAAATGCTCGTCTCCCAAACCAAGGTCGACGGCGGTGCCTGGCCGAAGGTGACGGTGACGACACTCGTGAAAGCACCCGTCGCGACCCTGACCGCATTGTTCCGCGATTACGAATCCGCCCCGTCCTACCAGCCGAACGTGGTTTCCGCGAAGGTTGTCAAAACGGAATCCGCCAACGTCGTCGATGTCCGCTACGTGTCCAAGCTCCCGGTTGTCGGTGAAAACACCAATACCGTTCGCAATACGTATTCGACCCCCGGTGACAGCTCGGTCGTCAAATGGACCTTGCTCGATTCGACGAGCGCCAACGTGTCGGACGGATCCATGACCGTGGAGCCGTTCGACGGCGGTTCGGTGCTCCGCTACGAGAACTACGTCGAGCCGAAGTCGAAGCTCGCGATTCTGGCCCGCAGCGCGGCGGTCGGGGAGGCGAAGAAGACGGTCAGTCAAATCAAGGACGAAGCGGAAAAGCGTGCGGAGTAAATGCGAGTCGGTCCGAAAAATTTTTGCAGAAATGCGTTGCGGTCGCGGCGTTGATCGCTAGTGTCCTCCGTCCCATGCCAAAGTCCATAGCACGCAGTAAAACGAGAAAAGCAGTGGCGAAGCGGTTCAAAATCACCGCCTCGGGCAAGGTTTTGCGTTCCAAGGCTGGGCGGCGTCACTTGCTTTCGTGCAAGACCGCCAAGCAAAAGCGCAATCTGGCGAAGGCCGGTCTCGTCGCCGACGGCGACATGGCCAAGGTCAAGTTGAACCTGCCTTTCTCGTAGAAGTTACCCACACCGATCCCACGGTCTTCCCGCGCGAGCGGGATACGGAGCAGACGAGGCCCGGGATTCGAATTTAAAAACAGTCCGCTCCAATGGAGGTCCCGCGCCACCGCAGGATTTTTTGACAAATGCCAAGAGCAACCAATGCTCCCGCCAGTCGGGCTCGCCGCAAGCGGGTCATCGAATCAGCAAAAGGATATCGCGGTCGCCGCTCGAAACTCTTTCGTTACGCGAAAGATGCGACGATGAAGGCCAAATACTGGGCCTACCGTGATCGGAAGACCCGCAAACGCACCTTCCGCGCGCTGTGGATTAATCGACTCAATGCCGCCGTTCGCGCCCAGGGTCTGACTTACAGCCGCTTCATCGAAGGTCTCAAAGCCTGCAACGTCACGCTCGACCGGAAGGTTCTCGCGGACATGTGCGTGAACGACGAGGCGACCTTCGCCGTGATCGTCAAGAAGGCCGTCGACGCCCTCGATCAGAAGAAGGCTGCGTAACGCGCTCTTTGGAGTGCGGAGCTTTGCTCTGCTTTCGACGTCACGGGTGAATCCGAGAATTCAAGGGTGACAACAAAAGCGGCGGAGACCGCCGCACTCCAAAGCAATCACCCAAATGGAAGCTGAGATCGACGCCCTGCGCGGCGAGGCCCTGGACTCGATCCACGGGGCGGCGACCGCAGAAGCTCTTGACGCGGTGCGGGTGCGCTTCGTTGGACGTTCCGGCGCGCTGACGAAGATCAGCGAGCGGATGCGGGAGGTCTCGAAGGAGGACAAGCCCCGGATTGGCAAAGCGCTCAACGAGCTTCGCAACGCGGTGAATTCCGCACTCGATGCCCGGGTTGCGGAGATGGCGGCAGCCAAAGATGCTGCGGCTCTCGAGGGCGTGGACGTCACGCTCCCCGGTATTCTGCCGGAACTCGGGTCGCTCCATCCGTTGACGACCCTGCAAGACCGCGCCATTCGAATTTTCCGCCGAATGGGATTTTCGTTGGCGGATGGTCCCGACATCGAAACTGAGTGGCATTGCTTCGACGCGCTGAACACGCCACCCGATCATCCTGCCCGCAACGAGCAGGACACGTTTTTCCTTCCTGATGGCCGGGTCCTGCGCACCCACACGTCGAGCGTTCAGGTGCGCGTCATGGAGAACACGCCGCCGCCGGTGCGCATCATCGCACCAGGCGCCGCCTATCGCCGCGATGAGGTCGACGCCACGCACTTGGCGCAATTCAATCAGATGGAAGGCCTCTACGTCGCCGAGCGGGTGACGCTCGCCGACTTGAAGGGGACGCTCGAGTTTTTCTTCCGGGAGTTGCTGGGACCCGAAACGAAAATTCGCTTCCGTCCGCATTTTTTCCCGTTCACGGAACCAAGTTACGAGATCGACATTCGCGCCGCCGCGCTGGGCGGGAAGTGGATGGAACTCGCGGGCTGCGGGATGGTGGATCCGGCGGTCTTCCAGCGGATCTGCGAGCGACGGAAAGATTCCGTCTACGATCCCGAGCGCGTGACGGGATTTGCGTTTGGTTTCGGGCTCGATCGGCTCGCGATGAATCTCACCGGCATTTCCGACATCCGGATGCTGGTGGAAAACGACCTCCGCTTCCTGAAGCAGTTCTGAGCGATGAAAATCTCCGTCAACTGGCTCAAAGACCACGTGTCCCTGCCACCCACAACCGAAGATCTTGCCGAGCGTCTGACGCTTGCCGGGCTGGAAGTGGAGTCCATTCTCGAATCCGGGGCAGATTTTCCCAACATCGTTGTCGGTCAAATTCTCGAATCCGATCCCCACCCAAACGCGGATCGTTTGAGCGTCTGTCGCGTCGACGATGGCAGCGGCCATCCGCGCCAGATCGTTTGCGGGGCGAAGAACTATCGCGTTGGGGACAAGGTCCCGGTCGCGCTCCCGGGCGCGGTGTTGCCGGGAAATTTCAAAATCAAAGTGGGAAAACTGCGCGGCATCGAGAGCGAAGGAATGCTCTGCAGCGCGAAGGAGCTGCGGGTAGCCGAGGACGCCGATGGACTGCTCATCCTGCCGCCGGACACCGAAGTCGGCGCCGCAATCGGGACGCTCTACCCGGCGGATTCGATCCTGGAGATCGAGATCACGCCCAATCGTCCCGACTGGCTCAGCCACGTCGGAGTGGCTCGCGAGGTCGCCGCACTGACTGGGGAGAGTCTGGTTTTGCCGACCGGGGCGGACGTCGCGACGGATCGTGACGAGACGCGGGCCGTGATTGCGGACCCGGAGGTTTGTAAATTCTACTCCGTCCGGGGAATCACGGGCGTCCGCGTCGGCCCGAGCCCGGAATGGCTCAGTAACCGCCTCCTCGCGGTTGGTCTACGTCCGATCAACAACGTCGTCGACGTGACCAACTACGTGATGTTCGAGCTCGGGCAGCCGCTGCACGCGTTCGACCGGGCGAAGATCGATGGCGCGCTCACGGTGCGCACGGCGACCGGCGGCGAGCGGATTGTTGCGCTGGACGGGGAGACGTACGACCTACGGGACGGCGATCCCGTGATTGCCGATTCGGCTGGGCCGGTCGCCATCGCGGGAGTGATTGGCGGCGGGGCATCGGGGGTCACCGGTGAGACTACCGACGTGCTGCTCGAGAGCGCCTGGTTCGTTGCGCCGCGCATTCGCCGCACGGGGCGCGAACTCGGGATCGCCAGTGAATCCAGCTACCGCTTCGAACGCGGGGTCGATCCGGGCGGGGTGCTCACGGCATCGGCACGGGCGGCGTCGCTGATTGCGGAGTTGACGGGCGGCACGCTCGAAGAAGCGGTCGTCGTCGCGGGTGATCTCCCGGGTGCGGGGAAGCCGGTTGGTTTTCGTTACGACCGCTGCCGGGCGTTGCTGGGATCGACGATTGCCAACGTGGAAATCGACCGGGTGCTCACCCAGCTCGGATTGACGAAGACCGGCGGCGACGAGACGGCGTCCGCCTGGGCGATTCCGACGTTTCGGGGTGATCTCGGTCGCGAGGTTGATTTGATCGAGGAAGTCATCCGCCTGGCGGGAATCGAAAACCTCACCGGCACGGTCAGCGGGGTGCCTTCGCCCTCTTCGGTTGCGGATCGTGATTACGACGACGCGATGGAGTTGTGTCATCGGTTGCGGGGTGAGGGTTTCAGCGAAGCCCGCACCGGGACGCTCGTCCCGGGCGAGGCGGCTCCGGGGCTGATCCGGCTGCGCAACCCGTTGGGTGTGGAGCAGGCGACGTTGCGGGGTAGCATGATCGAGGCGTTGCTCGCGGCGGCGCAGCGGAATCTGAATTTTGGGGTCGCGTCGATCCGGCTGTTCGAGATCGGGCGGGTTTTCTCGACCGGAGAAGAAGAGGAGGTGAACAAAATCGCGTTCGTGATGACCGGGCCGCGATCCGAGTCGACGTGGCGCGACGGCGGGCACCCGGCGTGCGATTTGTTCGACCTCAAAGGCGTGATCGAAGCACTCGTGCCCGGGGTTACTTGGAAGCCGTGCACTGACCCTCGCTTCGGGCTCGCGCTGGAGCTCATCGTGGGTGGCTTCGTCGCGGGCGTGGCCGGACAACTTTCGCCGGCGGTCGCGCGCGAGCTTGACGCTCGCGATGCCGTGATGGTTGCGGAGGTGCGCCTCGACTGTCTGGAGGTGGCTTCGACGCGGGCGCGGACGGTGCGGCCGCTGCCAAAATATCCGGTCGTCTCCCGGGATGTGGCTGCGGTGCTGCCGGTCGACACGGCGTGGAGTGCCGTGGAATCGTGCGTTCGCGGCGGGCGGGAAGATCTTTTGGAATCGATTCATTTGTTCGACGTCTTCGCGGACCCAAGTGGGGAGAAGCTCCCCGCTGATCGCAAGTCATTGGCCTTCTCCTTGACTTTCCGATCCCCGGAGCGAACGCTCACCACGGACGAGGTGAACGCCGTTTGCGATCGCCTGAAACAGCGGATGAAGTCGGAACTTCCGATCGAATTCCGCGAGTAGATCTTTCCGTAAAATTTTTCGCGATCCGGGGTAGGAACATTGGCCCCGGTCGTTTGATTTGCCCTGCTGTGTTCGTGATCGCGCGTGAACTCCCGGTCCGATGTTCAGCATTAGGGGGCTTGTCGGGCGGAGCATATGTCCGGCCTTAGTTGGACTTCAGAGCTTCGTTCGTGGTTACCCGCCGTTTCCAAGAGGGAACGGGAAACACGCCTAACGGCACGAGTGGGGCAATTTTCTCGGAAGAAAGCGGGAGCGTCTTGACCTCCGCTTCTACGCCCGCATCGCTCTGTAGAGGTCGACGTGAGGAGACCCGAGTCCCCCCCACGGATCTCGCGCAGTTTTCACAGGAACTTCATCATGTCTTCACGTGACTCCGCGATGGTGCGGGCGTGATTCGGCGATTCCAATCCCTCTTGCGCGGCGACGCCCGCCAGCCGCTCGATTGGATTCGTGAGCCTGGCATCCGCTGGACCGCAGCGTGTATCGCGGTGATCTTCGTCGGTTGTGGAACTTACGGTTTCACGCTGGGTCTGTGGCGTGACGCGACGCAGTCGGTCTTCACCGCGATCAAGTTTCCGCTCCTGATTTTCCTGACCTGCTGCGGGAACGCGCTGTTGAATGGTCTGCTCGGTTCCGTGATTGGCAGCGGGCTGGGATTCCGGCAGACGACGACGGCGATCCTGATGAGCTTTGCCGTGGCGGCGCTCGTGTTGGCGGCGTTTGCGCCGATCATGCTTTTCCTGCTCTGGAACACTCCACCGTTGGTCGATGGGAACTCGACTGCGGGTCACAGCGTGACGCTGCTGGCGCACGTGATCGTGATCGCGGGTGCGGGGTTCGTTGGAAATCGCTGCCTCTACGCACTTCTGAAGGACGTGTGCCCCACCCGCGTGGCGGCCCGCATCGTTCTCCTGGGATGGTTGGTCGGCAACCTTCTCCTCGGCAGCCAGCTTTCGTGGGTGCTGCGTCCCTTCATCGGCAGTCCGAATCTGCCGGTGCAATTCCTCCGCGACGACCCACTGCGGGGCAACTTCTTCGAGGCCGTCGCCCGCGCGGTTCACCTGCTCATCAGTAACTAACAACCCACAACCACCATGAATGAACCCAACCAAAACCCCGCCGCCGCCACCAACCCGTCCACCACGGCGTCGCCGTGGGATCACCGCTACGAACTCCGATCGATGGAGGTCTCGCCCGATCCGCTCAGCGTCGTCGAAGCTCTGCTCAAACGCCCGGGTCGCATCCTCTTCGAACTCTGCGGACGACGATCCGGCAGGGTCATGCTGGCTCTCCTGGTCCCGACGACTCTGGGGCTTTTGATCTACGGCCTCGTCGCGGGGAGTCTCACTGGAGGCGATCAGCTCTGGATCGCCCCCGCGAAAATCGTCGTCGGATCCGCGGCGGCTGCGTTGATTTGCCTGCCGAGTCTATACATTTTCCTCTGTCTCAGCGGGGCGGAGGTCGGATCGAAAACGGTCGCGGGGATGCTGTCGGCCGCCGTCTGTCTCACGGCACTTTTGTTGGTCGGCTTTGCACCGGTCGCGTGGGTATTTTCACAATCGACGGACTCGGTTGCGTTCATGGGCGCGCTCCACCTGGTTTTCTGGCTGGTCGCGGTGGTCTTCGGAATGAAGTTGCTCGGCGATGCCGGTCGGTGCGTCTGGGGTGGGGGAAGCGGCGGACTTGGCGTGTGGATGATTATCTACGTCGTGGTCTCGCTGCAGATGATGACGGCGCTGCGCCCGATCATCGGCCATGGGAACACCCTGCTGCCGACGAAGAAGCGATTCTTCGTCACCCACTGGGTCCAGACCCTCGGTGGAGTGCAGTGAGCGTGCTTCGTTCAGTCCGTCACGGTGACGCTCGTCCCGAGCTTCACGCGTTGGTAAAACAACGGGGCGATGTCTTGCGGCATCCGGATGCAACCGTGGGAGGCGGGGTAGCCGGGGAGCTCGCCGACGTGCATGCCGACGCCCGTCCACGTCATTCGCATGAACCATTGCATCGGCGCGCCGCGGTAGGTGGTGCCGCTGGGCGCGGAGTCGATCCGGGTGCTGACACCGGAGCGGACGACCTCGCCCCGGCTGTTCACGAAGCTACCGTAAATGTTGGAGCGGTGATCGGCGTCTTTTTCGAGGATCGTGAAGCTGCCCTTCGGCGTCATCCCAGCGCTCTTGCCCGAAGAAATCGGACTGTCGATCGCGATCTCGTCGCCAACCATGAGGTAGGCCCGTTGCTTGCCGAGTGAGATGGTCACGTGCGTATTGCCGGAATTCGCCCGCTCGAGAACCCGCGGCACGACCTTGGGTTGAGCTTGTTTTGAGATCAGCTCATCGGCGGGCTTCTGTCGGCGTGGCGCTGGCGCACTGCGGTTGGAGTCCGATCCTTGGTCGGAACGGGATGGATCCAGGTTGCTGACGGCTGGAAACCGCGACCGCGGGCGGGCATCGACACTGGCGATGACGAGAAAGATACCGAGCAGGGCAAGGGTGATGGGGGCTTGGGTCGAATCGGGAGTAAAAAATCGCATCGCTCTTGAGTGTGAGGCTGTGGCGGTGAACACTACGCGAACCGTCTTGAAAAACAAACCCTCAACGAGACCGATGGCCACGGGCGTCGGAGTGACCGGATGGTTCCTTCTTTGGACGAGCCTCTTGGCTGCAATGAGCGGTCTCTCGAGCGCGCGGGCGGACATCAGTCTGCCAACGCAGCCGCCTCCCCAGCCAATTGCGCAAAGCGTCACCGTCTACGAGGGAGAATCGGTCAACATTCCGCTGCGCGGCCTGAGCCGAACGGGCTTGCAAGTCAAATTCCTGGTCCGTTCGAAGCCTTCGCTCGGGACGCTGTCGGCGGTCCAGGACGTCGATCGCTCCAACGGGGTGATTACTTACAAACATGACCCGAACCGGGGCACGGGTCCGGATTCGTTTCGCTACGCCGTGCAGGTCCCGAATTCGGGTGTGTCGACACCGGCGGAGGTGACGATTTCCGTGATCGAGAGGCTGCCGGTCTTCGAGGCACCGGCGAGGTTGAAGTTTCCTGACGTCGAGATCGGAGGGAGCGCGGTGCAGGTTTTGGAACTCGGAAATTCCGGGGGCGGGCTCATCTCTGGCCGGGTGATCGCGCCGGAACCATGGACGTTTCCGACGGGTGACGGGTCCTATTCTCTGGGGCCCGACGAGGCGGTGCGCATCGCGGTGATGTTCGCGCCGGCGAAGGCCCGCAATTTCGAGGGAGCGGCCAGGTTTTCTCACGATCCGGTCCGCGAGCTGGGGCTGAGTGGGCGTGGATTTACGCCGATTGAGACGGCACCGACCCGGATCGAGTTGCGTCCGGATGGTGTCAGCGAGGTGCGGTCGGGGATTCTGACCGTCCGCAACGTGACGGACGCGCCACGGGAATTGACGATTGCCGCACCGGCCGAGGTCGTGGTGGAGGGCTCGGTCACGGTCGACGCGAAGTCTGAGAGCGAGGTCGCGCTGCACACGCGAGCCGGATTTCTCGGAGCGCTGGACACCCAGGTCGAATTGCGTGGAGAAGCGTTCGAGGTCGTCGTGCCGATGACCGTCTACGCGTCCCCGGCCCGATTGGTCGCTGATTCGGTCGAGACGCTCGATCTGGGATCGCCGAAAGCCGGTGAGACCGTGCTCCGGAAAGTCGTGCTGCGCAACGTCGGCGGGTCGCCGGCGAAGGTGGCCGCAGTCGTCCCGGGAGCCGTGACCGTCACGCCCGAGCCGACGAAGGAGGTGATTCCCCCCGGCGGGCAGCGGGAATATGAACTCGCGTTCGTCCGGACTCTGCCCGGCCCGGTCGAGGAGGAGATCATCTTCCGCGGCGGGTCGGAGCCGGTGCGAATCGCGCTCACGGGAGAAGTCGTTTCGGTGCTGCCGAGCGGGAACCAGCGGGTAGCGGAGCTTGCGGCGAAGGGGATTTCGATCAAGAAGTTCAGCTCGATTCCCCCGGTCGAGCAGATCGGAGTCAGTCGACTTACCAAGAAAGAAATCGATCTGGTCTGGGATCTCCCGTCGCGCGACGTGCGGGCATTCAAGCTCTACCGGCGGAAAATTACGTTCGGCGAAGACGGAGTTGCCCGCAGTGTTTGGAGCTTGCTTACCGACGTCCGGGTCGAGATCGGTGAGAAGGTGGCGCGGGCGTTTTTAACGGATTTGGACCCGGGTGAGCACGTGGCGCTTTCGATTGTCTCGCTGAACGCAGAGCTGGAGGAATCGCAGCCGTCGCTCCCGTTCGACCTGGCGACCCGCCCGCCGACGCCGTGGCGAATCCCGTGGACGTTGGTCTGGATCTCGGTGGTCGGCGGCTGCGCGTACGTGATCGTGCGAGAACGTCGAAGACTCCGGGAGGCAGGTGAGATCGAGCAGCTGGCGGCTGAAAGGCGAATGCAGTTGTAGGGTTCGAGGATGGGCGAGCTGAATTCAGACGAACTGATCGCGATCCTGCAGCGGATCGATCGACGCCCCTACCCGGCTTACAAGGACCTGCGCGGGCAGATGGTTTCTTTTGGTCAGCCGGAGCGGCTTCCGTGGAAACTCCGGTTTGATCGGATTCAGGGTGATCCCTTCGCGTCGCCGTCCCGGGTGGCCGTGCGCGTGCGACGTGAGGCTGCGGGTTTCCCGGAGGGCCTCGTGCGCGGCGTGGCGCGAAGAATCGGGGTGGAGAATCTGATCGCGCGGCGATTGGGAAAAATCTGTCGCGACCTGACAAGTCGGGGTGGCTCGGGAAAGTCCGGGTTGATCGAGATCGATCCAGTGGGACAGGAGGTGCTGTCGCGGACATCCGTGCAACTCGATACCGATGGGTGGGAAGCCAGATTGACGGTGGGACTCCCGGCCGAGGGCCGCCGGATTTCGGGGCGGGCCGCCGAGCGCCTGCTGACCGTCCAATTGGCGCGATTGGTCGCGGAAGCTTTTGAATATTCCAATTGGAACGAAGAGGACGTCCGGCGAGCTGCCGAGGTCAACGAGGACGCGGAATCTCTACGGGAGGGACTGGCGGACCTCGGTTTGGTGGCCTTCGTGGCCGAGGGTGCCATCCTGCCGCGGGCCGGGGGTCACGTGCAGGATCCGCTCCCGGCCGACAAGGCGGTGCGTTTCAGTAGCCCGGAGAGCTTGAGAGTGGAGATGCCAACGCCGAACTCGGGAATGATCGCAGGGATGGGGGTCCCGGAGGGGGTGACCCTCATCGTGGGCGGCGGCTTCCACGGGAAATCGACCCTGCTCGAGGCCTTGGCGCGTGGCGTCTACAATCACGCTCCGGGCGATGGCCGGGAGCGGGTCGTTTGTCGCGCCGACGCCATGAGCATCGAAGCCGAGTCCGGACGCAGCGTGGCCGGGGTCGATATTTCTCCGTTCATCTCGAACCTTCCCGACGCGAGCGATACGCGTCGCTTCTCCACCGATAATGCCTCGGGATCGACGTCGCAGGCGGCCGCCACCGTCGAAGCGTTGGAGGCCGGTTCGCGCCTCCTCCTGATCGATGAGGACTCGGCGGCCACCAATTTCATGATCCGCGACCGGCGAATGCAGGCCTTGATCGCGCGGGACCGAGAGCCAATCACGCCATTCGTCGATCGCGTTCGCGAGATGTGGCGGGACCGTGGCGTCTCCACCATTCTCGTTCTCGGCGGCTGCGGTGACTATTTCGACGTCGCCGATACCGTCGTCGCGATGGATTACTACCGTCCGGAAGTTCGCACGGAGGAAGCGGCACGGATCGCGGCAGACCTGCCGACCGGACGAGTTGCCGAAGTCGGAAAATGGCCGCCAAACCCACTTCATCGAGTGCCAGACCCTGCAAGTATCAACGTCTCCTGCGGTCGCCGCGAAACGC